>NZ_JBIUWV010000001.1:0-1204834 GCF_044743635.1 Microbacterium sp. NPDC087589
GGTTACATTCCGAACCCGGAAGCTAAGCCTCACAGCGCCGATGGTACTGCAGGGGGGACCCTGTGGGAGAGTAGGACACCGCCGGACTTCTTTTAAGCAAATGGCCACCCATCGTTGGGTGGCCATTTTGCGTTAACAGCAACAACAGAAACAGGGAGCATCATGCCGGAAGAGGAAGAGCGCCGTCCGCGTCGCAACGACGACAACGGATCGCGCGGTCACCGACCTTCCGGAGGTCGCTCGGATCAGAACCGCAGCACCGGTCCGCGTCGTGATGACGCGCCCCGTCGCGAGAGTGGTTATAACCGGGATGGTGCACCGCGCGGTGGCTACAGCCGCGATGGTGGCGCTCCTCGCCGCGATAGCGACGCACCACGTTCGGGTGGGTACAACCGCGACGGTGGTGCACCGCGCTCCGGTGGGTACAACCGCGACGGTGGCGCGCCCCGTTCGGGTGGGTACAGCCGTGAGGGTGGTGCTCCGCGACGCGATAACGACGCCCCCCGCTCCGGTGGCTATAGCCGCGACGGTGGTGCTCCTCGTTCGGGCGGCTATAGCCGTGATGGTGGTGCACCGCGCTCCGGTGGGTACAGCCGCGACGGTGGTGCACCGCGCTCCGGTGGGTACAACCGCGACAACGACGCACCGCGGTCTGGCGGCTACAAGCGTGATGGTGGTGCTCCGCGTTCGGGTGGGTACAGCCGTGATGCTGGTGCACCGCGCTCCGGTGGGTACAACCGCGACAACGACGCACCGCGTTCGGGTGGCTATAGCCGCGATGGTGGTGCACCTCGGGGCGGTGGGTATAGCCGCGATGGTGGCGCACCGCGCCGCGACAACGACGCCCCCCGGTCTGGCGGCTACAACCGTGATGGTGGTGCTCCGCGCCGCGACAACGACGCCCCCCGGTCCGGTGGCCACAACCGTGATGGTGGCGCACCGCGCTCTGGCGGGTACAACCGTGACGGTGGTGCTCCCCGTTCCGGTGGCTATAACCGTGACGGTGGTGCTCCGCGTTCTGGCGGGTACAACCGTGACAACGACGCACCGCGTTCGGGTGGCTATAGCCGCGATGGCGGCGCACCGCGCCGCGACAACGACGCCCCCCGGTCTGGCGGCTACAACCGTGATGGTGGTGCGCCGCGCTCCGGTGGGTACAACCGTGATGGTGGTGCTTCGCGTTCGGGTGGGTACAACCGTGATGGTGGTGCTCCCCGTTCCGGTGGGTACAACCGGGACGGTGGTGCACCCCGTTCGGGTGGGTACAACCGTGACGGTGGTGCACCCCGCACCGGAGGCTACAACCGTGACGGTGGCGCACCGCGCCGCGACAACGACGCCCGCTCCGGCGGGTACAACCGCGACGCTGGACAGGACCGGGACTCGTCCCGTTCTTACCCGCAGCGCGGGGGAGCGGGCCGCGAACGCCCGATTCAGGCAGACGGTGATCGGCCGCGCTTCAACGACCCGCACATCCCTGATGAGGTCACGGCACGCGACCTGCATACCTCGGCCCGCAACGAACTGAAGACCCTCAGCAAGGAGAATGCGGAACTCGTCGCGCGTCACCTTGCCATGGCGTCTCAGCTCATCGACGAGGATCCGGCCCGTGCGCACGAGCACGCCCTCGCGGCTTCTCGTCGTGCAGGTCGCATCGCGATCGTCCGTGAGACGCTCGGTATCACCGCATACGCCACTGAGGACTTCGCTCTGGCCCTTCGCGAGCTGCGCACCTACCGTCGCATCTCCGGCAAAGACGACCAGATCGCACTGATGGTCGACAGCGAGCGTGGCATCGGTCGCCCCGACCGAGCCCTCGAGACCGGTCGCGCCGTGGACCGGGCTGCTCTCCCCACACCCGTGCGCGTCTCTCTGGCCATCGCGATGTCCGGTGCGCGCCTGGATCAGGGTGACCTCGAGCTCGCGCTCGGCGAACTCGAGATTCCTGAGCTTGACCCCGACCGCGCCTTCGAGTGGAGTCCCGCGCTGTTCGCTGCTCGTGCAGCCGTGCTCGAGGACCTCGGACGAACCGACGAGGCCGAGTTCTGGGCACAACGTGCAGAGGTCGCCGCCCAGGCACTCGGCGTCGACGAGGCTGGCGACGAGGAGATCATCATCGAGGACGGCCTCATCGAAGGCGACTTCGACGACGATCAGGAGGACGCTGACGCTGACGCTGACGACGCCGACGCTGCTGATTCTGCTGACGACACGGATGCTGACGATGCTGACGCTGCTGACGCTGCTGACGACGCTGACGACGCTGACGACGCTGATTCTGCTGACGCTGCTGATTCTGCTGAAGACACTGGCGCTGCTGACGATGTCGAGCCTGAGCCCTCCATCGACGACGAGGTGCGTGAGCTCCTCGGCGAAGGCGAAGACGACACCGACGCCGAGTCCGAGTCCGACGGTAACGACGCCGATGACACGGACGAGGCGTCCGCGGCATCCGAGACGTCGAAGGATGCGTAGTGGGGCTGTTCTCCAAGAGGCCTGCGCTGCGCACCCCGCTTGACGGCGTGGACGCCGTGCTCGCGGACTTGGATGGCGTCGTCTATGCGGGCCCCGGCGCGCTGCCGCATGCGGTGGAGAGCCTCAACGCGGCAGCGGCGACGGCTCGGCTCGGATACATCACGAACAACGCGTCTCGCACAGATGCGTCGGTCGCCGAGCACCTGAGCAGCCTGGGCCTCGATGTCGCGCCGGCTGACGTGATCACCAGTCCGCAGGCCGCGATGCGGCTGCTGGCCGGAATCGTCCCTCCGCCCGCCACGCTTCTGATCGTGGGCGGCGCGGGACTCGTCGACGAGGCGGAGAAGGCAGGGTACAGAGTCACTCGCAGCGCCGAGGACGCTCCGGACGCCGTCGTGCAGGGTTTTGCTCCGGAGGTCGCCTGGACGGATCTCGCCGAGGCCGCGTTCGCACTGAAGGTTCCCGAGGAGGAGGGTGGCATCCCGTGGATCGCCACCAACACCGACTGGACGATCCCGCGCGAGCGCGGCGTCGCCCCCGGGAACGGGACCCTCGTGTCCGCTGTGCACACGGCGATCGGACGCCTCGCGACCGTCGCGGGCAAGCCCGAGACGCCGATCTTCGAAGAGGCCACAGAGCGCTTCGGCGCGACCAAGCCGCTGTTCATCGGCGACCGCCTCGACACGGACATCCTCGGCGCCGTCCGCGCCGGCATCGACTCCGCGCTCGTGCTCACCGGGATCGACCGACCGAAGCACGTGCTCGCAGCTCCCGAGGGGTCTCGTCCGACGTACATCCTCAGCGACCTGCGTGAACTGCACCAGCCGTATCCGGAGGTCACGTCGAAAGACGGTGTCCACTCGGTGAACGGCGCATCCGTGCGGGTCGTGGGTGCGGACGTCGAGATCGTCGCCGAGGGAGACTCGCAGATCGATCTGCTGCGCGCCGGCGCCTCCGCGATCTGGGCCTCCGGCACTCCGGTGTTCGTGCTGCGGGTTCCTGAGCGTCTCTACGACGACCCGTTCCACCGACCCTGACCGGCGCTTCGCGTCGCCGTGGCTCCGCCGACGTGCCGACGGAGCCACGTACAGTAGAAGCGTGAGCGACGAGACGACGAACGCACCGACCGACGGTCTGTGGAGTCGACTGCGCCTGATCGAGGGGCAGCCGCTCTCGGCCAGAGCCGACGCATACTCCGGACTGCACGACGAACTGTCGCGCCGCCTCGACAGCGGTGCGAAGCTCGACCAGCGCGACGCGCCGGGTACCCGATGACGCGACTCGATGCCGCCCTCGCCGCCCGAGGACTCGCTCGTTCGCGCACGCATGCTGCCACGCTCATCGCGGATGGCCTCGTGAGCATCGACGGCCGCCCCGTCGTGAAGGCCTCGACACCGGTCGCGGACGCAGCGGAGATCACGGTCGCAGGCGCCGATCATTACGTCGGTCGTGGTGCGCACAAGCTGATCGCCGCTCTCGACGGGTTCGGTGTCTCCGTCGAGGGTCGCCTCGCGCTCGACATGGGTGCGTCCACCGGAGGCTTCACCCAGGTGCTCCGGGAGCGCGGAGCGCGGCGCGTTCTCGCCGTCGACGTCGGCCACGACCAGATGGCCGGCGCCGTGGCATCCGACAGCGGCGTCGTGGTCGTCGAGGGCTATAACGTCCGTCACATGACTCCCGAGAACCTGCAGGAGGTCACGGGAGAAGCTGCGGCTCCCGACCTCATCGTCGGCGACCTGTCCTTCATCTCCCTCGAGCACGTGCTGCCCGCTGTCGCCGGAGTCGCGGCGCCGGGCGCAGACATCGTCCTGCTCGTGAAGCCGCAGTTCGAGGTCGGTCGCACCGCGGTGCGCGGCGGACTGGTCACCGACCCTGCCACTCGCGCGGATGCGGTCGCGCGCACAGCGTGGAGCGCCTGGGACTCGGGCCTCGGCATGCTCGGCATCCTCACCTCACCGATCCTCGGGACGCACGGCAACTCGGAGTATCTGCTGCACCTCGCTCCAGGGCGCGGCAGCGATCCGTCAGAATGGTCGGACCGCATCAACGCACTGGCAGGGAGACGATGAACGAGCGCAACATCCTGGTCGTCGCCCACGCAGGCCGGGAGGCCACGGTCGAGGCAGCACGCAAGGTGGTCGACGAACTCCGCGGTGCCGGCGCGCGCCCCGTGCTCCCTCCCGATGAGAGCGGCGACCTGCGTGCCGTCGACCCTCACTTCGCTGACGTCGACATTCTCGGCGAGACGGTGCAGCAGGACGAACTCGAGCTCGCCATCGTCCTCGGGGGCGACGGTACGATCCTCCGCGCCGCAGAACTGGTGCGAGGGTGCTCGGCCCCCGTGCTCGGCATCAACATGGGCCACGTCGGATTCCTCGCCGAGATCGACCGAGACGACATGGATGCGGCTGTGCGGCGCGTCATCGACCGCGACTACGAGGTCGAAGAGCGACTGGCGCTGTCGGTGCGCGTCAAAGACGTCGAGGGCACCGTCGTCTACGAGACCTTCGCGCTGAACGAGGCGACGGTCGAGAAGGCGAGCCGCGAGCGCATGATCGAGGTCGTGCTCGAGATCGACGGCCTGCCCCTGTCGAGCTTCGGCTGCGACGGCATGGTCGTGTCCACGCCGACCGGCTCGACGGCCTACAACTTCTCCGCCGGGGGACCGGTCATCTGGCCCAGCGTCGAGGCCATCGCGGTCGTTCCTCTATCGGCTCATGCGCTGTTCGCCAAGCCCCTCGTGGTCAGCCCCGACGCTGCTGTGGCCATCGAGATGCTCGAGGGCACTTCCGGTTCCGGCATCCTCTGGTGCGACGGACGCCGCTCGCACGACCTGCCTCCGGGCGCGCGTGTCGTGGTGCGCAAGTCTTCGCGTCCGGTTCGCCTCGCGCGACTGCACCCCACAGAGTTCACCAACCGTCTCGTGCGCAAATTCCAGCTGCCGGTCGCCGGATGGCGCGGACAGGGGGCGGCCTCGTGATCGAGGAGATGCGGATGCAGGGACTCGGCGTGATCGCCGACGCCGTCCTGCCGCTCGGCGCCGGTTTCACTGCGATCACCGGCGAGACCGGTGCGGGCAAGACGATGGTCGTGACCGGCCTCGGCCTGCTGCTCGGCCAGCGGGCGGACTCCGGCGCTGTTCGAGCCGGTGCGGCTCAGGCGTCCGTCGCAGGCGTATGGATCGTGCCCGAGGCGGGCGACGTCGCCGACATCGTCGCAGACGCCGGCGGAGAGCTGGAGCCTGCTGGATCCGGTGCCGCCGAACTGTACGTCTCTCGCACGCTGAGTGCCGAGGGCCGCAGCCGTGCGAGCGTCGGAGGACGCGCGGCGCCGGCGGGAGTGCTGTCCGCCCTGGCCGAGGAACTGGTCGTCGTGCACGGTCAGTCCGAGCAGCTGAGACTGCGCTCGTCCGCGGCGCAGCGCGATGCCCTCGATCGCTTCGGAGGTGTGGCGATTGCCGAGGCGCTCGACGCCTACGCCTCGTCGTTCACGCGGTGGCGCGAGCTGGATGCCGCGATCGCCGACATCACCGAGAACCGCTACCGCCGAGCCGAAGAGGCCTCGCGCCTCCGCGAGGCATTGGCGCTGATCGAGGCCGCCGCCCCCGAGCAGGGGGAGGACGTCGAGCTGGCCGCACGGGCCGAGCGTCTGGCGAATGCCGAAGAGCTGCGCCTCGCCGCCTCGCTCGCGCACAGCGCGCTCTCGAGCGAAGAGGGCGAGCCGGATGCATCCGCCCTGGTCGCCGAAGCTCGTCGGGCGCTCGAGCGCGTCTCCGACGCCGCGCTCACCGACATCTCGTCCGCTCTCGCCGACATCGGCTACCGCATCGCCGATGCCGCCGGCCAGCTCTCGGCATACCTCGCCGATCTCGACGAGACGGGACCGCACGAGCTGGCGGCCGTCGAAGAGCGACGTGCAGCCCTGGGTACGCTGATCCGCGCGCACGGATCTCTCGACGAGGCTCTCGAGCTCTGGCAGACGGGGTCGACGAGGCTCGCTGAGCTCGACGACGACGGGGAGCGGCTCGACCGCCTCGAAGCCGAACGTGATGCCGCCCGCGCAGAGCTGGATGCGCGCGCCGACGCTCTCACGGCGGAGCGCACCGCCGCCGCCGCGCGTCTCGGCGTCGCCGTGAGCGAGGAGCTGCATGCCCTCGCGATGCCCGATGCGACCCTCGAGGTCGCGGTCACACCGGGCGCGGAGACCGCTCACGGCCGCGACGACGTCGCGATCCTGCTCGCGCCGCACCCCGGAGCCGAACCGCGCTCGGTCGGTAAGGGCGCGTCCGGTGGTGAGCTCTCGCGTGTGATGCTCGCGATCGAGGTCGTCATCGCCGGCACCGACCCCGTGCCGACCTTCGTGTTCGACGAGGTCGATGCCGGCATCGGCGGAGCCGCAGCGATCGAGGTCGGTCGGCGACTCGCCCGACTCGCAGAGAAGTCGCAGGTGATCGCCGTCACTCATCTGGCTCAGGTCGCCGCCTTCGCCACCAACCACCTCTCGGTCGTCAAATCCAACGACGGAGCAGTCACCGCGTCGAGTGTCCGCCGTCTCGAGGGGCAGGAGCGTGAGGCCGAGATGGCTCGACTGCTGTCCGGATTGACCGATTCGGATGCCGCGATCACCCATGCCCGAGAACTTCTCAGCCTCGGCACCCCCACCTCCTGATAGGATCGAAGCCCGTGATGAACTCTTCTTCTGCGGGGCCCAAGAACGACACGACCAAGCACATCTTTGTGACGGGTGGTGTCGTTTCGTCTTTGGGCAAAGGGCTCACTGCCGCAAGCCTCGGCAACCTTCTCACCGCTCGCGGACTCCGCGTCGTGATGCAGAAGCTCGACCCGTATCTGAACGTCGATCCGGGCACCATGAACCCGTTCCAGCACGGCGAGGTCTTCGTCACCGATGACGGTGCCGAGACCGACCTCGACATCGGACACTACGAGCGATTCCTCGACATCAACCTGTCCGAGGCCGCCAACGTCACGACCGGTCAGATCTACTCTCAGGTGATCGCCCGCGAGCGCCGAGGCGAGTACCTCGGCGACACCGTGCAGGTGATCCCGCACATCACGGACGAGATCAAGCGCCGCATGCGTCTGCAGGCTACCGAGGACCCGCGTCCTGATGTGATCATCACCGAGGTCGGCGGCACGGTCGGCGACATCGAGTCGCAGCCCTTCCTCGAGTCGGCACGCCAGCTGCGACACGAGCTCGGGCGCGACAGCGTCTTCTTCGTGCACGTGTCGCTCGTGCCGTTCATGGGGGCCTCCGGCGAGCAGAAGACCAAGCCGACGCAGCACTCCGTGGCCGCGCTCCGTCAGGTCGGCATCCAGCCCGATGCGCTCGTGCTGCGCAGCGACCGTCCGGTGAGCGAGAGCAACCGCAACAAGATCGCTCTCATGTGCGACGTCGACGCCGAGGGTGTCATCAATACGGTCGACCTGCCGAGCATCTACGACATCCCGTCGACGCTCAACGACCAGGGTCTCGACTCGTACATCGTGCGCCGCCTCGGTCTCGACCAGAAGGCCGCAGACGAGGTCGACTGGACCCGTTGGAGCAAGGTGCTGCACGCCGTGCACAACCCCAAGCACGAGGTGACCATCGGTCTGGTCGGCAAGTACATCGACCTGCCCGACGCGTACCTCTCCGTGACCGAGGCGCTCAAGGCCGGCGGCTTCGCGCAGGAGACCAAGGTCAACATCCGCTGGATCCCGTCGGACCGATGCGAGACCCCTGAGGGCGCGAAGGAGCAGCTCGGCGAGCTCGACGGCATCTGCGTTCCCGGAGGATTCGGCATCCGCGGCATCGAGGGCAAGCTGGGCGCGCTGAAGTTCGCGCGCGAGCAGGGCATCCCGACCCTCGGACTCTGCCTCGGCCTGCAGTGCATGGTGATCGAGTACGCCCGCGATGTGGCCGGCATCACCGACGCATCCTCGAGCGAGTTCGACCCGCAGACCACCGAGCCCGTGATCGCCACGATGGCCGAGCAGGTCGAGATCCTCGACGGCGGTGACCTCGGCGGCACCATGCGTCTGGGGCTCTACCAGGCGGCACTCGCCGAGGGCTCTCTGGCGCGCGAGCTGTACGGCGCGCCCGAGGCCTCGGAGCGCCACCGTCATCGCTACGAGGTCAACAACGCCTACCGGGCGCGTCTCTCCGAGGCCGGTCTCGTGTTCTCGGGGCTGAACCCTGAGCTCGATCTGGTCGAGTACGTCGAACTGCCGCGCGATGTGCACCCGTACTACATCGCCACGCAGGCGCACCCGGAGCTCCGCTCGCGTCCGACCGCCCCGCACCCGCTGTTCCGCGGACTGGTCGGAGCCGCGATCGAGCGTCACCGCTCCAGCGAGCTGTTCGACGTCGAAGCCGATGCCTGAGTTCGTCGAAGCCGATGCCTGAGTTCAACGACGCCGATGACTGAGTTCGACGACCTGCGTGACGAGCCCTTCGAGCCGGAGGTCCTCCGCAGCGACCTCGCCTACGAGGGTGCCGTCTGGAACGTCCGCGACGACCGGGTGCGGTACGGCGACGGAGAGATCCGCCGCCAGTACGTCGCACACACCGGCGCCGTGGCGGTCCTCGCTCTGGACGACGAGGGGCGGGTACTGCTGATCCAGCAGTATCGGCATCCGATCCGACACCGCGACTGGGAGCTGCCCGCCGGTCTGCTCGACGTGGCAGGGGAGGAGCCGCTCGAGGCTGCTCGACGCGAGCTCGCCGAAGAGGCCGACCTGGTCGCGGCGCACTGGGAGCCGCTCGTCTCGACGTGGACGACTCCCGGCGGCAACGATGAACTCATCCACCTCTTCCTCGCGACCGGCGTCTCGGCAGCGCAGGACGCGCACGCGCGGGAGGACGAAGAGGCCGACATCCGCGTCGAGTGGGTTCCGCTCGACGCCGCGGTCGCGGCAGTTCTCGACGGGCGGATGCGCAACGGCATTCTCAGCATCGGCGTGCTCGCGGCCGCCCAGAGGCTGCACGACCGGAGCTGAGCATGCAGCTCGACCGTGCGTTGGACACGTATCTGCGCCACGTCACGATCGAACGCGGTCTCAGCGAGCACACGATCGCGGCCTATCGACGTGATCTGGGTGGCTACCTCGAGTGGCTGGATGCCGAGGGGATCACCGACACGGCGCAGATCAACGCTGCCGTCGTCGGGCGGTTCATCGCCGATCGATCTGGCGCAGATCCCGCCCCTGCCGCGACGAGCCTTGCTCGACTGCAGTCCTCCGTGCGGGGGTGGCACAGATTCCTGGCGCGTGAGGGCATCGAACAGGACGACCCGAGTGGCCGCCTTCGTCCGCCCAAGGCACCTCGCCGCCTGCCCAAGGCGCTGACGATCGACCAGGTCGAGCGCCTGCTCGGCGCGCCCAGTGCCGAGGACCCGATGGGGATCCGCGACAGAGCCCTGCTCGAGCTGCTCTATGCGACCGGCGCTCGGGTGTCCGAGGCGGTCGGACTCGACGTCGACGACCTCGCTCACGGCGATGTGCTGCGCCTTCGGGGCAAGGGGTCGAAGGAGCGCATCGTGCCGATCGGATCGTTCGCCCGTGACGCGGTGGATGCGTATCTCACCAGGGTCCGCCCGGGCCTCGCGGCGAAGGGGCGGGCATCGGCCAGGCTCTTCCTCGGAGCTCGCGGTGCCCCGCTGTCACGGCAGAGCGCGTGGCTCGTCATCCGCTCGGCGGCGGAGCTCGCGCACATCACCGCTGAAGTATCGCCGCACACGCTGCGGCACTCGTTCGCGACGCACCTGCTGCAGGGCGGTGCGGACGTGCGCGTCGTGCAGGAGCTGCTGGGACACGCCTCGGTCGCGACGACGCAGATCTACACGCACGTATCGGTCGACACCCTGCGGGATATCTACGCCACCTCGCACCCCCGCGCTCGCTGAGATCGTGGCGCACGCGGCGAAATCGCGGGATCGCCGGGGCTGAGGCGGTGAACCAGCCGGCCGATCGGTAGACTCGACCGAGCACGAAAGAGCAGGAGAATCGGTGGCTGAGAACGCGGCGAAGTCCAGGGCGAAGACGTCGAAGAACGACGACACCCCCATGGGACCCACCGGGCGTCCCTATCACGGCTTCGCGACCCCTGAACCGCTCGCCTCACACGGGCCCGCACGCATCATCGCGCTGTGCAACCAGAAGGGCGGCGTCGGCAAGACGACGACCGCGATCAACCTCGCCGCGGCCCTCGCCGAGTACGGCCGCAAGGTGCTGGCCGTCGACTTCGACCCGCAGGGCGCGCTGTCGGCCGGACTCGGCATCCAGACGCACGACGTGCCGACCGTGTACGACCTGCTGCTCGACACCAAGCGCGACGCGCACGACGCGATCGTCCCCTCCGGGGTCGACGGTCTCGATGTGATGCCCGCGAACATCGACCTGTCCGCCGCCGAAGTGCACCTCGTGAACGAGGTCGCTCGCGAGACGATCCTCGCCCGCGTCCTCCGCCAGGTGGCGGGGGAGTACGACGTCATCCTGATCGACTGCCAGCCCTCGCTCGGTCTGCTCACGGTGAACGCGCTGACCGCGGCTCACGGCGTCATCATCCCGCTCGAGTGCGAGTTCTTCGCGCTTCGCGGTGTGGCTCTCCTGATCGAGACCATCGACAAGGTGCGAGACCGGCTGAACCCGTCGATCACGATGGACGGCCTCCTCGCCACGATGTACGACCCGCGCACCCTGCACTCGCGTGAGGTTCTCGAGCGTGTGGTCGAGGCGTTCGGTGACGATGTCCTGGAGACCGTGATCGGTCGGACGGTCAAGTTCCCCGACGCATCGGTCTCCGGTGTGCCGATCACCGAGTTCGCTCCGGAGCACGCTGCCGCGCAGGCATACCTGCGGCTGGCGCGGGAGCTGGTCACCCGTGGCGCTGTCGCCTGAGCTCGAGCCGTCAGACATACAGGCTCAGTCCGTCTCACCAGCAGAGTCCGTCTCACCAGCAGAGTCCGTCTCACCAGCAGAGTCCGTCGCATCCCCCGGACCCGCAAGGGGCCTCGATCCCGAAGTCATGGAAGAGACTGCCGTCTCGGACGTCGGATTCCGCGTCTCCCTGTCGAACTTCGACGGCCCGTTCGATCTGCTGCTCAACCTCATCTCGAAGCACGAGATGGACATCACCGAGGTCTCGCTGAGTGCGGTCACGAACGAGTTCATCGCGTACCTCAAAGAACTCGATGACGACGAGGAACTCGACCAGGCGTCGGAGTTCCTGGTGGTCGCGGCGACGCTGCTCGATATGAAGGTGGCAGGGCTCCTGCCGCAGGGCGAGCTGGTGGATGCCGAGGCTGTAGCGCTCCTCGAAGCCCGCGACCTTCTCTTCGCGCGCCTCCTGCAGTATCGCGCTTTCAAGGAGGTGTCGGCCTGGTTCGCGCGGTGCCTGCAGCGCGAGGATCGTCGACACGTGCGTGCGGTCAGGCTCGACGAGAAGCACCGGCGGAAGACTCCTGAACTCGTCTGGTCGCTCAGCGTCGACGATTTCGCCGCACTCGCGCTCCTCGCATTCGCGCCGAAGGAGATCCCGCATGTGGGTCTCGATCACCTGCACGCGCCGCTCGTCAGCATCCGTGAGCAGGCCGCGATCGTCGTCACTCTGCTTCGCGCCGCCGAGTCGGTGAGCTTCCGCGAGCTCGTCGCCGGTGTGAGCGAGCCGGGCATCGTCGTCGCGCGGTTCATCTCCGTGCTGGAGCTCTACCGGCACGCCGCCCTTTCTTTCGAACAACTGGAACCGCTCGGCGAGCTGACGCTGCGTTGGGCCGCCGACTCCTGGTCGGATGAGACACTCGCATCGCTGGGAGCCGACTATGACCGATGACGTGACCGACGCTGCGGCCGCTGCGACAACCGACGGCGCCGTGCGCGAGTCGCCGCTGTCCGAGCGCATCGAGGCGATCCTGCTGATCATCGACGAGCCCATCGGTCTCGTCGCCCTCGCCGCAGCCGTCGGCTCGCCGGTGGCCGCTGTGCGGCAGACGATCGAGACGCTGGTCGACGACTACGACGGCAAGGGCCAGGGCCCGCGTCGCGGCTTCGAACTGCGCGAGGTCGGCGGCGGATGGCGACTGTACGTCCGCGAGGATCACGACGATGTCGTCGCGGAGTTCGTCGGCGGGCAGGCGCCTGCCCGACTCTCTCAGGCGGCACTCGAGACACTCGCGGTGATCGCATACAAGCAGCCGGTCACACGCAGCCAGGTGGCGTCGATCCGGGCGGTGAACGTCGATTCTGTCGTGCGCACCCTGCTCGCGCGCGGTCTCATCACCGAGCTGTTCGCAGACTCCGAGACCGGCGCGATCAATTACGGCACCACCGACGCGCTCCTGCAGCACCTGGGCATCAACACGCTCGACGAGCTGCCGCCGATATCTCCTCTGCTCGACGACGGAGCAGATGGTTTCGACGAAGGGACCATCCGATGATCTCCGGTCGCGCGGACTCGTCACACAGATTCAGTTTCAACGAAGGGACCATCCGATGAGCGGCTTCGAGACACCAGAGGGCATCCGCCTGCAGAAGGTGCTGTCGGCGGCGGGCGTGGCCTCACGACGCGTGATCGAGCAGTACATCGTCGAGGGACGCATCCGTGTCAACGGAGAGACCGTCACCGAGCTCGGTCGCCGCGTCGACCCGGAGACCGACCTCATCGACGTGGACGGCACAGCAGTTCAGCTGGACGTGTCCAAGCGCTATGTGATGCTCAACAAGCCGACCGGAGTGGTCAGCAGTCTTCGCGACGAGAACGGTCGGCCCGACCTCCGCGTCTTCACCGACGACTACGAGGAGCGTCTGTACAACGTCGGGCGACTCGACGCCGAGACCAGCGGACTGCTCGTCCTGACGAACGACGGCGACCTCGCTCACGTGCTCGCTCACCCGTCGTTCGGCGTCACCAAGGTGTACATCGCGAAGGTCGAGGGCGAAGTGACCGCACAGACGATCTCGAAGCTCACCAAGGGCATCGATCTGGACGACGGCCCTATCGCGGCAGACAAGGCGCGGCTGCTCGACACCTCTCGAGGGTCGAGTCTCGTCGAGCTGACCCTGCACTCGGGGCGCAACCGGATCGTCAGAAGGATGCTGGCTGCCGTCGGCCACCCGGTGACCGAACTCGTTCGTCGCCAGTTCGGTCCGCTGCACCTGGGAACCCTCCCGGTTGGGAAGACCCGCGAACTGACTAAAATCGAACTCGGCGCACTCTTGACTCTGTCGCGCCGTGATACCGCTGTCGCCGAGGCGCCAGGCGAGCAACAGGAGAACGAGTGACCGATACGACGAGTGCGCCCACGGGGGCTCGGAGTTCTGTCGCGCCGAGAATCGCCGCCAGGCTCTCGGGCACCGTTCGAGTGGTCGGCGCCGGTCTGCTCGGTGCGAGCATCGGCCACGCGCTTCGCGCCAAGGGCGTCGATGTGGTGCTCGCCGATACTTCACCGGCTCAGCTGCGCCTCGCGATCGACTACGGGGCGGGTCGATCGGCTGCCGACGACGACTCGCCGGCGCTGATCGTGGTCGCTGTGCCGCCGGACGTCACCGCAGACGTCATCGAGTCGGAGCTGGCTCGTTTTCCGCACGCCGTCGTGACAGACGTGGCGAGCGTCAAGCTCGAGCCCTTCCACAGTCTGCAGAGGCGCGGAGTCGATCTGACTCGCTACATCGGCTCGCACCCGCTCGCCGGACGAGAGCGCGGCGGGGCGATCTCCGCTCGCGCCGACCTGTTCATCGGACGCCCGTGGGTCGTGTGCCGTGACGCCGACACCAAGGCGACGGATCTCGCGCTCGTCGAAGCTCTCGCGCTCGACGTCGGAGCGATGCCTCTCGAGATGACGCCCGAGGAGCACGACCGCTCGGTCGCGCTCACCTCCCACGTTCCTCAGGTCGTTGCGAGCCTGCTCGCCGGGCGTCTCGCCGAGGCGGATGAGGGTGCGCTGCGGCTCTCCGGCCAGGGCGTGCGCGACACGACGCGCATCGCCGCATCCGCTCCTGAGCTCTGGGTGCAGATCCTCGGAGCGAACGCCGGGCCGGTGGTCGAGATCCTCGACGCTCTGGCATCCGACCTCAGGGAAGTCTCCGACGCGCTGCGTGCGCCCGAAGCTCCCGGCGCTCGGCGCGTGGTCGCCGAGACGATCCGCCAGGGCAACGACGGCGTCGAGCGGCTCCCGGGCAAGCACGGACAGAACCAGCGGTTCGAGTCGCTCGTCGTGATGATCGACGACACCGCGGGCCAGCTCGGGCGTCTGTTCGGAGAGCTCGGAGAGCTCGGTGTCAACGTCGAGGACCTCCGTCTCGAGCACTCGCCCGGCGCACAGTTCGGCCTCGCCGAGATAAGTGTCGAGCCCGCAGCGCTGCACGGCGCGATCACCGGACTTCAGGAACGCGGCTGGCGGATTGCAGGTACGACCAATGACTGATTTCATCGCGATCGACGGGCCTGCGGGGTCTGGCAAGTCCAGCGTGTCCAAGGCGGTCGCCCGCACTCTGGGCTTCGGTTACCTCGACACGGGGTCGGCCTATCGCGCCCTCGCCTGGCATGTGCTCGATAGAGGGGCCGACACGGCGGATGCTGGTGCGGTGCTCGACGCTGTCGCGGACTTCCCCGTGCGCCTCGGCCTCGACCCCGACGATCGCATGGTGCGGGTCGGAGAGGTGGACGTCACGGACGCGATCCGCGAACCGTCCGTTTCGGGCGCCGTCAGCGGTGTGGCTCGTGTGCCCGAGGTGCGCGACCAGGTCAACCGTCTGTTCCGCACCCTCGTCGCCGAAGCGCCCTACCCGGCGGTCGTCGTCGAGGGGCGCGACATCACCACCGTGGTGGCGCCAGACGCCCCGGTGCGAATCCTTCTCACGGCTGCGCCCGAGGTGCGCGCCGCACGACGCGCCGGTGAACTCGCCGGCGAGAATGCCGAGACCGTCGCGGCTGCACTGCACAAGCGCGACGCTTCAGACAGCGCCGTCGTCGACTTCCTGAACGCCGCAGAAGGCGTCGAGGTCGTCGATTCGACGGAGCTCGATTTCACACAGACCATCGACGCCGTCCTCGCGGTGATCGAACGAACCCGAGGAGCACACCATGGCTGACGACGAATACGAAGGCGGCCCCGACCAGCTCGCCGAGAAGATGGCGCAGCTCGATGAGCAGCTCGCCGAAGCGCGCGCCGAGACACTGCGCGCGGGCCTCGCCGACTACGACCTCGACGATGAGGATGCCGCGCTCCTCGCCGGCATCACGATGGGCGAGGACGGCATCCAGTTCTTCCCCGCTCTGCCGGTCGTCGCTATCGTCGGTCGCCCGAACGTCGGCAAGTCGGCGCTCGTGAACCGCATCCTCGGACGCCGTGAGGCCGTCGTCGAGGACACCCCCGGTGTGACCCGCGACCGAGTGACCTACAAGGCCGAGTGGGCCGACCGTCGCTTCTCGCTCGTCGACACCGGCGGCTGGGAGCCCGACGCGCGAGGCATCGACCGCTCGGTCGCCGCGCAGGCGGAGGTCGCGATCGACCTCGCCGACGTCGTGCTGTTCGTGGTCGACGCGATGGTCGGCGCCACGTCGACCGACGAGCACGTCGTGAAGATGCTGCGCAAGAGCGGCAAGCCCGTGTTCCTCGTCGCGAACAAGATCGACGACGCCCGTCAGGAGCCCGAGGCGGCAGCCCTCTGGAACCTCGGTCTCGGCGAGCCTCACCCGGTCTCGGCCATCCACGGTCGTGGTGTCGCCGATCTGCTCGATGAACTGCTGAAGACGCTCCCCGATGTCTCGGCCGTCGCGAAGGCCGAAATCGGCGGACCGCGCCGCGTCGCGATCCTCGGACGCCCGAACGTCGGCAAGTCCTCGCTGCTCAACAAGGCCGCAGGCGAAGAGCGCGTGGTCGTCAACGACCTCGCCGGAACCACCCGTGACCCGGTGGATGAGATCGTCGAGCTCGGCGGCAAGCTGTGGCGTCTGGTCGACACCGCCGGCATCCGTCGCCGCGTGCACATGGCGCAGGGCGCCGACTTCTACGCCTCGCTGCGTACGTCGGCCGCGCTCGAGAAGGCCGAGGTCGGAGTCGTCGTCCTCGACGTGTCGGAGTCGATCAGCGAGCAGGATGTTCGCATCATCGACCTGGTGCTCGAGTCGGGGCGTTCGCTCGTGCTCGCGTTCAACAAGTGGGACCGTCTGAACGACGACGACCTCGAGAACGCTGATCGTCGCCGCTACCTCGAGCGTGAGATCGAGAAGGACCTCGCACACGTCGCCTGGGCCCCGCGCGTGAACATCTCGGCGAAGACCGGCCGTCACCTCGACAAGCTGGTGCCCGCGCTCGAGACTGCTCTCACGAACTGGGACCGTCGCATCCCCACCGGCAAGTTCAACGCGTTCCTCGCCGAGCTGGTCGCGGAGCACCCGCACCCGCTGCGCGGAGGCAAGCAGCCGCGCATCCTGTTCGGCACGCAGGCGTCGACTCGTCCGCCGACGTTCGTGCTGTTCACGACCGGGTTCCTTGACCCCGGCTACCGTCGATTCATCCAGCGTCGGCTTCGCGAGCTCTACGAGTTCGACGGAACGCCGATCGTCATCAACATGCGAGTGCGCGAGAAGCGTCAGCGCTGATCCGTAGCCGGGTCGCACGTGCGGACCCCTGTTCCCGCGTGTGACCCGGATGCGTGCCGATGCTTCGATGCTGTGACAGGCTGAAGGGGTGACTGTCGTACCTCCTTCCCCCGGTGAGCCCCGCCGCCCCGATGGGCCCCGGAACCCGGGCGACGCCTGGGTGGTCGCCCCGTCGGGGGAGAAGTACTGGGGGCGATTCGGTGCCGCGGGTCTGCTCGCATTCGACCCCGAGCGCGGAATCCTGCTGCAGCACCGCGTCTCATGGAGTCACTTCGGCGGCACATGGGGACTCCCCGGCGGAGCGATGCACCAGGGCGAGAGTGCGATCGTGGGTGCCGTGCGTGAGGCGCAGGAGGAGGCAGGGGTTCCCGATGGCTCCGTGCGGCCGCGGTTCACCAGTGTGCTCGATCTGAACGTGTGGTCGTACACGACCGTCATCGCTGATGTGGTGCGTCCGTTCGAACCCGTGATCAGCGACCCCGAGAGTGTGGCGCTCGAGTGGGTGCCGGTCGACGAGGTCGACTCTCGACCGCTGCACCCCGGCTTCGGCAGTGCATGGCCGGCTCTTCGTGCTCTTCTGGAGGTTCGTCCGTCGCTCGTCGTCGATGCCGCGAACGTGGTCGGCTCCGTGCCCGACGGATGGTGGAAGGATCGCGCGGGGGCAGCAACCAGACTGGCTGGGCGGCTGGACGGGCTTGCCGTGCCTGCGTCAGATCTCGGGATCGACGGGACCCTTTGGTTCCCCGAGGTCGCGCTGGTCGTCGAGGGGCAGGCGCGTGGGATCTCCGCACCGGTGTCGTCGCCGTCTGCGGGTGCGGGTGCGGGTGCTCGTTCTCCTGCTCGTGCGGAGGCCCCCGAACTGCTCCCCGCAGGAGGCGTTTCGATCGTGCGCGCTGACGCAGCAGGCGACGATGCGATCGTCGCGGAGGTCGAGCGTCGATCGCGGGCGGGACAGTATGTCGTCGCCGTCACGAGCGACCGCGAGCTGCAGGACCGCGTCGTCGGGGCGGGCGCAGCACAGGTGCGCACTGCAGGTTGGTTGCTGGGCGTGCTGCCGCAGCAGCTGTGATGGCTCCGGCCGACGTGGTTTCAGCAGAGACGGCACCCGCCGAGCGCGTCGCTGCGATCAGACGAACATGACCCGTCGACGAGGTGGGTCGACGTAATCTCTGCCGAGCGGGCTGGTCCAGGTGATGCTCCCGTCGGGAGCCTGACGCGCCGTCCACCGGTGCCGCTCATCGATGTCGGGATGTTTGAGCGAATGATGCGTCGTGCAGAAGTGACTGAGGTTGTCGATGCGTGTTCGTCCACCGCGAGCGTGGTCGTGGTTGTGGTCTATCTCGCAGCGGTGCACCGGCATCCGGCATCCGGGGAATCTGCAGTGCTGATCTCGCGCTCGAAGGAAGCGGCGCATCTGCTCTGTGGGGGAGTAGGAGTCGGTCTCTGTCACGAGGCCGGTCGCGTCGAGGAACAGGCGTGACCATCCGGTGCAGTGCCCCGCGAGGCCGCGCGCGATATCGGGATCGAGTGGTCCGTGTCCGTCGAGTTCAGCGGGTCGGTCGTCTTCTCCGGCGAGAGTGCTCGCAGCGACCGTGATCTGAACGCGCGCCGAGATGTTCTCGAGCCCTGTGCCGTTCGCTTCGCTCGGATCAGAGGAGAGCAGCAGATCGGACAACAGATCGGCGCGGATCTGATCGAACGTGCGGGTATCGCCGGAAAGGTGCTCGATGTCGGGACTCGCCGGATCGGTCATCGGGTCGATCAGGCCGGCAAGCGGGTCTGTGACGAACGTACCGTCGGCGGCGATCACCCCGGCCTCGAAGTAGGCGTCGTACCGCGGGTCTTCGGGTGAGAAATCGGAGAGGTAGAGCGAGTTCTCGGGGTCGTCATCGAGTGGCTCGAGAATCGGCTCTCGCTCGTCACGAGTGCGGGCGATGTGCCGTGCCATCCGCGTCATGCGATCGGAGATCGCCACGGCGACCCACTCGGGCAGAATCGCCGTGAGTGCAGCCAGGCCGTCGCCGACCGACCTGACGGTGACGCAGCGTTCGGCCGCCGCGCGCCGCTGTGTCTCGACAACGGTCTGGCCCACGAGACGGGCCGCGACCTTGCGAGCGTGGGGCTTCGTGCGCGACGCAGTGTCTTGCTCGGCGACGACGAGCACCGCGGCCTCGTAGAGACCCATCGTCGCTGCTTCCACGCGTCCGTCGCGGATGGCATCGACGACGATCTCGCTGGCTCGCACGATCTCACGGACATGGTGCGCGGTGATCGAGCCAGCCGCAAAGGAGGCGAACACGGCAGGTAAGGCTCGCGACAGGGTGCGCGCGTCGGTGAAGGCGTATTCGATCGAGCCCTTCGGGATGTGCCCTGCCGCGGAGTACTCCGCGATCATCGAGCGGTAGATCGCGTCGCGGTGGTGGGGGCTCTCGGAGACGTCGGCGTCGTGCACGCCGATGCGCTCGACGAGCAGCGAGTACGACTTGGCTTCAAGCGCAGCGATCTGGCGCCGCGTGGCGACCCACTCGTCGAGCAGGCGGCGGCGCTCCTCGAGATCGAGGTCGAGATCGGTGCGATGAGCCATGTCCTCAGTTTAGAAGATATGTTCGAATATACCCAGAGTCAGCCATGGAATATGCCGTCATCCTCATATCCTCGTCCCCGCAGCTTGTCGATGTCGCGGCGCTCGCGTTTGGTGGGTCGCCCTGCGCCCCGATCACGCAGTCCGAGAGCTGCCTGAGGCTCGCGCTCGGGTGTGCGATCCTCATAGGCGAGCGCCGCGACCGGCGCACCGACGCGTTTGGCGAGCAGCTGGCGAACAATCAGGATCCGATCGAAACCGGCGATGCGCACGCGCAGCTCGTCACCGAGGCGCACGTGCTGAGCGGCCTTCACCTTGTCGCCGTTCACGCGCACATGCCCTGCGCGGCATGCGGTCGTGGCGGCCGATCGTGTCTTGTAGACGCGGATCGCCCAGAGCCAGCTGTCGACCCGTGCGGCATCGGCCATCAGGCGCCTCGCTTTCTCAGTGCGGTCAGGGCGCCGGCGATGATCAAGCCCTGTCCGATCGCGTAGGTGGCCATGATGGCCGGGCTGCCCCAGGCGGGGAGCGATTGGGGAAGGAAGAGTCGGAGAGCCAGCAGCGTGTCGCTCGCGAGGAAGAAGCCGCCACCGATCGCAACCAGCGGCGCGCACCGAGTGGAGAACGCCGCTGTGGCGCCGAGGAGAAGGCCGTAGATCGCGACCGCGATCAGCAGGCCGCCCGCACGCGGCCCCACGATAGTCACCATCGCCACCCACCAGACGGCGTAGACGAGCGCCCACCACGGCATCCGTCGCTCTGCGAGATGACGCACGAAGAGAGTGATGTATGCCAGATGTGCGATGCCGAAGAACGCCAGCATCAGCGGCACCTCCGGCCCGGCCGGGAACAGTGCTCCTGCGCTGTCGCCGAGCCATGAGAACGCGAGCGCCGCGAGAATCAATGCCTGAGCGGCGCGCTCCCGGATCCGGCGCAGCGACACCAGCACAGGTACTGCGAGCAGGGGCATGAGGAGCAGCTTCGTGGGGCCGGCTGCGGGACTGTCGAGGCCCAGCAGCGCCACGTGGGTCACCGAGACCGCGATGTAGGGCAGGAAAGCCCACAGAAGCGGATCAAGCTGACGGCGGCGCTGCATCTCCCCATCGTAGGGCGGCATCGAACGGCGTCAGACGCGCTCAGGACTCGACGGTGACCTGGGTGATCTGACCGTCGGCGCCGAGATGCACGGCGGGCCAGTATCCCTCGGGGAAGTGCTGGCCGCAGGTGTCGATGAGGTGGAGCACGACGGTGCCGTCGGCCGAAGCCTCGAGCGTCTCGAGGCTGAGGTCGGATGCCGCGTCGTCGAGCTCGTGCTGCTCAGGGGTGACATTGCTGAAGGCGGTCACGACGGCATCCGTAGCGAGACGTCGCAGAACGCCGAGGGCTGCGATCGTCTCATGCACGTGGGGGAGCAGAGCAGCCGCCTCGTCGGCGTCGGTTCCCTCGATCATGAGATCGAGGGGAGCACCGTTGACCACCGTGCCCCCGGCGTACCAGTCGTGGGTCAGCATGGTTCCATCAGACAGCTCCGTCGTCGCGCGCGTGAGGGTGCCCAGTTCCGGGTCTTCGATGGTCGGGTACTCGTCGCTCATGTCACCCACGCTAGCGGTCGCTCACGGTCGGAGAGCCGAGCCGTGGGATTCGAGGTGTTCGCGCAGGATGCGGATGGCTTTCGGGCCCACGCCGTGAATCGCGAGGAGTGCGCTCTCGGACACTCCGTCGAACTGGTCGAAACGGGTGAATCCTTGCAGAGCCAGCTCTCTGCGTGCGACCTTGCCCATGGATGCCGGCAGCTCTGTCTCTTCGATCACGCGGAGAGCTCCAACGCGACGAGAGCTCGTCCCGGCTTCATCTCGGCTCTCTCTTCGAAGCCGGCGGCCAGGAATGTGGAGAGCATGCCGTGGAACAGGTCGTTCGAGCGCTTCTTCTCGCCGCGAGTGTCGACGGGATAGCCCTCGATGAGGCGGGCGCCTGAGCTGCGCGCGAATTCGACGGCGGCGCGCAGCAGTTCGAGGTTGAGGCCGGAGCCTCTGTGTTCGCGGCGGACCACGAAGCACGTGACGGCCCACACAGAGTCGTCGTCGAAAGGCTCGGTGGATTCTGCGGCGATCATGCGCGTGCGCGGCACGCGCTGCTGCTTCGTGCGAGGCCCGATCCGGATCCAGCCGGCGGCGTCACCGTCGGCATAGGCGATCAGTCCAGGGGGCGGGCCTGTGTCGATCTCCTGGCGCAACATCTCGGTGCGTTGCGGCGTGGTCGTCTCATCCCACTCCTTGTTGCTCAGCATCGGCCAGATGCACTGGCAGCTGGCACCATCGCCGCCGCCGGTGAGCGCATGCTGAACGTCATCCCATCGGGCGGTCGTCGCCACCTCTGTCGTGATCGTCGCCATGCAGGTGACGGTACGCCGTGCCTCCGACGCCACGCAACGCCCGGCGCTCACCCGGTTCGCGAAGGGTGGGAGAGTGGGGCTAAGATAGGGGAGTTGCCTGCGCGAGAGTGCAGAACAACGGGCTGTGGCGCAGCTTGGTAGCGCACTTGACTGGGGGTCAAGGGGTCGCAGGTTCAAATCCTGTCAGCCCGACCGAGAAAGGCCCGGAACTCGCAAGAGTCTCCGGGCCTTCTGCATGTCCTGGGACATGTCAGAGCTACAAGACGGCTCCGCTCGAAAGCTTGTCGCGTCGCAGCACGACGGCTTTCAACATGCGTGCCCCATACTGATCACATGAACATCGCTGACCCGCATGGGCCGATGAGTCCGTACGGCAAAGTCGGCTCGATCATCAACGTTGTCTTCTCTGCCGTTCTCGGGGCGATAATGCTTGTCGTAGGGGTCGCCAGTGGCGAACCGATTCCGTTGGTCGCGGGACTCGGGTCCTGGGCGATGTGCGCGTTCGCGTTCGTGCCAATCATGCGTCGCGCGATCGAGTACGAGCGCAAGATGGATGAAGAAGCGAAGCGCGATCGCTGATCTCCTACCGAATCCGTCCATCGGGACCTCACCGGTGCCGCCCTCGGGGAGCCCTGAACAGCGCCTGGATCCGACCGGACTCTGCAGCTTCTCGACCACACGTCCTGCGTACGACTGCCCGACCACGCACGTCAACCCCTTCTCCACCAACGGCCTCACGGCATACCGTCGCCTCATCACCGACAAAGGAGATGCAATGAGCGATCTGCAGAACACGCACGGCAACACCGACGCCCACGAAGCGCCCGACACGGCCTCGGGTGGGGCACCCGATGACTCGACGTCCAAGAGCACGGACGAGATCCTCGAAGACGAGACCACCGACGAAGACGGCGCGCCTCTCGAGAACCCTTCGGGCGGCTGAATCCGCCACGCCCTGAACCGCGAAGACCCCCACACGGCGCTGAGCCGGTGGGGGTCTTCGTCGCGAGCGGCGGGTCTCTCGACCTAGGCGGTGCGCACCGTCAGCATCCGCCATCCGTCCGGCACCTTCGCCTCGAGAGATGCCATGTCGTCAGCCTCGATCTCCTGCACGCCGTCGACGCGCGTGAACGTGCCGGTCGCCTCCATCTTCGCCACGCCCTTCAGCATCCGCACGGGCGCCGACGCCAGTTCGAAACCGGGCTTGCGGTGCTGTTCGAGCTCGACGAGCACCTCGGCGAGCGTCGTTCCGATGACGTCTGCGGTGCTGGTCTCGACGGGACGGATCAGAGCGATGAGCATGAGGACAGCCTATGGCGCGGCGGTTGCAGAGCAGGGGTACCGCTCCGCAGGGGGCATCAACTGGCCGTCGTCGCGAGCGGAGGAAGGTGCGGGATCGTGATCGGCGCAGTGGACCGGCTCGGCGGGTTGTGGAACCGCTGCAGATCGCTCAGCACTTCTTCGGCCGACATGTACGAGCTCGCCAGGGGGAGATTGCGCAACCAGAGCACATCGACCTCGACGGCATCCACCTGGTAGATGCAGGCGACGGTCTGACGTGCGTCGTGCGGCTCGTACTTGTGGTCGACGATCAGCCACTCGGCCTCGGTCACCCTGCGGAGCTCGAACCTCGGATCGGGCATCGCGGACATCTCAACACTCCAATCAGTCGTATTCGCCATCGGCTGACAGGGGGAGCGCTCCGCGACCGGGCGATGACATCACCGCCTGATCGGCGGGTGCCCTCTGCCCACCAGAGTTCACCAGAATTATAAGAACAGACCGGTATATCGCTCAAGAGGACCGTCGACGGATGCCGAGGGGCCTGCGGCCTCACGCTTCGTACGCGGCGTGCCCGCCGATCACCGTGCGCAGGACGCGGGCCGTGAGCAGCGAACCGCTGCCCTCCGAGAACGGATCGACGTCGAGCACGGCGAAGTCTGCCGCCTGGC
This sequence comes from Microbacterium sp. NPDC087589, assembly GCF_044743635.1. Classification (NCBI taxonomy): domain Bacteria; kingdom Bacillati; phylum Actinomycetota; class Actinomycetes; order Micrococcales; family Microbacteriaceae; genus Microbacterium; species Microbacterium sp. NPDC087589. Next base: position 23,999 of record NZ_JBIUWV010000001.1, read on the forward strand.
CCACCGCGATGCGGCCACGCCACGCCCCGTCGCCGATCGACTCCGCGGCGTCGCGCGTCGCATGAGCGATCGCGCGTTCGAGGGGGAGGGCGAACTGCGGATGCACTGCGGGCACATCCGGGTCCAGAGCCGATGCCCGTGTCGTGGCCACGTACATGTTCGCGAGCGCAGCGTGCGGCGCGGTGGGAGCGTCCGTAGAGAAGGCGAGCAGTGCACCGGCATCCTCGTACTCCGGCCATGCGAAGGCCCGCTCCGCTCGATCGTCGCCGAGCTGAGCGGCCCAGTTCGCGAAGATCGCCGGATCAGCGTGCACCGGCTGCATGGACGCCGTCACGCCCAGGCGGGCCATCCGCTCGGCCGTTCCGAGAGCCGCGTACTCGAGGTGCTCGATCCGGTGGCGACGAGGACGATCGCCGTTGACGATGATCGCATGCTCGATCGCATCCAGCGCGAGCGTGCTCGCCTCATCGCCGATCGCGTGCAGCGCGACCTGAAGTCCGGCAGCATCCGCAGCCGCGACGACGGGGAACAGGCGTTCGGCCGGCCAGATCGGCGCGGCGTGGGAGCCATCCGCATACGGTGCACGCATCGCAGCGGTGCACGCGTCGATCGTGCCGTCGAGCACGAGCTTGATGCCGATCACCCGAACGGCGCCCGAGGCGGCCTCGGCCCGCTCGGCCGCCTCGGCGACCTGAGCGAGGTTCAGCGCGTCATCGCCCGTGTTCGCGACGAACCAGTGCGCGGCTATCCGCAACGGCAGTTCGCCCCGCCGCTCCGCTCGCTCCAGTGCCGCGAGCGCGAGCCCGTCGAATGCCATGTCGACGGCGCCGGTGACACCCGCCGCGAGATACGCCCGCACGACGCGCTGCACTGCTGCATCCCGCTGCTCATCGGTGGTCGTGGCATCCCGGTGGGCCCAGGCATACTGCTGCGCGGCGGTCTCGTAGAGCATCCCGGTCGGTTCGCCGTCGGCATCCCTCTCGATACGTCCGCCGATCGGATCAGGAGTCTCCCGGGTGATCCCGAGCTCCTCGAGCGCCGCCGAGTTGACCCAGCAGGAGTGGTAGTCGTTGGCGTCGAGATAGACGGGGACGTCCGCGACGGCGGTGTCGAGCATCGCGGCCGTCGGCGATCCGCCTGGGACCGCGTCGAAGAGCCATCCACGCCCGCGCACCGTACCGGTGGAAGTCTCGCGTGCCTGTCGCACCCTGCGCTGGATCTCGTCGAGAGAGCCGGCATCGGTGAGCCCGATCTGCCCCAGTGCCTCGCCCATCATCAGCAGATGAGTGTGCGCGTCGGTGAATCCGGGAAGAACCACCCTTCCGCCGAGATCGACGACTGCATCGGTCGACGGTGCGTCGGCTTCAGCTCCGACGAAGGTGAACTCCGCGCCGTCTACGACGACAGCTTCAGCCCAGGCGATGTCGTCAGCGGTGAAGAAGCGGGCATTGCGATAGAGCGTGGTGGGCATCAGATTGTCTCCTCGGCAGGGACTGCACGCTCGAGGCGTGTCGAGAGCAGGGCGATGGCGCTTGTGGGCACGGCGAGCACGAAGCTCGCGATGCCCAGTGCGACGGCGAATCCCTGGAACCCGAGCGCGCCGACGAGCGCAGCGCCGATCACCGGGGTGAGCGCCGAGCCGATGAGGTAGACGGCGAGCAGGGGCCCTGACCAGCGGCCGTCGGCGTCGAGTGCTGCCGAGGTCGACACGAAGTACATGAAGGCGATCGCGTAGACGGTGTTCCAGGCGATGAACACGACGATGAACGCGGTCGGATCAGAGGTGAACCCCTCGACGATCTTCAGCACTCCTCCCGTCACCAGCAGCACCGCGAGGGGTACTGCCCGACCCAGCCGGGATCCGACGATCATCAGCAGCACAGACCCGACGAGGCCGCCCGCCGTCGCGCCGCTGAGTGCGAGGCCCAGCCCCTCGGGCGTCAGGCCGGTCTGCTCCGCACCCATGATGCCGGCCATGGCCCAGAGCGAGTCCTCGCTCACCGCCCACAACGCGAACACGACGAGAAGACTGAACCCGGCGATCGTGACGGTTCGCGAGCGTGCGGGAGAGTGGCGCACCGTGCCAGTCGGCGGCACGTCGATCGGCATCGCCTCGGCGACGGCAGCTCCGGCCTGGGGATCGACCACGGGGGCCGCAGGCAACCACACCGAGACGAGCAGTCCCAGGATGCTGAACAGCGCGAGCGCGCCGAAGACGTCGACCGGCGCGAGCCCGACGAGGGGGATCACCGCCAGCACTATCGTGATCACGCCGCGGTTCGCGAGACCGTTGAACCCGGCGACCCGGTCAGGGTTCCGAAACGCGGCGAGTGCGGCACCGGATGCGGCCACGGCGCCGCCGGCTCCAGCCCCGCCGACCAGCAGAGCGGGAAGAATGAGCGTCGGGACCAGCGCTGCGGTGGTGAAACCGACGGCCGCGATGGCCAGTCCGGTGCGGGCCACTGCTCGCCGGTGGCCGCCGGCGCAGAGCGGGGCGATCGCGAGCCCGGTGACCGCGGTGAGCAGCAGCGTTGCGGTGACGAGCCAGCTGGCGGCGAGCACGTCGATGCCGAGGCCGGTCTGCGCCGCGGTGATCATGTAGGGCGACAGGTTGACGCCGAGGTAGCCCGCGATTCCGATCGCGAAGGTGGCGGTGGCGGTCGGCAGCCGGAGTGGCACCCGGGTGCTGAGGTCGATGGCGGTCATGGTTCTCCCACTGAGAGGGCACGGCGATGTGCGCGAAGGTCCTGCCGATGCGCATCGGGTGGGGCGCGAATTCGAAAACGAATGGTGTTCGTCAACGAATGGTGTTCACTATTATGCACAGGAGGGATGCCGGAGGGAAGAGTTTTCTCGACGGGCCCGCGAACAGAGAGTGAGTGCGCGATGCCCAGGCCCTCGAGTCCATTGCTGTCACCTGAGATCATCGGGGCGGCCGGCCTCGAACTGTCGAGGGCTGGAGAGCCGTTCGGGGTGAACGCGATCGCCCGCAGGCTCGGGGTCAGGCCGTCTTCGCTCTACAACCACGTGGAGGGCATGGAGGGCATCATCGAGCTGATGCGTGGCCGGCTGGTCGAGGACTACCGGGTCAGACCGGGGGAGAGCGCGTGGGATGACTTCCTCGTCGAGCTTCTGAGACAGCAGCGCCAGATGTATGCCGATCACCCGCAGCTCGTGCCCCTCCTCATCGGGAAGACGATCACCCATCCGGCGGTCATCACCGCATACGACGATCTGGCGACCGTGCTCGTCGACGCAGGCTTTCCCGATGACGAGGTGCTCACGGTGATCGCGATCATCGATGCGTTCGCGATCGGCTTCGGCCTCGACCTGGCATCGCCCGACGAGGTCTGGGAGCCGGGCGACGGAACGCGCACGCTCGGTCGTGTGCTCGAGGGAGCAGAGAGGGGTACCGCGCGAGCGGACCGGACGTTCGAACTCGGTGTCAGGCTGCTGGTCGACTCGCTTCGGGCTCGCCTCGGCAGGTGAGGCCGGAAGTGGTTGCCCTCTCGAGTCATCCAACCCCATTTGGATCACTCGAGAGGGCTCACCGTCCGTCCCGGACGGTAGGGGAGGCGGCGAAGACTTTCGCTGCTCTCGCGACTGATATATCCCCAGATGTTCAGCCGGTAGCCCCCGCTACTTTCAGTAGAATATCGCTTAATCCTCTTGTCCGCCATTTGGGGGACAAAGAAATCTACGAATGTTTCTTCCAAGACTGGGGCTTGCCGTGAGAACGTCCACTCATAGAGTGGGTTCATGGACAGAAAGCTCGTGCTGAACGCGCACCTCGCCATCGCTCACGGGCACCGCCTCGAGGTAGTGGAGCGCATCGACGAGCTGACCGGGGAGTCCCTGATCCTGTCCGTCAGCGACCTCGACACCGGCATCCGGTATCGCCGCATCGAACAGCCGCGGGGCGAGCTCGTCCGGTGGTCGGGTCGTGTCGTCGACTGCACGGTGACGATCGGCGGCCACTCGCCGCTCACGACTCTCACCGTCGATGCCGAAGGGGACGGTTCGGGCGCGACGAGTGCCAGGGCTGCCCTGCACGGCGCGGATGCGGCGGTCGACGCGGCGAAGGCCGAAGCGGACCGCTGGGGCGGTGGCGATCGTGTGCCTGAGCCGGAGCCGGAACGCTTCTGGTGATCCGCTCAGCGGAAGTCCCTCGATCGATGCGTCACTCCGGTGCGGAGGTCTTCGAATGCGTCCGCGAGGACGTTCACGACCCCCTCTGCTGAGCGCTCGAGAATGCCGCGGATGATCAGAGCAGGAGAATCCCGCGCCACACGGTGATAACGACCCCATACCCCCGTCGAGCAGATGACGTTGACGAGGCCGTTCTCGTCTTCGAGGTTGAGGAACGTGACACCAGCTGCGGTCGCCGGACGCTGACGGTGGGTCACCAGGCCCGCGACCTCGATGCGCCTGCCCGTCTCGTGGCTCTGCAGATCGGTGGAGGTGAGCACGCCTCGCTCGCGCAGGAGTCCACGGAAGTGCGCCATCGGATGGTCGTCGGTGGAGACGCCGGTCGCCCAGAGATCCGCGGAGAGCTGCTCATAGCTGGACTGATCGCTGAACAGCGGTGGCTGCACGGCGATCGTCGTACCGGGAAGGAACCGCGAACGGTCCTCAGCGGCTGCCCCTGACAGCCAGATCGCCTCTCTGCGCTGCAGCCCGAGGCACTCGAACGCGCCGGCGGTCGCCAGGGACTCCAGCTGCGCGGCGGTGGCGTCGGTGCGCCTCACCAGATCATTCAGATCACGGAACGGACCGGCGGCCTCGCGCTCGGCGACGATCCTCTTCGCCAGAGGTGTGCCGATGCCGCGCACGCCGCTGAGCCCCATGCGCACCGCATAGGCGCCGTCCCTGCGGTGCGCCACCGACTCGTCGGGCTGTGACCGGTCGAAGCGCGGCACTCGAGGCTGCTGCTGATCGCCGCAGGCGTCGAGTCCCGTCGGCATCCGCAGCGGTGCGCCTTCGAGGGGTTCGAGGGTCTCGGTGACGCCTGAGGCATGCAGATCGGGTCGGCGCACCTCCACGCCATGTCGGCGAGCATCTGCGGTGAGCGTCGATGCGGAGTAGAAGCCCATCGGCTGCGACCGGAGGAGCCCTGCGAGGAACGCCGCCGGATAGTGCAGCTTGAGCCAGGAGCTCGCATAGACGAGGAGCGCGAAGGACAACGAGTGCGACTCCGCGAATCCGAAGTTCGAGAACGCCTGGATCTGCGCGTAGATGCGATCCGACTGCTCGGCGGAGAGCCCGCGCCTGGCCATGCCCGCGTAGAGCTTGTCACGCACCTTCTCGATCTTCTCGAGCCCGCGCTTGGATCCCATCGCGCGTCTGAGCAGATCCGCTTCGTCGGCGGTGCAGTCGCCGATGGCCGTCGCCATCTGGATCAGCTGCTCCTGGAAGATCGGGATGCCCAGTGTCCGCTCGAGGATCGGTCTGAGGTCATCATGCGGATACGGGATGTCGAGCACCACAGGCTCTTCTCCACGAGCGGCTCTGGCGCGGTTCTCTTCGTCGAGCGCGTCCTTGGCCATCTTGCGCCGGACGAAGGGATGCACGGCGCCGCCCTGGATGGGCCCGGGGCGGATGAGCGCGATCTGGATGGCGAGGTCGTAGAAGGCGCGTGGCTGCAGGCGGGGCAGCAGGCCGATCTGTGCGCGGGATTCGACCTGGAACACCCCGATCGAATCAGCGCGGCAGAGCATGTCGTAGACGGCCGGCTCCTCTTTCGGAAGCGTCTCGAGCGTCCACCGCTCGCCCGTGGCGTCGTCGATGAGATCGAAGCAGTGCTGGAGCGCTGCCAGCATGCCGAGCCCGAGGAGGTCGAACTTCACCAGCCCCATCCAGGCCGCGTCGTCTTTGTCCCACTGGATCACGGTGCGGTTCTCCATGCGCGCATGCTCGACGGGAACGACCTCGCCGACGGGGCGAGCCGTGAGCACCATGCCACCGGAGTGGATGCCGAGATGTCGAGGAGCCTTCAGGAGCTCACCCGCGTAGTCGAGCACGTTCGCCGGGATGTCGTGCTCGTCGGCCACCTCGAGACCGGCGCTCCACCCGTCGACCTGCCTGGACCAGGCGTCCTGCTGCCCCGGGGAGTAGCCGAGAGCTCTCGCCATGTCGCGCACCGCATTCTTCGGACGGTATTGGATGACGTTCGCCACCTGCGCCGCGCGCTCTCTTCCGTACTCCCGGTACACCCACTGGATGATCTCCTCCCGGCGATCGGAGTCGAAGTCCACATCGATGTCCGGTTCTTCCTGACGGGTCGTCGCAAGGAACCGCTCGAAGGGCAGGCGGTAGAGGATCGGATCGACGGCGGTGATGCCGAGCAGATAGCAGACCGCGCTCGCCGCGGCAGAACCACGCCCCTGACACAGGATGCCGCGACGGCGCGCCTCTGTGACGATGCCGTGCACGATGAGGAAGTACCCGGGGAAGTCCTTCTCCTCGATCACGTCGAGCTCGCGCCCGATCCTGCGGCGGCCGTCTGCATCGAGGCGCGGATACTTCGTCGGCACGGCCTCCCACACCAGATGGCGTAGCCAGCTCATGGGGGTATGGCCGTCCGGCACCTCCTGCTTCGGCAGGGCCGGTCGTGCCCGGCGGAGGGAGAAGGCCGATGCTGCGGCGAGTTCGAGCCCGTAGGAGATCGCGCCGGGGTGGCGCCGGAAGCGCGCGGACATCTCCGCACCACTGCGCAGATGTGCTCCTCCGTGGGTCGGAAGCCAGCCGTCGAGCTCGTCCATGCTGCGCACGGCACGCACAGCGGCGACCGCCTCGGCGAGTGATGCGCGTTCAGGGGCGGCGTAGTGCACGTTGTTCGTCGCCACCACCGGTAGTCGCATCCGCCTGGCGAGATCGGCGAGAGCGTCGTTGCGACGTGTGTCCTGCGGGTCGCCGTGGTCGAAGAGCTCGACGGCGACGTGATCCTGGCCGAACAGATCGACCAGGCGGCGCAGCGGCGTCTGCGCGTCTCCGGCTTCGAGTCCCCGACGGACGCCGCCCTTGCGGCATCCGGTGAGGATCGTCCAGTGCCCATCGGCGGTGGCCGCCAACTCATCGAGGTCGTACACGGGGCGGCCCTTCTCGCCGCCGCGCAGGTGGGCAGCCGTCATGGCACCGGAGAGACGGTGATAGCCCTCCAAGCCGTCGGCGAGCACCAGCAGATGATCGCCGATGGGATCGGGGGTGCCCCGCTGCGGTGTGTCGAGACCGAGCGAGAGCTCGGCGCCGTACACCGTCTGGACGTTCACCTCCATCAGCTCTGCGACCTCGGCGAAGCGGGCCGCCCCGTAGAAACCGTCGTGGTCGGTGAGCGCCAGTGCGGTGAGCCCCAGGCGTTCGGCCTCAGCGAGCAGGTCTTCCGGTGAGGAGGCGCCGTCGAGGAACGAGTACGACGAATGCGCGTGCAGTTCGGCATAGGGAACGGCATCCTCAGGCCGGTGCACGGAAGTCGGGGGATTCCGCCTGCGCTTGGTGCTGACGGGGCCAGGATCCGGTCGGCTGCCTGGCGGCATGCCTCCCGTCGGGTAGGGCGATTCCTCGCCGCTGAGAGTGCGCTCCAGTTCGTTCCAGGACAGGGGAGGGTTGTGCCAGCCCATCAGCGGTACCTTCCCTCGGCCCACCAGCGATCTCCGGTGCAGAAGACGAGCCAGGCCCGATCATGGTCGTCGATGATCTGCAGGCGGTGCCCTCTCTTGCCGCCGGAGGCTTCCCACCGGCGTTCATGGATCGGCCACGGGCCCGCCCACGCCTGCACATCGTCGCCGTCGATGTGAGCGGGCGCCGCCGAGAGCGACCCCCGGTCGTCGACGAGGACGGTCTCGCCGTCGGGGGAGAGCACTCCGATGGGACGAGGTGGACGGAACACCTCGGCGGGAAGAGGATCGGGAAGGCTGCCCGGCCAGGGATGCCCGGGGTCTCTGGGGGCGACGGCGCGTTCGCCCCACGGAGTGAGCACCTGTCGATCGGCGAGCCAGCGACCGCCGGAGAGGGCGGCGGTGACGACGCCCTCGTGGCCGAGCATCGTCTGCACGCGGGAGATGGCGTGGTGCAGACGCTCATCCGTGCCGGATCCGAAGAGGCCGGGCTGGTGATGGGCGGTGTCATCGACCGCCACGGGGATGATGCGTACCAGGGCTATTCCGCCGAACGCGCGAGCCTCATCGATCGGCTCCTTCGCGGACTCCGCACCCAGAGCCTCGAGCTGCCAGCGCACCCGGTCGACGAGGTCTGCGGCATCGAAGCAGGTCGGATGCAGCCAGGGGCGGGAGAACACCTTGCCGTCGTCGTCGATCAGGTCGATGCGGACCTCTGTGCACACCACGGAGGCTTCTCCGAGAGCGAGCATGACCGCATCGGCCGTCTGCCGCACCGCGAAGGCCACCTGGTCGGCTCCCGCGAGCGGCGGTTCGAACTCGACGGAGCGCACGAGTTCGGGGTCAGGTGGCCGTGCCACCACCGCCCGGGAATCGGCGCCGGCGGCGAGGGAGTGCAGGCGGGCGCCGCGCTCGCCGAAGCGATCGCGCACCTCGATCTCGTCGAGGGCGGCGAAGTCGCCGAGCGTGCGCACGCCGAGCCGGACGAGCAGGCCGGTGAGCTGTTCGTCTCGGAGCACCCCCACGGGAAGCGGGGCGAGGAAGTCCTTCGCTGCGCCGGCGGGTACGACGGTGCACGGGACGCTTCCTCTGGCGGCGAGCTCTGCCGTGAAGGGGCCGTCGGCGATGCCGACGCGCACCTCGGGGAAGCCCGCCTCGGTGAGGACGTCGATGAGGGCCCGCCCCGCTTCGGCCTCGCCGTCGTGGTAGCGGGAGATGCCCCGTGCGCGCACTGCCGCGAGTCCTGGACGCAGCAGGGCGGCGCCGGGGGCGTGCTTCTCGATGAGCTGCAGCACGGGAAGGAAGGCTCTCTCGTCCCTGGCGGTGTCGTGTGGCAGCACGCGCAGCGATGAGATGTGCCCCTGAGCGACGCGGCGGCGCTGACCGGCACGCACACCGTGCTCCCTCGCCGAAGCGGTGCATGCGATGACGGTGTTCGCATGCACCAGAGCCGTCGGCGGATGAGGCGGTGGCCCGCCCAGGGCGGCGCGCAACGGCCAATCGGGAAGCCACAGGACGAGGACCCGCAGCGGAGCAGCGGTCATCCGGCCACCGCCAGACGCGGGTACTCGTGCGGAGCGGACTCGGCGCCGCGCAGGCCGGGCAGCGTCGTCATCTCAGCCATGGTCTCGACGGCGATGTGCTCGTCTGGCAGCTCTTCGACCGCGCCGTGGGCGCCGGGAAGGCGCACACGCACACTCGACGACAGCGGGCTGTGCCGCGTCCGGGCTGACACCGTCGCCGTGGAACCCTCGATCAGTCCCCACCCCTCGCCGACGCCGAGCCAGTGCTGGTCGTGCAGTCGGATGGACCCCTCGCTCTGCGGCCAGGCCCCGGACGCTGTCGACTCGGTGATGAGCAGGGTGCTCCCGCGGTCTCGCAGGCGTGCGCTCAGCCGTGACACATCGGCATCGCGTGCCCTGCCTCCCGGCTGCACGGCGATCAGCGGAACCACCTCGGCGAGCGCAGAGGTCACGGCGAGCCAGCGGTCTCCGGGCTCGGGGACGAGGATCAGTCGGGGCAGCTCGATTCCGAACGCCGCTGCGGCTTCGACGCCCAGCGTGGGCATGCCCACCACCGCGCACCAGTGGCCCTTGCGCGACGCTGCGGCGAGCAGCGCGAGGACGAGGCTGGGCGACGAGGACACGGTGTATGTCGTCCCCGTCTGCAGTCCCTCTTCGGGGAGCAAAGAGGAGAAGGCGGGGTCGAGGGGGAGCAGCGGATGCTCGCTGCGTCTGCGCTGCATGCGGCTGATCTCCCGGCGCAGCCGAAGAACCTCTCCGGCGCGGGAGTCGCCAGCCGGAGAGAGCGCCGTCACCGCATCGAGCCCGATCCCCATGAATCCATCCTCGAAGATATGTACTAATAAAGCAACTGGAGTAGATGACGATAGTTCGAACCTCCGACATCGGGGTGGGAGGTTATCCACACGTCGTCTTCGCCGGCATCCGCCTTCTCCTAGCCTTCGGGCATGGATCTCCGCACTGTGGCCGTCGTGACCGTCCATCTGGCACTGTTCGTGATCGCCTGCCGACTCATCGCCATCGACATCCGCACCCATCGACTGCCGAACCGGATCGTGCTCCCCACCCTCGCGGCACTCGTCGTCCTCGTGATCGCCGACGCCATCGCCTCCGGTGAGAGTGCGACGATGATCAGAGCAGCATTCGGCATGGTGATCCTCGGCGGCTTCTATGCGACGCTCCGGCTGCTCAGCCGCGAGGGCATGGGAGGGGGAGACGTCAAGCTCGCCGCCGTCATCGGCCTGATCCTCGGGTGGCACAGCTGGCAGGCGCTCGCCGTGGGAGCAGCATCGGCCTTCGTGCTCGGTGCCCTGTTCTCCATATCGCTGATGATGCTCCGCAGGGCTGACGGTTCGACGCGCATCGCCTTCGGACCGTGGATGATCCTGGGCGCGCTGCTCGGCATCGTCATGCGATGAGTCCCATCCGCGGTGACGGGGATAGGGTGAGCACATGGCACTCGCACGACTTCACGGCGGCCCGCTGGACGGGCAGATCATTCCTCTCGGCGACGCGGACGACAAGCTGATCGTCCCCTACAGCGAGACCCAGGTGGTGTACAACCGGCGCGGCGACGCGCAGAACACCGGAGACACCGACGGTCCCACCGAGATCGACTACTGGTACGACGAAGCCCTCGAGGAGATCAACCCGTCGGATGACTGAGCACCACCACGCTCCGCAGTCCGGCTCAGAACCCTCCAGAGTCGTCGAGGTCGAGCGCAAGTACGACGTCGACGACGCCACTCCGTTGCCGGAGTGGGTGGGGATTCCCGGAGTGGACGTCGTGTCGTCAGGTGAGGTGCGCGAACTCGACGCACGCTACTTCGACACCGCAGACGCCGAGCTCTCCCGCTCGGGGGTGGCTCTTCGTCGCCGCACCGGCGGCCCCGATGCCGGTTGGCACATCAAGGGACCGCGTGAGGGCGACGGTCGTCTCGAGATCGGCTGGCCGCTGGGCGACGACGACAGGATCCCGGATGCCGTGACCGCGACCGTCTCGCGATGGGCGACGGGACCGCTGACGCCCCTCGCCCGCATCGAGAACACCCGCACGGCGTATCTGCTCACCGGCCCCGCCGGTGTGGTCGCCGAGTTCGTCGACGACCGCGTTCGAGCGACCGACCTCAGACGCGACGTGCAGCGTGAATGGCGCGAGTGGGAGTTCGAGCTCGGACCGGCTGCGCCCGCTGACGGGGCGGGGCGAGCAGCCCTGTTCGAGGCAGCGGAGACGGTGATCTTCGCCGCCGGGGGTCGCGATGCCTCATCCGGCTCCAAGCTCGCTCGCGCTCTGGGTTTCTGACTCCCTGCGCAAGCCCCTTCCACGCGGACGCGGGGTCATGCTTGAGTGACAGACATGACCCGCACCGCCGTACTCCGCTCGCTGCGGACGATCGTTCCAGACACCGTCATCGAGCAGCACGAGGTGCGTGACATCTTCGCCTCGCAGCCCGACGTCGGGCGCCTGGCGCGGCGAATCATCGGAGCATCCTTCAACGGGTCCGGAATCGACACCCGGCATACCGTCATCGAAGAGCTCTCGCCCACGGCGAGCACCGATGAGAAGCTCTTCTTCGATCGGGAGTCCGGCATCCTGCAGTCACCGGGAACGGCCGCACGCAACGACGTCTACATCCGCGAGGCGTCGCGTCTCTTCGTCGAGGTGGCGCGCAGCGCCCTCGACGCCGATCCCGACATCGTCGCCGCCGACGTCACGCACGTCATCACGGCATCGTGCACGGGCTTCCATGCGCCCGGTCCCGAGTACGAGATCGTGCGGGGCCTCGGCCTCTCCGACAGTGTGCAGCGCTACCACCTCGGGTTCATGGGCTGCTACGCCTCGCTGCCCGCGCTCCGAGCGGCGAGCCAGTTCTGCGCGGCCGATCCCACTGCGGTGGTGCTCGTGGTCAGCGTCGAGCTGTGCACCGTGCACCTCCGCTCATCGGAGGACCCTGATCTCATCGTCGCCAACTCGCTCTTCGCGGATGGCGCCGCCGCCGGCATCGTCACCTCACGCGACCTCGCGACGCCGGTGCCAGCCGTCCGTCTCGACGGCTTCCACACGGCGATCGCCGCCGAGGGCGAGAAGGACATGGCCTGGACCATCGGCGACCACGGCTTCGAGATGATCCTGTCGACCAAGGTGCCGCAGATCATCGGCGAGACCATCATCGGCGCCATCCGTCCGCTCTACGCCGGCGAGGGCGAGCTCACAGCCGCATTCGATGAGGGGCGAGTGGGGGAGCGCGTGGAGCACTGGGCGATCCACCCCGGCGGACGCAGCATCCTCGACCGTGTGCAGGAGCGGCTGCAGCTGAGTGACGCTCAGCTGCACCCGGCTCGGGAGACGCTGCGCGAGAACGGCAACATGTCGAGTGCGACGGTGCTCTTCGTCATCAAGCGGATCCTCGACGACGGCGCGATCGAGGGGTCGCGGGTCGCCGCCATGGCGTTCGGCCCGGGGCTGACCGCCGAGAGCGCGCTGATGACGGTCACCACCGGGGTCTCGTGAGACACGACCTCTCGATGCGCGCCACCGAGGCGCGCGAGCTCATGGATGATCCGGATGCCGACATCGGGATGCTGGAGCAGACCTACAGACGCTTCCGTCTGGTCAACGCGCTCGTCTCCCGCCCAGGGCTGCTCCATCGCCGAGAGATCCGGCCGCGTGCCCGCCGTGGTCCGGTCCGCATCCTCGACATCGGCGCGGGTGGCGGAGACGTGTGCCGGATGATCGCGGCGCGGTTGCGGCGCGCAGGGCTGGATGCCGAGATCACGGCGCTCGACGCCGACGAGCGGGCGATTCGCTGGGCTGCGGATCGCGACGACGGCGCCGGCATCCGATATCGCTGCGCTTTCGCCGCAGACCTCGTGGCGGAGGGCGAGCAGTACGACGTGGTCTTCTCGAATCACCTGCTGCATCACCTCACCGGGGCAGAGCTCGACGGTCTGCTGCGTGACTCCGCGGCGCTCGTCCGGGACGGCGGAGTCGTGGTGCACCGGGACATCGCCCGCACCCGATTCGCCTATGCGCTGTACGACGCCGCGACCTGGGCCTTGTCTGGCACGCTGTTCCGCGGCTCGTTCATCCGGGAGGACGGCCTCATCAGCATCCGTCGCTCGTATACGCGGAGAGAGCTCTCCGCTCTCGTGCCGTCGGGGTGGACTGTGCGCTTCGGCCTGCCCTCACGGCTGGAACTGCGTCGGGAGCCCGAGTCGGTGCCATGACGAACGAAGGCCCGACACTGGTGAGAGTGTCGGGCCTTCGATGATCTGATCCTCGGATCAGAAGTTGATCATGTGACCTGCGAGACCGTGGAAGCCCTCCTGCAGCGCTTCCGACAGCGTCGGGTGGGTGTGCACGTTGCGAGCCAGTTCGAGGGCCGTGAGGTCCCACTTCTGGGCCAGCGTCAGCTCGGGCAGAAGCTCGGAGACGTCCGGACCGATCATGTGGGCGCCGATGAGCTCGAGGTGCTCGGCGTCGGCGATCAGCTTGACGAATCCGACCGGCTCGCCCAGGCCGTGCGCCTTGCCGTTGGCCATGAACGGGAAGGTCGCGACCTTGATCTCGCGACCCTCGTCCTTCGCCTGCTGCTCGGTGAGGCCGAACGAGGCGACCTGCGGCGAGCAGAACGTCGCACGAGGCATCATGCGGTAGTCGCCGAGCGTCTGGGTCTCTGCTCCGCCGATGGTCTCGGCAGCGACGACGCCCTGTGCCTCGGCCACGTGGGCGAGCTGCAGCTTGGCGGTCACGTCACCGATCGCGTAGATGCCCTCGACGTTGGTGCGCATGTGGTCGTCGATGTCGATCGCGCCGCGCTCGGTGAGCTTGACGCCGGTGGCCTCGAGGCCGAAGCCCTCGATGTTGGGAGCGAAGCCGACCGACATGAGCACCTTGTCGGCCTCGATCGAGCTCTGCTGCCCGTCCTTGCCGGTGTACGACACGGTGACGGATGAGCCGTTGTCGACCACGGACTCGACCTTGGTGGAGGTGAGGATGTCGACGCCGTAGTTCTTGTACTGCTTCGCGATCTCCTTCGACACGTCGGCGTCCTCGTTGGGAAGCGCGCGGTCGAGGAACTCGATGATCGTGACCTTGACGCCGTAGTTGGTCATCACGTATGCGAATTCCATGCCGATGGCGCCGGCTCCGACGATGACGATCGACTTCGGGAGCTCACGGCTGAGGATCTGCTCCTCGTAGGTCACGACGTTGTCGCTGAGCTGCACACCCGGGAGCAGACGGACCTTCGAGCCGGTCGCGATGATCGCGTTGTCGAAGGTGACCTCTTCGGTCGAGCCGTCGGACTTGGCGACTGAGATCGCCTTCGGGCCCGTGAACGTGCCGCGACCGTCGTACTCGGTCACCTTGTTCTTCTTCATCAGGAAGTGGATGCCCTTGACGCGGCCGTCGGCGACGACGCGGCTGCGGTCGAACGCCTTGCCGTAGTCGATCGTGAACTCACCCGAGATGCCGAAGAAGTCGGCCTTGTGGTTGAGCGTGTGCGCGAGCTCCGCGTTCTTCAGGAGAGCCTTGGAGGGGATGCAGCCCACGTTGAGGCACACACCGCCCCAGTACTTCTCTTCGATGATGGCGGTGGACAGACCGAGCTGCGCGCTGCGAACCGCAGCGACGTATCCGCCAGGACCTGCACCGAGGATGACGACATCGTAATGTGGCATGCCTTAAGCCTATCGCTCTGATGGGGCGTCGGAATCGCTGGAATCCGGGGCGCGGCGACCGCGGGCCACGAGCCGGACGACGATGCCGACGACCACGAGCACCCCGACGATGGCGAGCACCCAGATCAGAGTCGTGGAGGCGGATGAATCGTCGCTCTCGGGCGCGGGCGCGGGCGTGGCGTCGGTGCCGGGGCCTGCGGTCGCGCTCGGAGTGGGAGCGGCCGTGTCGGTGGCGGTGGGCTCGGCGCTCGGCTCCGCTGTCGGGACGACCTCGGTGCTGTTCGCGACCGTGAAGTCGAACTCTCCCGAGGTCGGGTGGCCGTCGCTCGAGACGACCTTCCAGATCACGTGATAGGCGCCGGCGGGGGCCTCCGTGGCGAGCTGCTGCGTGACGATCGCACCCTCGACGGTGGCAGCGCCGTCGGCGACCGAGTTGCCGGAGGGATCGGTCACGACCACCTCGGTCGCGCCGGTCTCGTCGATGAGCTTCGCGCTGAAGGTGAGCGTCAGCTCGGTCGGGAGAGTGTCGACCGTGCTGTCGGCCTCGGGGGAGGACGCGAGCAGACTGTCGTGGGCTGAGGCGGAGAGAGGCGCGAACAGCACCAGAAACGCGGTCAGAAGGGCGGCGGCGAGTGCGACCGGAGCTGTGGGGAGGCGACGGGCTGTGGTTTTCACATCCTCAGCCTATGAAGTGTCGGTATGTGATGCCTGAGTGTGAAGCGAGCTCCCGCGAGCGGCGTCGGATCAGTTAGTCTGGACGCTTAGGAGGGCATAGTGACAGACAGCCAGAATCGATCGGGCGGAGACGCCGCGATCCACCGTCCCGGCGAGCAGAGGCACGACGTGACGCAGACGTTCGGGCACGACTCGGACCTCTCCTTCGTGCCTTTCGGCGTGGAGCTCACGGACGTGGAGCAGGGCGCCATCGCGGCCCTCCCTTCCGGTTCTGCACTGCTTCTGGTGCGCTCCGGAGCTCTTGCGGGGGCCCGCTACCTGCTCGACACCGACGTGACGACCGTGGGACGCCACCCCGAAGCCGACATCTTCTTCGACGACGTGACCGTCTCGCGACGCCATGCAGAGGTGACTCGCAACGGCTCGACGTTCGAGATCATCGACCAGCGCTCGCTCAACGGCACGTACGTCAACGGCGAGCGTGTCGACCGCAGTGCGCTGGTCGACGGCACCGAGCTTCGCGTCGGCAAGTTCCGGTTGAACTTCTTCGTGTCTCCTGTCGATCGCGTCGCGGCGATCGACTGATGGCGGCTTCTCCCGCCCGCGAACGCTCGGCGTCCGCGGGCCTTCTGAGCATCGGTCAGGTGCTTGCTCGGCTCACGCCGGAGTTTCCGGAGCTCACCTCCAGCAAGCTCCGCTTCCTGGAGGTGCAGGGGATCGTCAGCCCGTCGCGCACGGAGTCGGGCTATCGCAAGTTCTCGCAGGCTGACATCGAGCGACTGCGCCTCGGTCTCACACTGCAGCGCGACCATTACCTTCCTCTCAGCATCATCCGAGAGCAGCTGGACGACGCTGAGGCGAACGGCGACCCGGCTGCGCTCGCGCCGCCGCCGTCGATCACGCCGACGCCTCGTCGCTACCGCCGCGGTGAGCTGCTGTCGGCAGCCGGGGCAGGCCCGCAGCTCCTCAACGATGCGATCAGCACCGGTGTCATCGTCGCCCAGGAGAGCTACCCCGAGTCGACCGTCACCCTGCTGCGTGGCCTGGTCGCACTCGATCGTCACGGCATCGAACCGCGCCATCTGCGATCGCTGAGGCAGGGCGCTGAGCGCGAGGTCGCGCTGATCGAGTCCGCCATGTCGTCGCTGCTCCGTCGCACAGACGCGGCGTCGCGTGCGAAGGCGAACGACATGGCTCCCAACCTCGCCGCGAAGATCGACGAAGTGCGCTCGCTCTTCGTCAAAGATGCACTCACCAGGTTGCTTTCGTAACGAACTGATTGCGACACACCTTCGGCGTCCCACGGATGTCATTGCCGGTGCCAGAGGGCTGCTCTAGCGTGGAGGTAACAGCTCCAGGGAGGATTTCAAATGAATGCGGATGAGCGTGCAGGCGACCCGCGGTTCGTGCCAGAACTCCTCTTCACCGACGGTCTGCCGGCCATGGACGACGAGGTGGGCTACCGCGGCGCGGTGGCGGCGCGTGCAGCGGGCATCACCTACCGTCAGCTGGACTACTGGGCACGCACCGAGCTCGTGGAGCCCACGGTGCGAGGTGCCAGCGGATCCGGCTCGCAGCGCCTCTACGGCTTCCGCGACATCCTCGTACTCAAGCTTGTGAAGAGCCTGCTCGACACCGGGATCTCTCTGCAGCAGATCCGCACGGCGGTCGAGGAGCTTCGCCGCGCCGGCATCCGCGATCTCGCGGGGACGACCCTGATGAGCGACGGCGCGTCCGTCTACCTGTGCACGTCGAACGACGAGGTCATCGACCTGGTCAGCCGTGGTCAGGGCGTGTTCGGCATCGCGGTGGGCAAGGTGCTGCGCGAGGTCGAGTCGACGCTCGTCGAGTTCGACGCGACATCACCCGACCCCGTCGACGAGCTGTCGGCACGCCGCACCAAGCGTTCCGCCTGAGCGTCCGCGGCTCAGCGCCGCACTCCACACGAAGAAACGGCCACCCTCGAGAGAGGATGGCCGTTCTGCTGTCTGCGGTGAGTCAGGCCTGCGGCCCGGAATCCGCGACCTGGATGCGCCCGGTGCGGATGATCCGATCGAGCAGCTGGTCGAAGTCCGACGCGAGCTCCTGAGCGGAGTCACCCGGCCAGATGTGCAGCGGCTTGGCCGCACCCTGGGCCTGCTGCAGCGACGTGCGTTCCGGAAGCTGGGGGGAGAGCACGAGGGGGCCGAACATGTCGCGCAGCTCTTTGATGCGGAACTGGTGCTCGATCGACTGGGGGCGCACGCGGTTGACGACGATGCCCAGCGGCTGCAGGCGGGGGGAGAGGCCCCGACGGATCTCCTCGATCGCGCGCAGCGCGCGGTCGGCCGCGGCGACGGAGAAGAGGCCGGGTTCGGTGACGACCATCACGCGGTCGCTCGCCGCCCAGGCGGTGCGGGTGAGGGCGTTCAGCGACGGGGCGCAGTCGACGAGGACCAGGTCGTAGTCGGCTTCGACGGAGGCCAGGGCCTCTTCGAGCTTCCACACGTCGCGCACGCTCGGGTGGGGGCCGTCGAAGTTGATGGCCGACGGGCTGCCGATCAGCACGTCGATGGTTCCGGGGTGCACCTTCGCCCAGCCGCTGGAGGTGATCGCCTGACGGACGACCTTCTCCTTCGGGTTGGCCAGGACATCGGCGATGTTGAGCCGACCGGCCACCTGGATGTCCATTCCGGTGGACACATCGGACTGAGGGTCGAGGTCGACGACGAGCGTTCGGACACCGCGGGCGAAGGCCGCTGAGGCCAGGCCGAGGGTCACTGTCGTCTTGCCGACGCCTCCCTTGAGAGAGCTGACGCTGAGTACGTGCACGAACACCACGTTACCTTCCCCTAGGCTGGGTGCACACTCAGCCCCGCCCCATGCGTGCCGATCAGAAGTGCGCATCGAGCTTCCAGAGGTGTGCATGTTCCAGAAGATCCTTGTGGCGAACCGCGGCGAGATCGCGATCCGTGCCTTCCGTGCGGCATTCGAAGTCGGGGCGAGAACAGTCGCCGTCTTCCCGCATGAGGACCGCGGCTCCGTCCACCGGCTCAAGGCCGATGAGGCCTACGAGATCGGCGAGCGGGGGCATCCGGTCCGTGCGTACCTGAATGTCGACGAGATCATCCGTGTCGCGAAGGATGCGGGAGCGGATGCGATCTACCCCGGTTACGGCTTCCTGTCGGAGAATCCCGAGCTCGCCGAGAAGGCTGCGGCGAACGGCATCGTCTTCATCGGTCCGCCCTCCTCGGTGCTCGAGATGGCCGGGAACAAGGTCGAGGCCAAACGCCATGCGATCGAGGCCGGGGTCCCCGTGCTCCGTTCGACCGAGGCGTCCGATGACGTCGACGCGCTCGTGGCCCAGGCTTCGGAGATCGGCTTCCCTCTGTTCGCCAAGGCCGTGGCCGGCGGTGGTGGCCGTGGCATGCGCCGGGTCGAGTCCGCGGCGGAGCTCGCGCCGGCACTGGCAGAGGCGATGCGAGAGGCGGAGAGCGCGTTCGGCGACCCGCGGATGTTCCTGGAGCAGGCCGTCCTTCGTCCCCGGCACATCGAGGTGCAGATCCTCGCGGACAAGACCGGCGAGACCGTCCACCTGTTCGAACGCGACTGCTCGGTGCAGCGTCGACACCAGAAGGTCGTCGAGATCGCACCGGCGCCGAACCTCGACGACAGCATCCGCACCGCACTGCACGGATACGCGGTCGCGTTCGCGCGATCCATCGGATACGAGAACGCGGGAACGGTCGAGTTCCTGCTCGAGACCGCGGGGGAGCGCACCGGCGAGGTCGTCTTCATCGAGATGAACCCGCGCATCCAGGTCGAGCACACCGTCACCGAAGAGGTGACGGACGTCGATCTCGTGCAGAGCCAGATGCGCATCGCCGCGGGCCAGACCCTCGCGGAACTCGGACTGGAACAGCACAGACTGCAGGTTCGTGGAGCCGCGCTGCAGTGCCGCATCACCACGGAAGACCCGACGCAGGGGTTCCGGCCGGACACGGGCAAGATCACCACTTACCGGTCGCCGGGTGGCGCGGGCATCCGCCTCGACGGCGGAACCGTGCACCAGGGTGCGCAGATCAGCCCGCACTTCGACTCGATGCTCGCCAAGCTGACCTGCCGTGGGCGCGACTACCCGGCGGCGGTGGCGCGCGCCCGGCGTGCGCTGGCCGAATTCCGCATCCGCGGCGTGTCGACCAACATCCCGTTCCTGCAGGCGCTGTTGGAGGATGACGCGTTCATCGCCGGCGACGTGAGCACGTCCTTCATCGACGAGCGCCCGGATCTTCTCCGTGGTCGTGAGTCGAAGGACCGCGGCACTCGGATCCTCAACTGGCTGGTCGACGTCACGGTCAACAAGCCCCACGGGGTCCACCCCGGTTCCCTGGATCCGGCTGCCAAGCTCCCCGCCGTCGACCTCGCCTCAACCCCGCCCGCCGGTTCACGACAGCGTCTGCTCGAGCTGGGGCCTGAGGGCTTCGCCCGGAGCCTGCGGGAGCAGAGCGCTCTCGCGATCACCGACACGACCTTCCGCGATGCGCACCAGTCTCTGCTCGCCACCCGTGTGCGCACGAAAGACCTCGTCGCAGCCGCACCGCACATCGCCCGGCTGACGCCGGAGCTGCTCTCGGTCGAGGCCTGGGGAGGAGCGACCTACGATGTCGCACTGCGCTTCCTCGGCGAAGACCCCTGGGAGCGTCTCGACAAGCTGCGGGCCGCGCTTCCGAACGTCGCTATCCAGATGCTCCTGCGTGGACGCAACACCGTGGGCTACACGCCCTACCCGACGGCCGTCACGGAGGCCTTCGTGCAGGAGGCGGCAGCGAGCGGGGTCGACATCTTCAGGATCTTCGATGCGCTCAACGACGTCGAGCAGATGCGTCCGGCGATCGAGGCTGTGCGCAGCACGGGCACGGCGGTCGCCGAGGTGGCACTCTGCTACACCGGAGACCTTCTCAACCCCGCCGAGGACCTCTACACGCTCGACTACTACCTGCACCTCGCGGCTCAGATCGTCGATGCGGGAGCGCACATCATCGCGATCAAGGACATGGCGGGGCTCCTGCGCCCCGCGGCGGCCGCCAAGCTCGTCGCCGCACTGCGCGAGCGCTTCGACCTGCCCGTGCACCTGCACACGCACGACACTCCGGGCGGCCAGCTCGCCACTCTGCTCGCTGCGAGCGCAGCAGGAGTGGATGCGGTGGATGCGGCATCCGCTCCGCTCTCCGGCACCACCAGCCAGCCCTCTCTCTCATCCCTCGTCGCTGCACTCGCGCACACGGATCGTGACAGCGGCATCTCCCTCGACAGCGTCTCGGACCTCGAGCCGTACTGGGAGGCGGTCCGCCGGATGTACGCGCCGTTCGAGTCCGGACTTCCCGGCCCCACCGGGCGGGTCTACCACCACGAGATCCCGGGCGGGCAGCTGTCGAACCTCCGTCAGCAGGCGAAGGCGCTCGGACTCGCGGACGACTTCGAGCTGATCGAGGACATGTACGCCGCGGCCGATCGAATCCTGGGACGCGTTCCCAAGGTGACGCCGTCATCGAAGGTGGTCGGCGATCTCGCCCTGCATCTGGCCGCCGTCAAGGCCGACCCCGCCGATTTCGAGGCGAATCCGGAGAAGTACGACGTGCCCGACTCGGTCGTTGGCTTCATGGCCGGCGAACTCGGCGACCTCCCGGGTGGTTGGCCCGAGCCCTTCCGCACGAAGGTACTGGCCGGGCGTTCGGTGCGCATCGGCATGACCGAGATCTCCGCCGACGACGAGGCATCGCTGGCGGGTGACAGCGCGACCCGTCGTGCGCGGCTCAACACGCTGCTGTTCCCTGCTCCCATGCGTGAGTTCACCGAGAGCCGTGAGCTGTTCGGCGATCTCTCGGTGCTCGACACCGCTGACTACCTCTACGGTCTCGTGCAGGGCCAGGAGCACGTCGTCGAGATCGATCGCGGCGTCCAGCTCTATGTCGGTCTCGAAGCCATCGGTGACGCGGACGACAAGGGCATGCGCACCGTCATGACGACCCTCAACGGCCAGCTGCGGCCGGTGTTCGTGCGCGACAGATCGGTCGCGGTCGACGTGCACGAGATCGAGAAGGCCGACACCTCGGTGCCCGGTCAGGTGGCCGCGCCGTTCTCCGGCGTCGTGACCCTGAAAGCAGACATCGGTGACTCGGTGCGGGCCGGTGAGCCGGTCGCATCCATCGAGGCGATGAAGATGGAGGCGGCCATCACCGCCCCCGTCGACGGCGTGGTGGAGCGCCTGGCGATCGGCGCGACGCAGCAGGTCGAGGCCGGGGATCTTTTGGTCGTCATCCGCCCCGCGCACTAATCTTGTGCGGGCGAGGCCGCGTTCGACGCAACGCACCCGAGGCCCGCACAAGCTTGGAGTGACACAGTGACCCCGAAGAACGTGGCAGACAACCCGGACGACGAGTCCAGAGGGGTGCTCGACGACGCGACGTCGTTGGACACCTCGGCCATCGGCATACTCGGCAACACGGCACAGGTGAGCGTCGTGCTCCCGAAAGACGAAGACGATGATCTGGAGGACGACGGAGTCGTCGAGGGTGAGGTCGTCGCCGACCTGATCATCGACGAGCCGGTCGCCGCGGCGAAGGCCGCTGCCGAGATCGCACCTGCGCCGCTCGGCGCGGCTCCGATGATCATCGAGCTGCCACCGGAGCCTGTTGCGGACGACGAGCGCGCCGGGGCGATCGAACAGCCGGAGCCCGAGGCGGTTCCGGAGCCGGAGCCGGAACTCGAGCCTGAGCCAGAGACGGAACTGGAGCCGGAGCCGGAACTCGAGCCGGAACCAGAACCAGAACTCGAGCCGAAGCCGGAACTCGAGCCGGAACCAGAACCCGAGCCGGAACCAGAACCTGAGCCGGAGGCGGAACTGGAACCCGAGCCGGAGCCGGAACTGGAGCCTGCGCCGGAACTCGAAGCGGAACTCGCGCCGGAGCCTGAGCTGGAAGCCTCTTCGGAGCCGGAGCCGGAGCCGGAGCCGGAGCCGGAGCCGGAGCCGGAGCCGGAGCCAGAGCCGGAGCCGGAGCCGGACCCCGCGCCCGCGCGCATGCGCGAACGCGCCAGGACTGCACCCGTGACAACCGCCGACGCGGCAGCCACGGCTGCGTCGGATGCCGCGCCCACCGACGCCGTCGCAGCAGAAGCCGCCGCCGCCGCAGCGTTCGTCGCGAGGGCGAAAGCCGACATCGACGCCGCGCCCAGCTCACGGAGATCGTCGGCGGCATCATCCCTCGCCAAGAAGGAGAGTTCGGTCATGAACGCCGACAAGCCCCAGCGGGCCGCGACACCGACGACCCGATCAGGTCGCGCAGACGTGCAGCTCTCCGCGAAGCGTCTGGACGATCTCGGCGACTCGTCTCGCGAGAGCGCAGACCTGCTCACCGCGGACCGTCTGCTGGATCCGCACCGCATCACCAAGCCCGAGCCTGAGGGCGCCTGGAGTCACTTCCTTTACGCGATCTCCGGACGTCGGATCAACATCGGAGACGGACGACGCGCACGCGAGCGCAAAGCGCTGAGCGCCAGGATCGCCGCGCCGATCGTCGGCGGCGCCCGCTTCGTTCCGGTGCTGTCTCGCAAGGGGGGAGTCGGCAAGACGACGATCACCGCTCTGCTGGGTATGGCCCTCGCCGACGCCCGGGACGATCGCGTGATCGCGGTCGACGCCAACCCCGATCGCGGCACCCTCGCTGAGCGCGTGGTTCGCCCGAACCACAGCAAGTCGGTCCGCGACCTCGTCCGGATCCATGACGAAGTCCGGGGGTATCACGACATCTCCGCGATCGTCGCACGAGATGCGACCCGCCTCGACGTGCTCGCCTCGGATTCCGATCCGCGGATCGCAGAGGCCTTCAGCGACAGCGACTACCGGGACGTGGCCGGAGTCGCCGCGCACTACTACTCGCTCGTGCTCACAGACACGGGCACGGGCATCGTGCACTCGGTGATGTCGGCCACGCTCGATCTCGCCGATCAGATCGTGATTGTCTCAGGGCTGAGCGTCGACGAGGCGCGCCTGGCGTCGGAGACGCTGACCTGGCTCGAGAGCAACGGATACGCCGATCAAGCCCGTGAGGCCGTCGTGGTGCTGAACCAGTCGACTCCCGGCGCACCGCTCGTGCGTCTCAACGAACTCGAGGCCCATTTCCGTACGAGGGCGAAGCGTGTCGTGCGGATGCCGTACGACGCACAGATCGCGGGGGGCGGGACCATCGTCTTCGCGAACCTGCAGCCGGAGACCCGAGTGGCGGCGCGCGAGCTCGCCGCGCTGCTCGTCGAGGGCCTGCGAGCGAAGGTCGACTGATGGCGGTGCGTGAGATCCGAGTATTCGGAGACCCCGTGCTTCGCTCCATCTGCGCACCGATCGACACGGTCGACGACGGTGTCCGTGCGCTCGTGGCCGACCTGATCGACACCGTCGAGCTGCCGGGGCGCGCCGGCGTCGCCGCCCCGCAGATCGGTGTCGCGCTCCGCGCCTTCAGCTACAACATCGACGGCGACATCGGCTATGTGCTCAATCCCGTTCTGGCCGAGGTCCGTGGCGACCCCGTGCCGACGGGGGAGGGGTGTCTGTCCGTCCCCGGACTCTGGCATGACGCACTGCGCCACCCCTGGGCCAGAGTCGAGGGCATCGACCTCGACGGTGAGCCGGTGGTCCTGGAGGGAAGCGGCCTCATGGCGCAGGCGCTTCAGCACGAGACCGATCACCTCGACGGCAGGCTCTACCTCACGCGACTCGATGCCGAGACGCGCAAGCGCGCGATGCGCGAGGTCAGAGAGAGCGCCTGGTTCTGAACCTCGGATGGATATGAGAAAGGCCCCGCCGAAGCGGGGCCTTTCTCATATCCCGCGCGCTTCAGCCTCCGAGAGCGACGTTGGTCGTGGTGACGGGCTCGTCGTAGATGGCGGCGATCTCATCGGCGAAGTCACTCATGATCACGTTGCGCTTGATCGACATCTTGGGCGTGAGATGCCCCGACGCCTCGGTCCACTCGCTGTCGAGCACCGTGAACTTGCGGATCGACTCGGCGCGGGACACACGGGCGTTGGCGGCATCCACCGCCTTCTGGATCTCGGCTCGGACCGCGTCGTTCTTCGCCGCCTCGGCGAGCGACATCTCCTTGGGGAGCCCTGCGTTGGCGAGCCAGGTCGGCAGCATCTCGGGGTCGAGCGTGATGAGCGCCGAGATGAACGGGCGCTGGTCTCCGACGACCACGACCTGTCCGATGATCGGGTTCGCTCGGATCGGGTCTTCGAGGGCGGCGGGTGCGACGTTCTTGCCGCCGGCCGTGACGATGATCTCCTTCTTGCGACCGGTGATGGTGAGGAAGCCCTCGGAGTCGAAGCTGCCGATGTCGCCGGTGCGGAACCAGCCTCCCTCGCTGAACGCGTCGGCCGTGGCCTCGGGGTTGTTCCAGTACTCCTTGAACACGTTGACGCCTCGCACCTCGATCTCGCCGTCGTCAGCGAGCCGCACGCCCACGCCGGGGAGAGCAGGACCCACGGTGCCGATCTTCGACTTGTCCGCGAGGTTCACGGTCGCGGGAGCGGTCGTCTCGGTCAAGCCGTAGCCCTCGAGGATCACCACGCCGAGGCTGTGGAAGAAGTGGCCCAGTCGCGCACCGAGGGGAGCCGAACCCGACACGGCATAGACGACGTTGCCGCCCATCGCTTCGCGCAGCTTGCTGTACACCAGCTTGTTGAACAGTGCGAACTTCAGCCTGGTTCCGAAGGGGACGCTCTTGCCCTCTTCGAGCAGCTTCGAGTGCTGGATCGCGACGTCCGCGGCAGCGCGGAAGATCTTGCCCTTGCCGCCGGCCTCGGCCTTCTGCTCCGCCGAGTTGTAGACCTTCTCGAACACGCGTGGCACCGCGAGCAGGAACGTCGGCTTGAACGAGCCGAGCGCCGGGAGCAGCTGTCGCGTGTCGGGCTGGTGCCCGGTGCGGACACCCGCGTGGATGTTCAGGATCGAGATGAACCGGGCGAAGACATGCGCGGTGGTGATGAACAGCAGCGTCGATGCGCCGGGCGTCTGCACGACCGCGTCGAGCGCCTTGGCGGAGTTGCGGCAGAGCTCGACGAAGTTGCTGTGCGTGAGCACGCAGCCCTTCGGGCGACCGGTCGAGCCGGAGGTGTAGATGAGCGTGGCGATGTCGGAGCCCACGGCGATGCTGCGCAGGCGCTCGATCTCGGCATCCGTCACGGAGGCGCCCTGAGCGGTCAGCGAGTCGATCGCCCCGAGGTGAAGCTGCCAGACCTCGCGGAGGAGGGGGAGGTCACCGCGCACCTCGTCGAGGCGCGCGAAGTGCTCGGGGGATTCGACGACGAGAGCGACGGCTCCGGAGTCCTCGAGGATCCACTGGATCTGAGACGGAGAGCTGGTCTCGTAGATCGGCACCATCACCGCACCTGCGTAGAACAGAGCGAAGTCGACGAGCGTCCAGTCGTACGTGGTGCGGGCGAGGAAGCCGACCTTGTCGCCCGGCTGGATGCCGGCGGCGACGAATCCCTTGGCCAATGCGATGACGGCGGTCTCGAAGTCGGCGGCGGTGATGTCGCGCCAGACCTCGCCGTCGGGCACGGAGAACAGAGGACGATCCGGTGTCGCCTTGACCCGCTGTGCCAGCAGGTCTGAGACGTTTGCTTCTGGGTCGGCGGGGATGACGGCAGGGACTTCAAACTGGACCACGGCAGCTCCTTCGGTACCGGTCGGGCACTGGGTTGCACACGAGTCTAGAGCATGGCACTCAGTCGCACATCAGGTGGGACTGAGTCGCCGATCACGTGTCGTCGATGCAACGCGCTGGCGGATGCCGGTCGCGGCGCTAGACTTCACCTCGATGTTCTATTGGCTGATGAAGTACGTGGCGATCGGCCCCGTGGTCAAAGCGATATTCCGACCATGGGTGGTCGGGCGCGCGAACATCCCCTCACAGGGGGCTGCGATCCTCGCCAGCAATCACCTGTCGTTCGCCGACTCGATCTTTCTTCCGTTGATGATCGACCGCCCGATGTCGTTCCTCGCCAAGAGCGACTACTTCACCGGACGCGGACTCAAGGGCTGGGCCACGAAGTTCTTCATGAAGGCGACAGGTCAGATCCCGATCGATCGCTCGGGCGGCAAAGCTTCAGAGGCATCTCTGAACACCGGCCTGCAGGTGCTCGGACGCGGAGACCTGCTCGGCATATACCCGGAGGGAACGAGAAGCCCCGACGGAAGGCTCTATCGCGGCCGCACCGGCATCGCGCGCATGGCCATGGAGGCGAAGGTCCCCGTGGTCCCCGTGATCATGGTCGACACCGACACGGCGATGCCCATCGGACAGCGCCTGCCGCGCGTGGTGAGGGTCGGGATCGTGATCGGCGAACCGCTGGACTTCTCCCGATACGCGGGCATGGAGAATGACCGCTACATCCTGAGGTCCGTCACGGACGAGATCATGGTCGCACTCCAGAGGCTGGGTGAGCAGCAGTACGACGACGTGTACGCGTCGAGCGTGAAGGACAGGCTTCCGGCCCGCGTCACACAGCGCTCCTGAGGCATCTCGACTTCGCCGCGAGCGCTAGGCTGGACATCATGCTCCCGCACCACATCGACGCGCTTGACGCGTGGCGCTCGCTCCCGATCAAGCAGCAGCCCCAGTGGCTCGACGCCGAGCGCGTCTCCGAGGTCTCCGCGCAGATCTCGACGCTTCCGCCCCTGGTGTTCGCAGGTGAGGTCGACAACCTCCGCGACCGCCTCGCGCGCGCAGCGTCGGGCAAGGCGTTCCTTCTTCAGGGTGGCGACTGCGCAGAGACCTTCGCCGGCGCCACCGCCGATCAGATCCGCAACCGCATCAAGACGGTTCTGCAGATGGCGGTCGTGCTGACGTATGGGGCGTCGATGCCGGTCGTGAAGATGGGGCGCATGGCGGGCCAGTTCGCCAAGCCCCGTTCCAGCGACACCGAGACCCGTGGCGACGTCACGCTTCCCGCGTACCGTGGCGACATCGTGAACGGCTATGACTTCACAGAGGCCTCCCGTAGGGCCGATCCGGGTCGTCTGCTGCAGGGGTACCACACCGCTGCGTCGACGCTCAACCTGATCCGCGCGTTCACGCAGGGTGGCTTCGCCGACCTGCGCGAGGTGCACTCGTGGAACAAGGGCTTCGCGCAGAACCCGGCCAACCAGCGCTACGAGCGCATGGCAGCCGAGATCGACCGTGCCATCAAGTTCATGGAAGCGGCCGGCGCCGACTTCGACGAGCTCACCCGCGTCGAGTTCTTCACGGGCCACGAGGGCCTGCTGATGGACTACGAGCGCCCGATGACCCGCATCGACTCCCGCACGGACACGCCTTTCAACACCTCGGCGCACTTCCTGTGGATCGGTGAGCGCACGCGCGAGCTCGACGGCGCGCACGTCGACTACTTCTCGAAGATCCGCAACCCCATCGGTGTCAAGCTCGGTCCGACCACGACGCCCGAGACCGCTCTCGCACTGATCGACAAGCTCGACCCGAACCGCGAGCCCGGGCGTCTGACGTTCATCACGCGCATGGGTGCGGGCAAGATCCGCGACGCCCTGCCGCCGCTGCTCGAGGCCGTACGTGATTCGGGCGCGCAGCCGCTGTGGGTCACCGACCCGATGCACGGCAACGGGATCACGACGCCCACCGGGTACAAGACGCGTCGTTTCGATGACGTCGTCGACGAGGTACGTGGCTTCTTCGAGGCGCACCGTGCCGTGGGAACCTTCCCCGGCGGCATCCACGTCGAGCTCACCGGAGACGACGTCACCGAGTGCCTCGGAGGATCCGAGCACATCGACGAGGCCGCCCTGGCCACCCGCTACGAGAGCCTCTGCGACCCTCGCCTCAACCACATGCAGTCGCTCGAACTGGCCTTCCTCGTCGCGGAAGAGCTCGAGAAGCGCTGACCGACGAACCTGACAGAAAGACAGCCCCCTCCGTGCGCGGAGGGGGCTGTCTTTCTCTGAGACGCAGACGGGCGGGCACGGGCGAGGGAGGCTGCCGGTTCTGGAGCGGCTTCGCCCTAGAACGCGCTGCTTCGAATCTGAAGAGTGATCTCGGTGCCCTTCGCGCGCTGAGAGCCCGCGCCGGGGTCTGAGCCGGTGACCTCGGTGAAGTCGTTGGGGAATGCGTTCCAGATGCCGTTCCAAGTCGGTTCGAATCCCGCATCACGGATCCTCTGGGCAGCCTCATCCCGACTCAGTCCCTCGACACTCGGCACCGGGAACAGTTCGGGTCCCTTCGAGACGATCAGCTGGACGGTGTCGCCAGGGCGTCGATTGCCCTCCTCGGCGCGGTCGGTGACCCCGATGACGATGTCCTTCGCGACAGAATCGCTGAAGACGAACTGCGACTCGGAGTTGACCTCGACACCCTTGTCGCGGAGCGTGTTCGTCGCCTGATCCACGCTCATCCCCGCGACGTCGGGGAAGGCACCGGCCGAGACGTAGAGTTCGACGGTGTCGTCCTCGAGCAGCTCGCACCCCTCGGCGCATGCATACACCTCGCCGCCGGCGCGGGGCGTCACGAAGGCGTTGATCACGCGCCCGGCCTCGGCATCGGAGAAGAGCAGCAGGGGAGTCTCGGTGACGTTGACCTTGATGTCCGCGAGGTAGTCGCGGGCCTCCTGCTCGGTCTTGCCGTTGAGGGTCTCCGCCGTGTGCGATGCGGGCCCCGAGGAGACGAAGACCGTGATCTCTGTGCCCTTGTCGAGTCGTTCGCCCTCATTGGGATCCGTCCGGATCGTCTCCCCGCTGGGGACGTCGATGGAGCTCTCCTCGCCGCGCACAGGGACGAACCCCTCGGCGGTCAATGCCGAGGCGGCATCGTCGTACGACAGTCCGACGACTCCGGGGACAGCGACGAGGGAGCCTGGGCCGGATCCGAACCACCACCCGACGCCGCCCGCCACTGTGGCGAGGAGAAGCACCAGTGTCAGCAGGAACGCACCACGTGCGCGGCGTCGCGACGAACGGCGTCGCAGAAGCGTCGCGTTGTCGACCGCGGCCTGCACCGGGGCGGTGGGGTTGGCGATGACCATCGTGCTCGGCATGACCTTGGTGAGGTCGGCGGAGTCGGCCTGAGAGCGCTGCGAGGCTGTGGCGGCGGCGACGGCGGGAGCGATGCCCAGACCGCGCTCGATCTCACGCAGCCGTTCCAGCATCTGTCCGGCGTCGTCGGGGCGTTCGTCCGGTGACTTCTCGGTCGCCCAGAGCACGAGCTCATCGAGCTGCTCCGGCACGCCGGGGTTGCGGACGCTCGGTCGCGGCACCGACTCGGTGGCGTGCTGGAAGGCGATCTGCATGGGCTGCTCGCCTTTGTAGGGCTGTTCGCCGACGAGCATCTCGTAGAGCATGATGCCGAGCGCGTAGATGTCGCTCCTGGCATCGGCCGTTCCTCGGGTGACGAGCTCGGGCGCGAGGTAGGCGATGGTGCCGAGCAGCTGCTGACCGGTGGCCGTGTTCGCGGTGGTCGCTCGGGCGAGACCGAAGTCGCCGATCTTGATGCGGCCGTCTTCGGCCAGAAGCACGTTCTCGGGCTTCACGTCGCGGTGGACGATTCCGGCGCGGTGCGCGGCCGAGAGCCCGGCGAGCACGGCATCCATGATCGTGATGGTCTGCGGGACAGTGAGCCGCTTCTGTTCGCGCAGCAGTTCGCGCAGCGTGATGCCCGGCAGGTATTCCATCACCAGGTAGGCGAGCTCGCCGTCCTGGCCCTGATCGAACACGTTCACGACGTGTGGGTCGGCCAGCCGCGCCGCTGCGCGAGCCTCTTGGATGAACCTGCTCTGGAAGGCGGAGTCGTCGCTGAGATGCGCGTGCATGACCTTCAGAGCGATGCGTCGCTCG
This sequence comes from Microbacterium sp. NPDC087589, assembly GCF_044743635.1. Taxonomy (NCBI): domain Bacteria; kingdom Bacillati; phylum Actinomycetota; class Actinomycetes; order Micrococcales; family Microbacteriaceae; genus Microbacterium; species Microbacterium sp. NPDC087589. The sequence goes on from NZ_JBIUWV010000001.1 coordinate 54,361, forward strand.
AGTCGAAGGTCCGTCGCGACGTACACCGTCGCCATGCCTCCGCGCGCGATCCGGGCCCGCACGCGGTATCGACCGTCGACAAGCCGCCCGATGAGGGGGTCGGCCTGCTGATTGGTCGTCACGTCAAGATTCTATGGAGAACTGCCCGAAAGCCCGGGGAGCGGCTCGCCCCTTGCGCCTGCGGGTTTGCCCGGAAGGCGATCAACCGTGCTGGCCGAGCCACTGATGGGCCTGGGTCTCCCACTGGCCGTATCGCTCGGGATACGCCGAGATCTGCACTGCCTGCGCGGCATCAGTGAACCGCAGACTCTCCCAGCCGGGGATGTCGAGAAGTCCGCGTGAGGCCTGTCCGTTGGGGTCCGAGGAGCCGCCGAAGAAGACGCGTGTGCTGCGGTCGGGGTCGACGGCCTGCTCGGGAGTTCCCCAGCCCATGCTCGGGCGCTGCTGGAAGAGGCCGAGCGAGTCGCGGTCGCCCCATGACAGATTGCGCATGCTGGATTCGACCATCGCGGTGGCGAGGGCGATGGCGATGGCGCGGTCGGGTGCGCCGAGATCGCGGCCGACACGGATGATGATCGAGGCGTTGGCGGCCTGTTCGGCGTCGAGGTTCGCGAACAGCTGGGCCGGTGGTGCGGTGGTGACAGCAGCAGGTGCCGGAGCGGCGACCGGTGCTGCGGCGATGACCAGGCTCTGACCGGGGTAGATGATCGCCCCAGGCGCCATGCCGTTGAGCGCGTAGAGCTGCGCGACGGTCGTGCCGTACTTCTTCGCGATCGCGAACAGGGTGTCGCCCGCGGCCACGGCGTGAGTCTGTCCGCCGGCCGCCGTGGGCGCGGGCGCGGGCGCGGGCGCAGTGACCGCCACCGCCGCAGGAGCGAGAGCGGGAGACCCGGTGAGTGCGAGCTGCTGACCGGGGTAGATGACGGATGCCCGGGTGAGGCCGTTCGCGGCGAGCACGGCGTCGACGCTCGTGCCATGCCGCTGCGCGATGCTGAACACGGTGTCGCCCGCGGCGACGGTGTGGGTGGTGGCCGAGCCCGTTGCGGCCGGTGCGGCGGGCGGCATGGGGGAGGCGCCCGCTGTCAGCGAGAGCGTCTGCCCCGGGTAGATCACGGAACGCCAGCTGAGTCCGTTCGCGGTGAGCACGTCGACCGTCCGGAGCCCGAAGCGGTTCGCGATCGATGAGATCGTGTCACCCGGCTGGACGGTGTAGGCAACAGGAGGCGCCTCGGCGGGGGCGATGCGCGTCGGTGTCGACTGGATCCGCTCGATCGGCGACGAGACGGTCTCCGCAGCAGCAGCAGCAGCGGGGGCGGCGGCGATCGCCGCCGACAGTGTGCCCAGCACGGCAGCGGGTACTCCGAGCTGGATATAGCGCGTCCGTCGCGCGACAGCATGCGTCGTCACGGTGGTCTCCCTTGTTCGACGTCCGCCAACGCTGACACGTATGTAAACGGAAGTCAACAGAAGTGACGGGTGATGCTGCTGATACGAATGTGACGCGAGGCCGCGATCGAGTCCGAAATGCGGTCGGCTCTCAGAGGTGAGATAGTTGCAACGTGTCTGTGTCGTCTGAAAGCAATCCCTCCGAAACCCCGCAGTCCGAGGACGCGCCTGAGAACGCTGTGAGCACCTCCGGCGTCACCGCCACCGAGTGGCTGACCATGCCCGATCTCGTCGACGTCCTCGATGAGACGCTGGGTCGCGTGCGCCGGCTGATCGACGAGCACTACCTCATCGGATCGCGTCGCTCCGGCGTGTTCGCGGTTCCGTCGGTGTTCATCGTCGACGACCACCCGCTGTCTTCGCTGCGCGGCACCATCATCGTGCTGCAGGACGCGGGCTTCACCGATGACGAGGTCATCGACTGGCTTCTCGCCCCTGACGAGGAGCTGGGTCGCTCGCCGATCGACGCTCTCCTCGCCGGGCACAAGAGCGCTGTCCGCAGGGTCGCCCGAACCCTGGCCTGAACCGAGCGGTCGCGACCGCTCGCAGTCAGACGGCTCGACCTCAGGCCGACCGCACCGTCGCCGCGCGTGCGAGATCCCGCAGGTCTCCGACGGCCGCGTTGTCGAGTCGTGCTCCGGAGAGCGCTCGATCGGCTTCCCGTGCGTACTCGTCGATCATCTGCTCCACATGCTCGAGGGCGCCGGAGGCCGTGATGGTCGCCTGCAGGAACGCGACCTGCTCGCCCGTGAGCTCGGGATCGCCGAGCATCTCGTCGAACAGGGTGCGGGCGGATGCGTCGAGCGTCTGCCGTGTGAGGGCCACGAGCACCGTGCGCTTGCCCTCGCGCAGGTCGTCGCCCGCCGGCTTGCCCGTCACGGCGGCATCGCCGTAGACGCCGAGCAGGTCATCGCGAAGCTGGAAGGCCATCCCGACCGGATGACCGAACCGGCGAAGGGCCAGGAGCTGGTCATCTTCGGCATCTGCGATCGCCGCACCGAGCACCAGGGGCTGCTCGATGCTGTACCGCGCCGACTTGAACGAGATCACGCGAAGGGCACGCTCCACGTGCGAGTCGGTGGCGTGGACGCTCCATGCGGATTCCTCGGCGATGTCGAGGAACTGGCCGACGGTGACGTCTCGGCGCATGCGGCCGTATTCGCGGCGTACCGCCGATGCATGGGGGAGCGGTTCGATCGCGTCCTCGAGGAGATCGTCGCTCCAGGCCACCAGCAGGTCGCCGAGGAGGATCGCGGACGAGCGGCCGAACGCCGCCGGGTCGCCGCGCCAACCGGCCCCGACGTGGGCGGTCTCGAGCGCGCGGTGAGCGGCCGGCCGGCCGCGTCGGGTGTCGGAGTTGTCGATCAGGTCGTCGTGCACCAGCGCGGCGGACTGGAAGATCTCCAGAGCGGCGCAGACATCCCAGAGGGCTGCGGACTCCTCGGCGTGGCGATCGCGGAAGTGCGCCACGGCCTGCCAGCCCGCATGACAGAAACGCGCGCGCAGTCGCTTGCCTCCTACGAGAGTGTCGGCGGCCGAATCGACCAGGCCTGCGGCGTCGGGGCCGTAGTCGGTCGACTCGTCTCGCATCCGGTCGAGGAACAGCCGCAGGCGTGCGGCGACGGCGTCGGAGACGAAGGAGGAGGTCGGCACGACTCCCAGCATACGTAAAGCCAACGGAGGCCCTTACTGCTAGCCCGCAGCGGCATACCGCGCGTAGAATGGACGAACGATTACCCGAGGGGGACGAAATGCCACTCTCCGAACAGGAGCAGCGTCTGCTCGATGAGATGGAACGCCATCTCCTCCACAACGACGCCGATGTCGTCAGTGCGCCGTCAGGCGATCGAGCTCTCAGCTACCGCAACCTCGTCTACGGAGCCCTTCTGCTCCTTGCCGGCGTGGGCGGTCTGATCGTCGGAGTCGTGCTCGGAGACGTCTGGGGCGTCGTGGTCGGCGTCATCGGATTCGTCGCCATGCTCGGGGGCGTCATGATCGCCGTGACGCCGGTGCGCAAGCCGCTGTCTGCGGTTCCTCGTGAGCGCGAACCCAAGCAGCGGAGTTCGGCATCCTTCATGGATCGCATGAACGATCGATGGGAACGCCGCCAAGACGGCAACTGACCCCACCACTTCCTCGAAGGCCCGGATGCTCTGAGCATCCGGGCCTTCGTCGTGTTCGGACGCTGACTCTCCGGACGTCTGCGTGCTGATATCAGTCCGCTGACCCTGCGCTGACCCTCCACTCACCCTCCACTGACCCTCCACTGGTCCTCCACCTCCCTCCACTCCCATCAAGCCGCGTGATCTCGCGGTTTGTCGGCGTGCTCTGAGTCGCCGGCCGCGCCCTGCTGCGGATTGATCGTAGGTTTGTGGAGGAAAGTGGAGTAAAGTGGGGCGCACCTCGAGTTGGCCGGACGGAGAGGGGGTGATGGCTGATGTTGCTGGGAACGCATTCTCCGAAGTTGGACGACAAGGGACGGGTCATCCTTCCCGCGAAGTTCCGCGAAGACCTCGGTGGCGGCATCGTCGTCACCAGAGGGCAGGAACGCTGCCTCTACGTCTTCAGCACGGCCGAGTTCGAGGCGATGCACGAACGGATCCGTCAGGCTCCGCTCGCGAACAAGCAGGCGCGTGACTTCATGCGACTGTTCCTCTCCGGTGCGAGTGCGGAGATGCCAGACAGCCAGAACCGCATCACCATTCCCGTGCACCTTCGTCAGTACGCGGGCTTGCAGAAGGAACTCATCGTCACCGGAGTCGGCGCCCACGCCGAGATCTGGGATGCCGAGAGCTGGAACAGCTACCTCGCCGCCGGCGAGGAGACCTACTCCGATCTCGAGCAGGAGGTGATTCCGGGACTCTTCTGACCACGGCTGTGATGCCCCGCCGCTCCTGCCCCGACACACTTCCCCGGTGCCGGGTCGTGAAGCGGAGGGGGATCAGGGCCCTGGTCACCGACATACAGAGGTCACCCGAGAAAGATCATGAACCTCCGCGACATCCACACCCCAGTTCTGCTCGACCGCTGCGTCGAGCTCCTCGCTCCCGCCCTGCAGGCAGACGGAGCGGTGCTCGTCGACGCCACCCTCGGCATGGGCGGTCACTCCGAGGCGCTGCTCGAGCGCTTCCCCCACATCCGTCTCGTCGGACTCGACCGCGACACCGACGCGCTGCGCATCGCGGGGGAGCGGCTCGCTCGCTTCCAGGACCGGATCACACTCGTGCACACCGTGTATGACGAGATCGGGCTGCACGCCCAGGGCGCGGCCGGCATCCTCTTCGATCTCGGAGTCTCGTCTCTGCAACTCGACGAGGCGGAGCGCGGCTTCGCTTACTCCAAGGACGCCCCGCTCGACATGCGGATGGATCAGACCAAGGGAGTCACGGCCGCCGAGGTCATCGCGACCTACAACGAGGGCAACCTGCGTCGCATCTTCGAACGCTATGGCGAGGAGAAGCTCGCCGGTCGCTACGCGCGATTCATCATCGCCGCACGCGAGAAGAAGCCGATCACGCGCTCCGGTGAGCTCGTCGAGATCCTCCAGGCGGCCACGCCCGCAGCGGCCCAGCGTTCCGGTCACCCGGCCAAGCGCGTCTTCCAGGCGCTGCGCATCGAAGTGAACGCCGAGCTCAACGTGCTGGCGGACGCGATCCCGTCTGCCATGGACGCCCTCGCGGTCGGCGGGCGCATCGTGGTCATGTCGTACCAGTCCCTCGAGGACCGACTCGTGAAGCAGGCTTTCGCGGCCGGTGCCGCCTCCACCGCACCGCGGGGCCTGCCCGTCGAACTGCCCGAGCACGCACCCCGATTCCGCATCATCACCAAGGGTGCGGAGCTCGCCGACGACGAAGAGCGGGCCCGCAACCCCCGCGCCATTCCGGTCAGACTGCGTTCCGCAGAGAAAGTGCGGGAGAGCTCATGAGCCTGAACGTCGCAGCTCCGAAGTCCAGGGCGCTGCCGAGCGCGCCTGAGCGCACTCCTCGGCGACGTCTCGAGCCGGTGACCGGCACACCGGTCCGCCGCAAACCGAAGCTCGCCTACGCGATCGCGGCACTGGCCGGGGCGATCATCATCGGAGCCGTGCAGATCGGACTCTCATTGGCGATCACGCAGGACTCCTTCGTGCTGGCCGGTCTCGCTGCGCAGCAGCACGAGCTCGACCTGCACGCCAACGCCCTGCAGGAGGACCTCACCGGAATGAGCTCGCCGCAGTCCCTCGCCGCCGGCGCCGCATCGCTCGGCATGGTCGTGGCGGGGGCTCCGTCCTATCTTCGACTGAGCGACGGCGCCGTGTTCGGTCAGGGAACCGGTGCGACCGGGTCGTCGACGATCGATCCGAACGGCGCCGGCGCAGTGAGCAACTCCCTGCTGAACGATGTGCCGGTCAACCCCTCGACGGCAGACGACGCCGTGCCTGGAGGGACGGCGGGCCAGTCCGCGCAAGAGCTCCCGCCTGCCATCACCGACGGGCTTCCGAGCCCGAGCACCCGCTAGTCGAATCCGCCCACCGAGAACCGACGGAGAGAGTCCATGACGACACGAGCAACGCGGACGCCGCGGCGACGCACGGTCGTCGCGCTCTCGGTGATTCTGGCGATCCTGGTGGCGTTCGTCGTGCGCCTCGTCGATATCCAGGTGGTCAAGGCAGACGAGCACGTCGCCCAGTCGCTCGAGTTCATCGCGCACCGCACCTCCATTCCGGGCGAGCGTGGTTCAGTGGTCGACAGCGAAGGTTCAGTGCTCGCCGAGAGCGTCCTGGTCTACGACGCGCAGCTCAGCCCGCAGGTCATCCGGCTGCTCGAGGAAGACGAGAAGAATCCGCCGAAGCTGCCGTGGGCAGAGGCCTCGACCCGCATCGCGGAGATCATGGGCATCGACGCGGACGAGCTGCGGGCCGAGGTCGCGGCGAAGCTCGAGGAGAATCCTGATTCGCAGTACCTCCCGCTGGTCAAGGGTCTCAGCACCGAGAAGTACATCGCACTCCGCGAGCTCAAGGTGTCGTCGTACCTCGAGATGAAGCCGCGCGAGGTTCGGGTCTACCCGAACGGCGCCGTTGCGGGAAACCTCCTGGGCTTCCTCGACGGAACGGGCGCCGCGCAGACGGGCGTCGAGAAGATGGACGAGAAGTGCCTCGCTCCGACAGACGGCGAAGAGTCGTATCGCACCGGCAAGAACAACGTCGTCATCCCCGGCAGCGAGAGCAGGGTGGATGCCGTCGACGGCGGCACCGTGCAGCTGACGGTCAACAGCGATCTGCAGTGGTACATGCAGCAGATGATCGCCGAAGAGGCGCAGCTGCAGGGAGCCAAGGGCGGCACCGTCACCGTGGTCGAGGTCGGCACCGGAAAGATCCGCGCAGCGGCCGAATGGCCGACCATGGACCCCAACGATCTCGACGCGTCGTCGTCCGATACCTGGGGCAGCAAGCTCTTCACACGCTGGTTCGAACCCGGCTCGACCTTCAAGGCCGTCACCGCGGCCGCCATCATGGAGAACGCCGGGGTGACGATGACGAGCCCCACTGTGTCGGCATCGTCACACGAGAAGTTCGACAACGGCGCCGTGATCAACGACGCGTTCGTGCACCCGACCTTCAACTACACGCTCGCGGGTGCGCTCATCGATTCGTCGAATGTGGCGCTGTCGAAGTTCGGCACCATGGTGAGCCCCGACGTGCGCCACGACTACCTGCAGCGCTTCGGCGTCGGGGAATCGACGATCGGATTCCCGGACGAGACGGCGGGCGTGCTGCACCCGGCCGCCGAATGGGACAACCAGTCTCTGTACACGACCACCTTCGGTCAGCACTTCACGGTCACCGCTCCGCAGGTGGCGGGCGCTTACCAGGCGATTGCGAACGGGGGCGAGAAGATCGGACTCTCTCTGGTCGAGTCCTGCACCACGCCGGACGGAGAGGTCATCACCCCCGAGGCGCCGGCTCGCGACCAGATCATCAAGCCCGAGACCGCAGCGGACCTCACGCGGATGCTCGAGAACGTCGCGGTGCAGGGCGGAAACGCCGACCGCATCACCGTGCCCGGCTACCGCGTCACCAGCAAGACGGGCACCGCGCAGGTCGAAGACGGCAACGGCGGGTACAAGTCGGGCGTGTACTACACGAGCATGGTGGGCTTCGCGCCGGTCGACGATCCGCAGTACGTCGTGGTGGTGACTCTCGATGAGCCGACTAGAGTTACATCGTCTGCTGCTACCGCTTCTGCCTTCCAGAAGGCGATGACCCAGACCATGAAGACCTACCGCGTGATGCCGTCCTCCAGCCCGATGGACGCACTGCTTCCCAAGTTCGAATAGTCGGCGCCCTGCCGCGCCTGGAGACGTCATGATCGCCCTGTCGCTTGCCGAGATCGCCGCCGTCGTCGGGGGTGATCTCCGCCTCGCCGGTTCTGCGACCGCCGACACCGTCGTCGACGGTGTGGTCGACACCGACTCGCGCACCATGGCGCCCGGATCCGTCTTCGTCGCGAAGCCCGGAGCCGAGACCGACGGACATCGGTTCGTCGGGTCGGCGCTGGCCGCCGGCGCGTCGCTCGCGATCGTCGAGCACACGGTCGATGAGGAGATCGCGCAGATCGTCGTCCCCGACGTCATCGTCGCCCTCGCCGACCTCGCACGCGAGGTCGTCGCGCGCGTGCGCGCGGCGGGTGACCTCAAGATAGTCGGGATCACGGGATCGAACGGCAAGACGACGACGAAGAATTTCCTCGCCCGCATCCTCGCCGACGAGGGCGAGACCGTCGCGCCCATCAACTCGTACAACAACGAGGTGGGCGCCCCGGTCACCATGCTGCGCGTCACGTACGGCACGCGCTTCCTCGTCAGCGAGTTCGGCGCGGATGCGCCAGGGAGCATCGCTCGCCTCGCCGGACTCGTCGAGCCGGACGTCGCGGTGGTGCTGATGGTCGGGATGGCACACGCCGGCGGTTTCGGCGGTATCGAGGCGACGGCCAAGGCCAAGTCCGAGCTCGTGGCCGCTGCGAGACCCTCAGGCACAGCTGTGCTGAACCTCGACGACTCCCGTGTGGCCGCCATGGGCGAGCTCGCGCAGTCGCGGGGGATGCAGGTCGTCAGCTTCGGGCAGAGTGCCGCGGCAGACGTGCAGGCCCATGACCTCGAGGTCACCGCGTCCGGCACCTCGTGCATCATCGAAGCGGCGGGGGAGAGCCTGCCCCTTCGTCTGCAGGTGCTCGGCGCGCACCACATCGGCAACGCGCTGGCGGCCATCGCCGCGGCGGGGGTCCTCGGAGTGTCGGCGCCCGATGCCATCGCGCGTCTCGAGACGGTAGAGATCGCGGAGCGCTGGCGCATGCAGCCGATGGGCAGTGACCGGGTGCGCATCATCAACGACGCCTACAACGCCAGCCCCGACTCGATGTCGGCGGCGCTGCGGACTCTCGCCCAGATCACCGGTCCGGGCGAGCGGACGGTGGCGGTGCTCGGGGCCATGAGCGAGCTCGGTGAGACCGCCGGTGAGGAGCACGACCGGATCGGGCTTCTGGCGGTGCGGCTGAACATCCAGCGGATCGTCGTCGTGGGTCCTGAGGCGCGCCGGCTCTACATCTCGGCCATCGGCGAAGGCTCCTGGGACAGCGAGGCCATCTTCTTCCCCGACCAGGACGCAGCGTTCGACTACCTGCGCTCCGAACTCCGCGACGGCGACCGCGTGCTCGTGAAGTCCTCCAATTCCGTGGGCCTCCGGCACCTCGGCGATCGTCTGGGAGAATTGTTCTCGTGAGATCTCTCATCATGGCGGCTGCCATCTCGCTCGCCTTCACCCTCTTCCTGACACCCGTCTTCCTGCGGCTCTTCCGGAAGTGGGGCTGGGGTCAGGTCATCCGCACGCCTGAGGCCATCGAGAACCCGAACCACGAGGCGAAGCGCGGGACACCCACCATGGGCGGCGTGATCTTCATCGTCGGCACCATGGTCGGCTACTTCACGGCCACCTACGTCGGCGGGGGCACACCTGCGCTGTCCGCGCTTCTGGTCATCTGGCTGATGGTGGGCTTCGGAGCCGTCGGCTTCATCGACGACTACATGAAGGTGCGCAGCCAGCGCAGCCTCGGGCTCTCGGGCTGGCGCAAGATCATCGGTCAGCTCGTCGTCATCATCCCTTTCGGCATCGTCGCCCTGAACTTCCCGAACGCGTTCGACCAGACCCCGGCATCAGGTTCGATCTCGCTCTTCCGTGACATCCCCTGGTTGAACCTCTTCGCGTTCACCGCGATCCTCGGGTGGGCGCTGTATCTGCTCTGGATCTCCGTCATCGGCGTCGCGACGTCGAACAGCGTCAACCTCACAGACGGCCTCGACGGTCTCGCCGCGGGCGCCGGAGTCATCGTCGTCGGTGCTTACAGCCTGATCGCGTTCTGGCAGTTCAAGCAGTCGTGCGTCGGAGAGGGCGTCGAGACAGCGGCGCTGGCCGGATGCTACGAAGTGCGCGACCCGTTCAGCCTCGCGATCATCGCCGCGTCGTTCGCCGCGAGCCTGATCGGCTTCCTCTGGTGGAACGCTCCCAAGGCGAAGGTCTTCATGGGCGATGTCGGATCCATGGCGATCGGCGGCGTCATCACCGCCATGGCGATCCTCACGCGCACCGAGCTGCTGCTTCTCGTGATCGCCGGCGTCTTCGTCCTCGCCTCCGGGTCTGTGATCCTCCAGCGCGCCTACTTCAAGATCACACGCGGAAAGCGACTGTTCCTGATGAGCCCCTTCCACCATCATCTCGAGATGCGTGGGTGGTCCGAGGTGACGATCGTGGTGCGCATGTGGATCATCGCGGGTCTCCTCGCCATTTCGGCGGTCGGTCTGTTCTACGTGGAGTGGCTGACACGTGTCGACTGAGACGAGGCTCTCGACTCTCACGAGCTGGAGCTCCGACTGGTCGGATCTGCGCGTCGCCGTTCTCGGGCTCTCCATGACCGGGTTCTCGGTGGCCGACACGCTCACCGAACTCGGTGCGGATGTGCTCGTGCTGTCGGAATCCGCGGACGAGGAGTATGCCAAGCTCCTGCCGGTGATCGGCGCCCGGCTCGAGCTCGGGCCTCTCGACCGGGTCCCCGAGACCCTGGCGGAGTTCGCGCCGGAGGTCGTCATCGCCTCTCCGGGGTTCGCTCCCTCCCACCCGGTGATCCGCTGGACGCAGGAGTCCGGTATCGCGCTCTGGGGCGACGTCGAGCTCGCATGGCGCGTGCGTGACAAGGTGCCGCGCCCTGATGGCACTCCGGCCGACTGGGTGCTCATCACCGGCACCAACGGCAAGACCACCACGACGCAGCTGACCGCCTCGCTGCTGGTCGAAGGGGGGCTGCGCGCGGCGCCCTGCGGCAACATCGGAGTGCCGGTGCTCGATGCGGTGCGCGACCCGGCGGGCTTCGATGCGCTCGTCGTCGAGCTGTCGAGCCATCAGCTCTGGTATCTCGGGCTGTCCCGGGCCGAAGGCGAGCTGTATCCGCACGCTTCGGTGTGCCTGAACCTCGCTGACGACCACCTGGTGTGGCACGGGAGCGCGCAGGCGTACCGCGACGCGAAGGCTCTCGTCTATCGCAACACCCGCGTCGCCTGCGTCTACAACAAGGCCGACGAAGCGACCAGGATCATGGTCGAGGAGGCTGAGGTCGTCGAGGGGGCGCGCGCGATCGGCTTCGATCTCGGCATCCCCGGTCCGAGCGACATCGGTGTCGTCGAGGGGCTGCTCGTCGATCGCGCGTTCCTGGACGACCGCGCACGCAGCGCCCTCGAGCTCACGACCGTCGCGGACCTTCAGGAGGCCGGCCTCGCCGCGCCGCACATCGTGCAGAACATTCTGGCGGCGAGTGCACTCGCCCGCTCGCTGGGCGTCGAGCCTGTGGCCATCCACTCCGCCCTGCAGTCCTTCCGGCTCGACGAGCACCGAATCCAGATCGTCGCCCGACACGGCGGCATCACGTGGGTGGATGACTCCAAGGCGACCAACCCCCATGCGGCCGCTTCGTCGCTCCGCGCCTACCCCGGCGCGGTCTGGGTCGTCGGCGGCGATCTCAAGGGCGTCGACATCGGCGACCTGGTCGCGACGGCCGGTACGACCGCCCGTGCGGCCGTGGTCATCGGAGTGGAGCGCGCAGCCGTCGTCGCGGCATTCGAGCGACACGCGCCGCAGGTTCCGGTGTTCGAGGTGGATGCTGGCGAGACTGGTCAGGTCATGAATCGCGTGGTGGAGATCGCCGCGGGGATCGTCGACGACGAGGGAACAGTTCTGCTGGCCCCTGCGGCGGCCTCCTTCGATCAGTTCTCCAGCTATGCGGATCGAGGACACCGCTTCGCCGAAGCGGTGCAGGACTGGATAGACCGGGGGAGCGGCGATGACGCAGGTCGAACGCCCCCATCGCTCTGACCCTGACAGCACCGGCTCTCGAGGCCTTGCCGCCAGGGTGTCGCTCGGACGTCGGTTCACCCCGGTATCGACCGAATTCCTGATGATCGCGTCGGCCGCGCTGATGCTGACGATCTTCGGTCTCGTGATGGTGCTCTCGGCGACGAGTGCGACCGCCGTGTCCAACGGGGAGAACCCGATGGACGGCGCTCTGCGCCAGGGGATCTTCGCGGTGCTCGGCGTGCCGCTGATGTTCCTGATCTCGCGGCTTCCGATCGCGTTCCTCAAGCGCATGGCGTGGCCTGCGCTGTTCGGCGCCATCGCGCTGCAGCTGCTCGTCTTCACACCACTCGGCATCGAGGACGGCGGAAACCGCAACTGGATCAAGGTCGCGGGGTTCACCCTGCAGCCGTCCGAGTTCCTCAAGCTGGCGCTGGCGGTGTGGATCGGCTTCGTGCTGATGCGCAAGCACACCATGCTCGGCACCTGGCACCAGGTCTTCATCCCGGTGGTGCCCGTCGGAGCACTGGCGATCGGAACGGTCTTGGCGGGCAAGGACCTCGGCACCGCCATGGTGCTGGTCATCATCCTGCTCGGCTGCCTCTTCTTCTCGGGGGTGAAGCTGCGGCTGTTCATCCTGCCCGTGCTGCTCGGGGTCGTCGCCGTCATCGCCCTGGCCGTCACGAGCCCCGACCGCATGCGGCGCATCACGGCGACATGCTCCGACATGTCTGCCTACACGGGTGACTGCTATCAGTCGATCCATGGGGTGTGGGGTATGGCCTCCGGTGGGGTCTTCGGAGTGGGCCTCGGCAACTCGCAGGAGAAGTACGGCTGGTTGCCCGCCGCCGGCAACGACTTCATCTTCGCCATCGTCGGCGAGGAGCTCGGTCTGATCGGCTGCATCGTCGTGCTGGCGCTGTTCACGCTCTTCACCGTCGGCGCCTTCCACATCATCCGCAAGACTGCAGACCCGTTCATCCGCGTCGCGGCCGGTGGAATCACCGTATGGATCACCGGTCAGGCCGTCTTCAACATCGGCGTCGTGATCGGGCTGTTCCCCGTCATGGGTGTGCCGCTGCCCTTCATGTCGCAGGGTGGCACGGCGCTCCTGGCCGTCCTCATCGCCTGCGGAGTGCTGCTGTCGTTCGCGCGCACCATTCCCGTCGCCGAGGGCCGTTCGCCTGGACGGGCCGCTTCAGCAGGGCGGGGTAAGGTCACACGGTGACCACGTACCTTCTCGCCGGCGGTGGAACCGCCGGTCACGTCAACCCTCTGCTCGCCGTCGCTGACGCGCTGCGCGCTCGCGACGCGGACGCGACCGTTCTGGTGCTGGGAACGGCCGAGGGACTCGAATCCCGTCTCGTCCCGGCCAGGGGCTATGAGCTGCTCGTCGTCGACAAGGTCCCGTTCCCTCGGCGGCCCGATAAGCAGGCCGCCATGTTCCCGGGCAGGTTCCGCCGAGCGATCGCTCAGGTGCGCGATCACATCCGCGCTCACGGTGTAGAGGTCGTCGTCGGATTCGGTGGCTACGCATCCGCCCCGGCCTACGTCGCCGCGGGCCGCGAGAGAGTTCCCTTCGTCGTGCACGAGGCCAACGCGAAGCCCGGCCTCGCCAATGTGCTGGGTGCTCGTCGAGCAGCTGCGACGGGAGTCGCCTTCGCAGGAACACCTCTGCGAGGCGGTGAAGTGGTGGGGATGCCGCTGCGGCGCGAGGTCATCGAGCTCGACCGCGCAGCCCTGCGCGAAGAAGCCGCCGCGAGCTTCGGGCTCGACCCCGCGCGCCCCGTCCTTCTCGTCTTCGGCGGCTCGCTCGGCGCGCAACGGCTGAACGAGGCCATGGCCGACTCGTGGGGCGACATCCTTGCCGCCGGGTGGCAGCTGCTGCACGTCACAGGCGAGCGAAGCGATCTGGTAGACCCCGAGGTTCCCGGTTACGCGATGCGTCGCTATGTCGACCGGATGGATCTCGCATTCGCCCTCGCCGACCTCATCGTCTCGAGATCCGGTGCGGCCACCGTGAGCGAGATCAGTGCGCTCGGAATCCCGGCGCTGTACGTGCCGTATTCGGTGGGCAACGGCGAGCAGCGACTGAACGCGGCATCCGCCGTGGCCGCCGGTGCTGCGCGTCTCCTCGACGACGCCACCTTCGACGGCGATGCGGTGCGCCGCCTGGTGATCCCTGTCATGAAGGATCGGCAGCAGCTCGAGGCCATGCAGGCGGCGGCGGGACAGGTCGGCACCCGGAGCGGTACGGAGAACCTCATCGCCCTGGTGGATCGCGCGCTCTCCTGACATCGCCGTAGACACGGCTCCGCGACTCCGCAACATCATCATCGAAAAGTAGACTGAACCCGACATGATCAGACCTGACCTCTCCCTCCCGATCCCCGAGTCGATCTCCTCTGCGCACTTCATCGGCATCGGCGGATCCGGCATGAGCGGGCTCGCCAAGATGTTCCTCGATGCCGGCATCCGCGTGTCAGGCAGCGACCGCGCTGACAGCGACAACCTGCGGGCGCTCGAGGCGGCCGGAGCCGTCGTGCACGTCGGGCATGACGCCGACCATCTCGGCGACGCGGACACCGTGGTCCACACCGGCGCGATCTGGCCCGAGAATCCCGAGTTCGTCACCGCCAAGGAGCGCGGGCTGCACGTCATCCACCGCTCGCAGGCGCTGCACTGGCTGATCGGCTCGCGGCGACTCGTCTCGGTCGCCGGCGCCCATGGAAAGACCACGTCGACCGGCATGATCGTGACCGCGCTCCAGGAGCTCGGCGCCGACCCGAACTTCGTCAACGGCGGCGTGATCGAACAGCTCGGCGTCTCCAGCGCGACGGGGTCAGGCGAGCTCTTCGTGATCGAGGCCGACGAGTCCGACGGCACCTTTCTGCTCTACGACACCGCCGTCGCTCTCATCACGAACGTCGACCCGGATCATCTCGACCACTACGGTTCCGACGAGGCATTCCACGATGCGTTCGTGCGCTTCGCCGACGCGGCTACCGAGGCGGTCGTCATCTCTAGCGACGACCCCGGCGCGTTGCGAGTGGGAGCAGGTGTCTCGCACCCGAACGTCATCACCTTCGGGCAGGCGGAGGGCGCGGATGTCAGGGTGACCGACATCGTGACGGACGGGCCCGTCTCGGCCACGGTGAGCCGGGGGACGGAGAGTGTGCGCCTGCAGCTCGCCGTGCCGGGTGTGCACAACGCGATCAACGCGGCCGGCGCGATCACGGTCCTCCTCTCGGTCGGCTTCGGCCTGACTGAATCCGCGCGCGCCGTCGAGGGGTTCGCCGGCACTGTCCGTCGCCTCGAGCAGCACGGTGTCGAGCGCGGTGTCACGGTCTACGACGACTACTCCCATCACCCCACAGAGGTGCGCGCGGCGCTCGAGGCGATGCGATCGATCGCCGGCTCGGGCAGGATCATCGCGATCCAGCAGCCGCACACCTACTCGCGCACGCAGCACATGTTCCGTGAGTTCGCCGACGTGCTCGAGACGTACGCCGATCACACGGTCGTGCTCGACGTCTACGGCGCTCGGGAGGATCCGGTTCCCGGCGTCACGGGCGAACTGGTGAGCGGCGCGTTCCGCGACCCCTCGCACGTGCACTTCGTGGCCGACTGGCAGCAGGCGGCCGACTACACGGCATCGGTGGCCCGCGGCGGCGACTTCGTCGTCACGCTCGGCTGCGGCAATGTCTACCAGATCATCCCGCAGGTGCTCGAGTCGCTGCGGACCACCGAGGTCTAGCAGATGCGTCGTCCGCCTCCGATTCCCACGCCTCCCGCGGGTCTCGCGGAAGGCGCGCCTGGGCGACGGGCGCGCTCGGGAACGAGGAGCTCAGCGCGAGACGTCGAGCATGACGAAGAGGCAGGCGCTCGAGTCACCCCTGTGAGGCCGGCATCCGAGGTCGATGCGGAGACGGCTGAGGATGCCGCGGTGCGGCCTACATCCACTCGGGACGTCTGGCGCGCGGCACGAGCGCGGCGCAGGGCGCTGCGGGCGGAGATCAGGCGATTCACGCAGCGGTCGCGTCGACGCCGCATCATCTGGTCGAGCGCGATCGGCGCCGTGGTTCTCCTGATCGGCGGTACGACCGCCGCCGCGTACAGTCCGCTCTTCGCCGTCGAGAAGATAACCGTGCTGGGCGCGACGACACTGGATGCAGCCGCAGTCGAGGCGGCGCTGGCGGAGCAGGTCGGCACCCCGTTGGCTCTGGTCGACTCGAGCGAGGTCAAGGCAGCTCTGCTGGCGTTCCCGCTGATCGAGACCTACGCGCTCGAGGCGAGGCCGCCCCACGATCTCACGGTGCGGATCGTCGAACGCACGCCGGTCGGCGTCATCCGCTCGGACGCCGGCTACACCGTCGTAGACGCCGCGGGCGTCGCTCTCGCCACGACCTCCGATCAGCCGGCAGGCCAGCCTCTGCTCGAGATCGATGGGGGCACCGACTCGGTCGCCTTCGAGAGCGCGGGTCTCGTGGTGCGTTCTGTTCCCGCCGAGCTGCGCGCCCTGCTCACAGGAGTGAGTGCGACGACGGCCGATGACGTGACGCTGACACTGAGCAGTGGCCTGACCGTCGTCTGGGGCAGTTCCGAGGACTCTCCGATGAAGAGCGAAGTGCTCACGAAGACCCTGCTCAGCAACCCCGAGGCATCGACGATCGACGTCACTTCGCCGCATGCGGTGGTCGTCGGCTGAGGTTTCGACGGCAAACGGGCGACACGCCCGTGTCGCTGCGAGTGCACGGGGGCGTGACGCTTACCTTCGAACAAGAGAAACCAATACCGGGAAATACTTTACACCTCTAGTTGAGGTTTAAGGTTCAACCCGGCGGAATCTCTCCTAAGACAGGTTCGACTATTCGGAGGCCGGCCATGAGCCAGAACCAGAACTACCTCGCCGTGATCAAGGTCGTCGGCGTCGGCGGTGGCGGCGTCAACGCCGTCAACCGCATGATCGATCTCGGTCTCCGCGGAGTCGAGTTCATCGCCGTCAACACCGACGCTCAGGCGCTATTGATGAGCGACGCCGACGTCAAGCTCGACGTCGGACGCGAACTCACGCGCGGCCTCGGCGCCGGTGCCGACCCGGAAGTGGGTCGTCGCGCCGCCGAGGACCACGCCGAGGAGATCGAGCAGGCGCTCACGGGTGCCGACATGGTCTTCGTGACGGCGGGTGAGGGAGGCGGAACCGGAACCGGTGGAGCCCCCGTCGTCGCTCGCATCGCGAAGTCGATCGGCGCGCTGACCATCGGTGTCGTCACCAAGCCGTTCTCCTTCGAGGGCCGCCGTCGGCAGAGCCAGGCGGAAGCCGGCGTGGTGAAGCTCAAGGAAGAGGTCGACACCCTCATCGTGGTGCCGAACGACCGTCTCCTCGAGATCAGCGATCGTGGCATCTCGATGATCGAGGCCTTCGCCACCGCAGACCAGGTGCTCCTCGCGGGTGTCCAGGGCATCACCGACCTCATCACGACCCCGGGTCTCATCAACCTCGACTTCGCAGACGTGAAGTCGGTCATGCAGGGCGCGGGTTCCGCACTCATGGGCATCGGATCCGCTCGCGGTGCCGATCGCGCGATCAAGGCCGCCGAGCTGGCCGTCGAATCGCCGTTGCTCGAGGCCAGCATCGAAGGCGCTCATGGAGTCCTGCTCTCGATCCAGGGTGGCTCGAACCTCGGTATCTTCGAGATCCACGATGCAGCCGATCTCGTCAAGGAGGCGGCGCACCCCGAGGCGAACATCATCTTCGGTACGGTCATCGACGACACGCTCGGCGACGAGGTGCGCGTCACCGTGATCGCCGCCGGCTTCGACAGCGGCGAGCCCTCGCTGCGTCTGGACCCGATGGTCGTCTCGCGGCCTGCCGCGGCCAGCACGCTGCCCGAGGTGGCGCTCTCGAACGACGAGGAGAGCAAGCCCGCAGTCGAGACGCCGGCGCCCGAGAAGGCGCCGCAGCGTGTAGCGGCGACGAGCATCGAGCCGGCTTTCGCGGATGACGACATCGACATCCCCGAATTCCTGAAGTGACTTCCGCGCAGGGCCAGACCGACTCCGGTCTGGCAGCGCGGCTGTCGGCGATCGATCAACGGATCGCCGACGCCGCGCGCCTGTCCGGCAGGGATCCGGGGGAGATCACCCGGATCGTCGTGACGAAGTTCCATCCGTCGTCGCTCATCCGCGAACTGCATTCGCTCGGCGTGCGCGATGTGGGGGAGAACCGTCAGCAGGAGCTCTCTTCGAAGACAGGGGAGTTGGACGACCTCGACCTTCGCTGGCACTTCATCGGCCAGGCGCAGACGAACAAGGCGTCCACGATCCGCCGCGATGCGGATGCCGTGCACTCGGTCGACCGAGTGCGGCTGGCCGATTCCCTGCACAGGGCGGCAGAGGATGACGACATCCTCGACGTTCTGGTTCAGGTGAACCTCACCGACGATGCGGGCCGGGGAGGAGTCGAGCCCGAGGAAGCCCGGTCGCTCGCCGAGCACATCCTCGCCCTTCCTTCGCTGCGCCTGCGCGGCGTGATGGCGGTCGCACCACTCGATGAGGAGCCCGTTTCGGCATTCGCGCGCCTGCGCGCGATCGCAGAGAGAGTGCGCGAGGTGGAGCCGTCCGCCGACTGGATATCCGCAGGAATGACCGGCGACTTCGTCGCGGCCATCGATGCGGGCGCGACACACCTGCGGATCGGGTCCGCAATCACGGGACCCCGCCCCGACCGGGGTTAACCTCTAGAAAGACCACCCGACACGTTCGAACCGGAGGACACGATGGGTAACCCGCTGAAGAAGACCATGGTGTATCTCGGCCTCGCTGACGAGGAAGAGGTCTACGAGGAGGAGCCGGCCCCGGCCCGCTCCCACCGCGAGCGTGATCGCGACCGCGAACGCGAGGAGCCCGCTCCGGCGCCCGTGACCCCGCTACGGCGCCCCGTCGCCGTGCGCCAGCCCGCAGGAGGGGCAGTGAACGAGATCCTCACCGTGCACCCGAAGCAGTACCGCGATGCTCAGCTCATCGCGGAGAGCTTCCGTGAGGGTGTGCCGGTCATCATCAACCTGTCGCAGATGAGCGATGCGGACGCTCGCCGTCTGATCGACTTCGCCTCCGGACTCTCGCTCGGCCTCTACGGCCGCATCGAGCGGGTCACCTCGAAGGTCTTCCTGCTGTCGCCGGAGAACATCGCGGTCTCGGGTCACGGGGGAATCGCGCACGCGGACGCAGAGTCCGCGGGCTTCGACCAGCCGTAGACCGTGGGATTCGTCGTCTCCATCGTCGCCAGCATCGTACATCTGGCTCTCCTGCTGTACCTGCTGGTGCTCTTCGCGCGTCTCATCCTGAGCTACATCCCGCTCTTCAACCGGGAGTGGCGACCCAAGGGAGCCGGACTCGTCGCAGCCGAGATCGTCTACACGGTGACCGATCCGCCTGTCCGGTTCTTCCGGCGGATCATCCCGCCCCTGCGAATCGGCACGCTGTCCCTGGATTTCGGGTTCTCGATCACCATCCTGATCGTGCTGATCCTGATGAGCATCGTCCGAAGCTTCATCTGAGAGCTGCGCGACTTCGACACCCTGGGGTGTCGCGGCGTCGCGACTGACAGCCTCTGGGACTATGCTTGGCTCCCAGGTGCGCGCCCCGGGTTCGCGCCGAATCTCGACCACGCCATTCTCCAAACTGGCAACCGAACTCATCGAAGGAGCCACCATGGCACTTACCCCGGATGACGTCGTCACCAAGCAGTTCCAGCACGTCCGCTTCAAGGACGGCTTCGACCCGGACGAGGTCGACGACTTCCTCGACGAGATCGTCATCGAGTGGCGCAAGGCCCTCGAAGAGAACGTCGAACTCAAGGCCAAGCTGGCCGCGTACGAGTCCGGCGACGCGCCGGCCGCTCCCGCAGCAGCTGCAGAGACGCCCGCTGCGGTCGTCGAAGAGGCTCCGGCTCCGGCTCCGGCCCAGGCGCCCGCTGAGCCCGCTCCGTCGGGTTCCGCGACCGCGACCGCCGGCATCATCGAGCTCGCGCAGCGCCTGCACGACGAGCACGTCGCCGAGGGCGAGTCCAAGCGTGCCCAGCTCATCGCAGAGGCCGAAGGCGAGGTCAACCGCATCCGCACCGAGGCCGAGGCTAAGCAGCGCGAGGAGTCGGCCCGTCTCGAGCGCGAGCGCAATGCGCTCGAGGCCCGCATCACCGAACTCCGCAACTTCGAGCGCGACTACCGCTCGCAGCTGCGCGGCTACATCGAGGGCCAGCTCCGCGACCTCGACGAGAAGTCGGCGTCGACGGACTCGACTCCGGTCTCCGCGATCGGACTGTAGGTCGTCCCTTTGCCAGGACGTCCTGCCCTTCGTCGGTCGGCGGCCGGCGCGATCGTTGCGATACTCGCAGCGGTCGTGCTGGCCGCCGATCAGTTTGTGAAGTACCTCACCACCGAGAACCTCCCGCTGCAGGAGCCCGTCCCGGTGCTGGGTGAGTTCCTTCAGCTGTATTACGTGCGCAACCCCGGTGCCGCGTTCTCGCTCGGATCCGATGTCACCTGGATCTTCACCATCGCTCTCGCGGTGGTCGCCGGAGTGATCGTGTGGAAGGCCTTCGGGCTCCAGTCGCGCCTCTGGGCGGTGGTCCTCGGCTGCCTGCTCGGAGGAGTCCTCGGCAACCTCACCGATCGGCTCTTCCGCGATCCGGGCTTCCCCATGGGCCACGTGGTCGACATGATCTCGATGCCGTGGATGATGCCGGCGATCTTCAACGTCGCCGACATCTTCATCGTCAGCGGCATGATCTCCGTGGCACTGCTCGTCGTGCTCGGACTCCGCTTCGACGGCACACGCGAGCGCGACCATGCTCCTGTCGAGACCGACGAGGAGGCCGAGGCTGCCGCATTGGCCGAAGAGTCCAGCCTGGATCCTCACTCCGACGTGTCCCGCCGGGACGGAGCATCTCCCGATGCGCCAGCCTCGGCGTCGGACGGACGCTGAGCGTGGAATCCCGCTCCCTCCCGGTTCCTGACGGGTTGGAAGGCTCACGCGTCGACGCGGCGCTGGCGAAGTTGATGGGCTTCTCGCGCACCTTCGCCGCCGATGTCGCCTCCGCCGGAGGCGTGCGCCTCGATGGAGTCACCCTCGACAAGTCCGACCGCCTGCACGGTGGAGCGTGGCTCGAAGTGGAGTGGCAGCCGAAGGAGGAGCCGCGGATCATCCCGATCGCGGTTCCCGAGCTCGGAATCGTCTACGACGACGACGACATCGTCGTGATCGACAAACCCACCGGCGTCGCTGCGCACCCCTCGCTGGGTTGGGAAGGGCCGACCGTCGTCGGCGCTCTCGCCGCGGCGGGGTTCCGGGTGTCCACCAGCGGGGCTCCGGAGCGCCAGGGGGTCGTGCATCGTCTGGACGTCGGCACCAGCGGGCTCATGGTGGTGGCCAAGAGCGAGATCGCGTACACGAGGTTGAAGCAGGCGTTCAAAGAGCGCACGGTCGAGAAGATCTACCACGCGGTCGTCCAGGGCCATCCTGACCCGCTGACGGGAACGATCGACGCGCCGATCGGCCGGCATCCGAATCACTCCTGGAAGTTCGCAGTGGTGCCTGATGGCAAGCCGTCGGTGACCCACTACGAGACGTTGGAGGCGTTTCCTGGGGCGTCGCTGCTCGAGATACACCTCGAGACCGGGCGCACGCACCAGATCCGCGTGCACATGGCGGCACTCCGGCATCCGTGTGCGGGCGACCCGCTGTACGGCGCTGATCCGACGCTGTCTGCGCGACTCGGCCTGACCCGTCAATGGCTGCACGCCCACAGGCTCGCGTTCTCGCACCCGACGACAGGGGACTGGGTGCAGTTCGAGTCGCCCTACCCCGCCGATTTCGAGCATGCACTGGAGATCCTGCGCGGCGATTGAACGTCAGCGGCGGATGTCGGCGCGGTGAGCCAGACTGATCGCATGAGCATCGAGGTGCGACCGGCGACCGAGTTCGACGACGTGGCGACTCTCGTCGGCCCGAAGAAGCCCACGTCGAACGTGTGCTTCTGCCTGAGCTATCGAATAGGCAGCAAGGAGAACAACGCGCTGCGGGGCGCGCAACGTGCCGACCGCGTGCGCGACCTCTGTCATCAAGACCCGCCGCCCGGAGTCATCGCCTATCTCGACGAACACCCCGTGGGCTGGGCCGCGGTGCATCCCCGCAGCGCGACGAGCTTCGCGCGCAATCGGCTGATCCCGCACGTCGACGACCTCGAGGTGTGGTCGCTGTGGTGCATCCGCATCCGCCCCGGCCATCGGAAGCAGGGCATCTCGCACGCACTGATCGAGGGCGCCGTCGCGTACGCCGAGGAGCGCGGGGCGCCGGCGATCGAGGGGTACCCGGTCGACAATCGCGGCGAGAAGGTGAATCCGACGATGGCGTATGTCGGCACCAGGCGACTGTTCGAGAGCGCGGGCTTCGAGAAGGCCGCCGACACCGGTTCCACGCTGGACGGGTTCCCTCGGGTGCTGATGCGCCTCGACCTGCGGGAATCGTACAGACGGTCGAAGAAAGCGTGAACCGGACCGCGTCGCAGGGGCAATACATAGTGTGAGCACAGACAGTGAGATCATCCGGCGGTCGCTGGGTCGGCCGGAGGCATTCGCCGAGCTGTTCGACCGACATGCACGCGCGGTCAACGCGTTCGCGGCGTACCGCGTCGGTTCCGACGACGCCGAGGACGTGCTCAGTGAGACCTTCCTCGTCGCCTTCCGCCGCAGGTCCGATTTCGACCTGGGCAAGGAGTCTGCTGCACCGTAGCTGCTCGGAATCGCCGCACGGTTGATCCGGCGGCACCGGGCGATCGAGGCGAGGCAGTGGCGTTCATTCGCTGCGGCAGTCAGTCAGGACGTCGCGTCGCTCGGCGGACTCGACGACGCCATGCGGCGCGTGGATGCGGAGCGCGAGGTACGCGCTCTCAGAGAAAGGATCGCGGCGCTCGCTCCAAAGGACCGCGAGACGCTGCTGCTGTACGCCTGGCAGGGCTTGAGCTACGAGGACATCGCAGAGGCACTCGGGGTGCCGGTGGGCACCGTGCGATCACGCCTGAATCGCGTTCGCAAGCGATTGGATCCCGCGCGAAGGATCCAGGCATTCGAGAAGCAGCAGCAAGGAGAAGTCCGTGGACGTGTTTGAGAAGGTTCAGCAGATCAAGCCGGATCTCGACGGTGCAGAGGCGCAGGTCGACGCGGCTCGCGCTCGGCTGATGAGCGAGATTACGGCCGGCACGAGGCCGGTGGCCGTGCGCGCTGCCAGGCCGAGATGGATCCTTGCAGGCTCGATGGTGGGAGTCGTGGCCGCGGTCATCGTCGGCGTGGTGGCCGTCAGCGGAATCACCGCTCAGACGGCGCCCACGATCGAAGCCGTTCCGACGCGTGACTCCGGGCAGACCCTGCAGTCGCCCAGTCCCGAGACTCCGACGCAGGGTCCGATGACGTCCGCACAGGCGTTCGGCGCCGCTGCGAGCGCGGCCCGCGCATTCACGGGACTGACGCTGGCGCCAGGACAGTATCTGCGGCTGCACACGCAGTCGGAGTACGTCGTCTATCACCAGCCCGATCCGGAAGGCGGGCAGTATCAGACAGACAGATCGAATGCCCAGAACGCGTGGCGCGTGACGTCGTCCTGGAACGGGTACGCCCCGGCGGACCTGTCGGAGCAGTGGCTCTATGCGACGGAACAACCCTCGACCGTGACCGATCTCTTCGGGCCTGACGCGGAGGGATTGGCCCAGGCGCATCATGAGTCGATGTCGTCGAGCACCGCGCCCTATTTCGCAGCGGGGCCGTCGGGTCCCTGGAGCACGCCCGAGGGCTACGGTCTCGAGGCGTTCTTCGCGGCGATGCCGACGAATCCGGAGGGGCTCATCGAGTGGATCCGCCAGAATCAGGCAGCCAGCACCGGCGATCAGGATTACAAGGTCGGGTGGGTCCTCATCGATCTGTTGTCGTACAACCTGGGCTCGAGCACTCAGCGCGCGACGATATACGAGGCGCTCAGCATGCTCCCCGGATCTGAGATCGTCTCCACCGACGGTGACCTGGCGACCCTGCGCTTCTCGGCGGCGACCGAGGCGCTTTCCGGCGAGAGCGCCATCCAGAGACGCTCGGTCACGATCGACACGACCACGGGTATCGTGCGTGAGAAGACGGCGACGCTCGACATCGCTTCTTCGCTGATCCCCGCCACCATGGCGGACGAGCGGCACGTGTACACCGTGAGTGTGGTGGATTCGCTTCCCTGACGGAGGTGAGCGGGCGGCGAAGGGAGTCGGGACGACGCTCGATGTCGGATGCCGAAAGTAGACTCGAAGGCATGGCATCCGACTCCTTCGTCCACCTGCACGTGCACAGCGAGTACTCGATGCTCGACGGGGCGGCGAAGATCGCGGCGATGACCCAGGCGGCGGCCGATTACGACATGCCGGCGATCGCGGTGACCGACCACGGCAACACTTTCGCGGCCTTCGAGTTCTACAAGGCGGCGAAAGCGGCAGGGGTCAAGCCGATCATCGGACTCGAGGCGTACGTCACGCCCGGCACGCATCGCAGTGACAAGACGCGCGTGCAGTGGGGGTCTCCGGATCAGAAGAGCGACGACGTCTCGGGCTCCGGTGCCTACACGCACATGACGATGTGGAGCGAGAGCACGCAGGGGATGCACAACCTGTTCCGCCTCAGCTCCCTGTCGAGCATGGAGGGCTACTACTTCAAGCCCCGCATGGACCGTGAGCTGCTCCAGACCTACGGCAAGGGACTGATCGCCACCACCGGGTGCCCCTCGGGGGAGATCCAGACACGGCTGCGCCTCGGCCAGTACGACGCCGCCCGCGCCGCGGCCGCGGAGTTCCAAGACCTGTTCGGCAAGGAGAACTACTTCGCCGAGATCATGGATCACGGTCTCTCCATCGAGCGCAGGGTCATGACGGATCTGATCCGGCTCGCGAAAGATCTGAGCATCCCGCTCGTCGGAACGAACGACTCGCACTACACGCATCAGCACGAGGCCGACGCGCACGAGGCGCTGCTGTGCGTGCAGTCGGGCTCGACACTCGACGACCCCAACCGCTTCAAATTCGACGGCGACGGCTACTACATCAAGACCGCCGCCGAGATGCGTCAGCTCTTCCGCGATCACCCTGAGGCGTGCGACAACACGCTGCTCATCGCCGAGCGTTGCGAGGTCGAGTTCAACACGGCGGCGAACTACATGCCGCGCTTCCCGGTGCCCGACGGGGAGACCGAAGACAGCTGGCTCGTCAAAGAGGTCGAGGCGGGTCTTCACTACCGGTACCCGAGCGGGATCCCCGACAAAGTGCGCAAGCAGGCCGAGTACGAGACCGGAATCATCCTGCAGATGGGCTTCCCGGGCTACTTCCTCGTCGTGGCCGACTTCATCAACTGGGCCAAGGACAACGGCATCCGCGTGGGGCCGGGCCGTGGGTCCGGAGCCGGGTCCATGGTCGCCTACGCCATGAAGATCACGGATCTTGACCCGCTCGAGCACGGCCTCATCTTCGAGCGGTTCCTGAACCCCGACCGAGTCTCGATGCCCGACTTCGACGTCGACTTCGATGACCGGCGCCGCGGTGAGGTCATCGACTACGTGACCAGGAAGTACGGATCCGAGCGGGTCGCCCAGATCGTCACGTACGGCACGATCAAGTCCAAGCAGGCGCTGAAGGATGCGGGCCGTGTGCTCGGGTTCCCGTTCAGCATGGGGGAGCGGCTGACCAAGGCGATGCCGCCGCCCGTGATGGGCAAGGACATGCCTCTCGACGGGATGTTCGATTCCGCGCACCCCCGCTACAAAGAGGCGAGCGAGTTCCGCGCTCTCATCGAGACCGACACGGAGGCGAAGACGGTCTTCGATCGTGCACTCGGACTCGAGGGGCTGAAGCGCCAGTGGGGAGTGCACGCGGCGGGCGTGATCATGTCGTCCGAGCCGTTGATCGACATCATCCCGATCATGCGCCGCGAGCAGGACGGCCAGATCGTCACGCAGTTCGACTACCCCTCGTGCGAGTCTCTCGGCCTGATCAAGATGGACTTCCTCGGGCTGCGCAACCTGACGATCATCTCGGACGCGCTCGACAACATCCGCTCCAACCGCGGAGAAGAGCTCGACCTCGAACATCTCGCGCTCGACGACCGCGGGGCGTACGACCTGCTCGGACGAGGCGAGTCGCTCGGCGTCTTCCAGCTCGACGGCGGCCCGATGCGATCGCTCATGCGTCTCATGCGGCCGGACAACTTCGGTGACATCTCGGCACTCATCGCGCTGTACCGCCCGGGACCCATGGGCGCGAACTCGCACACGAACTACGCGCTGCGCAAGAACGGTCAGCAGCCCATCACACCGATCCACCCGGAGTTCACCGAGTCGCTCGCCGACATCCTCGACGAGTCCTATGGTCTGATCATCTACCAGGAGCAGGTGATGGCCATCGCTCAGCGCGTGGCCGGGTTCTCGCTCGGACAGGCCGACATCCTCCGCCGAGCGATGGGCAAGAAGAAGAAGTCAGAGCTCGACAAGCAATTCGAGGGCTTCCAGGCCGGCATGCATGCGAACGGGTACTCCGACGGAGCCGTCAACGCGATCTGGGAGATCCTGCTCCCGTTCTCGGACTACGCCTTCAACAAAGCGCACTCGGCGGCCTACGGCGTCGTGTCGTACTGGACCGCGTATCTCAAGGCCCACTATCCCGCCGAGTACATGGCCGCCCTGCTCACCAGCGTCGGCGACTCGAAAGACAAGATGGCGCTGTACCTCAACGAGTGTCGGCGCATGGGCATCAAGGTGCTCCCGCCCGACGTCTCCGAGTCGATCAAGTACTTCGCCGCCGTGGGCGACGACATCCGCTTCGGTTTGGGTGCCGTCCGCAACGTCGGCAGCAACGTCGTCGAGGGCATCATCACGGCGCGCAAGGATGAGCGATTCACGTCGTTCCATCACTTCCTCGAGAAGGTGCCGCTGCATGTCTCGAACAAGCGCACCGTCGAATCGCTGATCAAGGCCGGCGCGTTCGACTCGATGGGCGATTCCCGCCGGGCTCTGCTCGAAGTCCACGAGGATGCCGTCGAGGCGGCTGTGGATCGCAAGCGGAACGAGGCGCAGGGCGCGATCGGCTTCGACTTCGACAGTCTGTACGACGGCATGGAAGAGGCGCCGCCCGCGAAGGTGCCGGCGCGACCGGAGTGGATCAAGAAGGACAAACTCGCCTTCGAGCGTGAGATGCTCGGGCTCTACGTCTCCGACCACCCCCTCGCGGGGCTCGAAGTGCCGCTCGCGAAGCACGCATCGATCTCGATCCACAACCTCATCAACTCCGAGGACATGCAGGACGGCGAGCAGGTCACGGTCGCGGGTCTCGTCACGAGCGTCCAGCATCGTGTCGCGAAGGCGAGCGGAAATCCCTACGGCATGATCACCGTGGAGGACTTCAACGGTGAGGTGACGGTGATGTTCATGGGCAAGACCTACACCGAGTTCCAGCACATCCTGCAGCAGGACTCCATCCTCGCGGTACGCGGACGCGTGTCGAAGCGCGATGACGGACTCAACCTGCACGCGCAGTCGGCGTTCGCGCCGGATGTCGGCTCGTTCGATGCCGCCGGACCCCTCTCGCTGGTCCTCGCGGAGCAGAGAGCGACCGAGCGGGTGATGACCGAGCTCGCCGAAGTGCTGCGACGCCACAACGGCGACACCGAGGTGGTGCTGCGCGTGCATCGCGGCGGCACGGCGAAAGTGTTCGACGTGCCGATGCCGGTCAAGGTCTCAGCCGATCTGTTCGGCGATCTCAAATCCCTGCTCGGGCCGACCTGCCTGGGCTGAGCACCAGCGGAGCCCAGCCGCTCGATGGGTCCTCACGGATGCACCGGGTAGTATCAGGACGCGTTCGGGTGCACGACGCAGAGGCTCTGCACCGTGGCGAAAGGACCCTCCCCATGAGCACGGAATCACCCTTCCTGAACCCTGATGAATCGAATGCGGACCGTTCCACGGCCGCACCCGACGTGGCCGTCGAGGAGGACTTCTCCGGTGACGACGGCGTTCTCTATGACGATGAGGTGACGCCGGAGTACGGCATCCTCGGGTTCACGCTGAGGGAGCTGCTCATCGTCGGCGTGTGGCTCATCGCCTTCATCGCCTCGTTCTTCCCCTACGTCGGCGACGCGTCGATCTGGGGCGCCGGCATCCAGTGGATCCTGCCCATCGGCGTGCCCACGGTCGCCGTGTTCCTGTTGATCCTTCGCCGCTTCTCGCCCGATGGCATCCGTCGCGTCGGTTCGCTGGGGATCGACCAGTTCGCTTCGGTGGCATTCTCCGTCGCTGCCGTCTTCTGGCTGGGAGCCCTCTGGAACGCGGTCGCCTTCGTGATCGAGTTCGGCGTCTTCGGCCTTCCCTGGAACGGCGTCGTCCAGCTCCTCGCGTCGCTTGCGCTCGTCGTCTTCACGGTGTTCGCTCCGCTGGTGCCGGGACTGAAGGAGGACTTCCAGGGCCGGCTCGTGACGCTCGCGCACCGCAATGCCAATCCGGTCCGACCGGTGATCGCGCGTCCGCGCCCCGAGCCCGCCCCAGCGGCGAGCGACACGGCGGATGACTCGGAGACAGACTCTGCGCCGCACGCGGAGGCAGCACCTGCTGCTCACCTCGCGTCCGTTCCGTCAGCCGACGTCGGTCCCGAATCCGACCTCGCCCCGGTGACGAACGCGACAGACGCCGTTCCGACGGCGTACGCCGAAGACCCGGCCCGCGCGTTGCACACGACGGAGTCCGCCCCGCCGGCGTACACGACCGCGGCTGCTCCGGCGGCCGGTATCGACGTCGAGCTGTCGGGCGCGCAGGCGACCGATGAGGTCGCCCGTCTCGATCTCGCCGAGCAGGTGCCCCTCTCCTCACACGCCTCGGGCGGGGGGACGGGAACCGAGGACACGACCTCCGACCAGGAGTACGTGCCCGCGTATTCGCGTCGGTCGCGCGGTCAGGAACCCGAGATCGTGTCCGACACCGGCAGCATCGAGTCTCTTCTGGGAGCGACCGCGCGCGACGTGTCGTCGGCCGAGACGACCGCGTTCCCCGCCGTCGACGACGAGACCGACGTCGTCGCGACCAACGCGCAGCAGGATTTCTCGGCCCCGCAGCCTTTCTGGATCCTCGCACCGACCGAGCGTGACGTGCATGACGAGCGCGGCGACGCGATCTTCCGGGTCGGCCCGAACGCCTGGGCCCTCGTCATCGAGGACCGTGGCGGTGCATACGTCATCAGACACGACGACGGTCGTATCGGCTACCTGCACGACATCGCAGACATCACGAGAGGCTGATCTTGCGCACGATCGATCTGCGGGGGCGCACGCTCTCGCCGGCTGACATGCTCGCGGCTGTGCCGCGCGCCACCCAGGCACGAGCGGAGGCTCTCGACACCGCGGCGCGAATCGTCGACGACGTGCGCGAGCGAGGCGAGGAGGCTCTGCGCGAGCAGGCAGAACGCTTCGATCGTGTCTCCGGGCACGAGATCCGCGTGCCTGCACAGCACATCGCCGATGCTCTCGAGGTCCTCGCACCTGAGGTCCGCGTCGCGCTCGAGGAGGCGATCCGCCGGGTGCGCATCGCCTCGGCTGCTCAGGTGCCCGAGCGTCAGACCACGCGGATCGGCGCCGGTGCGACGATCACCCAGCGCTGGCAGCCCGTTCACCGTGCAGGGGTGTACATCCCCGGAGGCAAAGCCGTCTACCCGTCCAGCGTCATCATGAACGTCGTCCCGGCACAGGTCGCGGGGGTGCAGCAGATCGCACTCGCCTCGCCGCCGCAGGAGGACCAGGGCGGGCGCGTCCACCCCACGATCCTCGCCGCAGCGGGTCTGCTCGGCATCACCGAGGTGTACGCGATCGGCGGGGCAGGGGCGATCGGATCCTTCGCACACGGCGTCGCGGGGATCGGGCTGGATCCGGTCGATGTGCTGTCAGGGCCCGGAAACAACTACGTCGCATCCGCGAAGCGCGCTGTGGCGGGGGTCGTCGGCACCGACTCCGAGGCGGGGGCCACCGAGATCCTCGTCGTCGCAGACGCCGCCGCCGACCCGCGACTCATCGCCGCCGACCTCGTCAGCCAGGCCGAGCACGATGAGCAGGCGTCGGCGGTGCTCGTCACCGACTCCCCGCAGCTGGCCGATCGCGTCGCCGCGGAGGTCGAGAGACAGGCGGGAGCCACGCGCCACGCGACGCGGGTGGCGGCGGCGCTGAACGGGCCGCAGTCGGCGATCGTCCTGGTCGATGACCGTACGATGGCGACGGCGTTCAGCAATGCGTATGCTCCCGAGCACCTGGAGCTGCACCTCGAAGACGCCGAAGCGGCGGCAGACAGCTTCACCAGCGCAGGTGCCGTGTTCGTCGGAGACCACACCCCGGTGAGCCTCGGCGACTATATGGCGGGCAGCAACCACGTTCTGCCGACCGGGGGACAGGCACGCTACGCGCCCGGACTCGGCGCATACACGTTCCTGCGGCCGCAGCAGGTCATCTCCTACGATCGCGCCGCACTCGCCGACGTGCGCGCGGGAGTCGTCGCCCTCGCCGAGACCGAGGTGCTTCCGGCGCACGGCGAGGCGATCGAGGCGCGTTTCACCGCGTAGGATCGGTCAGATGCACTGCCCCTTCTGCCGTCACTCGGACTCCCGGGTCATCGATTCCCGCACCAGTGATGACGGTCTCTCGATCCGTCGTCGACGCCAGTGCCCTGAGTGCGGCGGTCGTTTCACGACGACGGAGACGGCGAGCCTCAACGTCATCAAGCGATCCGGCGTCATGGAGCCGTTCAGTCGGGAGAAGGTGATCTCGGGCGTGCGCAAGGCCTGCCAGGGACGGCCCGTCACCGAGGCCGATCTGGCGATCCTCGCTCAGCGGGTCGAGGAGGCCGTCCGACAGACAGGTGTATCGCAGCTCGACACGAACGAGATCGGCTTGGCGATCCTCGGACCCCTCCGCGACCTCGACGAGGTCGCGTACCTGCGGTTCGCGAGCGTCTACCAGGCATTCGACTCGCTCGAGGACTTCGAGAGCGCCATCACCGATCTCCGTGCCGACCACGTCAAGCCGGAGCCCGTCGACCGGTAATCTGGCAGGGATGTATCCGCTGCTCTTTCGCGCTGTCCTGTCGCGCTTCGACCCTGAGTTCGCCCACCACGCCGGGATGGCGGTGATCCGCGTGCTCGGGGCGCCGCCGTTCTCCTGGGCGACGCGGGTGCTGACGAAGCCCGACCCGTCCCTGCAGGTTCAGGCCCTCGGACTGACCTTCTCCTCGCCCTTCGGGATCGCGGCCGGATTCGACAAGAACGCCATCGGCGTCCGTGGTCTCGCCGCGCTCGGCTTCGGACATGTCGAGGTGGGCACCGTCACGGCGATCCCGCAGGCCGGCAACCCGAAGCCGCGGTTGTTCCGCCTGATCGCCGATCGAGCGGTCATCAACCGGATGGGGTTCAACAACGACGGCGCGGATGCCGCCGCCCGGCGACTCGCGCGCCTGCGGCGCGGTGCACCGGACACTGTCATCGGCGTGAACATCGGCAAGAGCCGTGTCGTCGATGTCGAGAACGCCACAGCCGACTACGTGGCCTCCGCGACGAAGCTCGCCCCGCTCGCCGACTACCTCGCGGTCAACGTCTCATCCCCGAACACCCCCGGTCTTCGGGGGCTTCAGGCCGTCGAGACGCTCGCTCCGCTGCTCAGGGCGGTGCGAGCAGCATCCGGCGAGACTCCGCTGCTCGTCAAGATCGCCCCCGATCTCTCGGACGAGGAGATCGTCGCCATCGCGAAGCTCGCGGTCGACGAGGGGCTCGCCGGAATCATCGCTCACAACACCACGATCAGCAGAGGCGGCCTCACGACGGATTCCGAGACGGTGGCGGAGATCGGAGCGGGCGGGCTCTCGGGTGCTCCGCTCAAGGAGCGTTCCCTGCAGGTGCTGCGTCTCGTGCGCTCGGCGGTGCCCTCGGAGTTCTGCGTCATCGCGGTCGGGGGAGTGGAGACGCCGTCCGACGTTCAAGAGCGGCTCGAAGCCGGCGCGACGCTCGTGCAGGGCTACACGGCCTTCCTGTACCGCGGTCCCTTCTGGGGTCGCGAGATCAACAGGGGTCTCGTCGCTCGCTGAGCCGCCCCACAAATGTATGCGAGAGGCGCCTCGTGCTCGGGGAGCAGGAGACGCCTCTCGGAGAAGTTCTGGGATCAGGCGGGGTAGTCGCCGCGCTTGACCTGAGGCTTGGGCAGACGCATGAACCGCATCTGCAGCGACCGCATCGCGGCGTACCAGCCGAGGCCGCGCTCCATGCGATCCTTGCCGAACTTCGCGGCGATCTTGCGCTTGACCCGCATTCCCAGCAGCACCATGCCGCCGATCGCGAGGATCAGGTACGCCATCATCACGAGGTAGGCCCAGCCGGCGATGGCGAATCCGCCGATCGCGAGGTTGGCGGGCAGAAGCGAGACCAGGATGACGAGCACCATGACGCCCATGACGAACTCGGCCGGGTGCCAACCGGCGTCGACGTAGTCACGGACCCAACGGCGCTGCGGGCCCTTGTCGCGAGCCGGGAGGTACTTCTCCTCGCCGGCAGCCATTCCGGCCTGTGC
This sequence comes from Microbacterium sp. NPDC087589, assembly GCF_044743635.1. Taxonomy (NCBI): domain Bacteria; kingdom Bacillati; phylum Actinomycetota; class Actinomycetes; order Micrococcales; family Microbacteriaceae; genus Microbacterium; species Microbacterium sp. NPDC087589. The sequence continues at coordinate 86,836 of NZ_JBIUWV010000001.1, forward strand.
GCGGTTGCGCCGCTCGTTGAGCTCTGCGCGCGCCGCGGCCTTCGCTTCTTTGGTGTTCGCGACCAGAGGTCGACGGCGAGCAGCCTCCTGCTCGGCCCGGGTCGGCGTCGCGCGTCCCTTGCCCGACGCGGGCGTCTCGGGGGCGTCGTCGTTCGTCGAAGGGGGGACAGGGGTAGTGGCCACGAGGTTCCTCGGTTCAGTGAAGGCGGATCACCTTAAGATTACTCGCATGACATCTCCTGCCCAGCCCGGCGAACAGAATCTGTCCAGCGAACGCGAACCGGCCGTCCTGGAGGCGGTGTCGACGGGGTTGCCCGCGGCTCTGAGCGACCTGGGTGCACTCGTCCGCATCCCCGGCATGGCGTGGCCGTCGTTCGACCAGACGCAGCTGGAGCGCAGCTCCCAGGCTGTCGCCGCACTCGCCACTGCCACCGGGGTCTTCGACGATGTGCGCGTTCTCCGCGCCGCGATACCGGGCACAGACGAGCACGGCCAGCCGGCGGTGCTCGCGACGCGCGCGGCGCGCAACGGCAAGCCGACGATCCTGCTCTACGCGCACCACGACGTGCAGCCTCCGGGTGACGACGCACTGTGGGAGACGCCGCCGTTCGAGCCCACCGTGCGCGACGGACGTCTGTACGGTCGGGGCGCTGCCGATGACAAGGCGGGGATCATGGCGCACATCGCCTCGATCCGCGCCGTCGCCGAGGTCGTCGGCGATGACCTCGAGCTGGGCATCGCGATGTTCATCGAGGGCGAAGAGGAGTACGGGTCCCGTTCCTTCGCGCAGTTCCTCTCGGACAACAAGGAGGCACTCCGCGCAGATGCCATCGTGGTCGCGGACTCGGGAAACTGGGATTCGGTGACACCCGGGCTCACGGTCTCGCTGCGCGGCAACGCGCGGTTCACGGTGCGCGTGCGCACGCTCGATCACGCGTCGCACTCCGGGATGTTCGGGGGTGCCGTCCCCGACGCGATGATGACGACGGTCAAGATGCTCTCCACTCTCTGGAACGAAGACGGCTCCGTCGCGGTCGAAGGGATGACCGAGCGCGAGGCGCCCACGCCCGAGTACAGCGAGGAGACGCTCCGAGACGAAGCCGGCCTTCTGCCCGGCACGTCACCGATCGGCGACGGCAGCATTCTCGGCCGGATCTGGAACAAGCCTTCGGTGACCGTCATCGGAATCGACGCGACCAGTGTCGCCGCGGCGTCGAACACGCTCCTTCCGGAGGTGACGGTCGTCGTGAGCGCACGCGTCGCCCCCGGTCAGACCGGTGAGGAGGCGTACGCCGCCCTCGAGGCGCACTTGCGGGCGAACGCGCCGTACGGCGCAGAGCTGACGTTCTCCGATGTCGACCTCGGCAACGGCTTCCTCGTCGACACCAGCGGCTGGGCCGTCGCGCTCACCCGTGATGCCATGCGAGACGGCTACGGCGTGCCGCCCGTCGACCTCGGTGTCGGCGGGTCGATCCCGTTCATCGCCGATCTCGTGCGGGAGTTCCCCGATGCTCAGATCCTCGTGACCGGGGTCGAGGATCCGCACTCGCGGGCACACAGCCCCAACGAATCGCTGCACCTCGACACGTTCCGCCACGCCGTCGCGACCGAGGCGCTGCTCCTCTCGCGGATGAACGACATCATCATCTGAGCCCGATCGTCGAGGGTGAGGGTAAAATCGAGTCACCAGCCGTGCGAGCACGGCCCGTCCGAAGGAGCGACATGAGCGACACCACACTGACCTCAGCAGAGACCACCCAGGCGCACGGCGTGAAGCTGACCGACGCCGCGGCCATCAAGGTCAAGAACCTCCTCGAGCAGGAGGGCCGCGACGACCTCCGTCTGCGCGTCGCGGTTCAGCCCGGCGGATGCTCCGGCCTGATCTACCAGCTGTACTTCGACGAGCGTTACCTCGAGGGAGACGAGACCGTCGACTTCGACGGCGTGGAGGTCATCATCGACAACATGAGCGTCCCGTACCTCGACGGCGCGTCGATCGATTTCAAGGACACGATCTCCGAGCAGGGCTTCACGATCGACAACCCCAACGCCGCGGGCAGCTGCGCCTGTGGAGACAGCTTCCACTGATCCGAAACCCCTCGCCAACCTGCGTGGTTGGCATGAATCAGGTGTGAGGTTGCCCTAGACTTGGGTGTGCCCTGTCCGCAATCTGAAAGGTGCATCGTGCCCTCGAAACGCCGCCTTCGTTGGGCCGCTCTCCCCCTGGGAGTAGCGGCAGCCGTGGCCCTGGCGGGATGTACTGCCACTGAGCTGAACGGTTACCTCCCGGGCTTCGTGGAGGGTGAGCCTGCGGCCACCAACCAGACCGAGCGCGTGTCCTCGCTCTGGGTCAACTCCTGGATCGTCCTGCTCGCCGTCGGCGTGATCACCTGGGGCCTGATGGCCTGGGCCGCGATCGCCTACCGCCGCCGCAAGGGTCAGACGGGTCTGCCCGTGCAGATGCGCTACAACATGCCGATCGAGATCTTCTACACGGTCGTGCCGCTGATCCTCGTGCTGGGCATGTTCTTCTTCACCGCCCGCGACCAGTCGGCGATCGAGGCGAAGTGGGACGAGCCCGACGTCGAGATCACGGCGATCGCCAAGCAGTGGGCATGGGACTTCCAGTACGACGGCGACGAGGAGGACAACTCCGACGCCGTCTGGACCATGGGAATCCAGGCTCAGCCCGATGCAGACGGCAACATCGATCAGGCGCAGCTTCCGACCCTGGTGCTGCCGGTCGATCAGAAGGTCACGATCAACCTCCAGTCTCGCGACGTCATCCACTCCTTCTGGATCATCGACTTCCTCTACAAGAAGGACATGTACATCGGGAAGGACAACTCCTGGTCCTTCATCCCGACGCGTGTCGGCGAGTACGCCGGCAAGTGCGCCGAGCTGTGCGGCGAGTACCACTCGATGATGCTCTTCAACGTCAAGGTCGTCGAGCAGGACGAGTACGACGCCTACCTCCAGACGCTCGAGGAGGAAGGCAACACCGGAGACATCACGGACGCCTACGACCGTCTGTCGAACTACCCCGGGACAACCGCCCCGACCTCCGAGGAAGGAGAGGAGTAAGCCATGTCGACCACTGAAGCCCCCCGCACCGACGAGGCCCCTCGCTCTCGACCCACCACTCTGCCCGCGCGCCAGGCCGCTCTGATGAGCACGTCACGCGTCGAGCAGAAGGGCAACATCGTCGTCAAGTGGATCACCTCCACCGACCACAAGACGATCGGGTACATGTACCTCATCGCCTCGGTGCTGTTCTTCCTCCTCGGCGGTGTGATGGCCCTCGTCATCCGCGCAGAGCTGTTCGCTCCCGGGATGCAGATCATCCCGACCAAGGAGCAGTACAACCAGCTCTTCACGATGCACGGCACGATCATGCTCCTCATGTTCGCGACGCCGCTCTTCGCCGGATTCGCGAATGCGATCCTGCCGCTCCAGCTCGGTGCGCCGGATGTGGCGTTCCCGCGTCTCAACGCGTTCGCGTTCTGGCTCTTCCTCTTCGGATCCACGATCGCGGTAGCAGGCTTCCTCACGCCTCAGGGTGCGGCGTCGTTCGGCTGGTTCGCCTATCAGCCGCTCGCCAGTGCGTCGTTCTCGCCGGGTGCCGGCGGAAACCTCTGGATGCTGGGTCTCGGCATCTCGGGCTTCGGAACCATCCTCGGCGCGGTGAACTTCATCACCACGGTCATCACGATGCGTGCCCCGGGTATGACGATGTGGCGCATGCCGATCTTCTCGTGGAACACGCTCATCACGAGCCTCCTCATCCTCATGGCCTTCCCGGTGCTCGCGGCGGCGATCTTCGCCGCAGGTGCCGACCGTGTGCTCGGCGCTCACATCTACGACCCGGCCAACGGCGGTGTCCTGCTCTGGCAGCACCTCTTCTGGTTCTTCGGTCACCCCGAGGTCTACATCATCGCCCTGCCGTTCTTCGGCATCGTGTCCGAGATCTTCCCGGTCTTCAGCCGCAAGCCGATCTTCGGATACAAGACACTCGTCTATGCGACGATCGCGATCGCCGCACTGTCCGTCGCCGTGTGGGCTCACCACATGTACGTGACCGGCTCGGTGCTGCTGCCGTTCTTCGCCCTCATGACGATGCTCATCGCGGTGCCGACGGGTGTGAAGATCTTCAACTGGATCGGCACGCTCTGGCGCGGATCCGTGACGTTCGAGACACCGATGGTGTTCGCGCTGGGCTTCCTGGTCTCGTTCGTGTTCGGTGGTCTGACCGGTGTGATCCTCGCGGCTCCGCCGCTCGACTTCGCCCTGTCCGACTCGTACTTCGTCGTCGCGCACTTCCACTACGTCGTCTTCGGCACCGTGGTGTTCGCGATGTTCGCCGGCTTCTACTTCTGGTGGCCGAAGTGGACCGGACGCATGCTCAACGAGCGCCTCGGCTACGTGCACTTCTGGATGCTGTTCATCGGCTTCCACATGACGTTCCTCATCCAGCACTGGCTGGGTGTAGACGGCATGGTGCGTCGCTACGCCGACTACTCTGCGGCTGACGGCTGGACCTGGCAGAACCAGGTCTCGACGATCGGTGCGATCATCCTCGGCGCGTCCATGCTGCCGTTCTTCCTGAACGTCTGGATCACGGCTCGCAAGGCGCCCAAGGTCACGGTCAACGACCCGTGGGGCTACGGGGCTTCGCTCGAGTGGGCGACCTCCTGCCCGCCGCCGCGCCACAACTTCACGTCGATCCCGCGCATCCGCAGCGAGCGTCCTGCATTCGACCTGAACCACCCGGAGGCGGCGGAGTTCACCCCGGCCGCACCCGGCGAGCGAGAGGGCCACTGAGCCATGCGCGACAACGTCATCCTCTGGTGGGTCCTGACCGCCTTCTTCGCCCTTGTCGGAGTCGTCTACACCGGCTGGCACATCCTCGCCACCCCGTCGGAGAACTTCGCCATGCGCATCGAGTGGGTCGGAACCGTTGCGCTGTTCTTCGCGGCGTTCATGGGCGCGATGATCGCGTTCTACCTCGACCGCACTCACAAGGCGCAGAACGGTGAGCTGCCCGAGGACATCCTCACCAGCGACATCGACGACGGCGACCCCGAGCTCGGTGAGTTCAGCCCCTGGTCCTGGTGGCCGATCGTGCTGGCTGGGTCCGCCGGTATCTTCGTTGTGGGCCTCGCCGTCGGACAGTTCCTGCTTCCGATCGGGCTGGCGATCTTCGTGGTTGCGATCGTCGGTTGGGTCTACGAGTACTACCGCGGGAACTTCGCCCGCTGACCGACAGAGCGAAAGCCCCTGGGACTCAGTCCCAGGGGCTTTCTGCACGTCGCGGCTACGCTCGGGAGCGGATGCGGGCGACTCCGGTCAGCGGGTCGACAGGGCGGCGGTGTGTGCCGTCGGCATCCTCGACGGGATAGCCCTCCCTGACCCAATACTCGAACCCGCCGATCATCTCCCGAACGTCGTATCCGAGCCTCGCCAACTCGAGAGCACCCTTCGCGCCCGCGTTGCATCCAGGGCTCCAGCAGTAGACCACCACGGCCGAGCCGTCCGGGATCTCAGCCGGTGCCCGACTCGCGATCTCGCTGTAGTGCATATGCGTGGCGCCCGCGACGCGCCCTTGAGCCCAGGCTTCGTCGGAGCGGACGTCGATCATGACCGGGCTGTCATCGGTCTGAAGAGCGGCGTACACGTCGCTCGCATCGGTCTCGTAGGCGAGCTTGGCGGCGTAGTACTCAGCGCGATCGATCATCCCCTCAGCCTAAGGAGCCGGGCGCTCCTCTGCCGTCGTCTTCCCGACGGCGACAGACCTGATCCCGCCAATCTCGACAGGACTCAGAGCTCGACCGTCATCTGCAGCCGGCGGCCGTATCGGTCGAGTCCGAGCGAGGCCTCGGTGTCGACGAGCCCGCGCTGGAACGACGTCTCGGGGATGCTCTCGAGGAAGCCGCACGACGAGTAGAACGGAGCGTTCCAGGGGATCTCCGCATACGTCCGGAGAGTCATGCGGGTGTAGCCACGCTCGCGTGCGGCATCGAGAGCGGCGCTGACGAGTCGACGCCCGAAGCCCTGGCGTCCGGAGGACGGAAGCACGGAGAGCTGCTCGAGGTGTGCATGGCCGTCGGCGTCGAGAACGTGCACGAAGCCGACGGGGGAGGAGCCGCTGGGATCTTCGAGCACGAGGACGAATCCCGGGGATGCGAGTCGCTCACCTCCATCCCCTGCGGGCGGCCAATCGGGCGCCCCGAGGGTGTCGATCAGGAGGGCGTCAGCCTGTGTCTCGATGGCATGCAGGACCTCGGCGTCTTCAGCAACTGCCGGTCGGATGAGTTCGCTCATCGTGCTTCCTCCGCGATCGCCGCGATGGCTTCGATCTCCACCAGCTGATCGTCGTACCCGAGCACGGTGACTCCCATCAGTGTGCTCGGCACGTCGTGGTCGCCGAACGCCGCGTGGATGACGTCCCAAGCGGCCACCAGATCGGCCTGTGATGAGGACGCCACAAGAACGCGCGTGCTGATGATGTCCGTCAGCGTGGCCCCACTGGCACGCAGGGCGATGTCGAGCGTTTCGACGCAGCGCGCCGCCTGTGCGGAATAGTCACCAGGGGCCGTGGTCGTGCCGTCATCCTCGAGCGGGCAAGCCCCTGCGAGGAAGACGAGGCGGGAACCCGTGGGGGCGATCGCCGCGTAGGCGTATGGCGCGGCGGCGAGGTCTGCGGAACGGATGAGTTGGACTGCTGAGCTCATGTCACGATCCTGCCACGCGCACATGAATGGCCGCCGGATGCGACAGGGCCCTGTCCGATAATCGAACAGGGCCCTGTCATCTGGGGATCGGGATGCTACTCGCCGTCCTCGGACTTCTTCTTGCGAGGCTTCTTCACCGGCTCGGTCGAGATCACCGTGCTGGGAGTGTTCGCCGTCTCATCGACATGGGTCTCGCTGGCCGTGAGCGGAGCGTCCGGGGCGCCTGCGCGCTCGTGAGCGCCCTGGATCTCGGCCGCTTCGGTCTCATCGTTCTGAGCGGTCACATGATGCTGGTGGGCATCCGCTGCTTCGATCTCGGCCTGCGTGAGGGGAGCGAGACGGTCCTCGAAGAACCAGCGCGAGATGGAGGAGCGCAGGTTCTCGGTCCACGAGATGCGTCCCTTCGCATTGGGGCGCACGACCAGCGGCTCGTAGCCGTCGACATCGATGAGCTTCCAGCGGTCGTACTTGTCGACGGGCTGGTGGACCTCGATGAACTCACCACCGGGAAGGCGAACGATACGGCCGGACTCGAAGCCGTGCAGAACGATCTCGCGGTCCTTCTTCTGCAGAGCGAGCGCGATCCGCTTCGCGATGAAGTAGCCGAGAACCGGTCCGACGAACAGCAGTGCCTGAAGCGCGTGGATCACGCCCTCCATCGTGAGCATGAAGTGCGTCGCGATGAGGTCGGACGATGCTGCAGCCCACAGGACGGCGTAGAAGATGACGCCGGCCACGCCGATGGCGGTGCGGGTCGCTGCGTTGCGAGGGCGCTGGGCGATGTGGTGCTCGCGCTTGTCGCCCGTGACCCAGGCCTCGATGAACGGGTAGATCGCGACGAGCACGATGAACAGACCGAGGACCACCAGCGGCAGCAGGATTCCGAACGACCAGGTGTGATCGAGGAAGACCACGTCGAGGTTCGACGGTGCCAGACGCAGAGCACCGTCGGCGAATCCGATGTACCAGTCAGGCTGTGTACCGGCCGAGACGGGGGAGGGGTCGTACGGGCCGTAGTTCCAGATCGGGTTGATCTGGAAGAACGTCGCGATCAGCACGATCGTGCCGAACACGATGAACAGGTAGCCACCCATCTTCGACATGTACACGGGCATCATCGGGTAGCCGACGACGTTGTCGTTCGTGCGGCCGGGGCCCGCGAACTGCGTGTGCTTGTTGACGATCATCAGCATCAGGTGCACGGCGATGAGGGCGATCACCAGCAGCGGAAGCAGCAGGATGTGCAGCGTGTAGAGGCGGCCGACGATCGCGGTTCCCGGGAACTCCCCACCGAACAGAAGGAAGGACGTCCACGTGCCGATCAGCGGGATGCCCTTGATCATTCCGTCGATGATGCGCAGACCGTTGCCCGAGAGGAGGTCATCTGGCAGCGAGTAGCCGGTGAAGCCCTCTGCCATCGCGAGGACGAACAGCACGAAGCCGATCACCCAGTTGAGCTCGCGAGGCTTCCGGAAAGCACCGGTGAAGAAGACGCGCAACATGTGCACGCCGATGCCGGCGACGAAGACGAGCGCGGCCCAGTGGTGGATCTGGCGCACCAGAAGACCGCCGCGGAGATCGAACGAGATGTGCAGCGACGATTCGAGCGCCGCCGACATCGCGATTCCGCGCATCGGGGCGTACGCGCCCGTGTAGTGCGTCTCGACCATGGAGGCGTCGAAGAAGAAGGTCAGGAAGGTTCCCGAGAGGAACACGACCACGAAGCTCCACAGCGCGATCTCTCCCAGCATGAACGACCAGTGGTCGGGGAAGATCTTGCGGCCGAGCTCCTTGACGAAGCCGGAGATGCTGGTGCGCTCGTCGATATAGTTCGACGCGGCGCCGACGAATCGACCGCCGAGAGGCGCCTTGTTGTCCTTGTCCTCTTTGGACAGCGTTGCGGTGCTCAATGGCGCTCCCAGAAGCTCGGGCCGACGGGCTCGGTGAAGTCACTGCGTGCGACGAGGTAGCCCTCGTCGTCGACGGTGATGGGCAGCTGCGGCAGCGGACGTGCGGCCGGTCCGAAGATGACCTTGGCGTGATCCGTGACGTCGAACTGCGACTGGTGACAGGGGCAGAGGAGGTGGTGGGTCTGCTGCTCGTAGAGTGCCACAGGGCATCCGACGTGCGTGCAGACCTTCGAGTACGCGACGATGCCGTCGTATGACCAGTCCTTGCGGTCCTCGGCCTCGATGAGCTGCTCAGGGCGCAGGCGCATCATCAGCACGATGGCCTTCGCCTTCTCCTCGAGGTAGCCGTCGTGGTGGCTGAGCTCGGCGAGGTCCTCGGGGATCACATGGAACGCGGATCCGAGGGTGACGTCCGCTGCGCGGATCGGCGTGCCGTCGGGGTCGCGGACGAGGCGCTGACCCTTCTCCCACATCGTGTGCTTCAGCAGCGTCACCGGGTCGCCCGCGGTGGGGTCGTCCGGCGTGCTGTGCGGGGCGAGACCGCGGAAGAGCGTGACGCCGGGGATGATCGAGGCGACGATCGCGGCGAACAGCGAGTTGCGGATCATCGTGCGTCGTCCGAAACCGGACTCCTCGTTCGCCGTGGCGAACGCCTCGACGACGGCCTCTCGCGTCGAGTCCTTGCCCCGGGTGGGGTGACGGTGCTCGATGTGCTCCTTGTCGCTCATCAGCGCCTTGGACCAGTGGATCGCGCCGATTCCGATCGAGAGCAGCGCCAGCGCGATGCCCAGACCGATGAAGAGGTTGTTCTGGCGGATGTCGATGAGCGCGCCGCTCTCGATGGGGAAGAGCATGTAGGCGGCGACCGCCCAGATGCTTCCTGCCAGCGAGAGATAGAACAGCGTGTAGACCGTGCGCTCCGCGGCCTTCTCAGCGCGCGGGTCCTTGTCGGTGATGCGCGCGCGGTGCGGCGGCAGCCCCGGGTTCTGCACGGGATCGCTGACTGCGACACCCAGCCCTGGAGAGGGCTGGTAGGCCCTGTCAAGAGCCTGCGAGTCGTCGTCGTGTGCCATGGTGCTCCTCGTACGTTCCTCTTCGATGAATAAGCGTCAGTTGGACTTCGCCGTGATCCACACGGTGATGGCGACGAGCGCGCCGATTCCGAAGATCCAGACGAACAGGCCCTCGGAGACGGGACCGAGCGAACCGAGCGAGAAGCCGCCGATCTGCACGGACTGCTGCTGGTAGAGCAGAGCCGAGATGATGTCGCGCTTGTCCTCGTCCGACAGGTTCATGTCGCCGAAGACGGGCATGTTCTGGGGCCCCGTGACCATGGCCGCGTACATGTGCAGTGCGCTGGTCTCGGTGATCGCCGGGGCGTACTTGCCCTCGGTGAGTGCGCCACCGGCTGCGGCCACGTTGTGGCACATCGCGCAGTTCACGCGGAACAGCTCGGCGCCGTTGGCGACGTCACCACCGCCATCGAGCAGGTGGTCGTCAGGGAAGGTGGGGCCGGGAGCCGACGCCTGCACGAAGGAGGAGATCGCCAGGATCTGCTCTTCGGTGAACTGCGGCTCCTTCTGCGGGGCCTGCGGTCCCTGCATCTGCAGCGGCATGCGCCCCGTCGACAGCTGGAACTCGGTAGCGAGCTCGCCGACGCCATAGAGGCTCGGTCCGTTCGGAGTCCCCTGCAGATCGAGACCATGGCAGGTGGCGCAGTTCGCCGTGAACAGCTTCTCGCCGTCCTCGACTGTGAGCGTGCTCGCAGCAGTGGTCTGGGTGTCGGTCGCAGCGAAGGCTGCGGATGTTCCGGCGTATACCGCGCCGGTGATCATGAGGCCTGCTCCGATGAGCGCTGCCGCAGCCAGTGGGCTGCGACGGCCATTCGAACGGCGCTTCTTCTCTCGTGCCATCTCGGGGATCAGCTCCGCTCTTATTTCAGGAAGTAGATAACGACGAACAGCACGATCCAGACGACGTCGACGAAGTGCCAGTAGTAGGACACCACGATCGAGGACGTCGCCTCTTTGTGCCGGAAATTCTTGACGGCGTATGCGCGCCCGATGACGAGGAGGAACGCGATCAGACCGCCGGTGACGTGCAGAGCGTGGAAGCCCGTCGTGATGTAGAACGCGGATGCGTAGGAGTCTGCGCTGATCGGCATGCCCTCGGCGACGAGCGTGGCGTACTCCCAGACCTGACCGGCGACGAAGATAGAGCCGAGTGCGAAGGTGAGGAAGAACCACTCGACCATGCCCCAGCCGAACAGGCGTCGGCGGCCTGCGCCGTTCTTCAGCCCCTTCGCGAGGCGGTACGGCTGCAGATCCTCAGCCGCGAACACGCCCATCTGGCAGGTGAACGAGGAGAGCACCAGGATCGCCGTGTTCACGAACGCGAACGGGACGTTCAGGAGTTCGGTGCGGTCGGCCCAGAGCTCGGGAGAGGTGCTGCGGAGAGTGAAGTAGATCGCGAAGAGTCCCGCGAAGAACATCACCTCGCTGCCGAGCCACACAATGGTGCCGACAGCTACCGGGTTGGGGCGCTTGATCGTTCTTGCCGCCGGGGCATACGTCGCTGAGGTCGTCACCCTTCCATTATGGCCGATCCGCGAGCATGATTCTCGCACCGGATGCCCCGTTTTCGCCCTCGATCGACTTAGGTTACCCTAAGAAAACGCTGCGAATCCTCGGTGAATACGCGGGAAACGAGGGATGGTCGTCCTTGGGCTCGTGCGTCGGAAGAGACTGCACGTTTTCCCGGCGCCGATAGGATCGCACACATGGCTGATTCCCTGACCTGGTCCGACGTGCTCACCACTCTCCTGGAGCGTCGCGATCTCAGCGTCTGGGAGTCGACCTGGGCGATGCGGCAGATCATGCGCGGCGATGTCACGCAGGCGCAGCTCGCCGGCTTCCTCGTCGCTCTCCGCGCCAAGGGAGAGACGATCGACGAGATCGTCGGCTTCCGCGACGCCATTCTCGAGGCGGCTGTCCCGCTGCCCGTGTCGCCTGACGTCCTCGACATCGTCGGCACCGGCGGTGACCGTGTCGGCACGGTCAACGTCTCGACCACCGCGGCGGTCATCATCGGCGCCACCGGCATCCCGGTCGTCAAGCACGGAAATCGTGCTGCCAGCTCGGCGTCGGGGTCGTCCGACGTGCTGAGCGCGCTCGGGTTGGAACTCACCCTCGATCCCGCAGCAGTCTCGTCGATCCTCGACCGCACGGGCATCACCTTCGCATGGGCGGGCGCCTTCCACCCGGGCTTCAAGCACGCGGGTGTCGTGCGCGCCGAACTCGGGGTTCCCACCGTCTTCAACATGCTCGGACCGCTCTGCAACCCTGCGCGCGCGGAGGCGAACGCCGTAGGCGTCGCCCAGCTCGAGCGTGTGCCGCTGATCACAGGCGTGTTCCGCACGCGCGGCGCGACGGCGCTGGTGTTCCGCGGCGACGACGGACTCGACGAGCTGACCACCACGGGGCACAGTCGCATCTGGGAGGTCACGCGCGGCGACATCCACGAGCACGACCTCGACCCGCGCGACCTCGGCATCCCGATCGCAGACCTTGCAGATCTGATCGGTGGAACACCCGATCACAACGCCGCTGTGCTGCGCAGGACGCTCGAGGGCGAGACGGGGGCAGTGCGAGACATCGTCCTGCTCAACGCGGCCGCCGGCATCGTCGCGTTCGAGCTCTCCCAGGACGCGACGCAGGTGCAGCGTCCCATCCTCGAGCGCCTGCGCGAGGGATACGAGCGAGCAGCTGCCGCCGTCGACGACGGCAGCGCCATCGCCAAGCTCGACCAGTGGATCGGCGTGAGCCGCGAGCTCGCGTCAGCGTAGGGATCACGATGGACCCGGTAGCCGCGCTGCTCGAGATCGCCTCGCTGCTCGAGCGTGAACGGGCATCTCGGTATCGGGCGAAGGCCTTCCGCCAGGCGGCGTCGACTCTGGAGCGGCTGCCGGAGGACGTGCGCGCAGACCCGACCAGGCTGCGTGCGTCGAAGGGAATCGGCGAGTCGACGTTCGCGGTCATCCGGCAGGCGCAGAGCGGAGAAGTGCCCGACTATCTGGTCGAGCTGCGCGGTGACGTCGAGCCGGAGCGCGTATCCGCACTGAGGGCGAAGCTGCGCGGGGATCTGCACGCGCACACGGACTGGTCTGACGGGACGACGCCCATCCCCGTGATGGCGGCGGCGGCGCGAGCCCTCGGACACGAATACCAGGCGATCACCGACCATTCGCCGCGCCTGAGGGTCGCTCGCGGTCTCTCACCCGAGAGGTTGCGCGAGCAGATCCCGCTCGTGCGCGCCGAGTCGGGTGAGGGGTTCACGCTCCTCGCCGGCATCGAGGTCGACATCCTCGAAGACGGTGCCCTCGACCAGGAGGATGCGCTGCTCGGCGAGCTCGACATCGTCGTGGCCTCGGTGCATTCCAAACTGCGCATGGAGGCGAGGCCGATGACGGCTCGCATGATCGCGGCCGTCTCGCATCCGCGCGTGAACGTCCTCGGGCATTGCACGGGCCGCCTCGTCCAGGGCGAACGCGGCACGCGGCCGGAATCCCAGTTCGATGCGGCAGCCGTCTTCGCGGCATGCGCCGAGAACGGAGTGGCCGTCGAGATCAACTCCCGACCCGAACGACAGGATCCGCCCGACGAGCTGATCTCGATCGCGTTGCAGGCAGGCTGCCTGTTCTCCATCGATTCGGACGCGCACGCGCCCGGTCAGCTCTCGCTGCTCGATCACGGCGCGGAGCGAGCGGAGCGCGCAGGCGTCCCGGCATCGAGGATCGTCACCACCTGGGGACTCGACCGGCTGCTCGCCTGGGCGAGCTGAGTCAGCCTTCGACCGTCGCGATCGCAGCGACGGCGCGGGTCATCGAGCCTCCGAGGTTCCACTTCTCCGCGAGCGCGGTCGCAGCGTCGACCTCGGCCGGGTCGAGCGGGCGGAGCGGGTCGCTCGGCGCCACGATGTCGAGGTCTGGTGCCACGGCGACCACCGTCGGGGCGACATCGAGGTAATCCGCTGCGGCGAGGATCTTCGAGCGGACCCCCGCGCTCATGCCCTCGCCGGCTTCTGCGGCCTGTCGGATGCCGACCAGGTCGCCATGCGCCTGCAGGAGCGTCGCTGCGGTCTTCTCTCCGACGCCCGCGACGCCGGGCAGCCCGTCGGACGCATCGCCGCGCATCGTCGCGAAGTCGGCGTACTGGCCGGGCAGCACGCCGTACTTCGCCACCACGACGGCATCCGTGACGATCTCGAGGTTGCTCATTCCCCGAGCCGTATAGATGACGCGGATGCTCCTCGAGTCGTCGACGAGCTGGAACAGATCCCGGTCGCCCGTCACGATGTCGACCGGCATGGTCGCGTGGGTCGCGAGGGTGCCGATGACGTCATCCGCCTCGTGCTCGGCGACGCCGATGATCGGGATGCCGAGCGCACCGAGCGTCTGACGAATCAGCGGTATCTGCGCCTCCAACGGGTCGGGAACCTCTTCGACGTCGGGCCCGGCGGGAACGACCTCGACGACTCGATGGTCCTTGTAGCTCGGGATCAGATCGACGCGCCACTGGGGCCGCCAGTCGTCGTCCCAGCACGCGACCACGTGGGTCGGCTCATACAGGGTGACCAGCTTCGCGATGATGTCGAGCAGCCCTCGCGCGGCGTTGATGGGAGAGCCGTCGGGTGCCGTGACCTTGTCGGGCACTCCGTAGAAGGCGCGGAAGTAGAGGCTTGCGGTGTCGAGCAGGAGAAGCTTGTCGGCGCGGGGCATGCAGACAGTCTGGCAGCGCGCCGAGCGAGGATGGTATCGAGTCCGTCATATCGCGCCTCGATCTGATAGCCTTGATTGTCACTCGTGGCGTGCCTATGCATGCCCGCGTGGCAGAAACCACATCAATCGCTGCAGAGCTCATGATCGGCCGTGCGCGGCCGGAGCTTTCAGCCCGAGTCTCCATTCACAAGGACAACCCACTACATGACTACCGCAACGACCGCCCCGGCCACCAAGCAGGTCGCCATCAACGACATCGGATCTGCTGAGGACTTCCTGGCCGCGGTCGAGAAGACCCTGAAGTTCTTCAACGACGGCGACATCATCGAGGGAACGATCGTCAAGATCGACCGCGATGAGGTCCTCCTCGATGTCGGATACAAGACCGAGGGTGTCATCCCCTCACGCGAACTCTCGATCAAGCACGACGTCGACCCCAACGAGGTCGTCAAGGTCGGCGACGAGGTCGAGGCCCTGGTTCTCCAGAAGGAGGACAAGGAAGGCCGTCTGATCCTCTCCAAGAAGCGTGCTCAGTACGAGCGTGCCTGGGGAGACGTCGAGAAGATCAAGGAGAACGACGGCGTCGTCACCGGTACGGTCATCGAGGTCGTCAAGGGTGGACTCATCGTCGACATCGGCCTCCGTGGCTTCCTCCCGGCTTCGCTCATCGAGCTCCGCCGCGTCCGCGATCTCACGCCGTACCTCGGCCAGGAGATCGAGGCCAAGATCCTCGAGCTCGACAAGAACCGCAACAACGTCGTGCTCAGCCGCCGCGCGCTGCTCGAGCAGACGCAGTCGGAGTCGCGCACCACGTTCCTGAACAACCTGCACAAGGGTCAGGTCCGCAAGGGTGTCGTGTCGTCGATCGTCAACTTCGGTGCATTCGTCGACCTGGGCGGCGTGGACGGCCTCGTGCACGTCTCCGAGCTGTCCTGGAAGCACATCGAGCACGCTTCCGAGGTCGTCGAGGTCGGCCAGGAGGTCACCGTCGAGATCCTCGAGGTCGACCTCGACCGCGAGCGCGTCTCCCTGTCGCTGAAGGCGACGCAGGAGGACCCGTGGCAGGTCTTCGCCCGCACCCACGCGATCGGTCAGGTCACGCCGGGTAAGGTCACCAAGCTCGTTCCGTTCGGTGCGTTCGTTCGCGTCGCAGACGGCATCGAAGGCCTCGTCCACATCTCCGAGCTCTCCAGCAAGCACGTCGAGCTGGCCGAGCAGGTCGTGTCGGTCGGCGAAGAGGTCTTCGTCAAGGTCATCGACATCGACCTCGAGCGTCGCCGCATCTCGCTCTCGCTGAAGCAGGCCAACGAGGCCGTCGACGTCAACGGCACCGAGTTCGACCCGGCGCTCTACGGCATGCTCGCCGAGTACGACGAGGCCGGCGAGTACAAGTACCCGGAGGGCTTCGACCCCGAGACCGGTGCGTGGAAGGAAGGCTTCGACACCCAGCGCGAGGCATGGGAGCAGGAGTACGCTGCAGCCCAGGCTCGCTGGGAGGCCCACAAGGCTCAGGTTGCCAAGGCAGCCGAGGCCGAGGCGGCCGCTGGCGACGACTTCGGTGGCCAGGTGTTCACGAGCGAGGTCGCAGGTGCGGGCACGCTCGCTGACGACGAGGCTCTCGCGGCTCTGCGCGAGAAGCTCTCGGGCGGCAACGCTTAAGCATCACGCTCTGAACGGGCCGTCATCCTTCGGGATGGCGGCCCGTTCTGCATCCTCTTCGCCTGTGGCGTCTACGTGACCGAACATTACGGCGGCATTCGTCACATCGCGCAGACCCCGCCAGCATGGGGATATGACAACCCTGCTCTCCACCCCGCGTGTCGACGCGTCGATCGACGCCGGCACGGCGCAGCCCGTGCGGTTGCGGGAGGTCGGGCGCAGCTTTCCGATCGCGCGCGGACGCCGCGATGTCCTCCGCGGTGTGGACATCGAGGTGGCGGCCGGCGAGATCATCGCCGTCGTCGGGCCCTCGGGATGCGGCAAGTCGACGCTCCTCCGTCTGATCGGCGGACTGGATGCGCCCTCTGACGGCAGCATCCTGCTCGACGGCTCGAGTGTCGCAGACGTCGACGAGCGCACAGCGGTCGCGTTCCAGGAGCCGCGACTGCTGCCCTGGCGCACGATCTCGCAGAACGTCGAGCTCGGCCTTCCGCGCGGCACCGCGCGCCGTGAAGGCCGCGAACGTGTGCGCGACCTGCTCGCACTGGTCGGCCTCGAACAGGCTGCCGGTCAGCGCCCCCGTGAGGTCTCCGGCGGCATGGCTCAGCGTGCCTCGCTCGCGCGTGCGCTCGCCCGCAATCCCGGTGTGCTCCTGCTCGACGAGCCGTTCGGCGCGCTCGACGCTCTCACCCGCCTGCGGATGCACGATCTGCTGCTGAAGATCCACGCGGCAGAACCCACCACCGTCCTCCTCGTCACGCACGACGTCGAGGAGGCCCTGTACCTGGCCGACCGCGTGCTGCTGCTGCGTACGCTCGACGCCGATGCCGGCCCGGATGCGCGCTCTATCGTGCGCACGATCACCGTGCCCGGCATCCGCCCCCGCGACCGCGCCGATCGCGGCCTCGCGGACCTCCGCGCCGAGCTCCTCGAAGGACTCGGCGTCGACACCCACCACCGCACTGCCACCGAGGAGACCCGATGAGCACCATCACCCGCCGAATCATCCCCGCGATCGCTGTCGCAGGGACGATGATGCTCGTCGCCACCGGCTGCGTCGCCGGCGAGAACGCCACGGCCTCGGACTCGACCGCTGACAGCGCCGCGTCGGGCGAGTGGTCGTCGGACACTCTGTCGATCGACTTCGCCACCTACAACCCGCTGAGCCTCGTGATCCGCGAGCAGGGGATCCTCGAAGAGATCCTGGGCGACGACGTGGAGGTCGAGTGGGTGCAGTCCGCCGGATCGAACAAGGCGAATGAGCTGCTGCGCTCCGGCTCGATCGACGTGGGATCGACCGCTGGCTCGGCCGCTCTGCTCGCCCGCTCGAACGGCTCGCCGATCCAGGTCATCGACATCTTCTCGCAGCCGGAGTGGTCGGCGATCGTCGTGGGCCCCGACAGCGACATCGCGTCGGTCGAGGACCTCGCGGGCAAGTCAGTCGCCGCGACGAAGGGAACGGACCCCTACTTCTTCCTCCTGCAATCGCTCGAAGAGGCGGGTCTCACGATCGATGACGTCGAGGTGCAGAACCTCCAGCATGCCGACGGTCGCGCTGCTCTCGATGGCGGCTCGGTGGATGCCTGGGCGGGCCTCGACCCCATCATGGCCGCGGCCGAGGTGGAATCCGGCGACCAGCTGATCTATCGCAACGTGGACTTCAACACCTACGGGTTCCTCAACGCCACCGAGGACTTCATCGAGAACCATGCCGATCTCGCCCAGGCGGTCGTGGACGCATACGAGCAGGCGCGCGAGTGGGCGCTCGAGAACCCCGACGAGACCGCAGCACTGCTGGCCGAGGTCGCGGGAATCGACATCGAGGTCGCGACGACGGTGATCGAGGAGCGCTCCAACCTCGATGTGAGCGGCATCCCTGGCGACGCGCAGATCGATGTGCTGGAGAAGATCGCTCCTGTGCTCGTCGAATCGGGCGATGTGCAGGGCGGCAAGGACTCCGTCGACAAGGCGCTCGATTCGATCGTCAACGCCACCTTCGCCGAGAAGGCGGTCGAGGGCGAGTGAGCCTTCCGGATCAGAGAGTGATGATCCCTGCGGACACGCGGGACGCTCTCGACGCAGCGCGCGGAGTCCGTCGGCGCGCTGAGGTGGGCGCACGGAATGCGTGGGATCGACCGGCGGTGCGGATCGCCGGCGGGTTCCTGCTGCCCGCACTGATCGTCATCGCCTGGCAGATCGTGACGACCACCGGAATCGTCGCGCCCTACCTGCTGCCGTCTCCGGAGTCCGTCTTCGCCGCAGGGATCGAGCTGGCCGAGCGCGGGCTGCTCTGGACTCACATCGCGATCTCGGTGCAGCGAGTGCTGCTCGGCTTCGCGATCGGGTCCGTGATCGGGCTCGCTATCGCGGGAATCGTCGGTCTCTCGAGGATCGGCGACGTACTGCTCAGCCCCACGCTCTCGGCAGTCCGCGCTGTACCCTCGCTGGCCTGGGTGCCGCTGCTGATCCTCTGGATGCAGATCGGAGAGGAGTCCAAGGTGACGCTGATCGCCATCGGCGCGTTCTTCCCGGTCTACACGACCGTCGCATCGGCCCTCCGGCACGTTGATCCGCAGCTCGTCGAGGCAGGGCGCTCGTTCAGCCTCCGCGGCTGGTCGCTCTTCCGTACCGTGCAGCTGCCCGCCGTCGTGCCGTCGGTGGTCGCTGGGCTCCGACTCGCTCTCGCGCAGGCTTGGCTGTTCCTCGTCGCCGCAGAGCTGATCGCGTCGTCCATGGGACTGGGGTTCCTTCTCACCGACTCGCAGAACAGCGGGCGAGTGGACAGGATCATTCTGTCGATCGTCCTGCTCGCGCTTCTCGGCACGATCACCAACGCTCTTCTCGTCCTCGTGGAGAAGTACCTGCTCCGGCGATGGGTGTGACAGTGACGGAAGCCCGTCTGCACGAGACCCGTACGTACCCGGCGCCCGCGGGTTTCGCCGCCACTGCCAACGTGACTGCTGAGGCGTATGCGAGGGCGGCGTCTGATCCGACCCTCTTCTGGGAGCAGGCGGCGGAGCGACTCGACTGGGCAGAGCCGTGGCATACGGCTCACGAGTGGGAACCGCCCGTCGGGGATGCCGTTCCCGCCGCACGATGGTTCGTCGGCGGACGGCTCAACGTCGCGTACAACTGCGTCGATCGACACGTCGTCGATGGCCGAGGCGACAAGATTGCGCTCCATTTCGAAGGCGAGCCTGGCGACCGGATCGCCGTGACCTACTCCGACCTCCAGGCCAGGGTCTCGCGCGCGGCCAACGCGCTCATCGCTCTCGGCATCCGACCGGGCGACCGCGTCGTGGTCTATCTCCCCGTGCTGATCGAGACGATCGTGATCACGCTCGCCTGCGCGCGCATCGGCGCCGTGCACTCGCTCGTGTTCGGCGGGTTCTCCGCCGAAGCTGTGCGCTTCAGGCTCGCCGACACCGGAGCCAAGCTGCTCGTGACGAGTGACGGCCAGTTCCGCCGGGGCACCGCGACCGAGGTCAAGTCGACCGCCGACATCGCGGCGGAGGATCTTCCCGACCTCGAGCACGTCCTCGTGCTCCGGCGTACCGGGCAGGACGTTCCCTGGACGCCCGGACGCGACGTGTGGTGGCACGACGTCGTCGACACCGCCTCGCCGGAGCATGAGGCGGAGGCGTTCGATGCAGAGCATCCGCTCTTCATCATCTACACGTCGGGCACCACGGGGAAGCCGAAGGGGCTGGTGCACACCTCGGGTGGATACCTCACCCACGCGAGCTGGGCGCACTGGGCGCATTTCGACGCGAAACCCGACGACGTGCACTGGTGCACGGCCGACCTCGCGTGGGTCACGGCGCACACGTACGAGATCTACGGCCCACTCTCGAACGGCCTGACCCAGGTCATCTACGAGGGCACGCCGGACGCTCCGAACCGCGAGCGTCACCTCGAGATCATCGAGCGCTACGGCGTGACGGTGTACTACACGGCCCCGACTCTCATCCGGACCTTCATGACCTGGTTCGGCGCCGATCTGCCCGAGGGGCACGACCTCTCGACCCTGCGTCTGCTGGGAACCGTCGGTGAGGCGATCAATCCGGAAGCGTGGATCTGGTTCCGGCGCAACTTCGGGCGAGACGAGATCCCTGTCGTCGACACGTGGTGGCAGTCGGAGACCGGTGCGGCGATGATCGCGCCGCTGCCGGGTGTGACGACGCTCAAGCCCGGTTCGGCATCCGTGCCATTGCCCGGTATCGATGCCGCCGTCGTCGACGAGCACGGCGATGAGGTGGAGCCAGGGCGATCGGGGACGCTCGTGGTGCGCCGACCGTGGCCGGGGATGGCGAGGACGGTGTGGGGCGACCCGCAGCGGTACCGCGATGCCTACTGGTCGACTTTCGCCGGGCGTGGCGAGCACGGCGGCTACTACGTCGCCGGCGACGGGGCGACCCGAGATGCAGACGGTTACATCTGGATCCTCGGCCGGCTCGACGACGTCGTGAACGTGTCTGGCCACAGGCTCTCGACCATCGAGATCGAGTCGGCGCTCGTGGCGCACGACACGGTCGGAGAGGCAGGCACGGCGGGAGTCGCAGATCCGGTGACCGGGCAAGCGGTCGTCGCCTTCGTGACCGCATCAGGCCGGGCTGAGGTGTCGACGCCGGTGCTGCGGGCAGAGGTCGCCAGGGCCATCGGCTCCATCGCCAAACCGAAGCACATCGTCGTCGTCCCCGACCTCCCGAAGACGCGCTCGGGCAAGATCATGCGCAGACTGCTCGCTCAGCTCTGGGAGGCCGAGCAGGACCGTCGGGCGGGCCGCGCTTCGGCTCAGCTCGGAGACACGACATCGCTGCAGAACCCGTGGGCCGTCGACGACATCGCCGCCGTGCTCGAGACCGCTGAACTGAGGACATGATGACGGAAGAACACCGCTTCGGATTTCGCACGAGGGCACTCCACGCCGGAGGCACCCCCGACGCCGCCACCGGCGCTCGCGCCGTGCCGATCTACCAGACGACGTCCTTCGTCTTCGAGGACGCGGCGGACGCAGGCAACCTCTTCGCTCTGCAGAAGTACGGCAACATCTACTCCCGCATCGGCAACCCCACCGTCGCTGCGCTCGAGGAGCGCCTCGCCTCGCTCGAGGGTGGGATCGGCGCGGTCGCCACCGCGTCGGGTATGAGCGCGGAGTTCATCACGTTCGCCGCACTCGTCGGAGCCGGTGACCATGTGGTGGCCTCCGCCCAGTTGTACGGCGGCACGGTGACGCAGCTCGACGTGACGCTGCGCCGGTTCGGCGTGCAGACGACCTTCGTCGCCTCCACCGACCCCGCCGATTACGCTGCCGCGATCCGCCCGGAGACCAAGGTCGTCTACGTCGAGATGATCGGCAACCCCTCGGGTGAGATCGCCGACATCGAGGGGCTCGCAGAGGTCGCTCATGCCGCAGGCGTGCCGCTGGTCGTCGACGCGACACTGGCCACTCCGTACCTCGCGCGTCCGCTCGAGCACGGTGCCGACATCGTCATCCACTCGGTCACGAAGTTCCTCGGCGGCCACGGCACCACGCTCGGTGGCGTCGTGATCGAGAAGGGCACCTTCGACTGGGGCAACGGGCGGTTCCCGCAGATGACCGAGCCGGTCGAGTCCTATGGTGGCATCAAGTGGTGGGACAACTTCGGCGAGTACGGGTTTCTCACCAAGCTCCGCACCGAGCAGCTGCGCGACATCGGTCCGGCGCTCAGCCCGCAGTCGGCGTTCAACCTCCTCCAGGGAGTCGAGACGTTGCCGCAGCGGATCGATGCGCACCTCGCGAACGCGCGGATCGTCGCCGAGTGGCTCGACTCCGACCCCCGGGTCGACTATGTGACCTGGGCAGGTCTCGATCATCACCCGCACCACGAGCGTGCTGCGAAGTACCTGCCGCTGGGTCCCGGCTCGGTGTTCGCCTTCGGGGTGAAAGCCGACGACGGCCGCGCAGCGGGGGAGACGCTCATCGAGAGCCTGCAGCTGGCGTCGCATCTCGCGAACATCGGAGATGCGCGCACGCTCGTCATCCACCCTGCATCCACCACCCACCGGCAGCTCACGGAACCGCAGCTGGTCGCCGCGGGCGTGCGCCCCGACCTCATCCGTATCTCGGTGGGACTCGAGGATGCCGAAGACATCATCTGGGATCTCGATCAGGCCCTCACGACAGCGACAGGAGCGACCCGATGAGCGGAATCGAGACCACAGGAGTCGACGCCTGCGCGCTTCCGCCTGCGCAGGACGCCGCGGCGTGTGCGCTCCCCGGCGTCGCATCGGCGCACCCCGAACGCACCTGGTCCGGCCCCGGCCAGCAGCAGCGCTTCGGCATCCTTCGACGCACGAAGTCCGTCGCCATCGTCGGCGCATCGAACAACCCGGCGCGCGCGTCGTACTTCGTCGCGACCTACCTGCTCTCCAGCACCGCCTACGACGTCTACCTCGTCAACCCTCGGGAATCCGAGATCCTCGGACAGCCGGTCTATGCCTCGCTCGCAGACCTGCCTGTGGCTCCAGACATCGTCGACGTCTTCCGTCGCCATGAGGACCTCCCGGGGGTCGCACAGGAGGCGGTCGACGCCGGCGCGCAGACTCTCTGGCTGCAGCTGGGGTCATGGAACGAGGATGCCGCAGCGATCGCCGAGGGCGCGGGACTCTCGGTCGTGATGGATCGATGCATCAAGATCGAGCATGCCCGATTCCACGGGGGGCTCCATCTCGCCGGATTCGACACCGGTGTCATCAGCTCGCATCGGCAGCTGCTGGCGCGCTGATCCGAGTCAGCATCCGAGTTTAGACTGGCGAAATGCCTCTCATCGCGCTCACCGGCGGCATCGCCTCGGGAAAGTCGACCATCGCACGACGACTCGCAGAGCTCGGCGCGGTCATCGTCGACGCCGATCAGATCGTGCGCGACGTGCAGGCGCCGGGGTCTGCGGTTCTGGCCCGGATCGAGGAGGTCTTCGGCGTCGACGTCATCGCGGAGGATGGATCACTCGACCGCGCGGCGCTGGGGGCCAAGGTGTTCGCCGATCCCGCTCAGTTGGCGCACCTGAACGCGATCGTCCACCCCGCGGTCCGAGCCGAGTCGCAGCGTCGATTCGAGGCGGTCGCGTCCGCCGACCCCGAGACGGTCGTCGTATACGACGTCCCTCTCCTGGTCGAGGCGCGGGTCGATGACCCGTGGGATCTGATCGTCGTCGCGCACGCACCCGCAGACGAGCGCAGGCGGCGGCTCGTCGACCTGCGCGGCATGGCAGAGCAGGCGGCGCAGGAGCGGATCGACGCCCAGGTGTCGGACGATCGTCGGCTGGGGATCGCTGACGAGATCATCGACACCTCCGGCTCTCTGGAGGAGACGATGCGGCAGACCGACGCCCTGTGGGAGCGGATCCGCTCGTCGTGACCTTCACCGGTTACTCACCGGGGTCTCCCGCCTATCGGCGTCTCATCATCGGGCTGTTCTTCGCCGGTGTCGCGACGTTCGCGCAGTTGTACTCGCCCCAGGCCGTGCTGCCGCAGCTCTCATCGAACCTCGGGATCACACCGGCGACCGCGGCACTCGCGGTGTCGGCTGCAACGCTCGGCCTGGCGGCGGCCGTGATTCCGTGGTCGATGGTGGCGGATCGCATCGGACGGATTCCCGCGATGGGGATCGGCATCCTCACCGCGACCACGCTCGGGCTTCTGGCGCCGTTGAGCACCGGGATGGAGATGCTGTTGGCACTGCGTCTGCTCGAGGGCGTGGCGCTGGGGGCGGTGCCCGCCGTGGCGCTCGCATATCTCAGCGAGGAAGTGAGCGCACGTCACGCCGCGACTGCAGCGGGGAGCTATATAGCCGGGACGACCGTGGGCGGTCTGCTCGGTCGCGTCCTGTCGGGATTGGTCGGCGAGCCGTGGGGGTGGCGTGCGGGCATCTGGACCGTCGCCGGTGTGTGCGCGGTGGCAGCGGTGCTGTTTCTGTGGTTGACGCCGAAGGCGCAGGGTTTCGTGCCCGGTCGCTTTCGAGACGACACGACGCCGGGCATGCTCGAGCGTCTGGTGCTGCCGCTGCGCTCCGGGCCGCAGCTCGCGCTCTACGCGCAGGGCTTCCTTCTCATGGGGGCTTTCGTCGCGGTCTACAACTACCTCGGGTTCCACCTCATCGACCAGCCGTTCGCTCTTCCGAGCTGGTTGGTGACGCTGCTGTTCCTCGCGTATCTCGCGGGCACCGTCTCGTCGCCGACGGCAGGCACCCTCGCATCCCGCTTCGGTCGGTATCCGGTGCTGCTGTTCTCGATCGCCGTGATGGCCGTCGGCGCCCTCGCCATGCTCAGCCAGATCCTCCTCGTGGTGATCGTCGGGCTGCTGCTCTTCACCGGTGGCTTCTTCGGCGCGCACGCGGTCGCCTCGGGGTGGGCTCCCGCCGCAGCCGCTCCGGGCAGCAGGGCGCAGGCATCGTCGCTCTACTACTTCGGCTACTACGCGGGGTCGAGCCTCTTCGGCTGGATGCTGGGGGTCGTGTTCGGGAGTGCCGATTGGGCCTGGTTCGTGGCGGTGATCTTGGCGATGTGCGCGGTGTCCGCGGCTCTCGCTGCGCGCGCCCTGCGGCTGACGCCGACCGGGCGCGTGTGATCGCGAAGCGGCGCGGTGCTCGACCGAGCTCAGGCCGGGAGCCGTGAGACCCGCTCGTGGCCCCGATGTCGGTGGCCCGGCATACGCTGGAGGTATGCAACCCACGCGCAGCGTCCGCCCTTTCGAGGTCATCAGCGAGTACGCGCCCGCCGGTGACCAGCCCAAGGCCATCGCCGAGCTCGCATCACGCATCAACGCCGGTGAGACCGATATCGTCCTGCTCGGCGCCACGGGTACGGGAAAGTCCGCGACCACCGCCTGGCTCGTCGAGCAGGTGCAGCGTCCGACCCTCGTCCTCGCGCACAACAAGACGCTCGCCGCGCAGCTCGCGAACGAGTTCCGCGAGCTGATGCCGAACAACGCCGTCGAGTACTTCGTCTCCTACTACGACTACTACCAGCCTGAGGCGTACGTGCCTCAGACGGACACCTTCATCGAGAAGGACTCGTCGATCAACTCCGAGGTCGAACGCCTGCGCCACTCGACCACCAACTCCCTGCTGAGTCGGCGAGACGTGATCGTGGTCTCCACTGTGTCGTGCATCTACGGCCTCGGCGCGCCGGAGGAGTACCTCAGAGCGATGGTCGCGCTGCAGGTGGGGGAGCGGTACGACCGGGACGCGCTCATCAGGCAGTTCATCTCGATGCAGTACAACCGCAACGACGTCGACTTCTCCCGGGGCAACTTCCGCGTGCGCGGCGACACCATCGAGATCATCCCCGTCTACGAGGAGCATGCGATCCGCATCGAGCTGTTCGGTGATGAGATCGAGGCGCTCTATTCGTTGCATCCGCTCACCGGGGAGGTCATCGAGAAGCTCGATTCCGTTCCGATCTTCCCCGCCTCTCACTACGTGGCGGGAACCGATGTGATCCAGCGCTCCATCGGCACGATCGAGCACGAGCTCGAAGAGCGGCTGAAGGAGTTCGAGCGTCAGGGCAAGCTGCTCGAGGCTCAGCGGCTGAGGATGCGCACGACCTTCGACCTCGAGATGCTGCAGCAGCTCGGGTTCTGTTCAGGCATCGAGAACTACTCCCGGCACATGGACGGGCGACAGCCCGGCGAGCCGCCGCACACGCTGCTCGACTTCTTCCCCGACGACTTCATGCTCGTGATCGACGAGTCGCACGTCACGGTGCCGCAGATCGGCGCGATGTACGAGGGAGACGCCTCCCGCAAGCGCACACTCGTCGAGCATGGCTTCCGGCTGCCGAGCGCGATGGACAACCGCCCGCTGCGATGGGATGAGTTCAAGAACCGGATCGGGCAGACCGTGTATCTCTCGGCGACCCCCGGCAAGTACGAGATGGGCATCGCCGACGGTGTCGTCGAGCAGATCATCCGCCCGACGGGTCTGGTGGACCCGCACATCATCCTGAAGCCGTCGAAGGGCCAGATCGACGACCTTCTCGAAGAGATCAGGCTGCGGGTCGAACGCGACGAGCGCGTGCTCGTGACCACGCTCACCAAGAAGATGTCCGAAGAGCTCACGGACTTCCTCGGCGAGCACGGCGTGCGCGTGCGATATCTCCACTCGGACGTCGACACCCTGCGTCGCGTCGAGCTGCTCAGCGAGCTGCGCGCAGGCGTCTACGACGTTCTCGTGGGCATCAACCTGCTGCGTGAGGGACTCGATCTGCCCGAGGTGTCGCTGGTCGCGATCCTCGACGCCGACAAGGAGGGGTTCCTGAGATCAGGCACATCGCTGATCCAGACCATCGGTCGTGCGGCGCGCAACGTCTCGGGCGAAGTGCACATGTACGCCGACAGGATCACCGACTCCATGGCCAAGGCGATCGAGGAGACCGATCGGCGACGCGAGAAGCAGGTCGCCTACAACCTCGAGCACGGCATCGACCCGCAGCCGCTGCGCAAGCGCATTGCCGACATCACCGAGGTACTCGCCCGTGAAGGCGCCGATACCGCTGCGATGATGTCCGGCCGCGGGCGCGCGACCGGCAAGGGCAAGTCGCCGACGCCCAACCTGCGGCGCACCGGGATCGCCGCCGAGGGCGCCCTGCAGCTCGAGGCTGTGATCCAGGATCTCTCCGACCAGATGCTCGCGGCGGCTGCGGAGCTCAAGTTCGAGCTCGCCGGACGGCTGCGTGACGAGGTGCAGGACATGAAGAAGGAGCTGCGTGCCATGGAGAAGGCCGGCCACGCCTGACGACACGGGAGCGACCAGGATGGATGCATCGGGAGAAGAGCTCGCCGATCGGGTGAGAGCGCTTCTCGCCTTTGACGGAAACGTCGAGGAGAAGCGGATGTTCGGCACGCGTGCGTTCCTCCTCGAAGGCCGCATCCTCGTCGGGGCGCGCACAGGCGGCGTGCTGCTCGTGCGCGTCGATGAAGAGCACGGAGCCTCGCTCATCGCCCGGCCAGGGGTCACGACCGCGGTCATGGGTCCGCGGACGATGGGGACCGGCTGGCTCGATGTGTCGTCGAGCGCGCTCGTCGACGACGGTGATCTCTCAGCCTGGCTCGACATCGCACGAGAAGACGCGGCCCAGGACGGCTGAGAGCTGAGAGCGAGTCTCAGGGGCAGTGGACGAGAGTCTTCGGACCCGACCGATCGATCTCATGCTCGCTCATCGGTGAGCCGCACAGCGGACAGGCACGTTCGGCACGTTCGGACGGGCTCGGCGGGGGAGTCTTCTCGTAGGGTCCGACGGAGGCCGGGCCGGCGAAGCGGATCAGATTCGAGTTGAACCAGGCGTAGAGACCTCCCGCCTCGCGGATCCGAGAGCGAAGCGGAGGACGATCGTCAGAACTGGCCATGTTGCTTAGTGTACTAACTATTAGTGTCAATGTATATTCGAATCCGTGACCGAATCGGATGACCTGCTCGCGCTCGACAACCAGCTCTGCTTCGCTCTGGTGACCGCAGCGCGCAACGTCGTGGCGATCTACCGGCCGATTCTCGAGCCCCTCGGGCTCACGCATCCGCAGTACCTCGTGATGCTGGCGCTCTGGGAACGAGCTCCACGCCCACTGAACGATCTCGCGGCCGATCTCGCGCTCGAGCCTGCCACGGCGTCGCCGCTGGTGAAGCGGCTGGAAGCCGACGGTCTGGTGGCGAGACAGCGCAGCGTCGAAGATGAGCGGCGTCTCGACATCACCCTCACGGACGCCGGTCGGGCTCTGCGCGGCCGAGCCCTCGACGTTCCGAGACAGGTGATGGCCGCCGTGGGGATGGACCTGCAGGAGATCGCGACACTGCGCGATGGGTTGT
The DNA here is from genome assembly GCF_044743635.1 of Microbacterium sp. NPDC087589. Lineage (NCBI taxonomy): Bacteria > Bacillati > Actinomycetota > Actinomycetes > Micrococcales > Microbacteriaceae > Microbacterium > Microbacterium sp. NPDC087589. The sequence goes on from NZ_JBIUWV010000001.1 coordinate 114,751, forward strand.
CGGCGTTCGCGGGGCGCCGCCCGGCCCCGGAGTGACCGCGTCATAGGGTGTGGGCATGCCGATCGATCACCAGACGCGTCCTGCGCGCCGGAGTATCGATCGGCTGGTCGTTCCTCTCGTCGTGGTCGTCTTCTTCGTCGTGGCGATGATCGCGTCGGCTATCCAGGGACAGCCGACGTTCCGCCCCGCCGAGCCGATCCTCGCTGGTACGGCTGAGCCGATGCCCACGGCGTCGCCGGGTGGGACAGGCTCACCCGAGCCGGTGGAGAGCGAACCCACGAATGCCGTGGTCGCGCAGATACTCACCGTGATCCTGATGGTCTTGGTGGCGGCCGGGATCATCGCTCTCCTCGTGATCGTCATCAGGGCACTGCTTCGAGCATGGCGCGATCGCCCGCTCAGACGCCGCGATGCAGCCGCAGTCGCGTCCGAGGTCGAGCAGCTCGAGTCGCCGCCGACGGCGGACATCTCAGTCCGCGTGATGCAACGAGGTATCGCCGGGGCCCTGGCCACGATCGATGAGCGTAGCCGAGCGTCGGATGCGATCATCGCTGCGTGGATCGGACTCGAGGAGAGCGCCTCAGACGCAGGGGTCACGCGAGCCGCGAGCGAGACTCCGGCGGAGTTCGTCGTGAGGATCATGACCCTGCGGGCGGGCGTAGCGGACGAGGCTATGGCGCTGCTGCGCCTCTACGAGAGCGTTCGCTTCGGAGCCCGGGTGGCTGACGAAGACGATCGATCCTCGGCGCGACGAGCACTGCGGCGCATCGAGGAGGTGTGGCGATGAGCGCACGGAGAACACTCCTCGCGATGGGCGCGGCCGTCGTCGCGGGCCTCGCCCTCCTCGGCTTCGGTTTCACCTGGCCGTTCGTGATCGGCTGGAGTCTGCTGATCTGCTCGGTCGGTCTGCTCGGGCAGCTCGTGATGCCGCTCGAGCCGGGCTTCGACGCCCCGCGCATAGACACGGAACCGCAGCGTCGGCCGACCGAGATCTCCCGGATGGCGTGGGCGCTGAACACGCACACCGGCATCGCCGGACAGCAGATCACCCGACGCGTCCGCGCGATCCTGCGCCATCGACTGCTGCGCCAAGGAATCGATCCAGATGATCCGGACGATAGGAAGCGCCTCTCTGCGGTGCTCAGCCCCGACCTCTGGGATCGGCTCACTGGTCGGGCGCCGACGATCGACGACATCGAACGCGCGCTGGATGCCGTCGACCGACTGACCCCCGCATCGACCGGCGTACCGTTGCTCGCGCCGCATGCCCCGGCCACAGACCAGGGGCGCCCCTCGCTGTTCCGTCGATCAAGGAGATGACATGACGAGCCCCGCAGAGATCGCCGACACCGGAGCCAGGATCCTCGCCGCAGTGAGGACCGTCGTGGTGGGAATGGACGATCCCATCGAGATCGCGCTCGCGACGATCCTCGCGGGTGGCCACGTGCTGTTCGAGGACGTGCCGGGGCTGGGCAAGACGCTCGCCGCCCGCAGCCTCGCGTCTGCCCTGGGGCTGTCGTTCCGCCGACTGCAGTGCACCCCGGACATGCTCCCCGGCGACGTGACCGGATCGTACGTGTACGCACCGGACTCGGCGGACTTCGTCTTCCGACCGGGGCCGATCTTCACCGGTCTGCTGCTCGCCGATGAGATCAACAGGACCACGCCGAAGACCCAGTCCGCGATGCTCGAGGCGATGGCGGAGCGACAGGTGACGGTCGAGGGCAACAGCTTCGCGCTGCCGGCGCCGTTCCACGTGATCGCGACGTCGAATCCGATCGAGTACGAAGGCACCTACGCGCTTCCCGAGGCGCAGCTCGACAGGTTCATGGTGCGGCTGTCCGTCGGCTATCCGGGGCCGGAGAACGAAGCTCGGATCCTGGAGAATCGGGTGAGCAGGCGGCAGGAGGCGACCCACGTCGCCCCGGTGATCGATGCCGCTCAGCTCGTCGCCCTGCAGGACGCGGTCGAAGCCATCCACGTCGATCAGGACATCTCCCGCTACTGCGTCGAGATCACGCGCGCCACGCGGAGTGCGCCGAATGTCGAGGTCGGGGCTTCGCCACGAGGTTCGCTCGGTCTGCTGCTGCTCGGACGAGCGCTGGCGGCGCTGGACGGCCGCGACTTCGTGCGCCCCGACGACATCAAGCGCATCGCGGTGCCTGTGCTGGCCCATCGGCTCACCCTCACCCCGCAGGCTTGGGCTCAGGGGGCGTCGGCATCGGATGCGGTGCGATCCGTCGTCGGTCAGGTCGCGGTGCCGCCGACTGTCGGGGCTCTCGGATGACGGGTGCTCCCCACGTGGGGCGTCGCGGTCCGGTGCTGTCCGTCGCGATCGGGGGTGCGGTGATCCTCGCCGTGGTCGGCCTTCTGTCGGCTCGCCCGGACATCGTGGCCATGGGACTGCCTCTCGCCCTCTGGAGCGGGTTCGCGATCGCGCGCGGTACTGCCGGGAGTGAGCCGAAGATCGCGATCGATGCGTTGCCGGGGCCGGAGGGCGAACTGCTCACCGCGATCACCGTCGTGGGCTATGCGGAAGCCGTCGAGATGGTGATCGTGCAGTCGGAGCGTCGCACCAGGCGCGTGATCGTGCCAGGCGGCGGCTCGTCCGTGACGGCACGAAGCAAGGTCCTGCACTCCGGGCCGACGGTTCCCGTCCAAGCGGCCGCGCGGGGGCTCTCCCTCGAAGGAGCGGCGCTCTCGCAGACGTCAGAGGTCGTCGCGGCCAGACGCCAGGTGGCGCCGCCCCGTCGACCGCTCGATGCGCTGCCGCTGCCCCGACGACTGATCGGTTCGCACGGCGCTCACGAGGGTCGCCGTCAGGGGCAGGGTGGTGACTTCAGAGACATCCACGCCTTCGCTCCCGGAGACGAGCTCCGCCGCGTGGACTGGCGGGCCACGGCTCGGATGGCCCGGAGGCCGGGGGATCTGCTGGTTCGTCGGACCAACACCCTCAGCGACTCCTCCGTGGTGATCGCGATGGACACGTCGGAAGACCTCGGCGAGGTCGTCGCGTCGTGGGGGAGCGGCGACTTCGAACGCAGCGGCGTGACCTCGCTCGACCTCGCGCGCGAGGCCGCTCGCGCGATCGCCGACTCGGCCATCGGCGCAGGCGACCGCGTCGCGCTGCACGTGCTCGTGCACGGGGGCCGGTCGCTGCGCAGCGGCAGCGGATCGCGGCATCTCTCCCGCGTGTCGGCGGCCATCGCCGCGACCGGTCAGGCGCGGGACGATGCGACCTTCCGCCGGACTCCTCCCGTGCCGCATGGCTCTGTCGTCTTCGTGCTGTCGACCTTCTTCGAGGGCGCGGCCGCACAGACGGCGTTGATGTGGAGGGCGAGCGGACACAGAGTCGTCGCTGTCGACGTGCTTCCGCCGCTCGACCGCACGCGTCTCACTCGCGCACAGCTCATCGGTCTCCGCACCGTGCTCGCCGAGCGGGTGAACGTGTTCGCCGATCTGCACGGCGCCGGAGTCGATGTGGTCACCTGGGCCGATGATCCGTCATCGGCGCTGCTCGCGATCGCGAGGGCGCGCCGATGAGGGCGAACGACTCCCTGCAGACAGGCCCCGCCGTCTCCTGGCTCGTCGTGAGGGGCGCGCTCGTGGTCGCGGTCGCGGGCGCAGCCGCCGCCTTGTGTCCGCTGATCGGGTGGCAGGTGGCCGCGGTCGTGCTCGCGATCATCGCCGCTGTTCTTCCGCAGACGTTCGCGGCGTGGGGATCCATCGGATGCCTCGTGATCGGGATGCTGATCTCGGAGCCCGATCTCGGGCGCGCGATGATCGCGGTGCTCGTCGTGCAGCTCATCCACATGCTGATGTCCCTCTCTCTCGTGATCCCCATGGGGTCCCGGGTGGTGATCGGCGCACTCCGACCCAGCGCGCTGCGGCTGCTCGTCGTCCAGGCGATCGCCCAGCCGGTGACTGTCGTCGTGATGGTCACCACGCAGGGATCGGCGCCCACAGCTCCGTGGGCTGCCGTGGCCGGGGCCGGAGCCGTCGTCGCGCTCGCGGCGACCCTGCTCGTGTGGGCGAACCGCCGTGCACGGTGAGTGGTGAGGCCTTCCCTGTGAGCCCTCACGGAGCCAATGTCTGTGGCCCCTCGTAGACTTGATCAGTGCCTATCGTCCCGGTTGCAACCCCAGGAAAACTCAGCGTTCGCGGTGCCCGCGTACACAATCTGAAGAACGTCGACATCGACATCCCACGCGACTCCCTCGTCGTGTTCACCGGCCTGTCCGGTTCGGGTAAGTCCAGTCTCGCGTTCGACACGATCTTCGCCGAAGGGCAGCGACGCTATGTCGAGTCGCTGAGCGCCTACGCGCGCCAGTTCCTCGGCCAGGTCGACCGACCAGACGTCGACTTCATCGAGGGGCTCAGCCCCGCGGTGTCGATCGATCAGAAGTCGACCAACCGCAACCCGCGGTCGACGGTCGGCACGATCACCGAGATCTACGACTACATGCGCCTCCTCTGGGCGCGCATCGGCATTCCACACTGCCCGGAGTGCGGTGAGCGCATCCAGCGACAGACGGTGCAGCAGATCGCCGACCAGCTCATGGAGCTGCCCGAGCGCACGCGCTACCAGATCGTCGCGCCCATCGTCTCTCAGAAGAAGGGCGAGTTCGTCGATCTGTTCCGCGAGCTGGGCGCCAAGGGATACTCCCGCGCGATCGTCGACGGAGACCTGATCCAGCTCGCCGAGCCGCCCACGCTCAAGAAGAGCTACAAGCACGACATCGCGGTGGTCGTCGACCGCCTGGTCGCGGCAGACGACATCCTCGGTCGCGTCACCGATTCGGTCGAGACCGCACTCGGACTCGCCGGTGGCGTCGTGCAGGTGAATTTCGTCGACGAAGAGGGCGACGACGCCTGGCAGTCGTTCTCCGAGAAGCTCGCGTGCCCGAACGGGCATGCGCTCTCCCTCACCGAGATCGAACCGCGCACCTTCTCGTTCAACGCGCCGTTCGGTGCCTGCCCCGCATGCTCGGGTCTCGGCACCCGCATGTCGGTGGACATCGACCTGATGCTCGGCGACGAGGAGCTCTCCATCCGCGAGGGCGCGATCGTCCCCTGGACGACGCAGGGCAAGGGGCTCTTCCAGTACTACGAGCGCCTGCTCGAGGGCCTGGCCGACGACCTCAACTTCTCGCTCGACACCCCGTGGCAGGACCTCAGGGTCGACGTGCAGGATGCGATCCTCCGAGGCGACAACTACAAGGTCACTGTCAAGTTCAAGAACCGGTACGGACGCGAGATGCGCTACGCATCCGGCTTCGAGGGTGTCGTCCCCTACATCGAGCGTCAGTACGCGCAGGCAGAGTCCGACACGCAGCGGTCGCGCTGGGGCGAGTACCTCCGCGAGGTGCCGTGCCCTGTGTGCGATGGCAACCGTCTCAAGCCCGAGGTGCTCGCGGTGCAGGTGCACGGTCACTCGATCGCAGAGGTGTCGCACCTCAGCCTCGCCGACGCGCGCTCGTTCATGGAGACCCTCACTCTCACCGATCGCGAGGCGAAGATCGCGGCCCAGGTGCTGCGCGAGATCCGCCTGCGACTCGACTTCCTGCTGCAGGTCGGGCTCTCCTACCTCAACCTCAGCCGCTCAGCCGGATCGCTCTCTGGCGGTGAAGCACAGCGCATCCGCCTCGCTACGCAGATCGGCTCGGGCCTCACCGGTGTGCTCTACGTGCTCGACGAGCCTTCGATCGGGCTGCATCAGCGAGACAACCGTCGACTGATCAACACTCTTCTCAAGCTCCGTGACCTCGGCAACACGTTGATCGTCGTCGAACACGACGAAGAGACCATCGAGTCGGCCGACTGGGTCGTCGACATCGGGCCGGGCGCGGGGGTGAACGGCGGCGAGGTCGTGCATTCCGGCTCCTACGAGGCGCTTCTCGCCGAGCCGAGCTCGATGACGGGACAGTACCTCTCGGGGCGCCGCGAGATCCCGACTCCGAAGAAGCGCCGCAAGCTCGACAAGAAGCGCATGCTCAGCGTCGTCGGCGCCCGCGAGAACAACCTGAAGAACGTCAGCGTGAACTTCCCGCTGGGCGTTCTGACGGCGGTCACCGGAGTGTCCGGCTCGGGCAAGTCCTCGCTGGTGAACGACATCCTGTACCAGGTGCTCGCCTCGAGGCTCAACGGCGCCCGCACAGTTCCCGGAAAGCACACCCGCGTCTCGGGTCTCGACAATCTCGACAAGGTCGTTCACGTCGACCAGGCGCCGATCGGACGCACGCCTCGCTCGAACCCGGCCACCTACACCGGCGTCTTCGACCGCATCCGTTCGCTCTTCAGTGAAACCCCCGAGGCGAAGGTCCGCGGTTACCAGCCCGGGCGATTCAGCTTCAACGTCAAGGGCGGCCGCTGCGAAGCGTGCTCGGGTGACGGCACGATCAAGATCGAGATGAACTTCCTGCCCGACGTCTATGTCGACTGCGAGGTCTGCCATGGCAAGCGCTACAACCGCGACACGCTGTCGGTGCACTACAAGGGCAAGAACATCGCCGAGGTCCTCGAGATGCCGATCGCCGAGGCGGCGGAGTTCTTCGAGCCCATCCAGGCGATCCACCGCTATATGAAGACACTCGTCGACGTGGGGCTCGGATACGTGCGCCTCGGTCAGTCGGCGACGACGCTGTCCGGCGGCGAGGCACAGCGAGTCAAGCTCGCCACCGAGCTCCAGCGTCGCAGCAACGGCCGCAGCATCTACGTGCTCGACGAGCCGACCACCGGGCTGCACTTCGAAGACGTGCGCAAGCTGCTCGAGGTGCTGAACGGACTCGTCGACAAGGGCAACACGGTGATCGTCATCGAGCACAACCTCGATGTGATTAAGTCCGCCGACTGGGTGATCGACCTCGGGCCGGAGGGTGGCTCGGGTGGCGGTGAGATCCTGGCGACCGGCACACCCGAGCAGATCGCGCGAGTCGAGGACAGCCACACCGGTCAGTTCCTCGCCGAGATCCTGGGTGAGGGGCGCTCTGCGCGGAAGGCCAGTTGATGGCCGAGGTCCTGCCGTACAAGCCGCGGGCTGGTGAGATCCCCACCAACCCCGGCGTGTACCGCTTCCGCGACGCCGATGGACGCGTGCTCTACGTCGGCAAGGCGAAGAACCTGCGTCAACGTCTGTCGAACTACTTCGCGCCGCTGCGCACGCTGCACGAGCGCACCCGGCGAATGGTCACCACGGCGTCTTCCGTCGAGTGGACCGTCGTCTCGACCGATGTGGATTCGCTCCAGCTGGAATACATGTGGATCAAGGAGTTCGATCCGCCCTTCAACGTCCGCTACAAGGACGACAAGTCCTACCCGTTCATGGCCGTCACCCTGGGCGATGAGGCGCCGCGGGTGATCGTCACCAGGAACCGGAAGATCCCCGGTGCGCGCTACTTCGGTCCCTATCCGAAGGTCTGGGCGGTGCACGAGACGATCGACCTGATGGTCAAGGCGTTCCCGATCCGCACCTGCAGCGACTCCAGCTACAAGCGCGCGATGCAGACGGGGCGTCCGTGCTTTCCGGGACAGATCGGCAAATGCGGTGGACCATGCTCGATGACGGTCACCGTTGAAGAGCACCGTGCGATGGTCGACGATTTCGTCGCGTTCATGGCCGGAGGAGACGAGCGCTTCACCAGAGAGCTGACGAAGCGGATGATGGCCGCCTCCGCCGCGATGGATTACGAGGCCGCCGCCAGATTCCGCGACAAGCTCACAGCGATCGAGGCCGTGCTCGGCAAGAGCGCGCTGGTGCTCGCGACCGACGAGGATGCCGACCTGTTCGGAATCGCGGAGGATGAGCTCGCTGCGGCCGTGCAGCACTTCGTGATCCGTGGAGGACGCGTGCGAGGTGTCCGTGCGATGACGATCGAGAAGGAGATCGACATCTCGACGGCAGACCTCGTCGATCAGGTGCTGCAGCGCGCGTACGGCGATGCACAGGACGTGCCGCGTCGAATCATCGTGCCGACGCTGCCGGACGATGCGACCGAGCTCGAGGTGTGGCTGCGTGAACGGCGAGGCAAGAAGGTCGAGATCGCCGTCGCCCAGCGTGGTCAGCGCGCCGACCTCATGCGCACCGCGACACTCAACGCGCAGCAGGCGTTGATCCGCTACAAGACCCGTCGCACGAGCGACTACATCGCACGCACGCAGGCGCTCACGGATCTGCAGGAGGCGCTGGGGATGGCGGAGGCACCGCTGCGCATCGAGTGCTTCGACATCTCGCACCTCGGCGGCACGAACGTGGTCGCGTCGATGGTGGTCTTCGAAGACGGGCTGCCTCGGAAAGACCAGTACCGTTCGTTCAACATCGCCGAGACCACAGACGACACCGACTCGATGTACCAGGTGCTGCGTCGTCGCCTCGCCTACCTCGATCGTCCGGAGGAGGCCGACGAACCCTCCGCGGTCGCCTCGGCCATCGAGGCCGCGACAGCGGGGGGAGACGCGCTCGAAGAGGTCGTGGTAGAGGTCAAACGCAGACCCCGCTTCGCGTACCCGCCGCAGCTGCTGCTGGTCGACGGCGGTCAGCCGCAGGTCGAGGCAGCCGCGCGCGCGCTTCGAGACGCCGGTCACACCGAGATCGCGGTGTGCGGCATAGCCAAGAGACTCGAGGAGGTCTGGCTTCCCGGAGACGACTTCCCGGTGATCCTGCCCCGCACCAGCGAGTCGCTCTACCTGCTCCAGCGGCTGAGAGACGAAGCCCACCGATTCGCGATCACCCATCAGCGCAAGCGGCGCAGGAACGACATCACGTCGATCCTCGCCGAGGTGCCGGGGCTCGGCGCATCGCGGATCAAGGTACTCCTCAAGCACTTCGGATCCGTCACCGCACTGCGGTCCGCTGCTCCTGAGGAGATCCAGGAGGTGCAGGGGATCGGGCCCGTGCTCGCCGAGAACATCCATACGCATCTCTCCACTCGCTAGGCTGGGACGAGCGGGGGAGAAGGAGTAACCATGACTGACGGGGACAAAGGCGAGTTCCTCATCGTCACGGGCATGTCGGGCGCGGGGCGCACGACGGTGGCCAACGCTCTCGAGGACCTCGGGTGGTACGTCGTCGACAACCTGCCGCCGCAGATCCTGCGTCCGCTTCTCGACCTCACCGACATGGGTGGCAAAGCTCTGCCCAAAGTCGCAGCGGTGGTCGACGTGCGAGGTCGCAACCTGTTCGACGACTTCCCGGGCGTCGCGAGAGCGCTGCGATCGCGCGGTTCCGTGCGTGTGCTGTTCCTGGATGCGTCCGACGATGTTCTCGTGCGTCGATTCGAGGCGGTTCGCAGGCCGCATCCGCTGCAGGGTGACGGCACGCTGCTCGACGGCATCCGCATCGAACGCCTCCGTCTCGCGCCGATCCGCGAATCGGCCGACCTCGTGGTCGACACCTCGGCGCTCAACATCCATCAGCTCGCCACCCAGGTGTCCGACCTCTTCTCAGAAGAGGGTGCAGCGCGGCACCGAGTGACGCTCCTGAGCTTCGGATTCAAGTACGGTCTTCCGACAGATGTCGACATGGTCGCGGATATGCGCTTCCTGCCGAACCCGTTCTGGAACGAAGAGCTTCGCGGTCTGACAGGTCAAGACGAACCGGTGAGGGACTACGTGCTCTCCCGTGAAGGCGCCGCAGGGTTCCTCGATTCGTATTCGGCGGCTCTCACGCCGGTGCTCGAGGGGTATCAGCGCGAGAACAAGAGCCATTCGACCATCGCGATCGGCTGCACGGGCGGCAAGCACCGATCCGTCGCCATGGTGGAGGAGCTCGCTCGCCGGCTCGCCTCGGTGCCGGGAGTGGCCGTCAACGTGCGTCACCGGGACCTCGGCAGGGAATAGCAGGAGCCTCCGTCAGAGTAGGCTGGAGGTTTGCGCCGCGATCCGGCGCGTGAGCGTAGAGGAGTGTCGTGGCACTAACCACCGACGTCAAAGCTGAGCTGGTCAGCATCCGTAATGCACCCCCGACGGTGCGTGTCGCGGAGGTCACCTCTATCCTCCGGTTCGCCGGCGGACTGCACTCCATCGCCGGGCGGGTCGCCGTCGAGGCTGAGGTGGATGCCGAGATCCTCGCGCAGCGTGTCGCGCGCGACCTCGCAGAGATCTACGGTGTTCGACCCGAGATCGCCCAGGTGCAGTCCAGCACGGCGAACGACGGAGCGCGGTGGGCTGTCAGGGTGATCGCGTCGGGGGAGACCCTCGCACGCCAGACCGGTCTGCTCGACCAGCGCCGTCGTCCGGTCCGCGGACTTCCCAACCGCCTCACCACGGGCTCTCGCGCCGAGGTGGCCGGTCTGTGGCGCGGTGCGTTCCTCGCCGCGGGCACCCTGAGCGAACCGGGCCGCTCTGCCATGCTCGAGGTCGCCTGCCCGTCGTCTGAGGCGGCGATGGCACTCGTCGGCGCAGCTCACCGCCTCGGAGTCGCTGCGAAAGCACGCGAGGTGCGCGGCATGCCCCGCGTCGTCGTCCGCGAGGGCGAGGCGATCCGCACGATCCTCAGCGAGATGGGCGCGCAGAAGACCGCCGTCGCCTGGGAGGAGATGCGCCAGCGCCGCGAGGTGCGCGCGGGTGTGAACCGACTCGTGAACTTCGATGACGCCAACCTGCGCCGTTCCGCGCAGGCCGCTGTCGCCGCCTGCGCCCGTGTGGAGCGCGCTCTCGAGATCCTCGCCGACGAGGTGCCCGACCACCTCAAGGTCGCAGGTGAGCTGCGCCTCGCGCATCGAGACGCGAGCCTCGATGAGCTGGGTCACCACGCCGACCCGCCGATGACGAAGGATGCCGTCGCCGGCCGCATCCGCCGCCTTCTGGCCATGGCTGACAAGCGCGCCCAGCAGGAGGGCATCCCGGGCACCGAGGCCGCCGTGCCCGCAGGGCTCGACGTCTGACCTCGACACGACTCTCGTCAGCGAGGCGGCCCCGATCAGGGGCCGCCTCGCTTCGTCATACGGAGGAAGGATCCAGGACAGCCGTGCGTTGTCGTCACTAGGATGAGTTACGTCCGCTCTTCGCCGCACATCGGCGGCGCAGAGGATCGGCAAGCGCCGCGGCGCGGCGCGGATTGGATGAAAGCGACATGGCGACTTACACGCTCCCCGACCTTCCCTACGACTTCGCAGCCCTCGAGCCGCACATCAGCGGCAAGATCATGGAGCTGCACCATGACAAGCACCACGCGACCTACGTCGCCGGGGCCAACACCGCCCTCGAGCAGCTCGCCGAGGCACGCGACAGCGGCAACCTCGCGAACGTGAACAAGCTCGAGAAGGACCTCGCGTTCAACCTCGGCGGTCACGTCAACCACTCCATCTTCTGGACCAACCTCTCGCCGACCGGTGGCGGACAGCCCGAGGGCGAGCTCAAGGCAGCCATCGACGAGTTCTTCGGCTCGTTCGAGAAGTTCCAGGCGCACTTCACCGCGAACGCCCTCGGAATCCAGGGCTCCGGCTGGTCTGTGCTCAGCTGGGACTCGATCGGCCAGCGTCTGATCATCCAGCAGCTGTTCGACCAGCAGTCGAACACGGCGCAGGGCACCGTGCCGCTGTTCCAGCTCGACATGTGGGAGCACGCCTTCTACCTCGACTACCTCAACGTCAAGGCCGACTACGTCAAGGCCGCGTGGAACATCGCCAACTGGGAGAACGTCGCGCAGCGCTTCGAGGTCGCCCGCGAGAAGACGAACGGCCTGCTGGTACTGTCGTAATCGGGTCGCGTCCCGACGGGCCCAGTCTCGTCGGGACGCCATCTCAGCCAAAAACCCCCGCGCATCGCGTAAGCACTTTTGCTGCGCACAGCGCACGAGAAACAGGGAGACCTGAGTGTCTGTCAAGATCGGTATCAACGGCTTCGGCCGCATCGGACGCAACTACTTCCGCGCGGCTCTCGCGCAGGGAGCGGACATCGAGATCGTCGCGGTCAACGACCTCACCGACAACAAGACCCTTGCCCACCTTCTGAAGTACGACTCTGTGGGTGGCGTCCTCGACGCTGACATCAGCTACGACGACGAGAGCATCACGGTCAACGGCAAGACGATCAAGGCGTTCGCAGAGCGCGACCCCGCTGGCCTCCCGTGGGGCGAGCTGGGTGTCGACATCGTCATCGAGTCGACCGGCTTCTTCACCAAGGCCGAGCTCGCCAAGAAGCACATCGAGGCGGGTGCCAAGAAGGTGCTCATCTCCGCTCCCGGCACGGGTGTCGACGGCACGTTCGTCATGGGCGTGAACGAGGACACCTACAACCCGGAGACGGATCACATCATCTCCAACGCCTCGTGCACGACCAACTGCCTCGCGCCGCTGGCCCAGGTCTTCAACGACGCGTTCGGAATCGACCGCGGCTTCATGATGACCGCTCACGCCTACACCGCAGACCAGAACCTGCAGGACGGCCCGCACAGCGACCTGCGTCGTGCACGCGCCGCTGCGATCAACATCACGCCGGCCTCGACCGGTGCAGCCAAGGCGATCGGCGAGGTTCTGCCGGAGCTCCAGGGCAAGCTGAGCGGCTCGTCGTACCGCGTTCCGGTTCCCACCGGCTCGATCGTCGACCTGACGCTGATCACGGACCGCGAGAACCTCACGGTCGAAGAGGTCAACGAGGCCTACAAGAAGGCTGCTGCCGACGGTCGCCTCGCCGGCTTCCTGCAGTACAACGAAGACCAGATCGTCTCGAGTGACATCGTGCACAACCCGCACTCCTCGATCTTCGACGCGACGCTGACCAACGTCAGTGGCAACCTGGTCAAGGTCTCCAGCTGGTACGACAACGAGTGGGGCTACTCCAACCGTCTCGTCGACCTGACCGAGTACGTGGCCGAGCGTCTCTGAGACACCTCCCATGACTCTGCGCACCCTGGATTCACTGGGTTCGCTCGAGGGCAAGCGCGTCATCGTCCGTTGTGATCTCAATGTCCCCCTCCGGGACGGGATCATCACGGACGATGGCCGTGTCCGCGCCTCGTTGCCTACCCTCAACGCACTTATCAACGCGGGCGCCCGCGTGGTCGTGTGCTCGCACCTCGGACGCCCCGACGGTGCGCCCGACCCGCAGTACAGCCTCGCGCCGGTCGCCCAGCGACTGTCCGAGTTGCTCGGCAAGCCGGTCGCGTTCGCGCGCGACACCGTCGGCGAGTCTGCGCAGGAGGCCGTGGCCTCGCTCGAAGACGGCGACATCGTCGTCATCGAGAACCTGCGGTTCAACCCGGGGGAGACCTCGAAGGACGACGCCGAGCGCGGCGCCTTCGCGGCTCAGCTCGCAGAGCTCGGCGACGTGCTCGTCTCCGACGGATTCGGTGTCGTGCACCGCAAGCAGGCGAGCGTCTACGACCTCGCCGAGCTGCTGCCGTCGGCTGCCGGTCTGCTCATCGCGGCAGAGCTCGATGTGCTCGACCGTCTCACCGAGAACCCCGAGCGCCCGTACGCGGTCGTGCTCGGCGGGTCGAAGGTGAGCGACAAACTCGGCGTCATCTCGCACCTGCTGCCTCGCGTGGATCGGATCCTCGTCGGCGGCGGCATGCTGTTCACCTTCCTGAAGGCGCAGGGCCACGCAGTCGCATCCAGCCTCCTCGAAGAGGACCAGCTCGAGACCGTGCGCGGCTATATCGCCGAGGCCGAGAAGCGCGGCGTGGAGCTCGTGCTCCCGACCGACGTCGTCGTCGCCTCCTCGTTCTCGGCCGACGCCGACCACGAGGTGACGGCTGCGGACGCGATCGAGGACACGGCGTTCGGCGCGGCCGGAATCGGCCTGGACATCGGTCCCGAGACCGCCGCGCGATTCGCGGAGGTCATCCGCGCCTCGAAGACGGTGTTCTGGAACGGCCCGATGGGCGTGTTCGAGTTCCCGGCCTTCGCCGGCGGCACAAAGGCCGTCGCGCAGTCGCTCACCGAGGTCGACGGCCTGAGCGTCGTCGGCGGAGGCGACTCCGCAGCAGCCGTGCGCCAGCTCGGTTTCACCGACGACCAGTTCGGTCACATCTCGACCGGCGGCGGCGCCAGCCTCGAGTTCCTCGAGGGCAAGAAACTACCCGGCCTGGAGGTGCTCGGATGGGCATGAACACTCGTACCCCGTTGATCGCGGGAAACTGGAAGATGAACCTCGACCACCTGCAGGCGGTCGCGTTCGTGCAGAAGCTGCACTGGACTCTCAAGGACGCCAAGCACGAGGACGGATCGGTCGAGGTCGCGGTGTTCCCGCCCTTCACCGACATCCGCAGCGTGCAGACGCTGATCGATGCGGATAAGATCCCGTTCGCGCTCGGTGCACAGGACATCTCGGCTCACGACTCCGGTGCATACACCGGTGAGGTGTCGGGCGCGTTCCTCGCCAAGCTCGATGCGAAGTACGTCATCATCGGCCACTCCGAGCGCCGCGAGTACCACGCGGAGTCGGATGACGTCGTGGCTGCCAAGACCAAGGCCGCGCTGAAGCACGGCCTCTCGCCGGTCATCTGCGTCGGTGAGACCGCCGAAGACCTCGAGAAGTTCGGCGCCAGCGCCGTTCCGGCCGGTCAGCTCGAGACCGCTCTGCAGGGGCTCTCGAAGGATGCCGACTTCGTGGTGGCGTACGAGCCCGTCTGGGCCATCGGCTCCGGACAGGCGGCGACGCCCCAGCAGGCGCAGGATGTCTGCGCCGCGCTGCGCGCGGTGATCGCCAAGGTGCTCGGAGACGACGCTGCGGCGCGCACCCGGATCCTGTACGGCGGATCGGTCAAGGCAGCGAACATCGCCAGCTTCATGCGTGAGCCCGATGTCGATGGCGCACTCGTCGGGGGCGCGAGCCTCGTGGTCGACGAGTTCGCCGCGATCATCCGCTTCGAGAAGCACGTCGGCGTGTGAGTGTGGCGGGGCTCCGGCCCCGCCACACCGTATACTTGACCGTTACCGGGGCAATCCTGCCCCAGCGAAAGGCTCTTCCTCGTGGAAATTCTCGAGTTCGTCCTGCAGGTGGTGCTGGGCATAACCAGCGTCCTGCTGACTCTCCTCATCCTCCTCCACAAGGGTCGCGGTGGCGGCCTCTCCGACATGTTCGGTGGCGGAATGACGTCGGCTGTCGGCTCGTCGGGTCTCGCTGAGCGCAATCTCAACCGCTTCACCGTGGTCCTCGCTCTGGCGTGGTTCGTGGCGATCGTCGCGCTCGGTCTCATCACGAAGTTCGAGGTGATCTGATGGCTACCGGCGGCAACGCGATCCGAGGGACCCGTGTCGGTTCCGGCCCCATGGGCGAGCAGGACCACGGCTACCACGCCGACCGCATCGCGGTCTCGTACTGGGACGGCCTCGGCAACGAGACGGTGCGCTACTTCGCCGCCGGGCTTCCTGAAGAGGAGATCCCCGAGACGATCGACCACCCCCAGTCCGGTCTGCCGGCCGGTCGCGACAAGGCGAACCCGCCCGCGCTCGCGAAGCCGGAGCCCTACAAGACACACCTCGCGTATGTGAAGGAGCGTCGCACCGACGCAGAAGCCGTCCAGCTTCTCGAGGACGCGCTCACCCAGCTTCGAGAGCGTCGGGGTCAGTGACCTCGATCTGATCTCTTGACAGAGAAGCCGCCGCGATCCGATCGCGGCGGCTTCTCTCGTCTGCGGCGCTCGTGCTCATCGGCATCCGTACGCGGCGTCGATGTACGACTGGGGCGGATATCCGTAGGCCCATACGCCGTTCGCGTCGTCGCTGAAGCCCATGCTGATGGCCCAGGCTGTGGCCCACTTCTCGATGCTGTCCTGAGTCGATGAATCGTACATGTCCTCGCACTTCACGCTGATCGCGTGACCCACCTCATGGGCGACGAGAGCCTTGCTGCGCTCGGCGGGCCACTGCTCCGCGACCGAGTTCGACAGCTCGATGACCGCGCGGTCCGGGTCATCCCACCACCAGGTCGTGAGGCCTCCCATGCTGCGGTTGTAGCCCGCGTCGTTGACGACCTGATTCCAGTCGAACTCGAGCAGCACTCCGGGGGCGAGAGAGCGAGCGAACGCCTCGATCTCCGTCCGCGCGGCCTGCAGAGGCCCTGCCTTCTCGGCGAGCTCGACCTGTTCGGTCGCCACGACCTGCGCCGCAGCGTCCTGCAGCGACACGAGTGTCTCGACCGCTGACGCATCGAGCAGCGTCGTGGCGGATGCTCGCGATGCGGCGTCGCGCAGCGTGATCACCGCATCGTTCTTCGCCGAGAGATGCGCGGACTCGAATGCCGGTGCGGCATCGGCCGCAGAACGCAGCACGGCTGCGCCGGCGTCGGTCACGGCGATGTCGGAGGTGGTCAGCGGCGGCAATGCCCTGTCGCGGTCGGCGGCCAGATCGTCGAGATCGCTTGTCTGCGAGGCCAGTTCGCCGGAGGCTGCGAAGAGTTCCCAGAAAGCCCCGGGTTTCGCTTCTGCGTCGGGCAGGTCCCGGTCGAGAAGATCTTCCGCGGGGGTCACTGCCCGGCGGGCATCGGTCGCGGCGACCGACAGCGCTTCTCTCGCTGCGGGAGCGACGAGCACTCCGGAGTCGGTCTGCAGGAGGAGCTCCGCGTTGCCCAGGGTGGATGCGAGCGCGTCGAGCTCCTGTTGGAGTGTCGCTCCGGTGCTCGCTGTCGAGGCACGGCCGGCGTCGAATCCGGCGCGCGCCTCGTCATAGCCGAGATTCGCGGTGATCTGGAGCACTCCGACCGTGGTCGCGGCGACCATCGCCGCGACAATGCCCAGAACCAGCCCGGGGCGTCGCCTCCGCTGTCTCGGTGTCGCTGCCGGCGCGCTGGTGAAACGCAAGGGGAGCGCGTGGTCTCCGATCGCGGAGGAAGCCACGTCGACGGGAGCAGTCATGCGTTGGGGACCTCCGTGGGAACCGGCGTACCACGACTCTAATGAGTGTGCAGCATCGCAGGAGAACCCCGGAGAAGAGTGAAGGCCCCCGCTGATCGCGGGGGCCTTCATCGAGTGAGGGGCTGACGAGAATCGAACTCGCATCATCTGTTTGGAAGACAGAGGCTTTACCACTAAGCTACAGCCCCGATATCGGAGAGAACCTCTCGGTTCGTTGCCGACTCATCGATCATAGCGGACTGACGCGGGTGCTCGTGTCCGTTAGACTCGGTGGGGCTGAATCTGCAAGCGGATTCCCCGGGGCGTAGCTCAGCTTGGTAGAGCGCCCGCTTTGGGAGCGGGAGGTCGCAGGTTCAACTCCTGTCGCCCCGACACGGCTTCAACGGCCTGACAGCCGCGATTCAGCGCGGAAATCACAAGGAGAGCACACCAGAATGGCGAACAGCACCGTCGAGAAGCTGACCCCGACCCGGGTCAAGCTCAGCATCACGGTCACCCCGGACGACCTCAAGCCCAGCATCGCGCACGCTTACGAGCACATCGCTCAGGACGTGCAGATCCCCGGCTTCCGCAAGGGCAAGGTCCCCGCTCCGATCATCGACCAGCGCATCGGGCGCGGTGCGGTCATCGAGCACGCGGTCAACGAGGGCCTCGACAAGTTCTTCCGCGACGCGACCGTCGAGCACAAGCTCCGTGTCGTCGGGCGTCCGGCCGCAGACATCACACAGTGGCCGAACGAGAAGGACTTCTCGGGAGACCTGCTCGTCGACATCGAGGTGGACGTCCGCCCCGAGATCGAGCTTCCGTCATACGACGGCATCACCGTCACCGTCGACGCTGTCGAGGCTGACGACGCCGCGCTCGACGCCGAGCTCGAGAACCTGCGCGCGCGCTTCGGCACGCTCGTTCCCGTCGACCGCCCGGCAGCAAAGGGCGACTTCGTCGAGCTCGACCTCGTCGCCACGATCGATGGCGCCGAGATCGACCGCGCAGAAGGCGTCTCGTACGAGGTCGGATCGGGCGAACTGCTCGAGGGCATCGACGACGCGATCGAGTCGCTCACCGCGGGTGAGGACACCACGTTCCGCTCCGCACTCGTGGGCGGCGACCACGCCGGCTCCGAGGCCGAGGTCGCCGTGACCGTCAAGGCTGTCAAGGAGCGCGAGCTCCCCGAGGCAGACGACGACTTCGCGCAGATCGCCAGCGAGTTCGACACGATCGCCGAGCTCCGCGCGAGCCTCGCCGAGCGCGTCTCGCAGCAGGGCGTGTTCGCGCAGGGCTCGGCAGCGCGCGACAAGCTCGTCGAGACCCTGCTCGAGCAGATCGACATCCCCGTGCCGCCGAAGCTCATCGAAGACGAGGTGCACAACCACCTCGAGGGCGAGAACCGCCTCGAGGACGACGTGCACCGCGCCGAGGTGACCGAGGCCAGCGAGAAGCAGTTCCGCACGCAGGTGCTGCTCGACACGATCGCCGAGCAGGCCGACGTTCAGGTCTCGCAGGAGGAGCTCTCGCAGTACCTCATCCAGTCCGCATCGCAGTACGGGATGGCTCCGCAGGAGTTCGTCGAGGCACTGCAGTCGTCGAACCAGCTTCCCGCTCTCGTCGGCGAGGTCGCCCGCAACAAGGCCCTCGCGATCGCGCTCGGCAAGGTCAAGGTCGTCGACACCAACGGCAAGCCGGTCGATCTGTCCGACTTCGTCGTGACCGACGACGAGGCAGAGGCTGAGGCCGAGTCCGACGCAGCTGCCGACGAGAAGCCGGCCAAGAAGGCTCCGGCGAAGAAGGCCGACGCGAAGAAGGCCGACGACGCCGAGGCTGACGAGAAGCCCGCCGCCAAGAAGGCTCCGGCCAAGAAGGTCGACGACGCTGAGGCTCCGGCCAAGAAGCCCGCCGCTAAGAAGGCTCCGGCCAAGAAGGCGGCCGACAAGGCCGAGTGATCGGACACGATCTCCATGAAAGGGGCGGATGCTGCGGCATCCGCCCCTTTCTCGTAGGACGGGAGGACGCCATGGGAGGCGACATGATGAAGACCTGGGACGAACGCGTCGACGAGGTGTGGGCCGAAGCATCGGGCGACGAGGTCGGCGACGACACGATCGCGCGCATCGACGCTCTCGCCGCAGAGCGCGGAGTCGACGATGCACGAGCGCAGTTCGAGCGTGGAGGTGCGCGGGACTCCGCGGGGCGGCCGGCCGAGGCCGTGGAGCTCTACCGACACGCTCTTGCTCTCGGACTGGACGAGGAGCACCGCCCGCAGTGCGTGATCCAACTGGCGAGCTCGCTGCGCAACCTCGGTGAGTTCGATGACGCACTCTCGGTCATCCGCGTCGAGGAGGAGCTGTCGGCCGACGGTCCCTATCGCGACGCCGTCGCCACCGTGCATGCGTTGATCCTTGCGAGCTCGGGCCGGCCGGCGCAGGGACTCTCGGTCGCGCTGTTGGCACTCGTGCCGCACCTCCCGCGATACCACCGCTCGATGACCGCATACGCCCATGAGATCGCCGAACTCGACGGCTGATATGCCGACGGCGAACACGGCCTGAGCGCTGCGTTGTCGCCGGTAGATTCGAATCACTGAAACACGGAATCAGGAGCTGACATGGCTGCAGAACCCCTCCTCGCTACGAGCGTCTTCGACAGGCTGTTGAAAGACCGCATCATCTGGCTGGGATCGGAGGTGCGCGACGAGAACGCCAATGAGATCTGCGCGAAGATCCTTCTTCTCGCCGCTGAGGACTCCGAGAAGGACATCTATCTCTACATCAACTCGCCCGGTGGATCCATCACCGCGGGCATGGCGATCTACGACACGATGCAGTTCGTCCCGAACGACATCGTCACCGTGGGAATCGGCATGGCCGCATCGATGGGCCAGCTGTTGCTGACGGCCGGCACCAAGGGCAAGCGCTACATCACCCCGAACGCCCGCGTGCTGCTGCACCAGCCGCACGGTGGCTTCGGCGGCACGTCGAGCGACATCCAGACGCAGGCGCAGCTCATCACCTCGATGAAGAACCGCCTCGCTGAGATCACTGCCGCGCAGACCGGCAAGTCGGTCGAGCAGATCAACGCCGACGGTGACCGCGACCGCTGGTTCACCGCTGACGAGGCGCTCGAGTACGGCTTCGTCGACCACATCCGCGACTCGGCCACCGACGTCGTCGGCGGCGGCGGAACCGACCAGGACAGCAAGTAACGGAAAGCGAAAGGACTCTCATGTACACACCCACCTTCCGCGCTGCCGGCGACCTGCCCTCCAGCCGCTACGTGCTCCCTCAGTTCGAGGAGCGCACCGCCTATGGCTTCAAGCGCCAGGACCCCTACAACAAGCTGTTCGAAGATCGCGTGATCTTCCTCGGCGTACAGGTCGACGACGCGTCGGCCGACGACGTGATGGCGCAGCTGCTCGTGCTCGAGAGCCAGGACTCCGAGCGCGACATCACGATGTACATCAACTCGCCCGGTGGTTCCTTCACCGCGATGACGGCGATCTACGACACGATGCAGTACGTCGCGCCGCAGATCCAGACCGTCGTGCTCGGCCAGGCGGCATCCGCTGCCTCGGTGCTGCTCGCGGCCGGCCACCCCGGCAAGCGTCTCGCTCTGCCCAACGCCCGTGTGCTGATGCACCAGCCGGCCATGGGTGAGGCCGGCCACGGTCAGGCGTCCGACATCGAGATCCAGGCGGCGGAGATCCTCCGCATGCGCACCTGGCTCGAGGAGGCCATGGCCCGCCACACCGGCAAGCCGGTGGAGCAGGTCAATCGCGACATCGACCGCGACAAGATCCTGTCCGCCGCCGAGGCGCTGGATTACGGCCTCGTCGACCAGGTGCTCACGTCGCGCAAGCGCATGTAAGCACGTCGCTGAGAAAAGGACGTCGACCCCTCGGGGTCGGCGTCCTTTCGTCGTCTCCGGCGAATGCGCGACGATCGCGAGCAGATTGCTCATATGAGCAAGTAGATGCGCGAACGGTGATGCCGACGTAAACTGGGGGAGGAAGGAGGATGCCATGGAAGAAGAACTGATCATGGTCCGCGTCGCCGAGCTGTACTACGACGAGGACAAGACGCAGGACGAGATCGGCGCCCTCCTCAAGCTCTCCCGCTGGAAGGTGGGACGGCTCCTCACACAGGCCCGAGAGCGCGGCATCGTCCGGATCGAGATCGTCCACCCGCGTGCGCGCCGGCTCGGACTCGAGCGCCAGCTCGTGGAACGTCACGGGCTCACGGCTGCGGTGGTCGTGCCCTCTCCGGACGGCGACGACGGAGCACTCGAGCGCGTCGCCCAGGCCGCCGCCGACTACCTCACCGCGATGCGGCCAGTGCCCCGCACCCTCGGTGTGAGCTGGGGGCGCACGCTGCGTGCCGTCGCCGAATCGCTGCCTGACGGCTGGGCGACCGGCGTCACGGTCGTGCAGCTCAACGGAGGAGTGAGCCTCAATCGGCGCTCCGGCGGAGCCGCGGGCCTCGCCGTCACCATCGCCCAGAGGGCATCCGGACACGTGTCTCTCCTGCCGAGCCCGGCGATCCTCGAGCGCGTCGAGACCAAGCAGGCGATAGAAGCCGACCGCACCGTCGCGGCCGTTCTCGTCGAGGCGGCCGAAGCACAGGCGTTCCTGTTCACCGCGGGCCCGTGCGATGCATCTTCCGCGCACGTCGAGAACGGCTACCTGTCGGCATCCGATGTCGAGGAGCTCGCACGCCGCGGTGCCGTGGGCGATGTCCTGGGGCGCTACATCGACGCCGACGGCAACATCGTCGACCCGCAGCTCGACGCCCGGACGGTCGGAGTCGACCTCGGACGCCTGCGCGCGGCGAAGCGCTCGATCTTCGTCACCGCCGGTGACGCCAAGCATGACATCGCGCGCACAGTCGTGACCAGCGGCCTGTGCAGCGTTCTGGTGACAGATGAGACCACAGCACGAGCATTGTTGGAGGAACGATGACGACCCAAGAACTCAGCCGCAGGACGGCGGTGGACGTTCTCGGCGGTGAGCCGGATGACGCCACGCTCCGCCGTTTCCTGCACGGACTCCCCGGCGTCGACGCCGTCGGGCTCGAGCAGCGTGCTGCCGGCCTCGGCACGCGGTCGATCAAGACCACGTCGAAGGCCTGGGCACTCGACACCATCATCAAGCTGATCGACCTGACCACGCTCGAGGGCTCGGACACACCGGGCAAGGTGCGGTCGTTGGTCGCCAAGGCCAAGAACCCGGATGCTGCTGATCCGTCGACCCCGAAGGTCGCCGCGGTGTGCGTGTACGGCGATATGGTGGGCGACGCAGTCGAGGCGCTCGGTGCGCTGCACGGTGACCCCGATGACGGCCTGATCTCGGTCGCGGCCGTCGCCACCGCCTTCCCGAGCGGACGCTCGTCACTGGCGATCAAGATTGCCGACACCGCAGAAGCGGTGGCGGCAGGTGCCGACGAGATCGACATGGTGATCGACCGGGGAGCATTCCTCTCGGGCCGCTACGGGCTCGTCTACGATCAGATCGCCCAGGTCAAGGAGGCCTGCCGCCGACCGGACGGCTCTTACGCCTCACTCAAGGTGATCCTCGAGACTGGCGAGCTCAACACCTACGACAACATCAAGCGTGCGTCGTGGCTCGGAATCCTCGCCGGCGGCGACTTCATCAAGACCTCCACGGGCAAGGTGCAGCCGGCGGCCACGCTTCCCACCACTCTGCTCATGCTCGAGACGGTGCGCGACTGGCACCGCGGCACGGGCGAGCGCATCGGCGTGAAGCCCGCAGGCGGCATCCGCGCGTCGAAGGACGCGGTGAAGTATCTCGTCACGGTCGCCGAGACCGTGGGGGAGGAGTGGCTCCAGCCGCACCTCTTCCGCTTCGGCGCCTCGAGTCTGTTGAACGACGTGCTCCTGCAGCGTCAGAAGCTCACCTCCGGCCACTACTCCGGCCCCGACTACGTCACGATCGACTAGGAGCCCCGCATATGTCATTCCTGGAATACGCTCCGGCCCCGGAGTCGAAGGCGGTCCTGAACCTCAAGGACAGCTACGGCCTGTTCATCGACGGCGAGTTCGTCGACGGTTCGGGTGCGAGCTTCGCGACGATCTCGCCGGCTGACGAGAGCCACATCGCCGAGATCGCCTCGGCGAACGATCAGGACGTCGACCGCGCGGTCGCCGCCGCGCGTCGTGCGTACGAGAAGACCTGGTCGAAGATGAGCGGTCGCGACAGGGGCAAGTATCTGTTCCGCATCGCACGTCTCGTACAGGAGCGGGCTCGCGAGCTCGCCGTCGCCGAGAGCCTCGACAACGGCAAGCCGATCAAGGAGAGTCGCGACGTCGACGTTCCCCTGGTCGCGTCTTGGTTCTTCTACTACGCGGGCTGGGCCGACAAGCTCGACTACGCCGGCCTCGGCGCGAACCCGCGGGCGCTCGGCGTCGCAGGGCAGATCATCCCCTGGAACTTCCCGCTGCTGATGCTCGCGTGGAAGCTCGCTCCTGCTCTGGCAGCAGGCAACACCGTCGTGCTGAAGCCTGCAGAGACCACGCCGCTGACGGCGCTGGTCTTCGCGGAGATCCTGCAGCAGGCCGACCTTCCCGCCGGCGTCGTCAACATCGTGACGGGTGCCGGAGCCACCGGTGCCGCTCTCGTGCGCCACCCCGATGTCGACAAGGTCGCGTTCACCGGCTCGACCGGTGTCGGGCGCGACATCGCCCGCGCCGTCGCAGGAACCGACAAGAAGGTCACTCTCGAGCTGGGTGGCAAGGCCGCGAACATCGTGTTCGACGACGCGCCGATCGATCAGGCCATCGAGGGCATCGTCAACGGCATCTTCTTCAACCAGGGTCACGTGTGCTGCGCAGGCAGCCGCCTGCTCGTGCAGGAGTCGATCCACGACGAGGTCATCGACCGGCTGAAGAACCGTCTGTCGACGCTGCGTCTCGGCGACCCTCTCGACAAGAACACCGACATCGGGGCGATCAACTCGGCGGCGCAGCTCGCCCGCATCCGCGAACTCAGCGACATCGGCGAGGCCGAGGGTGCCGAGCGCTGGACTGCTGATTGCGCGATTCCCGACAAGGGCTTCTGGTTCGCTCCGACGATCTTCACCGGCGTCGAGGCGTCGCACCGGATCGCCCGTGACGAGGTCTTCGGGCCCGTCCTCTCGGTGCTCACGTTCCGCACTCCTGCCGAGGCGATCGCGAAGGCGAACAACACCCCGTACGGTCTGTCCGCCGGTATCTGGTCTGACAAGGGATCGCGTATCCTCGCCGTGGCCGACCGCCTCCGGGCGGGCGTCATCTGGGCGAACACCTTCAACCGTTTCGACCCGTCGAGCCCGTTCGGCGGATACAAGGAGTCCGGATACGGCCGCGAAGGCGGACGCCAGGGTCTCACCGCCTACCTGAAGGGGGCTTCCGCATGAGCAAGCGACTGAGTGTTCCGAAGACCTACAAGCTCGCCATCGGCGGTGCGTTCCCTCGCAGCGAGTCGGGCCGCACCTACGAAGTTCTCTCGGCCAAGGGTGCCTTCCTCGCCAATGCGGCGCAGGGCTCTCGCAAGGATGCGCGAGATGCCGTCGTCGCAGCCCGCGCCGCCGTGAAGGGCTGGTCGGGGGCCACCGCGTACAACCGTGGTCAGGTGCTCTACCGGGTCGCCGAGGTGCTCGAAGGGCGCCGTGCGCAGTTCATCGACGAGATCGCAGCGCAGGAGGGTGTCTCGTCATCCGCTGCTGCCGCACAGGTCGATGAGGCGATCGATCTCTGGGTCTGGTACGCAGGCTGGTGCGACAAGTACTCGCAGGTCGCGGGCAATGCCAACCCCGTGTCAGGGCCGTACTTCAACATCTCGGTGCCGGAGCCGACCGGTGTGGTCGCGATCGTCGCGCCCCAGGACTCCGCGCTTCTCGGCCTCGTATCGGTCGTCGCCCCCGCGTTGGTTGCGGGCAACACGGTCGTCGTGATCGCGAGCGAGCGGTTCCCGCTCTCTGCCATCAGCCTCGCGGAGGTGCTCGCCACGAGCGATGTGCCGGGAGGGGTCGTCAACGTGCTCACCGGGTCTCCGGCCGAGATGGCGCCGTGGCTCGCCTCGCATCAGGACGTCAACGCGCTCGACCTCGCAGGCGCCGGTGACCTCGAGTGGATCGACATGCAGATCGCCGCGGCCGAAACCCTCAAACGAGTGCTGGCGCCGGGTGCGGTCGCCGCCTCGCCCGAGCGCATCGGAGCTTTCACCGAGATCAAGACGGTCTGGCACACCAAGAGCATGGTCTGACGCGCGTCGGCCTCAGGAGGCCCGCCATCTGCGACAGCAGGCGGCGGGCCTCCTGCATGAGGGTGATACGGAGTCGTGATGCGCGACCCCGCGCCAATGCGGCCCGGTGTCGGATGCAGCGGTTAGGCTCAGTAGACGATCTCAGGATCCCCCTAGGAGGACGCGCATGGCCCGTATCGGCGAAAGCGCTGACCTGTTCAAGTGCTCATTCTGCGGAAAGAGTCAGAAGCAGGTGCAGCAGCTCATCGCAGGACCCGGTGTGTACATCTGCGACGAGTGCGTCGAGCTGTGCAACGAGATCATCGAAGAGCGGATGGCTGAATCGTCGGCCGACGGCACGGCGGACTTCGAACTGCCCAAGCCGCGCGAGATCTTCTCCTTCCTCGAGGAGTACGTCGTCGGACAGGAGCCAGCCAAGAAGGCTCTGGCCGTCGCGGTCTACAACCACTACAAGCGCATCCGTGCGCACGGCACGCTCCAGACGGCCGAGCAGAAGGCCGAGAGCGTCGAGATCGCGAAGAGCAACATCCTGCTCATCGGGCCGACTGGCTGCGGCAAGACCTATCTGGCCCAGACCCTCGCGAAGAAGCTCAACGTGCCGTTCGCGGTCGCGGACGCCACGGCGCTGACCGAGGCGGGTTACGTCGGCGAGGATGTCGAGAACATCCTGCTCAAGCTCATTCAGGCGGCTGACTACGACGTCAAGCGCGCAGAGCAGGGCATCATCTACATCGACGAGGTCGACAAGATCGCCCGCAAGGCCGAGAACCCCTCGATCACCCGCGACGTGTCGGGCGAGGGAGTCCAGCAGGCTCTGCTGAAGATCATCGAGGGCACCGTCGCCTCAGTTCCCCCGCAGGGCGGCCGCAAGCACCCGCACCAGGAGTTCCTGCAGATCGACACGTCGAACGTGCTGTTCATCGTCGCCGGCGCGTTCGCGGGCCTCGAGGACATCGTGTCGGCACGTGTCGGCAAGCACGGCATCGGCTTCGGTGCTCCGCTGCATGACAAGGGCAAGGATCTCGACCTGTTCAGCGAGGTGCTCCCTGAAGACCTGCACAAGTTCGGGTTGATCCCCGAGTTCATCGGCCGTCTGCCGGTCGTGACCTCGGTGTCGCCACTCGACCAGAGCGCGCTCATCGACATCCTCACCGGTCCGCGCAATGCGCTCGTCAAGCAGTACCAGCGCATGTTCGAACTCGATGGCGTTCAGCTCGAGTTCGAAGAGGGCGCGCTCCGCTCGATCGCCGACCTCGCCGTCGAGCGCAAGACCGGGGCTCGCGGACTCCGTGCGATCCTCGAAGACGTGCTCGGCCCGATCATGTTCGAGATTCCCTCGGCTGACGACGTCGCGAAGGTCGTCGTCACCCAGGCGGCCGTCGACGAGGGCGCTCCGCCGACGATCGTGATGGAGCGCAAGCGCAAGAGCGCGTGAGTCCTGCTCCCTCGCCTTGGCGGGTGGTCGGCAGCGATGTGGTTCACGCCGACCGGTGGATCCGCGTGCGCGCGGACGACTGCCGCGACGCCGACGAGCGATCCATCGCCCCGTATTACGTGCTCGAGTACGCGGACTGGATCTCGGTGCTCGCGCTCGATCGCGAGAGCAATGCGATCGTCGTCGAAGAGTACCGACACGGAGCGGGGCTCGTCGCAGTCGGCACGATCGGCGGCGGGGTGGAGGCAGGCGAATCACCGGACGCAGCCGCGGTCAGACAGCTGCGCGAGGAGACCGGATACGAGGTGCCTCTCGACGGCCTCGGTGAGCATCTCGCGCAGAGCTACCACCAGCTCACCTGGTACAAGGCGATGGCTCGTCTCGACCGCTGACGTCAGGTGACGCGGGGTCTGATCACGCCTCGAGGCCTCGGCGCTTCAGGAGCGGTGTGATCTCCGCATCCCGGCCACGGAAATCGCGGTAGGCGTCGAGTGGGTCTTTCGAGCCTCCGACGCCCAGGAGACGGGAGCGGAACCGGTCGCCGTTGTCGCGCCTGAGCCCTCCGTTCTCACGGAACCAGTCGACGGTGTCGGCGTCGAGCACTTCGCTCCAGATGTACGAGTAGTAGCCGGCGCTGTATCCGCCTGAGAAGACGTGCGCGAAGTACGTCGACGAGTAACGGGTCGGGACGACGGGATCGTCGAGTCCGATGTCGGCGAGGGCGGCAGCCTCGAACTCGGCCACATCGTCGACGGAGGTCTTCGTGTCGAGGCTGTGCCACGCCTGATCGAGCCATGCCGCAGCGAGGTACTCGCTCGTCGCGTGCCCCTGATCGAACGTCTCGGTGGCGCGAAGGCGCTCGACGATCGCGGGGTCGAGCGGTTCGCCGGTTTCGTGGTGACGCGCGTAGTTGTCGAGAACCTCGGGCCAGAGGATCCACATCTCGTTGACCTGACTCGGGAACTCCACGAAGTCGCGGAACACGTTTGTGCCGGCGAAATGCGGGTACGTGACGACGGCGAAGAGGCCGTGCAGCGCGTGCCCGAACTCATGGAACAGCGTCGTGACCTCGTCGAGAGTGAGCAGCGTCGGCTCGCCCTCGCCGGGAAGCGGCACATTGAGGTTGTTGACCACGACGGGCAGCGTGCCGCGCAGGCGCGACTGGCTGACGATGGGATTCATCCACGCGCCACCGCGCTTCGAGTCGCGCGTGTAGAGGTCGAGCACATACAGGCCGACCGCGCTGCCGTCTGCATCGCTCACCTCGAACACGCGCGCACCCGGGTGATAGGCGTGGAGGTCATGCCGTTCTGCGAAGGTCACCCCGTAGAGCTGCGTGGCAGCGAAGAAGACGCCGTCCTGCAGCACGCGTTCGGCCTCGAACCACGGACGCAGCGCGTTCGTGTCGATCGCATAGCGGGCAGTGCGCACCTTCTCGGTGTAGAACGCCCAGTCGTGCGCCTCGACCGTGAAGGGCGCGGCCTCGGTCTCGTCGACGATCGCCTGCAGAGTCTCGCGCTCTGCGCGGGCGTTGCGCGCAGACGGGGCGGCGAGTTCGCGCAGCATCCGCTCTACGGCGGCAGGGGTGCCGGCCGTCTCGTCTGCGGTGATGTACGCGGCATGCGAGTGGTAGCCCAGCAGCGCTGCGCGCTCGGCGCGCAGGCGGACGATCTCTGCGAGCACCGGCCGATTGTCGTTCGCGTGGGGACGGGACGCCCGTGATCGCGAGGCCGCCATGATGCGGTGGCGCGACTCCCGGTCGCGGAGCTGAGCGAGATAGGGATGCCCGGTGAACAGCGGGAGAGTGATGACGAACTGTCCGTCGAGGCCTCGATCGGCCGCCGCACGAGCTGCGGCGGAGAGCTCGCCACTGCTGAGGCCGGCGAGTTCGTCGGAGGAATCGAACACGACGGCCAGATCGTTCGTGTCGTTGAGCAGGTTGCGCTCGAAGGTGTTGCTCAGGGTCGACAGCTGCTGGTTCAGCGCGGTGAGTCGGCTCTTCGCCTCGTCGTCGAGGGCCGCACCCGCGTGAGTCATCTCGCGAAGGTGCCGCTCGACGAGGTAGCGCTGCTCATCGTCGAGCTCGAGGTCGTCAAGGCGCGTGTGCACCTGCTGCACCCGCCAGTACAGTGCCCCGTCGAGAGTGACGGCATCCTGATGCGCCGCCATGAGGGGAGCGAGCGGCTCGTCGATCGCCTGGATCTCGGGCATCGCATCGGCGGACGAGACGGTGTAGAAGGTGTGGGCGACGCGGTCGAGCAGCTCTCCCGAGCTCTCCAGGGCCTCGATCGTGTTCTCGAAGGTGGGCATGGAGCGCACCATCGTGATCCGCGAGATCTCCTGCAGATGTTCGTCGAACGCGGCCTGGAACGCGGGCAGGTAGTGCTCGGGCATGATCGCCGCGAAGTCGGGGAGTCCGTACGGGAGCGTGGACGGCTGCAGCAGCGGGTTCGAGACGTCGGTCATCCTCTGAGCCTAGCCATGACCCGCTGCAGGGCCTCGACGACGAGGCGCACGGACTGTCGCCTGAGGTTCTCGGGCCTGGCGAGGACATCGATCATCCGGTGTGTGCTGACTCCCCGCAGTGGGAGCCGGACGATGTCACGGTCGTCCACGGTGTGGGACGTATAGCGCGGCAGCATCCCCAGCACCCCGCCCGCCGCGACGACGGCCGCGACCGCACCGTAGTCGTTGATCCGGTGGCGGATCTCGACGGGGCGTCCGGCCACGGCTGAGACGGCGCGGAGCACGTCGTCGGGCGAGTACCCGATGCGACTCGTGACCCAGGGGCTGTCTATGACATCGAAGGATGTCACCTGCCCGCGTACGGCGAGAGGGTGAGAAGACGCGACGGCGACGTCGAGTGGTTCTCGCACGAGCGCCAGGCTGCGCACTCCGTCGGTCGGCCAGGGCGGCGAGTGCTCCATCCGGTGCGCGAGCACGAGGTCGTATCGGGCAGTGAGGGCGGGGAACTCGCTCTGCGCCACATCCTCATCGGTGAGTTTCACGGTCGGCGGCCCGGGGGAGTCGTCGAGCTCACGGATCAGTGGTCCGAAGAGCGCCTGCCCGACGCTGTGGAATCCGCTGATCGTGACCACACCGGCGCTGTCGTTCTCGAAGTCGTTCAACGCGTTGCGCGCTGCGGCCATCGCATCGATCGCCTCGGCGCCCGCCGCCGCGAGCGCCTGTCCGGCCGCTGTCAGAGTGAGCCGACGACCCTCCTTCCGAGTGAGCGGCGTGCGGAAGTTGCGCTGCAGCGCTGCGAGATGCTGTGACACGGCTGACGGAGTGACGTTGAGCGTCTCGGCGACGGCGGTGACGCTTCCGAGCGCGCCGAGCTCTCTCAGAATCTGCAGCTGATGGAGTTCCATTCACTCAGATTAGTGAGCGCTACAGGATCTATGCAGGATACGGCGATTGTTCTACATGGTCGAGTGCGATGAGATCGACACATGAAGGCACTGTTCAAAGCCGAACGCTCAGCCGGGCTCGCGCTCGTGGATCGTCCCGAACCCAGCGCGGCGGCCGACGAGGTGGTGATCCGCGTGCTGCGCACGGGTATCTGCGGCACCGATCTGCATATCCGTCGCTGGGACGACTGGGCGGCGTCCGCCATCGACGCCCCGCTCATCCCCGGCCATGAGTTCTACGGCGAGGTCGTCGAGGTCGGGCCTCTCGTCCACGACATCGCCGTCGGCGATCGGGTGTCGGGCGAGGGGCACATCGTGTGCGGCACGTGCCGCAACTGCCGGGCCGGACGCCGGCAGATGTGCATCCGCACGATCGGCCTCGGGCTGCAGCGCGATGGAGCCTTCGCCGAGTTCCTGTCCCTGCCCGCCGTGAACGTCTGGGTGCACCACGCCGACGTCACGCCTGAGCTCGGTGCGATCTTCGATCCGCTCGGCAACGCCGTGCACACGGCGCTCATGTACCCGCTCGTCGGTGAGGATGTGCTCGTGACAGGGTGCGGCCCGATCGGTCTCATGGCGATCGCCGTCGCTCGGCACGCCGGGGCCCGCTTCATCGCGGCGACGGACGTGAGCGCGCCGCGCCTCGAGATGGCACGTCTGATGGGTGCCGACGAGGTCGTCGACGTGTCAGCCCACGAGATCCGCGATGCCCAGCACGCGCTGGGTCTGCGCGAGGGATTCGACATCGGCTTCGAGATGAGCGGAGCGGCCTCGGCTCTCCCGGCGATGATCGACAACATGAACCACGGCGGCCGGATCGCGATGCTCGGGCTGCCCAGCACCGGGTTCGAGATCGACTGGGGCAAGCTCGTCACGCACATGCTGACGATCAAGGGCATCTACGGACGTGAGATGTTCGAGACCTGGAACGCGATGGGTGCGATGCTGCAGACGAGCGCGACCCTGCGCGACTCGATCGGACGGGTGATCGCGGATGTGATCCCCGCCAGGGATTGGGAAGAGGGCTTCGCCGCGGCCGAGTCCGCCGGCACGGGAAAGATCATCCTCGATTGGACGGAGCTGTGATGTACGGATCATTTCAGGAGCACCTGGCTGACGAGCTCGCCGGAATAGAGGCCGCGGGACTCACGAAGCACGAGCGCGGCATCCGCGGACCGCAGAGCGCCGAGATCACGGCCGACGGCGCAGAGGTGCTCAACTTCTGCGCGAACAACTATCTCGGCCTCGCGGACGACCCACGGATCCTGGATGCTGCGACCGGGGCGCTGCAGGAATGGGGCTATGGGCTCGCCAGCGTCCGCTTCATCTGCGGCACGCAGGAGCAGCACCTGGAGCTGGAGCGACGGCTCGCCGGGTTCCTCGGCACCGACGACTCGATCCTGTACTCGTCGTGTTTCGACGCGAACGGAGGAGTGTTCGAGACGCTCTTCAGCGCGGCGGACGCGATCATCTCCGACGAACTCAATCACGCGTCGATCATCGACGGGATCCGTCTCTCGAAGGCTCGTCGGCTCCGCTACCGCAACCGGGACATGGCGGACCTCGAGGCGCAGCTGCAGGCGGCGTCCGATGCGCGCTTCCGGGTGATCGTCACCGACGGCGTCTTCTCGATGGATGGCTACATCGCACCGCTCGCCGAGATCTGCGACCTCGCAGAGCGCTATGACGCGCTCGTCTTCGTGGACGATTCTCATGCGGTGGGCTTCATCGGCGAGAACGGACGGGGCACGCCGGAGCTCTGCGGCGTCGCGGACCGTGTCGATATCTACACCGGGACCTTCGGCAAGGCGCTCGGAGGGGCGTCCGGCGGCTACGTCGCCTCGCACGCCGACATCGTCGCGCTGCTGCGTCAGCGCTCACGCCCTTATCTGTTCTCCAACACGCTCGCCCCGGCCATCGTGGCAGGCACTCTCACCGCACTCGACCTCGTCGAGGGGTCGGCTGACCTTCGTGCGCGCCTGCGAGACAACGCCGCCCTGTTCCGTGAACAGATGACGAAGGAGGGCTTCGATCTGCTGCCGGGGGAGCACCCGATCGTTCCTGTCATGTTCGGCGACGCCAGCCTCACTGCTCGCATCGCGTCCGAGATGCAGGCGCAGGGGATCTACGTCACGGCGTTCAGCTTCCCGGTGGTCCCCCGAGGGCTGGCGCGGATCCGAGTGCAACTGTCGGCCGCGCATACGACTGAGCAGATCGAACGGTGCGTGGCGGCTTTTGTCACCGCGCGGGCCACCGTAGGCTGACACGCCACATTTGCAAAGAGGTATTTGCAAAACTTTGCTTGCAAAGAACTCTTTGCAAGAGTATCGTCGCAGGCATGCAAGAAGAACAGCAGTTGCGACGGCTCGACTCCGGGGCGCTCAAAGCCCTCGCCCACCCGTTGCGTGTGCGGATCTTCGATCTGCTCAGCGCTCACGGGCCGCAGACGGCGAGCTCGCTCGCCTCGATGCTGGGGGAGACCTCGGGTTCGACCAGCTATCACCTGCGCACGCTCTCGGCGCACGACCTGATCCACGAGGTCGAGGGACGCGGCACGGCGCGAGAGCGCTGGTGGGAGCTGCCGCAAGGGCGCATCGACATCCCCGGTCCGAGCCAGAGCATGTCGCCGGCAAACCGTGCCGCGGCGCAGATCGTCTCGTCGGAGTTCTTCCGCCTGCGTCACGAGACCCTGATGGCCTACGTGAATCGTCCGGACACCGAGGTTCCCGAGGGGTGGAAGGACGCGGGACTGATCGCCACGACGCTTCTCGAGATGACCCCCGCGCAGATGGAGGATCTCAAAGACGAGCTCATGGCCGTCATCGACGGAGCGGTCGAGCGCTATCGCGGTCAGACCGGCCCGGACGTGAGGCGCGTGTCGATGCGCACCGAGCTCTTCGACCTCGTCGCGTCGGGACCGGTGCTTCCCGATGCCGGTGCGGAGGGATCATGACCAGCGCGACCATCCGTCTCGTCGCCCCGACGCAGGTCGAGCGCAGGCTTCTCGGTCTCGCTGACCTGCTGAGAGCCCTGGTCGAGCATCGGATCGAGCGACGGGCCCGCACGCGGACGCTCGCGCTCGATCTGCTGCGCGAGCAGCAGGCCAGGCGCCAGGATCCCCACGCGGTCGACCACATGCTCGCGCAGCTCGGACTCCCGCGGCGCTGACCGTCTCGGGCGCGACGAAGCCCCCTGCCGCCGATGCGGACAGGGGGCTTCGTCATCGGCGAGCGTTCAGTCCTGGAAGGGTCGGGCGATCACGTCACCGGACGCGGTCTGCACGACCTCCCAGCCCGCATCGAGCTCTGCGATCGCGCGGCCCTCGAGCCACGTGAGCGTCCAGTGTCCGGAGAGGCCGCGCGACTCGACCTCGGCGATCGCCGGCCGGTGCGAAGCGGGAACGGATGCCGGCGGCTCGGAGCCCGTGGCCCACCGTGTGCCCAGCTGCATCAGGCGCCCTCGACCGGTGCGAGCTCGATCGCAGTGACCGCGAACTCGTCTCCTACGGCGAGTCCCAGCTCTGCGATGCGCCCGACGGCCGAAAGGTCCGCAGCGGCTGCCCGCAGCGCCTCGTACTTCTCTGCCGGAGCCGTGATCATGGCGCTCGCGACCGGGGTCTTCTGCGATGCCTTCGCCTCGGTCTTCGCGCGACGGATGCTGATCAGAGCCTCGCTGGCCACGGTCAGCACCGCGGGGTCGCCCTCGATGCCGAGCGGCTCCGGCCAGGAGGCGGTGTGCACGGAGCCCTCCTCGAACCACGACCACACCTCTTCGGTCGCGAAAGACAGGATCGGGGCGAGCAGACGCAGCAGGGTCGAGAGAGCGAGTCGCAGCGCGAGAGCGGCCGACGCCTGGCCCACATCGTTCTGGTTGTAGGCACGCTCTTTGACGAGCTCGAGGTAGTCGTCGCAGAACGTCCAGAAGAACGCCTCGGTCACTTCGAGCGCCTTGGCCTGGTCGTAGTTCTCGAACGCCTTCGTCGCCTCCACGACCACGGAATCGAGAGCGGTCAGCATCGAGGCGTCGAGCGCATGGGTGACCTGCGCGCCCTCGGGCACCGGGAACGACAGCACGAACTTCGCGGCGTTGAGCACCTTGATCGCCAGTCGGCGACCGATCTTGACCTGCGTCGGGTTCTGCGGGTCGAAGGCGGCATCCATTCCCAGGCGACTCGAGGCGGCCCAGTAGCGCACCGCATCCGATCCGTGGGTCTCGAGGATGTCGGCCGGCGTCACCACGTTGCCCTTGGACTTCGACATCTTCTTGCGGTCGGGGTCGACGATGAAGCCCGAGATCGCGGCGTTGCGCCACGGCGAGCGCGCGTCTTCGAGTGTCGAGCGCAGCATGGTCGAGAAGAGCCAGGTGCGGATGATGTCCTGCCCCTGGGGGCGCAGATCGAACGGGGCTGTGAGCTGCCACAGCTCCTCGTCGCGCTGCCATCCGCCGGCGAGCTGCGGAGTGAGCGACGAGGTGGCCCAGGTGTCGAGGATGTCGGCCTCGGCCTCGAAGCCGCCGGCAACGCCACGCTGATCCTCGCTGTAACCAGCGGGGACGTCGGTCGTCGGGTCGATGGGAAGGTTCGCGTGGTCGGGAGCGATCACCCGGTCGTAGTCGCGCTCGCCGTTCTCGTCGAGTCCGTACCAGAGCGGGATCGGCACGCCGAAGAAGCGCTGGCGTGACACGAGCCAGTCGCCGGTCAGGCCGCCGACCCAGTTCTCGTAGCGAACACGCATGAAGTCGGGGTGCCAGGCCAGCTGCGTGCCGCGCTCGAGCAGCTCGTCGCGCAGTTTGGCGTCACGTGCGCCGTTGCGGATGTACCACTGGCGGGTCGAGACGATCTCGAGCGGGCGGTCGCCCTTCTCGAAGAACTTCACCGCGTGGTTGAACGGCTTGCCGACGGCCGTCATGTCGCCGGTCTCCTGCAGCTTCTCGGCGATCGCCTTACGGGCCGAGAACACCGTCTTGCCGGCGAGCTCCGCTTCGTACCAGTCGATGGCCTCGGTGGCGGCCACGATCGACGGGGCGGTGGGGAGGAAACGACCGTCGAGACCGATGGTCGTCATGTTCGGGAGGTGGTCGCCCGCGGCCGTGCGCAGTTCGCGCCACCAGATGATGTCGGTCACGTCGCCGAAGGTGCAGACCATCGCGGCTCCCGTGCCCTTGTCGGGCTGTGCGAGGTGGTGACCGTGGATCTCGATCTCGGCACCGAAGAAGGGCGTGCGCACCTTGGTGCCGATCAGGTGCTTGTGAGGGCCCTCCGGGTGGGTCACGATCGCGATGCACGCCGGCAGCAGCTCGGGGCGGGTGGTCTCGATCGTGATCGAGCCGGATCCGTCTGCGAACGGGAAATCGATGGTGTGATACGCGGCCTGCTGGTCGCGATCCTCGAGCTCCGCCTGCGCGATCGCCGATCGGAAGTCGATGTCCCACAGCGTCGGCGCGAGCGACTGATAGGCCTCGCCACGCTCGAGGTTGCGCAGGAAGGCGAGCTGGCTCTGACGGATCGTGTCGTCGGAGATCGTGCGGTACGTCTGGGTCCAGTCGACCGAGAGGCCGAGCTGGCGGAACAGTGCCTCGAACTGCTTCTCGTCTTCGATCGTCAGACGTTCGCACAGCTCGATGAAGTTGCGACGGCTGATGGGCACCTGGTCGGCGGCGCGGCTCGACTTGTTGTCGCCGCCCTCGAACGGCGGCGTGAAGTCGGTCTGGTACGGAAGCGTCGGGTCGCAGCGCACGCCGTAGTAGTTCTGCACCCGACGCTCGGTGGGAAGGCCGTTGTCGTCCCAGCCCATCGGGTAGAACACGTTCTTGCCGCGCATGCGCTCGAAGCGCGCCTTGACGTCGGTGTGCGTGTACGAGAACACGTGACCGATGTGCAGGCTGCCGGACGCGGTCGGCGGGGGAGTGTCGATCGAGTAGACGCCGTCGCGGCCCGACTCTGCGGCGCGGATGCGGTCGAACAGGTACGTGCCCTGTGCAGACCAGGTCTCACCCCACTTCGCTTCGAGACCTTCGAGTACGGGCTTGTCGGGAATTGCGGACATGAAGGTTCTCCTCGAGCGATGTATGCGGCACTGTGTGAGCGTGCCTGAGTGTGGATTGTGTCCCACAGTCTAATCGCCCTCCTCGTCGGCGCCCGCTCGCCGCGGAGGATCTAGAATTGGATCGAGTCCAAGAACTGATGCATCCGCGTCATCTCCCGCATTCCCTCCCGAGGAACAGCATGCCTATCTCCTTCCTGCGCCGCGCGATCCCGCTCGGCGCGACCGTCGCCGTGAGCGCACTCCTGCTCAGCTCCTGTGCTGCGCCCTCATCCGAGTCCGACGGCGGTGAACTCGTCTGGTCGATCGAGGGTGCGAACCTCTCGGCGGGCCACATGGATCCGCAGGTGAGCCAGCTGGACGTCTCGGGCATGGTGCAGCGCGCGGTGCTCGACTCCCTGGTGTTCCAGGAGGATGACGGCTCGTTCTCTCCCTGGCTGGCCAAGGAATGGAAAGTGTCCGACGACAGCACCGAGTACACCTTCGTCTTGCGTGATGACGTCACCTTCACCGATGGCGAGCCGTTCGACGCCGAGGCCGTCAAGGCGAACTTCGATCGCATCGTCGATCCTGAGACGGAGTCCGCCCAAGCCGCCAGCATGATGGGGGCCGACTTCTACGAGGGCACCGAGGTCGTCGACGAGTACACGGTGAAGGTGAGCTTCACGCAGCCGTACGCGCCGTTCCTCCAGGCGACGAGCACGCCGCAGCTCGGCTTCTACTCGCCGGCCGCTCTGGAGGAGTCCGCCGATCAGCTCAAGGCGGGCGGCCCAGGGGTCACCGTCGGAACCGGGCCGTTCGAACTGACCGAGTACACACCCGATCAGGAGATCGTCTACACCCGCAACGACGACTACGCCTGGGGGCCGCACGGAGAGAAGGCTCCGAAGGTCGAGACACTGCGCGTCGAGATCCAGCCCGAGGCGTCCGTGCGCACGGGGGTCATCGAGAGCGGTGAGGCCGACCTCGCGAGCAACATCCCGCCGAACCTCGCGGGTGACCTCGGCGACGGCATCACCGTGGATTCGATCGAGTACCCGGGCCTGCCGTACTCGCTGTACCTCAACGAGAAGTTCGGCGTCTTCGCCGACGAGAAGGTGCGCCAGGCGTTCGCGCGGGGCATCGATGTGGACGCGGCCGTCGAGGAGATCTTCTTCGGTCAGTTCCCCCGCGCCTGGAGCGTGCTCGGCTCCACGACTCCCGGGTATGACGCCTCGCTCGAGGGAGCCCGACCGTTCGACGCGGACGCGGCGAACACCCTCCTCGACGAGGCCGGATGGACCGAGCGCGGTTCTGACGGCATCCGCATGAAGGACGGCGAGCGCCTCTCTGCGCGCTGGATCGCGTGGACCCCGGTTCCCGACGATCGTGCGGCTCTCGCCAACGCCATCCAGTCGGATCTCAAGACCATCGGCTTCGAGGTCGTCAGGGAGACGCTCGAGCCCGGCGCCTACAACGAGCAGTACGAGCCGAAGACCTTCGACCTGACCGACTGGGGTTTCTCCGGTGTCGACCCCGACTTCCTCCGTGCCCACCTGCACACCGAGGGGTTCCAGAACGCCTCGCAGGTCACGGACCCCGAGATCGACGCGCTGCTCGAGCAGGCGGTCGCCTCGAACGATCAGGATCAGCGCAACGAGATCTACACCCAGCTGCAGGAGTGGAACGCCGACTACACCGCGATCGTCCCGCTCTACAGCCCGTCGGCGATCACGGCCGTCGGAGAGCGCGTGGACGGTCTCACCTACGACCTCTACGGCCGTCCGCTGTTCTACGACGTGAGCGTCGGCTGACACTCGAATCATCGAGCGCCCCTCGCTCGCGCACTGCGATATCTTCGTGAGCGCGCGCCGCGAGCCGAGGGGCGCTCAGAATCCGTCGAGAGGGCGTCAACGGTGAAGACAGCGCTCGCGCGGGTCGCCGGACTCGCGGCATCCGTCGTCATCGTCCTCTGGGGTGCTGCGACGCTGGTGTTCCTCGCGTTCCGGGTGATTCCGGGCGATCCGGTCTCCGTCATGCTCGGACCGCAGGCGCAGGTGAGCGATGAGGTCAAAGACGGCATCCGCGCGGAACTGGGGCTCGATCGTCCTCCGCTCGAGCAGTACGTGACGTTCGTCGGGCAGCTCGCGCGCGGAGACCTCGGCGAGTCGTATCAGCTGCGGATGCCGGTGGCCGAGGTCATCGGCAGACAGTTGGGTTCCACCCTGCAGCTCTCCGCGCTGGCGTTGATCATGGCCGTGGTGCTCGCCCTGGCCGTCGCGCTGCTCGTGCGAGGACGCGCGGGGCGCACCGTCGCTGCGGCTGTCGAACTCGTCATCCTCTCCTCACCCGTCTTCTGGATCGGCCTGATCCTCCTCAGCGTGTTCGCGTTCGGTCTCGGCTGGTTCCCGGTGTCGGGTGCACGCAACCCCGCGACGATCGTGCTGCCGGCGATCACGCTCGCGCTGCCGGTGGCCGCTCTGCTCAGCCAGGTGCTGCGCGACGGTCTCGCCCAGGCTGAGCGGATGCCGTTCGCCGAGACCGTGCGAGCGCGGGGCGCGAGCCCGTCGTGGTTCACTCTGCGGCACGGCCTCAGGCATGGTGCGGCCAATGCGGTGACTCTCGCCGCTTATCTGACCGGATCCGTGCTCGGAGGAGCGGTCCTCGTCGAGACGGTGTTCGCCAGGGCGGGCCTCGGTCGGGTGACTCTCGCCGCCATCAGCAATCGCGATCTGCCCGTCATCACCGGCATCATCCTGCTCAGCGCTATCGTCTTCGTGGTCGTGAATCTCGTGGTCGAGCTGCTGCATCCGCTCATCGATCCTCGTCTGCGCATCGACCGAGGGGGCGTCCGGTGAAGCGGGCGCAGATCGTGCTGCTGTGGTGCGCCACTGCGGTGCTTCTCGTGCTCGCCTTCGCCGCGGTGTTCCCCGGGGCGCTCGCCACACACGACCCTCTGCAGACCGACGTGCGGGCTTCGCTGCTGCCGCCGAGCGCAGACCACCTCTTCGGCACCGACCAGAGCGGACGCGATGTCTTCTCGCGGGTGGTCCATGGAGCCGGGCGCTCGATCGGCATCGGATTGCTCGCCACCGGCATCGCCCTCGCGGTCGGACTCCTCATCGGGTCTCTGGCCGGGCTCGCTCCTCGCGGTGTCGACGCCGCGCTCATGCGGGTGAATGACGTGCTGATGGCTTTTCCCGAGTTCCTCGTCGCCCTCGTGGTGGTGGCGGTGCTGGGGCCCGGCCCTGTGAACATCGCGATCGCCGTCACACTCGCGGCGGTGCCCGTCTACATCCGCCTCGCCCGCGTGCAGACGCGCACGCTGCGCGGCGCAGAGCATGTAGAGGCCGCCCGCATCCTCGGGGTGCGCCCGGTGCCGGCGTTCGTGAGGCACGTCGTGCCCGGTGTGCTCGGGTCGCTCAGCGTCCTGGCGACGATCGGCATCGGATCGAGCATCCTCGCCGCGGCCGGACTCAGCTTCCTCGGTCTCGGGCCTTCGGAGCCGACGCCCGAATGGGGGCTGATGCTCGCGGGCGGGCGCAACGTGCTCGGTCAGGCCTGGTGGATCGCCGTCTTCCCCGGCATCGCGATCACGGTCACCGTCATCTCGGCGACGATCGTCGGTCGTGTGCTTCGAGCCAGAGCAGAGGGGCTGACACCGTGACCGCCGCGCTGGAACTCGAGGGTCTGCGCATCGACTTCGGGGGGACGCCTGTGGTCGACGGTGTGTCGTTGTCGGTCGCACGAGGGGAGTGCGTGGCGATCGTCGGAGAATCCGGAGCAGGCAAGACCCTCACGGCGAGGGCCCTGCTGGGGCTCGCTCCACAGGGCGCGCGCGTCGCCGTCGATCGACTCGTCGTCGACGGCACGAACACCGCCCGTCTCGGAGAGCGTGGGTGGCGGTCGCTGCGCGGTGCCCGCATCGGGCTCGTGTCGCAGGACGCACTGGTGTCTCTCGACCCGCTGCAGCGCGTGGGGTCGGAGATCGCCGAGCCGCTTCGTCTGCACGGGCTCGTATCGGGTCGGGCCGCGCTGCGCGAACGGGTGCAGGACCTGCTGCGCCGCGTCTGGATGCCGGACGCCGCTCGGCGGGCACGCCAGTATCCGCATCAGCTCTCCGGGGGGC
This sequence comes from Microbacterium sp. NPDC087589, assembly GCF_044743635.1. Lineage (NCBI taxonomy): Bacteria > Bacillati > Actinomycetota > Actinomycetes > Micrococcales > Microbacteriaceae > Microbacterium > Microbacterium sp. NPDC087589. Next base: position 154,788 of record NZ_JBIUWV010000001.1, read on the forward strand.
TCAGGCAGAGGGCGCTGATCGCCTCGGCCATCGCGGCAGATCCCGCAGTCCTCGTCGCCGACGAGCCGACCACCGCCCTCGATGCCACCGTGCAGGCGCGGATCCTCGGGCTCCTGCGCGACATCGCCGACGCGGGCACCGCCGTCGTGTTCATCAGTCATGACTTCGCGGCCGTGCGCAGGATCGCGGATCGGGTGCTCGTGATGCGCAACGGCATCGTGGTCGAGTCCGGGCCTGTCGATGAGGTGCTCGAGCATCCGCAGCATGACTACACCCGGCAGCTCATCGCCGCCACGATCCACGAGCCGCGGGCAGAGCATGAAGGAGCGGCCGAGCCGCTGCTCGTCGTCACCGGCGTCACGAAGGCTTTCGGCGATCTCGCGGCAGTGCAGGACGCGTCGTTCGCCGTGGCCGCCGGACGCACACTCGGCATCGTCGGTGAATCGGGATCCGGCAAGACGACGCTCGCCCGCATGATCGTCGGGGTCGAGCGTGCGGATGACGGTGGCCTGCGGTGGATCGGACAGCACCGGGTGCAGCTCGTGCATCAGAACCCTCTCGGCGCCTTCGATCCACGGTGGACGATCGGGAGATCGCTGCGAGAGGCGCTCGCCGCCGGGGGCGTGCCTCGTCAGCACCGAGCGGCTCGAGTCGCGGAACTTCTTTCCGAGGTCGATCTCGATCCCTTGCTCGCGAGCCGCAGACCCATCGCCCTGTCCGGCGGGCAACGTCAGCGGGCGGCGATCGCGCGGGCGCTCGCCGCCGACCCCGAGGTGCTGGTTCTCGACGAGCCGGTGTCGGCGCTGGATCCTTCGGTACGCGAGAAGGTGCTGCAGCTGCTGCTGCGCCTCCAGCGCGAACGGGACCTCACGATGATCTTCGTGTCGCACGACCTCGATGTCGTCGGCGCGGTCGCCGACGAGGTGCTCGTGATGCAGGATGGCGTGATCGTCGAGCAGGGAGCGGTCATCGACGTGTTCGCCGCGCCACAGCATCCGTTCACCCGGGAGCTGCTCGAAGCGAACCGCCCCGTCAGTCCGTGACCTGGATGCCGATCCCCGCGGCGAGCAGCGGCGCGAGCTGCTGCACCTGAAACTCGGTGAGCGTGGTGCCTCGGAGGCTGTTCGCATCGAGGAACGCCGACGCGTCGAGCCCGCGGAGATCGACGTGCGTGGCGCGCATCGCTCTGGTGTCGACCTCGTCAGACCGAGTGCCCGCGATGCGGATCCGAGTCAGCTCGGCCTGAGGCATATCGAGGGTGCGGATGCTGCAGTCGCGGATCTCGACGTCAGTGGCTTTCGCCGCGCCGAGATTGAGATAGTCGATCCGCACGTCGCTGAGCATGAGCTCGTCGATGCGAGCGCTGCTCAGATCGAGCGTGCCGATGCGGCCCCCGCTGATGCGCACGCGGCGAAGGCTCGCATCCCGCATCTTGAGTGACGCGATCCGGACCCCGGTGAGGTCGACGTCGATGAGCGTCGCACCGGTCAGATCGACCGTGTCGGCGTCGGCGGCGACCGTGCACTGCTCGAGTGAGGCGTAGGCGAGGTCGACCGTGCCGTCGAGATCGAGGGCCGCTGCGATCAGATCGGCGCTGCGGTGTGCTGCGGCCGGCGTGAACTCCCGCGGAAGGTCGGGAGGAGAGACGCGGGGAGCCACGGGGGATGCGGGGGAGCGGACCATGTTTCGAGGGTAGGCGGTGGGTGTGACAGACGCCCGCTTCTTGTTGTTCGCGTGCGCTTCCGAAGTCCATGTGCACTTCGCAAGTCCGAATCCGCCGAGAACGGACTGCGGAAGCGTATTCGGACTTCGGGAGCGCTCACGGATGTCGCGGGCGAGCACCTGCAGCCGCGCGTACAATGGAGGCACGAGCATCGATCCGGACATCACCGGGGAGCTCTCGGAAGAACACTTCGGCAGGCTCAGTGCAGGCGGGGGTAAGTAGAACCGAGCGGGGCAGGCCCGTCACAGCCGCAGTGAGAGTGGCTTCGCCGTGAGGCGCGGCACGCGAGGTGGTACCGCGGTTCCCCGGGACGACAATCCGGAGGGATCGTCCTCGCAGCAGCATCCGCCACGACTCCTGCGAGACGACATGACCTACCCGCGTTCCTCCTTCGGCCCCGCCGCCGATGCATCGACGAGCTCAGCAGCCCAGAGCGTCGCCCCGAGCCCTCGGTTCCCCCAGATCGAGCGCGAGGTGCTCGACTTCTGGGAGACCGATCAGACCTTCCGCGCCTCGATCGAGCAGCGCGAGGGCAACGATGAGTGGGTCTTCTACGACGGCCCGCCGTTCGCCAACGGGCTGCCGCACTACGGGCACCTGCTCACCGGGTACGCCAAGGATGTGTTCCCGCGCTTCCAGACCATGATCGGCAAGAAGGTCGACCGGGTCTTCGGCTGGGACACGCACGGCCTGCCGGCCGAACTCGAGGCGATGAAGCAGCTCGGCATCACCGAGAAGAGCCAGATCGAGGAGATGGGCATCGACGTCTTCAACGCGAAGGCGAAGGACTCGGTGCTGAAGTACACGCACGAGTGGCAGGACTACGTCACGCGTCAGGCTCGCTGGGTCGATTTCGAGCGCGGCTACAAGACGCTCGACCTGGGCTACATGGAGAGCGTGCTCTGGGCGTTCAAGACCCTGTTCGACAAGGGCCTCGCCTACGAGGGATACCGTGTGCTGCCGTACTGCTGGCGCGATGAGACCCCGCTGTCGGCGCATGAGCTGCGCATGGACGACGACGTCTACCAGAACCGGCAGGACCCGTCTGTCACGGTCACCTTCCCCCTGACCGGAGCCAAGGCCGAAGCTCTCGGACTCACTGCGGTGCGGGCGCTCGCCTGGACCACCACGCCGTGGACCCTCCCCACCAACCTCGCGCTCGCCGTAGGACCCGACATCGAGTACGTCGTGCTCCCGGCCGGTCCCGGCGGAGCGGCGGACGTGCACCAGATCGCGGGAACGACGGATGCCGCTGTCGAGGCCTCCTCGCACCGCTACCTCCTCGCACGCGAGCTGCTCGGCGGCTACGTCAAGGACCTCGGCTACGAGAGCCTCGACGAGGCGCTCGCCGCAGTCGACGCGACGGTGCGAGGCGCTGACCTCGCGGACGTCACGTACGACCGCCTCTTCGACTACTACGCCGACACCGAGGCCTACGGCACCGAGAACGCCTGGCGCATCCTCGTCGACGACTACGTCACGGTCAGCGACGGCACCGGCATCGTCCACCAGGCACCCGCCTACGGTGAGGACGACCAGCGGGTGGCTGGTGCCGCCGGCATCCCGACGATCCTCTCTCTCGACGACGGCGGACGCTTCCTGCCGAACGTCACCGACGTCGCCGGCCAGCTCTGGATGGACGCCAACACGCCGCTCATCCGTCTGCTCCGCGCCGAGGGACGTCTGCTGCGGGAGCAGAGCTACGTGCACTCGTACCCGCACTGCTGGCGTTGCCGGAACCCCCTGATCTACAAGGCCGTGTCGAGCTGGTTCATCCGCGTCACCGACATCAAGGACGACCTGCTCGCGAACAACGAGCAGATCACCTGGGTGCCCGAGAACGTGAAGCACGGCCAGTTCGGCAAGTGGCTCGAGGGCGCGCGCGACTGGTCGATCAGCCGCAACCGCTACTGGGGCTCGCCCATCCCGATCTGGAAGAGCGACGACCCGGAGTACCCGCGCGTCGACGCATACGGCTCGCTCGAGGAGATGGAGCGCGACTTCGGCACGCTGCCACGCAATCCCGAGGGCGAGATCGACCTGCATCGTCCCTACATCGACGACCTCACGCGCCCGAACCCCGACGACCCCACCGGCAAGAGCACGATGCGCCGCATCGAAGACGTCTTCGACGTGTGGTTCGACTCCGGTTCGATGCCGTATGCGCAGGTGCACTACCCGTTCGAGAACCAGGAGTGGTTCGACACGCACGCACCCGCGGACTTCATCGTCGAGTACATCGGGCAGACGCGCGGCTGGTTCTACGTCATGCACGTGCTGTCGACGGCGCTCTTCGACCGGCCGGCGTTCACCGGAGTCAGCTGCCACGGCATCGTCCTCGGCAACGACGGCTACAAGATGTCGAAGTCGCTGCGCAACTACCCGGATGTCTCCGAGGTGCTCGACCGTGACGGCTCCGACGCGATGCGCTGGTTCCTCATGTCGAGCTCGGTGCTCCGCGGCGGCAACCTCGCCGTCACCGAAGAGGGCATCCGTTCGGGCGTCCGCGAGTTCCTGCTCCCGCTGTGGAACTCGTGGTACTTCTTCGCGACGTATGCGAACGCGGCCAAGCCGGGTGGGTACGAGGCGACCTGGCGCACGGACTCGACCGATGTGCTCGACCGCTACATCCTGGCCCGGCTCGGCGACCTCGTGCGCGACGTGCGGGCAGACCTCGAGGGGCTCGACTCCACGACGGCATCCGCCCGTCTGCGCGACTTCGCCGAGGTGCTCACCAACTGGTACATCCGCCGCTCGCGCGACCGGTTCTGGGAGGGGTCGAACGCCGACGCCTTCGACACGCTCTACACCGTGCTCGAGACCCTGACCCGTGTCGCGGCCCCGCTCGTGCCGTTGGTCAGCGAGCGCGTCTGGCAGGGCCTGACGGGCGGACGCAGCGTGCACCTGCAGGACTGGCCCGACGACACCGCGTTCCCCGCCGCCGACGAGATCCGCGATGCCATGGATGCCGTCCGCGAGCTGTCGAGCGTCGGAAACGCGCTGCGCAAGAAGGAGAAGCTCCGCGTGCGGTTGCCCCTTGCTCGCCTCACGGTCGTCTCGCCGTTGGCAGGGACGCTCGGCCAGTTCGAGGAGATCCTCCGCGAGGAGCTCAACGTCAAGACGGTCGAGCTCGTCCCGCAGTCGGAGACGACCGCTGTGGACTGCGGAATCAGCCATCGGCTCAGCGTCAACGCGCGCGCCGCGGGCCCGCGTCTCGGCAAGAACGTGCAGACCGTGATCAAGGCCGCGAAGGCGGGTGACTGGTCGGAGAGCGACGGCGTCGTCACCGCGGGCGGTATCGCTCTCGAGCCGTCGGAGTACGAGCTCGCACTCGAGACCACCGGTCGTCCGGAGGGTGAGGCTCTCGCCCTCGTGCCGACGGGTGGCGTCGTGCTGCTCGACACGCGGACCACTCCGGAGCTCGAAGCCGAGGGCCTCGCGCGTGACGCGATCCGCGTCGTTCAGGAGGCGCGCAAGAACGCTGATCTCGATGTGAGCGACCGTATCGTTCTGGCGCTCAACGTCAGCCCTGCGGATGCCGACGCACTGCAGACTCACGCGCAGCTGATCGCAGGGGAGACCCTCGCCGTCGGTTTCGCTGTGCACGCGACCGACGAGATGGCCACGCTGGTGCACCAGGTGACGAGCCCCGGCGACGGCGTGTTCCGCAGCGGCGCGACGGCGCTCGGAGCTGACAAGCGCCCGATCATCGTCACGATCGACACGAACATCGAGGAGGCCACCGCATGAGCTCACGTGACAAGGCCGACGCCGTCTACGACAAGCTGCTGAGCCGCGCGGGGGAGCGCTGGGTGCAGCCGCGCAAGGAGCGCACCGCGCGCATCCTCACGTACCTCGATGACCCGCAGCGCACCTATCGCGTCGTGCACATCACGGGCACGAACGGGAAGACGTCGACCGCTCGGATGATCGAGACGCTGCTCCGCGCCCACGGTCTGCGTACGGGCCTCTTCACCAGCCCGCACCTGGAGCGCTTCACCGAGCGCATCATGATCGACGGCGAGCCGATCGACGATGCCGCGGTGGTAGACGCCTGGAACGAGATCGAACCCTTCGTCGAGATCGTCGACGCCGAGTTGGAGGCCGCGGGCGAGGAGCCGCTCACGTTCTTCGAGCTGCTCACCGTGCTCGCCTTCGTGGCCGTGGCCGATGCTCCTGTCGACGTGCTCGTGCTCGAGGTCGGCATGGGAGGCGAGTGGGACTCGACCAACACGGCGGACGGCGATGTGGCGGTGTTCGCCCCCATCGACATCGACCATGCAGATCGTCTCGGCGGTACGATCACCGAGATCGCGAAGGTCAAGGCCGGCATCATCAAGGAGGGGGCGGCTGTCGTCTCGGCGCAGCAGCCCGCGGCGGCCGCCGAAGTGCTGCGGCGCGTCGCCGCTGAGAAGAACGCCACGATCGCGTTCGAGGGTGAGGAGTTCGGGCTCGCCGACCAGAAGCTCGCCGTCGGAGGGCAGCTGCTGACCATCCGTGGACTCGCCGGCTCGTATGTCGAGGAGTACCTGCCGCAGTACGGTGCTCACCAGGGACACAACGCGGCCCTCGCGGTCGCCGCCGTCGAGTCGCTGATCGGAGGCGCAGAGCAGCCCATCGCCGCCGACATCATCTCGGAGGGGCTACAGGGGGCCACCTCGCCCGGACGCCTTCAGCTGCTGGGAATCGCTCCGACGGTGATCGTGGATGCTGCGCACAACCCGCACGGCGCCGCAGCGCTCGTGCTGGCGATGGACGACAGCTTCGACTTCGACGAGTGGGGCGTCGTGCTGGGTGTGCTCGCCGACAAGGACGCCGCCGGTATCGTCGCGCAGCTCGCTCCCGCGGCAGCGCACGTCTTCGCGACGGCGCCGGAGTCCGACCGAGCGAGCGACGCAGATCTCATCGCCGACCTCGTCGAGGCGACCGGACAGCGAGCGACCGTGCATCCGACCCTCGCAGAGGCTGCGGATGCCGCACGGGAGTGGGCCGCATCCTCCGATCGCAGAGCCGTCGTGATCGCCGGGTCGGTCGTGCTCGCTGGAGAGGCGATCGCTCTCTCCGAGGCAGAGGATTGGAAGTCCGGGTGGCACGCGTGACCGCCTCCTCCCCGTCGGCGCGCCCTCCGCGTCCCCCGCGCACCCTGGTGCAGAAGCTGGCGCCGATCGTGCTCGGATTCGAGTCGATCGTCGTCTTCCTCGCGGGTCTCACGGTCTTCGGTCTGAAGACGCTGCCCGCCGGCATCCCACAGTGGTGGGGGATCGTCGGCGGCGCCGTCGTCGGACTCGCCTGCATCGCCGTGGCCGGGATGATCACGAAGCCCTGGGCGATCACGGCAGGGTGGATCCTGCAGGTCATCATCGCGCTGGCGGCTATCCTGGTGCCCGCGATCCTGCTCGTCGTCGTGGTTTTCGGCGGCATGTGGGGATATGCGACGATCATGGGGGCTCGATTGGACGCACGACGTCCTGACGGGCCCACGACTGAGACTCAGACAGAGAGTGAATGACATGGCCACCGAAGAAACCCTCGTCCTCGTAAAGCCCGACGGTGTCGCCCGCGGCCTCACCGGCACGATCCTGGCGCGCATCGAAGCGAAGGGATACTCCCTCGTCGACATCCGCCTGGTCGAGCCCGACCGAGATCTGCTCGCCGAGCACTATGCCGAGCACGAGGGCAAGCCGTTCTACGAGCCGCTCCTCGAGTTCATGCTCTCGGGCCCGTCCGTCGCGATCCGCCTCGCAGGCAACCGCGTCATCGAGGGCTTCCGCTCGCTCGCCGGCACGACCGACCCCACCACGGCCGCACCCGGCACGATCCGTGGCGACTTCGGCCGCGACTGGGGCCTCAAGGTGCAGCAGAACCTCGTGCACGGCTCGGACAGCCCAGAGTCGGCCGCACGCGAGCTCGGCATCTGGTTCGACTGACCGATCAGCTCACGACGAAGCCCGCCGCACGATCTCGTGCGGCGGGCTTCGTCGTCGGCCGATCGGATCAGAAGATGATGCGTGCCATCTCACCGAGGAAGTCGAGACCCTGCAGCTGAGCCATCACGATGATGACGGCGTAGGCGAGAATGGTCGCCAGCGGAACCCAGACCATGAGCTTGTCGGCGCGATCTCTGGCTTTCTCGTTCTTCGTGAACGTGCCGTTGCGAGTGAGATGCAGCATCGTCGCGAAGAACGTCGGGATCGTCACGGCCCAGGTCACCATGCACCAGGGGCACAGCACGCCGAGGTTCGACGCATACAGGCTCTGACCGATCAGCCAGCACACGAGCCCGAACGCGAACGTGATGCCGGCGCCGAACGCGGCCCAGAACCAGCGGGGGAAGCGCGCCCCGGCCAGGATCGCGACGCCGATGACCAGCGGAGCCATCCAGCCGGTCAGCCCGAGCAGCGGGTTGGGGAAGCCGAAGATCTCGCCCTGCCACGAGCCGAGGTTCTTGCTGCACTGGATGAACGGGCTCACATCGCAGGCCAAGGCATCGGTCGGGTTCTCGAGAAGCACGAATTTCTCGACCGTGAGCTGGAAAGCGGCGAACCAGCCGATGACGCTCGCGATGATCAACCACACGGCATAGACGACGGGGCGGGTGCGCTGCTCGCTCATGTGTGGATTCTCTCAGCGATCGCTATGGATCGGGCGTGAGCGCGCCGGAGAAAACGACTCGGAGCCCCGACGATGCCGCGAACCGGCGCACTTGGTGCGATAATGGCCTGTGATGCATCGCTCGACCCTGTCGCGGTGGGCATCGACGCAGACTTCGGGGCCGTATGCCCCTCGTGATCAGAGCCATGAGCCGGTCGCACACCGAATGAGTTCGCGGCACCTGCGGGTGCCGCATGAGAGTTAGCGGAACACGAAGTGTCCGCGCGAGGAGCAAGCCAGAGATGGCCGATGACAACAATGACCACGACGCCCCTACCCTCGACTTCTCTGCGGCTGCTGATGCACCCGCAGAGGTAGCCGCCGACGCTCCGGAGGTCGACAGCACGTCCGACGCTCCTGAGGACGGCGCGGGTTCGACCGCTGAGATCGCCCCCACGGAGTCGGCTCCTTCGGAGGACCCCGCAGCGGAAGCTCCTGCCGGCGATACGCCTTCCGCGGACGCTCCCGCCGAGGAGGCTCCTGCAGCTGACGCTCCCGCCGAGGAGGCTCCCGCCCAGGACGCTCCCGCCGAGGATGCGCCTGCCGAGGAGGCTCCTGCAGCCGACGCTCCTGCCAAGGAGGCTCCTGCAGCCGAGGCCTCATCCGAAGAAGCCGTGGCCGAGCCTGCTGCGGACAAGCCCGAAGCCCCCAAGCCCCTCACCGCTGTGTCGCTCGGGTTGCTGCCTGAGGTCTTCGTCTCGCAGGTCTCGACGCAGCTGCACTTCTACGCACCCGAGGTGCTGCCCCTTCCTGCTCGTCCAGGTCGCGAGCGCGTGTTCGACCGCATCGCCGAGCGAGAGCCGGAGGAGCCGACCGGCCGCCGTGGCCGCCGCCGTCGTGGTGGTTCAGACGATGCCGAGCCGCGTGAGCAGCGCGAGCCGCGTGAACAGCGCGACGAACCGCGCCAGCCTCGCCAGCGCGTCGTCGAGTACATCACCGAGCCCAAAGCGATCAAGGGATCCACGCGCCTGGAGGCCAAGAAGCAGCGTCGTCGCGACGGACGGGATGCCGGTCGCCGGCGTCCGGTCGTCACCGAAGCCGAGTTCCTTGCGCGTCGTGAATCGGTCGACCGCAAGATGGTCGTCCGTTCAAAGAACGGCCGGACGCAGATCGGTGTGCTCGAAGACGGGGTGCTCGTCGAGCACTACGTCGCGCGCAACCAGGATGCGTCGCTGATCGGCAATGTCTACCTCGGCCGCGTGCAGAACGTGCTGCCGAGCATGGAAGCCGCGTTCGTCGACATCGGCCGCGGCCGCAACGCCGTGCTCTACTCCGGCGAGGTCGACTGGGACGGCGTCGAGACCGGCAACCAGCCGCGTCGCATCGAGCTCGCCCTCAAGGCGGGCGACCGTGTCCTGGTGCAGGTCACCAAGGATCCGATCGGCCACAAGGGTGCTCGTCTGACCAGCCAGATCTCGCTCCCCGGCCGCTACCTCGTGTACGTTCCGGGCGGTTCGATGAACGGCATCAGCCGCAAGCTGCCCGACAACGAGCGCACGCGTCTGAAGCGCATCCTCAAGGAGGTGCTCCCCGAATCCTCCGGCGTGATCGTCCGCACGGCGGCCGAAGGCGCCACCGAAGATCAGCTCACGCGTGACGTCCAGCGGCTGACCAGCCAGTGGGAGCACATCCGCAAGCAGGTCGAGAGCCAGCAGGCGCCGGCGCTGCTGCATGCCGAGCCCGACCTCCTCGTCAAGATCGTCCGCGACGTCTTCAACGAGGACTTCACGAAGATGCTGATCCAGGGCGAGGATGCCCAGCGCACGATCCGCGCCTACCTCGAGAGCGTCGCACCCGACCTGCTCGAGCGCGTCGAGTCGTACGAGGACGAGAGCGATCCCTTCGACGCGTTCCGCATCACGGAGCAGATCGAGAAGGCGCTCGACCGCAAGGTCTGGCTGCCGTCGGGTGGCTCACTGGTCATCGACCGCACCGAGGCCATGACGGTCGTCGACGTCAACACCGGCAAGTTCGTCGGCTCGGGCGGAAACCTCGAGGAGACGGTCACCAAGAACAACCTCGAGGCCGCGGAGGAGATCGTCCGTCAGCTTCGCCTGCGCGACATCGGTGGCATCATCGTGGTCGACTTCATCGACATGGTGCTCGAATCGAACCGTGACCTCGTGCTGCGCCGCCTGATCGAGTGCCTCAGCCGTGACCGGACGAAGCACCAGGTCGCCGAGGTCACATCGCTGGGCCTCGTCCAGATGACCCGCAAGAAGCTCGGACTCGGCCTGCTCGAGACGTTCAGCGAGGCCTGCGACGTGTGCGCCGGTCGTGGCGTCATCGTTCACCACGACCCGGTCGTCAAGCACCGCTCCAGCAGCAACGGCAATGGCAACGGCAACTCGCAGTCCAACCGTCGCCAGCGCGGCGGCAACGGCCAGTCGCAGAACCCGGCTCCCGCCGCGGTGACGACGCACAGCATCCCCGAGGGCGCGAAGTCGGCGCTCGCGCAGATCGCGGCCTCGACGCGCGCTCCGAGTGCCGACGAGCCGACCGAGGCCGGCGCTCCCGCCGCGGAGACGACGGAAGAAGCCCCTGCCGCGCAGGAGCGAGCCAAGAAGCCCCGCAAGAAGCGCGGATCCGACCGCAAGTCGCCCAAGTCTCCGGCCGAGGCGCTGCTCGATTCCGTGCTCGATGCTCTTCCCGAGCCGAAGGCCCCGGGTCAGGGACGCGGTCGTCGCCGTGTCTCGACCGCCGCCCTCACCGGCACTCCCATCTCCGTGAACTCAGAGCCGTCAGCGCCGGTCGCGGGCGGGGATTCGCAGTCCTGAGGCGATCAATCGTCTGACCAGCTCCTTGCCGCCGACATGCTGCGCGCCGGCGGCGAGGAGCCGGGGGATGAGCTCTTCCGGGACGTCGTAGTGGTCGAGGTCGAAGGCGCGCGCAGGAACGTCGTGCGACCTCGCGAAGGCGTGCAGCTCCTGCAGGTTGTCATCGCTGACGAGATGAGCCCACAGGCGCCCGTGCGCGGGCCATACGGGGTCGTCGACGAGAACGGTCATTCCTCCAGCCTATGACCGGACACACCACGCGGCGCGTTTTGCCACAGTGTCCTGCATCCGGTAAAGTAGTCCCTTGGTGCGTATGCCGCGTCGTCCTGGTCGGTCGAAGCGGAGAGTCTTGCGTTCGTGCCCGTCGCCCCGCGATGCATGCAAGCAACAGTCTTCCCGTGAGATATCGGAGCCGTGAGCTCCCCAACGAAACAGGTATGAAGTGGTTTACGCAGTAGTGCGCGCCGGTGGGCGGCAGGAGAAGGTCGAGGTCGGCACGATCGTTCAGCTCGACCGTGTCAAGGCTGCCCAGGGCGAGAAGATCGAGCTGGCCGCAGTGCTGCTCGTCGACGGCGCCTCGGTGACCACCGACGCTGACTCGCTGGCGAAGGTCAAGGTCACGGCAGAGGTCATCGGCAACCTCCGCGGCCCCAAGATCATCATCCAGAAGTACAAGAACAAGACCGGCTACAAGAAGCGCCAGGGCCACCGTCAGGAGCTCACGCGCGTCAAGATCACCGGCATCAAGTAAGACCGAGGAGACCAGGACATGGCACATAAAAAGGGCGCAAGCTCCACCCGCAACGGTCGTGACTCCAACGCTCAGCGACTTGGCGTCAAGCGCTTCGGTGGACAGCAGGTTCTCGCCGGCGAGATCATCGTCCGCCAGCGCGGCACGCACTTCCACCCCGGCGTGAACGTCGGCCGCGGTGGCGACGACACGCTGTTCGCTCTGGCCGCCGGTGCGGTGCAGTTCGGCGCGAAGGGCGGCCGCAAGGTCGTCAACATCGTCGCCGCTGCTGAGTGATCACAGCACGACAGTAGTCATGCGATTCGGGGCGGGCTTCGGCCCGTCCCGAATTTGCGTTCTCAGGCCGAGTTCGCATGTGCGGCCGGATGCCGGCCGAACAATCGGTTCCGGCCGATTTCTTTATTGAGGAGAGAGACATGGTCAGTTTCGTCGACACCGTGACGCTTCACCTGCGTGCGGGCAAGGGCGGCAACGGCTGTGTCTCGGTGCACCGCGAGAAGTTCAAGCCGCTCGGCGGCCCAGACGGCGGCAATGGGGGTGATGGCGGCGACATCGTGCTCGTCGCTGACACGCAGACGGGAACGCTTCTCTCGTACCACCACTCGCCTCACCGCAGCTCGGGCAACGGCGGACCCGGCATGGGCGACCACCGCGCAGGGTTCATGGGCGAGGACCTCGAGCTTCCCGTTCCCGTCGGCACCGTGGTCAGGAACTCGGCCGGCGAAGTCCTGATCGACATGATCGAGCCCGGCGAGCGATTCGTCGTAGCCAAGGGAGGGCATGGCGGACTCGGCAACGCCGCGCTGGCGACGCCGAAGCGCAAGGCGCCCGGATTCGCGCTTCTCGGCACCCCTGGCGACGAGGGCGATGTCGTCCTCGAACTCAAGACCGTCGCAGACGTGGCTCTGGTCGGCTATCCCTCTGCAGGCAAGTCCAGCCTGATCGGTGCGATCTCGGCAGCCCGCCCCAAGATCGCCGACTACCCGTTCACCACGCTCCACCCGAACCTCGGTGTCGTGCAGGCGGGAGAGTCGCGCTACACCGTCGCCGATGTGCCCGGACTCATCGAAGGGGCGAGTGAGGGGCGCGGTCTCGGACTCGAGTTCCTCCGTCACGTCGAACGCTGCACTGCTCTGCTGCACGTGCTCGACTGCGCGACACTCGAGCCCGGTCGCGATCCGATCTCCGACCTCGACGTCATCCTCGGCGAACTGGCCGCCTACGAGGTCCCCGAGGGGCAGACTCCTCTGCTCGAGCGTCCTCAGCTCATCGCCCTGAACAAGATCGATGTGCCGGAGGCTCGTGACCTCGCCGACCTCGTGCGCCCTGATCTCGAGGCTCGCGGGTTCCGTGTCTTCGACATCTCCACGATCTCGCACGAGGGTCTGCGCCCGCTGACCTACGCGCTCGGTGATATCGTCGACGCGCACCGCGCAGAGCTCGCAGCCACCGAGGTTCCCCGTGAGCGCGTCGTGCTTCGCCCGAGGGGCCCCAAGAAGGGCTTCGAGATCCGTGTCGAGGGCGGCAGTTACGGCAACATCTATCGCATCCTGGGCCAGAAGCCCGTGCGCTGGGTTCAGCAGACCGACTTCCAGAACGAGGAGGCTGTGGGCTATCTGGCCGACCGCCTCGAGAAGCTGGGCGTCGAAGACGAGCTGTTCCGCCTCGGTGCCGTGCAGGGGTCCACGGTCGTCATCGGCGAGGGCGAGAGCATCGTCTTCGACTGGGAGCCGACCATGACGTCTGCGGCCGAGCTCATGACAGCGCCCCGTGGCACCGATCCGCGCCTGGCGCCCAACGCCCGCCGCACCACCTCCGAGCGACGTGAGAACTACTACGAGCGCATGGATGCCAAGGCCGAGGCTCGCGCCGAGGTCGAGGCTCAGCGGCTCGCGGCCTACCGCGAGGACGGGGAGTGACCGCTCGCACGAGGGCGGATCTCGCCACAGCCTCACGGATCGTCGTCAAGGTCGGGTCCTCATCGATCAGTGGCGAGTCGTCATGGCGCATCCCGGCCCTCGTCGAGGCGCTGGCAGCGGCGCACGCGCGCGGTGCGGAGGTGATCCTGGTCTCGTCCGGAGCCATCGCCACAGGCATCCCGTTCCTGCGTCTCGACGCTCGGCCGACCGACCTGGCGACGCAGCAGGCTGCGGCCGCGGTCGGACAGAACATCCTGATCTACCGCTACCAGGAGTCACTGCGACTCTTCGACATCGTCGCAGGACAGGTGCTGCTCACGACGGGCGACCTCGAGAACCCGACGTCGCGGAGCAACGCACGCCGGGCCATGGAGCGACTTCTCGGTCTGCGCATCCTGCCGATCGTGAACGAGAACGACACAGTCGCGACCCAGGAGATCCGTTTCGGCGACAATGACCGCCTCGGGGCTCTCGTCGCGCAGCTGATCGAGGCCGACGCTCTGATCCTGCTCAGCGACATCGAGTCGCTCTACACCAAGCCCCCGTCTGACCCGACAGCCCAGCCCATCGACGTCGTCGCCCCCGACGCCGATCTGTCGGGACTCGAGTTCGGATCGACCGTCGTCAACAGCGTGGGCACCGGGGGAGCGGCGACCAAGGTCTCAGCCGCACGCCTGGCCGCCGCATCAGGGATCGGAGTGCTCGTGACGAGCGCCGACCTGGTCGACAAGGCCCTTGCCGGTGCTGACATAGGGACCTGGTTCGAACCCGCCCTCTCTTAGACTGGGCGGATGACCGACCAGACCCCCCAGGTGCGCCTGGAGCTCGCCAAAGAGGCGTCCCGCGCCACGGCCAGGCTGACCAGCGATGACAAGGCGCGCGCGCTCGAGGCCGTTGCGGTTGCCCTCGAGTCGAACGCCGCCGAGATCATCGAGGCCAATGGTCGCGACATCGAACGAGGTCGGTCCGACGGCATCGGCGAGTCGCTGATCGACAGGCTTCGCCTCGACGAGAAGCGCGTCGCGGCTCTCGCCGCAGCTGTCCGTCAGGTGGCGGCACTCCCTGACCCGGTCGGTCGCGTCGTCGGAGGCCACCGGATGCCGAACGGCGTGGCGCTCGAGCAGGTCCGGGTGCCCTTCGGTGTGGTCGGCGCGATCTACGAGGCGCGTCCGAACGTCACCGTCGACATCGCAGCGCTCGCGCTGCGCTCGGGTAATTCCGTGGTCCTGCGTGGCGGCAGCGCCGCACGGGAGTCGAACACGGTGCTCGTGGAGATCATGCGCGGGGCGCTGCAGGGCGCGGGCGTGACTCCTGACGCTGTGCAGACGGTCGACGACTTCGGCCGAGACGGCGCCACGGCGTTGATGCACGGTCGCGGATTCATCGACGTGCTCGTGCCGAGGGGCAGCGCGGGGCTGATCGAGACCGTCGTGACCGAGGCGACCGTCCCCGTGATCGAGACCGGTGCGGGCAACGTGCACATCGTGCTCGACGAGACCGCTCCTGACGACTGGGCGCAGGACATCGTGGTGAACGCGAAGGTGCAGCGCCCCAGCGTCTGCAACGCCGTCGAGACGGTGCTCGTGCTCCGTCAGGCTGCACCGCGGCTGGTTCCTCTCGTCGTCAGCGCGCTGCAGAGCGAAGGCGTGGCGATCCACGGTGATGACATGGTTGCGGGTCTCGTCTCGAACGTGATCCCGGCGACGGAGGAGGACTGGGCGACCGAGTATCTGAGCCTCGACATCGCGATCAAGGTCGTCGACACCCTCGACGACGCGCTCGACCACATCCGCCGTTACAGCACCGGTCATACAGAGTCGATCATCACCACCGACTCGCGCAACGCGGAGCGGTTCCTGGCCGAGGTCGACTCGGCGGTCGTGATGGTGAACGCCTCGACCCGGTTCACGGACGGAGGCGAGTTCGGGTTCGGTGCCGAGGTCGGCATCTCGACGCAGAAGCTGCACGCGCGGGGACCGATGGGGCTTTCCGAGCTGACCAGCACGAAATGGCTGGCGCGTGGGGCAGGGCAGACGCGCGGCTGAGGGCTAGACTAGGGGGCGCTGTGGCTCTCCGTGAGCCATGCCCGCCAGCCACGAAACGGAGTCAGGATGAACCTCGTCGCACAGATCGCGATGGTCGCTGCCGAAACCGAGCACCACGGCAATGTGCAGCAGGAGACGCTGATCTTCGGCGTGATCGCGATCATCGTCTTCGCCTTCCTCGGACTGGTCACACTGTCGTACAAGAACGTGGCCAACCGTCATTCCGCCAAGGCCGACGCCTGGGCTGCGAAGCACGGCAAGGACGGCCACGAGGCAGGGCACGGCCACTAGGCCCATATGAACGACACGACCTCGCGTCCGGCGCGCATCGGTGTGATGGGCGGTACCTTCGACCCCATCCACCACGGCCACCTGGTCGCCGCGAGCGAGGTCGCTCACTCCTTCGATCTCGACGAGGTCGTCTTCGTCCCCACCGGACACCCGTGGCAGAAGTCTGACGTCACCCCCAGCGAGCACCGCTACCTGATGACGGTGATCGCCACGGCATCCAACCCGCAGTTCACAGTGAGCAGGGTCGACATCGATCGTGAAGGGCCGACATACACGATCGACACCCTCCGCGACCTGAAGGAGAGGCGCCCCGACGCGGAGCTGTTCTTCATCACCGGTGCCGACGCCGTGGCGCAAATTCTCAGTTGGAGGGACCATGATGAACTGTGGGAGTTGGCCCACTTCGTCGCGGTCTCGCGTCCAGGACACGTTCTGAGCACTGACGGCCTCCCCAGCGACAATGTCAGCCAACTGGAGGTGCCGGCGCTGTCCATCTCGTCGACGGCCTGCCGTGCGCGGGTCCGTGACGACGAGCCGGTCTGGTACCTCGTCCCCGACGGAGTCGTTCAATACATCGCGAAGCATCATCTGTATCGGAGCAAGGCATGAGTACATCGGATCAGCAGGGTCACGGTCCGCTGACGCGAAAGCAGCTGCGTGAGATCCGGCTGACGGGTTCGACACCGGTCATCTCAGCGGAGGAGGCCGCGGCCGCGGCCGCCGTCCCTTCCCCTCCGGCGCCGTCGAAACCAGAGGTGCCCGAGTCGATCGAGGTCGAGCCCGCGCCGCACGCAGCGTCAGTCGCAGGCAAGACTGACGGGGAGACGTCCTCGGGGACCACGCGGCTCACGCGTCGACAGGTTCGCGAGCGCGAGCGCTCCGCGACGGGATCCGTTCCTGTCGAAGAGTCCGATGCGCCGGATGGAGCGGTTGCCGATGAGTCGGCCGAGGAGGTGCCGCGCGTCGAGCCCGCATCCGAGGCGAAGAGCAAGACTTCTGCATCCGCTGCATCCGCTGCATCCGCTGCATCCCCTGTGCCCGCCGACGATGACGTCGATGACACCGCAGAAGAGGGCCTTCCCGCTCCCGTCAGCGCCTCGACGCCTGTCGAAGCCTCGGGTGATGACGATGCGATCACTCCCGAAGAGACCGACACATCTGCCGCCGTGGCCGAGCTCGGCATCGAGGGAGAAAAGGCGGACGCGCACGACGACGTCCTGGCCGATGTCGCCGAGTCCGACGATGTCGACATCACCGAGGGGGAACGCCCCACGGTGAACTCCGCCTTCGGGCAGGATCTTCTCAGCGACGGCGCGGAGAACCGCAAGCCCTTCTCTCCGTCTTTCGACGAGCTCCTCAGCGTCGGCGACTCGACCGGATCGCAGCATCTCGCTCCGAACACGCTCATCTTCAACCCCTCCCCGGGAGACGGGTCGCTGTCGGGCCCGGTCGCCTCCACGGGGGAGATCCTTGTGACCGGCTCCTACGAACTGCCCATGGGCCTCGGTTCGCAGGGCCACGCGCACGGCACGACAGACGGCAAGGACGTGGATGCCGTGCTGATCGACGGCGAGCTGCCTCCGGCATCCTCGCCCACTCCGATCGCCGCCAGCGCGGCCGTCAGCACCATCAAGCCCGCCGGTGAGGTCATCCGCCCGCCCGCCCCCGAAAAGGGCAACAAACTCATGCTCATCCTCGCGATCGTGGCGGGTGGTCTTGCGCTCGCGCTGGGCGTTTCCCTGATCGTCGCCTTCAACTCGAATGTGTTCTGATGCAGTCACCTGAAACCGCCGAAGAGATGCTCCAGCTCGCGGCAGACGCCGCCGTCTCGAAGGGCGGTGAAGATCTCGTAGCCCTCAACGTCTCCGAGCCTCTGCCGCTCGTCGACATCTTCCTGCTCGTCACCGGAAACAGCGAGCGCAACGTCGCCGCCATCGCCGATGAGATCGAAGACAAACTCATCGAAGCAGGCCACAAGCGGGTTCGCCGTGAGGGTCGTGCGGAGGCCCGCTGGGTGCTCCTCGACTTCGGCGACCTGATCGTGCACGTCTTCCACCAGGAGGAGCGGGTCTACTACGGCCTCGAGCGCCTGTGGAAGGACTGCCCTGTGGTGCCGTTCGAGCTCGCCGAATCCGCCGCAGCGGACCGCGACTGACGTGAGAGTCCACCTGATCACCGGTGCCGGGTCCGGCATCGGCTCCGTCGTCGCGCGCCGACTGCTCGACCGGGGTGATCAGGTCGTCCTGCTGGCCCGCGATGCGGGGCGCGCGAAGGAGATCACCGCGGCGCTTCCTGGCGCATCGGCGGTCGTCGGTGACCTCGCGCAGCCGGGAAGACTGTCGTGGGCGCTGTCGAAGCAGGCGCTTCCTGAGCGTATCGACTCGCTGATTCATGCAGCCGGTGTCGTCGACCTCGGGCCGGTCGCCGACCTCGCAGCGAACCTGTGGGAGCGTCAGCTCGCCGTGAACCTCGTGGGGCCCGCAGAGCTGACACGTCTGCTGCTGCCGCTGCTGCGCGTCTCCGGCGCTCGGGTGGTGTTCGTCAACTCCGGCGCAGGGCTTCACGCGCACGCAGGCTGGTCTGCGTACGCCGCGTCGAAGCACGGGCTCAAGGCTCTCGCCGACTCGTTGCGCGCCGAGGAGGCCGAGCACGGGGTGCGGGTGACCTCGATCTACCCTGGTCGCACTGCGACGCCCATGCAGGAGCGTGTGCATCAGCAGGAGGGGCGCGACTACGATCCGGAGCGCTTCATCACTGCCGATTCGGTCGCGACGACGATCCTCACCGCACTCGACCTGCCGGACGATGCCGCTCTCACTGACCTGACGATCCGTCCGCGCGGCTGATTCCTTTCCTGCAGTCTCTCTCTCACCTGTCAAGCCCCTGTGGGCTCGGGGCGGCGACGTGGATGATGTGCAGTGGGGGAGAGAGTCGTGGAGGGAATCACATGTCCGGAGATCCAGATCCTAGATACGTGCTGCATCGCGTCACGCCGTCTGAGTGGGTGATCAACGACCGGCGGTACGAGTCGCACGATGCTCGTCACGTGGTGGCCTGCATCTACGAATACGCAGACACCGAGGTCGAGGTCGTGTGGCTGCGCGATCTGCCTCTGGCAGTGCGATACGCCACCCCCGCCGAGGTCCTTGAAGAGGTCACACGGGTGCAGGATTCGAGCCGGGCGACGAGGCCCATCGCGATCCCACACCTTCCTCCGCTCTACTCGGCCTGAACAGACTGCGCGGCAGGACCCGGGGAGGGACCTGCCGCGCACTTCTTCGCCGGGGCGGGGACTCAGGAGTCTTCGTCCACCGGCCGCTCCGCTGCCAAGCGGTCGGCAGCAGCACCGTCGACCTGGTCGGCGTCGGCATCCGTGTCGAGTACGGGCTCGCCGTCGACCTCGCGGTGCGGGACGCCGTCGATCTCTGGGTCGTCGTCCGGGCGCGGAACGAGCGGCGGTATCGGGTTGTTGGTCATCGTTGACTCCTCTCGTGAGATGTGAGCGCCACGCTAGGCCGGACAGTCACTGGAGGGGAGCGGGTTGACCGTGGCGTCCCGGCAGGGTAGCGATGTCGCCACCAGATCGGGTCAGGGTGAGGCGGCGCTCAGTCGGACATGCCCCATCCAGTCGCGTCCCGAGACCGTCAACTGCGGGAATTGTCGGATGTAGTGCTCGGCTACGATCATGTTCTGCGCCCGGATGTCGAGATCGCGGTCACCGAGGCTTTCCAGCCACGACGCTGCTTTCTGGCGGAGAGACGGCGCGCTGGTCGCCGAGAAGACACGGGCATGATTGGCGAGTGACACCCGGTCTCGAGTCTTGAAGACCACGTCGAGGCACGCGTCGCGGGTGGGTGGGAGCAACACCAGGCGGTTCGGGTCGATCAGGCGCCAGAGCGTGTGCCCCGCGACGACTATCGCCGCTCCCCCTAGGAGAGCGAAGACAAACGCACCGAGCCACATTGCGAGGTCGACGTAGCCGAAGAGCAGGAAGGCGATCACCTCGAGCAGCAGAAGTCCGAACGCCGCGAGTGTCAGCCATCGCCAGGCCGGGAACCGCCACATCGCGATGGCGATCGAGCAGAGGCCGATCACGAAGACGGGCCAGGCATCTCGGGCGGTCGCGTCGACGCAGTCCTGCGGTCGGGATGCAGGAAGCCGTCTCACGTCATGACTCCAGAGGCGGTCGAGGGGCGCGCCGCCTGCTCTGCTCGAGGCGAGTCGCCTCTCACACGGTCTCCGGCCGCTTCTTGCGGAACGGCTTCGCGGGCGTGTGAGGGCCATCCCACACGGTGATGATGCCCCACGCGACGGCGGCGATGGGTACCGAGAGGACAGCGCCGACGATCCCACCCAGGATCGTCCCCGTGGTCAAGGCGAGCAGGATCACGAGGGCGTGCAGCTTGAGCGAGCGAGCCATCACGACCGGTTGCAGGAAGTTTCCCTCGAGTTGGTTGACGAGCACCACGATGCCGACCACGATGAGCGCGGCGACCGGCCCGTGCGTGACGAGTGCCACGAGTGCCGCGAGGATCCCTGCCGCGGTCGCGCCGACGAGCGGGATGAAGGCCGTGAGGAAGACGATCACGGCAAGGGGCAGGGCGAGCGGGATCTGCAGGATCGCCAGGCCTATGCCGATGCCGAGGGCGTCGGCGGCTGCGACGATCGAGGTTCCTCGGATGTAGCCACCGAACACGTCAACCGTCTTGTCTCCGATGCGGCGGGCGCGCTCGTAGCTGGTGCCGGCGAAGGGACGGAGCAGGAACTCCCAGATGCGCGGACCGTCCTTGAGGAAGAAGAACAGCACGACGATCATCAGTGCGAGGCCCGTGAAGAAGCTCGCGGTCGCCGAGACGCCGGCCAGGGCTCCGCGTCCGAACGACGCGCTCGTCAGGAAGTCCCCGACGCCGGCCCACACCTCATCGAGGTCGAACGATGCGAAGTCGAACGGCAGGGTGTCGAGCCACGCCGTCACCTGCGTGATGCCGTCGGTGGCCGAGTCGATGAGATCGTCCCACTGCGAGCGGACCGTGAGCACGATCACCCAGACGATGCCGCCGAGAATCGCGAGGATTCCGATCAGCGCGATCCACGTCGCGAGGATCGACGGCACACCGCGGCGGCGCATGAAGGCGACGAGCGGGTGGATGGCTGAGGCGAGGATCAGCGCGATCGTCACCGGGATGAACACGAGCGAGAGCTGCGTGATCACCAGGACGCCGATCGCGACCAGCGCGAGCACCGACAGCGTCTGCAGGCTCCGGGTGGCGGCGAGTCCGAAGCCGCGCGACCAGAGGCCTGGTCCAGGGGTCGGGCGTGCGCCGTCTGCCGGCGGGGCTGACGTGGTCTCCGGTCGTCGGAACAGTCCCAGCACGTGCATCCTCCACCTCGTCGAAGACCGCCTCACTGACGAGGACGGCCTGGCCTTTCTATCCGGCAAACCAGACGATGGCAAGTCCCTGGCGCTCCGCCGCGCGGCCACTTGTGACTGATGGCCGTGGCCAGCGTGTCCGGATGAGCCCGGAGACGAGAAGAAGGCCCCGCGATCTCTCGCGGGGCCTTCGGTGAGTGGACCTGGGGGGACTCGAACCCCCGACCCCCTGCATGCCATGCAGGTGCGCTACCAGCTGCGCCACAGGCCCAGAACTGCTTCCTCACTGCTCGAAGCAACTTGAACAGAGTACTACACGGATCGCGCGCAGCACCAATCGACGAGGGGCTCCCGGGCGCGTCGCGTTAGGCTCGACGGCATGACGACGATCAACCCGATCACGCAGGCCGACTTCGATGAATGGGCGGCTCTGTGGCGCGGATATCTGACGTTCTACGGCACCCAGCTCTCGGACGAGATCACGGCCGAGACGTTCCGGCGGCTCGTCGAGGACACGGAGCTGCACGGCGTCGTCGCTCGTGACGATGACGGACGCGCGATCGGCATCGTGCATTGGCTCACACACCCGGCGACGTGGAGCAGGTCTGCCTACTGCTACCTCGAAGACCTCTACGTCGATGCCGAGTCGCGTGGCTCCGGAACAGGCAGGCGCTTGATCGCGCACGTGCGGGAGTGGGCCGCGGAGCGCGGATGCCAGAAGGTCTATTGGCTGACCCAGGAGACCAACATGACGGCCCGCGCGCTCTACGACAGCGTGGCGACGCACACCGGGTACACCCACTACCAGATCGCGCTCTGAGCCCCGCGGAACAACGGCACGATCTCGGGTGTTGTCACCACCGTGAGCATCCTGGACAGTGTCGTGATCGGCGCCGGTCAGGCCGGTCTGTCGGCCTCCTTCCACCTGACCCGCCTGGGTATCTCCCACGTGGTGCTCGACTCGGATTCCGAGCCAGGGGGCGCATGGCGGCACCGGTGGAACGCGTTGACCATGCGCGACGTGCACGGAGTGGCCGAGCTGCCGGGCGAGTCACCCCCTGCGCGTGACGGCCAGCGGGCCAATACGGCTGTGCCGGCATACTTCGCCGCCTACGAGCGTGCTCATGATCTGCCGGTGGTCCGCCCGGTCCGTGTCGACCGGGTGGTCGACGACGACGGGATCCTGGTCGTCCATGCGGGGGAGCGGCAGTGGCGCACTCGCACCCTCGTCAACGCCACCGGCACGTGGACGCATCCGTTTCTGCCGCACTATCCGGGCATGGAGACGTTCCTCGGCGAGCAGCTGCACACGGTCGACTACCCGGGACCGGAGCACTTCGCGGGCAAGCGCGTCCTCGTCGTCGGCGGCGGTGCGTCGGCCGTCCAGTTCCTCGGAGCCCTCGCGCCCCTCACCGACACCCTCTGGGTCACGCGTCGCGAGCCGGTGTGGCGCAGCGACGACTTCACTCCCGAAGCCGGGGCGGCGGCCGTCGCTCTCGTCGAGCAGCGTGTCGCACACGGGCTGCCGCCGCAGAGCGTCGTGAGTGTGACAGGGCTCATGCTGCGGCCGCAGGAGCGCGAGGCGGAGCGTCTCGGGGCGTACGCCGCTCGCCGCTCGATGTTCGCTCGCATCGAGCCGGACGGCGTGCGCTGGGCCGACGGCGCATTCGAGCGCGTCGACGTGATCCTGTGGGCGACAGGATTCCGCCCTGCGATCGCCCACCTCGCCCCGCTGCATCTGCGCAGTGCCGCCGGCGGGATCCAGCTCGATCGCGAAGGCCGCGGCACGACCGCGGTGCTGGATCCGCGGATCCAGCTCGTCGGCTATGGACCGTCGGCGAGCACGATCGGCGCGAACAGGGCGGGGCGCTCGGCCGCGAAGGGCGTTCAGCGAGCTCTGGCGAGAGAATCCCTGCGCACGTCGTAGAGAGCGGATCGGACTCGCGCGGGTGTGACATCGAGGCAGCAGGCTTTCGTGGTCGACAGCTCGCAGGGTCCGCGCCGTCTTTGTGCCGGGCCCGATGTCGGCTCAGGCGCGTAGGGTGAAGACATGTCGCGAATCATCGTCTTCGGCGGCCACGGCCGCATCGCACTTCTGCTCGCTCCTCTCCTCGTCGCCCGCGGCGACGAGGTGACCTCGGTCGTCCGTAATCCCGACCATGTCTCAGAGGTCGAAGCGACAGGGGCGCACGCGCTCGTCGCCGACGTCGAGACGCTCGACACCGACGCGCTCGCGGAGATCATCGGCGGACACGACGCTGTGGTCTGGTCGGCGGGGGCCGGTGGCGGCTCTCCTGAGCGCACCTATGCCGTCGACCGTGACGCTGCGATCCGCACCATGGACGCCGCTGAGATCGCCGGTGTGAAGCGGTACGTCATGGTCTCCTGGATCGGCTCGAAGGCCGACCACGGAGTGCCTGAAAGCGACGGCTTCTTCGCCTACGCCGATGCGAAGTGGGCGGCAGACGAGCACCTGCGATCGACAGATCTCGACGGCACGATCCTCGGCCCGGGCGCGCTCACGTTCGATGAGCCCACGGGTCGTATCGTCCTCGATCCCGAGGGCAAGGGAGAGGTCTCCCGCGCGGATGTGGCAGCCGTGATCGCCGAGGCCGTCGGCAGCCCGTCGACCTTCGGCCGCACCATCAGATTCGGAAACGGCACGGACGACTCGGCGGTGTCCATCGTCGACGCCCTCAGCGCCTGACCTCATGCTGCGGCGTCGCTTCGGGGCAGTCGGGGCGGCCGTGATCGTCGCCTTCGCCCTGGCGTCCGCGCCGGCCTCTGCCGCGGCGCACGGCTCAACGCGAGTCGGCGAGGCGCGGTCGGACGTCCTCTCCGTCGAATCCGACGAACGCGCAGCGGATCTCGTCGCTGACATGACGACGGCCGAACAGGCAGCGAGCGTCGTCATGGGGCACATCCCCACGACGGATGCCGCAGCTCTCCACGCATACATGCAGCAGGGTCTCGGCGGATTCATCCTGATGGGGGCGAACATCCCCGCGACGGATGACGAGCTGCAGACTCTCACTGCGGCGCTCCTGGCTGATCCTGCACTGCCTCCGCTCATCGCGATCGACCAGGAGGGCGGGCTCGTGTCGCGCCTCGACAGAGACGAGTTCCCCGCCTCGACCAGCCTCAAATCGCTGCCGGCCGCCGACTCGGCGGCGGCCTTCTCGGCCAGAGCCGCGTTGGTCGCGCGGGCCGGGATCAACGTGAACTTCGGCACGGTCGCAGATGTCACATCCGACTCATCGTCGTTTATCTACGGCCGGGCGCTCGGAACCGATCCTCAATCGGCGGCAGAGCGAGTCGTGGCGGCCACGACGGCGCAGGAGCAGGTCGTCGCGTCGACGCTGAAGCACTTCCCCGGTCATGGAGCGGCGCCCGGCGACTCCCATCACGCGATCCCGACGACCGGCGAGACCATCGACGAATGGCGTGCGACCGATGCGGTGCCGTTCGTCGCCGGTGTGGAAGCCGGAGCCTCGCTGCTCATGTTCGGTCATCTGGCCTACACCGCGGTGGACACGGCTCCCGCGTCTCTCTCGCCGCGCTGGCACGAGATCGCCCGGGAGGAACTGGGTTTCGACGGGGTGATCGTGACCGATGACCTCGGGATGCTGCAGTCCTCGGGGATTCCGGAGTACGCCGACCCTGTGCGCAACGCGGTGTCGGCGGTCGTCGCCGGAAGCGATCTCGTGCTCATGATCGCGGGCTCGACGCCCGACACCGCCGGCCAGATCGTGCAGGGGCTCACGGCGGCGGTCGACGCAGGCACCCTCCCCGTCGACCGTCTCACCGAGGCGGCGACACGTGTGATGTCGTTGCGCCTGCAGTCGACGTCGGCGACCGCGGACTGGGCGCTGTGCCCGGAATGCGAGCCGGTGGATTGACGGGTCAGCTCGCGACTGCGGCGGGCTGCACCGAGCCGAGCCACGCCTGCAGCAGCTCGCCGCGAAGCCGAGCGCCTCGCTCGGCGAAGACGCGTTGCTGACGCACGTACTCCGCTTTGCCCTCGGGGGTCTCGATCGGCACGGGCACGATGCCCCACGGTGCCAGGTCGTAGGGTGCGGCCTGCATGTCGAGAAGACGGATGTCCCTGGCGAGCTCGAACGCGTCGAGCAGCAGTTCGCCGGGCACCAGGGGACCGAGCTTGACCGCCCACCTGTAGAGGTCCATGCCGGCATGCAGACACCCGGGCTGCTCGAACAGAGGCTGGTCGTCACGCGTCAGCTCTGTGCGGTTGCGAGGCACCGCTTCGGGGGTGAAGAACCGAAACGCATCGAAGTGCGTGCATCTCAGGTCATGACTCTCGACGATCAGATCGGTGCCCGCCTGCCCGAGACGCAGGGGCACCGGGTGCCTGTGCTCGTCAGCTCGGTAGACCATCGCCCACTCGTGCAGTCCGAAGCATCCGAACTGACCGGGGCGCGAAGCGGTGCGGCGCAGCATCCGCTCGATGAGGCCCGCGAGGTCCGCCTTCTCGTGTGCGAACACGTCGGCATCCGGGACCGCACCGTCATCGGTGCCACCGGGCGAGTACCAGCGCCACGTCAGCCGCTCGGGGGCCTGCTGCAGCTCGACTCCGGCACCCGGGTGCCACCGACGCAACTGCGCGGGCTTGTAGCTGTAGTAGGTGAAGAGAAAGTCCCACACGGGGTGCTTCTCGCCTCGCGCGGCCCGCCCCCTGTGGTCGGCCGTGAGCGCCTCGGCCCTCGCCTGGTGCGCTCGCTCGCGCTCCAGCCAGTCCGTCCGTGGAAGCGACGTGCTCATGTCAGTGCAGGATGCCGGCTTTGCCGAGCAGGTCACGGAGTCCCGCGCCGTCCTCGGCGCTGACCCACGGGGCGACGCCTTCGGCATGCTTCTCGTGACCCGCGCGCCCACCGGCGAGAACCGCTTCGGCCGGCAGCAGTCGACGGATGGCGACGCCGGCGACGGAGCTCGGGTGCTCGTCCATGAACTCGGAGTAGATCGACTCGTCGTGCTGACCGTCGTCACCGATCAGCAGCCACTTCACGTGCGGGAACTCGGTCGCCAGGCGCCGCAGATTGGTGAGCTTGTGCTCGCGCCCGCTGCGGAACCAGCGGTCATGCGTGGGGCCCCAGTCGGTGAGGAGCATGGAGCCTGCCGGGAAGAGGTGTCGTCCGAGGAAGCGACGCAGCGTGGGGGCGACGTTCCAGGCACCGGTCGACAGATAGACCATCGGCGCGCCGGGGTGCTCGCGGAGCACCTGATCGAGAAGCACAGCCATGCCCGGCACGGGGATGCGCGCGTGTTCGTCGACGACGAACGAGTTCCAGGCGGCGATGAACGGACGGGGGAGGGCAGTCACCATCACGGTGTCGTCGACGTCGGAGACCACGCCGAAGTGCGTCGACTCTGCCACGATGAACGCGGTCGTCTCGACCGGGTCCTGGCCCTCCACGGAGAACGTGAACGGCTGCCACCCGGGCTCGAGATCGGTGTGCACGACCGAGTCGATGACACCTCCGCGGTCGGCGACGACGTAGTGAGTAGAGCCGCCGATCTGCACGGCGACCTTCGCGAAGCTCACCGGGATGCCGACGAAGCTCCGCCAGCCGCGGACGCTCGCAGGCTCGCCGTCTTTCGTGCTCCGCGCAGGCGGCACGATGAGTACGCGTCCGACGACTCGCACCCACCCGGGGCCCCCGTAGCCGGGGAACGGGAGGATGGTCGCGGTGCGACCGCGACGGCGCGCTCGTCCCTCGCGCCACACGTGGAGGCGGTGTTCGAGGCGCGCGAACCAATGGATGCGGGGCGCCGGGGGTGACGAAGCCATTGCTTCAGTCTTTCACGTCGGTCGAGTCCTTCGCGTCGGAGATGTCGAGATGACGGGACTCGAGTCGCGAGATCACCTTCTTGCCGACGAACACGGCGATGAGGAAGAGGGCGATGATGCCGACGAAGATGTATCCCGCGTAGTGCACGCGGTCGGCGAGTTCATCGAAGCTGCCGGCGGCGAGCGATGTGATGCTCACGTAGGCCGTCGCCCAGAGCAGGCAGGCGGGTGCCGTCCATGCGAGGAACCTGCGGTACGAATAGTGACTCATGCCCACGGTCAGAGGCACGAGCGAGTGCAGCACGGGCAGGAAGCGCGAGAGGAAGATCGCGATACCGCCGCGGCGGGCGAGATACCGCTCGGCGCGGACCCAGTTCTCTTCGCCGACCCGACGACCGACCCAGGAAGCGCGGATGTGGGGACCGATCCACCGTCCGAGCCAGAAGCCGATGCTCTCGCCGACCAACGCGCCGAGCACGACGGAGACGACCATCGCCACTGCCTGAGGGAGGCTGGTGATGCCGATGGATGCGACGAGCACCACCGTATCGCCGGGGAAGATGAGGCCGATCAGCACGCTGGTCTCGAGCATCACTGCGAGCCCGGCGACGAGCGTGCGGGCGACCGGATCGATGGACCGCATGAAGTCGATCAGCCACGGCACGAAGTCGTCCACCCCTTGAGAATACGGGACTGCTCGCGGCCTAGGCTGAGAGCGTGCCCGAACCTCTGAGCGCCCGCGTCCTGCCCGACCGGGTGGCGCCCGAAGCGCTCTTCCTCGCGCTCGAGCGAGAGCACTCCGATCTGTTCTGGCTCGACGCCGGAGCCGATGCCCCCGAGGGGTGGAGCTTCATCGGGACCGGCACTCGGTCGTCGTTCCCCGGGGAGGTCCGGCTGGACGTCGCCACTGCTGCCTCCGAGGCGGGTCCGCCCCTGCGGGGTGGGTGGGTCGGGTGGCACGACTACGAGAGCGGCGCCCGAGCAGCGGGAGCTCCCGTGTCGGATGCTGCCGACGTGCCGGGTGGCGCCTGGTTGCGTATCTCTCGACTGGCTGCGTTCGACCACGCGACCGGTGCCGTCTGGACGGTCGCGGTTGAGGCGGACCTCGACGACTGGGAGGCCTTCGTCTCGCGCGTCGCGACGACGACGGTGCCGGAGGGCGGACCGGAGATGCACGAGGTCGGGACGAGGTCCGTCGAGGCGCGGCACACCCCGACGGAGTACGCCGCACTCATCGAGCGCAGCCGCGAGCTCATCCGCGCGGGGATCGCATACCAGCTCTGCCTGACCACGCGCTTCACCGTGCCCGGGGCGCACGACGGCGTGACGGTGTACAGACGACTCCGTTCGGCGACCCCGGCGCATCACGGTGGGTTCATCCGCATCGGCGGCCGCTCTCTGCTCAGTGCGAGCCCCGAACAGTTCCTCCACGCTGACGGCGGTGTCATCCGCACACGTCCGATCAAGGGGACACGACCGCGGGGCACTGGTGCCGCTCACGACGCCGCGCTCGCCTCCGAGCTCGCCGCCGATGCGAAGGAGCGCGCCGAGAACGTCATGATCGTCGATCTGATGCGCAACGACCTGTCGCGGGTCTGCGAACCGGGGTCGATCCGCGTCGACGCGCTGTGGGCGGTGGAGACCTATCCGGCCGTGCATCAGCTCGTCAGCACGGTCAGTGGCACGGCGTCTCCGGGCACGACGGCCGGCGCGCTCTTCGATGCCGCCTTTCCCGCGGGCAGCATGACCGGTGCGCCGAAGCTCTCGGCGATGACGCGTCTGCGCGAGCTGGAGGGTGGACCCCGTGGAATCTACGCCGGATGCTTCGGCTATATCGGCGACGAGGGGTCACTCGACCTCGCGATGGTCATCCGCAGCATCGTCATCGACGGCGCGGATGCGGTCGTCGGGGCCGGCGGCGGAATCACCTGGCGATCGGTCGCCGCTTCCGAGGTCGCAGAGGTCGCGACGAAGGCGCGCGCACCGCTCATGGCGCTCGGCGCGGAAATCCCCGCGGCCTGGGCTTCCGATATCCTGAACTGATCCCCGTTTCCCTTCAGATTGGTCGTGCGTTCGTTGTCTGAGAACCTGTCCACCTCTCCCGTCGACGAGGAGACCTCCTCGGCGCACGCTATCCAGGCCAAGTGGCAGAAGTACTGGGCGGAGAACGAGACGTTCCTCACCGGCGGCGACGACGACAAGCGGCCCCGCCGCTACGTGCTGGCGATGTTCCCGTACCCCTCCGGTGACCTGCACATGGGGCACGCCGAGAACTACCTCTACTCAGACATCGTGGCCCGGTTCTGGCGCCACCGCGGGCACAACGTGCTCAACCCGATCGGCTGGGACTCGTTCGGCCTGCCGGCGGAGAACGCCGCGATCCGCCAGGGCGCCGACCCGCGGGAATGGACTTATCAGAACATCGCCCAGCAGAAGCAGGCGTTCCAGAACTACGGCGTCTCCTTCGACTGGTCTCGCGTGCTGCACACGTCCGACCCGGAGTACTACCGCTGGAACCAGTGGCTGTTCCTGAAGCTGCACGAGCGCGGTCTGGCCTATCGCAAGAAGAGCGCTGTGAACTGGTGCCCGAACGATCAGACGGTGCTCGCGAACGAGCAGGTCGTCGACGGACGCTGCGACCGCTGCGGCGCCGAAGTCGTCAAGAAGAAGCTGACCCAGTGGTACTTCAAGATCACGGACTACGCCGACCGTCTGCTCGATGACCTGAACCAGCTCGAGGGATTCTGGCCGCACAAGGTGCTGCAGATGCAGCGCAACTGGATCGGCCGCTCGATCGGTGCCGACGTCGACTTCCGCATCGAGGGACGCGAGGAGCCGGTCACGGTGTTCTCGACGCGCCCGGACACGCTGCACGGAGCGACCTTCTTCGTGGTGGCTCCTGATTCCGACCTGGCGTCTGAGCTGGCGGCGGATGCTCCTGTCGAGGTGCGCGAGCGCTTCCAGAAATATCTGGCCGATGTGCAGAAGACCACCGATGTCGATCGTCAGGCGACGGATCGCCCGAAGACCGGCGTCTTCCTGGAGCGGTACGCGATCAACCCGGTCAGCGGCGAGAAGCTGCCTGTCTGGGCAGCCGACTACGTGCTGGCCGACTACGGACACGGAGCGGTCATGGCGGTGCCCGCGCACGACCAGCGCGACCTCGACTTCGCGCGCGCCTTCGACCTGCCGGTCAAGGTCGTCGTCGACACGACGGCGCCGATCACCGGTGCGATGCCCATCATCGAGGTCGACGACGAGGGTGTGCCGATCGACACCGGCGCCGCCCTCGACGAGCAGAACCCCGCGTCCACGGGCATCGCGCTGACCGGCGAGGGACGGATGATCAACTCCGGCCCGCTCAACGGTCTGTCGAAGCGCAACGCGATCGCTCGCGCGATCGAGCAGCTCGAGGCCTCCGGCACCGGTCGTGCCGCGAAGAACTACCGACTGCGCGACTGGCTGATCTCTCGTCAGCGCTTCTGGGGCACGCCGATCCCGATGCTGCACGCCGAGGACGGTCGGATCATCCCGGTGCCCGAGGACCAGCTGCCCGTGAAGCTGCCCAGCGTCGAGGGGCTGGATCTGAAGCCCAAGGGATCCTCGCCGCTCGGTGCCGCGGAGAGCTGGGTGCGCACGGTCGATGTCGCCAGCGGTGACCCGGTGCTGCGCGACCCCGACACGATGGACACGTTCGTCGACAGCTCGTGGTACTTCCTGCGCTTCCTCTCGCCGAACAGCGACACCGTCGCATTCGATCCGGCTCAGGCCGCACGCTGGTCGCCGGTCGACTCGTACATCGGCGGCGTCGAGCACGCGATCCTGCACCTGCTGTACGCGCGCTTCATCACCAAGGTGCTGTTCGACATGGGGCTGATCGACTTCACCGAGCCGTTCTCCAACCTGATCAATCAGGGCATGGTCCTGCTCGACGGCGCGAAGATGTCGAAGAGCAAGGGCAACCTCGTCCTCTTCGAGGAGGAGCTCGACGCCTACGGTGCCGACGCGCTGCGTGTCGGCCTCGCCTTCGCCGGCCCGGTGGAAGACGACAAGGATTGGGCAGACGTCTCGACCACCGGTGCCCAGAAGTTCCTGGCGCGTGCGCTGCGAGTTGCCCGCGAGGTCTCGTCGCCGGTCGACGTGGTTTTCGCCGGAGGGGATTCGGCGCTGCGCCGTGCCACGCACAAGCTGCTCGCCGATGCTCCGTCGCTCGTCGAGCAGACGAAGTTCAACGTCCTCGTCGCGCGTCTGATGGAGCTGGTGAACGTCACTCGCAAGACCATCGACGGCGCTGCCGGTGCGGCTGATCCGGCTGTCCGCGAAGCCGCCGAGACGGTCGCCGTGATGCTCGATCTGATCGCCCCGCACACCGCGGAGGAGATGTGGGAGATCCTCGGTCACGAGCCCTCCGTCGGACTCGTGACGTGGCGCTCGGCCGACCCGGCTCTGCTCGTCGAAGACACGGTGACCGCTGTCGTGCAGGTGGGCGGCAAGGTTCGGGCTCAGCTCGAGGTGCCGGCACGCATCGGCGAGGCAGAGCTCGAGGCGATGGCGCGCGCCGACGAGCGTGTGATCCGCTCGATCGGCGACCGCGAGATCGTCAAGGTCGTCGTGCGCGCTCCGAAGATCGTCAGCATCGTCGTCAAGGGCTGATCTCAGGGTCGTCGCCACCGACTCATCCGCTCTGCACATCCGGCCGCCCGCGGGGCTTTCTCCCCGATGGGCGGCCGGACGTCTGTGCACTCTCGGCAAGCCGCTTAGCGTTGCGGGATGTCCGATTCCGCGTCTGCGTCCAGTCGACCGCGCAGGCTGCGGCTGAGCATCGGTGCGGCGATCGTGCTGGCGCTCGTCGTGCTGTCGGCTGCCGTCGGTCTCGGGCTCATGCGCGGCCAGGCGGCGCCCACGGATTCCGTGCCACTGTCGACCGGCCACGGGGCTGGCTCTCCGGAATCGTCGGGGGAGCTTTACGTGCATGTGCTCGGGGCAGTCGCGAGTCCTGGGCTCTACGTCCTCGACCTCGATTCACGGTTGGTCGATGCGGTGGCTGCTGCCGGAGGAACGACGGATGACGCCGACCTGACTGCCATCAACCTCGCTCGCGTGCTCTCTGACGGTGAGCAGATCATCGTTCCGGTGGTCGGGGCAGCGGCTGCAGAGACCGGAGGATCCACTCCGGGCGATGACCGAGTCGATCTCAATACGGCTGATCAGGCAGCGCTCGAGAGTCTTCCGCGCATCGGCCCCGCGCTCGCAGAGCGGATCATCGCATGGCGAGAGGAGAACGGTCGGTTCGCGTCCATCGACGACCTACTCGCCGTGCCGGGCATCGGAGAGAAGCTGCTCGCGGGCATCCGCGACGGTGTGCGGGTGTGAGGCGCGATCGTCTCAGCGCCCTGATGGATGCCTCGGAGCGGCGCTGCCCAGCAGGACGGAGGACCTCCCGGGCTCAGGTGCGACCGTCAGCCGCGCTCAGCACACCCGAGATGAGTAGTTGCACGAGGGCGTCGGCCTCGTACCTGGCGTCTGCAGCGGCGCCGATGCAGAGGTTTCCGATGCCCTTGAGCACGTTGTACGCATCGACGGGCGGCTCGGCGTCGACGGTCTCGAGTGCGGCATTGAGGAGGTCGTCGCACACCGGCACGAGGCGGCCGACGAAGTAGGCATGCAGGGCGTCGGAACCCGCGCTGTCTCCCTGGAGCGCGCTGGCGAGACCGTGCTTGGTGACGAGGAACTCCACGAACAGTGTCACCCATGCTCGCAGGGCCGCTTCGGGCGTCGCTCTCTCGGTGAGCAGTCGTGGTCCTGCCTCTGCGCACGCCTCGACCTGATGTCGGTACACCGCGACGACGAGCTCCGGACGCGTCGGAAAGTGACGGTAGATCGTCCCCACCCCGACGCCGGCCTTCGCTGCGATCTCGCGCACCGGAGCGTCGACTCCGGAGGTCACGAACACCGCTGCCGCAGCGTCGAGAAGCGCCTGCTGACTTCGACGTGGCCGGCCCACTTGCGGGGGCCGTGCGACGTGCGACCTGTCGCTCTCGGTGTCAGCCATAGGTCCATCCTCGCCAGTCGTCGTGCATGCATTTGCATTACGGAGCAATGTTCCGTAATGTTGCGGAACAGCGCTCCGATAAAAGTATCGCAGAGCATTCCCTGAGAAAGGAATCGCCATGACTTCGTCTCTCGTCAACGCACTGGACGACATCATCGGAACCGACGCTCCGGTCGTCTCCGTCGCTCCTGTCACGTTGTCCGCCCCCGATCGGCCGGTCCCGTTGGAGGTGCGCGTGTCCGCGCCGACGGCCGGTACCGACCTCCCCGTGGTGGTGTTCTCCCACGGCAACGGATGGAACCTCGATGGCTACGCGCCGCTCACTGCGTTCTGGGCCTCCCGCGGGTTCGTCGTGATCCAGCCCACCCACCTCGACTCGCGCCGGAACGGCTTCGGCTTCGACCACCCGGTGTTCCCGACTATCTGGACCGAGCGGATCGCGGATCTCACCCGCATCCTCGACCAGCTGGACACCATCGAGGGCGCCGTACCCGGGCTCGCCGGCCGCATGGACGGCCGTCGCATTGCTGCTGCCGGTCACTCCTGGGGCGGACAGACGGCACAGTCGCTGCTCGGTGCGCGGATCCTGGACGAAGCGGGTCGGGTCGGCGAGGACATGTCCGACGGTCGCGTGACCGCCGGCATCCTTTTCGCCGCTACCGGCCTCGGTGGCGATGACCTTCACCCGTTCGCGCGGGCGAACTTCCCATTCATGCGACCCTCGTTCGAGGAGCTCACCACGCCGGCGCTCGTCGTCGCGGGTGATCACGACCAGTCCAAGATGTCCAGTCGCGGACCCGACTGGTTCACCGACGTATACACGCACAGTCCCGGCGTCACCGACCTCCTCACGTTCTACGGTGCCGAGCACTCCCTCGGTGGCATCGTCGGCTACGAAGTGGCCGAGACCACCGACGAGAACCCGGAGCGCGTCGCCGTCATCCAGCGAATGAGCACCGCCTACCTCCGAACCGCTCTGCATGTCGATGAGAACAGCTGGCCCGCTGCCCGCGCGGCATTCACAGCCAGCGCCTCTGCGATCGGCCGCGCGGACAGCAAGTGACCACGCTTCGGGGCCTGCTCCTCAGCTGCGTTCGAGTGCGTTCAGGACGACGGATGCGGTTCGGGCCACGAGCGCGTCGTCGAAAGCCGCCTCGGGATCGTTCCGTGACGTCAGTACCGTGATGATGATGGGGTCTCGCTCGGGTGGCGTGACCAGAGCGATGTCGTTGCGGATCGCACCTGCTCCGCCGGACTTGTCGGCGACAGCCCACCCGTCGGGAGCGCCGGCCCGGTTGAGAGCAGCGTTGTCGCTGGATCGTACGGCGGCTTCGGCGAGCTGCGCGTAGGTCAGCCCGTCCTCGACATGCTGCGATGTGACGGGAGCGTGGCCGGCGGCGTCCGCCTCTGCTGCCGTCCACCGGACGAGCTCGTCACGGTCCGAGCCGTGCACCGATCGAAGGAACTCCGCAGCGGCGAAGGCCTTGATGGTGGACGCGAAGCCGAACCGCCGGTCGCCGCCGTACGAAACGGACTCGCCGGTGGCGGTATCGACGGCCACGACACCGATGGTCGCGTCGTACTCCTGCTCGAGGCCGATGAGATCTTCCTCGACGACGGAGTCGAGGTCGGGCGAGGGTGCGGCGGCTGTCGGGGTGCCGGCGGGGGAAGCTGCGGTGGATGCGGAGGGCCCCGAATTCGTGGCGGCGCAGCCGGTGAGCGCGGCGACGGTCAGAAGGCAGCCGAGGGTGAGGCAAAGGCGCCGACGCATGCTCTCAGACGCCCCCGAACGGCCACCCGGTCGTGACCGCGTGGACAGCGAGTCGAAGAGTCGCGTTCTCGGAGTCGACGCGCACCGTCTCGGAAGGTAGTGCGCGTTCGGTCGCGATGCCGGAGGTCACGGTCGCGAGGAACCGCGCTCGCGCTTCGAGCTCGCCCCCGGGGGTCGCGCCTTCGTCGACCAGGGTGGTCAGCCACTGCTCGATGCGATGGCGCCCCATGCGATCCAGGGCGAGGTAGACCGCGGCCTCGTCTTCTGACGGGGCCGTCGCCACATAGGCCTCGTAGAGGGAAGCCCACTGCTGCCGGGCGCGGTCGCCCACCCCCACGTGGAAGAGGAGCAGCTGCAGGCACGCGACGAGGCGTTCTTCCGGGCTCAGGGAGTGGTCGTTGATCGGATCGTCGGGAATCTGGAGGTCGTACATCGCGGCGACCACCGTCTCGACGAGCTCCCGCTGGGTGGGGAAGAAGTGCCGCAGCGAGCCCGTACTCACCTGAGCGCGGGCGGCGACAGCCCGCACGCTCAGTCGCGCGGTGGGGTTCTCACCCAGCATCGTCGCTGCGGCGATGAGGATCTTCGAGCGGGTGCCCGTTTCCTTCGGTTCAACGTCCATGTCCATCCTTCGTGTGACACCTGTCTATCACAGTGTGCTAGCTTAGCCTCTCGTTGACTATCACGCTGTGCTAATAGAAAGGGAATGATGACGATGGGGATCGCGAACTGGCGCAACCGTCGCGTCCGTGCCGGATCCGGCGAGCCGCTGCGACGCTACCGCTGGTGGCAGATGTTCAGCCGATCGCTCCGCTCGATCACGCTGACCTCGGAAGACGGAAGGACATCGACCTATGCCGTCGAAGTCCGTCATGGGGGAGATGCGACCGACGGCGAGGTCCGCGCCCGCCTCTACGTCGACGGAGCGCTGCAGTCGTACGCGAAGCTGCCCACCCGCTTCTCCGTGCCCGGCGGCCACATCGAGGTGGCCATCACCGGCTTCGGGCTCAAACGATGCCACTACGTGCGAACGGACGGCACCGAACAGCAGCTGTCACCCGATCCGCGATCCGCCGAAGGTCGTCGCGCCCGCCTGCACCAGCGCCATCCCGGAGTGAGCCGAGTGATCGGCACCCTCTCCGTCTTGTTCGTCGTGGTCGGCCTCTGCGTCGAGGTTCCCCAGATCATCGAGGCCCTCTCGCAGATTCCCCCGATCGCGGATTCGATCGGCACCTTCACGTCGCCCATCCAGCTCCCCCTCCACGTCAATCTGCTCATCGGGCTCGTAGCTGTCGTCGGCAGCACTGAGCGAGCCTTGCGGATGCGATCGAGCTGGATCGATGAACTCGCCAGCTGACACACCACGAAAGGAGTCACCATGATGAAGCTCTCTCCGATGCGCAGCCGAGGGAAAGACGGCGTCCGTCAGCGATGGAGGTCGGCGGGCATCGCTGCGGCCGCGACCGCGTCCGTGCTGGTGTTCGCCGGGTGCACCACCGCGGCACCGGACGACCAGGGAGACTCGACCGCGACAGGGCTCGAGCAGTATATGGAGCAGAAGCTCGCGTTCGGTCCCTGTGACCCCATGATCGTGGGTGCTCAGCCCGTTGTTCCGGAGATCATCGATGCGGCCGAGAGCGCCGAGTGCGCGATGCTCACGGTGCCGATCGACTACGAGGATGCCGGTGGCAAGACCATCGAGCTGGCGGTGACCCGCATCGCGGCCACCGGCGACGACCGCATCGGGTCGGTCGTGCTGAACCCGGGCGGGCCGGGTGCTGCCGCGACGACCTTCGCCCCGCTGGTCGCCGCGCTCTGGACGGGGGGCGCGGTCACCGAGCGGTTCGACATCGTGGGCTTCGATCCTCGTGGCGTCGGCCTCAGCCTCCCGGCGGTCGGCTGCTACACCGACGAAGTGCGAGATGCAGACGTTCCCCTCTCTGCGCTCGGTGAGTGGACGGAGCAGTCCGCCCGCGAGATCGTCGACAAGTGCGCCGACGGCACGGGGAGCGAAGAGGTGCTCGCCCACCTGGGAACCCGCGACACCGCCCGTGACCTGGACATCCTCCGATCTGCACTCGACGATGACAAGCTCACGTTCGCCGGGGTGAGCTATGGCACCCGCCTGGGAGCGGTGTATGCCGAGATGTTCCCGCAGAACGTGCGCGCCCTCGTCCTCGACGGGGCCGTCGACCCGCTTAAGAGCAGCGGTGAACGCCGGATCCAGCTCAGTGAGGGGCTCCAGGCGTCGTTCCAGCGTTTCGCCGACTACTGCGCGACTCAGGTCGCCTGCCCTCTCGGAAACGATCCGACACATGCGACGACCGAGGTGCAGGGGCTGCTGCAGCCTCTCGTGGATGATCCGCTGACGGCCGCTGACGGCCGCGAAGTGGGCTTCCTCGCCGCCGGTGAGGGGATCGTCGCCGGACTCTACGCGGAGGCGAGTTGGCCCACGATTCTGGCCGGGCTGTCGGAGCTGAAGGAAGGGCGACCGGATGCCCTGCTCGCGCTGCGTGACGGATATCACGGACGCTCCGGGAGCGGTGAGTACACGAACTCGTATGAGGCGCTCTTCGCGATCAACTGCCTCGACGAAGGCCGCTTCACCGCCGAGGAGATGGCGCAGCTCGGCGAAGACCTCAACGACGCAGTGCCGTTCCTCGACCCGGGAACCGCTCCCGCCACGCAGGACGGATGCGAGTACTGGCCCGCCGAACCGACCCTCGGCGAGCCGTACGCAACCGACATCGACGGACTTCCCGAGGTTCTCGTGGTCTCCGCCACCGGAGATCCGGTGACGCCGCACGAGGGCGGTATCAGCCTGGCCGACACGCTCGGCGCACGGCTGCTCACCGTCGACGGCAATCAGCACGGCACCGTCATCTCCCGAGACGCATGCGTCGACGGCGTTGTCGCCGACTACCTCGTCGACCTCCAACTGCCCGACGAAGGAGCACGTTGCGCTCTGTGATCCCGGAGTTCTTCAGAGGCTGATGGGTGCGGCGCTCCTCGAAGATCCCGAGTCAGCGAGGATCGCGCGCGCGGCACGTTCGCCGGACGCGAGGGCTCCTTGAATGGACGCGGTGTCTCGATGGTCGCCTGCGACGTACAGACGCTCGGCGTAGCGCGGCGATCGCGGTGCACCGAGGGGTGCCGGCTGGGCCGGGAGCGCGTCTTCGATGTCGTCGCGCCGTAGCAACTCCCACGCGCTGATGTCTGCATCCCAGATCTCGCCCAGGTGGCGTCGGACTTCGTTCTCCTCGGCGGGTTCACCGTCGCGCGGCAGCAGACATGTCGCGGCGATGAGGTGCCGGCCGGCCGGGGCATACGAGGGCACGGTGTGCGTCATCACGACGGTGTTCACGACGGGGCCGCGGCCGCCGCGCCCGTCGACGGTGAGCAACGCGGACGTGGTCGGAGGTTCGGCGGCGGCGAACCACCATGTCTGCAGGCCGTTCGTCGCCGGTGCCGGAAGCCCGGTGAGACCGGCGACATCATCGGCGCCGACCGCGACGACCACCCGAGCTGCACGGACGGAATCTCCGTCGGTCAGTTCCACCCGGATGCCGTCTCCGTGCGCCGAGATCCGGTCCGCGCCGGCACCGAGGCGGATGTCGGCGCCCGCCGTGCGCGCGCGTGCGGCAAGCTGCTCCGGGACCGCGGCGATCCCTTGTGCGGGGAGGCCAGGGCGGCCGACCGCGAAGTAGCGGACGAGCAGTTGGGCGAACGCATTGGACGTCTCGCCGCGGCTCTCTGCCAGGACCCCGGCGAGGAACGGCTCGAGCACGGCGGTGCGTAGCGGGCCGCGGAGCCCCACGGCATCCCAGGCCTCGCGCACGGTGACGTCGTTGCGGGCGAGACGAGAGAGCGGATGCATCAGAGCCGGTGCGGCCCAGCGCGCCAGCGCGACGGCATCCCGACCATTCACCAGGCCGCTGCGCAGTGTCGTGCCGATCGACAGCGGATGCCGGAGCGGATGCCGCAGCTCGACCGTCCCATCAATCGTGCGCACCCGCACACCGACCGGGAAGCTCCCCAGCGCGAGCGTGTCGAGATCGACGCTGCGGCGGAGCGCCGGGTAGGCCGGGTTGAGCACCTGGAAGCCGCGATCCAGCCGGAAGCCGTCGACGATGTCCGTGCGCTGGCGTCCTCCGACGGCATCCGCCGCCTCGAGGACGACGACATCGAGTCCGCCTGCGGTGAGCAGCCCGGCGCAGCGGAGCCCTGCGAGTCCGGCGCCGATCACGATCACGTCATGCATTCTGGACCACTTCCCCTCGGCGGTTCGCCGAGCACGATCAACAGATCGCGCAGCGTCGGCTCCATTGCACCAGCGTACGACGGGATGCGGTGGAGCGGACGCGCGCACGGACTCGGCACCTGGCCGCGCGCTGCCGGCCGCCGCAGATCTCCATCTCTGGCCTGATGAACGTACATCGCCGGTCTGATGCCCAGACGCCGCGCCCGCGAATACGGTCGAGCGTATGCCCTCTCGCACAGTGATCCCTCGCAGGCTCCTACCGCTCATCATCGTGGCTGTGGCGGCCATAGCGCTGATCTGCGCGCAGACCCCAGGCAGCCTCAGCGTGGTGGGTACGAAGTGGCTGAGTTCCCTCGGCCTGTCCGTCCCGCGAGTCGACCTCGTGTCGGAGATCACGCTGGTGCTTCTTGCGCTGGCTGCGGGGTCGGCGATTGGTCTCGTCTGGTGGAAGCATCCGGAGCAACGGCCGCGCGCCGCGGTCGCATCGATCGGCGTCGTGCTGGCGTACGCCGCGAGCGAAGGACTGAAGGTGCTGTTCGCGCAGCCACGTCCATGTTCTCGCTGGGTGACGGCGGCTGAGTGTCCGCCGGCAGGGGACTGGTCGCTGCCGTCGAATCACGCCACCCTCGCTTTCG
Organism: Microbacterium sp. NPDC087589; assembly: GCF_044743635.1. NCBI lineage: Bacteria > Bacillati > Actinomycetota > Actinomycetes > Micrococcales > Microbacteriaceae > Microbacterium > Microbacterium sp. NPDC087589. Next base: position 194,841 of record NZ_JBIUWV010000001.1, read on the forward strand.
GCGCAGTGGCTGTGGTCTCGGTGCTGCTCGGCAGAACGGCAATCACGTGGGCGATGATCGGCTTTGCTGTGCTCGTTGCAACCGGACGAGTCTTGGAAGGTGTGCACTACGTTCACGATGTCGCGATCGGTGCTCTCCTCGGCATGGGACTTCCCGTCCTCCTGACGCTCGTGTTCGACGTTTCTCGTGGGCGCCGAGACGTGAGCCGGAGCACGCGGGATGCAGATGATCGCACCGTCTCGTAGTCTGGCCGTTCGCACCGATCGCTACTTGGCCTGATTCGGTTGGGTGGTGTGCACACGCGATGACCCGTCGGCGGAGCTGCTTCGCTTACAACGAGAGGGAGCCAAGAAATGATCATTCTCCGTGTACTTGCGGGCCTGCTCGCGGGGGCGGTCTATGTCGTGGTCGCGGGGATCCTCGAAGTTCAGATATCTGGGTCTCTCGCTGGAGGCGTATATGACCTGAACAACGTGATCGTCGCAGTCACGCAACCTCAGATTCCGTTCCTGCAGTACGTCTCATTGGCGGTACTCAGCGCGGCGGTCCTCTTGCTAGTGATGCGTCAGAGCTCATCTGATCCGATTCCGCAGGCGATTGCCTTGGTGGGCAGCTTCGCGTTCGCGGTGATCGTCTTGATCACGTGGGGGTTTGTTCTTCAGGGGGCGGCCATGGCGGAGACCGGAGGTGTCCGTGAAGGACTTCCCGAGGGATTGTCCGGATGGGTTCTGATGGGTGGGCTCAGCGTCGCTGTCCAAGCTGTCGGCTTGGTTGCAGCCCTGTCTGCGGTGTTGCTTGCGATGCGCGCGAGGAGAACGAGCAGGCTCGATCCGCAAGGCCGGCTCACGGCGTCCGACGATGCGAGGGCGCGAACTCTGTAGAGGATCGACTCATCGTCGTCAAACCGTACATTCAGCTCCGTCTGCGAGTGGAAGTCGGCTTCGGCGATTGCAATACGGACTACGCCGTTGCCACGGTTCCAGAGCTGCCCTCCCGTGCGGATGGTACGGGAGGGCACAATCGACTGCCTCCCTTTCGGCACTGCCTGCGCCGGCTCAAGGATTCTGGAGCGTTTTGGCCGCGACCGCATCGTCATCTGAACCAACAGCGTCGCCGTGCACCGGTGCAGCGGGAACACCGCTACCGCATACTGAACTAGCAAGACGGAACCTGCACCCGAGATGAGGGGACAACGACTATGAGTCCGTCACAAGCCAAAATCCGCGCTTCCAAGTACACGCTCTGCGGGGCATTCGCCGTTGCTGTGGGTGGTGTGATGGCCGCCGTCTTCGCTCTGCAGCCATGGCGGTCGTGCCCGGAAGACGACGTCGCTGCGGGGTGCGTTGCGCTTCCCCAAGATACGGCGGGGATGATGCTGGGGCTGGTTGTGCTCGGCGGAGGACTGGTGCTGTTGTCTGTCGGCGCGCGACGACGCCGACAAGAGTGACGGGCCCCCGCACGGCGTCAAGTTGCCACTTCTTCGCAGCGGCCGGACTACTCGTCGAAGCGAGCACCGGCAGGGCGTGCGCTCAGCAGCGTGAAGACGAGGAGCACGATGGCGCCGACGATCGGGACGAAGACGATGAAGAACTAGGGCGTGTCTGACAATGAGTGAGCCGTAGCCAATGTCCGTCTTCAGGGGGATGTGTGCGCGTCACCTGTGTGGTGCAGTTGGCCTATGGATTCGATGCTTCGAGGACGTGAAGTGAGCGTTCACAGTGTTCAGCGGCTAAAGCTGACGGTGCGGCTTGTCAACGTGGTCGCGATCGTCGGTGTGGGCGCTGCGATTGTCTGGTTCGGGTTCGCCGCCGCCGATGCGTCTGGTGCTCAGATGGCCGCGGCCAGCGCGATGTTCGCGGCATTCGCCAGCGGGTGGGCGGGCGCTTTCGCTGCGATCAAGGCGCAGTTGAAATTGGGCGAGGCAACTCAGGCTTGAGTGAGCTTGCTCGTCCACGCGATAGCGGCCTGGATGAGGACGGCGGTGCGGTAGACGATCGCGTGTTTGTCGTAGCGGGTCGCGAGGCCTCGCCATTGCTTGGTGTGGCAGAACCGGCGCTCGATCACGTTGCGGTTCCGGTAATCGTCAGCATCGAGGCCGACGGGTCTGCCGCCACGTGAGCCGCGCCGCTTCCGATGGCCCTGCTGGTCTCTCGGTTCGGGAATCACGTGCGACCGGATCGCGCGTGATGAATAGGCCTTGTCGCCCCGGACCGCGTCTGGGCGCGTGCGGGGCCGGCCGACCGGGCGCTCCACGCGGAGCATCTCCAGCATCGGTAACAGCGTTGGTGAATCCCCAGCCTGACCGGGCGTGATCACGGTGACCAGCGGGAGACCGTTACCGTCGACGAGTTGATGGATTTTCGTCGAGAGGCCACCGCGTGAGCGACCGATCCCGTGATCAGGCGGCTCGGCGGCCGGATTCGTGTAATTCGATCCAGCCCCCTGTGGGGCGCGTCGTATTCGTCGCGTGCTGATGCGCCCTGGCGATCGTCGAGTCCACCGACACCGACCAATCGACCAGCCCCTCAAGACGAGTCAACCGAACCGTCAGCAGTCCCACGCGCCGGATCGCGATTGGTCTGCAGCGCAAGGATCGACACCTGATGCTCCATGGATTCGAGACTGGACGGATCGTGCGGTTACCGGGTGGGGAGTACGTCGAAGTGCACTCACCACTGACACCCGACGAACGGTCGCGACTGAACTATGAAAACGCCCGCCTTGGTCCGGGCATGAAGCCCGGAGGCGGACGCGCCGCGCCCACCCCACTGCTTCGCGCCGCGCTCTGGCGCCTGTTGTTCGAGCAGCGCCTGGAGCCTCAAGAGAGAATCAAGACTGCCGAGAAGTCTCCCCTCGACAGCGGACCGACAACATGACCTCGACCAGTAGGTCGTGACGGCGGTATTCGCAGGTGGACGAGGTCGAGTCGGCTCCACGGTCGCACGCGGTGGAAGTACAGTTCCCCGACACCAGGGACAACCTGGGGCATTCAGTGCCGATATCGGCTTTGATGGAGCGCATGAAGAGACCTGCGCTGTTCGGAGCGTCAGTGCTGATGATCGGGTTGCTCGCCGGCTGCATCGCGCAACCGGACCGCACCCCGGAATTGAGCGAAACCGCGAACGCGGAAGACGCCCTGCCTGCGGAAGTGGACGAGGTGGACGGTCTGCAGCTGGACGAGTCCACCGTTCGCTTCGCCGGCGAGGAGGAGGGCTGGCGAGTGTTCATCGGTCGGTCCGTGGAGGTCGATGATGTGACCTCGTATTGCGTCGTGGTTGTTTCAGACGAGGACGAGAGTCAGGGCCTGTGCGGGGACTCGCTCCCCGTTCGGGTGAACGTTCTGGACGGACCCTCGTTCTGGTTCACAGGTGACACGGGAACGACACCCGATGGATTCGAGCAGCTCTCACCAAGCGTGTACTGGAAGCCAACGGCGTAGACACGAGAGCCGCCCGGGGGACTTTGTCTCGGGCGGCTCCGCCGTTGACGGGCGGCTAGCGTCGAGCGGTCATTCGGCGGATCTGCTCGGCGTAGCCGTCGAGGACGTCGAAGATCCCGCGGTACTGCCAGACGCGGTGGCGTCCTTGGCCGGTCGTCTCGGTGAGCACCCCGCGGTCGGTGAGCGTGTCCAGCGCGCGCAGGGCCGCCATCTCGCCGAGTCCGAGCGCACTCATGAGGTACTTCGTGTTCACCGCGGGCTGTCCGACGAGCGCGGGGAGGATCTTCCAGACCGCAGCATCCGAGCGGACGCCCTGGAGTAGAGCGCGGGACTCGTCCAGCTGAGTCACGAGGTCGTCGACCAGCTGCATCCCCGTGGACGCGGCGATGCGACTCGCCATGGCGAACTCGCGGATGATCGGGGCGGCGTCGCCGGCGCGGAAAGCGCTCAGCGCTTCGAAGTAGCGCCCGGTGTTCACGAGCAGTCCTGCAGAGATCGGTACGGCGGTCGAACCGACGAGACCCTTGTTGCGCAGGATGGACTGCGCGAGCGCGCGACCGGTGCGGCCGTTGCCGTCGACGAACGGGTGGATGGTCTCGAACTGGGCGTGTGCGACAGCGACCTGGACGAGCACGGAGATGTCCTGGCGCTTCACGAATCTCACCAGGTCACCGATCGCACCGGGAATCCGGTCGTGCTGGGGAGCTATGAACTCCGCCTGGCGGGGGCCGGCGGTGCCGGAGCCGATCCAGACTTGTTCCTGGCGGTAGAGACCTGCTTCGTTCTCGAGGCCGGGCTGGTGGCGCAGCAGAGCGTGGTGCATCTGCAGGATCGACTCCTCGGAGATCTCGTCCGAGAGCGCGAGAGCTGCTTCCATGGCGCGTACGTTGCCGATCACGGTGAGCGCGTTGGCCTTGTCGCCTTCATTGATCTCGGCGAGAGCCAGCTGCTTTGCCGACGTCGTCAGCTGCTCGATCTGGGAGCTGGACGCGGACTCGGTGCGGAGCAGGATCGCGGTCATCGGACCCAGGGCCGGGTTGTCGGTGCCGAGCGTGCGCCGCGCATGCTCGTCGAACGCGACCAACTGGCGCGTGGCGTCTTCGACGTCAGCGGCGTCTTCGCTCGGGACCTGAGGGCTCCACTCGGCGATCGGAGCCGTGACCGTCGCCTCATATGGCCCGGTCTGACGCACAACCTCGGCCCGTGAGAACATCTCCGGTGCCCGCGGCTTCCAGTCCAGGGCCTCGCTCGAGACAGCATCGATGGGGATGCGGGTGCTGGGCGAAGACGTGGACATCACCTCATCATACCAACACTTATGTAGTTAAGTGTGGGTAAAGGGAGGCTCAACCCGCGTCTGGTGCCCGGGGCTGTCTACTGCGAGATCATGTCGACGGATGAACTCGAGCGTCTCTTCGCTCGTGAAGGTTCTACCTCCGCGCTCCGCGAGGGCCTCGAATCGCAGCTCCTCCATGCGCTCTCGTATCTCCTGGAGACGTGCGAGGCGAGCCTGGTCTTCTGGGTCGGTCACTGTGGCTTCTCTTGGGTACTCGGCAGTTGGTACTACTCGTCGAAGCGAGCACCGGCGGGGCGTGCGCTCAGCAGCGTGAAGACGAGGAGCACGATGGCTCCGACGATCGGGACGAAGACGATGAAGAACCACGCGCCGCTGCGATCGGTGTCATGGAGTCGCCGCCATGTCAGGGCAAGTGCGGGAATGAGGATTGCTGTTGCGTAGATGAGGAATGCCGCGCCTACCGGGCTCGCCAACGCGAAGGCACCGCCGGACGCGAACGGAGAGAATACGTCGATGGGGCGAGACGTCCACTGTGGGTCGGTCAGCGATCCGACGAGATTGAAGGCCACGGCGACGAGTACGTTCGCCAGCACCCACCACCAGTACTCGCTCCGGCTGGCCCGTCCGCTGAACGTCGCGTACTTGCGGAAGAAGCGCGAGACGGCTTGCGGGAACGAGGCCCCGTAGAGAGGCTCGCTGAGGGCGAGCTGTGTCGTCGTCATACCAGGAACATATCCATGAACGAATCGTGGCGCACAGTGCGTGGCCACGGCGGCGCTCTCTGTCTCTGCACATCGCGAGGCCGCTGACGGGTGTCCACTGTGGGTGGGTCTGAGTCCGAGAGGCTGCTGCGGTCGCCTTTAGGTTCGTCTGATGCATGCACTCGTGTACGGCATCGGCGTTCGATCCCGGCCCTCCGTCTTCATTCGTGACGGTGTGCGCGGGTGAGGCGCGATCTGCGTCTTCTCCCCATCGCCGGGGCGGTATGGGTGGTCGCGCTGCTCGGCCTGTTCGTGCCCGTCTCGGCGGGGTGGTTCGTGCTCGCCGGGGTCGTCGGGGCGGCCGTGGTGCTGGCGGCGATGCTGCGGCGCCCTGTCGTCCAAGCATCGGCGGCGGGCGTGGTGCTCGTCGTGCTCGCAGCTGTGGCGGCGGTGTCGATCACTATCATGGTCGCGCTTCCTGCTCGAGACAGCGCGGCGTCGTGGGATGGGCGTGTGGTCGAGGCGACGGGGGAGATCACCTCGTCGGCGTCGGTCGGTCGGGACGGTCGGCTGTGGATGGAGGTGCAGGTCACGGGCATCGGGTCGCCGGGCTCGCTGCGGGCGGCGTCGGCGCCGGTGCGGGTCGGGATCGATCCGGCTGACGGATTCGATCTCGGTGCGACGCTCAGGGTGAAGGGCGAGGCGGCGGCGACGGATCCGGGGGAGAGGTCGGCGCTCGTGGTGTTCGCGAGCACGGCATCGGTCGAGGTGCCGGCATCCGGGGTGTTCGCGGTGGCGGCCGATATGCGCAGCGACTTCATCGAGCGGTCCACACGTCTCCCCGAACCCGGAGCAGGTCTGCTTCCTGGGCTCGCCGTGGGCGACACCCGGGCGGTGTCGACCGAGCTGAACGACGACATGCGCACGAGCGGGCTGAGTCATTTAACGGCTGTCTCCGGGGCGAACTGCGCCATCGTCGTCGGCGCCGTCTTCTGGCTGGCCGCGCTGTGCGGGGCCGGACGAGCGACCCGGGTCGTCGCGGCCGCGGTCGCCCTTGCGGGTTTCGTCGTGCTCGTGACGCCGGAACCCAGCGTGATCAGGGCGGCGGTCATGGCCGGTGTCGCGATGCTGTCGTTGCTGCTCGGTCGGCCGAGCGCCGGGGCCGGAATGCTCGCGCTCAGCGCGAGCGGCATCCTCATCGCAGATCCGTGGCTGGCGTCCACCGCGGGGTTCGCACTGTCGGTCGCCGCCTCGGGGGCGTTGATCATGCTCGCGCCGTCGCTGGCCCGCGGACTCGCACGGTGGATGCCGCAGCCTCTCGCTCTGGCGATCTCGGTGCCTACCGCAGCGCAGTTGGTGTGCGGTCCTGTCATCGCTCTGTTCGCCGAGCAGCAGTCGCTCGTCGGCCTGGCGGCCAACCTGCTGGCCGCGCCCGCAGCTCCCATCGCCACGATCATCGGTCTTCTCGCGTGCCTCGCAGCTCCGGTGCCACTGCTCGCGGACCTCCTGGCAGCCTCCGCGTGGTTGTCGGCCTCCTGGATCGCGCACACGGCAGGCATCACCGCCCGACTTCCCTTCGCGCAGGTCGCGGTGGTTCCGGGCGTCGCAAGTGCGGTGCTCGTCGGCCTCGTGAGCGTGGCGGCCGGGGTGATTCTGGCCGACGGATGCCGCACACTCCCGCTCGTCAGAGGTGCCTCCGCATCCGTTCTCGCAGTGGTGCTCGCCCTGGGCGGCGCCCATGTAGCTCTCAACGGGCCACTCGCGAGCGCGACCAGCCCGGCTGGCTGGTCGATCGCCGCCTGCGATGTCGGCCAAGGAGACGCACTGCTCGTCAGGTCTCACGGCCGGGTCGCGCTGATCGACACGGGGCCGGAGCCCGAGCCCCTGGCGGCCTGCCTGCGCAGTCTCGGCGTCGAGCACATCGACCTGCTCGTTATCACTCATTTCGACCTCGATCATGTCGGCGGTGTCGAAGCCGTGCAGGGCAGAGTAGGTGCGTTGCTGCACGGACCGACGGGGGAGAGCGGCGATGAGCGGATGCTGCAGCGTTTCGCCGACGGCGGTGCGACGATCACCCTCGCCGGGGCGGGGTTGAAGGGCGATCTGGGCGGCGCATCGTGGCAGGTGCTGTGGCCGCAGCGTGGGTCAGAGGTGTTCCCGCCGGGCAATGACCAGAGCGTGGTTCTCGAGGTCGAAGGCGGCGGGGTGCCGCGGTCGCTCTTCCTCGGCGACCTGTCGGCGGAGCCTCAGCGGATGCTGGTGCGCACCGCCCACCTCAGGGGCGACTACGCGGTGGTCAAGGTGGCGCATCACGGCAGCGGTGATCAGGACTTCTCGCTGTATCAGGATCTGCGCCCGGTCATCGCCCTGTTCAGTGCCGGCGCCGACAACGACTACGGGCATCCTCGAGCAGAGACTCTCACGTCGCTCGAGACAGCCGGCGCTCGCGTGCTGCGCACCGACCAGCAGGGCCGACTCCTCGTCGGTCTCGATGGCGATGAGCTGCAGCTCTGGACGGAGAGGCAGCCGCCCTGACGGCGAGGGCGACGTCTGCGGCCCCGGGTAGTCTGGAATCATGGCTGCCTCTCGTACCCCCTCCCGTGGCGGAGCGAAGGCAGCCAAGATCGCACAGGTCTCCTGGCGTGAGCCACGACCGGCTCCCGTCGTGCTCGTGTTCGGGCCCGAAGAGGTCTGCGCAGAGCGTGCGATCGCGGGGGTCCGCGACTACCTCCGCACCGAAGACCCTGCGCTCGAGGTGACCGATGTGCGCGCCGACGACTATGCGCCCGGCACCCTCCTCTCATTGACCTCGCCGTCGCTGTTCGGCGAACCGCGACTCGTGCGCGTATCCGGTGTCGAGAAGTGCTCGGATGCCTTCCTGCAGGAGGCAGTCTCCTACCTGGATCACGCCCAGGAGGGAGCGACGGTCATCCTCCGACACACCGGAGTCAGCGTGCGAGGCAAGAAGCTGCTCGACGCAGTGCGCGCGGGCACCGGCGACGGCATCGAGATCCCGTGCCCGGCGATCAAGCGCGACGGCGATCGCGTCGACTTCGCCGCGGGGGAGTTCAAGGCGGCCAAGAAGCGGATCGCACCGCCCGCGCTGCGCGCCCTGGTCTCGGCGTTCTCCGATGACCTCACCGAGCTTGCGGCGGCTTGTCAGCAGCTGATCGTCGACGTCGAGGGCGACATCACCGAAGACGTCGTCACGAAGTACTACGGCGGGCGCGTCGAGGTCTCGGCCTTCGTCGTCGCCGACACGGCGATCGCCGGCCGCTACGGCGAGGCATTGGTCGCGCTGCGTCATGCACTCGCCTCCGGGGCCGATCCGGTGCCGATGGTCGCCGCCTTCGCGATGAAGCTGCGCACGATGGCGCGCGTCGCCGGCAACCGTGAACCCAGTCGTCAGCTCGCCCAGCGGCTCGGCATGAAGGACTGGCAGGTCGACCGTGCACGGCGCGACCTCGCCGGGTGGAATGAGCGGTCGCTCGGGATGGCCATCCAGGCGACGGCTCGCGCTGATGCCGAGGTGAAGGGCGCGGCGCGCGACCCGATCTTCGCGCTCGAGCGCATGCTCACGGTCATCGCGACCCGGCAGCCGTTCGGCGAGTGAGCGTCACCGCGGGTGCGCGGCAGCGTCACTGACGTTCTCGCTTTCGCGAGTTCGAACGAGTTCTGTCACGCGTGCCCGACCCAGTGCCCTGGGCAGCAGCGCATGCGAAAGAGCCCGCCCCGCGAACGGGACGGGCTCTTGTCACACCGCTGGGCGTGGAATCGGCTCAGAGAGCGGAGACCTGCTTGGCGATGGAGGACTTGCGGTTCGCAGCCTGGTTCTGGTGGATGACACCCTTGCTGACGGCCTTGTCGAGCTTGCGGGAGGCGGCCTTCAGAGCCTTCTCGGCTGCAGCCTTGTCGCCGGAGACGACGGCAGCGCGCGTCGCGCGGATGTGCGTCTTCAGCTCGCTCTTCACGGCCTTGTTGCGCTCGTGAGCCTTGTCGTTGGTCTTGTTGCGCTTGATCTGCGACTTGATGTTTGCCACGTGTGGACGCTTTCTGTACGGAGTTGTTAGGAAATGCCGGCAGAAGAAGAGGGCTTCCACTCGGCGGTCGTGAGGGAAGAACCCACACGCAAGCCAAGAACCCACTCTACCAGCATCTCGGCGGTTCGCCCTAAACGGGGGAGGGCGCCTCCTCTTGCGGATGCGGCACGGGGGCATGCGGGTGCACAATCATCAGTATCCCGACACCCGCGTCGCGACATCGACGTCAAGGAGCGACATGAGCCCCGCCCTCCCACCCGTCTCGCCTGTGCCCGGCTCGCGCAGGGTAGGTCCGCGCTGGATGACCGTGTTCGCACTCGCCTGGCTGGCCATCTGGACGGTGCAGCTCACGCCCGTGCAGCTTCTGCTGCCACTCCAGCTCGACACCGCAGAAGAGGACTGGATCAGCGGCGTCATCTCCTCGGGGTTCGTTCTCGGCATCGGCGGTCTCGCCGGCATCAGCGCAGGCCCCGTGGCCGGCGCCCTGTCAGACCGCGCACGTGTCGGACGCCGGCGCCGGCGCCCGTGGGCGATCGGCGGCGTGTTGGTCACCGCGGTGTTCCTGGTCGTCACCGGCTTCAGCGAGGGTCCCTGGGCTGTGGGGGCCGCGTGGGTCGGGGTGTCGATCGGCGTATCGGTGTCGTCTGCCGCCTTCACCGCGCTGATCGCCGATCAGCTGCCCACGACACAGCGGGGTGCGGCAGCTGCCGCCGTAGGGTCGAGCCAGGCGGTGGGTATCGTCCTGGGGGTCGGTCTCGTGGTGCTCCTCGGGCTCGGCATCCGCGACGGCTACCTTCTGCTCGCCGCAGTGATCGCCGTCGTCGGGACGGTCGCGGCGCTTCTTCTTCCCGACCCGCCTGCGTTCGCAGGCTCGTTGCCGGGCACGCGCGACCGTCGTCTGCTCGCATCGCTGCGCGACCGGGACTTCGCCTGGATGCTGTCGGGCCGCCTCGTGACCAACATCGGCAACGCGCTGGGCACCGCGCTGTTCCTCTTCTTCCTGCTGCACGGGTTGCATCAGGAGACGACGGTGGCGCAAGACAATCTGCTGCTCCTGATCGTGGTGTACACGCTCTTCGTGGTGATTGCGTCGGTCTTCACCGGAGTGCTGTCCGACCGCACCGGCAACAGACGCACTCTCGCCATCGTGGCGACGTTCGTGCAGGCGGCCTCTGGTGTCGTGATCGCCGTCGTGCCGACGTTCGAGGCGACGATGATCGCGGCCGCGCTCATGGGGCTCGGCTACGGCGCGTTCTCGACCGTCGGACTCGCCTTCGCCGCCGACCTGCTTCCCGACGAGAAGGATCACGCCAGAGATCTCGGGATCGTCCACGTCACGGCCGCGCTCGGTCAGCTGATCGGCCCCGTGCTCGGCGCTGGACTCGTGGCGCTGGTCGGCGGGTTCTGGCTCGTGTTCATCACCGCCGCTGTGCTGTCGCTCATCGGCGGCGGGCTCACCGCTCTCGCGAGGCAGCCTGCGCGGGATCCGCTGCCGCAGCCGTAGCTCCGGACTCGATGGTCGCGACGGCCAGACGCAGGACGGCGTTGAAGATCTGCGGACGCATCGCGGTGACGAGATGCGTGGTGCGCGGCACCACGATCAGTTCTGCGTGCGGCGCGAGCCTGCGGAAGAGGGCTTCGTTGACCCGCAGCTGATCCCATTGCCCGTTCACGAACCACAGCGGCACACGGATTCGGCCCACAGCCGTGGCGAGATCGAGGGTCGCGAGATCCCGGAGCGCGGTGTCCTGGGTGTCGAGGGCATACCCTCCGGCCGCGAAGTCCGAGCGTGTCTCTTCGGGGATCGTCGCCTCGAGGATGCGCTTCGTGATCCACATCCCTCGGTCGGGCAGCCGGTCGACCGCCCTGGCGATCGCGCGATACGCCGCGAGCCCGGCGCCGCGGGGGAGCGAGGTGCACGACGCTGCCACCAGACCCGCGATCTTCGGTGCCTCGGCGCCGCCGACGTAGGCGAGCGAGAGGAGTCCGCCCATCGAGTGCCCGACGAGCAGCACGGGGCCTCGCGTGGCGGCATCGCGCACGGCGACGTCGATCGTATGGAGCGCCTCGTGCAGGGTGAAGTCCTCGTTCATCCGCGTGCCGTGGCCGGGAAGATCGACAGCGACCGCGGGAATTCCCTGTTCGTCGAGGAACTCCAGTTGCGAACGCCACATCGTCGCGGACGTGCGGATGCCGTGCACGAAGACGATCTGGACGCTCACGCCTTCAGCATAGAGAAAAGCGGGGCCGGTGGATGAACCACCGACCCCGCTGCGAAGCACTGACGAGTCAGGCTCCTTCTGGATTACTTCTCGTATCCCACGTTCTCCACCGGCGTGATGCCGAAGAGGTCGAGACCCACGTAGGGCTCGGGCGTGAGGTTGGCGAGACCCTCCTTGACGGTCCAGATCTCCGGGCCGTTGAGGACCGGGATGATGCCCCAGGTCTTCGCGAAGATCTCGGACTCCATCTCCATGGCCTTCTTGGTCTGCTCGACCGGGTCGGAGATCGTCTCGAGCTCCTCGTGGATCATCTTGTCGATCTCCTCGGTGCCGGTGCCCGAGAGGTTCAGGCCGCTGTCCGAGCAGTACAGCTGGCAGAACCAGGCAGCACCGAACGGGTCGGACGACGTGAAGTTGAGGAAGAAGATGTCACCGTTCTGCGTGGTGTAGTCCTCGGCGAAGTCAGCGGACGGACGGGTGTCGATCGTCACCTCGACGCCGACCTCCTTCAGCTGCGCCTGCACTGCCAGCGAACGAGCACGTGCGGTCTCGGTGTCGGAGTGGACCGGGAAGACCAGCGAAAGACGCTCGCCGTCCTTCTCGCGGATGCCGTCGGCACCGGCGACCCAGCCGGCCTCGTCGAGGAGCTTGTTGGCACCCTCGGCGTCGCCGTCCTTGCGGCCGGCCTCTTCCAGCGCGTTGATGTAGTTCGGCTGGAACGAGAACAGCGTGAGCGAGCCGGCGGGCTCCTCCGTGTAGTTCAGACCGTTGAAGACGATGTCCTTGACCTGCTCGATGCTGATGGCCTCGAACACGGCCTTGCGGACCTCGAGGTCGGACAGCACGGGGTTGGTCGAGTTCAGCGTGAAGATCGCGTTCGCGGTGGCCTGACCCTTGTAGGTCTCGACGCCCTCGAGGCCCTCGACCTGTGCGAGCAGCTCGGCGCTGCCGGTCTCGGCCATGTCGACCTCGCCGTTGCGCAGGGCGTTGACCGCCGCGGTCGGCTCCATCTGGATGAAGGAGACCTTGTCGAGCAGCGGAGCGTTGCCCCACCACTTCTCGTTCGGGACGAGTGTGACCACGCCGCCGGTCTTGTCGAACTCATCGACCGTGTACGGGCCAGCGGCCCACTCCGGGTGCCAGTCGCCGAGGAAGGCGGTGTTGAAGAGCTCAGGCGTGTTGACCGCCGGGTGCAGCAGCTGCGAGTAGACCATCTCGGGCCAGGCGAACTCGCCCTTGAAGGTCACGATGACGTCGCGGTCGTTCTCGCCGGCCTCGACGGACTCGATCTCCTTCCAGCCGTCGGTCGCGTTCGGCTGGTACTCCTCGTTCTCGCCGCTGTTCGCTTCCCAGGTGGCCTTGAACGCGGTGACGTCGATGGGTGTGCCGTCGTTCCAGACTGCCTTCTCGTTGACCTTGAAGTGCAGGACGGTCTTGCCGTCTTCGACTCCGAAGGAGTAGTCGTCAAGGTAGGCGTCGTTCTTCTTGACGGTGCCGTCGGGATCCATCAGCAGGATCTGCGGGCGGAACCACGTCGCGATCTGGGTGACGCGAGCGTCGCCGTCGCTGTGGAAGTAGTTGAGCTGCTCGGCGATGTTCGAGACGGGGATGCGGAGCTCCCCGCCCTCTGCGAGGTTCTCGCGGGGCTGCGGGTTGTAGTCCGCGCCTTCGACCGTCTGAGCTTCGCCTTCACCGCTGTCGCCGCCGCCGTTGCCTGCCGGTGCACACCCGCTCATGACGAGTGCGAAGGCGGCGCCGAGAGCAGCGATGCCCATCAGCTTCTGATGCCGTTTCATGGTACTCCTTAGTGCCTGTCGGCCTTACTTGGGATAGGGGCAGACTAACCCCGCAACTCGCGGGCGAAACCCCAGGGACACGGAACCGTTACCGGACTGTGCACATCGCTATACAGGTCAGCTGGCGGCGATCGCCTCTGCGTCGAAGCCCTCGACGGGGAGGATGATCCGCTCGCGGGTGCGCTCGATGTCGGGGTCGGGAATCGGGATCGCCGACAGCAGTGCCTTCGTGTACGGATGCTGCGGATCGTCGAACACCTGATCCACGTCGCCGTGCTCGACGAATGAACCCTTGTACATCACGGCGACCCTGTCGGCGATGTGCCGCACGACCGCCAGGTCGTGCGCGACGAACAGGTACGACAGGCCGAGCTTCGCCTTGAGCTCGTCGAGCAGGTTGATCACGCCGGCCTGGATCGAGACGTCGAGCGCCGACACGGGCTCGTCGAGCACGACGATCTTGGGGTTCGTCGACAGCGCTCGCGCGATGCCGATGCGCTGACGCTGACCGCCCGAGAATGCCTGGGGGAACCGGTCGCTGTGCGCGGGGTCGAGGCCGACGAGCCCCATGAGCTCTTCGACGCGGTCGAACACGTCGTCCTTGCTCATGCCGATCGCGAACATGGGCTCGGCGATGATGTCCCAGACCGTCATTCGAGGGTCGAGTGCCCCCATCGGATCCTGGAACACGATCTGCAGGTCGCGACGGAGCTTGCGCTCCTCCGCCCGGTTCTTGATGTCCGAGACGCTCGTGCCGCCGATCCGGATGTCGCCGTCCTCCTGGGCGACCAGGTCCATGATCTGCAGCAGTGTCGTGGTCTTGCCGCTGCCGGACTCTCCGACGATCGCGAGGGTCTCACCCTGGCGGATGTCGAAGCTGATGCCCTTGACGGCGTGCACCTCACCGACCTTGCGCTTGAAGAAGGCGCCCTTCATCAGCGGGAAGATCTTGTTGAGGTTGACGGCCTCCAGCGTGATGGGACGATCCTCGCGGGGGACCTCGGCGAGGGTGCTCGCTGGGATCTCGGGGATCGGGAACACCGGCAGGCCGCCGATCGTGCCGTCGTCGTCGATGTCGTTCGCGCGGATGCAGGCGACCGAATGGTCGGAATGGCCTTCCGTGGTGATCGGCAGCAGGTCGGGCTCGCGTTCACGACACGCGTCGATCGCGATCGGGCAGCGCGCCGCGAAAGGGCACGCATCCGGCAGGCCGATCAGCAGCGGCGGGTTTCCCTTGATCGGGATCAGGGGCACCTTCTCGGTCTTGTCGACGCGAGGGATCGCACCCAGGAGTCCGATCGAGTACGGCATCCGGGTGCGGTAGAAGAGCTCACGCACGGGCGCCTGTTCGACGGGCTTGCCCGCATACATCACGAGCACGTCATCGGCGGTCTTCGCGACCACACCCATGTCGTGCGTGATGATCATCATCGCGGCGCCGGTCTCGTGCTGCGCCTTCTCCATGAGCTCGAGAATCTGCGCCTGGATGGTGACGTCGAGCGCAGTGGTCGGCTCGTCGGCGATGATCAGCTTGGGGTCGTTCGCCATCGCGATAGCGATCACGACGCGCTGACGCATGCCGCCGGAGAACTCGTGCGGGAATGCCTTCATCCGGCGCTCCGCCTCGGGGATCCCGACGAGCTTCAGCAGCTCGACCGAGCGATCCCACGCCTCCTTCTTCGACAGTCGGCGGTGCACCGTGAGCGCCTCGATCAGCTGGTCGCCGATCGTGAAGACGGGGGTGAGCGAGGTGAGGGGGTCCTGGAAGACCATCGCCATACCGTTGCCGCGGATCACCGACAGCTGCTTGTCGGATTTGCCGAGCAGCTCCTGGCCGTCGTAGATGATGGAGCCCGTGACCTTGGCGTTGTCGTCGAGCAGGCCCATGATCGCGAGCGAGGTGACGGACTTGCCCGAACCGGACTCGCCGACGATGCCGAGCGTCTTGCCCGCTTCGAGATCGAAGGAGACGCCACGGACGGCGTCGACGCGGCCCGCTTCGGACGGGAAGCTGACCTTGAGGTCGCGGACGGAAAGGACAGTACTCATGCGCGACCTCCAGCCGCCGAGGTCGGATCGAGGGCGTCGCGCAGACCGTCGGCGATGAGTGCCATCGAGACGGTGAGCAGCGTCAGCGCCGCCGCGGGGAAGTAGAACAGCCACGGAGCACTCACGAGCGTGCTCGAGCCGTAGCCGATGAGCGCTCCGAGTGAGACGTCAGGCAGCTTCACACCGAACCCGAGGAACGACAGGGCGGTCTCGGTGAGCACTGCCGAGACCACACCGAGGGTGAAGTTGATCACCAGCAGCGAGCCGATGTTCGGCAGCATGTGCCGGATCACGATCCGCATGCCCGACAAGCCGGCGTAGCGTGCCGCGTGCACGTACTCGCGCTCGCGGATCGACAGCGACAGCGTCCAGATGACGCGCGCCGGGAAGAACCAGCCGACGACGAAGATCATCACGAGCGAGATCACGAGCCAGTTTCCCCCGGCGTCGTTCGAGATCATCGCGAGGATCAGGAAGTTCGGCACGACCATCATGAAGTGGATGATCGCGAGCATGATCCGCTCGTACCGCCCGCCGAAGTACGCGGCGGTGGCACCGATGAGCGCCGAGACGACGGTGGTGCCGATCGCGACCAGCGCGGCGATCATCATCGAGCGCTGGAGGCCGACGGCTACCTGGGCGAAGTTGTCGTTGCCCGAACCGTTCGTCCCGAACCAGTGTTCGGCCGAAGGGGCCTGCCGCAGCGCGAGGAAGTCGAGGTCGGTGTGCGAGTACGGAGAGATGAGGGGCCCGACGATCGCGAACACCACAAGGACGGCGAGGATCACCACGCCGATCAGCGCGCCGCGGTTGCGCATGAAGCGACGCGTGTACAGCGTCAGCATCGAGGTCCGTTTGCGGTTCTTCGGCTTGGTTTCGATTTCGGGGGAGACCCCGATGCTGTCCAGAGCCATCAGCTCACCCGCACTCTCGGATCGAGGACGACCACGGCGACGTCGGCGAGGATCGCGCCGATCGCCGTCATCAGGGCGCCGAATGCCGCGACTGCGACCACGCCGTGGATGTCGTTGTTGTTGAGGGTCTGGATGAAGTAGCGACCCATTCCGTTCCAGTTGAAGATCGTCTCCGTCAGCACCGCGCCGGTGAAGACCGCGGGGATCGTGAACGCGACCTGCGTCGTGACCGGGATCAGCGAGGTCCGCAGTGCGTGCTTGCGAATCGCCTGCTGCTTGGTCAGGCCCTTCGCCCGTGCGGTGCGCACGTAGTCGGCCTTGATGTTGTCGAGCAGCAGCGAACGCTGCAGGAAGTGGATGCCCGCATACCCGGTGAGCACGAGGCCCAGTGTGGGGAGCGTCAGATGCTGCAGCACATCTATGAGGACGGGGAAGAATCCCTCCACCCCCTGACTCGACGAGCCCACCACGTAGAAGACGGTCGTGCCGACCGCGTTGTTGAAGTTGATCGCCAGGAGGACCAGAGCGAAACCGGCGACCACGGTCGGGATGTTCATCGTGATGATGCTGGTGGCCTGACCGATCCGGTCGGCGAGCTTGTACTGCCGCGAGGCGGTGTACACGCCGAGGGCGATGCCGAGGATCGTCGTGATGATCGTCGCACCGAGCACGAGCTCCGCGCTGATCCAGACGCGGTAGGCGACCTGCTCGTTGACGGACTCGCCTGTGGGGCTGAGCCCCCAGTTCCAGTGGAAGAGGATGTTGGAGAACCAGGTCCACCACCGCTCGATGAGAGGTACCGACTCGCTGAGATTGCGAGGGCGCAGGAGGCTGTCGATCTGATCGGCCGAGAGCGGCGGACGCCGCCCGACGTAGTTGTTCTCCGGGTCGAGGTACAGCCACGCGAGGAAGTAGGTGATGTTCGTCGCGATGACGATCATGAGCACCCAGCCCAGCAGGCGGCGCAACAGATACTTGATCAAGGTGATGATTCTTTCTCTTTTACAGGCGCGCGCGGGTTTTGCCGACGCAACGCTGAGCCGGGAAGACAGTCAATCACCATCAGCCGATCTGCGCGACACGACGCCTGCACTTGGTCTGTGACGGAGTCTTATCGCTCACGGGATCCGGTGTCACGGATGGCTCCCGGGCAACCTCGGCAGAATATCACCGGATCGGGCGAAGCGGGCATTAGTCGCGCCTCACCGTAGAATCGTCAGGACATGTCACCACGCGCTCACACTCCGCTTCAGCCTGCCGCGACGCCTTCGGCGCAGATCCGCAATTTCTGCATCATCGCGCACATCGACCACGGCAAGTCGACCCTCGCCGACCGCATGCTCCAGATCACCGGCGTGGTCTCGGATCGCGACATGCGCGCGCAGTACCTCGACCGCATGGACATCGAGCGCGAGCGCGGCATCACGATCAAGAGCCAGGCCGTGCGGATGCCGTGGGAGATCGAGGGCGAGACCTTCGCGCTCAACATGATCGACACCCCCGGCCACGTCGACTTCACCTACGAGGTGTCGCGCTCTCTCGCCGCCTGCGAGGGGGCCATCCTGCTCGTCGACGCCGCACAGGGCATCGAGGCCCAGACTCTCGCGAACCTCTATCTGGCGCTCGAGAACGATCTGCACATCATCCCGGTGCTGAACAAGATCGACCTGCCGGCCGCAGATCCCGACAAGTACGCCAAAGAACTGGCATCCCTCATCGGTGGCAAGCCCGAAGACGTGCTGCGCGTCTCCGGCAAGACCGGTGTGGGTGTCGAGGAGCTCCTCGATCGTCTGGTCAAGGAGATCCCGGCACCTGTCGGCGACGCCGATGCGCCCGCGCGAGCCATGATCTTCGACTCCGTCTACGACGCCTACCGCGGTGTCGTCACCTACGTCCGCATGATCGACGGCAGCCTGTCGCCCCGCGAGCGCATCCAGATGATGTCCACGGGCGCTACCCACGAGGCGCTCGAGGTCGGCGTGTCGAGTCCGGAGCCGGTTCCCACCAAGGGACTCGGCGTCGGTGAGGTCGGCTACCTCATCACCGGCGTGAAGGACGTGCGGCTCTCCAAGGTCGGCGACACCGTCACGACGGCACGCAAGCCCTCGACCCAGGCGCTTCCGGGGTACACGGATCCGAAGCCCATGGTCTTCTCGGGCATCTACCCGATCGACGGCAGCGACTACGCCGACCTTCGCGAGGCGCTCGACAAGCTGAAGCTCTCCGACGCTTCACTGCAGTACGAGCCTGAGACGTCGGTCGCCCTCGGCTTCGGCTTCCGCTGCGGGTTCCTCGGTCTGCTGCACCTCGAGATCATCACCGAGCGACTCGAGCGTGAGTTCGGTCTCGACCTCATCACGACCGCGCCGAGCGTGATCTACGAAGTGCTCACCTCAGACACCGGCGAGACCGTGACGGTCACGAACCCGAGCGAGTACCCCGACGGCCGCATCGGCTCGGTGTCGGAACCGATGGTCAAGACAGCCATCCTGCTGCCGAAGGACTACGTGGGCACGGTGATGGAGCTGTGCCAGTCGCGTCGCGGTGCACTGCTGGGCATGGAGTACTTCTCCGAGGAGCGCGTCGAGCTCCGCTACATGATGCCGCTCGGTGAGATCGTCTTCGACTTCTTCGATCAGCTCAAGTCCAAGACCCAGGGCTACGCCTCGCTCGACTACGAGCCCGCAGGACAGCAGGAGGCGGACCTCGTGAAGGTCGACATCCTCCTGCAGGGTGACAAGGTCGACGCGTTCAGCTCGATCGTGCACCGCGACAAGGCCTACGCCTACGGCACGCTGATGACGGAGCGCCTGCGCAAGCTGATCCCTCGCCAGAACTTCGAGGTGCCGATTCAGGCCGCCATCGGCGCCAGGATCATCGCCCGCGAGACGATCAGGGCGCTGCGCAAGGACGTGCTCGCCAAGTGCTACGGCGGAGACATCAGCCGCAAGCGCAAGCTCCTCGAGAAACAGAAGGAGGGCAAGAAGCGCATGAAGATGGTCGGTCGGGTCGAGGTCCCGCAGGAGGCATTCATCGCCGCGCTCTCCGGCGACGTCGAAGGCAAGGAAAAGAAGTAGAAGCCCACGAGCCGAGCATGCTCGGCGCGTGGGGGTGATCGCCCAGGTAGCGGGAAGTAGGCTGGAATCATGCGGCGCGGGACTTTCCGAGACGACACGGTTGACTATGCGGCCGTGGGTGCGACCCACGCGCCCGATCTGATGCAGTACCCGCCGGAGCGCAGCATCCCGGCGGAGAACTCCTGGCGGATCGGCAGCGGCCTCGAGCGCTTCCAGTCTGCGGGAGAGGCACTGCTCACCTGGACGGCGCAGCGCGCCTCAGGGCTCAGCGTCGAAGACGTGCGCCCCGCGCCGGGGCCGGCATATGCAGGCGTGAGCTTCGATGCCGAGGGCACGCCGATCGCCCCGAGCAAGCACGATGTCGAACAGCGGTTCGACGCAGAGGGCACTCCGTTCGCGGGCCCGGGGATGACCCTGCGCCTGCATGGCCGGGTCGCCGGCATGCGAGCGGATGCCGAGCTTCGCGTGATCTCCGTGACCGAGGAGAAGCGCCGGATCGGTTTCGTGCTCGGCACCGTCGGCGGGTCCGTGGTGCGCGGCGAGGAATCCTTCGACATCGACTGGCGTGAGGACAACGACGAGGTCTGGTTCACGGTGCGCGCGTTCGATGCGCCGAACTCACTGCTCTACCGCGTCATCCCTCCTCTCGTGAAGCGTCGCCGCCGCGAGCTGTTCGCGCGCTATCTGCGGGCGATCTCGCCGCTGTACGCGACTCCGGTCTGATGGCCGCGCCTCTCTGATGGCCGGTCCGCTTCCCCTCGGTGATCCGGCACCGGCCGACGGCCGTCTTCCCTCCGATCTGTCGATCGACCCCGCCGTGCCCTTCTCCGCCTATCTGCACGTCCCGTTCTGCCGGGTGCGCTGCGGCTACTGCGACTTCAACACCTACACCTCGGGAGAGCTCCGCGGCGCGAAGCAGGAGGACTACGCCTCGACACTGATCACCGAGATCGACCTCGCGAGGCGAGTGCTCGCGGATGCCGGCACATTGCGCCCCATGGACACGGTGTTCTTCGGTGGTGGCACACCCACCCTTCTGCCCGCGGGAGACCTCGCCCGGATGCTCGATGCCGCGACGGACGCGTTCGGGCTGGTCGACGGCGCGGAGGTCTCGGTGGAGGCCAACCCCGATACGGTGACGCCCGAAGTGGTTCGAATCCTCGCGGATGCCGGTGTCACGCGGCTGTCGATCGGGATGCAGTCAGCCGTTCCCCATGTGCTCGCGGCGCTCGACCGAACCCACCGCCCGGAGAATGTGACGACCGCTGTCGCAGCGGCCAAGGATGCGGGTCTCGCAGTCAGCGTCGACCTGATCTACGGAGCGCCGGGAGAGTCGCTGGCCGACTGGGAGGCGTCGCTCGACGCGGCGCTCGCTCTCGAGTCGGACCACGTCTCGGCCTACGCGTTGATCATCGAGGACGGCACGAAGCTCGCGCGGCAGATC
The DNA here is from genome assembly GCF_044743635.1 of Microbacterium sp. NPDC087589. Taxonomy (NCBI): domain Bacteria; kingdom Bacillati; phylum Actinomycetota; class Actinomycetes; order Micrococcales; family Microbacteriaceae; genus Microbacterium; species Microbacterium sp. NPDC087589. The sequence continues at coordinate 215,820 of NZ_JBIUWV010000001.1, forward strand.
CGCCGAGGTGAGGTGCCGATGCCGGACGACGACCTGCAGGCCGACATGTACGAGCTCGCTGATGCGCGTCTCGCAGCGGCGGGCTTCGACTGGTATGAGATCAGCAATTGGTCGCGCAGCGTCGAGCAGCGCTCGCGACACAACCTCGCATACTGGCGAGGGAGCGACTGGTGGGGGTTCGGACCCGGTGCGCACAGCCATGTCGCCGGCCTGCGGTGGTGGAACGTCAAGCACCCGGCTGCCTACGCTCAGCGGCTGGCCGCCTCGGAGTCTCCGGCAGCGGGCACCGAGCGCCCTGATGAGGAGTCAGCGACGCTGGAGCGGGTCCTGCTTCTGAGCCGGATCCGTGAGGGGATCGCGGTCGCCGACCTGCAGGCGGACAAACGCCCCAGGGTCGCGGGCCTGATCGCGGATGGCCTCGTCGATCCCGTAGCCGCAGTGCGCGGACGCGTCCAGCTCACTCTGCGGGGTCGGCTGCTCGCCGACGCCGTGGTGCGCGAACTCACCGACTGAGCAGAGAACCGACTGAGCCGAGACGCGCGCTACGGAAGCAGGTCCAGCGCGTCCGTCCGACGCTGCGGCACTGTGGCGCTGTCCGTGTCGAACACGCGCGTGTTCCGCTCCGCACCGAAGGCCGGCCACCCGGGGTCGCCGGTCGTGATGAACGAGATCCACGCGGCGTGCATCTCGTCTGCGAGTCGCTGCGGTGCATCGGCCCCCGCGAGGCGCTGAGCCTCGGGGTCGCCGAGATGATCGAAGACGAAGCCCAGTTCCAGCGCGTGCGCGGCACGCAGGTCGCGAACCGGGCTCCGCCACGCGAACTCGTAGACGTAGGTCGGCGCCGTACGCGCCTTGGCGAGCGTGGTCAGTGGGCCTCGCAGCATGATGTCGGTCGCGAGCTGGCCGAAGATCTCACCCGTGGTCGCGCCCGGGAAGGTCGACCGATAGGCCGCCACCGCTCGGCGCGGGATCCGCAGGGCGAGTCGTCCGAGCAGCAGTGTGATCCTGCTCATCCCTGCGAGCGTGGCAGGGGGGAACCAGAGCCGGTACTCGTCGGTGTTGCTGCCGATCAGAAGCGGCACATCGGTGCCGGTGAGGACCTCGTGCGGTGACCGGGGCAGCGAGCTGGCATCCACCGCGAACTGGAACCCGGGGGCTCCGCCGAGAGGAGACGACCCTGCGGCCTGCTGGTGCCTGGCCTCGAGCAGCCGCTCGGGGGAGACCGAGGCGAACCCAGCTCTGTCGGCGGCGACCCCGAGCCGCTTCGCTAGCTGGGCGGTCACGCGGCCGGCCTTCTTCGCCGTCTGCGCGTGGAGAGGTCCGGACTCGATGATGGCCTTCGCGATCTGCGCCCGAGACGAGTCGTTCGCGAGGAGTCCCGCGACGATCGCACCGCCCGCGGACTCGCCCATGACCGTGATCTGCCCGGGGTCGCCGCCGAAGGCGGCGATCTCGCGGTGCACCCAGGCGAGCCCCGCCGCAGCATCCTGCAGCCCGAGGTTCCGGGGAGCGTCCTCGAGCACGGAGAATCCTTCGGAACCCAGGCGGTAGTTGATCGAGACGAAGACGATCCCGGCGCGGGTGAAGCCGGCGCCGTCGTACAGCGGGATAGCAGCGGTGCCTCGTTCGAGCGCGCCACCGTGGACCCAGAGCACGACCGGGGCGCGGTCGGCATCCTGAGGCGCCCAGATGTTGACCGAGAGGATGTCGTCGCCGGGGATCTCGACCGAGCCCAGCAGCTCGCCGATGGCACCGGGGTACGGAAGCTGGGGCGCGGTCGGCCCGAATGCCGTGGCATCTCTCATGCCGTCCCACGCGGTAACCGGCTGAGGCTCGCGGAAGCGGTTCGGCCCGAAGGGCGCGGCTGCGTAGGGGATGCCGAGGAAACGACGAATGCCGTCGACCACCTCGCCGCGCACGATTCCGGTGGACACGACGACCTGTGGGGCGACACTCATGGGCTCATCGTATGGCGATCAGCGCGTGGTCGGCGTCGGCGGGTAGAATTGGCACTCGTAGCCAGTGAGTGCCAAAGGGAGGGAGTTGCGATGGTCAGTGAAAGAGGCCTCCAGGTTCTCCGCGCGATCGTTCAGGACTACGTCGAGACCCACGAGCCCGTCGGCAGCAGGTCGATCGTCGACCGCTACTCGTTCGGGGTGTCGCCGGCGACGATCCGCAACGACATGGCCCTTCTCGAAGACGAAGAGCTGATCGCCGCCCCGCACACGTCCTCCGGTCGAGTCCCCACAGACAAGGGATACCGCGTCTTCGTCGACCACCTCGCACAGCTGCGACCGCTGTCGGTCGCACAACGCACGGCGATCGAGTCGTTCCTCACGGCGCCCTCCGACCTCGACGACCTGATGGTGCGCACTGTCCGGGTGCTGACCCAGCTCACGGGCCAGGTCGCGCTCGCCCAGTACCCGTCGTTCGCCCGGGCGCATCTGACGCACCTCGAACTCGTCGCGCTGGCGCCGAATCGACTGCTCATCGTGTTGGTCACCGATGCGGGGGGCGTCTCACAGCGCATCGCACCGTTGCCCGTCGACGTCGATGACGCCGATATGGCCGTGCTCCGCGCACGCCTGTCAGCTCTGATCACCGGGAGGGCGGTGAGCGATGCGGCTGAGCGTCTCCAGGCCCTGCTCGCCGACGATGAGCATTCGCACGACATCGTGCTGCGCGCACTCGCGACCATCGTCATCGACGAACTCGGTGCGTTCCGCCAGGAGCGTCTGGTGATGGCGGGAGCGGCGACTCTGGCGCGTCGCGAGCAGGACTTCCGCGGCAGCATCCATCCCATCCTCGAGGCGATCGAGGAGCAGGTTACTCTCCTGCGCCTGATGAGCGAGATGGAGGCCGACTCACACGGCCTCGCAGCCAGCATCGGCACCGAGAACGCGTCTTTCGGACTCGGTGAGGCATCGATCGTCGCCAGCAACTACGCCGCACCGAGCGGCACGGCGCGCGTCGGCGTGATGGGGCCGACCCGCATGGACTATCCGAGCAATCTCGCGGCGGCACGGGCTGTTGCCCGCTACCTGTCACGGATGCTCGATGAAGACGAGGCGGCTCGCTGACGCGGCCGCCCAGATGACAGCACACGCAGAAGGGCCATTGTGGCAGACCACTACGAGGTACTCGGCGTCTCTCGCGACGCCTCCACCGACGAGATCAAGAAGGCGTACCGACGCCTTGCCCGTCAGCTCCACCCCGACGTGAACCCGGGTGAAGACGCCGCTGAGCGATTCAAGCTCGTGACGCACGCGTACGACGTGCTGAGCGACGACGATTCACGCCGCCGCTACGACATGGGCGGGGGAGACGGAGCGGCGAACGACTTCGGTGGTTTCGGCGGTTTCGGCGACATCTTCGAGACGTTCTTCGGCGCCGGCCAGGGTGGTGGCCGCGGAGCGCGTCCGCGTTCGCGGCGCGAGCGCGGCCAGGATGCGCTGGTTCGCGTGACCCTCGATCTCGGCGACGTCGTCTTCGGCGCCCACCGCGACATCGAGGTCGACACCGCCGTGCTGTGCGAGACCTGCAACGGCTCGTGCTGTCAGGAGGGCACGTCGCCCGTCACCTGTGACATCTGCGGCGGGTCCGGACACGTGCAGCGCCAGGTGCGCAGCCTGCTCGGCAACGTCGTGACCTCTCAGCCGTGCGGCACCTGCGAGGGCTACGGCACGACCATCCCGTATCCGTGCGGCACCTGCGGCGGACAGGGCCGGGTGCGCTCTCGCCGCACCGTCTCGCTCGACATCCCCGCCGGCGTCGAGACCGGACTCCGTCTGCAACTGCCGGGGTCTGGAGAGGTCGGCAAGGCCGGCGGTCCGAACGGCGATCTGTATGTCGAGGTCACCGTCAACCCGCATCCCTCGTTCAGCCGCGACGGCGACGACCTGCTCGCGACACTCGAGGTGTCGATGCCGGATGCCGTCCTCGGCACCGAGACCACTATTCAGGGGCTCGACGGCGAGGTCGATCTCGAGATCCGCTCGGGCGTCCAGTCGGGTGACGTCCTGACCATCAAGGGCCGCGGCGTCACGCCCCTGCGGGGCAACCAGCGCGGCGATCTGCGGGTCGGCGTGCAGGTGGTCACCCCGACGAAGCTGGACTCGGCACAGCGCGCGCTGATCGAGGACTTCGCGAAGAAGACGAAGGCGCCGGGTCCGCAGCTGGCGCAGTTCCAGCAGGGACTGTTCTCGAAGCTCCGCGACCGCTTCCGTTCGCACTGATCCGGACGGCGCTCATGGCACTCCACTTCCTCGTCGAGAACTCGGCGGATGCCGCGGTCGGCGACCTCGTGTCGCTCACCGGTGCCGAGGCGAAGCACGCGGCGGTGGTTCGCAGGCTCCGTGTCGGCGAGGCCGTCACCGTCGGGGACGGCGCGGGAGTGTGGCTCACCGGCGTCGCCGAAGAGGTGTCGCCGTCGCGCGTCGAGGTGCGCGTGTCGGCCCGCTCGGTGGAACCCGCACCGAGCCCGCGGATCGCCCTCGCGCAGGCTCTGGCGAAGGGGGATCGCGACGAGCTGGCGGTGCAGGCGGCGTGTGAGCTCGGGGTCGACGAGATCGTTCCGTGGCAGGCCAGCCGCAGCGTCTCGCGCTGGGAGGGGCCGAAAGCGGCCAAGGGACGTGAGCGCTGGTCGACGATCGTCCGCGAGGCTGCCAAGCAGGCTCACCGAGCCTGGGTTCCCGAGGTCTCGCCTCCGGCGACGACGGCAGACCTCGCGTCGCGTGCATCCTCACAGCGCCTGCTGCTGCTCGACCCGAGTGCATCGACGCGGTTGTCGGATCTCGAACCGGACGGGCGTGACATCGTGCTGGTCGTCGGGCCAGAGGGCGGCATCTCCGACGACGAACTCAGGAAGCTCTCCGACGCCGGCGCCGAACGGGTGCTCCTCGGCACGACGGTGCTGCGCACTTCCACGGCGGGTCCTGCGGCCATCGCAGTGCTGTCGGTGGCGCTCGGCCGCTGGTGAACACGGCCACAGACCCGGTCGTGCTGCGGTCAGTAGACTGAGAGCATGTCCGAGCCCTCGATCTTCACGCGCATTCTCAACGGTGACATCCCCGGCGAGATCCTGCTCGACACCGGCCGGGTGTTCGCGATCCGCGACATCAACCCGCAGGCTCCTCTGCACGCTCTCGTGATCCCCAAGACCGAGGACTACCGAGACGTCACCGATCTCGCTCAGGGCGACCCGGGGCTCCTCGCCGAGATGGTCGCCGCAGCCAAGCAGCTCGCGGCAGAGCATGCCAACGGCGAGTACCGCCTCATCTTCAACAACGGCGCGAGCGCCGCCCAATCCGTCTTCCACGTGCACGCCCATGTGCTCGGCAATATCGAGGAGAACAAGCTCGTTGGCTTCTGACGAAAACGACCCAGCCACCGCATCCGACACCGCTGTCGAGAAGATCTATGCCGACGGCGTCGCCATGGTGCAGCTGCTCGGCCCGCAGGACCGCCTGCTGCGGATGCTCGAGAAGGAGCACCGCGACGTGCAGGTGCTCGTCCGCGGCAACGAGATCACGCTCACCGGCGCGGCGGATGCCGTCGCGAAGGCGAAGAACCTCGTCGACGAGCTGATGACCATGACGAAGGCCGGCCACGACCTCGCTCCGAGCGACGTCACCAGTTCGGCGCGACTGCTGCGCAACGACGGGGGACCCCGCCCGAGCGAGGTGCTCGGTGAGGCGATCCTGTCGACCCGCGGCAAGGTCATCCGGCCGAAGACCCTGGGCCAGAAGGAGTACGTCGACGCGATCGAGGAGAACACGATCGTGTTCGGCATCGGTCCGGCCGGAACGGGCAAGACCTACCTGGCGATGGCGAAAGCCGTCCAGGCGCTGCAGCGCAAGGAGGTCACGCGGATCATCCTGACGCGCCCCGCCGTCGAAGCGGGCGAGCGGCTCGGCTTCCTCCCCGGCACGCTGACCGACAAGATCGACCCGTACCTGCGTCCGCTCTACGACGCGCTCAACGAGATGATGGACCCCGAGATCGTCCCCCGCCTCATGGCGACGGGGACCATCGAGGTCGCGCCGCTCGCGTATATGCGCGGCCGCACGCTGAACGATTCGTTCGTGGTGCTCGACGAGGCGCAGAACACGACACCCGAGCAGATGAAGATGTTCCTCACGCGGCTCGGCTTCGGATCCAAGATGGTGGTGACCGGTGACATCACCCAGGTCGACCTCCCGCAGGGATCCTCAGGACTCCGCCTCGTGACGCGCGTGCTCGACGGAATCGACGACATCCACTTCGCGCGACTCACGAGCGACGACGTCGTGCGGCATTCGCTCGTCGGGCGCATCGTCGACGCCTACAGCGAATACGACGAGCGCCGCACGGCTCAGCGCTTCGAGCGGGAGCAGGCGGCCGAGTTCGCCAACCGCGCAGAGCGACGCGGAGCGCAGCGGCCGGGTCCCCGGGACCGGACGCCCAAACGAGGCCTCTCCTGATGAAACGAGCACAGCCATGATCGAGATCAACAACGAGTCGGCGATCGATGTCGACGAGACCGTGCTGCAGCGCCTGACCGACTTCAACCTGGCGCAGATGCACGTGAGCCCGGACGCCGAGGTCGCGATCGTCCTCGTCGACGAGGCCGCGATGGAGGCCCTCCACGTGCAGTGGATGGACGAACCCGGCCCGACAGACGTGCTCAGCTTCCCGATGGATGAGCTGCGCCCCGGCACCGAAGACCGCCCTACGGCCCCTGGGCTGCTCGGAGACATCGTCCTGTGCCCTCAGGTCGCCGAGGCTCAGGCGCAGGCGGCCGGCCACACGCTGATGGATGAGCTGATCCTGCTCACCACGCACGGACTGCTGCACCTCCTCGGCTTCGACCACGCCGAGCCCGAAGAGGAGCGCGAGATGTTCGGACTGCAGAAGGAGCTCATCCAGGGCTTCGCCGCGGCTGAACGTCGACGATGACCGCCGCCCTCCTGCTCGCGGGCGCAGTCCTGCTCGTCGCGTTCGGCGGTCTCATGGCGGCCATCGACGCCGCCTTCGGGGTCACGTCGCGTTCGGACATCGAAGAGATGGGCGCCGAGGGGCGCAACGGTCGTCAGCTTGTGCGGATCGCGGCCGACCCGGACGCACATGTCAACGCCGTCGCGTTCATCCGCGTGCTCGCCGAGACGGCGGCCGCCGTGCTCGTCACGGTCGCGTTCAGCATCCTGTTCGACAACATCTGGTGGGCGATGCTCGCCGCGGCCCTGCTGATGACGGGCATCAGCTTCGTGCTGGTGGGGGCGAGCCCCCGTTCATTCGGCCGGCACCACGCAGAGGGGATGCTCCGCGCGAATGCGCGGATCGTCCGCGGGCTGCGCATCATCCTCGGACCGCTCGCCCAAGGGCTGGTGATACTCGGCAACAGGGTCACTCCAGGACGCGGCCGCAGCTCGTTCACCTCGGAGGAGCAGCTGCTCAGCATGGTCGACGAGGCGGCCTCGAACGACCTGATCGAGGCCGATGATCGCGACCTCATCCACTCGGTGTTCGACTTCACCGATCAATTCGTACGCGCTGTGATGGTGCCTCGCACCGAGATGGTGACGGTCGACGCGACCGCGACGACGAGCGAAGCCATGACGCTGTTCCTGCAGCGGGGTGTGTCGCGCATGCCGGTCGTCGACGACGACGCCGATGACGTCGTCGGCGTGCTGTATCTGAAGGACCTGGTGCTGTTCGCCTTCCGCGATGAGAACGCCTGGCGCACCGCGTCCATCCGTCCGATCTCGCGGCCGGCGACCTTCGTGCCGGAGTCCATGCGTGCCGAGACGCTGCTTCAGCAGATGAAGCGCGACGCCGTGCACGTGTGCCTGGTGATCGACGAGCACGGCGGCATATCGGGCCTCGTGACCCTGGAGGACCTCATCGAGGAACTCGTGGGCGAGATCTCCGACGAGTACGATCAGGTATCAGCGGAAGTCGTCGAACTCGGCGACGGACGCTACCGCGTGAGCTCCCGACTCTCGCTGGAGGATGTCGGCGATCTGTTCGGCCTCGAACTCGAGGACGAGGACGTCGACTCCATCGGCGGTCTGCTGGGCAAGGCACTCGGCCAGGTCCCGCAACCGGGTTCCACAGCGACGGTCGAGGGGCTGACCCTCACCGGCGGCGCGTCTCGAGGGCGTGGTCGTGGAATCGCGACCGTGTTCGTCGAACGCGCGGCAGACGACGCGGGACATGCCGCAGATGAGAGAGACGGAAACGATGACTGAGCAGACGCGGAGCGGGTTCGTGACCTTCGTGGGGCGGCCGAACGTCGGAAAGTCCACTCTCACGAACGCGCTGGTGGGCGAGAAGATCGCGATCACCAGCGAGAAGCCGCAGACGACCAGGCGGGCGATCCGCGGAATCGTGAACCGCCCGGAGGGGCAGCTCGTCATCGTCGACACCCCCGGCATCCACAAGCCGCGGACGCTTCTGGGCGAGCGCTTGAACGACCTCGTCGAGCAGGTGCTCGGCGACGTCGATGTGATCGGCTTCTGCGTGCCGGCGACCGAGAAGGTCGGACCTGGCGACCGTCGCATCGCGGCCTCGCTCGACGGATACCGCCGTGCCAAGAAGATCGCCATCGTCACCAAGACGGATGCCGCAGGGCGCGACGAGATCACCGAACGGCTCATGGAGGTCGACGCGCTGCGCGAGGACTGGGATGCTGTCATCCCCATCTCTGCCCTCACCAACGATCAGCTCGAGGTACTCGCAGACGAGGTTCTCGCTCTCATGCCGGTAGGGCCCGCGCTCTACGGCGAGGGGGTCACGACCGACGAGTCGGAAGAGGATCGCATCGCCGAGATGATCCGCGAGGCGGCGCTCGACGGTGTTCGTGACGAGCTTCCGCACTCGATCGCCGTCATGATCGACGACATCGCTCCCCGTGAAGGAACCGACCTGACCGATGTGCACGCCTCGATCGTCGTCGAGCGGGACAGTCAGAAGGCGATCATCATCGGCCACAAGGGCAAGCGTCTGGCCGACGTCGGACGCCGTGCTCGCGTGGGCATCGAAGAGCTTCTCGGCACCAGGGTCTTCCTGGGGCTGCATGTCAAGGTCGCGAAGGAATGGCAGCGCGACCCGAAGCAGCTCGGACGCCTCGGCTTCTGACATGCGACACCGAGACGCGACGCGGATCGGGTGCTCCGGCGGACGAGAGAGATGAGCGCCCGCGGTGAGAACCGCGAGACCCAGAGGAACGAAGCCTTCAGTCGGCTCTTCGATGCCAACTGGGCAGCGGTCAGACATCATGTCGAGGGCGTCGTCGAGGATCCCGCGGAAGTCACCGAGATCGTTTCGGAGATCTTCCTCGTGGCGTGGTCTCGACTCATCCCGACGAAGCCGATGGATCGGATCTGGTTGATCCGCGCGGCGGATCGGGTTCTCAGCGGCCGATCGGGGCGATCCACTCTGAGGCGTACGGCCCTCGATGCCGTGCACAGCGGAGTGTCGGGTGACGAGGCGCCTCCCGATCTGACGATGCGCGCGAGAGTTCTCGCAGCATTGGCAGCCCTCACCGGGCGTGAGCGGCGTATCATCATGCTGAAGTACTGGGATGGGCTCGCGGTGGGGGAGATCGCTGAGTTGCTGCGCAGCCCGCGTGTCCGAGTGCGGAGAAGGCTGTTGCGCGCTCAGGTGAAGCTGCGCGCGGAGCTCGGACTGGAGGGGCGTGGGGATCATGTCGACTGACGACGCGCTGCTCGAACGTGTCCTCACGCAGGCCGATCCTGCCAGAACACCACGCGATGCGAAGCCGGACGCCGCGGCAGAGTGGACTCGAGACCGGATCATCCGCACCGCCGCGAAGCCTCGGCCTCGACGCAGGCGCGCTCTGGGGTGGGCCTCGGGTGTCGTGATGGCGGCCGCGGCGGCGGTCGTCGCCGTCGCCGTCCTGGTTCCCCAGGGGGCGGCGGTCGCAGGCTCGCCTGCACCGCTGGACTTCTCGGGTGGTGAGAGCACTGCTGAGACGTTGGACACGGCGCGGTCGACGCTGAGCGCGACGCCGGGCCCCGCCGAGCCGGAGCGCGTCGTGCGGTCGGCCACCTGGGGACTCGACATCAACGGCAGCACCGGAGCGACGAAGGTCGTCCCGCAGCTCACCACTCTTCGCTGGGAGCCCGACCTCTCGGGTCGGGTGGTCTCGGTGAGGGGGGTGCCGTACGACCCCACGGATGCGTCCGCGAACATCGGCGCCGAGATCAGCAGCTCGGGTGAGGTCACCGTCGATCTGTCGATCGAACCCGGTCAGTTGGGGACCCCCGTTCCCGACGTCTTCGGCGACTCCCGTGAGGAGGTGTCCGCCGTTCTCACCGCGTTCGGGATGCCGACGGATCCGACGGGCTCCGAGGTCGTCGCCGCCGCGACAGCGATGCTCGAGTATTGGACCCTCACGAACGCCCAGGAGTCGCAGGTGCTCGACGTCCTCGCGGATGCGGACGGGGTGGAGGCGCTCGGCACCACCACCGACCGCCTGGGACGACGGGTCGCAGGACTGCGAGTGATCACGTCGGACGGCGCTGCGAGTGACGTCGTGCTCCTGTCCCTCGACACGGGGCGGATCGTCGGTGTCGAGCGGACCAACCTCATCGAGAACGACCTGATAGCCGGTGGTGCGATCATCTCGTACACCATGTGGGACGTCGATGAGGATCTCGCGAGATGAGATCACGGAGCATATTTCCCGCCGTGGCCGCCGGTCTCCTCGCGGCCCTCATGCTTGGGGGTCCTGCAGCCGCGGCCCCTGCGGTGGACGACGGGGATCGCATCGCACCGCTGATCCTCGAGGTGATGGCAGAGGTCCCTGGCGGAGTCGTCGTCGACTCGCGGCACGCCGTCTGGCCCGAGCTGGGCATGGAGCTCGTCGTCGGTGCTCACGTCCGAGCTGTGTCTATTGCCGCCGTGGGCAGCTGCACGACGGGTCTGGTGTGCGTTTATACCGGAACGGCGCTCACCGGGGCACGGTTGAGTTGGAGCACGTGTGGCATCCTCGCGGTCCCGACATCCTTCCCGGTGAGGTCACTGGCGAACGCGCGGTCGGGGGGATACGCGCAGGCGCGCAACGGCGCGACGGTGCTGACCACCGCCCCCGCGGGAGGCTGGACCAGCGTCAACGGAACCTCGACCAACGTCCGCTGCGTGCTCTGAGGATAGAGTCACGGCATGACACTCGCACAGCACTGGATCGCATCGTCCTGGGGCGCCCCTGACACGTGGGAGTTCGTCGAGTACGAGGTTCCTCGCCCCGGCCCTGGCGAGGTCACGATCCGCGTCCGCGCGGCGGGTGTGAACCCAGCCGACGCGAAGCACGTCGCAGCGGCGCGCCCCGGTGTCGAGCTGCCGGTGCCGATCGGTTACGAGGTCTCGGGCGAGATCACCGCGATCGGACCCGACACGCAGATCGGATCCGGAGCTGCCGATGTGGGCGACGAGGTAGTCGCATTCCGCGTGAGCGGGGGATACGCCACCGAACTCACCATCCCCGCTGAGAAGGCCTTCTCGAAACCGACCACGCTGACCCACGCAGAGGCCGCGAACCTTCTTCTCGCCGGCACGACGGCGGCCGAGATGCTCTCGGTGACGACCGCCGCTCCCGGTGAGACGATCCTGCTTCACGGCGCGTCAGGTGCGGTCGGGGTGAGCGTGCTCCAGCAGGCGGGGCTCCGAGGCATCCGCGTGATCGGCACGGCGAGTGTGAAGGGATTCGATGTGGTCGAGCGCTTCGGCGGCATCCCCGTCACCTACGGGCCTGGGCTGGCCGACCGCGTGAGAGATGCGGCCGCCGGCGTTGCGGTGGCTGCCGCGCTGGACGCCGTCGGTACCGATGAGGCCATCGACGTCTCCCTCGAGCTGGTCGACGACCGACGTCGCATCGTGACGATCGCTGCGCCCCAGAGGGCCGACTCCGACGGCATCCTCGCGATCGCGGGATCGATGCCCGCGAGCGCCCGCTTCCGCGACGACATCCGCGCCGATCTGGTCGCGCTCGCGCAGCACGGCGACCTCGTCGTTCCGGTCGCGCGCACCTTCTCGCTGGAAGACGCGCCTGCCGCGCTCTCGCTGCTCGCCGGCGGCCACCCCGGCGGCAAGCTCGCGCTCATCCCGTCGTCCTAGTCGATCTCGCGCAGAGCTGACGTCACTATGACGACTCCGTCGCCGTACGCCTGATCGACCGCATCCTGCAGCGTGCCGTCATCCCAGACGACATTCACCCAGACATAGCCACGCTCGATCCAGAGCGAGAGGGCATCGAGGCTCAACGAAGCCGAGAGCTCGTCCTGCACGCGGATGAGATCTGCCTCGGAGCTCGTCCCGTCGACGCCGTCTGCTGGGTCGTCCGGGCGGATGGGGTCGTACAGCGCGAGCAGGATGGGCGGGTCGGTGACGGCGTAGCGCTCACCGTCGAAGGTGCCGTAGACGGCGTAGCTGCCCCAGGTGGTGTCGGCACTGGTCTCGCTGCCGTCGACACCCTCCCACGTCCAGTCGTCGAGTGGGATCCCCGAGCACTGCGGTGGGTACGACTCGGCGACGCCCCCGAGACACAGCTGGGCTTCACCGGCGACGTCCAGAACCGTGCCGGTGCCGATGACGCGTCCTTCCGGAGGCGCCGCATTCGCGGCATCCCACGCGGGCGGTCCCGAGCTCGGGGGTGCGGGCGAGGAGCCGGGACCGGTGGAACACGCGGCGAGACCGAGCACGCCCGCGAGGGCTGCTGCGGCGAGAAGCATGCGACTGCACGAAGTGCTCATGCCTGACAGTGTCTCGTGTCGGTCGATCGTCTCAGCGGCGAGTCAAACGGCTTACGCATCCCTGCTACCATGGCCGCATGCCTTTCGGCGGTCTGCTTCTTCTTAGCTGCCGCGACGAGTCCTAAAGCTAGGGCCTTCCTCGTCGCGGCGCTTGTGTTGGCCCGTTCACATTTCTGACGAAGAGAAGAAGCCCCATCATGCAGAACACTCAGCGCCCGTCCGCGATGCCGATCCACAAGTACCGGCCGTACCACGAGCAGATTTCCGTCCACCTGCCCGACCGCACCTGGCCTGACGCCCGGATCACCGAGGCGCCCCGGTGGTGCGCGGTCGATCTCCGCGACGGAAACCAGGCGCTCATCGATCCGATGTCGCCGGAGCGCAAGCGCGTGATGTTCGAGCTGCTCGTCAGCATGGGCTACAAGGAGATCGAGGTCGGGTTCCCCTCGGCCAGTCAGACCGACTTCGACTTCGTCCGTCAGCTCATCGAAGAGAACCTGATTCCGGATGACGTCACGATCCAGGTGCTGACCCAGGCGCGTGAGCACCTGATCGCCCGCACCTACGAGTCGATCGCCGGCGCGAAGCAGGCGATCGTGCACCTGTACAACTCGACGAGCGTGCTGCAGCGTGAGGTCGTGTTCCGCACCGACAAGCAGGGCATCATCGACATCGCCCTCGAGGGTGCCCGCCTGTGCCGCCAGTACGAGAAGACGATCCCCGACACCAAGGTTTACTACGAGTACTCGCCCGAAAGCTACACGGGCACCGAGCTCGAGTTCGCCGTCGACGTCTGCAACCAGGTGATCGAGATCTTCGAGCCGACGCCCGACCGCAAGGTCATCATCAACCTGCCCGCAACCGTCGAGATGGCCTCGCCGAACGTCTACGCAGACTCGATCGAGTGGATGAGCCGCAACCTCGCTCACCGTGAGAACGTCATCCTGTCGCTGCACCCGCACAACGACCGCGGCACCGCGATCGCCGCCGCAGAGCTCGGCTACATGGCCGGCGCCGACCGCATCGAGGGCTGCCTGTTCGGCAACGGCGAGCGCACCGGCAACGTCGACATCGTCGCACTGGGCATCAATCTGTTCACGCAGGGCATCGACCCCCAGATCGATTTCAGCGACATCGACCAGGTCAAGCGCACGGTCGAGTACTGCAACCAGCTCCCGGTTCCCGAGCGCAGCCCGTGGGCGGGTGATCTGGTCTTCACCGCGTTCAGCGGATCGCACCAGGACGCGATCAAGAAGGGCTTCGAGGCGATGGCCGCCCGGGCCGAGGCAGAGGGCCTCACGGTCGACGACATCGAGTGGGCCGTGCCGTATCTGCCGGTCGACCCGAAGGATCTCGGTCGTTCGTACGAAGCCGTGATCCGCGTCAACTCGCAGTCCGGCAAGGGCGGCGTCGCGTACCTGCTCAAGGCCGACCACGCGATCGACCTGCCTCGCAAGCTGCAGATCGAGTTCTCCGGCGTCGTCCAGACCAAGACCGATGCCGAAGGCGGCGAGGTCACCAGCGAGCAGATCTGGTCGATCTTCAATGACGAGTACCTCCCGGCCGACGACACAGCGGCCAAGTGGGGCCGCTTCGAGCTGCTGGCGACACAGACCCGCAGCGATATGTCAGGAGACGTCGTCCTCGACGTCGTGCTGCGCGACGATGACCAGCAGGTCGCGGTCGCGGGCAACGGCAACGGGCCGGTCGCCGCCTTCGTCGAGGTGCTGCGCGGTCAGGGCTTCGACATCACGGTGTACGACTACGTCGAACACGCTCTCAGCGCCGGTGGCGACGCGCAGGCCGCGGCCTACGTCGAGCTGCAGGTCGGCGACCAGCGACTGTGGGGCGTCGGCATCGACGGCGACATCTCGACCGCTTCGCTCAAGGCGATCGTCTCGGGCGTCAACCGCTCGATCCGCACGCGTCAGCAGGAGCTCGCAGCGGTCTGATCCTCGGATGGACGAACGCCCCACCCCTCGGCGGGTGGGGCGTTTCGTCTGCGCTGGTGGTGACAGGGCCCGTGGTCACTCGGCGCTGGGCTTGATGATCGGGATCACTCCGGTCTCGGCGGCGACCTTGCGCCGGTAGATGCGACGCTGCTCGGGAAGCGAGACATCGAAGGTGACGGCGAGGATGCGGATGACGCTGGTCACCGCGATGCCGATGATCGCCGCGAGCGTGATGGGCATGCCCAGGGCGACGGAGATCACGATGAACGTGCACCCCGCGCCGGCGGCAACCGCATAGAGCGAGCCGACGTGCATGATCGCGGTCGGCAGCCCCATGAGCATGTCTCGGAGCACGCTGCCGCCGACGGCTGCACACACGCCGATGAAGACCGCCGGCACCTCGGGGATGCCGAGGGCGAGCGCCTTGCTGGTCCCGAACGCGCCGAACATCCCGATGACGACGGCGTCGAGCACGACGATCGCCGTGTTCAGGCGGCTGAACAGTCCCGCCAGCAGCATGCCCAGGAGCGCTGCGCCGCCCGCGGTGACCAGATACCACTGGTTCTGCAGCGTGGCCGGGGTCTGCCCGAGCAGGATGTCGCGGATGAGACCGCCGCCCATGCCGATCATGATGCCGATGATCGCGACGCCGAGCCAGTCGAGGCGTCGCTGCCCCTGAAAACCCGAGGCGAACATCGCACCCTGGACTCCGCCGAGGCCGACGCCGAGCAGGTCCGCCCAGAGCGGAATGATGAAGAGCGGTTCGGTCACGCCTCTATTCTCCTGCACGGAGGATAATCGAACGGTGCCCACCTATCGAGATGAAGCGGTGATCCTGCGCACCCACAAGCTGGGTGAGGCAGATCGCATCGTCACGATGCTCTCTCGGCGGCACGGCAAGATCCGTGCTGTCGCGAAGGGTGTGCGACGCACCTCGTCGAAGTTCGGCTCGCGTCTCGAACCCTTCATGGTCGCCGATGTGCAGCTCTATCAGGGGCGCACCCTCGACATCGTGCAGCAGGCGGAGTCGCTCGGGTCGTACGGATCAGACATCGCGGCGCACTACGACCGATTCACCTCGGCCAATGCGATGGTCGAGACCGCTGACAGGCTCAGCGATTCCGAGGCGACGCCCGACCAGTACCTGTTGCTGGTCGGTGGCCTGCGTGCGCTGTCTCGGGGCGAGCATTCGCCCCGCAGCATCCTCGACTCCTATCTGCTGCGCGTCATGGCGCTGTCCGGGTGGGCTCCGTCGCTCGGCGACTGCGCGCGATGCGCCACTCCTGGGCCCCATGCGCACTTCGTCGGACAGCTCGGTGGGGCCGTGTGCCCGAACTGTGCGCCGGCGGGCAGCCCGAAGGTCGCGGAGAAGACCCTGTCGCTGCTGCGGTCGCTCATGTCCGGCGAGTGGGAGGCGATCGATGCTGCTCCGCACGCCGACAACGCCGCGGCATCCGGCCTCGTCGCCGCCTACGCCCAATGGCACCTGGAGCGCGGCATCCGCTCGCTCGAACACCTCGTGGCCGACATCCCCCGAGAAGGAGCACGGTGAGCCCCAAGCCCTACACGCACAAGGATGCCGTGGCGTATCGTCCGCTCGACTGGACGGGCATCTATCCGCCGAGCTTCCGATCTGTTCCCGAGCACGTCGCGATCGTCATGGACGGCAACGGCCGGTGGGCGAATCGTCGCGGCCTCAGCCGCGTCGAAGGGCACAAGGCCGGGGAGGAGGTGCTTCTCGACGTCGTCGCCGGTGCGATCCAGGCGGGGGTCAAGCACCTGTCCGTCTATGCGTTCTCGACCGAGAACTGGGCCCGCTCACCAGACGAGGTCCGCTTCCTCATGGGATACAACCGTGATGTCCTGCATCGCCGACGCGACCAGCTCAACGAGTGGGGCGTGCGAGTCCGGTGGGCCGGCCGCAAGCCGCGACTGTGGGGCAGCGTGATCAAGGAGCTGCAGTACGCCGAACAGCTCACGAAGGACAACGACGTACTCACGCTCACCATGTGCGTGAACTACGGCGGACGTGTCGAGCTGGTCGACGCGATGCGCTCGATCGCCGCCGATGTCGCCGCTGGTCGGGTGAAGCCCAACGCAATCTCCGAGAAGATGATCCGCCGCAACCTCTACGTGCCCGACATGCCTGATGTCGACCTGTTCCTGCGGAGCTCAGGTGAGCAGCGCACCTCCAACTTCCTGCTGTGGCAGGCGGCGTATGCCGAGATGGTGTTCCTCGACACGCTCTGGCCCGACTTCTCGCGCGAGGAGCTGTGGCGCGCCATCGAGGTCTACCTGTCGCGTGACCGTCGCTTCGGTGGGGCGATCGATACGCCTGACGCCTCGGCCTGAGAGCGCAGCCACCGCTCCGTCTCGCGGGGGTGCCGCAACCGCACGATCGTGAGGTGAGTGTGCTCTCGTGTGACGTCGGGCATCCGCGCGGTCCACTTGTGCAGCGTGTTCGTCTGCCACGCGATGATGTTCTCTTCAGGGCCGCCGGAGAACATCCTCCAGATCGGTTTCTCGACGTTGCCGTTCCACATCCGGGTGCGCAGGATGCTGCGCCCGATCGTTCGCCGCAGGAGGCGGGTACGCACCACTCGGTAGGGGTAGTCCAGCCAGAGCACGACCTGGGCGCGCGGAGCGAGGATCTCGTCGGTGCCCTTGCTGGTGTACTGCCACTCGGTGACCCAGCGGTCGGTGGACGCGAAGGCACGGACGTCATCGAGGAAGGACGGGCGTGGAGTCCAGTTCTCGCCGTGGAACAGGCCGTCGATCTCGACGTGCCGTAGATCCCAGAGCCCAGCCACGCGCCGCGCGAGCGTCGTCTTCCCCGATCCGGTGACACCAGCGATCAGCACCCTCTCGGGGCTGAACGGCAGCGGATCGGCGGCGGAGAGCATCCGAGAATCCTACCGACGGAATAGCCCATAGGTGCATACGGTTGGATGTCAGTGTGAGTGAAGCCATCTCGATTGACATCTGGTCCGACATCGCCTGCCCGTGGTGCTACATCGGCAAGCGCAACCTCGAGAAGGGACTCGAAGCCGTAGCCGGCGACGATGACGCCCCACAGGTGAACATCACCTTCCACTCGTTCGAGCTCTCGCCCGACACCCCCGTCGACTTCGACGGCGATGAGATCGACTTCCTTGCCGGTCACAAGGGGATGCCTCGGGAGCAGGTCGAGCAGATGCTGGCGCACGTCACCGGGGTCGCCGAGGGCGCCGGACTCGCATACCGTTTCGACCTGCTGCAGCACACCAACACGGTGAAGGCTCACGAGCTGCTGCACTTCGCGAAGGCGCAGGGCGTGCAGCACAAGATGGAGGAGCGGCTCATGTCCGCGTACTTCACCGAGGGCAAGCATGTCGGTCGCATCGACGACCTGGTCGAGCTCGCCGTCGAGGTGGGGCTGAACCCCGACGACACGCGTGAGGCTCTCGTCTCCGCTCGTCACCTGGCCGACGTCCGTCAGGATCAGGCGCAGGCCCAGGCCTACGGCATCCAGGGCGTCCCGTTCTTCGTGATCGACGGGCAGTACGGCATCAGCGGCGCTCAGCCGCCCGCAGCTTTCGAGAACGTACTGCGCGATCTCTGGTCCAAGCGCGGCGAGACAGAGGCCGAGAGCGAGACCGCCGCGGTCTAACGGTCAGGCTCCGCCGGAGCGAGCGCGGTCAACGCGTCGAACCAGGTCTGCTGATTCGTGCCGACGTAGCCGACCACTGCAGACCAGTGCGAGCCGTGGCCATCCGTGAACATGGATGACCACGGCTCGCGGCCGTGTGCATGCGCAGTGGTCAGCAGGTCGAGCATCGCCGCGGCGCGTCGGTGCATCATCGCGGGCAGCCGGGTCCTGAGCTCGCCAGAGGCGCCGTAACCGTCTACGAAGGCTCGAAGGCCCTCGGCTGCGACCTCCGGGGCGACCTCGACGGCCGAGAGCGTGAACGTCTGAGCCGCATAGGCGAGATCCCAGAGACGGGTGCTCGGCGCCGCGGCATCCCAGTCGATGAAGACCCATCGGTCTCCGATGACGAGGTTCCACGGCGCGAGGTCGTTGTGACAGATGATCTCCGCACCCGGCGCAGGGATGGCGGTATCCCAGAGCGCATCAGCCGAAGGAGAGAACGTCTCGCTCGCGTCGTGAATCGCCCGCACGATCGCGCCGACGCGTCGCAATCCGTCTGCGGTCAGAGGCCCGACGTCGATCGCGAGGGGCCCCGGTACGAACTCGATGCGCTGTCGTCCTCGCTCGTCCTGACCGCGCGGTGTCGGAACATCGACACCGCGTTCGCGTACATGCGACATGAAGGCATGAACGCTCGGCGTCGAGGCGGTCCACTGCTTGCGGACGGTATCGCCGATTCGGGTGACGGTGCCGCTCGCATTCCCGCCGGACAGCGTCTGCTCGTCGTCCATGCCCCGACACTACCCAGCCGACGGAAACGACGCTGCGGTCTAGCGGGTCAGCGCGCCCTCGATCGCTGCGACGATCTCGGGGTCGTTCGGCTTCTGCTTCGGGCGGAAGCGGACGACCTCGCCGTCGGGCAGCACGAGGAACTTCTCGAAGTTCCACTCGACGCGGCCGGCCTTGCCGCCGGCGTCCGGCGTCTCCTTCAACGTCTTGTAGAGCTCTGTGGCGTTCTTGCCGTTGACCTTCACCTTGTCGTTGATGGGGAACGTCACGCCGTAGGTGGTGGAGCAGAACTCCATGATCTGATCGACCGAACCCGGCTCCTGACCGAAGAACTGGTTGCAGGGGAATCCGACGACGCTGAACCCGCGGTCGCCGTAGAGACGTTGCAGTTCTTCGAGCTGCTCGTACTGCGGAGTGAGGCCGCACTTCGACGCGACGTTGACGACGAGCACGACGTCGGCACCGAGATCGTCGATCGTCTTCTCGTTGCCGTCGGCGTCGGTGAAGGGGATGGAACGCACTGCGGGATCGGTCATATTCACAGCTTAGGTCGATGCGCCGATACCGGCTCCGTGTCTGGGAGAATGGAGGGGACATGACTCTCGCCACCGCCTCTGCTCGCACCCTCAACATCGGTCCGATCGCCCTCGACGTGCCGGTCGTCCTCGCACCCATGGCGGGCATCACGAACACCGCTTTCCGTCGTCTCTGCCGCGAGTACGGCGCGGGGCTGTATGTGAGCGAGATGATCACGTCGCGCGCGCTGGTCGAGCGCAACGAGACGACGATGCGACTGATCCGCCACCACGAGTCCGAGACGCCCCGCTCGATCCAGCTCTATGGCGTCGACCCGCACACCATCTCCGAGGCCGTGCGCATCATCGTCGCCGAAGACCACGCCGATCACATCGATCTGAACTTCGGCTGCCCGGTGCCCAAGGTCACCCGCAAGGGTGGAGGAGCGGCGCTGCCGTGGAAGAGCACGCTGTTCTCGCAGATCGTCACGCAGGCCGTCAAGGCAGCGGGCGACGTGCCGCTGACCATCAAGATGCGCAAGGGCATCGATCCCGACCACCTCACCTTCCTCGACGCGGGGCGCGCTGCCGAAGACGCGGGTGTCTCGGCGATCGCGCTGCATGCACGAACGGCGAGCGAGTTCTACTCCGGCTTCGCCGACTGGAACGCGATCGGCGAACTCAAGCAGGCGGTCACGAGTGTCCCGGTGCTCGGCAACGGCGACATCTGGTCGGCTGACGACGCTGTGCGCATGATGCAGCAGACAGAATGCGACGGGGTAGTCGTCGGGCGCGGATGCCTCGGTCGCCCATGGCTCTTCGGCGAACTCGCCGCGGCCTTCGGCGCGGACCCTTCGACGAGCTCAGGGACCGAGCGGATTGTGGACGCGACTCTCGGCTTCGTGGCCGATGCGTTCCGTCGTCATGCAGAACTCCTCGTCGAGTTCTTCGAGGACGAGGACCGCGGATGCCGCGATGTGCGCAAGCACGTGGCCTGGTACTTCAAGGGTTACCCGGTCGGCGGCGACATCCGCACCGGGCTCGCGACCGCGTCGAGCCTGGCTGAGATCGACGAACTGCTCGGTCAGCTCGATCACACGGCTCCCTATCCCGGTGCGGATGCCGAAGGCCAGCGCGGTCGATCCGGACGTCCGAAGCGACCGGCGCTGCCTGACAAGTGGCTGGAGTCGCGAGAGCTCGCGGCATCGGCGTCCGAGATGATGCGAGGGGCGGAGATCGAGAACAGTGGCGGCTGATCCTCAGGCATACCCGGCGCGCGGTCGCTCGGACGGATACGACCCGCGCGACGCCGAGCGATTCTTCGCCGAGACCCATCGATCCGAACGCGACGACTTCGCCCGCGATCGCGCGCGCGTGCTGCACTCCGCGGCTCTGCGACGCCTGGCCGCCAAGACGCAGGTGCTCAGCCCCGCGAGCACAGCGGACTTCGCCCGCAACCGCCTGACGCACTCTCTCGAGGTCGCGCAGGTCGGACGCGAGCTCGCGACCGCGCTCGGAGTCTCGGCCGATGTCGTCGACACCGCCTGCCTCAGCCACGACCTCGGGCACCCTCCGTTCGGTCACAACGGCGAGCGTGCGCTCAACGAGTGGGCAGAGCCGATCGGCGGGTTCGAAGGCAACGCGCAGTCCCTGCGGATCCTGACGCGCCTCGAGGCGAAGGCCATCGATGACGATGGTCAGTCGGTCGGCCTCAACCTCACCAGGGCGAGCCTCGACGCGACCTGCAAGTACCCGTGGACGGTGGACAGCCCCGTTCCCGACCCGGGGGGCCGGCTCAAGTTCGGCGTGTATCCCGAAGACGAAGCCGTGTTCCGCTGGATGCGCGACGGTGTTCCGGGGCGGCGGCGTTGCATCGAGGCCGAGATCATGGATCTCTCCGACGACATCGGCTACTCCGTGCATGACTTCGAGGACGCGATCCTCAACGGCTACGTCGACGTATCCCAGCTCGCCGACCCGCAGGCGCACGAGGCGCTGATCGATCGCATTCAGCAGTGGGTGGGCTACGACTTCACGCGCGATGAGCTCGCAGACGCGCTCTACCGGCTGGCATCCCAGCCGATGTGGCTGCAGTCGTTCGACCGGTCGCGTCGGGATCTCGCTCGACTCAAGAACCTCACGAGTGACTTCATCGGTCGCTTCGCGCGCGCAGCCGTCTCCGCCACGCGCGAGGCGTATGCCGGCCCTGCCCTCGTGCGCTACAACGCGCACGTCGTCGTGCCGCGCGTCATCGAGGCCGAGATCGCCGTCCTCAAGGGCATCATGGGGCAGGCGATCGTCACGATCGAGGCCCGTAAGGGCGTCTACAAGGAGCAACGCCGGGTGCTGAAGAGACTCGCCGATGCGCTGTGGTCGACAGACACCCTCTGGTCGGCAGGCGCAGATGTGCTCGAGCCCGCCTTCTCCGCCGACTTCGTCGCCGCGACGACGGATGCCGAACGCGCACGTGTGATCGTCGACCAGATCGCGAGCCTCACGGATCAGAGCGCGATCGACTGGCACAACAGGCTGGTCGGCGAGATCGACCCCGCAGAGGTCGGTATCTGGACACCACGTCACGCACGGCCGGGTGCGCGGGAGCACACGCCGCGACAGGCGGTCGTCGAAGGGGCCGGCTGATGCCCCGCATCCGCCAGGCCGACGTCGATGAGGTCAAGGCCCGCACGAACATCGCCGACATCGTCGGGGAGCGCGTAGCCCTCAAGTCCGCCGGCGTCGGCTCGCTCAAGGGACTGTGCCCTTTTCACGACGAGAAGAGCCCGAGCTTCCACGTGCGGCCTCAGGTCGGCTACTACCACTGCTTCGGATGCGGAGAATCGGGCGACGTCTACTCGTTCCTCCGCGAGATGGACCACGTCAGCTTCACCGAGGCCGTCGAGCGTCTCGCGGGCCGCATCGGATACGCGCTGCACTACGAGGACGGCGGGTCGGCTCCCGAGACCAGTGGGCGCAGCCGCCTCTATGCGGCCAACACCGCCGCTGCGGAATACTTCCGGGCGCAGCTGCTCACCGCCGACGCCGAGGCAGGACGCCGCTTTCTCGGCGAGCGAGGATTCGACGCGGGTGCTGCCGCGCATTTCGGTGTCGGCTTCGCACCGCGCGGGTGGGACAAGATGCTGAAGGCTCTCACCGCGCAGGGGTTCACCCGCGACGAGCTGAGCGCCGCCGGTCTGGTGTCGACGGGGCAGCGCGGTGTGTACGACCGCTTCCGCGGCCGTCTCGTCTGGCCGATCCGCGACGTATCGGGGCAGACGATCGGATTCGGCGCGCGCAAGCTGTTCGACGACGACCAGGGCCCGAAGTACCTGAACACCCCCGAGACCCCGATCTACAAGAAGGCCCAGGTTCTCTACGGTCTCGATCTCGCCAAGCGCGACATTTCCCGGGGAGACCCTCGTCGAGTCGTGGTGGTCGAGGGGTACACGGATGTGATGGCCTGCCACCTCGCAGGGCTCACGACCGCGATCGCGACCTGCGGCACCGCGTTCGGAACCGACCACATCAAGGTGCTGCGTCGCGTCATGGGAGACGACAACGCCTCGGGAGAAGTCGTCTTCACATTCGACGGCGATGAGGCCGGGCAGAAGGCGGCTCTGCGGGCCTTCACGGAGGACGACCGCTTCAACGCCCAGACGTTCGTCGCGGTCGCACCCGACGGACTCGACCCCTGCGACCTCAGGCTGCAGCGCGGCGATGCCGCCGTGCGCTCGCTGATGGAGACGAAGCAGCCGATGTTCGAGTTCGCGATCGACAGGAAGCTCAGCGGCTTCGATCTCTCGACGGTCGAAGGTCGGGTGGGTGCCCTCCGTGCGGCAGCGCCGATCGTGGCCGAGATCCGTGACCGGCTGCTGCGACCCGGCTATGAGCGCGTGCTGGCGCGGCGACTGGGCATGGACCCCACCGAGGTGCGCAACGAGGTCGAGCGCGCAGCACGCGGAGGATCGCAGACGTCGAGGTACGAGTCGACCAGGCACGAGAGTGCGAGCGACGCCGCTTCAGGACCGCCGGGGGTGGCGCCGGTCACCCTCGCGAGCCTGCCGCGCACTGCGGATGCGGCCGTGGAACGAGACGCCTTAATGGGGGCTCTGCAATACGGACATCAGATCGATCAGGAGCTGCTCACGCGGGCCCTCAGCGCGCCGTTCCGCACACCGGGGCTCGACGCTGTGCGTGAGGCAGTCGCGTCGGCACCTGACCGGACTCGAGCCGGCTGGGTGACGGATACGGTCAACTCCGTGCGAGAGCCCTACCGGTCACTCGCGGGTGAACTGCTGATGACTCCGTTCCCGGCGCGCAACGAAGAAGGCGCCGTCGCCTCGACGACCGACCTCGCCAAGCGACTGATCATGCGCATTCTCGAGCACGAGAAGCAGGAGCTCCTGGGAGCGGTGCAACGGGTTCCGGCGGACTCCGACGGCGGGCGCGCGCTGCGCATGCGGCTTCGTGACATCGACGTCGAGCGTCAACGGTTCGCCGAGTCGTAACGGCGGGTGTCAGGCGCGGCAGGGCAGGATGGAGGAATGTTCTCTCGGCCCGAATCGACCAATGCGATCGACAGCTCAGATCTGGTGATCGACCGCATCGGGCACAGCGGCCCGACCCGCGCCATCGATGGGGTGAGCTTCTCGCTCGCGCCGGGCGAGCTCATCTGCGTCGCCGGCCCGACCGGCTCGGGCAAGTCCACTCTGGTCGCCGCGCTGGCGGGGTCGACCGATCCGTCCGTTCGGGTCGTGGGCGGCAGCGCACAGGTCTGCGGAGTCGACATCCGCCGGCCGGGTCGCAAGCATCGCCTGCTCACCTACCGCACCGGATTCGTGCCGCAGGGTGCCGGCGCCGATCTTCCTCCCCAGCTCACGGTCAGCGAGGTCATCTCCGAGCCGATCCTGATCCGAGAGAAGAGAGTCAACACCAAAGCACTGTCCATCCGAGTCGCGACGCTTCTCGATGAGCTGCACCTGCCGCTCGGTACGGCCTCGAAGTTCCCTTACGAGTTGAGTGCGGGCATGCGCCAGCGAGTCGCGATCGCCAGGTCGTTCGTGCTCGAGCCTCGGGTGCTCATCGCCGACGAGATCCTCGCCAACCTCGACCTCGAGGTGCGACCCGTGGTGTTCGACGCGATCACTCGGCGACGCAAAGAGCAGGGGATGGGGGCGCTGCTGGTCACCAACGACGCCGACTTCATCCGCGAGCTGAACGCCGAGACTCTGATGCTGCGCGGCGGTCATGTGGTCGCGCGCGGCGTCGGCAAAGACCTGCTCTGGGCCCCGAATGCCGAGGCGGATTCCGGGCATTGACGGGGCCGTGGGCGACACGCCCGACCTGCGGTCCGTGTCACGACCACCCTCTGGAGTTTGCTAGGATTGACGAGTTGCCCGCGCAGCGGAGCACATTCCTCGGTAGCTCAATTGGCAGAGCAGCCGGCTGTTAACCGGCAGGTTCTTGGTTCGAGTCCAAGCCGGGGAGCCAATGAAAAGCCCCTCTTCGGAGGGGCTTTTCCCTTTGCAGCATTCCTTGAGGCATCCTCCTCAAGAGTCACAAGCGCGTCCGCGCTCACAGCGAAGGAGGCCCCGTCGAGTGACGGGGCCTCCTTCTGCCGATCAGAGTCAGATCAGCGTGCAGCGCCCTCGAGCGAACCCTCGACCTGGCCCGCCGGGTCAGAGATGACGCACTGCACCACGCGGTCGTTCAGCTCATCCCAGGTCTGCTGGGTCGGCGTGATCGGGTAGACCTCGAGCGTCGAGGCATCGTAACCAACACCGACGAAGCTCGTGTACGGGTCGCCGATGCACTCCTGCGAAGCGGCGTCGATAGCCTCCGCCGAGAAGTCGCCATCGTCCATGGTGATCTCGTAGAAGACTTCCTGGTCGTGCGGCTCGGCGCACGGCACGACGTCGATGTCTTCGAGGAGGCCGCTGGGAGCCTCCATCATGCAGTCGCCGACCTTCAGCGCGAAGATGTCGATGTTCGCGCTCTCGGTGACCTGTCCGGTCTCCTCGTCGCGGTCTGCATCTCCCGCGCCTCCGCCCAGAATGCCGTTCAGCGCGCTACAGCCGGTCAGAGCGACCGACAGCGCTACAGCAGAACCTGCCAGCGCCAGTGCGCGTCGCGTGCGCAGTTTCATCATGATGTCCCCTCCAGAGCCTTCGTGAACGGGCATATCGATATCCCGCCTCAAGCACGCTATCCGGCGCGGAGTCTGTGGTGCAACTCAGAGAAGGCTGTGATTGGGCTGAAAGGTAAGGTCAGCCTTCCAGGTCGTCGATGCCGGGCACCCAGCTGGCGCCGGGCTTGCCCCATCCGCGCTTCTTAGCGATCTTCTGCACGGTCTTCCAATCGCCGTCCGAGAGGCGATCGATGTACAGGATGCCGTCGAGGTGGTCGAATTCGTGCTGCATGATGCGCGCACGCCAGCCGTCGACCGCTATCTCGACGGGTGAGCCGTCGAGATCGGTGCCTGTGACGCGCACCCGCTCGGAGCGACGCAGCGGGAATCGCTCGCCGGGGAACGAGAGGCATCCTTCGGACTCGAGCTCGTCGTCCGGCTCGCCCGGTTCCAGCGGCACCATCCAGAGCTCGGGGTTGATGATGACCCCGCGCCACGGCTGCTCGTCGTCGTCCACGTAGGCGTACGTGTAGATGCGCAGAGGAACGCCGACCTGGGGTGCGGCCAGGCCGACACCGGGTGCGGTGTCCATCGTCTCGAACATGTCGGCGATGAGCGTGCGGATGTCGTCGGTGATCTCTTCGACGACGGATGCGGGGGAGTGCAGGACGGGATCGCCCATGATGCGAATAGGAAGAACAGCCACGCCATAACCCTACTCGGCGCGCATCGCCGGGTAGGGTCGTAGGGTGAGCATCTCCGTATGGATGGCTGGGGCGGAAGACGTCACCGACCAGCTGGTAGGCGCGTTCCAGAACCCGGGACTGCTCCTCGGCATCCCTCTCGCACTCGCGGGTGCCGTCTTCATGTCGCTCGGTGCGCAGTATCAGCATCGCGGCGTGGAGAAGATGGAACGACTCAGCGGTGCGGACGGCGCGTCCGGCCTCTCGATGGCCCAGGTCCGCGGGCTGCTGACGCGTCCGTCGTGGCTCGTCGGGACACTCATGCTCGGCTTGGCCATCGTGTGCCAACTCGCGGCCCTGACCGTAGCGCCGTTGATCGTCGTTCAGCCGCTCGGCGCGATCGCTCTCGTCCTGACGACGCTGCTCAACGCCCGCATCTCGGGGCACTCACCGACCAAGCAGTCGATCACTGCGATCGTCTGCTGCGTCGGCGGAATCTTCCTCTTCGTCTTCTTCGCTGCGATCTTCGCCACAGAGAAAGAGGTCACCGACACCGAGCTCTTCACGATCCTGGCGATCCTGCTCGTCGTGATCATCATCCTCGGCGCATGCTGGCTCGTCCTTCGTCACCGCATGCGCGCGCTCTTCTACATCGTCGGCGCAGGAATCCTCTACGGCTTCGTCGCGACGCTCGCGAAGGTCGTCATCAAGCGCGTCCAGGCGGGCAACTTCGACTGGATCACCATCGTGTGCGTGATCGCCCTGATCGCCGCGGCGGCTGTCGGCGCCTACTTCGTGCAGACGGCATACAGCTCCGGCCCGCCGGATCTCGTCATCGCCGGCCTCACCGTCGTCGACCCTCTGGTCGCCGTGATCATCGGTATGGTCGTCCTCGGTGAGGCGGCAGCCGCACCGCCGTGGGTCCTCGTGATCTTCGGAGTCGCCGGTGCCATCGCGATCTGGGGCGTCGTCAATCTGGCGCGCTATCACCCTCAGGTACTGAGCGACAGTCAGGACCTCGGGATCCCACGCGGCAGTGACGAGAAGCCGAAAGACGCCGGGGCCTGAGCGGGCTGGCTCAGTACGCAGGGTCGATCAGATCGGGCGACACCTCTGAGGCGGCAGCCTCGTCGACGAAGAACACGGTGCGCTTGCGACCCTTGGCTCCGGCCGCCGGAACGTTCGTGTAGCTCGCGCCGGCAAGGGCGAGGCCGAGCGCCGACGCCTTGTCTGCTCCCGTGAGGACGAGCCAGACACGCTTTGAAGCGTTGAGCACCGGGCGCGTCAGCGTGACCCGCTCGGGCGGCGGCTTGGGGGAGTCCCGCACAGGCAGCGCGGCGGCATCCGTCACCGTGACCTCGGGGCGGTCTGGGAAGAGGGAAGCGATGTGGCCGTCTGGCCCCACACCGAGGAAGCACACGGCGAACGACGGCCACGGGTGGTCGTCGGTGCCGTAACGAGCGAGCTCTGCCGCGTAGGCGGCGGCAGCCTCGTCGAGGGTCAGGCCCTCGCCGGCGGCTGCGACCTCGTGCACGTTCTCGGCAGGAACCGGGATGTGGTCGAGAAGAGCCTCGCGCGACTGCACCGCGTTGCGGTCGGCGTCATCGCGAGCGACGAAGCGCTCATCGCCCCACCAGAAGTGCACGAGCGACCAGTCGATGTGGGCCGACCGCGGGTCATCACGCGTCGCCCGCAGCACCGCGCCGCCCATCGAACCGCCCGTGAGGGCGATATGGGCGATGCGGCCGTTGCGAGTGCGCGCGCGAAGACGGGTCAGGAACCGGTCGGCCACGCTTGCGGCGAGTGCTGCGGGCGTGGGCTCGACCACGACCCGCTTCTCAGCGGATGCTGTCTGCGTCGACATCATTCTCCTGTCTCGGGCGGTCCCAGCTTCTCCCAGCCCTCGGTGATCACTCGACCGTACAGGACGTCGGGGTCGAGGCGACGCAGCTCCTCGGCGAGGCACTCGCGCAGTGTGCGGCGGGGGAGGTGCAGGTCGTGGTCGGGCTGATCAGGCTGCGTCAGCACGGCCACGCCGGGCGTCGGGCGCTCGAGCAGGATGTCTCCGGACGAGCGGTGGAGGCGCACCGACTTGATGCCCTCCTGCCAGTGCTCCGGGTCTTCGTACGACCACTTGACCGGAACGTCGAGGGCCATCTGCAGCCACGCGGCCAGCAGAGCCGTCGACGGCGAGGCGGATCCACCGCGTACCTCGACGGCGGTCACCTCTTCGAACGGCGGCTGATCGAGCACGGCGGCGAGCTGCTCGCGCCAGTGTGTGAGACGCGTCCAGGCGAGGTCGGTGTCGCCGGGGGCGTGCGTCGCCCCGAGCTGCGCGAGGCGATCGCGCACGTCGGGTGCCGTCGCGGCATCCGTGATGCGTCGCTGCGCGATCTTGCCGAGCGGCGACGCGGCCGGCGACGTCGGTGCCTCTTCGGGCCACCAGGCGACGACCGGGGCGTCGGGCAGAAGCAGTCCGGTGACCAGGCTCTCTTCGTTGCTCGCGGCGTCTCCGTAGGCGCGGAGCACGACCACCTCGGACGCTCCGGCGTCGCCGCCGACGCGGATCTGCGCATCGAGTCTGGCATCGCCCTCGCCCGTGGTGAGCACGATGACGCGCATCGGGTGCTCGCGGGAGGCATCGTTGGCGGCGTCGATCGCGGCCTCAGCGACACCGTTGCGGGCCGAGATGATCAGCGTGAGCACACGGCCCAGCGCGACAGCACCGCCTTCTTCGCGCACCTTGACGAGCTGCTTGGCGACCTGGCTGACGGTCGTGTCGGGAAGGTCGATGATCATGGGCGTCTCCAGACTCGTCCGTCACGGGCTAGGAGGTCGTCGGCGGATGCCGGACCCCACGAACCGGGTGCGTACTGGTCGACCGGGCCGCCCTCGGCTGCCCAGTACTTCTCCACGGGGTCGAGGATCTTCCAGGAGAGCTCGACCTCTTCATGCCGCGGGAACAGCGGCGGATCACCCAGAAGGACATCGAGGATCAGTCGCTCGTACGCCTCGGGGCTCGCCTCGGTGAACGCGTGGCCGTAGCCGAAGTCCATGGTGACGTCGCGCACGTTGGTTCCGTTGCCCGGCACCTTCGATCCGAAGCGGATCGTGACGCCCTCATCGGGCTGCACGCGGATCACGAGCGCGTTCTGGCCGAGCTCCGACGTGTTCGAACGGCCGAACAGGTGCTCCGGCGCCGTCTTGAAGACGACCGCGACCTCGGTCACTCGACGGCCGAGGCGCTTTCCTGTACGCAGGTAGAACGGCACGCCGGCCCAGCGGCGGGTGTCGATCTCGAGCTTGATCGCGGCGTAGGTCTCGGTGGCCGACTCAGGGTTCATGCCGTCCTCGTCGAGGAAGCCGGTGACCTGCTCTCCGCCCTGCCAGCCACCCGCGTACTGCCCGCGCGCGGTCGCGAGGGAGAGGTCGTCGGGCACGTGCACCGCGGCGAGCACCTTCTCCTTCTCGGCACGCAGATGCTCGGCCGACAGGCTGATCGGCTCTTCCATGGCGGTGAGCGCGAGCAGCTGCAGCAGGTGGTTCTGGATGACGTCGCGCGCGGCGCCGACACCGTCGTAGTAACCGGCGCGGCCCCCGACGCCGATGTCCTCGGCCATCGTGATCTGCACGTGGTCGACGTAGTTGCGGTTCCAGATCGGCTCGTACAACTCGTTCGCGAAGCGCAGCGCCAGAATGTTCTGCACCGTCTCCTTGCCGAGGTAGTGGTCGATGCGGAAGATCGAGTCGGCCGAGAACGCCACTTCGAGGGCGGCGTTGAGCTCGCGCGCGGATTCGAGATCGTGTCCGAACGGCTTCTCGATCACGACACGGCGCCAGCGCTCGTCGTCGTCGTCGTTCGCTCCGACGAGACCCGAGTCCTTGAGCTGCTTCGCGACGAGCGGGAAGTCCTTCGGCGGGATCGACAGGTAGAACGCGTGGTTGCCCATCGTGCCGCGTTCGACGTCGAGCTGGTCGACGGTCTCACGCAGCTTGCGGAACGACTCGGGGTTGTCGAACTCGCCCGATACGAAGCGGATGCCCTGGAGAAGCTGTGCCCACGTCTCCTCGCGGAACGGCGTGCGAGCGTGCTGCTTGACGGCGTCGTAGACGACCTGCGCGAAGTCCTGGTCCTCCCAGTCGCGACGGGCGAAGCCGACGAGAGCGAATCCGGGTGGCAGGAGCCCGCGGTTGGCGAGATCGTAGACGGCGGGCATGAGCTTCTTGCGTGACAGGTCTCCGGTCACACCGAAGATCACGAGAGCGCTGGGCCCCGCGATCCGGTTGAGACGGCGATCATCGGGGTCACGCAGCGGGTTGTGCCCGCGCGAGATGGGAACAGACATCGGTGGGGGATTCTCCTGGCTGTTACTTCTGTGCGGCTTCGAAGAGGGTGAGGACGTCGGCCGACGAATCGGTGATCGTCAGGGAGACGACCGGACGGCCGTGCTCGGCCAGTACGCCGGCATCGCCGGCCGCCTGTGCCTCGATGAGCTGGCCGAACGTGAACGGTCGCTCGGGGATCTCGAGATCGACGTCGGTGCGCTCCAGGATCTGCAGGAACACGCCCTGCGCCGGTCCGCCCTTGTGATACTGGCCGGTGGAGTGCAGGAATCGGGGTCCCCAACCGAACGTGGTCGGCCGACCGGAGTCGGCGGCGACGAGCTCGCGGAGCCCCTGCAGCTGCGGGACGTCGAGCCTGTTGACGTATGCCTGGATCGACACGTAACCGTCTGTCGGAAGCGCCGCCCACAGTGCGTCGAGCACGCCCTCGACGGTTCCGGACGCCGCCAGAGCGGGGTCGGACACGCGAACCTCGACGCCGTTCTCGACGAATGCGGGAGCAGTCGGCGCCGGACGGGCATCGAGCAGACCTCGCGCCGCGACCTTCGCCGACTCGACGTCAGGCTGATCGAAAGGATTGATGCCGAGCAGGTAGCCGGCGATCGCCGTCGCGTACTCCCAGACGATGAGCTGCGCACCCAGCGAACCGCTGACGAGGATCTCGCCCTCGTGTCGCTCACGCAGGTGGAACTCGTTCGCGTCGTCGACGAGCCGCACGATCTGCAGATCGGACGGCTGGGAGTCGAGCTCGGGCGATACGGGCAGCAGCACGACGGGCAGGATGCCGGTGCCGTCCTTGCCCGTGGACTCGGCGATGAGCTGCTCGATCCAGTCGGGCAGGCCGTTGATGTGCGTGCCGTCGGTGATCAGGCCGAGCTTGTCGCGACGAGGCACCGTGGCGGAGATGGCCGCGGCCAGACGCAGTGCAGGGTTGTCGGCAGAATCGATCGCGACCTCGAGGAGCGAGGCCTCTGCCTCGTCGAGGAGCTCATCGATGTCCGCGCCGGCGAGGCCCGTCGGTACGAGCCCGAACGCGGTGAGCGCCGAGTAGCGTCCGCCGACGTTGGGGTCGGCGTTGAACACGCGGTAGCCGGCTTCGCGAGCGGAGACGTCGAGCGGCGAGCCCGGGTCGGTCACCACGATGATGCGCTCGAGCGGGTCTATGCCCACGTCGCGGAACGCGGCTTCGAACGTGCGACGCTGCGAGTCGGTCTCGACGGTCGAGCCCGACTTCGACGACACCACGAGCACTGTGCTCTGCAGACCCTCGTCGAGCGCGGCGAGCACCTGGCCGGGAGCGGTCGAGTCGAGGATCGTCAGAGGGACGCCGGCGGTCTGGGCGATCACCTCGGGGGCGAGCGATGAGCCGCCCATACCCGCGAGCACGACTCGCGTCACACCCCTCGCGTGCAGGTCGGCGCGCAGCGCGACGATCTCAGCGACCAGAGGGCGTGAGACGGATACCGCCTCGACCCATCCGAGGCGGATCGACGCCTCGGACTCGGCTGCCGGGCCCCACAGGGCCGCGTCGCCACCGGTCACGCGCGAGGCGACGAGGTCGTGGACGAGAGCGGGAACCGTCTCGTCGATCGCGACCCGAGCCGCGCCAGAGGCGTGGATCGCAAAAGTCATCGCTGCGCCTCGAGGCCCTCGGCCACCTGCGTCAGCAGGTCGTGCCACGAGTCGATGAACTTGGCGACGCCCTCGTCCTCGAGCACCTGCGTGACGTCGGTGAAGTCGATCCCGAGGTCGGCGAGGCCGGCGAACACCGTGCGGGCTTCTTCATAGCCCGCCGTGATGGTGTCTCCGGTGACGACGCCGTGGTCGAAGGTCGCCTCGAGCGTCTTCTCGGGCATCGTGTTGACGACGTCCTTCGCGACGAGCTCGGTGACGTAGAGGGTGTCCGGCAGCGCCGGGTCCTTGACGCCGGTCGACGCCCACAGCGGGCGCTGGGCGTTCGCGCCGGCCGCGATGAGGTCCTGAGCGCGCTTCTCGGCGAACTTCTGCTCGAAGAGCTCATAGGCGAGACGGGCGTTCGCGAGTCCGGCCTTGCTCTTGAGCGCCTCGGCCTCGTCGGTGCCGATCGCCGAGAGACGCTTGTCGGTCTCGGTGTCGACGCGAGAGACGAAGAATGACGCGACGGAGTGGATGCTCGACAGGTCGACATCGGCGCTGTGTGCGCGCTCGAGTCCGGTCAGGTACGCGTCGATGACCTCGGCGTAGCGCTCCAGACTGAAGATCAGGGTCACGTTGACGCTGATGCCCGATGCGATCGCCTCGGTGATCGCGGGCAGGCCCGCCTTCGTTGCGGGGATCTTCACGAGCAGGTTCGGGCGATCGACCTTGGCCCACAGCTTCTTCGCCTGCTCGACAGTGCCCTCGGTGTCGTGCGCGAGGTCGGGGGAGACCTCGATCGACACGCGGCCGTCGACGTGGCCCGACTTCTCCCACACCGGGCGGAAGATGTCGAGAGCGGCCGCGACGTCCTGCGTTGTCGCGGCGAAGACGGCTTCTTCGGCCGTTGCGCCCGATGCGGCGAGCTCGGTGACCTGAGCGTCGTACGACGTGTTGTTCTTGTCGGTGATCGCATTGGCGAAGATCGTCGGGTTGGTCGTGACGCCGACGACGTTGCGGGTCTCGATCAGCTCGGCGAGGTTGCCTGAGGAGATGCGGGTGCGTGACAGGTCGTCGAGCCAGATGCTGACACCGGCTGCTGCGAGGTCTGCGGTGGGGGTGCTCATGCGTTCTCCTTGATGGTCTCGCGTGCGGCCGCGATGACGGCCTCGGTGGTGATGCCGAACTTCTGGAACAGGGTCTTGTAGTCGGCGGATGCGCCGAAGTGGTCGATCCCGACCGAGCGGCCGCGGTCGCCCACGATGCCGCGCCAGCTGAGAACCGATCCGGCCTCGACCGAGACGCGGGCCGTGACGGCCTGGGGAAGGACCGACTCGCGGTAGGCCTCGTCCTGCTCGTCGAACCACTCCAGCGACGGAGCGGAGACCACGCGCACGTTCACGCCCTCTTCTGCGAGTGCTGCGCGCGCGTCGACCGCGAGCTGCACCTCGGAACCGGTGGCGATGATGATCACGTCGGGCGTGCCGTTCGGCGCCTCCGCGAGCACGTACGCGCCCTTCGCGACGCCGTCGGTCGAGGCGAAGACGTCTCCGTCGGCCCCGCCCTGTCCGCGTTCGAACACCGGGATGTTCTGACGCGTCAGAGCGATACCGGCCGGTCCCTCGTGACGGCGGAGGATCTCGAGCCAGGCGGCCGAGGTCTCGTTCGCGTCAGCGGGGCGCACCAGGGTGAAGTTCGGGATGGCGCGCAGCGTGGCGATCTGCTCGACAGGCTGGTGGGTCGGGCCGTCCTCGCCGAGTGCGACCGAGTCGTGCGTCCAGACGAAGATGCTGGGCACGTTCATCAGCGCGGCCAGACGCACCGGCGGGCGCATGTAGTCGCTGAAGATGAGGAACGTGCCGCCGAAGGCGCGCGTCGGGCCGTGCAGCACGATGCCGTTGATGATCGCGCCCATGGCGTGCTCGCGGATGCCGAAGTGCAGCACACGGCCGTAGGGGTCACCCGACCACTCGTGCGTGGACCACTCGGCGGGGATGAAGGACTTCGAATCCTTGATCGTGGTGAGGTTCGATTCGGCGAGGTCGGCCGATCCGCCCCAGAGCTCGGGGAGCTCGGCGGCGAGAGCGTTGATGACCTGGCCGGAAGCCGCACGGGTCGACACGTCCTTGCCGCTCTCGAAGACGGGGAGAGCGGAGGTGATGTCCGCAGGCAGCTCCTTCGCCTCGAGGCGATCGAGGAGCGCCTTGCGCTCGGGGTTGGCCGCAGCCCAGGCGTCGAACGACTTCTGCCACGTGGCACGAGCCTCGGCCGCGCGCTCGGCGAGACCACGGGTGTGGGCGATCACATCGTCGGCGATCGCGAAGTGCTCGTCGGCGTCGAAGCCGAGGACCTTCTTGGTCGCGGCGAGCTCGTCGCCGCCCAGCGCGGATCCGTGGATCTTGCCGGAGTTCTGCTTGCCGGGCGACGGCCAGCCGATGATCGTCCTCAGGATGATGAGCGATGGCTTCGAGGTCTCGCCCTGGGCGGCCTCGATCGCGGCATGCAGCTCGGCGACGTCCTCGACGTACTCGCCCGTCTTCTTCCAGTCGACGGTCTGCACCTGCCAGCCGTAGGCCTCGTAGCGCTTCGCGACGTCTTCGGTGAAGGCGACGTTCGTGTCGTCTTCGATCGAGATCTGGTTGGAGTCGTAGATCGCGATGAGGTTGCCGAGCTCCTGGTGGCCGGCGAGCGAGGAGGCCTCGCTGGTGACGCCCTCCTGGAGGTCGCCGTCACCGGCGATCACGTAGACGAAGTGGTCGAACGGGCTGGTTCCCGCCTCGGCCTCCGGGTCGAAGAGGCCGCGCTCGTAGCGAGCGGCGTATGCGAAGCCCACCGCTGAGGCGAGTCCCTGGCCGAGCGGGCCGGTCGTGATCTCGACGCCCTTGGTGTGGCCGTACTCGGGGTGCCCGGGGGTGAGCGAGCCCCAGGTGCGCAGCGCCTTGAGGTCGTCGAGCTCGAGGCCGAAGCCGCCGAGGTAGAGCTGCACGTACTGGGTGAGGGAGGAGTGCCCGACCGAGAGGATGAAGCGGTCACGGCCGAGCCAGTCGGTGTCGGTCGGGTCGTGACGCAGTACCCGCTGGTAGAGGAGATACGCGGCCGGAGCCAGGCTCATCGCGGTGCCGGGATGGCCGTTGCCGACCTTCTCCACGGCATCCGCAGCCAGAAGACGCGCGGTGTCCACCGCGCGTCGGTCGATCTCATCCCACTGCAATTCCGACACTGTGAAGCCCTTCTGCAACTGTTCGAGAGCACCCGGATTGCACGATCGCAGTCCGCAACGCAAAGGATGGGGTTGTGATGTGCGCCGGGCGCGCGAGTCATTTCAGCATAGCGCCGAGGTCTGACCCATTACCCCCCTTTACAACGCTCCGCGCTTCCAGTAATTCCATGGATCTGCCCCGTGTTCCACAGCCCGGTGGGACTGCGGATCATGGTTCCTGGAACGCGATCCCGTGACGCCCGGGCGAGGCGCATGCAGAGCTTGGAAGAGGGATCAGGGCCGGAGCACGGGCGAGCGCCTCGTCTCGCGTGCCCTAGACTGGGAAACGCTGTCGTGACGCGTGTGGAGGAGGCGATCGAGATCTCGACGATGTCTGATCAGACCGTTGTGAAGAAGTCCATCGGTCGCACCGTGAAGGCGTACGTCGCCCTCACCAAGCCGCGCGTCCTCGAGCTGCTGCTGGTGTCGACCGTCCCGGTGATGTTCCTCGCCCAGGGGGGGCTGCCCGACCTGTGGCTGGTCCTGGCCACCGTGATCGGCGGATCGTTGAGCGCCGGGTCCGCCGCGGCGTTCAACATGTACCTCGACCGCGACATCGACGCCCATATGCATCGCACCGAGAACCGCCCGCTCGTCACGGGTGAGATCACCCCGAGGGGCGCGCTCATCTTCTCGTGGACCCTGGCAGTGGTCTCCACCGTGTGGCTGTGGTTCACGACGAACTGGCTGGCGGCGACGCTGTCGGCATCCGCCATCTTCTTCTACGTCGTGATCTACACGATGATCCTCAAGCGCCGCACCGAGCAGAACATCATCTGGGGTGGCATCGCCGGATGCTTCCCCGTGCTCATCGGCTGGGCCGCGGTCACCGGTTCGCTCGACTGGCCGGCGTTCATCCTCTTCGCGCTCATCTTCCTCTGGACGCCGCCGCACTACTGGCCGCTCTCGATGAAGTACAAGGACGACTACGAAGACGTCGACGTGCCCATGCTCGGCGTCACCCGCAACGCCTCGCAGGTCGGACTCCAGGTCATCCTGTATGCCTGGGCCACCGTTGCCTGTTCGCTGCTGCTGATCCCGATCGCGAGCATGGGCCTCGTCTACGGCGTCTCGGCCGCCGTGTTCGGCGGCTGGTTCATCTACGAGTCGCACCGCCTGTACAACCAGGCGGTGCGCGGCAACGAGGCGCGGCCGATGCGAGTCTTCCACGCCTCGATCACCTACTTGACGCTGATCTTCGTAGCCGTCGCGGTCGACCCGCTGCTGCCCTTCTGAGCCTCGTCATCCTCGGCGGTCTTCGCGGCATCCGTGTCGGTCGTGTCGTTCTCGACCGTCGTGGTCTCGTTGTCGTCGACGGCATCTGATTCGGCGTTCCAGTCGATCGGCTCGACGACGACCGGTGCAGGTGCCGGCAGGAGCGCCTGCACGGCACTCAGGCCGACGGCGATCAGGATGCCGATGACGCCCGCGCCCAGGAGCGCGGCCCCGACGACGACGAGCGACTGCCCGACATAGACCTCGATGCCGGTGGCCGTGCCATCGAGCAGAGTGCTCGTCATGGTGCCGATCTGGCCGGCGATGAGCCAACCGCCCACACCAGCCGAGGCGAGCGAGAGCACGAGGAGGAGCCAGAAGCCGATGCTGCGTGTCAGTGACTTGTTCATGCCGGCCACGTTGCACGACGAACTGATGAGCCTCTGATGCCGCAGCTATGCATCCACTGTGCCGCGCCCGTCACTCCTGGGGCGCGACGGGCTTCTTCAGGTGCAGCACCACGACCGTGTAGGCCGCGGCCGAGAGCGAGGCGAGCACCATGTGGATGCCGACGAGCAGTGGAGGGAGACCCTCACGCGCCTGCCAGATGCCGACACCTACCTGCACGAGGATCGCGAGCACGAGCACGAGCAGCCACTTGCGGGGCTCGAGACGCAGTACCCACGCCGAGATCGTCAGCGCGGCGACGAGCGCGGCGAGAACGTATCCGGGCCACGCGTGGACGTGTGCGAGCACGGTGGCGTCGAATCCGTGGCGCAGCACGTCGGCATCACCGGAATGCGGGCCGGATCCGGTGGTGAGCACGCCGAAGACGATCGTCACGGCGAGAGCCAGGCCGGTGACGTGGCTCAGGGCCGCGAACCACTTCGGGACCGCGCGCTCCCTCGGACCCGGCTGCCCGTAGAGGCGCACCAGGAACGCTGCGGTGACGCACACCAGCAGCAGCGAGGACACGTAGTGGAACCCGACGATGAAGGGGTTCAAGCCGGTGAGCACGGTGATGCCGCCGACGAGCGCCTGTGCGACGACTCCGAGCAGCACGATCCAGGCGAGGATGACGAGATCACGTCGCTCGGTCGTCAGACCGAACGAGCGCACCATGGCAGCGACCACGGAGACGAGCAGAGCGCCCATGGCGAACGGAGTCGCGGGAATCGAGAACAGCGACACGATCACGAAGGTGATGACGGCCGCGACGACGCCGGCAGCCGCGAAACGCAGGGCGGAGAACACCAGCAGTCGGCCGCCGACACGCGCCAGCACGAGCAGCAGGACGGCGAGGGCGATGATGCCGACGACGCCCGTCATGACGCGGTTGCCGAACTCGATGATGCCGTGGATTCCCTGGTCGGCATAGATCGGCACGAGCGACTCGGGGGTGCAGAGCGGCCACTCCGAGCACCCGAGGCCGGATCCGGTGAGGCGCACTGCGCCGCCGGTGCCGATGATGATCGTCTGAGCCAGGAAAGACAGCCAGGCGAACACACGGAGCGCTCGTCCCCAGAGGATCGCATGCGTCGACGCAGGTGCGTTCGCGGAGGCGGAGATCGTGGGCTGGGGCATAAGTCTTCTCCGAACCGCCCGGACATGGCGAGCGGCCCTGTCTTCAGGCGGAACCTGTAGAATCGGATTGTTGTGATGAGCGCTTACCGCGCTGAAGCATCACCAACAGTTTAGGCGCGATGGATGCGCCGGTGATGAGGGCCCACCAACGGCACCCGCTCCCGCAGACTCGACGGGGATCAGGTGTGTCGGGGCGGATGACACCGTTTGGGACCTGTGAGGAGAGTGTGTGATGTCGGATGTACTGATCGACCGCCCGGAGCTTGACGGCCTGGGGGTGTACGAATTCGGATGGCATGACGAAGATGCCGCCGGAGCCATCGCCAAGCGTGGAATCTCCGAAGAGGTGGTACGCGGGATCTCGGCGCTCAAGCACGAGCCCGAATGGATGCTGAAGACCCGTCTCAAGGGCTATCAGCTCTTCGGACGCAAGCCGATGCCGACCTGGGGTGCAGACCTCAGCGAGATCGACTTCGACAACATCAAGTACTTCGTGCGCTCCACCGAGAAGCAGGCGCAGTCCTGGGAGGACCTCCCCGCGGAGATCCGCGAGACCTACGAACGCCTCGGCATCCCCGAGGCGGAGCGCCAGCGCCTCGTGGCCGGTGTCGCCGCACAGTACGAGTCCGAGGTCGTCTACCACCAGATCCGCGAGGACCTGGAGGAGCAGGGCGTCATCTTCATGGACACCGACACCGCTCTGCGTGAGCACCCCGAGTTCTTCGAGGAGTACTTCGGCACCGTGATCCCGGCGGGCGACAACAAGTTCGCCGCGCTGAACACCGCCGTGTGGTCGGGCGGCTCGTTCGTCTACGTCCCCAAGGGCGTGCACGTCGAGATCCCCCTGCAGGCCTACTTCCGCATCAACACCGAGAACATGGGCCAGTTCGAGCGGACCCTGATCATCGCCGACGAAGACAGCTACGTCCACTACATCGAGGGCTGCACGGCTCCGATCTACAAGTCGGACTCGCTGCACTCTGCCGTGGTCGAGATCATCGTGAAGAAGAACGCCCGCGTTCGGTACACGACGATCCAGAACTGGTCGAACAACGTCTACAACCTCGTCACCAAGCGTGCGGTCGCGCACGAGGGAGCGACGATGGAATGGGTCGACGGGAACATCGGCTCCAAGGTAACGATGAAGTACCCGTCGATCTACCTGATGGGCGAGCACGCCAAGGGGGAGACGCTCTCGGTCGCCTTCGCGGGTCCCGGCCAGCACCAGGACGCCGGCGCGAAGATGATCCACATGGCGCCGTACACCCAGTCGTCCATCGTCTCGAAGTCGATCGCCCGTGGTGGCGGTCGTGCGGGGTACCGCGGTGAGGTCCGGGTGGACGCCAATGCGCACCACTCTGCGAACACCGTCCGCTGCGACGCCCTGCTGGTCGACACGAAGTCGCGGTCCGATACGTATCCGGCCATCGACATCCGTGTCGACGACGTGCAGCTCGGTCACGAGGCGACAGTCTCGAAGGTCAGTGAAGAGCAGCTCTTCTACCTGCAGTCTCGTGGGATGCCCGAGGACGAGGCGATGGCGATGATCGTGCGCGGCTTCATCGAGCCGATCGCGCGGGAACTGCCCATGGAGTACGCGATGGAATTGAACAAGCTCATCGAGATGGGCATGGAAGGATCGGTCGGCTAAATGGCGGCCTCGACGACAGCGCCCAGCGAGGCGCAGCACACGAACGCGCACATCGACCCCGCAGCACAGGTCTCAGAAGCCGGATTCGTTCCGGTGCAGACCCGCTCGGAGCGCCCTCACTCCTTCGACCCCGACGACTTCGGTGCTCCCACCGGGCGCGAGGTCAACTGGAAGCACACCCCGGTCGCCAAGCTCTCGCCTCTCTTCGAGGTCGCGGGCTCGGGCGACGGCGTGAGCTACTCGTTCGGCTCGGGAGAGCAGTACGTGTCGGCCCCGCTGGCCGCCGGAGATGCACCGCGCGGAGAGGTCTTCCTCGCCGAGGACATCACCGCCGCGATCGCGTGGCAGGGCTCGCCCGAGGCGCTGCACATCCGCATCCCGCGTGAAGAAGAGGTCGCGGAGCCCGTCTTCATCGCGATCGACGGACTCGGCGCAGACCGTCGCGCCGACGCCCACCTCGTCATCGAGGCGCTCGAGCACAGCTCTGCGACCGTCGTGCTGCAGCACACGGGCGCGGCGCAGTACTCGCAGAACGTCGAGATCATCGTGCGCGACGGCGCGAAGCTCACCGTCATCAGCCTGCAGCAGTGGCAGGACGAGGCTGTGCACACGTCTGCGCACCAGGCCAGAGTCGACGCGGATGCCACGCTCAAGCACTTCGTCATCAGCTTCGGCGGCGGTGTCGTGCGCGTGAACCCCAGCGTCGAGCTCGCCGGCGCAGGCTCGGAGGGCTACCTCTACGGACTCTCCTACGCCGACGCGGGGCAGCACCTCGAGAGCCAGGTGTTCCTGCATCACAAGGGGCCGCACACCAAGGGCGACGTGCTCTACAAGGGTGCGCTCCAGGGCAAGGGCGCGCACAGCGTCTGGATCGGCGACGTGCTGATCGGCGCCGACGCGAACGGCACGGACTCGTATGAGGCCAACCGCAACCTGGTGCTCACCGAGGGCGCTCGCGCCGACTCGATCCCGAACCTCGAGATCGAGACCGGAGACATCCTCGGAGCAGGCCACGCCAGCGCCACCGGTCGTTTCGACGACGAGCAGCTGTTCTACCTGCAGGCCCGAGGCATCAGCGAAGAGGAAGCCCGCCGTCTCGTCGTGCTCGGGTTCCTCACCGACATCGTGCAGCGTCTGGGAATCCCCGCGCTGGAGGCCGAGCTTCTCGCCGCGATCGAGACGGAGCTCGCCGAGGTGAACGCATGACCGCGGAGCGCGTCTGCGGCGTCGCCGAGCTCGAACAGGATCTGCCGATCCGCGTCGAGCCGAACGGCGTGCCGATCACCGTGATCAAGGATTCCGAGGGCGTCATCCACGCCATCGGAGACGTCTGCACCCACGGCGACATCTCCCTCTCTGAGGGCTTCGTCGAAGGAGAGACGGTGGAATGCTGGGCCCACGGCTCCGCATTCTCGCTGCTCACCGGCAAGCCCCAGAATCTCCCCGCTTATGAGCCCGTTCCGGTCTACGTCGTCGAGATCGACGGCGACGACGTGCTCATCGACCCGACTGTGACGAAGGAAGTCTGAATGTCTGTTCTCGAAATCCGCGACCTCTACGTGACGGTCGAGACCGAGGCGGGAATCACCCCGATCCTCAACGGAATCACCCTCACGATGAACACGGGTGAGACGCACGCGATCATGGGCCCCAACGGCTCGGGCAAGTCGACGCTCGCGTACACGATCGCCGGCCACCCGAAGTACACGGTGGCGTCCGGCTCGATCACGTTCGACGGCGAGGATGTCCTCGCGATGAGCGTCGACGAGCGCGCTCGTGCGGGCCTCTTCCTCGCGATGCAGTACCCCGTCGAGATTCCCGGCGTGACGGTGACGAACTTCCTCCGCACGGCCAAGACCGCGATCGACGGCGAGGCGCCGGCGATCCGCGGGTGGACGAAGGACGTCAAGACCGCCATGTCCAACCTCCGCATGGACCCGAAGTTCGCTCAGCGCAACGTCAACGAGGGCTTCTCCGGTGGTGAGAAGAAGCGCCACGAGATCCTTCAGCTCGAGGTGCTCAAGCCGAAGTTCGCAGTCCTCGACGAGACCGACTCCGGTCTCGATGTCGACGCGCTGAAGATCGTCTCCGAAGGCGTCAATCGCGCCAAGGAGTCGACGGGCCTCGGCGTGCTGCTCATCACGCACTACACCCGCATCCTCCGCTACATCCGTCCCGACTTCGTACACGTGATCGTCGCGGGCAAGATCGTCGAAGAGGGTGGCCCGGAGCTCGCTGATCGGCTCGAGGACGAGGGATACGACCGTTTCCTCGACCCTGCAGCCCCCATCGAGGCGTAGGCTGATTCGCATGACAGCCACCCTCACCGACGCGAAGTACGACGAGGTCACCGAGGCTCTCAAAGACGTCATGGACCCGGAGCTCGGGATCAACGTCGTCGACCTCGGCCTCATCTACGATCTGGCGTGGGATGACGAGAACGATGCTCTCGTCATCCACATGACGCTCACCAGCGCGGGCTGCCCGCTGACCGACGTTCTCGAGGACCAGACCGCTCAGGCTCTGGACAGCGTCGTCGATCGCTTCCGCATCAACTGGGTGTGGATGCCGCCGTGGGGTCCGGAGAAGATCACGGACGACGGGCGCGACATGATGCGCGCTCTCGGCTTCGCCATCTGAGGATGCTCGAGGTCACGGCTCTGCCCCTGGCGGAGCTCCGCGAGCGCAGCAGCGAGAAGTGGAGGGAGTATCCCGCCGATGTGCTTCCGCTCTTCGTCGCGGAGACCGACTTTCCGTTGGCGCCGGCGATCTCATCCGCTCTTCGACGCGCTGTCGACATCGGCGACACGGGGTACATAGCCTCACGCACGCCGCTTGCCGAGGCATACGCGGACTTCGCGCTCCGTCGTTTCGGCTGGCACGTCGATCCGTCGCAGATGCGAACGACGGCCGACGTGAGCATGGGGATCGTCGAGATCCTGCGCCGTGTGACGCAGCCGGGGGAGCGCGTGGTCGTCACCCCGCCGGTGTATCCGCCCTTCTTCGACCTGGTCTCCGAGGCGGGCGCCGAGGTCGCTCGGGTGCCGCTGATCGATACCGGCACGGGGTGGGAACTCGATCTCGACGGCATCCGCGCGGCGTTCGACGACGGTGCCGCCGCGATGCTGCTCTGCAACCCGCACAATCCGACCGGCACGGTGCACGACCGCGACTCGCTGGCCGCTCTCGCCGAGATCGCCGACGAGTACGGCGTTGCGGTGATCTCGGATGAGATCCATGCGCCGCTCGCCCAGCCGGGAACCGGGTTCACGCCGTTCCTCGATGTCGGCGACGCCGCCGAGCGCGTCGGCTACGCCGTCGTGAGCGCGAGCAAGGCCTTCAATCTCGCTGGTCTCAAGTGCGCGCTCATGGTGACCGCTTCCGACCGCACCAGCGCCGTCGTGCGCGGGCTTCCGATCGAGGTCGAGTGGCGCACCGGGCAGTTCGGACTCCTCGCGGCAGTGGCCGCATTCTCTGAGGAGAGCGACGCCTGGCTCGACGGGCTGCTCAGGACGCTCGATGCGAATCGCGTGCTGCTCGAAGATCTGCTCGCGTCGAGGCTCCCTGCCGCACGCTATCGGATCCCCGATGCCGGGTACTTGGCCTGGATCGATCTCTCGGGTCTGGGGTGGGGAGACAATCCCGCGCGGCGGATCCTCAAGGAGGCGAAGGTCGCCCTGCACTTCGGCCCCGCCTTCGGCGAGCAGGGCAGAGGATTCGTCCGGCTGAACTTCGGCACGAGCCCCGAGATCATCACCGAGGCCATCGAGCGCATCGCGTCGCTCGAGGATCGATGATCACCGGGCATCAGCAGACCGCATCGATCTGGGACCGGGAACGACTCTGGGTCACCGTCGGTGCAGTCGCGCTGATCTTCCTCGCCGCGATCGAGGCGCTGGCGGTCACGACCGTCATGCCGATCGTCGCAGAGTCCCTCGACGGCCGCGAGCTCTATGCTGTGGCCTTCGCCGGAACCCTCGCGACGAGTGTGATCGGCATGGTCGCGGCGGGTGCGTGGGCGGATTCTCGGGGACCCCGCGGGGCTCTGTACGCCGCCGTCTCGTTGTTCATCGCCGGCCTGCTGCTGTCGGGCTTCGCTGTGACGATGGACCAGTTCCTCGTCGGGCGCCTGGTTCAGGGTCTCGGCGCAGGTGGGCAGACCGTGGCGCTGTATGTCGTGGTGGCTCGGCTGTATCCGCCCCAGCTTCACGGCAGAGTGTTCGCGGCGTTCGCAGCCGCGTGGGTCGTGCCGTCGATGATCGGTCCGTTCCTCGCCGGAGCGGTTGCCGAGTACCTCGATTGGCGCTGGGCGTTCCTCGGCGTCGCCGTGCTGACGACTGTCGCCTTCGTGACCGTCGTGGCCCGATTGCGTGGCGTCGACCTCGGACGTGGTGGACCTCAGGATCGCCGCGCGCTC
The DNA here is from genome assembly GCF_044743635.1 of Microbacterium sp. NPDC087589. Taxonomy (NCBI): domain Bacteria; kingdom Bacillati; phylum Actinomycetota; class Actinomycetes; order Micrococcales; family Microbacteriaceae; genus Microbacterium; species Microbacterium sp. NPDC087589. The sequence continues at coordinate 260,347 of NZ_JBIUWV010000001.1, forward strand.
GTCGTCCGTCTGCTTCTCGCGGTGCTCGTCGCGGTCTTTGCGGTGCTTGTCGGTCTCACGGCGGAGCTGAGCGTGCGCGTCGCATGGCCGGTGGCGCTCGGATCCGTCGTCGTGATCGCCGTTGCCCTGCTGCCGCTGGTTCCGCGGCGCACGCTTCGTGCGGGGCGAGGTCTGCCGAGCGTCGTCCTCATGCGCGGCATCGCCGCAGGCGCGTTCTTCGCGGCCGAGGCGTACATCCCCTACCTGCTGATGGAGCGCTTCGGCTTCACGGCGACCTGGGCGGGGATCGCGCTCATGCTGGCTGCCTTCGCGTGGGCCGGGGCTTCGCAGCTGCAGGGGATCTTCGGCGAACGTCTCGGCAACACCCGCATCACCGTGATCAGCCTGTCGCTCCTCCTCCTGGCGCTCGCACTCGTCTTCGCGGCGGCGCAGTGGGGCGTGTCGCCCGTGTTCGTCGTCGTCGGTTGGGGCTTCGCCGGCGGTGGCATGGGGCTGCTGTATCCACGCCTCACGGTGCTCACGCTGGCGTACTCGAACGAGGGCAATCAGGGGTTCAACTCGTCGGCGCTGTCGATCTCCGACGCCGCAGGTTCCGCGGTGACGATCGCGCTGGCCGGGTTGCTCGTCGCGACGCTGGGCGGAGACTCCGCGTCGTTCGGAGTGGTGTTCGTGTTCTGCCTCGGTCTGGTGCTGGTGGCGTTCGTGCCGGGACTCAGACTGGGCCACGCCGCGGAGGCGTCTGAGGGCTGAGGCCGGTGTTGGCCGGTTCCCCGGCGATCTCTGTGACGCCCAGGTCGAAGACGCGGTCCAGGCCGGCGGTGACGTCTGCCGTGCCATCGGCGAGAGCCGCCCCGTGGCTCTCAGCGTGCATGCGCTGCTGGACGAGAGTCGCGTGGCCGAGAACGAAGTGCAGGAGTGCCGCTGCTCGCTCGGCGACGTCTGTGTGACCGTGACGCGCGAGGGCGGCCTCGAGCGCCGTCTGGGCGTAGGACGAGCCGAGACGCAGCGCGTAGGTGCTGAGCACCAGCTCTGCCCCGTCACGGTAGGTGAAGAGGGCGTCGCGGATGCTGCGCGCGGTTGTCAGCACGTCGGCATCGTCGCGGGGGATCCCTGCGGTGATCCGGTCTGCCAGCGCTGCCAGCAGCTCCTGCTTGCTCGTGAAGTGCCAGTAGAGGGCGCTCGGCTGCACATCGAGCCTGCCCGCGATCCGGCGCATAGACAGGTCGGCCAGACCGACCTCGTCGAGCAGGGCGAGCGCCGCGCGTGTGACGCCGCCGCGGTCGTGACGCGCGGAGTTGTGCTCTGGGGTCATGCGATCAGTATAGTGAACACCGTTCAAGTGAACGGTGTTCAGGAAGGTGTCGGACAGTGACTCAGCAACGTGATGACCTCGGTCGTGAACTGGCGAGAGTGGCGATCTTCGCCGCGCTCATCGTCGTTCTCGGCATGGTGACGATACCGATTCCCGGTGGAGTGCCGATCACGGCGCAGACACTGGGAGTCATGCTCGCCGGTGCTGTGCTCGGACCCCGCCTGGCCCCGCTCTCGATTCTGCTGGTGCTCGCTCTCGCCGCCATCGGACTTCCCGTCCTCGCCGGTGGGCGGGGCGGCGTCGGCGTCTTCGTCGGTCCGACTGCCGGATACCTGCTCGGATGGGTGGCAGGCGTCATCGTGATCGGCCTCATCGTGGGCAGCGGTCGGCTCAGCTGGTGGCGGGTCGCCCTGGGAGTCGTCGTCGGCGGCATCCTCGTCGTGTATCTGTGCGGGATCCCCGTGACAGCGCTCGTGCTCGGGCTCGACCTCGGCCCGACCGCGCTTGCGAGCCTGGTGTTCCTGCCGGGCGATCTGCTGAAGGCGGCCGCGGCGACGGCGCTGGTGCTCGCGCTGCGGCGCGCGTACCCCCGGGCGTTCGGCGTGCGTGCCCCCGCAGCGCCCGCATCCGTCCGTGCGATCTGAGACCGCGGTCGGATCGATCTCGCTCGACGATGTCACGGTCGAGCGGGACGGGCGGTCGATCCTGCGTGCTGTGAGCGTTGAGCTCACGGCGCCGAGGATCGCGGTGATCGGCGCGAACGGATCGGGCAAGTCGACGTTCGCGCGCCTGCTGAACGGACTCGTACTGCCGGATGCAGGGCGAGTCACGGTTCATGAGCTCGACTCGCGTCGGGACACGAAGGCTCTTCGGCGCCGCGTCGGATTCGTCTTCTCCGACCCGCAGGCGCAGATCCTGATGCCGACGCCCGCTGAGGACCTCGCGCTCTCGCTGCGCGGCTCGCCCCGAGCCGAGATCGCCAGTCGGGTGGCCGGCGCACTCGCCGATCATGGGCTGACCGACAGGGCGGACATCCCCGCGTCTGAGCTGTCAGGCGGTCAGAAGCAGCTGCTCGCTCTCGCCTCGGTTCTGATCACCGAGCCCCGGTTGATCGTGGCCGACGAGCCGACCACGCTGCTCGACCTGCGCAACTCGCGAAAGATCTCCGACCTGCTGCTGGCGCTGCCGTCGCAGGTCGTCATCGTCACCCACGACCTCGATCTTGCAGCGAGATGCGACCATGCGGTGCTCTTCGACGCAGGTTCGCTCATCGCAGCCGGCACCCCGGAGGACGTGGTCGCCGAATACCGCGAGCGGTGCGGATGATCCAGTCGTATCGGCCCGGAGCGAGCACCATCCACCGGATGCCGACGGGGCCCAAGCTCGCGCTGTTCGCGGCGCTCGCGCTCGTGTCGTCCGCATACCCGCATGGCGCATGGAGTGTCACGATCTCACTCGTCGTCGTATGCATGCTGTACCTCGTCGCCGGGTTGCCGGTGAAGGTTCTGATCGTCGAGATGTGGCGGCTGCGCTGGCTCGTGCTGGTTCTCGGGTGGGCGCTGTGGATCTTCGTATCGCCGCTCACCGCATGGATCAGCACCGCCAGGGTGATGTCGCTGCTTCTGCTCGCCGGGCTCCTGACGATCACCACCCGGATGGGTGATCTGCTCGCCGTGCTGCATCGAACGCTGCGGCCGCTGCGGAAGCTGGGCGTCGACGCCGATGCGATCGCGATGACGATCTCACTGACCCTCACGATGATCCCGGTGGTCGCCGGGTTCGCGCATGCGGTGCGCGACGCCCAGCGGGCACGCGGCATCCGTCTCGGGCTTCGAACCGCCGTGCCGCTCATGGTGAGGACGCTACGCCACGCGGACGAGGTCGGCGACGCTCTCGCCGCGCGCGGACTGGTGTGATCAGCGGGATGCTGAGGCGACTCGCGGACGACGCATCCACGCCCACCGGGTCGTGTCCAGCCTGCAGAATGAGCTCGTTGATGACATCCACCTCAGAAGGCTAAGAAGCAGGCGGCAGGTGGGGCATCACCCTGAGGTATCGACCGCATCCCCGGGAGAGGTAGATCCGGCCATGATCTGCGCGTCGACTGAACACTCAGCAGGGCGATCTATACTGGGAGTTTGGCCCCTCGGCCCGAATCCCCTTGAAAGAACGGACATCCCGCCTGTGCTTGCCGTGCACGAACTCGAGATCCGCGTGGGCGCACGCCTCCTGATGGAGAACGTGTCGTTCCGTGTGAGCGACGGAGACAAGATCGGTCTCGTCGGCCGCAACGGTGCAGGAAAGACCACGCTCACCAAGGTGCTCGCCGGTGACGTCCTGCCGTCCGGCGGAAGCGTGACCCGCTCGGGTCAGCTCGGCTACCTGCCGCAGGATCCGCGATCGGGCAACCCCGAAGACCTCGCTCGCACGCGAATCCTCGACGCCCGCGGACTCGGCCAGCTCAACCTCGGGATGAGCGAAGCGGCACTCGCGATGGGGTCCGATGACCCCGCGGTCGCCGACAAGGCGATGAAGCGCTACGCGCGCCTCACCGAGGAGTTCGAAGGACAGGGCGGCTACGCGGCCGAGGCCGAGGCGGCCTCCATCGCGAACAACCTGTCTCTGCCCGACCGCATCCTCGACCAGCCGCTCTCGACTCTGTCGGGCGGTCAGCGCCGTCGTATCGAGCTGGCCCGCATCCTCTTCTCGGATGCTGAGACGATGATCCTCGACGAGCCGACCAACCACCTCGACGCCGACAGTGTCGTGTGGCTGCGCGAGTTCCTCAAGAACTACAAGGGCGGGCTGATCGTGATCAGCCACGACGTCGAACTCGTCGGCGAGACCGTCAACAGGGTGTTCTACCTCGACGCCAATCGCCAGATCATCGACACCTACAACATGAACTGGAAGAACTACCTGCGCCAGCGGGTGGCCGATGAGGAGCGCCGCAAGAAGGAGCGCGCCAACGCCGAGAAGAAGGCCACGACCCTGCAGCTGCAGGCGGCCCGCTTCGGGGCGAAGGCGTCGAAGGCCGCTGCCGCTCATCAGATGATCGCACGTGCCGACAAGCTGCTCGCCGGACTCGATGACGTCCGCCAGGAAGAACGCGTCGCCAAGCTGCGCTTCCCGAAGCCCGCTCCGTGCGGCAAGACCCCGATGATGGCGACCGGACTCTCGAAGTCCTACGGCTCACTCGAGATCTTCACCGACGTCGACCTCGCGATCGACCGCGGATCCAAGGTCGTCGTGCTCGGACTCAACGGTGCAGGAAAGACGACGCTGCTGCGCATGCTCGCAGGGGTCGACCAGCCCGACACCGGTCAGCTCGAGCCCGGACACGGACTCAAGGTCGGGTACTACGCGCAGGAGCACGAGAACCTCGATGTGAATCGATCGGTGCTCGAGAACATGGTGTCGGCCGCTCCGCACATCACCGAGATGGAAGCGCGCCGGGTGCTCGGCTCGTTCCTGTTCACGGGAGACGACGTTCTCAAGCCCGCCGGAGTGCTCTCGGGTGGTGAGAAGACGCGTCTCTCGCTCGCGACGCTGGTGGTCTCGTCCGCGAACCTGCTGCTGCTCGATGAGCCCACCAACAACCTCGACCCCGCTTCGCGCGAGGAGATCCTCGGCGCGCTCGCGCACTACGAGGGAGCAGTCGTGCTCGTCTCGCACGACCCTGGTGCGGTGCAGTCGCTCAACCCCGAGCGCGTGCTGATCCTCCCCGATGGCGTCGAAGATCTCTGGAGCCAGGAGTACCAGGACCTCATCGAGCTCGCCTGATCGGGCCCGGCGGAGGCATTCGGTCCGAGGTCGGTGGCATAGTCGAGAGGGTGACGCACCCATCTGACACCCTTGGCTCTCTCAACGAGTGGCTGAGAGGCCGACATGCCCTCACCGGGACAGCTCCGGACTGGGACCTCGACGCGCTGCCGGATGACCCGAGCGAGCTCTTCGCCACGTGGTTGCGCGCAGCGTCGGATGCAGGAGTCGCGGAGCCGCATACGGTCACCCTCGCGACAGTGGATGCCGGGGGAATTCCCGATGCCCGCACGCTCATCCTGAAGAGGATCGACGACCAAGGGTGGGCGTTCGCCAGCACGAGGTCGTCTCGTAAAGGCGCACAACTCGACGCCGTCCCCGCCGCGGCGCTCAATTTCTGGTGGCAGCCGCAGGTGCGCGCGGTGCGGGTGCGCGGTCGTGTGGAGGAAGCGAGCCTCGAGGAGAGCGCCGCCGACCTCGCCGCGCGCTCCCCGGCCGCGCAGGCGGAGGTCGCGGACGGCGATTGGGCGGTGTGGCGGATCATCCCGACTCGGATCGAGTTCTGGCAGGGGTCGCGAGACCGCCGTCACACGCGGGTCATCTTCGACGCCGCCGACGACGGGTGGTCTCGGACGATCACCGGCGGTCTCGCGGATCGTACGTCGGGAGAAGCGCGGACGACATGAGCGTGCTGACAGGCATCCGCTAGGGCGCTCTTGCGCCACGAGGCGTGTCAGCGTGCGTCGAGGAGCTCGTCTTCGACATCGGCATCTTTGTCGCGCCGCCGGGACTTCTTCACCGGTGCCGGCATGCCCTCGACCTCTTCACGATGCTTCACTATCTCGGTGCGGATGATGTACCCGATGAAGATGAAGCCCATCAGGGCGAACAGGATCCACTGGATCGCGTACGACAGATGAGGGCCGGGGTCGTCTGTGGGCGAGCCGAAACCGCCGAGGGTGCCTTCGCCGGTCGGGTCCTCGCTGACGATCTGCCCGTACGCGCTCGTGATGACGTCTCCGTCGACCAGCTCGGCGATCGACGGGAGGTTGATCGTGGGCACCTGTCCCTCGGGGGCACCGCGCCCAGAGGCGGGAAGCTGCTCGCCCGGACGCAGACGCACGATGACCTCGACTTCACCGGTCGGAGGCGCCGGAACGTAATCCGGGGAGTCGCCGTCGCCCGGCGGCACCCATCCGCGATCGACGATGAACACACGACCGTCGACGTCGCGGAACGGCACCAGAACCTCGAATGCGCTGGTCCCGCCATGCGGCCGGTTGCGCACCAGAAGCTGTTCGTCGGCGATGTACTCGCCGTTCAGCACCACGGGATGCCACACGTCACCGGGATCGAGCATTCCGTCGGGTCCGATGAGGGAGGCGAGCGGAACGGGGTCCGCATCGTAGTTCTTCTCGACGAGTGCGATCTGCTCGGATCGCGTCTCGTTGCGCTCGAACTGCCAATTCGACAGAAACGCGCAGGCGATCGCGAATCCGATCGCGACGAGCACGTATACGGTCCATCTACCCATCCGCGCACTCACGAGGGCACACCATCTCTCACTGTCACGGGGAAGTCCCTGGCTGCCAGGTAATCGTGGAGGAAGCCGACGTGCTCATCGCATGCGAGCCAGACCTTCTCACGGTCAGCGGCGTGGATACGGGGATTGCGCCACACCACGTGCATGGTCGCCGCGTTCCGGCATCCGGCACGCGAGCACTCCAGTCCACTCACTCGCGATCCTGGCGGCTCTCGTGAATGGTGATGACGTCAGGAGCGGAGTCCTGTTCGACCGGCAGCGCCGGGGCCGGGGCCGGGGCCTCCAGCTGCTGCACGGGAGACTCTGCCGTGGTCTCGGTGCTGTCGCTGCCCGCGTTCGCGAACACGACCGCGATGTAGGGGAGGAGCGCTGCAGCCAGCGCGAACACCCAGGTGTACCAGCCATACGGCTGCACGAACATCATCAGCGCGAAGCAGACGATGCGGATGGTCATCGTGAGCGCGTATCGGCGCACGCGATGGTCTGCCTCGTCCTTCGGCGACTGCGGAAGCGAGGTGACAGCAGGGACCAGGGGCTTGCTCTTCACGATGAGTCCAGCCTACGCCGGTGCGGGCATGACGGCGCGCCCGTGTGCGGCTCAGACGGAGAAGAGGAACGGCAGTGTGAAGGCGCCCAAGAACACGGCGCTGATCACCGTCATGACGATGCCGATGACCAGGAAGCCGACCATGATGTATCCCATGATCAGGCCGGCGAAGGCCATGCCGCGGCCACCCAGCGCCGGGTTCTGCTTCGTCTGTCGCACAGCCATGTGGCCCGTGATGACGGCGACGATCGAGGCGAGCAGGGGCACGACGGCCCAGAAGAGCACGACCCCCGCGATTCCGCAGATCAGGGAGGTGATCGCGAGGCCGCTGGCGGGGCGAGGCGGGGGGTAGGGCATCGCGCCGTAACTCGGATAGCCGGCGCCGGGCTGACCCGGTGCAAACGCACCGTAGTACGGCTGTGCTGCGGCACCGTACGGCTGTGTTGCGGCACCGTACGGCTGCGGCGGGGAGTACTGCGGCGGCTGCGGCGGAGAGTACTGCGGCGGTTGCCGCGATGGCGCCGCGTGGTCCTGCGATGGTGCGATCGACGGTGCTGCGCCGGGAAACGTCTGGTACGGCTGAGCGTGGGGAGCGGGTGCCGGCTGCGGGGAAGTCGGTTGTGCGTCAGGCGGAGTGGGGATGCTGTTGTCGCTCACGGTGAAGCCTTTCGTCGGGTTCAGCGTTCCAGTCGCGTCGCTGTTCTGTCAAACGTCGTCCCGATCGAGTCGCAGCATCATCGGTAGGATCGATGACGACCCGGCCGTCACACCCGCACCGGCCAGATCAGGAGTGGAAATGAGTTCTCGCGTCGTCCTCGTCACCGGCGGAAACCGCGGCATCGGCCGCGCGATCGCCGAACGATTCGTCAGGGACGGCTACCGCGTCGCCGTCACGGCTCGCAGCGGTGAAGGCCCCGAGGGCACTCTCACTGTGCGCGCGGACGTCACCGATGCCGCGGCGCTCGATGCGGCCTTCACCGAGGTCGAGCAGCAGCTCGGACCCGTCGAGGTCGTCGTGGCGAATGCCGGCATCACCAAAGACACCCTGCTGCTGCGGATGAGCGAGGACGACTTCGACAGCGTGGTCGCGACAAACCTGGGCGGCACGTTCCGCGTCGTGAAGCGTGCGTCGAAGGGCATGCTGAGGGCGCGGTTCGGCCGAGTCATCCTCATCTCCAGCGTGGTGGGCCTCTACGGCTCAGCCGGCCAGGTGAACTACTCGGCGTCGAAGAGCGCGCTCGTCGGTTTCGCACGTTCGCTCACTCGTGAGCTCGGCGGACGCGGCATCACCGCGAACGTCGTCGCGCCTGGCTTCATCGAGACCGACATGACGGCTGAGCTTCCCGAAGAGACTCAGAAGCAGTACAAGGCGAACATCCCGGCCGGACGTTTCGCGACGCCCGATGAGGTGGCAGGTGTCGTCACGTGGCTTGCCGGGGATGACGCCGGATACATCTCGGGCGCAGTCATCCCCGTCGACGGCGGCCTCGGCATGGGGCACTGATGCCCCGGCGTCGCCCACCCGTCATCGGCGGGTGATTGCGGCGTCGAGCAGCGCGGCGAGCCTCTCCGGCACCGAGAACTGGGGCCAGTGACCTGAGCCGATGCGCACCACCTCGGCATCCTCGATCGCACGGAACTCGTCGGCATAGGGCCCCCACTGCTCGAGTTCGGACTCGAACGTCTCCTGGTCGAGACCTCCCATGAGCAGCGTCACCGGCACCCGGTGGGGCTCCCCATGGCCGAGTTCGATCGCATCAGTGGGCACCCGCGCGGGCACGCTGTGCGTGAGCGGCGCGGTGCGCGCACGAGTCGCATCGTCGAGGTCGTCGACGTCTTCAGCCGGGAAGAAGTCCCAGCCCGGGAAGGGCACGACGCCGTCGACGATCTCGAACTCGCTGATGCGGAACCCGGACGGCGGTGGCACGGTGTCGACGAACACGACCCGCGATACGCGGTCGGGCCGTGCATCGGCGACGCCCCAGGCGACGTTGCCACCGCCGCTGTGACCGACGACCACCACAGGTGCGGCGACGGCGTCCACCGCGGCGACGGCAGCATCGACCCACTCGGCGATGCCGATGTCAGCGGACTCGGCGGCGGGAAGACCCACCCCCGGCATCGTCAGGGGGTGCACCGTGTGCCCTGCGCGTTCGAGATCGGTGATCACGTCGCTCCAGCTGGATGCATCGAGCCAGAGACCGGGGATGAGGATGATGTCCATGTGCCCGAGGGTAGACGGGGCATCGGACATTCGCTACGGCAGCAGTGCGATGACCTCGGAGAGATCCTGAGGTCCGATGACGAGGCTCGCAGCCTCGCGCACGGCGGGCTTCGCGTTGAACGCCAGGCCGAGACCGGCGGCCGCCATCATCTGCAGGTCGTTGGCGCCGTCTCCGATGGCGATCGTGGCGTGTCGGGGCACGCCGAGCTCGTCCGCCCACTCGCAGAGCGAGGTCGCCTTGGCTGCCGCATCGACGATCTCGCCGTCGACGCGCCCGGAGAGTGCGCCGTCGACGACATCGAGTCGGTTCGCACGCCACCGATCCACGCCGAGTCCGGGTGCCACGTCGTCGAGGATCTCGTGGAATCCGCCCGACACGACGCCGACCACACCACCGCGCTCGTGCACGGCCGCGGTGAGTTCGCGGACGCCGCGCGTCGGCTCGATGCGAGCGAGAACGCGCTCGAACGCGGTCACGGGGACACCTTCGAGCTCGGCCACTCGCGACCGTAGACTCGTCGCGAAGTCGATCTCGCCCCGCATCGCCGCCTCGGTCGCCGCCTGCACCTCGTCGCGGCGCCCGGCCTCATCGGCGATCAGCTCGATCACCTCGTTGCGGATGAGGGTGGAATCGGCATCGAGGACGACGAGGAATCGTGCGGCGGTCACGCCTCCGAGCCTATCGACCGAAAGCCGTCTGTCCGTGCATCGCGGTCTGCGGTCGGCACCGTCAGCGATCGATGAAGAGACCCTTGCCCACCACTGTGATGCCGGATTCAGTCACGGTGAAGCCTCGGGCGAGATCGCGTTCGCGGTCGACGCCGACGGTCGCTCCATCGGCGAGGACGACGTTCTTGTCGAGGATGGCTCGATGCACGCGCGAACCGGCCCCGATTCGCACACCGTCGAAGACCACGGAATCGGTGATGGTCGACCCGCCGCCGGCGAGAGTCCACGGGCCCACGACGCTGCGCTCGAGGTGGGTGCCCGACAGCACGGATCCGAGGGACACTATCGAGTCGATCGCATTGCCGATGCGCCCGACGGAGTCTCGCACGAACTTCGCGGGCGGCGAGTTCACGGCCTGCGAGTGGATGGGCCACTCCATGTTGTAGAGGTTGAAGATGGGCAGTGTGGAGATCAGGTCCATGTGCGCGTCGAAGAAGGAGTCGATGGTACCCACGTCACGCCAGTACGAACGGTCGCGCGGGGACGACCCCGGGACGTCGTTCCGCTTCATGTCGTAGTAGCCGGCCTCGCCCCGATCGACGAAGTACGGCACGATGTCGCCGCCCATGTCATGCCCGGAGGTGGGGGATTCTCCGTCGGCCTCGACCGCAGCGATCAGCGCGTCGGCGTCGAAGATGTAGTTGCCCATCGAGGCGAGCACCTCGTGAGGGGAGTCCTCGAGGCCCGCGATGTCGGTCGGCTTCTCGAGGAACTGCTTGATGCGACCCGACTCGGTGTCGGCGTCGATCACGCCGAACTGGGACGCCATCGCGAGCGGCTGGCGGATCCCGGCGACAGTGGCCTTCGCACCGGACTCGATGTGCGCGTCGAGCATCTGCCGGAAGTCCATGCGATAGACGTGATCGGCGCCGATCACGACGACGATGTCCGGCTTCTCATCGTTGATGAGGTTGAGGCTCTGCAGGATCGCGTCCGCTGAGCCCGAGAACCAGCGCTTGCCCAGGCGCTGCTGCGCCGGCACGGAGGTGACGTACGAATCGAGGAGTGCCGACATGCGCCACGTCTGCGAGATGTGGCGGTCGAGACTGTGCGACTTGTACTGCGTGAGGACGACGATCTGGCGCAGACCCGAGTTGATGAGGTTCGAGATCGCGAAGTCGATCAAGCGATACTGTCCGCCGAAAGGCACTGCAGGTTTTGCTCGGTCGGCCGTGAGGGGCATGAGACGCTTTCCCTCGCCGCCGGCGAGGATGATGCCGAAGATCTTCTTTGGTGCGGACATGCACCCACCATAGATGCGATTCGGCTCGGCTAACTAGCATCTGGACAAGTGAGTCACTACCGTCTAGACATGCGCGTCGAGATGATCACGAAGGAATACCCGCCGGAGATCTACGGAGGTGCCGGTGTGCACGTCGCGGAGCTCGTCACAGCCCTGCGGCAGAATATCGATGTACAGGTGAGAGCCTTCGGTTCTCCTCGGGACGAGGCCGGTACTTTCTCCTATCAGGCACCCTCAGAACTGGCCTCGGCCAATGCGGCTCTGCAGACGCTCGGCACCGATCTCGAGATCGTGGCGGCGATCTCCGACGCCGATCTCGTGCACAGCCACACCTGGTACGCGAACTTCGCCGGACACCTCGCCTCGCAGCTGCACGGTATCCCTCACGTGCTCACCGCGCACAGTCTCGAGCCCCTGCGTCCGTGGAAGGCCGAGCAGCTCGGTGGCGGGTACGCGGTGTCGAGTGGAATCGAGAAGCTCGCCTACGAGAACGCGGCGGCGGTGATCGCGGTGAGCGCCGGCATGCGCGAGGACATCTTGCGCAGCTATCCCTCCGTCGACCCGGCCCGAGTGCGTGTGATCCACAACGGGATCGACGTCGAACGGTGGCGCCCGGTGCAGAACCCCGCGTTCCTCGAGTCGGTCGGCATGGACCCGACCCGACCGTCCGTCGTGTTCGTCGGCCGGATCACCCGCCAGAAGGGGCTGCCCTACCTGCTGCAGGCCGCTCGGCTGCTGCCGCCGGAAGTCCAGCTGATCCTCTGCGCCGGGGCGCCTGACACTCCCGAGATCATGGCGGAGGTGCAGGAGGGCGTGCGACTTCTGCAGCAGACCCGCGGGGGAGTCATCTGGATCGATCGGATGCTGCCGCGCGACGAGCTCTCGGCTATCCTCACGGCGGCGACGACGTTCGTGTGCCCGTCGGTGTATGAACCGCTGGGCATCGTGAACCTCGAGGCCATGGCGTGCGGGGCCGCTGTCGTCGGTACTGCCACTGGCGGTATCCCCGAGGTCGTGGACGACGGAGTCACCGGGCGCCTGGTGCCGATCGAGCAGCTCCAGGACGGCACCGGGACGCCGGTCGACCCCGAGCGGTATGTCGCCGACCTCGCGAACGTGCTCACCGAGGTGACATCCGATCCGGAGCAGGCTCGTGCCTACGGCGCGGCCGGTCGAGACCGCGCGCGCGAAGAATTCAGTTGGGATGCGATCGCCGACACCACGCGCGCGCTGTACGCGGAGCTGACCGCCTGAGCCGATAGGCTGGAATCATGTCGATCGCCCTGGAATTCACCGACGTCGTCGTGCGCCGCGAGGGGCGCGACATCATCGATCACGTGACCTGGCAGGTCGACGATGATCAGCGGTGGGTGATTCTCGGACCCAACGGCGCAGGCAAGACCACACTGCTCCAGCTGGCCGACACGCTGATGCATCCGACCTCCGGAGCCGTCACGGTGCTGGGGGAGACCCTCGGGCGAACGGACGTCTTCGAACTGCGGCCACGCATCGGATTCGCGTCCTCCGCCATGGCGAAGCGCGTGCCTCGCGAAGAGACGGTGCTGAATACCGTGCTCACCGCGGCGTACTCCGTCACGGGGCGCTGGAACGAGAACTACGAGGACATCGACGAGCGCCGTGCGCTGCGTGTGCTCGGCGACTGGCGCCTCGACCACCTTGCCGATCGCACCTTCGGGACCCTGAGCGATGGCGAGCAGAAGCGCGTGCAGATCGCCCGTGCCGTGATGACCGACCCCGAGCTGCTGCTGCTCGACGAGCCGACCGCGTCTCTCGACCTGGGCTCGCGCGAGGAGCTGCTCGCGCTCCTGAGCGGTTACGCCTCGTCGCCGACGACACCCGCGATGCTGATGGTCACGCATCACGTCGAGGAGATTCCGGTCGGGTTCACGCACGTGCTGCTGATGCGCGAAGGGCGCATCGTGGCGGCCGGGCCGATCGCCGAGACCCTGACCGCCGACAGTCTGACAGAGACCTTCGGCATGCCGATCGTGCTCAGCAGCGAAGACGGCCGCTATGCGGCACGCGCGGCATCCTGACGCGGATCTGATAGAATCGATCCTTGGTGCTCTCTGCACCGCAGACTTCCCTCGTCCCTGGCACAATCCAGGGCAGCAACTAAGGAATCCCATGAAGACTGACATTCACCCCGTGTACAAGGCAGTCGTGTTCCGCGACCTCGGCTCGGGCGAGACGTTCCTCACCCGTTCGACTGTCTCGAGCGACAAGACGATCGAGCTCGACGGCGTCGAGTACCCCGTCATCGACGTCGAGATCTCGTCGGCATCGCACCCGTTCTACACGGGCAAGCAGCGCATCATGGACTCGGCCGGCCGCGTCGAGAAGTTCAACCAGCGCTTCAAGGGCTTCGGCGGATCGACCAAGTAACGACCACCGCGTTCGAAGGCCCCGTGTTCCTCGGAACACGGGGCCTTCGTCGTCCCATCCGGGTCGCGCTCGGGGTCAGATGTCCTCGGGGTCAGATGTCGATGACGATGCGTTCGCCGTCGATCCTGCTCGGCGGGTCACCGGGGGAGGGCGCGGGAGCCGTGCGCTTCGTCTGACGGTCTCGTTCCATCCCGGCCTCGTGCGCCGACGGCATCCAGACCGCTTCGAACGACCCTCCCAGTCCGCCGCCTGCGCTCTCGTACTTCTTCTCGAGCGGCGCCTTCGCGTACAGGGCCACGATCACCACGACGACCGCGATCACGACGACGAGGAGGATCGCGATCGTGAGGAGCATTCCGAGTGCATCGGCCATGGGTCCAGGCTATGCGGGTCCGCATGTCCCGGCATCCGTCTGCAGGAGGATTCCGTGGGGGGTCTCAGCGGATGCGCCGCGCGTGTGCGAGGTCGATGAGGTGCGTCAGGACGGGGCCCGAACGCACGCCGTTGTGTTCATGCTCGCTCGTGACCCACAGCTCGACACCCGGGAGCAGCCGAGCGGTCTCTAGTGAGAACTCCATCGGCACGTAGACGTCGTTCACGTACACGGCAGCGGCACCCGTCGCGCCCGAGGTGGCGATCGCCACCTCGTTGTAGATCCGGGGCCACTCGAAGTCGGCCAGCGCGAGCGTGACGTCTCGCCACGGCTGGAATGCCGGCACCGTCTCGGTCCACTCGCGACGGATGTGCTCACCGGTGAACAGGGTGACGTCATCGCGGAAGTCCTGGGGCTCCGTACGCTCCGCCGACCAGCGTGTGGCGTGCCCGCTCGCGTAGCTCGATTCGTGGAACGCGAAGTAGAGCGGGTTGCGACCGCCGTACGGCATCGCGTGCATCAGATCGTGGCGGAAGGCGTTCGACGCAGGGTCGCGCTCGAGCAGCGACCACACGGTCTGCCATCCGTCGTTCGTGCCGAGCGCCGAACCTACGGAACGCAGTCGTGATGGCGAGACCACTTCGCCGTCTGGCAGCACGATGTCGCCGGCCGAGGCCCGATCGACCAGACGACGCATGACCTCCCGGTGCTCGGGGAACCGGCGGTAATAGCGTTCTGAGGCGGAGCGCATCTTGTCGTAGCAGAGCGCGTAGACCTCGTCGGGGTGCCGGTTCACGGTGCTGAGCCCGCCCGTGATGAAGACATCGGCGAGCGAGTCCGCGTCGGTCGACAGGTAGGCCAGGGTCGTGAATCCGCCGAAGGACTGGCCGAGCACACTCCACGTCTCCGCAGCGAGGTGCTCGCGCATCGCCTCGCAGTCGCGGACGATCGAGTCGGCGCGCAGATGTGTGAGGTACTCGGCGATCTCGGCGGAGCCGCGCTCGAGATCGGCGTCGCCGACCGGCGTCGAGAGCCCGGTGCCGCGCTGGTCGAGCAGCACGACCCGATAGTGTGCGAGCGCCTCATCGAGCCAGGCGGGGGAGGACGAGGCATGGAAGGGCCGCGGGGCCTCGTGCCCAGGACCGCCCTGCAGGAAGACCAGGTAGGGGAGCCGCTCGCCACCTTCACGTGTGACGACCCGCGCGAAGATGTCGATCGTACGGGTGTCGGCCGCATCTCCCCATACGAGCGGGACGGTCAGAGTGTGCTCTTCGACGGTCAGATCGAGGAGGCGGCGGATGGTCGTCGTCATGTCACATCACATTCCCGATGTAGGAGTACTTGACGAAGACCTCCGAGGCGATGTCCGCCTCGTGAAGCACGCCCTGCACTGCATTCATCATGTAGTTCGAATCCCAGCCCATGTAGAGATGGTGTGTCGCGTCGAGCTGATCCCATTGGCCCTTCCAGGCCATCGATTCATAGATCGGACCGCCGTGCACGGCGCAGTACGACACGGCGGCGTCGCGGGTGTCGGTCCACGCGCGACGGAAGACGCGGTTGAAGAGATGCTTGACGTCGAAGACCTCCCAACGCTCTCCGCGGTACTCGACGTACTCGAACTCACGCTCCCATCCGGCAGGCCAGCCGCGTCGGCGCACCGCATCGAGGATGGGGGTGAGCCCGTCATCATCGATCTCGGGCAGCGCGGGGCGGGCCCAGATCCTCAGCAGATCGGAGGTGAGCCGGATCGTGCGCTGCGAGATGGCTGCCGTTCCCCACGTCTCCGTGTCTGCGAGAGCCCTGGTCTCTGGGACGGAGCTGCGGGCGTACGCCGCGTCGCGTTTCACGGAGTACGACTCTCCGAAGACCCGCTCCGCGAGCGACTGCTCGAGCAGGGTGAGGTTGCCGAGCGTCGGGGCGAGAGCGCGATGCGCGTTGCGCTCGTCGTCCGAGTAGTCGATCCATGAGCGCAGGCCGTCGCCCGACCAGCTGTCGCTGGGGACGGTGGGCACGATGTGCTCCACATCGAAGTGGTCCGGGTCGTCGACCCGCTCGATCCGCCCGAGGACGTAGGCCGCATGCGGCAGCTCGCTGTATTTCAGAACGGCGCTGACGCGCTCGTCCGACGGCGTGATCCGGGCGAACGCGCGTGCCAGAGCCTCTCGGCCGTTCGCCCTGGCTCGACAGAGTCTCGCGACCAGCCGCTCATTCGGCAGGTTCACGAGCGTGCGGCGGAGATACATCGTCTGGATCCACTCCAGCGTCTCGATGAGTTCGTCGCGACCGACGACTCCCCGGGAGTGATCGCTGTAGACGCTGAGGACCAGCGGATACGAGGCGCGCCCGAAGGTGTTCACGTATCGCAGCTGCCTCGCGATCTGGGGGTCCTTCTCGAGCGAGGGATCGAGCAGGATGCCGTAGATCTCGGCATAGTGTCGCCAGACCTCGGCATCCGCCTGCAGGTGATCGAGGTCGACGCGGGGGAAGGACTGTCGGAACGCGCTGTAGACACCGTGCTCGCCGTTGGCTGCGACCTCACGACCGGTCGTCATCACGAGATAGTGACGCCAGAACGCTCCGATGGTCTCGCCGGTGTGCTGCTCGATCGGCAGCCAGAACCGCGCCTCGACGTCGAGCTGCTCTGCGTGGGTGAGTCCCATCAGCATGTAGTTGTGGATGAGCTCGTGATCGCGCAGCGGCTCGCCAGTGGAGTTCAGACTCTCGAAGATCTGCTGCGCGTTGGCGGCGGTGCCGAGGGTGATCGAGACGTGCTCGAGCTTCTTCAGCCCCGCCCAGATCTGAGGCGCCTCGTCGGCGTGCACCTGACTGCGGAAGAACGCGTAGTTGTCATCGAACCGCGACTCGCGCTCTGCCTGGACATCGCGCTCGAGCACCACGGATTCGTACAGCTCGGCCCACGCGTCGTGCGGGCGCAGCTTGGTGCGCGTCGGGTCATCCGGGCGCACGAGCACTCGGTCGAGGTCGGCGGCGAGCACGGGATCGGAGTCCTGAACCGCGTGCCGGAGTGCTGCGACCAGCAGCATCAACGTCGTGATGCGCTGCTGACCGTCGATCAGCACGAGGTCGGTGTCGGCCTCGCTGTCGTCGGCAGCCGAGAGGATCGACCCGATGAAGTGACGATGCGAGGAGTCATTGCGGGCGACCGCACGGACGTCGGAGAGCAGCTGCTCGCAGCCGCCGATATCCCACCGGTACTGACGCTGGTACACCGGCACGACGATGGTGGTGGAGTCCTCTGCGAGCCACTCGATCGTGTTGACAGCTGTCGCCTCGACGTTGGTCGCAGTGCTCATGCTGGTGTCTCGTCCTCCCGTAACGCCCGGCGCCGAGGAGTCGCCAGGCGCCCGATTCAGTCTATTCGCTTATTCACGGCGACCCTCTGCGGCGCTCCAGAGGCGCCCTGTTAGGCTTGCCTTATCAGGGCCTGTTAAAACGTGCTGGCCCCCGATGAAAGGATCTGGTTCAGATCATGGGATACATCAAGTCCAAAGCCCTCGAAGACAAGGGCTTCGTCGTTCTCGACAGCTACAACCAGGAGCTCGACCCCAAGGAGTGGCTCGACATCGAGTACAACGACTGGAAGTCGTCGGGCGACACCCGCTTCGCACCGCTCGCCAGCGCCAAGGGCGAGATCGAGTGCAACGGCTTCTGGAACCACAAGCCGCCGCGCACTGACAAGGACGGCGTCTGGATCGACTCGCAGACCGCGAAGGCTCCGAACCTGACGCGTCGTGCGCAGGAACCCGGTGCAAACGTCGGTCGCTGCCGCGTGATCGAGCTGCAGCCGACCCCGTACGGCGAGTGCCTCTACAACCTCCACCAGGATGACAACAACCGGCTGAACCCCGACGGCACCGGCTGGGTCGTGCGTGGCTTCTTCAACCTCAGCGACGACAAGGACAGCTTCTTCGTCCTGCGCGAGAACCGCACCGACCCGAGCATCGAGTACCGCATCGCCCTGCCTGCAGGCGCTCAGCTCATCGTCGACACGCAGCGTCTCTGGCACGCGGCGACCCACGTGGGCACCGAGCCTCGCTACTGCCTCATCACGTCGTGGACGTCTGGCCCGGAGCTCGACGCCTACATCGAGAAGTACAACGGCACCGACGACGTTCCCAACGTCGAAGTCCCGCAGGACGTGCGCGAGGCCGGGTACGCCGAGCAGGCTCGTCGCGACGCAGCCCGCGCCGCGTACTACGCCGCGAAGGGTCAGCAGGTCAAGCAGGCCATGAGCGAGGCGTGATCCTCGTCTGATCCACGGCCGTTCACGGTCTGAAGGCCCCGGTTCTGTGACCGGGGCCTTCGTCGTGTGAATCACATGCTTGTTATTTCGCCTGGTCTGGGCGAGAATAGCCCCACAACCGCATATTCACGCCAGTTCTCGTTGTTTCAGGTCGTTGGGGAAGACGCACCTGATGAAACGGAGAGATCATGGCGACGGCTTACGCACGCGGAGTGGTGTTCATCCACTCTGCACCTCGCGCGCTCTGCCCGCACCTCGAATGGGCGGTCGGACGCGCTATCGGTCGCGCAGTGAACTTCGACTGGAGCGATCAGCCGGTGCTCGACGGCGCACGTCGCGCCGAGTTCTACTGGGACGGCCCCGTAGGCACGGGTGCTGCCCTCGCGACCGCCATCCGGGGCTGGGAGCATCTCCGCTTCGAGGTCACCGAGGATCCGACCCCCCGCAGCGACGGCGGTCGTTGGCTGCACACGCCCGACCTCGGCATCCATTACGCCCAGACGGATGCTGCGGGCAACATCGTCGTGGGCGAGGACCGCATCCGCTATGCGATGGAGATCGCCGCCGGGAGCGCGACCGAGTTGCAGCGAGAGCTCGACATCGCCCTGGGGTCTGCCTGGGACGAAGAGCTGGAGCCGTTCCGGCATGCGAGCGACGACGCTCGTGTGGTGTGGCTGCACAAGGTCGGCTAGCCGGACCCACAGGCCTGGAACGGGAAGGCGTGAGTATCGGATGCCGGTGAGCGATCCCGGACGCTGAGAAGACGTATTCCCGTTCCACACATGATGAAGACTCCGTCCCGGACATCAGGGACGGGGTCTTCGTCTGTCAGATGACGGCCGAGCGATGCATCTCTGCTCCGGCCGTCGTGGTCCCCTTCATGACGTCGTCCCAGGCGAGGCGGAGCCGATCCATCGCTTCGGCGGTGCGCTCCGGTGGCAGGGTGATCGGGATCCGCAGGCGCCTCTCGAGCACGCCGCCCGTGGAGAACCGTGGCCCGGGCGGGAGGATCAGCCCGTGCTCGCGGGCGGCCAGCGAGAGAGCGGTCGATACGGGGGCACCGAGGTCGAGCCAGGCCGAGAGACCGCCACTCGTCTGCGGCATCGATATGGCCTCGAACGATCCGAGCGCCGACGCCACAGCCTCGCGACCGGCGTGCAGGCGTGTCGCGACATGCGCGGTGAGCGCCGACATCTCCTGCAGCAGCTCGACGGCGATGCACTGCTCGAGTAGCGCGGTGCCGAGCTCGAACGAGGGACGGGTGGCGAGCAGACGCGTCATCACCGAGCGGTCGGCGCGGATCCAGCCGATGCGCATGCCGCCCCAGGCGATCTTCGACATCGAGCCCACGGTGATGATCTGCGGGCTGAACGCCGAGAACGGAAGCGGGGTCCAGCCTCGGTCGATGTCGAGCTCCGCGGTCGTCTCATCGACGATCAGGTGCGTCCCGACGCTGCGGGCCGTCGCGGCGATGCGCGACCGCCCGGCATCCGAGAGCGTCGCCCCGGTGGGGTTGTGGAAGTCGGGGATGAGGTACGCCAGGTGGGGGCGTTCGTGCAGCAGCGTGTCGGTGAGATGGCGCTCATCCCATCCGGAGACGTCGACCGGAGTCGGCAGCAGCCGATAGCCGTGCCGGTAGAGCGCTTCGAGTGCGTGCGGAAAGGTGGGCTGCTCGACGAGTGCGCGCTCTCCCCGTCGGCCGATGGTGGCGAGGACCAGGTTGAACGCGTTGAGCGCGCCCGACGTGATCATGATCTCGTCGGCATCCGTCGGCACTCCCCGCTCGGTGAAGCGCTGCGCCACAGCCTCACGCAACTCGGGAAGGCCTCGCAGCGAGTAACCGCTGGTGCCGCGCATGGCCGCGAGTCGAGGGAGTGAGCGGACCGTCGCGTCATACAGCCCCGGAGTCGAATCCATCGACGCGATCGACAGGTCGATCGCCGACTCGTCTGGGGCGCCGACTGCGGAGGTGGCGGTGTGCGGCAGAGTGACGCGGGTGCCGCCCCCGTGCAGGCGTGAGACATAGCCGTCGCCCTCGAGGAGGTCGTAGACGCGGGTCGTCGTGGAGCGGGAGCGTCGCAGCTCGAGAGCGAGAGCTCGCTCGCTCGGCAGCCGCTCGCCCACGGTGAGTCGGCCGTCGAGGATCAGCGCGCGGACATGCTCCGCGAGAGCCTTGGCCGTGGCGCCGGCGACGTTGTGCGCGCCGAGCTGCTGGACGAGCCGTGAGGTCATGACTCCAGCATGCCGCAAAGTGGCCTGAAGAATACAGGCCACTTCTCGCTGAGTGGTCTCGTAGAGCCGATGGACGACTGGGCCAGCATGGAGAGATGCAGCTTCGTTCCGTCTTCCTCCCGATCAGCGCCACCAGTCGACGTGATGTCGTCGAGCGCATCGTGCAGCTGCTCGTGGGGTTGTTCCTCTACGGCGTCGCCCTCGGCCTCATGGTGCGCGCCGGCATCGGTGTCGCGCCGTGGGACGTCCTCGCTCTCGGCGTCTCCGGGCAGACGGGGATCGGATACGGGGTTGTCACCGTGCTGGTCTCGGTGCTCGTGCTGCTGCTGTGGATTCCGCTGCGGCAGCGCGTCGGGCTCGGCACCCTGCTCAACGCGCTGTTCGTCGGGCCCAGCGCCGACCTGGCCCTCGTGGTGATTCCCGTGCCGGCGTCGATCTGGGTCGGCGCTGGGATGTTCGTGGCGGGACTGCTGCTGCTCGCCTTCGCCACCGGGCTCTACATCGCGGCGGACTTCGGCCCGGGTCCACGGGACGGCCTGATGACGGGCCTCGTGGGGCGCACGGGTTGGCCCGTATGGCTCGTGCGCACACTCATCGAGGGGAGCGTCCTGCTGGTCGGCTTCCTGCTCGGTGGGCCTGTGGGCGTCGGAACCGTGCTCTTCGCCTTCGGCGTGGGACCCCTCGTCGGCTGGTTCCTGCCGTGGACCACTCGCATCCGTGCGGCGAGATCACAGCAGCTCGCGCAGACGACCCCACGCTAGACCTGCGTAGACAAGAGCGGCCCCCGGGATACCCGGGGGCCGCTCGCCGTCATCGCTGCGCGTCAGTCGGCGCTCGCGAAGACGGCGACGGCGTTGTGGCCGCCGAAGCCGAACGAGTTGCTGATCGCGTACAGCTGGCCGTCGCCCAGGGGCTGTGCCTCGCCGGAGAGGCGGAACGGCACGGCCGGGTCTGGTTCGGTCATGTTGATGGTCGGTGGGGCGACGCGGTCACGGAGCGCGAGCAGGGCGAAGATCGCCTCGAGAGCTCCCGTGCCGCCGAGCAGATGGCCGGTCGACGCCTTGGTGGCCGAGACGGGGATCTCATCGATCCGGTCGCCGAAGACCTTCTTGAGCGCGACGTACTCGTTGGGATCGCCCACGGGCGTCGACGTCGCGTGCGCGTTGATGTGCGCGACCTGGTCAGCGGTGATGCCGGCCTCGTCGAGCGCCTGCGTGACGGCGCGTGCGGCGCCGGTGCCCTCGGGGTCGTTGCCCGTGATGTGGTATGCGTCAGCTGTGACGCCACCGCCGAGCACATAGCCGTAGATCTTGGCGCCGCGTGCCGTGGCGTGCTCCTCGGTCTCGAGGATGAGTGCGGCTGCGCCCTCGCCCATGACGAAGCCGTCTCGGTCGATGGCGCCGGGACGCGACGCGGTGTGCGGGTCGTCGTTGCGGCGCGACAGGGCCTGGGCTGAGGCGAACGACGCCATCGTGATCGGGTGGATGGCAGATTCGGTGCCACCGGCGATCACGACGTCGGCAAGGCCGTCCTGCAGGTGGTGGAAAGCGTGAATGATCGACTCGGTGCTGGAGGCGCAGGCGCTGACGACGGTCTGCGCGTAGGCGCGAGCCTGGAACTGCAGCGACAGGTTGCCGGCGGCGGCGTTCGGCATCAGCATCGGGACGGTGAGGGGCATCACTCGGCGGGGGCCCTTCTCACGGAGGGTGTCCCACGCGTCGAGAAGGGTCCAGAGGCCGCCGATGCCCGTGGCGAAGTCGACTCCGAGGCGCTCGGGAGCGACCTCAGGAGAACCGGCATCCGCCCAGGCCTCGCGTGCCGCGATGAGCGCGAACTGCGAGGAGGGGTCGAGCCGCTTGGCCTCGTGGCGGGGCAGGACCTCTTCGGGGCGGACGATCGCCTCGGCGGCGAAAGTCACGGGCAGTTCGTACTGCTGCACCCAGTCGTGCTCGAGGGGGCGGGTGCCGGATCTGCCTGCGAGCAGGTTGGTCCAGTTCTCGGGAGCTGTCCCGCCGATGGCGGACGTGGCGCCGATGCCGGTGACGACGATGCGCTTGGTCATGTGTGGTTCCTTGTCGGGCGGGTCGAGCAGAGGGCGGGCAAGGCGGAGGATGCCACGCCCCGACTGTGCGGGGGTGGCATCCTTCGAGGATTACTCCTGGCCTGCGACGATGAAGTTGACAGCGTCGCCGACGGTCTTGAGGTTCTTGACCTCGTCGTCGGGAATCGTGACGCCGAACTTCTCTTCTGCGTTGACGACGATCGTCATCATCGAGATCGAGTCGATGTCGAGGTCGTCGGTGAACGACTTCTCGAGGGCGACCTCGGATGCGTTGATGCCGGTCTCGTCGGTGATGAGCTCTGCGAGGCCTGCGAGGACCTCATCGTTGGTGAAAGCCATGTGGTCTTCCTCTTTCTAACGGGTTGTATTCGGAACCGTGGAACAGTCTAGGGAAAGTCTGCGCGTTCTCAGGGGAGGACGACGACCTGAGCGGCGAACACGAGTCCGGCGCCGAAGCCGATCTGCAGGGCGAGACCGCCTGAGAGCTCGGGATGCTCGGCCATCAGACGGTGGCTCGCGAGCGGGATGGATGCCGCCGAGGTGTTGCCGGTGGTCTCGATGTCGCGCGCGATCACCGTCGACTCCGGCAGCTTCAGCTGCTTGGCGAACTCGTCGATGATGCGCATGTTCGCCTGGTGCGGGATGAACGCGGCGATGTCGGTCGGCTCGACACCGGCCTTGTCGAGTGCCTCACGGGCGACCTTCGCCATCTCCCAGACGGCCCAGCGGAACACCGTCTGACCCTCCTGGCGCAGGGTCGGCCACGGCGCCTCGCCGTCGCGGAATTCGGTGAGCGTCGCGTTCATGCCGACTGCATCGGCCTTCGAACCGTCGGATCCCCACACCGCGGGGGCGATACCCGGCGTGTCGCTCGGACCGATGAGGGCTGCTCCTGCGCCGTCGCCGAGCAGGAACGAGATGCTCCGGTCGGCCGGGTCGACGACGTCAGACAGCTTCTCGGTGCCGATCACGAGGGCGTATCGAGCCGCACCCGACCTGATCAGCGCATCTGCCTGGGTGATCGCGTAGGCGTAGCCGGCGCAGGCCGCGTTGACGTCGTAGGCGGCGGCAGGGTTCGCGCCCACGCGGTCGGCCACGATCGCCGAGACGGACGGTGACTGCTTCGGGTTGCTGATGGTGGCGACGATCACCAGGTCGACCTGGTCGGCGGGGATGCCGGACTTCTCGATGGCCTCGACGCCGGCGACCGTGGCGAGGTCGATGGCATCCGTGCCCTTGTCTGCCCGCACGCGGGTCACGATGCCGGTGCGCTGACGGATCCACTCGTCGCTCGAGTCGATCGGTCCGATCAGGTCGTCGTTCGGCACGGCGTTCTCGCCGCGTGCAGCACCGAACGAGTAGATCCGCGTGTAGGCGGGGCCGGTGATCTGGTTCAGGATGGGGCTCATGCGGCTTCTCCGTTCAGCAGCGCGACGGCCGCATCGAGATCTTCGGGGGTCTTCACGGCCACGGATGGGATACCGCGCAGGCCGCGCTTGGCGAGACCCGTGAGCGCGCCGGCAGGCGCGAGCTCGATCAGGCCGGTGATGCCGTGATCGACGAACGAGGCCATGCAGAGGTCCCAGCGCACGGGGGACGACACCTGGTCGACGAGGTGGCTCAGGGCCAGCGTTCCATCGGTGACGACGGATCCGTCGCGGTTGGACCACAGCGTGATCTCGGGGTCGGCCGGAGCCACCGTCGCGACCGCGTCGCGCAGGACCGTGACGGCCGATGTCATGTACGACGTGTGGAACGCGCCGGCCACCTGCAGCGGGATGACGCGCGTGCCCTTGACCGGCTCGGAGGCGAGGGCGTCGAGCCCTGCGAGCTCGCCGGCGACCACGATCTGGCCGCCGCCGTTGTAGTTCGCGGGGGAGAGCCCGAGTTCGGTGAGACGCGTGAGGACGGTCTCTTCATCGCCGCCCAGTACGGCGCTCATGCCTGTGGGGGTCTGTGCCGCAGCATCGGCCATCGCGCGGCCTCGGATCCCCACCAATCGCATGCCGGTCTCGGCGTCGATCACCCCGCTGCTCACGAGCGCGGCGATCTCGCCGACCGAGTGCCCCGCGACACCGCCGGCTCGGCGACCGGCACGCTCGGTGAGCGCGTCGGCCGCGATCAGGGAAGCCGCGACGATCAGAGGCTGAGCGATGCGCGTGTCGCGGATCGTGTCGGCATCCGACACCGTGCCGTGCTGCTGGAGGTCGACCTCTGCCGCCTCAGAGAACGCGGCGAGGCTGTCTGCCACACCGTCGAGCTCGAGCCAGGGGGAGAGGAAACCGGGGGTCTGCGAGCCCTGTCCAGGGCATACGACGACAATCACAACCCCAGTCTGCCAACGATCTGCGCAGAGTGGTGGATGATCCATCACAAGATTCGAGAAAACCCTTGTGTGTGGCGTACAGCTGATCGGTGTGTGAGGCTGCCGATCAGCGCGACGGACGACGCAGGGGAGCCCGACGGCGGACCTGCTCTGCGGCGCCGATCGAGCCGAGAATGAGCGCGGTCTGCAGGATCAGAGCCTCGCGCGGACCCGTGGCGTCCCAGCCGATCACCTCGCTGACGCGCTTCAGGCGATAGCGGACCGTATTGGGGTGCACGAACAGCTCTCGGGCGGTCGCCTCGAGCGAACGACCGTTGTCGAGGTAGCTCCAGAGGGTGGTCACCAGATCCGTGGAGTGCGCCTGCAACGGCCGGTAGATGCGCTCGATCAGTGTCTGCTTGGCGAGCGGATCGCCCGCGAGGGCACGCTCGGGGAGAAGGTCGTCTGCGTCGACCGGCCGGGGAGCGCTGCGCCAGGCGCGGGCGACGGCGAAACCTGCGAGGGCTGCCCGTGCACTCTGACTCGCGTCGACGAGCGCGGCGACCGCGGGGCCGAGTACGACGTAGCCGGGGCCGAACGAGGGCTCGAGACGCGAGGCGATCTCTTCGAAACCGAGTTCTTCCTCTTCGCCTTCGGTAGGCTCCTGGCCTGCGATACGCGCGCGTCCGATCACCAGCACGAGTCGGGATCCCTGCACTCCGATGAGCACGTCGACCGCGAGCTTGCGCGCCGTGCGACGCACGAGATCGACGTCGAACTGCGGGGGCGTCGTGCCGACCAGCACAGCCACCTCTCCATGACCGTGCCAGCCGAGGGCGGCGATCCGGCTCGGCAGTTCTTCGTCTGCTTCGCCGGTGAGGATGGAATCGACGACGAGCGCCTCGAGCCTGGCGTCCCACAGGCCGCGAGCCTCAGCGGCTCTGGCGTAGACGTCGGCCGCGGCGAAGGCCACATCGCGTGAGTAGAGCAGGATCGCCTCTCGGAGGTCTGCATCTCTTCCGGCGACGCGCTCTTCCGTCACCTCGACGGTGACCCTGATGAGCTGGAGAGTCTGCTGCAGACTGACGCTGCGCAGCAGCTCACGGGGTGCTGCGGCGAAGATGTCAGCGGCGATCCACGGGGTCGACGTCGGATCCTCGTACCACTGGATGAACGACGTGATGCCCGCTTGAGCCACCAGCCCGACCGCAGAGCGGCGGGCTGGTGGCATGTCGGCGTACCACGGGAGGGTGTCCTCGAGGCGCTTGATGGTCACCGAGGCGATGTCGCCCGAGATCCGGCGCAGCCAGGTGAGCGTGGCGGACTTGTCCATGCCGCGCGAAGAGGAACCCGTCACCGATGGCTCAGCTTTCGCCGCCCGCGTTGCCGCTGGTGCCGGCGTTCACGTCGTGCAGGCTGTACTTCTGGATGGCCTGCGCGGCGAGAGAACGGTCGACGACCCCGTCTTCGGCGAGCGACTGCAGCGTGCGGACGACGATCGACGGACCGTCGATCTTGAAGAAGCGGCGGGCGGCCGCACGCGTGTCGGAGAAGCCGAAGCCGTCGGCGCCCAGCGTGGCGAAACGCTGCGGGACCCACGGACGGATCTGGTCCTGCACGGCGTGCATGAAATCACTCACGGCGACGACCGGACCCTCAGCGCCCTGCAGCTTCTGCGTGAGGTACGCGGTGCGGGGCTCTTCTTCGGGGTAGAGGAAGTTGTGCTCGTCGGCGGCGAGACCGTCGCGGCGCAGCTCGGTCCAGGAGGTGACCGACCAGACATCGGCGATCACGCCCCAGTCGTTCTTCAGCAGCTCCTGCGCCTCGAGGGCCCAGGGGAGTCCGACACCCGACGCGAAGAGCTGGGCGCGGGGGCCATCGCCCTCGCCGACCGACACGCGGTGGATGCCGCGCACGATGCCATCGACGTCGACATTCTCCGGCTCTGCGGGCATCACCATCGGCTCGTTGTAGAGCGTGATGTAGTACATGACGTTCGGGTCTTCGTGGTTTCCGCCGTACATGCGCTCGAGACCCGAGCGCATGATGTGCGCGATCTCGTAGCCGTAGGCCGGGTCGTACGAGACCGTCGCCGGGTTGGTGGCCGCGAGCAGATGCGAGTGGCCGTCGGCGTGCTGCAGGCCCTCACCCGTGAGGGTGGTGCGGCCGGCCGTGGCTCCCATGATGAACCCGCGGGCCATCTGATCGCCGGCGGCCCACTGTGCGTCACCCGTGCGCTGGAATCCGAACATCGAGTAGAAGAGGTAGACCGGGATCAGCGGCTCGCCGTGCGTGGCATACGAGGTGCCTGCCGCGGTGAACGCGGCGAGAGCGCCGGCCTCGTTGATGCCGACGTGCACGATCTGACCCTGCGGGCTCTCCTTGTAGGCGAGGAGGAGCTCACGGTCGACCGAGGTGTAGTGCTGGCCGTTCGGGTTGTAGATCTTCGCCGAAGGGAAGTACGCGTCCATTCCGAAGGTGCGAGCCTCGTCGGGGATGATCGGCACGATGCGGTGGCCGAAGTCCTTCGAGCGCAGCAGGTCCTTCAGCAGACGGACGAAAGCCATCGTCGTGGCGATCTCCTGCGTGCCAGAGCCCTTCTTGGGCAGCGCGTAGGCCGCGTCGTCGGGGAGCGACAGGCCGACGTGCGTCGAGCGACGCTCCGGCAGGAACCCGCCGAGGGCGTTGCGACGCTCGAGCATGTACTGGATCGTCTCGTCCTGGGGGCCCGGGTTGTAGTACGGGGGCAGGTACGGGTTCTCCTCGAGCTGCGCATCCGTGATCGGGATGTGCATCGCGTCACGGAACGTCTTGAGGTTGTCCAGCGTCATCTTCTTCATCTGGTGGGTCGCGTTGCGGCCCTCGAAGTGCGGACCCAGGCCGTAGCCCTTGACGGTCTTGGCGAGGATGACGGTGGGCTTGCCCTTGTGCTCGGTCGCGGCCTTGAACGCGGCGTAGACCTTGCGGTAGTCGTGCCCACCGCGCTTGAGGTTCCAGATGTCGTCGTCGGAGTAGTCCTTGACGAGGGCAGCCGCGCGCTCGTCGCGGCCGAAGAAGTGCTCGCGGACGTACGCGCCGGACTCGGCCTTGTAGGTCTGGTAGTCGCCGTCGGGGGTGACGTTCATCAGGTTGAGCAGAGCGCCCTCGGTGTCGCGGGCGAGCAGGTCGTCCCACTCGCGGCCCCAGACGACCTTGATGACGTTCCAGCCGGCGCCGCGGAAGAACGACTCGAGCTCCTGGACGATCTTGCCGTTGCCGCGCACAGGGCCGTCGAGGCGCTGCAGGTTGCAGTTGACGATGAACGTGAGGTTGTCGAGGCCCTCGTTGGCTGCGACCTGCAGCTGACCGCGGCTCTCGACCTCGTCCATCTCACCGTCGCCGAGGAAGGCCCAGACGTGAGACTCGGAGGTGTCCTTGATGCCGCGGTTCTCGAGGTACTTGTTCGACATCGCCTGATAGATGGCGTTGATCGGACCGAGACCCATGGACACGGTCGGGAACTGCCAGTACTCCGGCATCAGGCGCGGGTGCGGGTACGAGGGGATGCCGTACGGCGCGTGCGATTTCTCCTGGCGGAATCCGTCGAGCTGGTCCTCGCTCAGACGTCCTTCGAGGTAGGAGCGAGCGTAGGTTCCGGGGGAGGCGTGGCCCTGGACGAAGATCTGGTCTCCGCCGCCCGGGTTGTCGAGACCCTTGAAGAAGTGGTTGAAGCCCACCTCGTAGAGGGCGGCCGACGACGCGTAGGTCGAGATGTGACCGCCGACACCGATGCCGGGGCGCTGCGCGCGGTGCACCGTGATGGCCGCGTTCCAGCGGATCCATGCGCGGTACCGGCGCTCGACCTCTTCGTCACCCGGGAACTCGGGCTCGTTCTCAGAGGCGATCGTGTTGATGTAGTCCGTGGTCGGGACCATCGGCACACCCAGGTGCAGCTCCTTCGAGCGCTTGAGCAGGCTGAGCATGATCTCGCGACCACGGCCGTGGCCCTTCGCGTCGACGAGCTCGTCGAGAGACTGCTGCCACTCGCCCGTCTCCTCCGGATCGCTGTCGAGGGGGCCCTGGGAATACGGATCCTGGTCGTGCACAGTCACGGGGGAGCCTTTCGTCAAGCTGGCAGGTCATGCCATTGAAACGGGAAGCGACGCGGGCAACCTTGTCGGTTGTACACAACGCGTGCCGCCCTCAGCCTATCCCCCTTCAACGACATCGGTGCGCATCGGGTCATCTGTAGACTGGACGCACCAGGGCCTTTAGCTCAGCTGGTAGAGCGCCACGTTTACACCGTGGATGTCGTCGGTTCGATCCCGGCAGGGCCCACCTAGAGAACACTGGGAACTCAGCGTTCAGCACCTGTGGACAACTTCTTGAGCGTCCCCCCGGCGTCCTCCGGCTGAGCCAGTACAGCGTTCATTCGTGCGACTGCGGCTGTGTCAGCATCGCTTCCCATGTAGTGGGCGTAGGTGTCGGCTGTGAGCTTTGCTGTGCTGTGCCCCAGCCATGCCTGAACGGTCTTGAGGTCTACACCGTTCTGAAGCCACAGGGTGGCGGCTGTGTGCCTCAGGTCTTGGACTCTGCGTCCACGGGCGTGATCCTTCCAATGGCTGTCGCGCTTCCAGTTGTTGTTGCTGCGCGCGCTCCCTGACGCGGAAGGGAACACCAGCGCATCCGGAGTCCTGCCCTTGGTTGCCGCAAGGATGATCGCTGCTACTTCTTCAGTGAGGGGCACAGTGCGCGGCTTCCCACCCTTGGTTACGGTGCGCACCGGCTGACCGTCTGGCTTAGACCGCGACACCCGCAAGGCCGGATAGGGAAGTTCCTGCACATCACGAACGCGGAGTGCAGCAAGCTCGCCCCACCTCAGTCCCGTCAGGCCCAGTACCAATGCAATGTCTGCGTTCTCACGCGACGTGTGGTTGACGAGATCGGCATGCACAGCGCGAAGCTCTGCAAGGGAAAATGGGAAAATCTCCCGCTTGGTGTCCTGCCCCGTGCCGCGTGGCACCTTGGACTCGACAGCGGGATTCTTCGCGATCAGCTTCTGAGCCACGGCCCACGAGAAGAAGGGGCTGATGACTTGCCGGAAGCGGATGACGGTAGACCGGTTCAGCGTCCGCATCATCTGCGCGTAGAGCGCTTCCAGGTCGGTTGCGCGGATGGCGCTCAGAGGGCGGTTCCTCAGAGCCACAGGAACGTGCTTAAGGGCGTGCTTTTCAGTGTCCAGCGTCTTGCTCGCCACAGTGCCCGTGCGGGTCTGTACCCACCGCTCAAGGGCTGAGCCGACGGATTCCATACCGGCGCGCGGGTCTACGAACTCCCCAAGGCTCAGAGCACGCTTCTGTGCGTCATGCCAGGTGTCGGCATCGCCCTTCCGACGAAAGGTCTTGGATGCGACTACGCTGCGACCACTCTTGACGCGGGCGCGGTAACTGATCGATCCGTCAGCGTTGACGATTCTCGAAACTGTCATGAGCGCTTCTCCTTGATCCAGGCGTAGACATCGGACTCCCGATAGCGGGGGATGCCGTTGAGGTTGATGAAGGGCGGGCCGGTGCGCGAGGAGCGCCAGCGCGAGAGGGTCGGCATGGACACGCGGAGAAGCTTTGCCACGTCAGTCGAGGTCATGAGATTTGGTTCCATTCCTGCCTATACGCCTCTGAAGCACGGAAACCCAAGAAATTGGAGAACTCATTGTGAGAGAGCTTTCGCTGTCTGGCTGGTGACCATGGCGCGCACCGTCGAGGGGTACCACTGGCCACCCTTTGCCGTGGGTACGCCCTCCTGGTTGAGCGTGCGTGCGATTGCGTTCAGGCTCTCCCCGGCGCCGTGCATGGTCAGGACGCGCTCATAGGTCGGCAGGAAGTCGCTTGCAACCTCACGCCCGAACGTGACGCCCTCAGCCTTCCGCTGCGCCATGCCTTCGCGGGTGCGGACACTGATCAGCCGACGCTCATACTGGGCGGCTGAAGCCAAGACGTTGGCGACGAACTCGCCTGAGGGGTCAGAGAGGTCGAGATTGGGGGAGAGAAGCACAATGCCCCAGTGCTTGCGGCGTGCCCGGTCGATCAGAGAAGCGAAGTCCGCCACTGAGCGGGACACCCGGTCCAGGCGCACAGAGAGGAGGAACTGAGCCTCGCCACGGTCAAGCCGCTCCAGGGCCCCGGTGAGTTTGTCGCGGCCTCTGAGGCTCTTGGCTGACTTGCCTTCCTCGCGCACGATCTCGACAGCCCAGCCGCGCCGTGTGGCTTCCTCGCGCAAGGTGGCTTCTTGAGCGTCGAGTGATGCACCCTCCTCTACCTGCATAAGGGAGGAGACGCGAACATACGCGAGTGCGAGAGGCTTGGTCATACCTCAACCATACACAAAGGGTTCCCTCTATGTACAGCGTCAGCTGTCGACGAGAGCTTCCAGCGTGTCGAGCACACCAGCTAGGTACGCCCTCTGGTCGGCAGATGCGTCGAGCCTTCCCGCGTCGATATCCGCGATGACTGCGGCGATGCCGTCTGCGGATCGGCGGAGGCTGTCGAGGTCCATGCTCTGATTCTCCCTTAGAGACACCGATGCCCCGCTCTCTTAAATGGAGGAAGAGGGAGCGGGGCATTGGGTGGCCGGGATCAAGGGCCGGTCCCGTGCGGCGTCCTAGGACCGACACGGGAAGATCATTCAGAGGTTGCCGTTGTTGGCGTCCTCGATGAGCTTCTGGATGCGGGCTTCAGCGTCGCCGTGAAGCTTCTGCACGAGTTCGGCTTCCTGGGCTTCAGACCACCTCTTAGGGGCGTTCGCCGTCTGGGCCTTCACTGATTCAGAGTTCTGGTTCGCAAGGTTGGCGCGGATTTTTGCCATGTACAGAGCATCCCTCGCGGCATCGTCACCCATCATGATTTTCAACTTTCTGATCTGATTCGTATCCGGCCCACCGCTGAAGATGTTTGAGCACGGTGGCGTATGCCTGGCTTTGTTCGTGGGTAAGCCAGAATCGCCCCGGAAGGCTCTCCACGGCCTCTGCGAGGTCATCGCGGAGCTTCACAAGGGCCTGACGTTGGTCAGGGGTGCTGCGGGCTGTACGGAGAGCCATGGTCATTCCCAGCTCTGCAAGGTGCGCTGCGTGCTCTGTGGAGCGCCAAAGCGTTCCCTGATGGCTGTGTGCGCGGCTCGTCGCTCATTGGGGTCTGAAATCTGATCTGCGTGCTTCACTGCTCGTTCCCGTGCCAGAGCGATCTGTGCGAGATCGTCTTCGCCAACAAACTTGATGCACTCGGCCTCACGCTGGTCCCCGAGTGCGAAGTTGACGTGACCCCATCGGGCGAGCTGCTCTTCTTCAGTCATCGACAGCCAACTGACGCCATAACGATCCTCAGTCCCTGCCACCTGCTCGGCGTTCAGGGTGACTAGTTCTCCCCGGTACGCGGCTCTCGAACTGAAGTTGTCGAATGGGATTGTGAACCCTGAGCGGAGTACCGTCAGCGTTACTTCCTGGGTTTGAGTCGTCATCTGTTCTTTCCGATTCCGCGCGCACCAAGCGCGCTTGCGAGTTGGCTGAGTTCGGGGGTCTGCTTAAACACGTCGAGAAGGTCGGCGGCTGAGTCGGGATAGCTGCGGAAGAAGACCTTGAGTGCTGAGACCAGCGCCTGAGCTTCTTCGAGAAACTTGCTGATGCTGATGTCGTCAATGCCGAGTTCAGTGAGCAACTTGGAGAGGATTTCTGCTTCGCCCTTGATCGCCCTTGACTGTGCGACTGGCGACCCCGCTACCTTCACCTGCCGACGGATGAGACGTGCGTGGTCGGCAGCTTCCACAAGTCGAGACAGGACATCGGTTACTCCTGGTTCGTCGTCCACGATCTTCACAAGATCGCTCTTTCTGAGAGATGCGTACCTGGCAAGTGTCGAATTTGCGAGCGCCATGTCCCTAGCGATTGTGGCGATGGGAACACCGTCGTCCAGCATCGAGTCGATACGGTGAATCTGGGGGTGTCCCTTTACTGTGTGGTTTCTACCCAATGCCCTGCGTCCCTTGTATTCATTGGGGTGGGTGACCCTCGATACCCAAGGAGATCACCCACCCCCACCCCAACTAAGGTGGCGGGTGGTTAATTCGATGTTCCCCACCCGTACCTCTACTATCGTGCGCTAGAAGGTTTGGAGGTCTCAAAATGCGTGTTTTAGTGAAAGTATTTTGAGAAGATTATTCCAATGCTATTTTTTACTTCTGCAAGAGAGGTGATGAGCTTTAGAGGAGGGTAGAGAAGTGGATTATGTAACCCCTCCCCAAAGAACCCCCGAACCAAAACACATCAATATCGGATCGACTCAACACAAGTAGCGCTTACCCTCAAGGGACAAACGCTTAGTATCGACTCCTCCAGGCCCACAGCTGTGATGGATCATGCATGGAGAAGGTGACTCCTGCCAGCAAGGAGCATTTTGACTGGCGGTCAATTAGTTAGGCAGTAATGACCTGAAGGAACCTGCTAGTAACAGTTACACGAAGTTTCAAGGCTCTCGCATCAGCCGATGTCTTTACTATCGCTCGGACATACCTGCATATACGCCCGTGAAGCAAATTTGTAAAGAAATGCTCTATATGAGAATTGTTCTCGATAAGCGGTGTACAATTGAATTGGCTAGTAACCACACGAATGCACGCCGGGTCTCGTCTCAAAGTCCCCGGCGTGCATCTTCTTGTTTTAGCCTTTGGCTGCGTTGCGGGCTTGCCTGCGCTTCTCGCGCCGAGCCGCATTTTGCCGATCTTGCTTCTCTCGTCCCGCTGCGGCGCAAATTTCACACCTGCATTTCTTTACGTTGAAGCCATACAGGCCATGAGCGAACTCGCGACGGGGTGCACGTTCGCCTCGTCGATAAGCGGCTGTGCGTTCAGCGTTCCCCGCTCGGCAGTCGGCACAGCGGCAGCGGTCTGTTGAGTAGCACCTCGCGGTCGCCCCATGCGCGTGCTCAGGAGGGCACACGTTCTTCGGCTGCTGTGGGGCCACGTGGCGGACCGTGACTGGCCGTGGCTCTGGTGTGAGCGCCTGGGGTCGCTTAGGTCGCTCAGGGGTCTTCTGGGGCTGCTCAGTGGCCTTCTCAGCGCGAGCTTCTGCGATCGACGAACGCTCATCCCAAGCAGCATCGAGTGCAGCTTCCCGTGCTTCCATGGCTGCTGCTTCTTCGGCTCTGGCCCGGTAGACGATTCGACGACGCTCGACGGGATCAACGGTCGCTGCGACCTGCCGTGAGAGTTCGATCAGTCGGCCACGGTCCAAGTCGAGAGTGCGGAGTGTAGAGAGAGCTTCGTCGAGGGTCATACTCTCTATATCGCGCGGAGCAGGCCCGAGTTTGTGCGTATTCGAGCTACGACTTTTGATTCACAGCAGAAAACCCCGCCCTCGATCTACTGAAGGCGGGGTTTCTGAGTCAGCTAGCGTCTACGGCCTAGGCCTGGTAGTCCGCCACTGACGATTCGAATTCGAGGAATGACTAGCTTCGGCGTTGGAGGTAGCGACGCCCTCCAGGCCTCCTCGCTGTCGAATCCGGCTCGCTGCCACCACGGCGCGCGTGGAGTGTCGTCGACCGGAGTTCGAGGAACTTGCCTCTTCAGCTGAGGCCGTTTCGGCCTCGGCTTGGGTGTCAGCCAGTATTCAGAAACTGGCTTAGGTAGCGGCTTCCGCTTCGGTTGCCTCGGTTTGTGGATGGGGACCGCTTCAAACGGATTGACCGCTTGCGATCCGGTAGCTGGACATCGTCTGCCCGCGCTGTTCTCGTGACTCAGTAGTGTTCCTCCATCGCTTACCCCAGTAACGCGATGACATGTTTCACACTGTGCTCTCGTTTTCCCCTACCTCCATTCGCCGCCCCCAGGGCGTTTCGGGCCGGGCTTGGCCCTGTACCACAGATTACAAGGAAACGCCGAACATCGAAGGCGACACGCCAAGCAATATTCGAACACATTCGAACATTCGAAGGTGTGAGCCAGTCCCCGCGTCGGCTCAACATGCCAGACTCGCACTGTGCTCCTGGAACTCGCGAAACAAGCTGCTGCGGCTCAGCCGCTGATCTCGGATACGGTCGCCATCGCCATCGTTGGCGGCGTCGTCACGGTCGCCACTGCCTTTGTGACCATCAGCCTCACGAACGGCCACGCCCGGCGACAGGTAGAAGATGCCGCGAGGGAAGCCCGACGAACTGAGGCGCGTCTGGCTATTACGGAGTTCGTGACTGCCGGGATCGCATGGGCGAAGGCGAACGACGGAATGGTGCCGGTCTACTACAAAGAGGCGAGGAATCAGACGTTCTGGGTGGAGTGGGTCGACACCGATTCGGGTACCAAGATACGGAATGACATGGAGACGGTGACGCGCACGGGCGCTCAACTGCGTTTGCTCGTAGGCGATGCGGAACTACTTGCAGCGATCCAGACCGCGACAGAACTTGTGCAGGATGGGAAGGCCATGTCAGCGCTCATCGGGCACGGAAGTGAGACCGGGGGCGATTTCGAGAAGCTCGATGGCAGGATGGCGGATGCTTTCGCTTACTTCAGAGACGTTGTAGCCGCGTTCCAACGTGTCGAGACGGTCGCCGCGCGTTACGTCTCA
Source organism: Microbacterium sp. NPDC087589 (assembly GCF_044743635.1). Taxonomy (NCBI): domain Bacteria; kingdom Bacillati; phylum Actinomycetota; class Actinomycetes; order Micrococcales; family Microbacteriaceae; genus Microbacterium; species Microbacterium sp. NPDC087589. The sequence goes on from NZ_JBIUWV010000001.1 coordinate 295,937, forward strand.
GGTGAACTCGCAAAGAAGCACTGACCCGCGTCCCCCTGGCGTCCCCCCACGGTGAAACTTCGGTCGAATCAGGCAACACCTGTAATCTCAGAAAGCCGTGATGACGCGGGCGGGGGAGTAGCAGACCCGTTTACACCGTGGATGTCGTCGGTTCGATCCCGGCAGGGCCCACTCTCAAGAATCGCCCTGCCGTCCCCTCCCGAGACTCTCAGCGAGAGGTCGGTGGCAGCTTGTCGACGCCGTGCCTGTTGGGCTTGTCGGGCTCGGCTGCCGTCTCGGGCGTCGTGTTCCCCGGCGCGGCCGGGGATTCGGACGTCGGGTAATGCGGCTCGTCGATCTCGATGGCCTTGTCGCGCTCGTCGAGCGGAGGCAGATGATCGAGCGGTTGCTTGATGTCGTCTGGGTGGCTCATGGCTACAGGCTCCACGAGGATCCGCCCGATGAACAGGGGCTTGTGATCAGGAGGATCCTGTGGTTCGGGGCATCGGTCCGGGGTGCAAGGTCGACGCTCTGCCTCCGCAACCCCTGCGCGATGCCGCGCCCGAGAGTCGTGATGTCAACTGACGCCGACTCCGGTACTCTCGGCGCATGGCCACCGCAACGACGCAGTCTCCCAAACGTGAGGCATTCGGATCACGGAACGTCTTCATCCTCTCCGCGATCGGCTCCGCCGTCGGACTGGGGAACATCTGGCGGTTCCCCTACGTCGCGTATGAGGGTGGCGGTGGAGCCTTCCTCATCCCGTATCTCTGTGCGTTGCTGACGGCGGGCATTCCGCTGCTGTTCTTCGATTACGCGATCGGGCACCGGTTCCGCGGGTCCGCACCGCTGGCCTTCCGCCGTATGCACCGCAGGGCAGAGCCGCTCGGCTGGTGGCAGGTGCTCATCTGCGTGATCATCGCGGTCTACTACGCCGTCATCGTCGCGTGGGCCGCGATGTACACCTGGTTCTCCGCGCAGCTGACCTGGGGTCCTGGCAACGAGAACGACTTCTTCTTCATCGACTTCCTGCGCTCGGCCGACGTCGCCGAGGTCGGCGTCTCGACCGAGTTCGTGCCTCAGGTCGGGCTGCCCCTCGTCGCAGTGTGGCTGATCGTCATCGTGATCATGGCGCTGGGCGTCAAGCGCGGCATCGGCAGGGCCAACATGATCCTGATGCCGCTGTTGACGGTGATGTTCGCGATCCTCGTGGTGCAGTCGCTGTTCCTGCCGGGCGCGGCGGAAGGATTGAACGCCTTCTTCACCCCGAATTGGGAGGCGCTCGGAGACCCCGCCGTGTGGGCCTCGGCATACGGGCACATCTTCTTCTCGCTGTCGGTCGCCTTCGGCATCATGGTGACGTACTCGTCTTATCTCAAGCGAAAGACCGACCTCACCGGCTCGGGACTGGTGGTCGCCTTCGCGAACTCGGGTTTCGAGATCCTCGCGGGCATCGGCGTGTTCGCCGCGCTCGGCTTCATGGCGCAGGCGCAGGGCACCGAGGTCGCCGGAGTCGCGTCGTCGGGTATCGGCCTGGCGTTCATCGCGTTCCCGACGATCGTCTCGCAGGCGACCGGTGGATCGATCATCGGCGTCCTGTTCTTCGGCGCGCTGGTCTTCGCCGGCATCACTTCACTCGTCTCCATCCTCGAGGTCATCGTCGCAGCCCTCCAAGACAAGCTGGGCTGGGCGCGCATCCGCACGACCCTCACGGTGACAATTCCGCTCGCGATCGTCTCCATGGCGCTCTTCTCGACGACCACTGCTCTGTCGGTGCTCGATACGGCGGATGCGTTCGTCAACGCCTTCGGCATCATGGCGGTCGCCCTCGTGGCCGTCATCGTCGTGGCCTGGCTGCTCCACAAGCTGCCCGTGCTCGTCGATCACCTCGATCGTCGTTCGAGTTTCCGGGTCGGTCGGGTCTGGATGCTGCTCGTCGGCGCGCTCGCCCCGCTGGTGCTCGGATATCTGCTCGTCACCGAGCTGATCTCGAAGATCTCCGAGCCGTATGGCGGGTACCCCGGATGGTTCGTCGCCGTCTTCGGATGGGGCATGGTCATCGCGCTCGTAGCGATAGCACTGCTGCTGTCGGCGCTGCCCTGGAGCGGCCGCTCGCATGCCAAGGACGACCCGGAGTACGACGAGTTCCTCGCCAAGGAAGACTACGAGCCGGATCCGGAGACCTCGTCGATCCCGACGGTGAGGTCCCCGGAATCCGGGACGACCGAGAAGGGAGCGGGCGCATGACCACGACAGCGATCGTCATGATGATCGTCGCGATGGTCACGATCTGGGGTGGCCTCGTCGCCGCGGTCGTGAACCTCTCGCGTCACCCCGAGGCTGCGGATTCGGAGCCCGCTCCGCCCGCAGAGCTCTGACCGACGCGGGGGGACACGGTCGATACCCGTGCCGTGCCAAGAGGGCCGCACCCCGCACAGTGCGTCTATTGATCCCCAGCCGGCCACCGCAGGCGACCGAGTGCGCCGATCACGAGGGTCGACCTCCCGTCGTCGCGGAGACATGTCAGCAGCGTGCGGCCGCATCCGCGGCAGAGGAGTATGACTCCGGCCGGATCGAGCTCGGCGATCGCGTCGGCGAGTTCGGCTTCGCGTTCGCAGTGCGTGCATGTCGCTCGCGCGCTGGTCATGTCCCTGCCGAAGAGCTCGATCAGCATCCCGCCCGCGGCGTTGCCGTCGACTCTCGTGCGATGACCGGGGTGGGCAGCGTCCATCAGGCACCTCCGAAGCGCTCAGTGCGGATCCGTTCGGGCGGATGCCCCGCCGCGACGAGAAGGTCTGCCACCGCCTCGACGAAGCCCGTCGGCCCGCAGACATAGACCGAAGGCTGCTCTGTGGCGGGGATGGTCGAGACCGCGATCGTCGCCGCATCGACCCTGCCGGCTGGTCGGGCGGAGCCCGTCGGTGCCGAACGGCTGTATGCCCAGTCGACGAGGAAGGCGTCGCCGGCGAGGTCGTCGAGATCGTCTGCGTAGAACGCGTCACCGGGTGAACGCACCGCGTACAGCAACCGCATCGGTGCCGAGCTGCCCGCGCGCCCATGCTCTCTCACCATCGCCATGAGTGGAACGATCCCCGACCCGCCTGCGATCAGCTGCACGGACTCGGTCTGAGCGGCAGTCCACACGAAGTAGGCGCCGATCGGACCGCGAACCTCCAGCTCGTCTCCCGCGCGCACATCCTCGACGAGATACGGAGAGACCTCTCCTTCGGGCACCTCGTCGACGGCGAGTTCGATGATGTCGCCCTCCCCGGACGATGCGAGCGAGTACGACCGCACGGCCTGGTAGCCGTCCTCAGCGGTCAGGCGCACATCGACGTGCTGGCCGGCGAGATTCCCCGGCCACCCGTCGACCCGCACCTGAAGCACGCGACCGTGGGGCGAGGGGTTGCGCGTCTCGATGACTCTGGCGACCAGCCACAGCGGTGCGGCGGTCACCAGTAGCGCTCCTCTTTCCAGGGATCTCCGTACATGTTGTAGCCGTTCTGCTCCCAGAACCCCGGCTCGTCGTTCGCGAGCAGATCCAGGCCGTGCACCCACTTCGCGGATTTCCAGAAGTAGAGGTGGGGGACGAGGAGCCGGGCGGGGCCGCCGTGCTCTGCCGCGAGCGGCTCGCCCTCGAACTCGAATGCTATCCACGCCTTGCCGCCGGTCAGGTCGGCGCGGGGGACATTGGTCGTGTACCCGCCGTAGGAGAAGACCCGGGTGAAGTCGCCGTCTCCAGCATCCTGCAGCAGATGATCGAGCGAGACTCCGCGCCATCGGGTCCCGAGCTTCGACCAACGAGTCACGCAGTGGATATCGGTGGTGATCGTATCGATCGGGAGCGCCTGCAGCTCGTCCCACGACCAGGAGCGGCGGATGCCGTCGAGCCCGACGACGGCGAACTCCCACGTGTCTGTGGAGACGCGCGGTGTCGGCCCCGCCGAGAGCACGGGAAAGTCCTCAGTGAGGTACTGGCCCGGAGGGAGGCGGTCGTTCGACTCGCGTCGCCGTGCCCCGAAACCGCGGGAGATCACACCCATGATCGTCTTCTCTCTTTCGGTCGGGGCGGGGTCGCGAATCCGCTGGCGGGAGACGCCTGCCGTGTGGGACCGATTCTAGGGCGACTCACGAACGGCGCGCCTTAATCATTTTTTACTCATAAACGTGAGCTTCGTGCTAGCTTCACTCGTAAAACAGTTGTTCAAGCCACGGAGTCACATTGCTGAGTAGTTTCGCTGTTTCTGCTGATTCCAGTCAGCCTGACGACATCCCTGCCTCGCCCGAGAAGCTGGCGCGCGACAACATGCCGCTCGCGACCTTCCTGGCCGTCGAGAAGGCGAGGTCGGCGACGCACGTCGACCTCGACGATCTGCTCTCCGCCGCACGCCTGGGCCTCGCCCGCGCTGCGATGTCGTATGAACCGGCCCGTGGCATTCCTTTCGGTGCCTTCGCGAGCAGCCAGATCAACTGGGCGATGCTGTCGGAGATGCGCCGAGCAGACCCGGCCGGAGAACGCAGTCGCGACAAGATCGAACGCGTGCGGGTCGCCGCCGAGACGCTGCTCACTCGCACCGGCCGCGTCGCCACCACGGCGGAGCTCGCGCGGGAGTCGGGATTCACCGTCGATGTCGTCGGCGAGATGATGAAGCTCGACGAGATGGTGCGGACCGCGACCAGCTTCGAGGAGCACTTCGATGTCGAGACCGGGCGTCAGGCAGCCGACCTCACCGACAGTGTCATCCTGCCCGAGCACGCGGTCGAGCAGTCGGAGATGCGGGCGATGGTCAATCGCGTCATCGACGCACTGCCGGCGGCGATGAAGCAGGTCGTCCGCGGGATCTACCTCGAAGACCGGATGGTGAAGGACATCGCCGAAGAGCTCGAGGTCAGCCATGCGTATGTGTCGAAGGTCCGCTCGCGTGGTCTCGCGCTGATGCGCGAGGCCATGGAGGCATGGGAGAACGGCACGACAGGTGACCGATCGACGAAGGCGCGGGCTGAGTTCTTCGAGACTCTGTTCGGCCCGATCCGTGCCGAGACCCGCGACCGGTCGAGCGAGCTCCTCGCCGCTGTCTGACCCGCCCGCCGGAATCTTCCGGCTGCCTGGTTACGTCGGCGGTGCATGTCGCGAATATCGGTTGTGCAGGCCCACGGATGGGCCCGCGTCCAGCCCCATAACCACGGAGGAATTCTCATGGGTCTTCAGATCGCAACCAACGTCGGTGCACTCAACGCGTACCGCAACCTCTCTGTCAACCAGAACGACGTCTCGAAGTCGCTCGAGAAGCTCTCGAGCGGTCTGCGCATCAACCGCGCAGCAGATGACGCCGCCGGCCTCGCCATCTCCGAGGGCCTGCGCTCGCAGGTCAACGGCCTGAACGTCGCAGCCCGCAACGCTCAGGACGGCATCTCGGTCATCCAGACCGCAGAAGGCGCTCTCACCGAGGTCCACTCGATCCTGCAGCGCGTCCGTGACCTCGCCGTCCAGGCGGGTTCCGACTCGAACAACGCCGACTCGCGTGACGCCATCAAGACCGAGATCAACTCGCTCGGCGAGGAGCTCACCCGCGTCGCCGCCAGCACCAACTTCAACGGGATCAAGCTGCTCGACAGCGCGAGCACGCTGACGTTCCAGGTGGGAGCAGGCTCGGACGCCGCAGAGGACCAGATCGCGGTCACGCTGACCGACTTCTCTGGCCTCGGCGCGACCATCGGCGCACTGACGGTCGACTCCGCTGCGAACGCGCTCACCACGATCGCGGCGGTCGACGCAGAGATCACCAACGTCTCGACGGCTCGTGCCGGCCTCGGTGCCGTGCAGAACCGCTTCGAGTCGACGATCAACTCGCTGCAGGTCTCGGCCGAGAACCTGGCCGCAGCGAAGAGCCGCATCGCGGACACCGACATGGCGGCCGAGATGGTCAAGTACACCGCCTCGAACATCCTGCAGCAGGCCGGCACCGCCATGCTCGCTCAGGCGAACCAGTCGGGCCAGGGCGTCCTGCAGCTTCTCCGTTGAGTCGCTGCGCCTGAGGCGCATCAGGCGCCCGGGCGGAGTCACCTCCGCTCGGGCGCCTTCCTGTAGGACACGCTCGACCACACCGCACGGAAGACGACCGGGATGAAACTCGACGGACTCGTATCAGGGCTCAAGACGCAAGAGCTCATCAAAGCGCTCATGGACGTCTCGGCGATCCCGAAGACGCTCATCACCAACAAGATCGCGGACCGCAACTCGATCATCACGAACCTCCAGTCGCTGAACACCACGCTGCAGGAGCTCGTCACCAAGGCCAAGACCGCCGCGGCGCCCTCGTCGCTGGCATCGTTCACCGCGACCTCGTCGTCCGAGACCGTCACCGTCACGGCAGGCGCGAAAGCGACCGCTTTCTCGACCGACATCGTCGTCGACGCCGTCGCCACGGCGCACTCGATCGTGACGGCATCCGCTGGTGCGACGGAGTGGGGCGGCGCGTTCACTCTCGTCGGCTCGGACGGCGAATCGATCGAGGTGACTCCGCTCGGCACCGGTCCGCAGGACCTGGCCAAGGCCATCAACGCCTCGAAGGCCGGAGTGAGTGCGACGGTCGTCCCCGCGGGTACGGATGCCGACGGCAACCCGCTCTCGCGCATCCAGCTCACATCCGTCGAGACCGGCGCCGCCGGCGAGTTCGCCGTGCACAGGGGCACGGCGGCCGACGTCGCAGCAGGCACCTCGACGGATCTCGGCGCCGAGCCCGGTGCCGCCGTCATCACGCAGGGGGCGGATGCGCGAATCCGCCTGTTCGCCGGAACCACAGCAGAGCAGACGCTGAACAGCGCCAGCAACACGATCAGCGTGGGGGAGGGCATCGAGGTCAGTGTCACGAAGCCCAGCGCTGATCCCGTGACGGTGACGGTGGTCCGCGACGACAAGAAGCAGACCACGACAGCCGAGGCGTTCGTCAAGGAGATCGCCGCACTGCTGACGCGCATCGACAACGGATCGAAGGCGACGGTCGGAGGGGTCGGCGAGTCCACCACTCTCGGCGTGTTCACCGGAGACAGCACCGTTCGCAATCTCCGCGGCGCTCTCGCGAACGCGATGCAGCATCCGGTCGACGGAGCATCGCCGTCGACGATCGGAATCTCGATCAGCGACAAAGGGGTGCTCTCCTTCGACGCGGAGAAGTTCGGGAAGGCTCTCGCCGAAGACCCGGAGAAGACCCAGGAGATCTTCTCGTCGATCGCCGGTCGCGTCGAAGGCGTGACGGACCAGTACTCCGACAAATACGACGGGCTGCTCACCCAGCGCATCACCGGTCAGGAGACCGAGGTCAAGACGCTCAAGACCCAGGTCGAACGGTGGGACGTCCGCCTGGAGCAGAGGCAGGCGACACTCGAGCGCACCTATGCGCAGCTCGAGGTCCAGCTCTCGAAGCTGCAGTCGCAATCGTCGTGGCTCACGTCGCAGCTCGCAGGCCTCAACAACACGACGACGTCGTGACCTGAGCACCGCCACCACCATCGCATCGGAGACCAGAACCATGCCCATCACCTCTCTCGACCGCGCCAAGCAGCAGTACCTCGAGCAGCAGGTCGCCTCGGCCACTCCTGAACGCCTTCTCGTGCTGCTCTACGACCGCCTTCTGGTCGACATCGAGCGCGCAGACGCCTCGCAGGAGTCCGGCGACTGGGCGGCGGCGGGGAACCACCTCGTGCACGCGCAGCAGATCGTCGCGGAGCTGAACGGCTCACTCACCGATGAGTGGGACGGATCCGCAGACCTGCATGGCGTGTACACCTATCTCACGGGCCGCCTGATCACCGCCAACATCGCTCATGATCGGGTCGCCACCGCAGAATGCCGTGATCTCGTCGTTCCCCTGCGCGAGGCCTGGCATGCGGCTGCGGCGGAGATCACGTCCGGCACGCAGGCGCCCATCACGGCGCTGGCCTGAGCCCCCGTGCCTGACAACCTCTCGGCCTGGCTGACCGTGCTCGACCAGTTCGAGCGGGCTCTCGATGCTGCCGACGAGCAGCTCGACGAGCAGTCCTTCGATGCGCCGCCCGGCCCCGTGCCCGAGGAACTGCGCGAGCGCGCAGAAGCTGTGCTCGCGCGCCAGCAGCTCATGATCGGTGGACTCGTCACCTCCCGCGCCCACGTCGCGCGCGAGATCGCCGCGCTGCGGCGGGTGCCGACTTCCAAATCCGACGTACCCGTGTATCTCGATGTCGAAGGGTGAGCACCGCGGTTACGTGAGCGGTCGACTGTCGCGATAGTCCACACAGAGCACGGATCGCTCGACGATTGGCCAGGGATCGGCCTCTCCACCAACGTCCGGAGTGCCCCCGTGCTCGAATCCGTCACCTCCTCTGCGCTGATCAGCGCCCTCGACGGGCTGGCCCTGCGCCAACGCTCGATCGCCGAGAACATCGCCAACGTCAACACGCCCGGCTACCAGGCCCAGCGCGTCCGGTTCGAGGACGAGCTGCGATCAGCCGTCGACAGCGGTTCCGGCACCGTCGATCCCACGGTCGAGCGATCGCTCGAGCCGACCAGGTTGAACGGCAACAACGTCAACCTCGACACCGAGACCCTGTCGAACATCGACACGGTGCTGCGGTTCCAATTCGCCAGCCAGGCGATCGGCGGACAGGCGTCGTCGATCACCAAGGCGATCGGGCAGGCCTCCGCATGACCTTCGACGCGATCGGCATCGCCGGAACCGGCCTGACTGCACACCGCAAGTGGCTCGACGCACTCAGCGACAACATCGCGAACGTGAACACCGCCACCCCCGCGGGCCAGGAGGCCTTCCGAGAGAAGTACGTCACCGTGCAGGCCGGCACCGAGAGCCCGGGCGTGTACGTCGCGGGCGTCGTCGAATCGGATGCCGACGCCAAGCTCGTGTACGACCCCGAGCACCCCTACGCGAACGAGGACGGCTACGTGCAGTACCCGAATGTCGAGCTCGGCGACCAGATGAGCATGCTGATCCTCGCGCAGCGCGGATACGAGGCGAACGCGGCTGTCGTCGATAGGGCGAAGACGACCTACGAGGCCGCACTGCAGATCGGCCGCAACTGATGTCGGGCGTCGAGGCCGTCACCGCGGCGGGAGTCACGCCGCTCGCGCCGCTCAGCTTCGAGACGGGGCCGGAAGCAGCCGGTGCCTCGGCATCGGGGAGCACCTTCGCGACATCGCTCTCGGGCGCGGTGGAGAACCTCCAGCAGCTGCAGTCGTCGTCGAACGAACTCGCAGTGCAGGCGGTCACCGGTGACCTGCAGGACATCCATCAGGCGATGATCGCCTCGACACGCGCCTCCGTGACGCTCGACCTGGTGGTCGCCGTGCGTGACCGCAGCGTCTCGGCGTTCAACGAGATCATGAGGATGCAGGCCTGACGATGCCCAAGATGCTCACGAGCTACTACGACCGCGCGAAGCTGGTCGTCTCAGGATTCACGCTCGCACAGCGCACGATCGCCATCATCGGCGTCGCGCTGCTCGTCATGGGAGCCATCGCGCTCGGCGCGTGGCTCACCAAGCCGCAGATGAGCCCGCTGTTCACCGGCCTGAGCGCCGGCGACGCCTCGGCCGTCGTCGAGCAGCTGAAGTCGGCGGGCGTGGGCTATGAGCTCACCGAAGGCGGCGCGACTATCCTCGTGCCCGACGACCAGGTGTACCCGCAGCGTCTCGCAGCGGCATCCGCAGGTCTTCCCGGCGACACGAGCGAGGGGTACACCCTGCTCGACGACATGGGGGTCACGGCGAGCGAGTTCCAGCAGTCGGTCACCTACAAGCGCGCCATCGAGGGGGAGCTGGCGGGCACGATCGGCGCCATGGAGGGGATCTCCACCGCGTCGGTGCAGCTCGCGATCCCCGAGGAGAGCGTCTTCGTGTCGGAGCGGCAGATCCCGACCGCATCCGTGTTCGTGAAGACCCGCAACGGATCGTCCCTCAGCGACGAGAAGATCGAAGCCATCGTGCATCTCACGAGCGCCGCCGTGCCGGGCATGACCCCCGAGAGCGTCGCTGTGACGGATCAGGACGGCAGAGTGCTCTCGGCTGTCGGAACCGGCCTCACCGGAAACTCATCGAAGCAGGCGACGGAGCACGAGGCGAAGGTCGCCGCATCGGTCAGCAGGATGCTCGAGACGATCGTCGGGCCCGGAAACGCCACGGTGACGGTCGCGGCCGACGTCGCGAACTCCACATCGGAGCGCATGGACGAGACGTACTCGGCCCCCGAGGGCGAGCTGAGCGCGTCGGAGGAGACCAAGACGGAGACCTACAACGGCGGTCAGGCCGGCGGCACGGGCGTGCTCGGCCCCGACAACATCGCGGTCCCGAACAACGCAGAAGGCACCGGCGCCTATGAGTTCGAGGAGACGTCTCGCAACAACGCCGTCAACAAGTCGACGGAGAAGACCATCACTCCGGCCGGCGAGGTGACGCGGCAGACGGTCAGCATCGCGCTGAACAGGGGAACCGTCGCCGGGGTGACGGCGAACCAGATCGAATCGCTCGTGGCCTCCGCCGCCGGCATCGATCTCGAGCGCGGCGACGAGATCGCCGTCGAGTTCGTCGAGTTCAACGAGGCGGGAGCGACGGCCGCGGCGACCGCGCTCGCGGCGGCAGAGGCCGAACGCGAGGCGCAGCTGCAGCAGGAGATGCTGCGGTCGGCGATCATCGGCGGATCGATCCTGCTGGCGGCGATCATGCTGATCGTCTTCCTCGTCGTGCGCCGCAAGATGAAGCGGCGGGTGCTGTACACCGAGGACGGCCCGATCGAGTACTTCGCCACCGTCACCGAGAACGAGGAGCAGAAGCTCCGCTCGCTCAGGGGCCTCAAGGAATCCGAGGCGATCGTCGCGCCGGCACCCACCACGCTGCTGCCGTCGGCATCGATGGACCTCGATGACGAGCCGGAGCCCGACAAGGTGCTCGTCGAGCGCAGACGCCGCGAGATCGATGACCTCGCGAAGCGCGAACCCGACACCATCGCCAGCGCACTGGCCGACCTGATGGACGAGGCGACCGTATGAGCGCGCTCACGGAGCTGCTGGACGCGCAGGCCGACACGATCGAGGTCTCGACCGCCGTTGCACCTGCAGCTGTTCCTGCGTCGGAGATGAGCGGCCTTCGCAAGGCAGCGATCGTGCTGATGAACATGGACCGCGCTGCCAGTGCAGAGGTGCTGCGTCACCTCGGCGAGGAGCGCTCCGAGATGCTCGCGGCCGAGCTCACTCAGCTCGGGGGAGTGGACGTCGCCTCGACCGCACGCGCTCTCGCGGAGTTCCGGCGTATCGCCACGGGCGGCTCGGTGCCGTCTCGCGGTGGTCAGGAACTCGCCACCGGACTGCTCGAGACAGCCTTCGGGCGTGAGAAGGCCGTCGGGATGGTCGGCCGGGTGATGTCGCAGGGCTCGGTGTCGTTCGACTTCCTCAACGCGGCCGACCCGGCTCAGCTCGCCACGATCATCGAGGGCGAGCTCCCGACCACGGTCGCCGTGGTGCTGGCGAACCTGCGAGCCGATCGTGCGGCGGCCGTGCTCGCCGCGCTGCAGGACCCGCTGCGCACCGATGTCGCGCAGGCGATCGCGACCATGGGCACCGCGACCCAGGAAGCGATCTCGATCGTCGCAGACTCACTGCGCTCTCGCACCGGCGTCTTCGCGATGCGCGACAACCACGAGTCGATCGGCGGCGTCCAGCCTCTCGTCGAGATCATCAACAGGTCGGACACCGCTCTCGAGAAGTCGCTGCTCGCGAGCCTGGAGGGGCGTGACCTGGCGCTGGCCGAGGACATCCGCAGCCGCATGGTGACGTTCGCCGACATCGCTCGTCTCGAAGATCGAGACGCCCAGCGGGTGCTGCGCGGGATCGACCTTCGCATGCTCGCGCTTGCGCTGAAGGGCGCTGACGAGCAGATCACCGACAAGGTCAAGAGCAACATGACCGAGCGCAACCAGGAGAACCTCGCTGAGGAGACCCGAGTGCTCGGCCCCGTGCGCATGCGCCAGGTCGACGAGGCCCGGGCCGAGATCGTGCGCATCATCCGCGACCTGGAGGCCGCGGAGGAGATCACGATCTCGCGTGAAGACGAGGATGAGCTCATCGAGTGATCCCTCTCACAGCAGGTGATTCGGCCGCGGCGGTTACGGCTGCAGACGGTCGTCGCGATAGTGGGCGGGGAGCACGGATCGCTCGACCTCCGGGCCACGGACAGGCCTCGCCCTTCGACTCCGAGGTGTCCGCTGTGCTCGATTCCGCCTTCACGCCGCTGGTCGTGCCGCGCGTCGGCGAGACGCCCATCGACCTCCGAGGCGAGGCCGATCGCGCTCGTGCCCGGGGGTACGCCGACGGCTTCGCCGAAGGTCGCAGGCTGGCGCTCGACGAGGGCGAGGCGCAGCGCGCGGCGCAACAGCAGCGGATGCAGGAACTCCAGGAGCTGTATCTGCATGAGCGAGGCTCGGGTCTGCGCGCGTTGGAGACCGCGCAGGCGGCGCTCGACCAGCGCATCGAGGAGCTGAGCACACTCGCTGCGGACCGAGTCGAAGAGCTCGCCGTCATGCTCGCGACGACGATCCTCGGAGCGGAGCTGTCGGATCCTGCGCGGTCCGCCGCTCACGCGCTGCGGCGGGCCCTGGCCGAGATGCCGGCGGACCGGTGGACTCATGTCGCCTTCAGCGTGCAGGACGCCGGGGTGCTCCAGGAGGAGGCGTCGACGATGGAGGGACTCCGCGGCATCCGGGTCTCGGCCTCTCCTGCCGTGGACAACGGCGGCGCGCTGGTGGAGATCGAGAACGGTGCGGTCGACACCCGCATCTCCGCGGCACTCGCCCGTGCGGCCGCAGCGCTCGACGGCGGCGACCATGACGCCGAGGTTCTCCTGTGATCACCGAGACGAGGTCGTGGCAGCGCGCCCTCTCCGCCGCGCGCCCCGAGCGCTCCGGCACGGTGAAAGCGGTGCGAGGCCTCGGCGTGGAGGTGCTCGGCATCGACGGCGCGGTGGGCGACCGCATCCGGATCGACGCGGCGGACGGCCGCCCGGTCGATGCCGAGATCGTCGCCGTCGACGGAGCCTCCGCCCGCTGCATGCCCCTCGGCAGGCTCGACGGGATCACCGCTCGAGCCCGTGTGCGCCACGGGGGAGCTCCGCTGCAGGTGCCGACGGGACGAGCGCTGCTCGGACGAGTGCTCGACGGACTCGGTCGACCGATCGACGGCAAGGGACCGCTCGACAGAGGTGCTGCTCTCGTGTCGCTCGACCACGATGCCCCGAGCGTGATGGACCGCCAGCGCATCGACAGGCAGCTCGAACTCGGTGTGCGCGTGCTCGACACGATGACGCCCGTGGGATCGGGGCAGCGCTTGGGCCTCTTCGCCGGATCGGGTGTGGGCAAGTCGTCGCTGATGTCGATGATCGCCCGTGGATCCACCGCAGACGTGAACGTCATCGCCCTTGTCGGTGAGCGCGGTCGCGAGGTGCGGGAATTCCTCGAAGACGACTTGGGGCCGGAGGGCCTCGCGCGTTCGGTGGTGGTCGTCGCGACCTCGGACCAGCCGGCGATGGCACGGCTGCGCTCGGCATTCGTCGCCACACGGATCGCCGAGGGATTCCGCGATGACGGGCTCGACGTGGTGCTGATGATGGACTCGTTGACGCGTGTCGCCATGGCGCAGCGTGAGATCGGGCTGAGCGCAGGCGAACCGCCCGCCACACGGGGGTATCCGCCGTCGACGTTCTCGGTGCTGGCCCGACTGCTCGAGCGCGCCGGAACCGGACCTGTCGGGTCGATCACCGGTCTCTACACGGTGCTCGTCGACGGCGACGACCACAACGAGCCGATCGCGGATGCCGCCAGGGGAATCCTCGACGGGCACGTGGTGCTCGACCGGGCGCTCGCGATCCGCGGTCATTTCCCTGCCGTCGACGTGCTCGGGTCGGTGTCTCGCGTCGTGTCGAAGATCACCACGGCGGAGCAGCGTCAGGACGCCGTCACGCTGCGCAGTGTGCTGGCGGCCCGGCGCAGCGCGAACGACCTCATCGAGATCGGCGCCTACCGACAGGGGGCCAACCCGATGGTCGATGCCGCGCTCGCTCATGAGGGTGCGATCTCTCGTTTCCTCACCCAGAGCATGGACGATCTCGCCTCGTCCGACGACTCCTGGCAGCAGCTCGCCGCCCTCACCACCGACTTCGGAGGACTCACCTCATGACCTTCCCACTGGCTGGTCTGCTGCGCGTGCGCGGCGCCCAGGAGCGTGTCGCCGCCGAGCATCTCTCGCGTGCGAGCGCAGAACGCGCGCAGGCCGAGATCGCTGAGCAGACCGCGATCACGAGCCTCGCCGAGATCAGCGCGCAGATCGATGATCCTCGGGCGCTGATGGCCATGGCTGCGGCCCGCGCCGCGGGACGCAGCACCCTCAGCGATCTGCAGACGCTGGTCGACATGAGGCGCAGCGCTGAGTCCGAGGCCAGGTCGGCGCACGTCGAAGCTCGGCGCGATCTGAAGGGGCTCGAGCGACTCGAGAGCACCCACCGCGTCGAGACCGCCAAGGCCGAGCTCGCGGCCGAGCAGACCGCGCTCGACGAGATCGCGGTCGTGCGCACCTCACGACGCGAGGGGAGCGCAGCATGACCGGGCTTGCAGCGGTGATCGCCCGCGTCGACGCGATCGAGACCCAGATGGTGTCATTGGCTCCGGCGGGGCGGGCGGCCGCCGCGGCCGCATCGGCTGCGACCGAGGCGACCGCCGAGACATCGCCGGCCAGTTCGACGACGTTCGCCGGAGTGCTGGAGGCGGCCAAGGCGGCCACCGCCGGCGAGACCACGTCGAGCACTGCGACCACCGAGTCCGCCGCGGCGTCAGCTGGCGTCAGCACGGGTGCGTCCGGCGGAGAGAACGCCGAAGTCATCGCGGCACTCCAGACCCTGTTCTCGGCGAACGCCTCGGGTGCAGGCGGATCGACTCCGTCGATGCAGAAGATCATGGAGATGCTCGGATGACCGCGGTGGGACTTCTCGCGACCATCCCCGGCGCCGCCGGCTCGGGTGAAGCGGACACGGGAGGTCGAGCGTCGGCTGACTCGGGTTCGCTGTTCGGTGATGCCCTCGCCGCCGCAGGTCGGACGCTCGACGACGCGTCGGCAACTGAGACGACGATGCTCGCCCCTGCCCGGGAGGGCGGGCTGACAGCGGAGGCGTCAACGGCGCCAGATCGCACGATCGACCCACAGGCGGCGATCGCGGCCATGACACACCTGGTCGCGTGGTCGGCTCCGGTGACCCCGGGGCCGGCCCCGACGGCCACGCCTGTCCCGACGTCCGAGACGGCGGTTCCGGGTGAGACGGCTTCGACGGCTTCGGATATGACGGTGCAGATCACGCCGGGCGCAGCGGAGGTGTCTCCTGCGGATCCGGTGAGCGGTGTCGTCGAAGCGGATGCAGCAGCTGCGGTTCCGGCCGATGCCGAGTCTGCGCCTGCGTCGGCTCCGACTTCGGTTCCCGCATCGGCTCTCGCATCGGCGCCGGCGAGCGCGGCGGTCGGTGGCGAAAGCCGTGGCGAACTCCGGACGCAGCAGGAGAGGCCGCCGGGCGAGGTCCGAGAGGTCGGCGTCGACACGGCGGCGGTTCCGCGCGAGCCCGCCAGCGGCGGTGCCGATCCCTTGCCGTCCGACCCGGTTGCGGCGGCGCTCCGGCCTGAGCCGCACACGAGGCAGACCCTTCCTGCGATCCCGTCGGTGGTCGGCGTCCCGGTGCCCGGGGTCGGTGGTTCTTCCGAGCAGCAGATGTCGAGCGATGCGGGGGACCAGGCGCAGGGGTCGCAGCCGGTGCCCGCAACCACCCCGCTCGCGCCGGTCGCTCCGGTCGCTCCATCAGTCGCGACGGTCACCGCTGCTCCGTCGCCCGATGCCGCCGCCACCATGAATCGTGCGGTGGCGGCGCAGGTCGCTCCGGTGGTCGTGAGCATCGCCCAGCGTCCGATGGGCTCCCACCAGCTCACGATGACGGTGAACCCCGACAGTCTCGGCCCCGTCACGGTGCGCGCGCACATCACCGCATCCGGAGAGGTGCAGGTCGAGCTCAGCGGTGCGACGGATGCCGGGCGCGACGCGCTGCGCACCATGCTCGTCGACCTGCGCCGTGACCTCGCCGCGGTGATGCCGCACGCCACTCTGAGCGTCAACCACGGCGCGTCCGCTGATGCTTCCGGCGACCGTGGCCAGCAGGCTGCGGGTGACGCGCCGACGGGGCAGGGCGCGGACGATCGCGAGGCGAACCGCGGCCGACCTGACCACCGCCGTGGAGCCGAGCAGGCCCCCGATCTTCCCCGCACCATCCAGACGATGCCCTCTGCCGCCTCCGGCGCGGGGCTCGACATCTTCGCCTGAGAGGACGACCGAATGACTGTCGACGCCGTGAGCGCCCCGAGCTCGATCCACACGGGAGGCACCACCGACCCCGCAGCCCGCAAGCAGGTGCTCGACGGAGAGGTGTTCCTCAAACTCCTCGTCACGCAGCTGACCCATCAGGATCCGTCGAGTCCGATGGATACCAACGAGATGATCTCGCAGACCACCCAGCTCGCCATGATGGAGCAGTTGACGGCCCTCGCCGACAGCGGCGCCGAGGCCTTCGCCCTGAACATGCGGCAGGCGGCGAGCGCACTCATCGGCCAGGAGGCGAGCTACAAGGATGCCGACGGCAAGACCGTGTCGGGCATCGTGACCAAGGTCTCGTTCGACGGACCGATCCCGCAGGTGACCATCGGAGACAAGACCGTCGCCCTCGACGTCATCACGGGCGTCACCACCGCACCGACCACTCCCGCACCGGCCGCTCCGGCACCGACCACCCCCGCTGCGCCCACCCCCGCCACAGTCTGAACTCCGTCTCACCCAGGAAGAGAGAACCTCATGCTCCGCTCGCTCTACTCCGGAATCTCCGGCCTCCGCTCACACCAGACCATGCTCGATGTCACGGGCAACAACATCGCGAACGTCAACACGGCCGGGTTCAAGGGCTCGTCCGTGCTGTTCCAGGACTCGCTGTCTCAGCTCATCGGCAACCCGGGGATCCCCGACGACGAGGTGGGCGGTCGCAACCCCGCCCAGGTCGGTCTCGGGGTGCAGGTCGCCGGTGTGCGCACGAACTTCGCGCAGGGCTCCGCTCAGGCGACGGGCCGAGGAGGCGACCTGATGATCTCGGGCGATGGATTCTTCGCCGTCCGGTCGGGTGGCGAGACCCTGTACACCCGCGCGGGTGGATTCTCGTTCGACCCCACGGGCAAGATGGTCACCGCCGACGGTGCTGTGGTGCAGGGCTGGTCCGCCCAGGACGGCGTGGTCAACACCGGTCAGGCGACCGGCAACATCGTGCTCCCGCTCGACGCCGTGTCACCCGCGAAGGCGACCACCGCGGCGACCGTCACGGGCAACCTGCCTTCGGAGGCAGCGACCGGCGATGAGCTGGTGCGCGACGTCACCGTCTATGACGCGCAGGGCACGCCGTCGACTCTCAGCCTGACTTTCACGAAGACGGCTGCCGGATGGGACGTCACCGAACCTGCCAGCGGTGCGACCGGGTCGCTGGCCTTCACCGACGGCAAGCAGACCGGGGCGGGCCTCACCCTCACCGCCGGTGCCGTGAGTGTCGACCTCGGTTCGGTCACCGGCTACGCGGAACTGTCGACGGTCGCCGTGTCCGAGCAGGACGGGTCGGCTGCCGGCACCTTGAAGTCGTACAGCATCACCGGCGACGGGTCCATCGTCGGCACGTTCAGCAACGGCGCGACCCAGACGCTCGGCAAGATCGCCATGGCGACGTTCGCCAACCCCGAGGGGCTCGAGAAGGCCGGCGGAACGGCATACCGGGTATCCGTCAACTCCGGTGCGGTGCGCATGGGCGAGCCGGGCCAGGCCGGGTTCGGCGACCTGGTGTCGGGCGCCCTCGAGATGAGCAACGTCGACCTCTCGCAGGAGTTCACCAACCTGATCGTCGCTCAGCGCGGCTTCCAGGCCAATGCGCGCATCATCACGACCAGCGACGAGGTCCTGCAGGAGCTCACCCAGCTCAAGCGCTAGGACCGGCTCGGCGCTGGCGCGGGTCGCAAGGATCGGCCCGGTCAGCGTCGAGGGTCATGTGCAGCACAACCCCTGGCGCCGGCGCCGGGCTGCGGACAAGCTGAGGCCATGCGCTTCGTCCTGCAGTATCCCGTGATCATCGTCACGGCCGTGGTCCTCGCAGGGGTGCTCGCTCTCCACATCGGCGGCATGGACGTTGTCGGACGATGGGTCGCCACCGCCTATGTCGGAGCGTTCGTCCTCTGGACGCTCGTTCGAATGGTGCGGGATGTGCTCCGCGGGCCTGTCGGGCTCGACATCCTCGCCGTCGTGGCGATGGTCGCCACTCTTGCGGTCGGCGAGTACATCGCGGCGCTCATCATCGTCCTGATGCTCGCGGGCGGTGAAGCGCTGGAACACTTCGCGGGGCGCCGCGCGAAACGAGACCTCTCAGCCCTGCTGGATCGATCTCCGCGCATCGCCCATGTCCTCGTGCACCCGCTGGCAGCGGACTCGGAGGAGGTTCGGGACGTCGCCGTCGACGATGTCTCGGTCGGTGACACGCTGCTGGTGCGTCCGGCCGAGATCGTGCCGATCGACGGCGTCCTGCTCTCGGAGTCGGGGGAGTTCGACGAATCGTCGCTCACCGGCGAGAGCATGCCGGTGGCTCGCGATGCCGGGGGAGAGGTGCTGTCCGGAGCGATCAACGGAGCACGGGCCGTGCGCATCCGCGCGCTGCGATCGAGCGCCGACAGTCAGTACCAGCAGATCGTGGCGCTCGTGCACGCAGCCGAAGAATCGCACGCCCCGGTCGTGCGTCTCGCCGACCGCTTCGCGATTCCGTTCACCGCAGTCGCTCTCGTGCTGGCCGGCACCGCCTGGGCGATCTCCGGTGACTCGACACGGTTCGCCGAGGTGCTCGTGCTGGCGACTCCGTGTCCGCTCCTCATCGCCGCACCTGTCGCGTTCCTGGGCGGGCTCTCCCGTGCGGCCAAGTCCGGAGTGATCATGAAGGGCGGTGCGGTGATCGAGCAGCTGGCCCGCGTGCGGTCCGCGGCCTTCGACAAGACGGGGACACTCACGCAGGGCCGACCCGACCTCGTAGAGGTGCGACCAGCCGCCGGCGTCGACTCAGACGAACTGCTGATGCTCGCGGCGTCCGCCGAGCAGTATTCATCTCACGTGCTCGCGGAAGGCATCCGCCGCGCCGCTGCAGAACGTCGCCTCGGTCTACGTCGCTCCGACGACGCGAGCGAGGTCGCGACCAATGGGGTCGTGGCTGTCATCGACGGTCGCTCCATCGTCGTCGGCAAGCCCGCATTCGTCGCATCGCTCGCCCCCGATACCGTGCGGGTGACGCTCGGAACGGGGGAGGCCGCGGCCTACGTGGCGATCGACGGTCGGTTCGGAGGCGCCCTCATCCTCGCCGACGCGCCGCGACCGGAAGCGACCGAGGTCGTGTCGTGGCTCGGCTCCCACGGGATCGAGCGCATTATGATGCTCACCGGAGACGCTCGATCGACTGCGGAGTCCGTCGCGCGCGAGGTCGGGATCGACGATGTCCACGCAGAAGTCCTCCCGCCGGAGAAGGTCAGGCTTGCCGCCGACCTCCATCCGCGACCGATGATGATGGTCGGCGACGGAGTCAATGACGCGCCCGTGCTGGCGGCCGCCGACATCGGTGTCGCGATGGGCGCGCGAGGGGCGACGGCCGCGGGCGACGCTGCTGACGTCGTCATTCTCGTCGATTCGTTGACGAAGGTCGTCGATGCGGTCGCCATCGGACGACACACACTGCGCGTCGCGCTCACGGCGATCTGGATCGGCATCGGGCTGAGCGTGGGGCTCATGCTCATCGCGATGACGGGGATCATCCCGGCGGTAGCGGGTGCACTCGTGCAGGAGGCGGTCGACCTGGCGACGATCCTCTACGCCCTCCGGGCCCTCGCAGACGGTGGTTACCGGGGGATGGCCGCGTCGCGATAGTCGGGGCAGACTTCCCCCTCTCGTCCGAAGCCCGGAGACCCCACCCGATGATCATCGTCACCCGCCTCGACCGCACCCGGTTCGCGGTGAACCCCGACCTGATCGAACGCATACAGGCGTCGCCGGACACGACGCTGCACATGGTCGACGACCGTGTGTACGTGGTGGTGGAGGACCTGGACGTCGTGATCGACCTGATCGTCGCGTACCGTTCGCGCGTCCTCGGCGCGGCCCACGCTCTGACCTCGCAGACGGGGGCGTGACCGTGGATCCCGCTTTCCTCATCGGCGTCATCCTCGCGTTCGGCGCGCTGGTCGCCATGATCACGATGGAGGGCGCGAGCTTCGAGGCTCTGCTCATCCCCGCGCCGATGATCCTGGTGCTCGGCTCGACGATCGGCGTGGGCATCGCCAGTCACACTCTGCGTGACACGATCCTCGCGGTGAAGAGCCTGGGCCGCATGGTCCGCGGACCGAAGTCGACGCCGGAGGCCGTCATCCCGTTCCTCGTCGGCTATGCCGAGAAGGCGCGCGGCGAGGGGCTGCTCGCGCTCGAGCAGGAGATCGACGGTGCACCGGACGACTTCACGAGACAGGCGCTCCAGGCTCTTGCGGACGGAACCGATGCGGAGGACCTGCGCATGGTGATGGACGACGAGATCGCCGCTGCATCGTCGCGAAGCCGTATCGCATCGAAGTTCTTCGGGTCGCTGGGCGGATATGCGCCGACGATCGGGATCGTCGGCACGGTCGTCTCACTGACGCACGTGCTCGAGAAGCTCGACGAACCCGACCACCTCGGTCCGATGATCGCGGCGGCCTTCGTCGCGACCCTCTGGGGCCTGCTCTCGGCGAACTTCATCTGGAATCCGATCGCCGGCCGGCTGGGTCGGATCGGGGCTGTCGAGCTCGAGCGGATGACCCTCGTCTCTGAGGGGATGCTCGCGATTCAATCGGGCAGCGCGCCCCACCTGCTGCAGGAGCGCCTCGAGGCGCTGTCGACCGTGAAGCCCAAAGCGGGCAAGCAGAAGCAGAAGCGCGAGACTGAGCCTGCAGAGGGCGTCCAGTGAGCACAGCCCGTCGCGCTCGTGGCCGCGGGCATGAGGATGACTCGCACGACGAGCCGGACGAGCGCTGGGCCGTCTCGTACGCCGACATGGTCACCGTTCTCATGTGCCTGTTCATCGTGCTGTTCGCCGTGTCGAACGTCGACAAGACGAAGTTCGAGATGCTCGCGAACAGCCTGGCGACCGGTTTCGGGCAGGAGAGCACCGAGGGCGGCGCCGACACCGCAGAGGGCATGATCGTGCCGCCCGAGCTGCAGGACGACGACGGCGTCCTCGATCTCGCAGCTCGCGCAGAGACCGAGTTCGAGTCGCTCGTGGGCCTGCGTGATCGGATGAGCACGTCGTTGGCGTCTCAGGGACTCCAGGACACCGTGCAATTCGTGATCGACGATCGAGGGCTCCAGGTCGGCCTGGTCGGCGCCGAGACCTTCTTCGCCGACAACAGCACCGACCTCTCGGCGAAGGCGAATGCGGTGCTCGACAACATCGGAGACGTGCTGGTCACGGTCGACAACCCCGTCAGCGTCGAAGGGCACGCCGACCACAGGGTCTCGGCCGCCCCGTTCCCGACCAACTGGGAGCTCTCGGGAGGGCGCGCGACCCAGGTGGCTCGATTCCTCGTCGAGCACGAAGGCCTGGGAGGTGCACGCGTGAAGGCGACCGCGTTCTCCGACACCCGCCCCATCGTGCCCGGCGACAGTCCCCAGGCACTCGCCAGCAACCGCAGAGTCGACATCGTCGTCGAGTCGAACGAGGAAGAGCAGGTGAGAGCGCTTATTCCCGCGCTTGCAGCTGCCGCGAACAAGTGAGCACTCACGTGAACACCATCGTCGAGGAGACCGTCATGACCGCATCCGCTGTGCTCGATGATCCCGCCGTACGCTACCCGGCATACGATTTCGGCCGCCCGGCCCAACTCGGGCGCGAGAGCACCCGACACCTCGAAGCGTCGTTCGAGTCGTTCGCACGGCTGTGGTCGTCGCAGCTGACCGACAAGATCCGTGTGCGAGCGCATCTGGCGCTCGAGAGCGTCGACCTGGTGTCGTACGAGGAGTACTCCGATACGCTCCCCGGCACGACGGCCATGGTCGCGGGGTCGTTCGCCGATCGGGATGAGCCGTGCGTCGTGCAGTTCGGCCTCGACAGCGCCCTCCTGTGGGTCGTGCAGATGATGGGTGGCAGGAGCACGTCGCTTCCCGCAGCCCGCACGTTCACGCCGATCGAACTCGCTCTCGTTCGCAACCTGATGGAGGGCACGTTCGAGCACCTTCACGCCAGCCTCGGAAATCTGCTTCCCGGGGCGCCGAGATTCAGCGCGGTGCACTACAACCCCCAGTACATGCAGGTCATCTCCGCCACGGCCGCGGTGATCGTCGCCCGCTACACCATGCGACTGGGGGACTCCGAGACGACGGCGACCGTCATGCTGCCCGCTTCGGCAGTGGTCGACCGCCTCGCGGCGACGGAATCGGATGCCGCCTCTGCTCATTCGACCGATCACACCCTCGAGCAGGTGCGCAGCACCCCGTTGGAGTTGACGCTGCGGCTCGCGCCCATCACGATCGGCACCGGCGAGATCCTCGACCTCGCACCGGGCGACCTGCTGCGCCTGCCGCACCCGGAGACTCGGCCCTACGAGCTGATGGCGGGGCAGACCAGAATCGCCCTCGCCACACCCGGCAGCAGGGGCTCGCGTCTCACCTGCAAGATCACGACCACCCATGAGGAGACCCACTGATGAGCACCTTCCACGAGACCGCCATCGCCGCGGCGATCGCCGGCAAGCTGCCGTTCGGCTACCCGGTGATCCCGGCTCCCTCGACAGACCCCGGTGCGTCGGGCGACGCGGTCGTCGTCACCTTCACGGGCAGCCCCGGCGCGCGTATCGCGATCCAGGTCGTCGATCCGTCGCAGCTCGAGGACGGCTCGAAGAACGCGCCACTGCCTGATCGACTGCATCCGATCTTCGAGGCGGCCACCGCAGTGCTCGGCAGCGGATCGCTCGGCGACGGCACGGTGGTGGCCGCCGCCGATGTGTTCACCGACTCAGGCACGCAGGTGTTCGACATGGTCGACGCCGACGGCAGCGTCGTCGCGCGCGCAGCAGTGCGCATAGACGGAGCCCGGTCTGCCGCGGCAGCGGGACCTCAGCGGCTGAATCGCATCGCGGGCGTCGAGATGGAACTCGTCGTCGAGATCGGACGCACGCGGATGCCGGTGCGTGACGTGCTCTCCCTCGAACCGGGGCGCATGGTGGAGCTCGACCGCGCCGCCGGGTCTCCCGCGGACATCAAGTTGAACGGCCGTCTGATCGGGCACGGCACCGTCGTCGTCGCAGAGGGCGACTTCGCGATCCGCGTCGAGCGCATCCTCGACGGCGCCGAGACGGTCTGAGCATGGACGACATCCTCGTCGCGCTCCGTGCGATCGTGGCACTCGGAGCGGTGCTCGGCCTGCTGCTGTTCCTGAGCCGTCGCCTGCAGAAGTCGCAGGCGAAGGGGGTGAGCCCGCTGGCCGGGCTGATGCCGAAGAAGCTCGCCCAGCTGTCGGAGCTCGTCCCCTCACGTCCGGCGGCAGCCCCGCGCGCACGGCCGGAGAAGATCACCGTGGTGGCGCGGTCGGGCATCGGGGGCAAGGCGCAGCTCGTGGTGGCCGAGTTCGGCGGCATCCGCTATGTGCTCGGCGTGACCGAGCACGGGATCAACGTCGTGGACACGCAGGAGGCTCCTCCGCTGGCGGAGGAGATCATCGCAGAGGAGAAGCGCTCCGCTGTCTCCGAGATGCCTGACGACATCGTCGACCGCGCGCTGCGCTCGGTCGCCTGACAGCACTCGGCCCGTCGTTCGTCGCGGTTACGAACACCTCGTCGCGTCGCGATAGTCCACTGCGAGCACGGATCGCTCGACCCTCTGGCTACGGATCGGCCACGTCACCCATCTTCGGAGTGCCGCCGTGCCCGTATCCGCCGCAGTAGCCGCGTCGCCGTCTGTGCGCGCACCGCGACTGCCGCGTCGTGTCTGGATGATCCTCGGTGCCGCCCTGGTCATCGCCACGGCGCTGGTGCTGCTGCAGGCAGCCGGTGCGCATGCGGCCGCGACGCCGCATCCGGCGCAGATCGGTGACGGCGACGGCGACGGCGTGACGATCAACGGCATCAACGGGGCGCCGTCCGACAGCATCATGACGCTGCTGGGCATCACTGTTCTCAGCGTCGCTCCGGCCCTGCTGCTGATGATGTCGAGCTTCACCAAGATCTTCGTCGTGCTCGCCCTCACCCGCAACGCGCTGTCGCTGCCGTCGATCCCGCCGAACCAGGTGCTCGCCGGGCTCAGCCTGTTCCTGACGCTGTTCATCATGTGGCCGGTGCTCACCGACATCAATGCCGTTGCGGTCGCGCCGTTCACCGACGGTCAGATCGACTTCGGACGCGCCTTCGAACTCGCGCAGGAGCCGCTGCGGGAGTGGATGCTCACCTACACCCGCGAAGAAGACATCGCACTCATGCACCGTGCGGCGCAGATGGAGAATCCCACGGACGCCGCCAGCATCCCGCTGCAGACGCTCGTGCCGGCGTTCATGATCAGCGAGCTGCGCGCCGCCTTCCTGATCGGGTTCATCATCTTCGTCCCCTTCCTCGTGATCGACCTCGTCGTCGCCAGCGCACTGATGTCGATGGGCATGATGATGCTGCCTCCGGTCATGATCTCGTTGCCGTTCAAGATCCTCCTGTTCCTGCTCATCGACGGCTGGGGCATGGTCATCACCGCGTTGGTCCAGTCGTACAACGGGGGTGGCTGATGAACCCCGAGGCTGTCATCGACATCGGGCAGGCGGCGCTGATCGTGGGAGCGAAGCTCTGCGCGCCTCTGCTCATCACCGCGCTCGTGGTGGGGTTCGCGATCTCGCTGCTGCAGTCCATCACCCAGGTGCAGGAGATGACGATCTCGTTCGTGCCGAAGCTCGTCGCCGTCGGCATCGCCCTGCTCGTGACCGGGCACTGGATGATCGCCGAGATGATCGCCTTCACGAACGAGATGTTCGCGCGGATCCCGTCGCTGCTGAACGGCGGCTGATGAACATCCCCATCGACTTCACGTGGCTCGAGGCGACCTCTCTGGCCTGCGTGCGGATCACGGCCTTCCTGGTGCTGGCCCCGCCGTTCAGCCACGGCACGATCCCGATGCGGATCCGTGCGATGCTCGGCGTGGGTCTCGCTCTCGCCGTGTCGCCGGTGGTGACAGCAGGGTACGAGCGCCTCGACACCGGAGCCTTCATGCTCGCTTTGGCGGGGCAGGTCCTGACCGGCGCGCTCCTCGGGTTCCTCGTGCTGGTGCTCTTCAGCGCGATCCAGGGTGCAGGCCATCTCGTCGACACCTTCGGCGGGTTCCAGCTGGCGCAGGCGTTCGACCCCGGCATGGCGATCAACGGCGCGCAGTTCACCCGACTGTTCCAGATGACAGCGATCATGCTGCTGTTCGCCTCGGACGGATACCAGCTCGTGCTCGGAGGGCTGTTCCGCTCGTTCGACGCGGTGCCGGTCACGGGCGTGATCGATCTCGCCAAGCCGGCGGAGGCGCTCGTGGGGGCTGCGGGGCAGATGATGCTCAGCGCCGTGCAGATCGCCGGCCCGCTGCTGATCGTGCTCTTCCTCGCCGACGTCGGGCTCGGACTCGTCAGTCGCGTGGCGCCGGCCCTGAACGCGTTCGCGATGGGCTTCCCGATCAAGATCGGCCTCACACTGCTGCTCGTCGGGTTCGTCTACGCGGCGCTGCCCAGCGTGGTCGCGGTCATCGCGGAAGAAGCCGCGAAGCTGCTCCTGGGGGTGGTGCGGTGAGCGAGTCCGACAGCGGCGAACGCTCCGAGAAGGCGACCGAGCGTCGCCTGAAGGAGGCGCGGAAGAAGGGTCAGATCGGCCGTAGCCAGGACTTCACCGCCTGGGTGTGCATCGCGGCCGCCGCTGTGATGATGGTGCCGACGATCGCCTCGGGCACACAGGTCGTCACCGAACTCTTCCTCGCCGTGACTCCCGTCGCGATGAACCCCACCGACGACGCGGCTCTGGATGTGCTCGGATCGGCGATCGCGTCGCTCGGCGGCATCCTGCTCCCGATGCTGGTGGTGGTGCTGCTCGCGACGACGGCCACCGCGGTCGCTCAGGGCGGCATCCATCTGCGGGGCGTGACGATGCGCACCGAGCAGTTCAACCTCGTGTCCGGCATGAAGCGCGTCTTCGGGCAGCAGGCGCTCTGGGAGGGCGCCAAAGCGCTGCTGAAGACGGTCGCGATCGGTCTCGCGCTGTGGATCGTCGTCTCGGGGCTCGTGCCTGTGCTCATGGCCAGCGGCAGCCACAACATCACGTGGCTGCTCGAGCAGGCGGCCGGGGGAGCGGTCGCACTCCTGCAGGTCGCCGTCGCCGTGGGCATCCTGCTGGCGGCGATCGACGTGGCCGTGGTGATGCGACGCAATCGCAAGCACACCCACATGACGAAGAACGAAGCCAAGGACGAGCACAAGAAGAGCGAGGGCGACCCGCTCGTGCGGTCCCAGCGCCGTTCGCGTCAGCTCGCGATGAGCCGCAATCGCATGATCGCCGCGGTCGGTGACAGCGATGTCGTTCTGGTGAACCCGACCCACGTCGCGGTCGCGCTGCGGTACGAGCCTGGCAAGTCGGCACCTCGGGTCGTCGCGAAGGGGGCCGGAGTCGTCGCGCAGAAGATCCGCGAGAGGGCGGAGGAGTCCGGTGTGCCGATGATCAAGGACATCCCGCTCGCGCGCGCGCTGCACTCGGCCTGCGAGATCGGGCGGGAGATCCCCGAAGAGCTCTATACCGCCGTCGCCCAGGTGCTCGCCTTCATCGAGCATCTCAGACGCCGAGGGGCGGCCAGGGGGACGCACACGATGCCCTTCGCGAGCACCAGGGACCGCGGCCTCTGAGCCGGGTCGCGATCAGATTTCGAACGACGAGAGAGAACGAAGGCGAGACGCATGATCGGCCAGCTGCTGTCCAAGGCGACGGTGCCCGTCGGAGTGGTGGGCATCATCCTCCTGCTCATCGTGCCCATCCCGACCGGGCTCCTCGACGTCCTCATCGTCCTGAACATCGCGTTCGCGCTGCTGATCCTGCTCACTGCGATGTTCGTGAAGAAGCCGATCGACTTCTCGGTCTTCCCCAGTCTGCTGCTCGTCGCGACGCTCTTCCGGCTCGGTCTGAACGTCGCGTCGACGCGACTCGTGCTCAGCGAGGCGCACGCGGGCCAGGTGATCCAGGCGTTCGGACAGATCACGATCAGCGGGTCCCTCGTGATCGGCGCAGTGATCTTCCTCATCCTCACCGTCATCCAGTTCGTCGTCGTCACCAAGGGTGCAGAGCGTGTCGCCGAGGTCGGAGCACGATTCACCCTCGATGCCATGCCGGGCAAGCAGATGGCGATCGACGCCGATCTGAACGCCGGGCTGATCACCGACACAGAGGCGCGCAGGCGTCGAGCCGAGGTGGCTGCAGAGGCCGACTTCTACGGCGCGATGGATGGTGCGTCGAAGTTCGTCAAGGGCGACGCGATCGCGGGCATCGTCATCGTCATCATCAACTTCGTCGGCGGCATCATCATCGGCATGGTGCAGCACGGCATGGAGGTCGGCGACGCACTCGAGACCTACAGCATCCTGACGATCGGCGACGGTCTGGTCACACAGATCCCCGCACTCCTGATGGCTGTGTCGACCGGCATGATCGTGACTCGCGAGAACGCCGAGTCCGAGATGGGCCAGGCGGCCGGGCGGCAGCTCATGCAGTCGCGCAACGCCCTCGTGATCACTGGCCTCGCGGCCATCGCCATGGGCTTCATCCCCGGGATGCCCCTGGTGATCTTCCTGGCGATCGGGGCGGTGCTGCTGTTCGCGGCATCGCGCGTCAAGGCGAACGAGGATCGCGATGCCGCGCTCGAGGCCGACGCGCAGCAGCAGGATGCCGACGACGCCGGAGTCGAGGGGCCCGAGGAGCTCATGGACAGGATGCGCGTGCATGCTCTGGAGATCTCCCTGTCTCCTGACATCGTCGACCTGGCGTCCGGAGGAGCAGGGGATCTGCTCACCCGGGTGAAGTCTCTTCGTCGCAAGCTCGCTCTCGACATCGGCATCCTGATGCCGCCGGTGCGCACCCGAGACAACATCGATCTGCCGGCCCAGACCTACTCGATCCTGATAGCCGGGGTCGAGGCCGGGCGCGGATCGGTGCCGCGCGGACACGTGCTCGCGATCGGCACGGGTCTCGAGCAGCTTCCCGGCACGGCCGTGGTCGACCCGGTGTTCGGCCTCGAGGGCAAGTGGGTGCCTGCCGAGATCTCGCACGCCGCCGACATGGCGGGTGCGACGGTGATCGATCGGGCGAGTGTGATCATCACCCATCTCTCGGACATCGTGCAGAGCCAGGCAGATCGGCTGCTCTCCCTCGAAGACGTGCGCCAGCTGACCGAGCACCTGAAGCAGTCCAGCCCCGCGACGGTCGAGGAGCTCACACCGGCCGTGCTGTCGCTCGCCGCGATCCAGCGCGTCCTGGCGGGTCTTCTCGCGGAGCGCGTGCCGATCAACGACCTCGCCCGCATCTACGAGGCGCTCGCTCTGCGAGGCAAGACCTCGACCGAGACCGCGGGGCTCATCGATGCGGCGAGGGCGGCACTAGGACCGGCGATAGCCTCGCGCTTCGCCGAGGACGGGCGGATCCGGGTCGTCATGTTCGAACCGATGCTCGAACAGCAGATGCTCGAGGGGATGCGGGTCGTCGACGGTCATCCGCAGATCGTGCTGACGCCGGAGTCGACCATGCAGGTGCTCGAGAACGTGCGGCGCACTGTCGCCGAGCTCGAGCAGGTGGGACCGGAACCCGTGCTCGTGTGCGCTCCGTCTCTGCGTCAGGCCGTGCGTCGGATGGTCTCGTCGCAGGTCAGCGGCCTGCCCGTGCTGTCGTACGACGAGGCGGCGACAGGCGGCCTCGCGACCGATGTGGTGGGGGTCGTGCGCATGACGCAGTCGGCTCTTCCGAGCGCGGCGGTGTAGCGACGGATTCTGCTCATTTACGAGCTGAGTGCGATACGTTTGTGAGCAGAGCGCGCAACGGCGCTCACGCCATGGAAGGCAGACGACGCATGCTGGTACTCACGAGACGCGCCAACGAGAGCATCGTGATAGGCGACGACATCACCGTCACCATCCTCGCGGTGACGCCCAGCGGCGTCCGTGTCGGCATCGATGCACCTCGGGACAAGCGCATCAACCGCGCAGAGATCGTTCTCGCTGTCAGCGATGCGAACCTGCAAGCCGTCCAGACGTCCTCTGATGAGTCCGCGGAATCGGCTCTCCTCAGCATCCTGGGGAGAACGCCTCCCGCTCCCTGATCCGGTCGCGGGGGAGTCATCTCGGTGCACTCCGAGTTACTCGCCCGCTCCTTGTCGCGATAGTCGTGGATGTGACGGGCGTCCCCGTCATCGAAACCGTGACATGACGAGGTGACGAATCGTGGCCGCTCACGACCTGAGCATGCAACTGATGCGAGAGCGCGATCTGCTGGAGGTGCTGCTCTTCAAGCTCGATGAGCAGCAGATGCTGCTCGCGACCGGACGCAACCGTTGGATCCACCATGCGGCGAACGAGATCGAGCGGGTTCTCGCGGCCATGCCGACCGTCGCCCTCTCGCGTGACACGCTGGTCATCTCGGTGGCTGACGAATGGGGCGTGCCGGAGGCGACGACGCTGCGCGATCTGATCGAGGCCGCGCCGACCGATGCCTGGCGGGAGATCCTCTCGGGCCACCTGGATGCCATGACGACCCTCGCCGACGAGATCGGCGACATGAAGAAGGTCAACGAGCAGCGGCTGCGCACGGCCATCCGGGTGACGCAGGAGACGATCGCAGGTCTCGGCGCACCGACAGGTGAGTACGACACGCACGGCGATGTCGTCCGCGGCGGGGACGCCCGGCTCCTCGACACGAGGGTGTGAGGCGACGATGTCTTCCTTCGCAGCGCTTCGTCTCGCAGAATCCGCGCTCTCCGCGGCACGAGCGGGGATGACCGTGACCGGTCAGAACATCGCCAATCAGGCCACTCCCGGCTACACACGCCAGCGCGTGGAGCAGACCTCGTTCGCGGCGCCGGGCCAGACGGGACTCTGGCCGTCGGGCCTCGGCATCGGCGGCGGTGTCGGCGTGACCGGGATCGCTCGGTTGGGCGATGACATCCTCGACGCTCGCGTGCGAGACGCGCTGTCGACATCGGGTTTCTCGGCTGCGCGTGCGACAGCCGCTGCACGCGCCGAAGACGTGCTCGCCGAACCGACGAAGGACGGCCTCGCGGCGAACCTCGACCGCTTCTGGGCCGGCTGGTCCGACCTCGCCAACACGCCGGATCCGGCGGCGGCACAGGTCGTGCTCACGAACGCCAACGTGCTCATCGGCCAGATCGCCGCGGGATACCAGACGATCGCCGGACAATGGAGCGACCTGCGCGGACAGGTCGACAGTCAGCTCGCCGACGTCAATGCCGTCGCAGGCCAGGTGGCCTCGCTCAACGGTCAGATCAGGGACGCACTGCAGTCCGGGCGCAACGCCAACGAGCTGATCGACCAGCGCAACGTCCTCGCCCAGCAGCTCTCGACCGCAGTCGGCGCCAAGGGCATCGTCGAGGCGGACGGCACCCTCACTCTTCGGATCGACGGCAACGCGCTCGTGTCGGGCGACAGCAGTCGCGCTCTCGTGGCGAGCGGGCCGCGTGACATCGCCGACGCCGGTCGGGTCACCGTCGCATGGACCGATCGACCAGGCCTCGCGGTGCCGATCACGGGCGGCATCGTCGGCGGCACGATCAGCGCGCTCGCACCGGCCTCCGACGGCGGCACGCTCGCCGGCGTCGCTGCGGCCTACAACGAGACGGCGACCGCGCTCGCGACCGCCGTGAACGACGTGCACCGCACGGGGGTCACGTCGTCCGGCGCCGCCGGGGGCGACTTCTTCGCGCTCAACGGTGCCGGTCCGGCTGCTCTCGGGCTCAGCGTGATTCCCACCGATCTCGACCAGCTGGCCCTGGCAGCGCCGGGTGCCGGAGCGAAGGACACCACGATCGCCGACCGCATCAGTGCGCTCAGTGCATCGGCGACCGGGCCCACCAAGACCTGGTCGACCTTCGTCACAGGCTTCGCGGTCACCGTCGCAGGCGACCTGCAGCGCGCCGACATCGCCGACATGGGAGCTGTTGCGGCCGTCACCGCGCAGCAGTCGAACTCATCGGTCGACGGCGATGAGGAGACGATCAACCTCCTGACCTACCAGACCGCGTATCAGGCAGCGGCCCGTGTGCTGACCGCTGTCGATGAGGCCCTGGACCTGTTGATCAACCGCACCGGCCTCGTCGGCCGCTGACTCTGGGGAGAGTGAACATGATCGGTCGTGTGACAAGCAACACCATGACGCAGCAGTCCCTGCGGACGCTGCAGACCAACCTCGCAGACCGCGAGCGTCTGCAGAATCAGGCGGCCTCGCAACGCGCCTTCCGCTCGCCGAGCGAAGATCCTGCAGCAGCGGCGACGGCGCTCGGCGTGCACGGCGATCAGTCGCGCGTCGCCCAGTTCGCGCGCAACCTGAGCGACGGGATGGCGTGGGTGACAACCGTCGACACGGCTCTCGGGGCCAGTGCCGATCTGCTCAATCGCGCGCGGGATCTGACAGCTCAGGGCGCCAACTCCGGGGCGCTCAGCCCGACTGCGCGCGAATCGATCGCACAGGAGCTCGAGTCGATCAGCGCGGAGCTGCTGGCCAAGGCGAACACGAGGGTGCTCGGTCGCAGCGTCTTCGCCGGTACCAGCGATGCGGGAGGCGCCTTCGATGCCACCACATTCGCGTTCAACGGCGGGGCGGGCGACGGAGTGCATCGCCGCATCAGCGACAACGAGACGGTGCGCGTCGACTTCGATGGCTCACAGGCGTTCGGCGAGGGAGCCGACAGCGCGTTCGCCCTGCTGAACGATATCGCGGCGGACCTGCGCGGCGGCGTCGAGGTCGGCGCGCGTCTCGGCGACATCGACGCGCGCCTGAAGGATGTCAACGCGGCCCGAGGATCGACAGGAGCGCGTCAGGTGCAGATCGAGCGTGCCTCGGCGCAGAACCTCTCGGCGTCGATCGACCTCGAAGCCCGCCGCACCGAGGTCGAGAACGTCGACAGCCTCGAGGTGCTCGTTCGGCTGCAGTCGGCCGAGCTCGTGTTCCAGTCCGCCCTGCAGGTGACTGCCCGATCGCTGCAGACCAATCTGATGGAGTTCCTACGATGAGTGCGTCCACCGACCAGAGGACTGCGGCGCTGGGCGTCGAGTTCGCTTCGCCGATGCCAGGGCTCAGCCCGCACACGGCGTTCACTCTCGAGCAGATCGACGGAGCGGAAGGGCTGCACGCGCTGCGCGCGACGGATGCGGACGTGCGGCTGTTCCTCCTCGATCCGGCCTCCGGGGACTACGGCTACGAGCCGACCATCCCTGCCGAGGTGCGAGGGCAGATCGGCGCCGAGGAGGATTCCGACGTGCGTGTGTTCGTCGTGGCGAACCCGTCGGCAGACGGCGTCTACATCAATCTGCGCGCACCGATCCTCATCCATGCCGCGACCGGTCGTGCGGTGCAGGCGATCCTCGAGGACCAGCGATACCCGATTCGCGCCCTCCTGGGCAGCTGAACGGACGTCGCGTTCGACGACTCTTCCCACGGGGTGAATACTCGGCAATTAGAGGATTCCGACATTCACCGCATATACCAAGGAAGAGCAACTATCCTCTGAAGAGCACAGGCTGGGGTACTGGTGGGATCCCGGCGTCGTCGCAGGAGATCGGGACCCGGGACGCGTCACGGATGCCGTTGGTAGGGGTACAGCGCACGGCGCTCGGTGACGAGCGACATTCCATGGGACGGAAGACAACATGAGCACATCAAAGACGCTCGAGACGAATCGGGTGAGCAAGCGTGAGTTCGTGCAGAGGTTCGCACGACGCGGCGGCATCTCGGTTCAGGCGGCACAGACTGCATACACGGCGATGATCGACGAGCTCCTCGACCTCGTCGGCCGAGGCAACACCGTGACGCTCACCAATTTCGGAAAGTTCTACCCGCAGACGCACAAGGGCCATCGTGTGCAGTTCGCGAAGGACGACGGCGACGCCGAGGTCAATGACTACACGGTGCTGAAGTTCTCTGCGACTCGAGAGGTGAATCGTCGAGTCAAGGTGAACGACTAGTCATCGTTATCTGAACGTAAACGAGAATCCCCGGGGGTTTAGGCCTCCGGGGATCCTTTATGCCCGTCTCGCCCCTAGCATGTAGGTGAAAGCAGTTCTGGTCGCTGGGGAGAGGCCACGCTGTGAGTCGCTGGGGAGGGCTTGCACTTACAGTGAGAGAGGCTAATCCGGTGCCTGAGCGCGCGCGCGACCAACTCGTGGTCGATCACCTGCACATCGTCGGCGCGGCAACGGCGTACGTGGCTTCACGCCTCACCCACGTCTCCCGCGACGACCTCGCCTCCGCCGGTGCTTTGGCGCTGGTCCGCGCGGCCGAGAAGTTCGATGCGAGCCTCGGTGTGCCCTTCGGCGCGTTCGCGCGGGCGCGCGTGAACTGGGCGCTGAAGGATGAGCTTCGGTCGATGGATTGGGCACCGCGAGATATCCGCGTGCGTGCCAAACAGACGGTCAAGGTCAGGCAGGCCCTGTCTGCAGCGCTCGGCCGCACGCCCACCGTGGCGGAGATCGCGGCGGCCATGGGTGTCGACACCGCTGTCGCGCGAGAGGGGCTCGCGGACGCCCAGTGTATGCTCACCAGTCTCGACGCGCCGGACGCACCGGAGATCGTGTGGACCGGGTACCTGCCGGAAGAGCTCGCGATCGCATCGGAGCGCGATGAGTTCCTGCGACGCGCCGTCGATGCGCTGCCGGAGCGCAAGCGATCGATCATCACGGCGATCTACTTCGACGACCGCACCGTGACGGAGCTCGCGGACGAGCTGGGAGTCTCGCACGCCGCAGTCTCGCAGCAGCGAGCCGCAGCGGTGCGTATGCTCCGCGACGCGCTCGACCGCCACTACGCCGATACTCCGCCGACCGAGCCCGCGCCGCCCGCGCGCTCATCCACGTCGGGGGTGGACGCGTACCTCGAGCGCCTCGCCGCCAGCGGCCAGCGGTTCACACGCGCGATCCTGTCGCACGCCGTAGGCGTCTGATCAGGGCCGGCGCGCAGACATTCGACCGGTTCGGTCAGAGACTGAATCCGTAGCTCGCCTGACCGACCAGGATGAGGTTGACCGTCGTCGGGTATACCTCGGGTTCCTCGTCGTCATCGTCGAGCAGCTCGAGCTTGTGGATCGGCACGAAGATGCTGCCGTCCGGTTCGAAGATCAGATCCTTGGGCACGAACGACGCGAAGATCGACCGCGTCGCATTGCGAAGTTCGAAGGTGCGCCCGACGTCACCGCGCTCGAAGAGGTTCATCTCGACCTCATCGGACCAGACCTTGCCGTCGGGGAAGCGTGCCTCGATGCGATAGGTGCTGGGTTCGATCGCCTTGATGTTGAGGTCCTCGACGACATCTGCGAACAGTGCGTCCGGCTGCTCGAGCTCGAACGCGATGGCACGGAGGTGGTCGTAGTTGAGGCGGGCCCGGCGGGAGAACAGGGCGACGTTCTCGATCTCATCGGGATCGGCATGCGGAGCCTGGTCGATCAGGTACTGACGCACCTCGTCGGGACCGGGGTACTCGAATCGCATGTGGTAGTGGAATCGCCCCGGGCGGTTGACGATGTAGGTGCTGACGTCGCTGATGTCGTTCACGGTCAGGCAGTAGATGCGCTTCACGGACGAGAGGCCGTCGAACAGCGACAGGAACTGGTTCTGCCGATTGCCGCCCTCGCCGCCTCGGCGCCCTGCTGGGAAGACCTTCTCGAACTCGTCGAAGATGATCAGGCACTCGTCGAGAGTGTCGAGGAACTCGACTATGCCGTCGTTGTCCTCGGAGACGATCACCACGGGCAGGCACTGCTCGCGGGCTTCCTCGGCGACCATGCGCAGGAACAGCGTCTTGCCGATTCCTTTGTCGCCCGAGAGCATCACACCGAGGCTGCGATCGGTGAGGGCGTAGGAGCGGAAGATCTTGTCGACCTTCCTGTCACGGCCACCGTAGACGCGCTCGGCGCCCACGGTGAGGTCGTCGATCTTGATCAGGCTGAATCCCTCTTTCGAGGTGAAGTGCACCCGATAAGTACCGAGAGGGAACTCGTGATGCGTGCGGACGGCCGCGTCGTAGACGCGGACGTGTCCGCCCGTCTCGATGTACGTGCTGGTCAAGATCCTTCTCCTTCGCTCCCCGTACTCATATATCGGTTGATATTCGATCGCCGTAAGGCGTTCGCGAAGAAACTTTTCGCAGTAGCCTGAGCGGACAGTGGGCGTGGGGACGCCCGGGTCAGGGGATCCATCATGGGTGAGTACGCAGGGGACGAACAGCCGGTCGCAGGTTCGATCGTGATCGTGGTCGAGGCCGCGCCGCAGGGGTTGATGCAGTACACACTGGATCCCGACGACCGGCAGCCCGCATGGCAGGTGGTGCTCGTCGCACACGATGACGCCGTGATGGGGTCTGTGACGACGCCAGAGCAGACAGCTGAGCTGCTGGTGCGCGGAAGCGTCGAGTGCATCAGGCAGAGCATCCCGAGTCTCGAGGTCGGCGGACTGACCATGCGACCTGAGCTCGGACCGAACGACAACGCGCAGATCGTCGCGGCCGGAGAGGCCAGCTTCCTGAAGTCGGAGTGGGATGCGGTCGTCAAGCAGGCAGACGGTCCTCCCGAGATCTAGTTTCGAGCGCGGTCGCCTGGAAACGCCGCAGCGTCGTCAGCCGGGCGTCAGGTACGCGTCGACGATCATCGGTCCGCGGATCCGACGGAGCTCGTCGATGATGCGATCGACACCGCGGGTGGAGACTGATGGCATCCGCAGGTCGTGGGGGCCGAGTGGCTCGAGCCGCCCGGTGCGGATGCGGATGACCTCCCATCCGGCGGAGCGCAGGGCGCGATCTTTGCGCAGGTCCGTCTGCTCCCGCTTGCCGACGTGCTCGAGTCCGTGACGCCCGACCGTGTCGTACTCGATCGCGACGCGAAGCTCAGGAAGCAGGATGTCGGGCCAGACCTCGGTGTGACGGAAGAACGGTCGCGAGACCTTGACCGCGTTGACCCCCGGCGTGAAGGCGATGCGAGTGGCGAGCGCTGCGCGGAGCCGGGCTTCGGCGGCGGATGCGGGCGCAGGAGCGCACACGCTCGAGAAGGCCTCGCCGGTCGGCAGATCGGGAGTCTTGCCGCAGAGCGTCAGCTGCGGCTTCGGGCGCCGCGGAATCGAGCGGGGCTCGCCCAGCACCACGGGCTGGGGCCTGGCGAGCGACGAGCATTCGGGACACCACGCCGACTGGCGCCGCACTCGCCCCGGTCGCTCGCGTTGTTCCGACGGAGTGGCGGCGAAACGGTGGCCGACCCGGCACTCCCAGCACAGCAGCACATCGGCTGCCAGCGGTACCTGCGAGAGAGCGATGCCGTGATTGAGCTCGGGGTGGTACTGGCGGATCAACTCGGGATAGGCGGCCCATTGCGAGCGATAGGCGCCGACCTCGTAGGGCACGTCCCGCCCTCGCGAGAACTGACGTCTCGCCCACCACGACTGCACCGGTTCGGCCACGTCGGGCAACTTACCCGCCGCCGCGGACATCGCCAGGGGGGCGTCGGACATGACAGACTCGCGGAGGAGAACGAGTCCGGTGAACGGACAGAGGGAGTCATCATGCCGCAGCGGATCGTGATCAGTGGCGCATCGGGATTGATCGGCACGGCACTGTCGTCGTCGTTGCGGGCCGACGGCGTGGAGGTGACCACCCTCGTGCGTCGCACCCCACGCGACGCCTCCGAGGTGCAGTGGAGTCCGGGCGAGCGCGAACTCGACCCCGACGTGCTGGCAGGGGCAGACGCCGTCGTCGCTCTGGGCGGGGCGAGCGTGGGCCGCCT
Source organism: Microbacterium sp. NPDC087589 (assembly GCF_044743635.1). NCBI lineage: Bacteria > Bacillati > Actinomycetota > Actinomycetes > Micrococcales > Microbacteriaceae > Microbacterium > Microbacterium sp. NPDC087589. The sequence goes on from NZ_JBIUWV010000001.1 coordinate 333,085, forward strand.
GCCCTGGACTCCGCGCTACCGCCGTGAACTCGTCGAGTCGCGGTTGACGACGACTCGCACGATCGCGACAGCGGTTCGCACCCTGCGCGACGATGCTCCGTCGCTCATCTCGGCATCCGCCGTCGGCTATTACGGCTCGGCACCCGGTGAGGTCCTGACCGAGGCGTCGCTCGCCGGCGACACGTTCCTCGCGCAGCTCTGCGTGCGCTGGGAGCAGGAGGCGCTGCGTGCGGGGGAGCAGACGAGAGTGGCGCTGCTGCGCACGGCCCCGATCATCCATCGACAGGGTGTGCTCAAGCCGCTGATCCAGCTCACCCGATTCGGCGTCGCGGGTCCGATCGGGCCCGGCACCCAGATCTGGCCGTGGATCTCCCTGCAAGACGAGGTCCGCGGCATCCGACACGTGATCGACCAGCGTCTCGAGGGGCCCGTGAACTTCGCCGGCCCGACGCGCGCCTCGGCGAACGACATCGGTCGAGCGCTCGCTCAGAGGATGCGGCGTCCGTTCTGGGTTCCCGCGCCGACCTGGGCCCTGAGACTCGCGCTGAGCCGTGCGGCCGCCGACTCGCTGCTCGTCTCGGATGCCGATGTGAGGCCCGCGGCGCTCGAGAACTCCGGTTTCGAGTTCAGCCACAAGACCGCGAAGCAGGCCGTCGACGCAGCGATCTGATCGCGGTGCGTCGACGACCGCGACTGTTCAGCGAGAGTGCGGGTCGCGCCCGTTGAGCGTCTCGACCACCTGCGCGTAGTCGCCCCGCACCTCGCCGTAGCGCAGGAACTTGACGTTCTCGACCTGGATCTCGGTGGCATCCGGCTGGGTCTCGATCAGTTCGACGACCTCGGTGACGAACTCATCGAGGGGCATCGCGAAGTCGCTGGTCTCCTGTCCGGGCATGAGGGACGTGCGCACAGCGGGCGGTTCGAGCTCGAGCACACTCACGCTCGTGTCGGCGAGCTGCAGGCGCAGCGATTCGCTGAGCATGTGGATGGCCGCCTTCGTGGCGTTGTATGAGGGGGTGACGCGCAGCGGTGCGAAGGCCAGACCGGACGACACAGTCATGATCGTGGCATCCGGCATGGTGCGCAGATGCTCTATGAACGCCGCGATCAGGCGGATCGGGCCGAGCAGGTTGGTGGTGACCGTCGCCTCCGCCGTCGCGAGGAACCCTTCGGGCGACTTCCAGTCCTCGGGGCGCATGATCCCGGCCATCGCGATGACGACGTTGAGCGAAGGATGCGCGGCCGACACGGTCTGCGCGGCTTCGCGGATGCTGTCGGCATCCGTGGTGTCGATCTGGACGGTGCCGATGCCCGGGTTCGCCGCCGCGATCTCGTCGAGCAGTTCGACACGACGCCCGCCCACGATCACGGTGTTGCCTCGTCCGCTGAGTCGCCGGGCGAGCGCGAGCCCGATGCCGCTCGTGGCGCCGGGGATGAAGATGGTGTTTCCGCTGATGTTCATGTGTCCACTCTTCGGCCTGTCGCAACGGTCGACCAGAGACCACGCATCCAGGGGTCCGCGGTCCCTGGATGCGTGAGGGCGAGCACGAGATACTGCAGTGGTGGATAGAGAAGCACTGGCCGAGTTCCTCGTGCGACGCAGGGAGCAGCTGCAGCCGTCGGATGTGGGCCTCGGAGCGGGAGCGCGCCGCCGCACTCCCGGTCTTCGCCGCGAGGAGGTCGCTCAGCTCGCCGCCATGTCGACCGACTACTACGCGCGTCTCGAACAGCAGCGGGGTCCGCAGCCCAGCGTGCAGATCCTCGCCTCCCTCGCGCGGGCACTGCGATTGACTCCCGACGAACGCGACTACCTTCACCGCATCTGCGGTCACAGCGCCCCAGACCGCACGACGTTCACCGACTACGTGCACCCGGGCATGCTCCGTGTTCTCGACCGCCTCGATGACACGCCCGCCTTCGTCGTGTCGGTGCTCGACGAGGTCCTGATCCAGAATGACGCCGCACGGGCTCTGCTCGGTGACGTGAGCGGCCTGGAGGGGATCGAGCGCAGCGGGATCTACCGCTGGTTCGCGCACCCGCACGACGAGCGCCGGCGCTACCCCGAGCAGGATCATCCTCGCCACAGCAGCGTGCTCGTGGCCTCGCTCCGATCCGCCTACGGCGTGCTCGGCGAGCGCTCGCGCGCGGGCGAGATCGTGCGAGAGCTCGCCGCTCGCAGCGCGGAGTTCGCCGAACTGTGGGACGTGCACGAGGTGCGGCGACGCTTCGACGACCACAAGGTCCTCATCCATCCGGAGATCGGCCCGATCGAGGTCGACTGCCAGGCGCTGTTCACCGAGGACGAATCCCAGGCGCTCATCGTGCTGACCGCGGCGCCGGGCAGCGACGCCGCGAGCAAGCTCGAACTGCTCAGAGTGCTCGGGACACAGCGGGTCTGACCGGCACCCAGCACGACACCCGACGAGGCGTCGCGCCATCTGCGAGGGAGCGGGATCCCTGCGATGGCCGGCATGACGTCAGTCCCTGAGCGGCGTCGGCCGACGCCGCTCAGGAAGCTGCGTCAGGATTCCTCGTGCGAGGCAGGATCCGCGTCGAAGAGCCGTCCGTCTGCGCGTCCGAGCGCCGTGATCGCCTCGACCTCGGCCGCGGACAGCACGACTTCTCCTGCGGCGAGGTTCGAGACCTGGTGCTCGAGGGAGGACGCCTTCGGAATCGCGACCGTCTCCCGTGCGACGTGCCACGCGAGCACGGTCTGCACGGGGGAGATGTCGTGCGCTGCCGCCACCTCCCCGATCACGGGCTCCTCGATCAGCTCCTTCGCGCGACCCAGCGGACTCCACGCCTCGGTGAGAATGCCGTGCTCTCGGTGATAGGCGAGCTGCTCGTCCTGAGGGAAGTACGGGTGCACCTCGATCTGGTTGACGACGGGGCGCACACCGGTCTCTCGCTCGATGCGCTCGAGGTGCTCGGGAAGGAAGTTCGAGACCCCGATCTGCCTCACGACTCCGCGCTGCTGAGCCTCCACCAGTGCTTGCCATGCCTGCACGTACTCGTCCTGATGCGGGTTGGGCCAGTGGATCAGGTGCAGGTCGATCGCGTCGACGCCGAGCCGCGACCGGCTCTCTTCGATGCTCGTCCGCGCCTTCGCGCGCGGGTGATGACGGCCGGGCAGCTTGGTCGTGACGATGAGCTCCGAGGTATCGATGTCGGATGCGCGCACCCCGCGACCCACCGACCCCTCGTTCTCGTAATTGAATGCCGAGTCGATCAGGCGGTACCCGGCGCCGATCGCGGAGGCGACGGAGTCCGCGCCCGCATCCCCGTTGAGGGCGAGGTGCAGAGGATCGCGTCAGACGACGGCATCCCTGATAATGGCGCGCGGTGCCCCTGCGGCTCGGGAGACCTCTACGGCGGATGCTGCGGCCCGCTGCTCGGCGGATCTCCCGCCCCCACGGCCGAGCGCCTGATGCGGTCGCGCTTCACGGCGTTCTCGATCAAGGACGCCGCATATCTCCTGGCGACCTGGCACCCTTCGACCCGCCCCAGCGAGATCGACCTCGACGACGACGTCGTCTGGCGACGGCTCGTGATCCTCGATCGCAACGCCGGCGGCCCTTTCGATCGCGACGGCGAGGTCGAGTTCGAGGCCTTCTGGCGTCAGGACGCCGAGCGGGGTTCGCTCCGAGAGCGGAGCCGCTTCGTGCGCGAAGACCGCCGGTGGCTGTACCTCGACGGACAGGTCGGGTGATGGACGCGACCGCACAGCGACTAGATTTGAGAGCGTGAACGCCAGCCCAGAACACCAGCGCATCCTGCTCGACGTCGCCGACCTGGACCGGCGCATCGCGCAGGCGGAGCGCGCACGCACCAAGCCGCCTCAGGCCGCCCGCATCACCGAGCTCGTCGCGATCCGTCAGGATCAGCTCCGCGAACTGACCGCGCTGACCGGCACGCGCGACGACGTGCGCACCGAGCTCACGCGGCTCGAGTCCGACGTCAAGCTCGTCGAGCAGCGCCGGGCCCGTGACGCCGACCGCCTCGCCACCGCGACGAACTCGAAGGAGGCGCAGGCACTCGAGCACGAGATCGCCAGCCTCGCGAAGCGTCAGAGCGACCTCGAGGACATCGAGCTCGATCTCATGGGACGAGTCGAAGACGCCGAGGCAGCGGTCGCCGCCCAGCAGGCGCTGCTCGGGACGACGACCTCCGAGGGCAGCGCTCTCACCGCTCAGGCCAAGGCTGACGTCGCTGCCGCGACCGATCTCATCGCCCAGCTGACGCGCGATCGTGAGGCCGTGACCGCATCCCTTCCTGCGCCACTCCTTTCCGACTACACGCGTCGCGTCGCGAACAGCGCGGGTGCCGCTGTGTTGACCCGCGGCACCTGCGAAGGCTGCCGGATGCTGCTTCCGGGCACCGATCTCAACGACGTCCGCAACGCTCCAGACGACCTCGTGGTCTACTGCCCCGAGTGCGGATGCATCCTGGTGCGCACCGAGGAATCCGGGCTGTGATCTCTGCGCCGCGAGCGCGACGGCGGTGAACTCGCGGCAGCAGACCGAGCGTCGCGTCGTCCTCGTGGCGGCTCGCTCAGGCGGGTACACGGCGGTGGAACTCGATGCCGACGATTTAGAGGACCGTCGTGTCGAACTCTCCGCATCGGAGATGCCCTCGTGGGTCGCGGATCAGGAGCGCGAGAATCCGCCGCGCTGGGTGATCCGCAGCGCCAGGGAGATCTACCCGGAGCTGCTCGCCGCTGGCGTGCTTCTCAGCCGTTCGCACGACCTGCTTCTCTGTCATGCGATTCTTCGAGATACGGACAAGGTCCCGCGCCCGCTCGCTCCGTCGCAGGCCTGGGTGCGACGCGAACCCGTCGATGATGCACCTGCGCTCTTCGACGTCATCGCGCACGATGCACCGGATGACCCTGTCGGTGAAGCCCTCGACCAGTACCGCGAGCAGCGCCGCGTGCTTCGCGACAGCAAAGACGGGCGGCTCACCCTGCTCACCTCGGCCGAATCCGCCGGTGGCCTCATCGCCGAGGAGATGAGAGCCGCGGGCGTGCCGTGGAACGAGTCGGTGCACGACGGCATCCTCACCGAGATCCTCGGCACCCGCCCGGTCGCCGGCGGCCTTCCCAGTCGTATGGTCGCGCAGGGCGAGCGGGTGCGTTCGATCCTCGGCGACCCGCACCTCAACCTCGAGAGCCAGCCGAAGCTGCTCCGCGCGCTGCACCGCGTCGGCGTGCAGGTCGAGTCGACCGGCCGGTGGGAGCTCGCCCAGCACAGCCATGCGGTGGTCGAGCCGCTGCTCGCCTACAAGAAGCTGTCGCGGCTGCTGAGCGCCAACGGATGGGCGTGGCTCGCCGAGTGGGTGCACGGTGGGCGCTTCCGACCGATCTACATCACGGGCGGTGTCGTGACGGGGCGGTGGGCATCGGCCGGCGGCGGTGCCCTGCAGCTGCCGCGCAACCTGCGCGCCGCGGTGCGCGCTGACGAGGGATGGACGCTGGTCGTCGCCGACGTCGCTCAGCTCGAGCCACGAATGCTCGCGGGCATGGCGGGTGATCGTGCGATGGCGCGAGCGGCTCAGGGAAAGGACCTGTACGCCGGAGTCGTGGAATCGGGCGCTGTGGCGACGCGCGAAGAGGCGAAGTACGCCGTCCTCGGGGCGATGTACGGAGCGACGACCGGCGACAGCGGACGACTGGTTCCTCGACTGCGCAAGGTCTATCCGCGGGCGATGGCGCTCGTCGACAAGGCCGCGCGGTTCGGTGAGGACGGGGGAGTGGTCTCGACCTGGCTGGGACGATCGTCTCCTCGTCCGTCGATCGAGTGGGAGGCGATGCAGGCTGCCGCCACCGATGCCGACGCCGATCCCGCCGAGGTGGCCCTCGCCCGGCGTCGAGCGCGCGACTGGGGACGCTTCACCCGCAACTTCGTGGTGCAGGGCACCGCCGCCGAGTGGTCGTTGATCTGGCTGGCTGAGATCAGGCACCGCCTGCAGCGGCTTCCCGCGGCAGAGCAGGTCGCCCCGGCATCCGGGATCTTCGGTTCACGCGCGCACCTGGCATTCTTCCTGCATGATGAGGTCATCCTGCACGTTCCCCAGGAGCAGGCGGATGCCGCCGCGGATGCCGTGCGCGAAGCGGCAGCAGTCGCCACTCGGCGGCTCTTCGGGGGTTTCCCGATCGAGGTTCCGCTCGATCTGCGGATCGCGGAGTCGGCTGAGAAGTAGGGTGCTCTGGTCGTAGACTGGATGCGCGAATGGGTCGACTGGACGGTCGCGTGGCGGGCAACCGCACCGAGGAACGTCCGGGCTCCTCAGGGCAGGACGGTGGGTAACGCCCACCCGGAGCAATCCGCGAGAAAGTGCCACAGAGAGCAGACCGCCCCGTCTCGGTCCCCGAGCTTGTCGAAGGGACCGAAGGGGTAAGGGTGAAAGGGTGGTGTAAGAGACCACCGGGGGCCATGGTGACATGGCCCGCCAGGTAAACCTCGTCCGGAGCAAGGTCAGACAGAGGATGTTGACGCGGCTCGCCGAGTCCTCGGGTAGACCGCTAGAGTGCCACGGCAACGTGTCGCCGAGAGAGATGGCCGTCGAAGGGGCGAAGAACCCCGGAACAGAACCCGGCGTACAGGTCGGCCCATTCGCCCAGACATAAACGAAGGCCCCGCTGATCCAGCGGGGCCTTCTGTGTTTCGGGACCCCATGGGCCCCTGAGCTGGTCGTGGGGTCAGTCGCCGGCGAGTGACGCCGCGCCGATGATGCCCGAGTTGTTGCGGTGGATCGCCGGGACGATCGGGGTCTTGAGATCGAGCAGCGGCAGGAAGTCTCCTGCGTTCTTCGACACGCCGCCGCCGACCACGAACAGGTCGGGGCTGAAGAGGAACTCGATGTGCGAGTAGAACTTCTGCAGACGCTCGGCCCACTCAGACCAGCTGAGTCCTTCGCGCTCGCGGGCGGACGTCGCGGCGTAGGTCTCGACGGACTCGTACTCGCCGAAGTTCAGGTGACCGAGCTCGGTGTTCGGGAGCAGCACGCCGTCGTTGAGGAACGCCGAGCCGATGCCGGTTCCGAGCGTGGTGAGCAGCGTGAAGCCGCGCACATCGCGGGCCGCACCGTGGCGCGCTTCGGCGACACCCGCGGCGTCGGCGTCGTTCACGAACACGATGTTGCGTCCGAGACCGTCGCGGAAGAACTTCTCCGCGTCGAAGTCGACCCACTCCTTCGAGACGTTCGCGGCCGAGAGAGTCTTGCCGCGCTTGACGATGGCGGGGAACGCCACGCCGAGCGGAAGAGTCGAGTCCTTGACGTCGAGGGTCTTCAGCACCGTCTGCACCGCCTCGAGGACATCCTGCGGAGATGCGCCCTTGGGAGTGGGCACGCGCACCCTGTCCGAGGCCATGGTCCCGTGCTCCAGGTCGACGAGACCTGCCTTGATACCCGTGCCGCCGATGTCGACGCCGATCGCTTTTGCCATGATCGATAGCTTAGCGACCGGCGTCAGCGCCGATAGGATCGATGACACCACGTGAAGAAGGGGAACGGCCATGTCGAACGGCGATGAGAAGTACTGGTACAACCTGGAGACCGGTCAGGTGGAATTCGGCATGATCTCCGCATCGGCCGACCGCGTCGGGCCCTTCGACACCGAGATCGAGGCTTCTCGGGCCCCCGAGAAGCTCAAGGAGCGCTCGCGTGCCTGGGCCGAGGAGGAAGCGGCCGAGAGCGGCTGGGACGCCGCTACCGGCAAGGGCGCTGAGTGACCGTGGACAAGCAGAGAGATTTCGTCCTCCGGACGATCGAAGAGCGCGGCGTCAAGTTCGTCCGCCTGTGGTTCACCGATGTCATCGGCACGCTCAAGTCCGTCGCCATCGCTCCGGCCGAGGTCGAGGGCGCGTTCGCCGAGGGGATCGGATTCGACGGCTCTGCCATCGAGGGGCTGACCCGCAGCTACGAGTCCGACCTGCTCGCGCAGCCCGACCCCACCACGTTCCAGACTCTGCCGTGGCGCGGCGAGATCGACCCGACCGCGCGCATGTTCTGCGACATCACCACGCCGGACGGGCGTCCTGCCGTGTCCGACCCGCGGCACGTGCTCAAGCGCACGCTCGCGAAGGCCGCCGATGCCGGGTTCACGTTCTACACGCATCCCGAGATCGAGTTCTACCTGCTCAAGTCGTCGTCGTTCGGTCCTGAGGGGCCGGTCCCCGTCGACTCGGCAGGGTACTTCGACAACGTGCCCGGCGGCACGGCGCACGACTTCCGCCGCCGGTCGGTGCGGATGCTCGAGGACCTCGGGATCTCCGTCGAGTTCAGTCACCACGAGGGTGGTCCAGGGCAGAACGAGATCGATCTCCGTTACGCAGACGCGCTGACGATGGCCGACAACGTGATGACCTTCCGCACGGTCATCAAGGAGGTGGCGATCGAGCAGGGCGTCTACGCGACGTTCATGCCGAAGCCACTGAGCGGGCACCCCGGAAGCGGAATGCACACGCATATGTCGCTCTTCGAGGGCGAGCGCAACGCCTTCTACGAAGAGGGTGCCAAGTACCAGCTGTCGAAGACCGGCCGTCACTTCATCGCCGGGCTCCTGCGGCACGCCAACGAGATGGCCGCGGTGACCAACCAGTTCGTCAACTCGTACAAGCGCCTCTGGGGCGGCGACGAGGCCCCGAGCTTCGTCACGTGGGGCCACAACAACCGTTCCGCGCTCGTCCGGGTGCCGATGTACAAGCCCAACAAGGGCGGATCGTCGCGCGTCGAGTACCGCGCGCTCGACTCTGCGGCGAACCCCTACCTCGCCTATGCGCTCATGCTCGCAGCGGGTCTCAAGGGCATCGAGGAGGAGTACGAGCTGCCGCCGGAGGCCGAGGACAACGTGTGGTCGCTCAGCGACGCCGAGCGTCGCGCGCTGGGTTATTCCGCGCTGCCCGCGAGCCTCGACCATGCGCTCGAATACATGGAGAGCTCCGAGCTGGTCGCCGAGACTCTCGGCGAGTCGGTCTTCAACTACGTGCTGCTGAACAAGCGCAAAGAGTGGGAGGCCTACCGCGGCCAGGTCACGCCGCTGGAGCTGAAGAACAACCTCGAGCTTCTCTGAGCGTCGCCGATGGCCCGTTCGGACGAATCCGTCTCTCTCTCCGCGCTGGCCAGGCTGGGGTTCGCCGAGCTCAGCGAGGCGGCGGCGAACCTCACCGAGCTTTCGACGCTGATCGGGGTCGAGCGATCGCTTCTGCTCGGTGAAGCCGACGGCGCCGACCCCGACGCGGCCGTGGAGGGGATGCTGCGCGTGGCGCGGCGTGACCCGGCACCGCTGGCTGCCCTGTTCGCCGACGCCCAGGCGCGCAGACGAGTCTGGCGGGTGTTCGGCGCATCGCAGGGGTTCGCGGACTTCTTTCTGCGACACCCTCGTGAGATCACGGTGCTGGGCGAGTCGATGCCCGAGTTGCCGTCGGCAGACCAACTGCGCGAGCGGATGCTGGATGCCGTCCGCGCCCGCGACGGTTTCGCCGAGTCCGGAGACGACGCGGCGGTGGTCACGTTGCGCGTCGCCTACCGGCGCAACCTCGCGGCGATCGCCGCGTTCGACCTCACGTCGTACAGTCCCGTTCGCATCGTGGGTGACGTGGCCGCAGCGCTGGCCGACATCGCCGGCGCGGCTCTCGAGGCAGCCCTCGCGGTCGCCCGTCGACGGCTCGTCGATACGGTGAGTCGCGACCAGGTCGCGGCCACGCAGCTCGCGATCATCGGCATGGGCAAGGCCGGCGCGCGTGAACTGAACTACGTCAGTGACGTCGACGTGATCTTCGTGGGGGGAACGGCAGACGAAGAAGTAGTCTCCGAAGCGAAGGCGATCGACATCGCGACGCGCCTCGCCAGGGAGACGATGCGCGGCCTGAGCGGGATCGAGGTCGAACCGCCGCTCTGGGAGGTCGACGCGGCGCTCCGTCCGGAGGGCAAACAGGGCGCGCTGGTGCGATCACTCGGCTCGCACCTGGCGTATTACGACCGCTGGGCCAAGAGCTGGGAGTTCCAGGCTCTGCTGAAGGCGCGACCTCTCGCCGGAGATCCCGAGCTCGGCGCCGAGTACATCGCCGCGGTGCAGCCCAAGGTCTTCTCCAGCGCCGCGCGAGAGAACTTCGTCGACAGCGTGCAGCGTATGCGCGAGCGGGTCATGGAGCATATCGACCCCGAGGATGCGCCGTACCAGCTCAAACTGGGGTCCGGTGGCCTGCGGGACATCGAGTTCACCGTGCAGCTCCTGCAGCTCGTGCACGGCCTCACCGACCCGAGTCTGCGCACGCGTGGCACCCTGGAGAGCCTCGACGCGCTCGTCGAAGGCGGTTACATCGGTCGAGCCGAGGCCGCGTCGTTCGCGGACGACTACTGCGTGCTGCGGCTCATGGAACACCGCCTGCAGCTCACGGAGCTCAGCCGCACCCACCTGATGCCTCGGACGCCCGCCGGGCTGCGAGCGCTGGCTCGGAGCACGGGTCTCGGCGAATCCGGCGAGGCGATCTGGGCTCGATGGGAGAGCGTTCGGCGTGAGGTGCGCGACATCCACACCCGGCTGTTCTACCGACCTCTTCTGAGCGCTGTGGCCTCGCTGCCCGAAGAAGAGCGCACTCTGTCGACCGCGCAGGCGCACGATCGTCTCATGGCCATCGGTTTCCGCGACCCGGCAGGCGCACTGCGGCACATCGGCGCACTCACGACGGGATTGAGTCGCAAGGCGACCATCCAGCGTCACCTCATGCCGGTGATGGTGCGCTGGTTCGCCGACGGCAGCGACCCGGACTATGCGCTGATCGCGTTCCGCCGCATCAGTGAGCGCCTCGGCGACACACCCTGGTTCCTCCGCATGCTGCGGGATTCGTCCGGAGCAGCTGAGAGTCTCACGAGGCTGCTGTCGTCATCGCGCTACGTCGGTGAGCTCATGGAGTGGATCCCCGAGTCGGTCGCCTGGCTCGACAGCAGCGAGCTGCTGCGTCCGCGGAGCGGTGCCGCACTCGACGAGGAGGCCAGGGCCATCCAGACGCGCCACAGCAATGTGGGTGACGCGTTGCAGGCCGTCCGAGCGCTCCGACGTCGAGAGCTTCTGCGCACGGCGATGGGCGGCGTCCTCGATGTGCTCTCGATCGAGCAGATCGCGACCTCGCTCACCGAGATCACCGACGCCACGATTCAGGCGGCGCTGCGCGCGGTTCGGCGTGAGATCGTCCCCGCCGATGACGAGGCGCTCGACTTCGCGGTGATCGGCATGGGGCGCTTCGGGGGAGCGGAGCTGGGATTCGGCTCCGATGCCGACATCCTCTATGTATACGACGCGAACGGCGTCGACCCTCAGCGGGCGCAGTCACTCGCCACGCGCATCGTCGCGGGACTCCGGGAGCACCTCACCGATCATCGGGTACCGCTCGATCTCGACGCCGACCTCCGACCGGAAGGACGCAACGGCCCCGTGGTGCGTTCGATCGAGGCATATGCGGAGTACTACCGACGCTGGTCTCTCTCGTGGGAGGCACAGGCGCTGCTCAGGGCACGCGGAGTGGCGGGAAGCACCACTCTCATCGCGAAGTTCACCGCACTCGCCGACAGCATCCGGTATCCCGCAGAGGTCGATCTGCAGGGCACCCGAGAGATCAAGCGCATCAAGGCTCGAGTCGAGGGCGAGCGGCTGCCGCAGGGAGTGGATCCGCGTCGTCATCTGAAACTAGGCCCAGGCACGCTCAGCGATGTCGAATGGCTGGTGCAGCTTCTGCAGCTGCAGCACGCCCACGACGTCCCGGAGCTGCGGACCACGTCGACCCTCACGGCCCTCGGGGCAGCCGTCGACGCGGGATTCGTGCCGGACGATGCCGCCGATCTGCTCCGCGCCGCGTGGTTGCTGTCGAGCCGGCTGCGCTCCGCCATCACGCTCTACACCGGCAAGACGAGCGATGTGCTGCCGACGGATCCGCGCGACCTCGACGCCATCGGTCGACTGCTCGGATACCCCGACCGCTCGGCGAGCGTGCTCGACGATGACTACCTGGGAGTCACGAGGCGTGCGCGCAGGGCGTTCGAGCAGCTCTTCTACGGATAGCCTGGCTTCATGACGATCTCGAAGCTCGGTGTGATCTGGAACCCCTCCAAGGTTGACGGGGATTCGCTGCGCGACGCCGTTGCCACGACCTTCGTCTCCGACGGGGTCGAGACGCCCGTGGAGTGGTGGGAGACCAGCGTCGAGGACCCGGGGCGCGGCATGGCCGCCGAGGCGGTGACCGCAGGCTGCGACGTGGTGATCGCCGTGGGTGGAGACGGCACCGTCCGGGCGGTCGCGGAATCGCTGGCGGGCACGGACTCCGCGCTGGGTATCGTGCCGCAGGGCACCGGCAACCTGCTCGCTCGCAACCTCGAGATCCCCTTGAACGACATCCCCGCTGCACTGGCGCGGGTCCGCGACGGCGAGCCGCAGCGGATCGACATGGGCTGGGTCGATCACGACGGCACCGAGCATGCGTTCGTGGTGATGGTCGGCTTCGGCATCGACGCGCAGATGCTGGTGGAGACCGACGAGGACCTGAAGAACCGCGCCGGATGGATCGCATACGTGGAGGCGATGGGGCGCGCCCTCGCCGGCACCGAGATGACCGACATCACTCTCACGCTCGACGACGAGGAGCCGCAGGGTCTTCGTGGTCACACGATGCTGATCGGCAACTGCGGCATGGTGCAGGGCGGCATCCGTCTCCTGCCCGACGCCGTGCTCGACGACGGGCTGCTCGACATGCTGCTCGTGAGCGCCGACGGGCCCCTGCAGTGGCTCGACACCGTCCGCGCCTTCGTCTGGGAGAACGGCATCCGCCGCATGATGGGGAACGTCGATACCGCGGTGAGCACCGACTCGACGACCCACATCTCTGCTGAACGAGTGCGGGTGCAGCTCGCGTCGCCCCAGATGTTCGAGATCGATGGCGAAGAGGTCGGACAGGTCTCCGACTTCACCGTGCGGGTGCAGCCCGCAGCCCTCACCGTTCGCTGAGGGTGCCCGGCGGCACGACCTTGCTGTCCTGCGTCGGGAAGACCACCTTCTGCACGATGATGATCACGCTGGCCGCGACGGGGATCGCGACGAGTGCACCGAGGATCCCGCCGAGTGCGCCGCCGGCGACGGCCGCGATCACGACGAGAGCGCCGGGCACCGCGACGGCCTTGTTCATGATGCGCGGAGACAGGACGTAGGCCTCGATCTGCATGTAGACGAGGTAGTAGCCGATGGCGATCAGCGCCGTCACCGGCCCGTCGATGAGGCAGACGAGCGAGATGATGATCGATGCGCTCAGCGTTCCGACGAGCGGGATCAACGATCCGATGAAGGCGATCAGCGCGAGCAGCGCAGGCACCGGTGCCCCGATGATGCTCAGCACGATGAGGCTCAGGATGCCGTTGATCAGCGCGAGGCTCGCCTGTCCCATCACGTAACGACCGACGGCGCCGGAGACGTCTTCGAGGAGTCCTCCGAAGGTGTCGCGCTGGTAGGCGGGGACGAAACGCGTGGCCACTCGCTTGATGCTGCGCAGCGAAGCCATGAAGTACAGCGTCAGGATGAGGACGATCGTCACGCCGGTGAACCCGCCCGCGATGCCCGCGCCGACCGCGAAGACGCCGCCGCCGATGTCGGCGAGGTTGCCCGGATCCTGCAAGAAGGAGAGGACGCCGTTCGCCGCGTCCTCGAAGGTGGAGCCGAACTGCTCGTTGAGGTCCTGGAACCACGCGGACGCCATGATGTCCTTGACCATCTGAGGGCCGTCTTCGATGAGGTTCGAGATCTGTTCGACGAGGATCGGCACGATGGCGAGGATGATTCCGGCGAAGGCCAGGATCACGGCGGAGACGACGATCGCGACCGCCGCGGGGCGAGGAAGCTTGCGTTCGATGAACGCGACGACCGGGTCGAGGCCGAGCGCCAGGAAGATCGCCACGCCGATGTATACCAGCACCGTCGCGAGCTGGTTGACGATTCCGCCCAGCATCAGAGCGACGAGCACACCCAGGGCGCCGAGCAGACCGTACATGAAGGGGTTGATTCTGGCGAGGGCCGCCGCCGCCGTCTTCGGCTGTGCCGGGGGAGTCTCCGATGTGTGGACCTTCTTCGGCTGCAGCCTGTCGTTCTTGCGGCGCATGATGGCCCCCCACTTGTGTTCGTTCGGACCCCTCAGTTGACCAGTCAGTGCGGGCGAAAGCAAGCGCGACACGGCGACGCTCGTTGTGGTGTATGGAGTCGTGAATGTCGGCTGCCTGTGCGATCGTTCACGCATGGACACGCTGACACTCAGGCCCTGGTTCGCGGGGGATCTCGACCTGCTGCGCGCCGCGAACACGCCCGAGATGACGACCTATCTCAACGGCGTCGAGAGTGAACAGCAGTTGCTCGACCGGCACGCCCGCTACCTGCGGCTGTGGGAGGCGGGAGAAGCCAGGATGTTCGTCATCGAAGACGATGAGGGGGCGCCACTCGGATCGATCGGCTTCTGGAACGTCGAGTGGCGAGGCGCGCCGGCGTTCGAGACGGGGTGGTTCGTTCTGCCCGAGGCGCAGGGCAGAGGGGTGGCATCTCGGAGTCTCGGACTGCTGCTCGACGATGCGCGGCAGCATCGCGCCGGACAGAGGTTCGTGACGGCGTTTCCGTCGGTGGTGAACACCGGCTCGAACGGGGTGTGTCGACGCGCCGGGTTCGAGATGGTCGGCACCATCACCGACGAGTTCCGTGGTGCGGCCCTGACGATGAACGAGTGGGTGTTCGACCTCGGTGACTGAGTGCGTGCGAGCCCCTCCGCTATTCGGACTTCTCGCCCTTCCACGACGACTCGAACCCTGCGCCCAACGCGACACCCAGTGCGAGGCCCAATGCAGCCCCCACGCCGATGTTGTCGAACAGCAGCATCCCTGCCCCCGCGCCGATCGGCAGGCCCATCGCGATCCCGAGGGCGATGCCGAGACCCGGCTTCTTCATGGAGTTCTCGGCCTGCTCGGAGTTCTCGTCTGATCCTGAGTTCTCGTCTGATTCGGTCATGTTCAGGACGATACGTGCGCGATCGACCATCCGCATCCCCCGCACGACGGACACAGTGCGGGCGGCGAAGCAGAAAGACGAGAACGCCCCCGAGCAGCTGCTCGGGGGCGTTCTCGCTAACTCGGTGAATCAGACGCCGAAGTACAGCTCGTACTCGAACGGGTGCGGGCGCTGAGCCATCGGCAGGATCTCGTTCTCGTACTTGTACGAGAACCAGGTCTCGATGAGCTCTTCGGTGAACACGCCGCCCTCGAGGAGGAACTGGTGGTCGGCCTTCAGCGCCTCGAGCGAGTCCAGCAGGGAGTTCGGAACCTGCGGGATGTTCTTGGCCTCCTCGGGAGGAAGCTCGTAGAGGTCCTTGTCGACCGGCTCGTGCGGCTCGATGCGGTTCTTGATGCCGTCGAGTCCTGCCATGAGCTGCGCCGCGAACGCGAGGTACGGGTTGCCCGAGGCATCCGGTGCGCGGAACTCGATGCGCTTGGCCTTGGGGTTCGAGCCCGTGATAGGGATGCGGATGGCAGCCGAGCGGTTGCCGGCCGAGTAGACCAGGTTGACCGGAGCCTCGAAGCCCTTGACCAGACGGTGGTAGCTGTTCAGGGTCGGGTTCGTGAACGCAAGCACTGCCGGAGCGTGCGCGAGGAGGCCGCCGATGTACCAGCGGGCGATGTCGCTGAGCTGGCCGTAGCCGGCCTCGTCATAGAACAGCGGCTTGCCGTCGTTCCACAGCGACTGGTGCGTGTGCATGCCCGAGCCGTTGTCTCCGTAGAGCGGCTTCGGCATGAAGGTGGCGACCTTGCCCCACTCTTCAGCGGTGTTCTTGACGATGTACTTGAACTTCAGGATGTCATCCGCCGAGTGCACCATGGTGTCGAAACGGTAGTTGATCTCCTGCTGACCGGCGGTGCCGACCTCGTGGTGCGAGCGCTCGAGGATGAACCCGGCGTCGATCAGCTTCAGGGTGATGTCGTCGCGCAGGTCAGCGGTCTTGTCGACCGGGCTGACGGGGAAGTAGCCGCCCTTGTACGGGGTCTTGTTGGCGAGGTTTCCGCCTTCTTCCTCACGACCGGTGTTCCACGCGGCCTCTTCGGAGTCGACCTTGTAGAAGCTCTCGCCGGCGGTGACCGAGTAGCGGACGTCGTCGAAGATGTAGAACTCGGCCTCGGGGGCGAAGACCGCGGTGTCGGCGATGCCGGTCGACGCGAGGTACTTCTCGGCCTTCTTGGCCACCTGACGCGGGTCCTTCGAGTAGATCTCACCCGTGCGCGGGTTGTAGATGTCGAACACCATGACCAGGGTGCTCGCCTCGCGGAAGGGGTCGACGTAGGCCGTGGTCACGTCCGGGATGAGCTGCATGTCGGACTCGTGGATGCTGGCGAAGCCACGGATCGACGAGCCGTCGAACAGCTGGCCGTTGACGAAGAAGTCCTCATCGACAGTGGACGCCGGGATGTTGAAGTGCTGCTGGACACCAGGGAGATCAGTGAATCGGATGTCAAGGAACTTGACGTCGTTCTCCTTGATGTAGGTCAGCACCTCGGACGAATCTTTGAACATGTACGACTCCTGGATTGCGGATCGATGGCTTCACGGCCATTGTGCACAGTACGTGCGGGGCGTTACTCCACGGTATCCGCTTTGTTTCCGGCATGTTACGCGCCGGTAGGCTGGATGCGTGACGGATGCTGTGAACACGTACCCCGGAGAACGACTCGGAATGCCGCAGACGGGGACGGGCAGCATCGCCCGACCTGGGCGGCGGATCGGGGCTCTTCTCATCGACTATCTCGCTGCGACGATCATCGCCACGGGCTTTCTCGGGTACGACCAGTTCGCATTGCCGGGGGAGGCAGGCCTGACGATGTTCGCGCCGATGGCGGTGTTCGCCTTGCTGCAGATCCTGTTCATCCCGACTGCCGGCGGCAGCCCAGGGCACCGCATCCTCGGCATGCGCGTCGTGCGACTCGGCGGTGGTTGGGTGGGAGTGTGGCGCCCGATCGTGCGCACGCTGCTCATCGTCATCGTGATCCCGGCGGTCATCTGGGACACCGACCAGCGCGGTATCCACGACAAGGTGACCGGACTCGCTCTCATCCGCGCCTGACGCGGATCACTCCTTGCCGCGGTTGCGGCGTCTCGCCTCGCGCGGTGCGCGACCTCCGACGAACGAGCGCGCAGGGTCGACGACATATCCCTGTCGCAGGGCCTCGCGTCCGATGAGCATCCGGAAACCCATCTCATCTCGGTTGCTCAGCGTCACCTCGGCGAGCACCTCTCGGTCATGCAGACGAATGAGCATCTCGACGACGAGTCGCTCCTGCGCATGGCCCGAAGAGCTGCGCACGGCGCGGCGGTCGTGCACCGGGGATTCGACGATCACGGCGTCTTCCTGGCTGTCCTGCCAGGGCTTCACCCGAAACCGCACCCACGACACGCCGTCCCGCTCGAACTCCTGGATCTGGAATGCGTGCAGCGAAGAGGTCCGGGCGCCCGTGTCGATCTTGGCTTTGAGCCAGTCGACACCGAGATCGGGCAGGCTCACCCATTCTCGCCACCCGATAAGGGTGTTTGAATGGGATGACTTACTCACCCGACCATCCTGGCAGGAAAACCCCCGTGAAGATCGCAGTGCTCTCCCGCGCGCCGCAGGCGTACTCCACCCAAAGGCTGCGCGCCGCCGCGCTCCAGCGAGGTCACAACGTCAAGGTGCTCAACACGCTGCGATTCGCGATCGATCTGACCGCCGATGAGCCGGACCTGCACTACCGCGGGCGCCAACTCAGCGACTACGACGCGATCCTGCCTCGCATCGGCAACTCGATCACCTACTTCGGTACTGCGGTGGTCCGTCAGTTCGAGCAGATGGACGTGTACACGCCGAACACGGCGAACGGCATCTCGAGTGCGCGCGACAAGCTCCGCGCCAACCAGATCCTCTCGCGCCACAACATCGCGATGCCGCCCACTGCCTTCGTGCGCAATCGTGCAGACGTGCGGCCGGCGATCGAAAGGGTCGGCGGAGCTCCCGTCGTCATCAAGCTCCTCGAGGGCACGCAAGGGATCGGCGTCATCCTCGCACCGCAGGTGAAAGTGGCCGAGGCGATCATCGAGACCCTCCACTCGACCAATCAGAACGTCCTCATCCAGAAGTTCATCTCCGAGAGCCGCGGACGTGACATCCGCGCACTGGTGGTGGGCGACCGCGTGGTGGCGGCGATGCGACGATCGGCAGCCGGAGACGAGTTCCGCTCCAACGTGCACCGCGGCGGTTCCGTCGAAGCCGTCGAGCTCGACCCGATCTACGAACGCGCGGCTGTTCGCTCTGCTCAGATCATGGGCCTGCGTGTCGCCGGAGTCGACATGCTCGAGGGGGACGACGGTCCGCTGGTCATGGAGGTCAACTCCTCGCCGGGGCTGCAGGGCATCGAGACCGCCACCAAGCTCGATGTCGCCGGAGCGATCATCGACTACATCGCGGGGCAGGTGGCGTTCCCCGAGATCGACGTGCGCCAGCGCCTGACGGTCTCGACAGGCTATGGCGTCGCCGAACTGATGGTGCACGGCGCAGTCGACCTCGTCGGCAAGACGCTCGGCGAGGCAGGGCTCTGGGAGCGTGACATCACCGTGCTCACGCTGCACCGCGGTGTCTCCGTCATCCCCAACCCGCGCAAGCACGTCGTGCTCGAGGCCGATGATCGGCTCTTCTGCTTCGGCAAACTCGACGAGATGCGATCCATGGTGCCCGAGCGTCGACGCCGCCGCGCCAAGGTCCGCCGCCTGCCGCGTCAGCCGCTCTCGGAGTGAGACGACGAAGCGCGGCCGCCTCTCGACAGAGGTGCGGCCGCGCTTCGTCGTTTGCGAGCGTCAGATCAACGCGGGCGCTGTGCCCTGACCTTGGTGGGATCGATGCCCTTCGGGATGGGAAGTGACGAGATCGACTGCGACACCGACTCGATGCGTCGGATGACAGCGCCCATGGTGGCCTTGTCGATGACCCTCGGAAGCTTCTTGATGGTCTTGGCGAGGTCGGCGATGGCGACGTCGTCATCGCCGTGGCCGACGTAGAGCACGGTCACAGGCACGCCGTGTGCGACACGGGCGGCCTTGCTGCGCTCGTCGTTGACGAGGCGGGTCAGGCGGCCGCGTGAGCCCTCTCCGACCACGACGACGCCTCCGCGTCCGACCGTGCGATAGACGGCGTCCTGCGTCTTCGGGTTGATGCCCACCGGGGTCTCGGAACCCTGCCAGTTGCGCCCGAGGCTGGTGCTGAGCACGTGTCCCGTGGCACCGGGCATTCCGTCGATCTTCTGGTACATCGCGGAGGTCGACAGGCGTGTCATCAGGAACATCGCGCCGAGCAGACCGAGCATCAGGCCCGAGATGCCCCAGAGGATGAGGGTCCACACCTGGAACGGCGGGATGAGATAGCCGACGATGAGGCCGACGAGCACACCGATGATCAGCAGCGCGATCTGGGCCCAGGGCAGCCAGGGGTAGATCTCTCTCGTGAACTTGAAGAGGGACTTGATCTGGGAGAAGAACCCCGGACGCTTCTCGGGCGCGGACGTGCGGTTTGCCATGTGCATAAGAATACCGACTCCGGGCGGCGCTCACGGCGTCGTTCGCGTCAGGCGGATTCCGGGGGCTCCTCTTTCTCTGCACGGATCACCGATCTCCGGGGAAGCGTCCACATCGTGTCTTCCGTCCACAGCAGGTCCGCGCGATGCGCTGACATGGGGTGATGGCAGAGACAGAAGCGCGACCACGAGGGGTGATGCTCGTGCCCGGTGCGCATCGCGTGATCCGGAGGATCGACCCGGGCGAGGGACCATATGCGGGAACACTCGTCACCCGAGGCGGGTCGGTGGCGGTGCAGGTCGACGCAGAGTCGATCAGCGGCTGGGCAGGTTGGGAGCACGCGGGTGACGATCACGTCGCGGGGCCACTCGACATCGTGCGTCGATCCGACGGGCATGACGTGCTGCTGCCGTGGTGCACCGAGCGCGTCTCCTCCTTCGTCGGGCGCCGTGCCGCAGCCGATGCAGCATTGTCCACCGGAGAGTTGACCACACTCGTGGCCAGCATCCTGCGCGGTCTGGGCGAACTCGCGCGCGCTCCGCGGCTCGGCGAAACCGGAGAGTGGTGGCTCACGGACGACGGGCGACCGACGTTCGTGATCGGCACAGGCGAGACAGCACAGGTTGCGGCGGCCGCCCTCGTGGCTCGGCTGCGGAAGGACTGCACGGACCGTACGCTCGGCCGGCTGCTCGTCGTGATCGAGGAGGGGCTGAGCGCTGACACGGCGAGACCGGGGATGCCGCTGCGACAGCTCGAGAAGTGGGAGGCGGAGCTGTTCGACACGGCGGCTCCGAAACCGCTGAGGCGGGATGTGCATGCGCCGGAACTGGCCAGGGACGTGGATGCGGCGAGGCATGCGGTCGCCGCTCGGCCCGACATGCGAGGTCAGCCGAGAAGCCGCTCGTCGCTGCCGCGGGAGGCCAGCAGAGTCGAGGCGCTGTCGTCACGCATCGCCGTAGTGCTCATGCAGCGCCTCGGCGCCTGGCGGGCCGCGCTGGCCCGCCCGATCGAGCGCCGAACCGGGCGCAGCGCCCACGGAGGATCCGTCCGTCGGGAACACATGGCAGAATCGGGCGCCGCCGCGAATGGCCGCGCTCCAGCGAAACGCGGTCGCCGAACGATCGTCGCCGTGTCAGCGGCGGCCGTGGTGCTCGCAGGCGGACTCCTCTGGCCCGGCGGAGCGACGGGGGAGCCGGAGGAAAGAGGTGCCACCGCTGTTCCCAAGAGCAGTCCCCGCGCGACAGAGGTTGCCCCAGCCGTCGCCGATTCGTCGCCGACGCCCTCTCCCCCTTCACCGGAACCGGATGCGCCGCCGGGGGAGGGATCGCCGCGCGACGGATCTGAGCCGGTGAGTCCCGCAGAGGCGGCACGGATGCTCCTCAGCGCGATCAGCATCTGCGGCGAGAACGACGACAAGGTCTGCGACGGTGCTGTTGCTCAGGGCTCTGTCGGTGTCGTGGACGCGCTGCGTGGCGTCAGCGACGGAGCGCTGCAGCTCGAACCGGTAGACGAGTACGGAGATGTCGCCGTGATCCGGGTGACCACTTCACAGGACTCCGACAGTACGCAGTCCGACACGGGGGAGCGGATGGTCGTGCTCGTCCGGATGGCAGAGAAATGGCTGGTCCGCGACGTGTACGACGTCGCGGACCAGCCAGGATGATGCTGCGGTCAGGCTCCGAGCTGAGCGGCGAACTGCGCCGACTCGAGGCGGGCCTTCACTGCGCCGAGGAAGCGGGCGGCGTCAGCTCCGTCGATGATGCGGTGGTCGTACGAGAGAGCGAGGTACACGTACGAGCGGACGGCGATGGCATCCGCGCCGCCGACCTTGACCAGACCGGGGCGCTTGACGACCGTTCCGGTGCCGAGGATGGCCGACTGCGGAAGGAACACGACCGGAGTGTCGAACAGCGCGCCACGCGAACCGGTGTTGGTCAGCGTGAACGTGCCGCCGGCGAGCTCATCGGGCTTCAGCTTGTTGTCTCGCGTGCGTGCGGCGAGATCAGCGATCTCGTGCGCGATCTCCGCGATGTTCTTCGACGCGGCGTCGCGCAGAACCGGCGTGAGCAGGCCGCGCTCGGTGTCGACCGCGATCGACACGTTCTCGGACTCCGGGTAGACGATGTTCTCTCCGTCTACCGTCGCGTTCACGATCGGGAAGGCGCGCAGCGCCTCTGCGGCTGCCAGGGCGAAGAACGGCAGGAACGACAGCTTGTCGCCGGTCTTCTCGAGGAACGAGGCCTTGACGCTGTCGCGGTACTCCGCCAGAGCGGTCACATCGACCTCGACGACCGTCGTGAGCTGAGCCGTCTGCTGCATCGACTCGACGGCGCGCTTGGCGAGAACCTTGCGCAGGCGCGACATCGGCTGGGTGGTGCCGCGCAACGGCGAGACCTCGAGCGGAGCGGGGGCAGAAGGAGCGGCGGCCGCAGCAGGAGCGGACGATGCGCTCTCGGCTGCCTTGAGCACGTCTTCCTTGCGGATACGTCCTCCGACACCGGTGCCGGTGACGCTGGCGAGGTCGACGCCCTGCTGCGAAGCCAGACGGCGCACGAGCGGGGTCACGTACAGGCTGTCGGTCTCGGTCGGGAGCGAGAGCTTCGACTCGGCCGGAGCCGGAGCCGGAGCCGGAGCCGGAGCGGGAGCAGCCGCGGCGCCGCCGGTGGCCTGCTCAGGAGCTGCCTGTGCGGGAGCAGCCACGGGCGCCTCAGCAGCAGGTCGCTCGGCGGGCTTGTCGACGGGTGCCTCCGAGACGGATTCCTTCGCCTCGGGAGCCTCGGCAGCAGACGGCTGCGCGGCAGGAGCCGGCGCCTCTGCTGCGGGAGCAGCCGGAGCGGTTCCGGACCCGACACGAGCGAGCACAGCGCCCACCTCGACAGTCTCGTCTTCACCTGCGACGATCTCCTGGAGCACACCGGCGACGGGAGACGGGATCTCGGTGTCGACCTTGTCGGTCGAGATCTCGAGCAGAGCCTCATCGACCTCGACGGTGTCGCCGATCTGCTTGAGCCAGCGCGTGACGGTGCCTTCGGTGACGCTCTCGCCGAGTTCGGGGAGAACGATGTCGGTGGCGTCGCCTGCGGGTGCTGCTGCGGCTGCGGCTGCGGGGGCTTCTTCGGCGGCAGCGGGCGCGGCGGCTTCGGGCTCTGCGGGAGCCTCGGCCTGCGGCGCGGCGGGCTCAGCGGCTTCCTCTGCGGCGGGCGCCGCGGCAGCGGGAGCGTCGTCGGCCGGAGCAGCTGCACTGCCGTCGCCGATTCGCGCGAGCAGCGCGCCGACCTCGATGGTCTCGTCCTCGGCGACGAGGATCTCCTCGATGACACCGGTGACAGGCGAGGGGATCTCGGTGTCGACCTTGTCGGTCGAGATCTCGAGCAGGCCCTCATCCGCCTGAACAGTGTCTCCCACCTGCTTGAGCCAGCGGGTGACGGTGCCCTCTGTGACGCTCTCGCCGAGAGGGGGGAGGACGACGGATGTGCTCATGACTGAGTCTCCTTCAAGAAGTTAAATGACGCGTGTCTAGCTTAGTGAACTGTTCACCGGTTGGTGTTCAGAGGGCGTGCAGCGGCTTTCCCGCGAGGGCGAGGAAGGCTTCTCCGAGCGCCTCGCTCTGCGTGGGATGCGCGTGGATCAGGGGAGCGATGTCCTCGGGGTGGGCTTCCCACGCGACGGCCAGCTGGCCCTCGGTGATGAGTTCGCCCACTCGGTCGCCGAGCAGATGGACGCCGATGACCGGGCCGTCCTTGAGCCGAACGACCTTCACGAGTCCGCCGGTGCCGATGATCTCGCTCTTGCCGTTTCCGGCGAGGTTGTACTCGTATGCCACCACGGCGTCCGTGCCGTGCTCTGCGACGGCCGCTTCCTCCGTGACGCCGACGGAGGCGACCTCCGGACTCGAGTAGGTGACCTTCGGGATCTGGATGTCGGGGACGTTCACCGGCGTGAGACCTGCGATGCGTTCTGCGACGGCGATGCCCTGCTGGAATCCGCGGTGCGCGAGCTGCAGCCCGGGAGTGATGTCGCCCACTGCCCACAGCCCGGGTACGCCGGTCCGGAGGTCCTGATCGACCGTGACGAAGCCGCGATCGAGCGTCACCCCCGCCTCTTCGAAGCCGAGGTCGGCCGTGACGGGTCCGCGACCGACGGCGACGAGCAGGTAGTCCGCGGTGAACTCCTTGCCGTCCTCGAGCGTGACGGTGACGGAGCCGTCGTCCTGGGTCGCGCTCTGGTAGCGGACGCCGAGGGAATACTGGATTCCACGGCGGCGGAACGCCCGCTCGAGTCCCTTGCTCATCGCGATGTCCTCGTTCGGGACGAGGTGGGGCAGCGCCTCGATGATGGTGACCTCGGTGCCGAACGACCGCCACACGCTGGCGAACTCGACGCCGATGACGCCGCCACCGAGCACCAGCACACGCTCGGGGATCACATCGAGCGACAGCGCCTGCTCGCTGGTGAGGATCCGGCCGCCGATCTCGAGCCCGGGGAGAGTCCGACTGTACGAGCCGGTGGCGAGGATCACGTCTGTGCCGACGTACACGTCGTCTCCCACGCTCACCGAGCGGTCGGCAGTGAGGCGGCCGAAGCCCGCGACGGTGGTGATGCCGCGAGCCTTGACCAAGCCCTCGAGACCCTTGTACTTCTTGGCGACGATTCCCTCGCGGTAGGCGCGGACGCCTGCAGGATCGATGCCGTCCAGAGTCGCCGAGATGCCGACATGCGCAGCGTCCCGCACGTGCTCGGCGACCTCTGCCGCGTGCAGCAGCGCCTTGGTCGGGATGCAGCCTCGGTGCAGGCACGTGCCACCGACTTTGTCCTTCTCGATGAGCGCGACGGACTTGCCGAGCTCACTCGCACGCAGGGCCGCGGCGTATCCGCCGCTGCCTCCGCCCAGGACGACGATGTCGAAGGTGTGCGTGGTCATGGTCATGCCTCCTTGTGGGATGCTTCGGCGAACGCGATGATCGATCGGACCATCGCTCCTGTGGGGCCCTTGTCGGTGAAGCCGTACGGTGCACCGTTGTGCTCACCGGAACCGGCGATGTCGAGGTGCACCCACGGGATGCGGGGCGCGTCCTTGTCTTCCGAGACGCGGCCGACGAATCGCCGCAGGAAGAGCCCGGCATACGACGCTCCGCCCATGCGATCGCTCATATTGGCGTTCTGCATGTCGGCGATGGGGGAGTCGAGTGAGTCCTCCATGTACGTCGGGAGCGGCATGTGCCAGGCCAGTTCGTCGGCTGCATCGGTCGCGGCGAGGAACTCGGCGACCGCGTCGTCGTCACCGAACACACCGGTGTGGCGGTGGCCCAGTGCCATCACGATCGCCCCGGTGAGAGTCGCGACGTCGATGATGACGTCGGGGTTCTCGCGGCTGGCGGCCACGAGGCCGTCGGCCATGACCAGGCGGCCCTCGGCATCGGTGTTCGGGACCTCGACGGTCGTGCCGTCGAGGATGCGGATCACGTCGCCCGGACGCAGCGCGCGCCCTGAAGGCATGTTGTCGGTGATGCAGAGCCAGGCGGTGACGTGCACCGGCAGGCCGAGCGCGGCGATCGCGCGCAGCGCGGCGACACTCGTCGCGGCACCCGCCATGTCGAACTTCATCCCGACCATCGAGGCTGCCGGCTTGAGCGAGAGCCCGCCGGCGTCGAACGTGATGCCCTTGCCGACGAGCGCGATGTGGCGCGTGGCGTTCGCAGGTGCGTAGTCGAGCCGCACGAGGCGGGGCGGCCTGTCGGAGCCCTGGGCGACGCCGAGGATGCCGCCGAAGCCCTGCTCTGCGAGTGCGTCCTCGTCGAGGACCTCCACGGTCACGTCTGCCAGGCCCTCGACGCTGTCTGCCGCGCTCTGAGCGAGCTGGGCGGGGCTCTGCCATTCTGCGGGCACGAACACCAGGTCCTTGATCAGGGCCATGGCCTCGCCGACGGCGATCGACTTGGCGAGGGCGGCGGCATCGAGGTCAGCATGCAGCAGAACCGACGATGCGCGGCTCTTGCCCGGGTCCGTGCGGTAGCCGTCGAACCGGTAACCGCCGAGCACCGCGCCCTCCGCGGCGGCGGCTGCGAAGTCCTCGAGACCCGGAGCCAGGGCCACGGACACCGCCTCGAACCCGGTCAGCGAACGGAGCGCCGTGCCCACCGCATTGCGTACGGCCTGGGCGTCCGGACTACGTCCCGCGCCGACGACGGCGAACGGCAGTGTCGTGACCTCGGGAGCGTACGCACGGGTGAAGGCCGACGCCGAACCGGTGAAGCCGATGCCCTGCAATGATTCGGCGAGTCCCGGATAGCCGTTCACGGCCTCCGTGGAGTCCGAGATCTCGGGGATGACGAGCACTGCGGCGTCTGCAGCGCTTCCGGGGAACTGATCTGAGGTGCGCGAGAGCGCGGGAAGCGTCATGACTCCATCCTAGGTTGGTCGCGCGTCTGGTCGCCGAGCGGGTGTTCGCTCTCAGCTTGAAGGTCACCGCCCGGCCGTCCGACGCTGCTCGTAGCATTGACTCATGCCCTTCTCCGGAGAGATCCATGAACGTGTAGCGAACGCGCCGGTCGTGCCGCGCGGACTGCCCCTTGTCCTGCTCCTGACGGGTTTCACCGACGCGGGCAACGCGGTCTCGGGGCTCATCGAGCACCTTCGAGAGACGACCTCTCCTCAGCCGGTCGCAGTGTTCGACAACGACGTGCTGCTCGACTACCGCGCGCGTCGCCCTGTGATCTCGTTCGATCAGGACCACCTGACCGAGTTCCGCCCCGCGCGGCTCGAGCTGTCGCTCGCGACGGATGCGCTCGGCCAGAAGTTCCTCCTCCTCGCCGGCTACGAGCCGGATTTCGCATGGAACGAGTTCGCACGCACCGTGCTCGAACTCGCCGACGAGTTCGAGGTGTCCGGGCTCAACTGGGTGCACTCGATCGCGATGCCTGTTCCGCACACGCGCCCCATCGGAACGACGGTGAGCGGCAACAGGCGCGAGCTCACTGTGGCGCACTCGGTCTGGCGTCCGCGCACTCAGGTGCCGGCGACCGCGGGCCATCTCCTCGAGTTCCGCTTCGCCGAGCACGGGGACCGCGTCGTCGGCTTCGTCCTGCTTGTGCCGCACTATCTCGCCGAGACCGAGAACCCTGATGCCGTGATCGCCGCGGCTGAGAAGCTGATGGCGGCGACCGGCCTCGTGATCCTGCTCGACGAGGTGCAGGAGCGCCGAGAGGACTACCTCACCCGAGTCGACGAACAGGTGCTCGGAAACGACGAGCTGCAGCAGATGGTGCAGGGGCTCGAGCGCCGTTACGACGCGTACATGGCCGGTCGTGACCCGGAGGACGGGTCTTATGACGAGGGTGGCTTCAATGAGCGCGACCTGCCGAGCGCCGACGAGCTGGCCGCAGAGCTCGAGCGCTATCTCGCCTCACGTCCCAGTGGCGACGAGGACAAGCCGGGTCGGGGCTGACGTCGAAGACGCGAACTTCGGCGGATTGCACCTGCATGACCACACGTGTGCGATACTAGGACTCTGACCCGTTGTCAATCGATCTTTCCGGAGATCGGACTTGACAAGGGTCTTACTAGTGTCCGAAATGCTCCGGGGCCTCCGAGCGGCCCCGTGAAAGGCGAAACGTGACTCCTGCCACGACGAAGAAGACCCGGACGAAGAAGACCGCCGACGCTCCCGAGGTCGACGCTCCCGTCGAGGAGGCGGCCGAGAAGCCGGCCCCCAAGACGGCAGCGCAGCGGGCCGCCGCCAAGCGCGCGCCCGCGAAGAAGAAGAAGGCTGAAGACATCGTCGAAGACGACGAGACTCCTCCCGCCGCAGAGGCCGAGGAGGACGACGAGGACTCGAAGCCGAAGTTCACCGAGCCTCTGCCGACCGGCGCCATCGTCATCTCGTCGAACGACGACGAAGACGTGCCCGTCTACTCGACTCAGATCACCGGTGCGACCGCCGACCCTGTCAAGGACTACCTGAAGCAGATCGGAAAGGTCGCCCTGCTGAACGCGGCCGAAGAGGTCGAGCTCGCGATGCGCATCGAGGCCGGGCTGTTCGCCGAGGAGAAGCTCTCCACGATGACTGCCGCCGAGAAGGCCAGCCAGCTCGGACTCGACCTGCAGTGGGTCGCCCGTGACGGCCAGCGCGCGAAGAGCCACCTGCTCGGCGCGAACCTGCGTCTCGTCGTCTCTCTCGCCAAGCGCTACACCGGTCGTGGCATGCAGTTCCTGGATCTGATCCAGGAGGGCAACCTCGGTC
The DNA here is from genome assembly GCF_044743635.1 of Microbacterium sp. NPDC087589. Classification (NCBI taxonomy): domain Bacteria; kingdom Bacillati; phylum Actinomycetota; class Actinomycetes; order Micrococcales; family Microbacteriaceae; genus Microbacterium; species Microbacterium sp. NPDC087589. Next base: position 360,924 of record NZ_JBIUWV010000001.1, read on the forward strand.
TGATCCGCGCGGTCGAGAAGTTCGACTACACCAAGGGCTTCAAGTTCTCGACGTACGCCACCTGGTGGATCCGTCAGGCGATCACCCGCGCCATGGCCGACCAGGCCCGCACCATCCGCATCCCGGTGCACATGGTCGAGGTCATCAACAAGCTGGCCCGCGTGCAGCGCCAGATGCTGCAGGACCTGGGTCGCGAGCCCACGCCTGAGGAACTCAGCCGCGAACTCGACATGACGCCCGAGAAGGTCGTCGAGGTGCAGAAGTACGGCCGAGAGCCGATCTCCCTGCACACGCCGCTCGGTGAAGACGGAGACAGCGAGTTCGGTGACCTCATCGAGGACACCGAGGCCGTGGTCCCTGCAGACGCCGTGGGCTTCACGATGCTTCAGCGTCAGCTCGAGCAGCTGCTCGACTCGCTGTCCGAGCGCGAGGCCGGTGTCATCCGGATGCGCTTCGGACTCGGTGACGGGCAGCCCAAGACGCTCGACCAGATCGGTGACACGTTCGGCGTGACGCGTGAGCGCATCCGTCAGATCGAGTCGAAGACGATGGCGAAGCTCCGCCACCCGAGCCGCTCGCAGTCGCTGCGGGACTACCTCGAGTGATGCAGGCGAACGAGGGCAAGGCGCTCGAGACGAGCGTCGACGGCAAGAGCTACGCGCGCATCCCGCTGCGGACGCGTGTGGTCATGCCGGATGATGACCTCGACTCGGTCGTCATGGAGTACGCGAAGGATGCGGTCCAGCCGGGCGACCTGCTGTTCGTGACCGAGAAGATCGTCGCGATCACGCAGGGCCGGTCGTACCGGCTCGACGAGATCTCGCCACGGCCTCTTGCGCGCTTCCTCTCGCGATACGTCGTCCGCACGTCTTACGGCATCGGTCTCGGAATGCCCGAGACCATGGAGATGGCGCTGCGCGAGTGCGGCACTCTGCGGATCCTGTTCGCCGCCGGCGTCTCGGTCATCACGAAGGCCTTCGGCCGCCGCGGCGATTTCTATCGCATCGCCGGCGACAAGGCCCGTGCGATCGACGGTCCGACGAAGAACACGATCCCGCCGTACAACCAGGCTGTCGTGCTCGGTCCGAAGGACCCCCGTGGCGTCGCGGAGCGCCTGAAGAAGATGCTCGGCGGAAACCTCGAAGTGGCCGTCGTCGACATCAACGACATCGGCGGCAACATCCTCGGTTCGACGCTCGACAAGGCTGGCGAGCGTCGTCTCGTCGAGATACTCGGCGACAACCCGCTCGGACAGGCGACGCAGTCGACCCCGATGGGTATCGTCCGCGAAGTCTGACCCGTCGCCCTTCGACAGGCTCAGGGACCCTTCGACAGGCTCAGAGGGACCCTTCGACAGGATCAGGGACCCTTCGACAGGCTCAGGGAGCCAGACGACAGCGAAGAAGGCCCGGATGCTTCGGCATCCGGGCCTTCTTCGTGTCCGCGCGCAGTCAGAAGCCGATCGCGGCCTGGTAGCGCGGCTTGTGACCGGTGCGGATCCCCGTGACGCTCGGCTTGTTCTCGTAGACGCCTGCGCCCCAGTTGCCCTCGACGAGGACGGGTCCGTCGGGGGTGACGACGACATCCCAGCCGACGTACTGGACCTGGGGCACGACACGAGCGACCTGATCCACGAACTCGCGGACCTCATCCATCATGGGCAGCTGGAAGTCGGCGATGGGGAACCCGGAGTCGGGGTGCGTGACGTGCACGTGGCCGTGCGAGTCGTACCCGGAGCCCACGGCGTGACCGTTCTCGTCGAGCATCGTGTAGAAGCCGCCGAAGCTCATCTGGTCGCTCACCGCGCCGCGTCCGAACTTCTGCGCCATCGCGAGGATGTGCGTCTTCTCGCCGTCGAAGAAGGCCGTGATGCGCGTGGTGTTGACGGTGCCTGGGCAGACGGCCGCGAGATCGGCGTGCTGGCGGATGACCTCTTCGACGAGCACCTGCTTCTTCGAGAGGAGCTCGGCGTGGAATGCGTCCCAATCCGTGACGTCGGCGGCGTGGTAGCGGTGCACGCCGGTGCCTGCCTGGCCGTGGGTCTCCTTGACGACGATCGTGCCCTGGCGCTCGGTGAACTCGCGTAGCTCGTCTGCGTTGCCCCGGGTGATGAGCATCCACTCCCGCCTCAGGAAGGCGTCGAAGACGGGGTTGAACTCCGCCTTGTCATGGAAGAGGTGACGGTAGTCGGGGTGGTCGTACTTCTGCGAGATCTCGTTCGACACGGGGTGGGTCATGAACGTGTCGCGCTCCGCTTTGGTGAGGATCGCGAAGTCGTAGTCGATGTAGTCCTGGAACCCGACGTTGTGACGCCCGGCAGACCACAGCATGTCGACGACCACCAGCGGCACGGCCTTGCCGTGCTGGGACGACGCCTCTTTGGCCCTCTCGATGACCGAGGCGACGTCGATGCGGCGGGCACGCGCCAGCAGATAGCGGACGCGGGGCGCGAGGGAAAAGCGTGACATGGATCTCCAAGGTCGGGGTCCTCTCCAGTCTACGGTGGGTGCGCAGAGCATCCTGAGAAGGCGGAGCTAGGCTGGAAACGTGTGTGAGAAGACATCGAGCTCCCGTCCGCGCGCGATGATCTCGCGGTCGGCGCTGGCTGCCGCATCGGCCGCCGCGGTCGATGCGGGGGGCCGCGTGGCCGACCTCCGCCGGGATGCCTGGGGACACGGCCTGTTCGCTGTCGCACATGCAGTAGTCGCGGCCGGCGCGGCTGCCGTGCGGGTGGACTGCACGGCGGAGGTCGAGGCGCTGGCACTGGAGGGCATCGACGCTGTGACCGACCGCGCTGCCGACATCGACCCCTCCCTGCTCTATGGATTGCCTGACTCCGACGGCGCGCTGCGGACGACCCCGGTGATGCGCCTGGTGGGCAGAGTGCTCTCGACCAAGCCGCTCACGGCCGGAGACGCGGTCTCGTACGGCTACACGCACCGAGCGACGCGTGATACGACCGCCGCACTGGTGACCGGCGGGTACGCGCAGGGGATCGTGCGTGCGTTGGGCAATGCCGCCCACGTCGAGATCGAAGGCGTGCAGCGTCCGATCATCGGGCGTGTCGCGATGGATGTCTGCGTGATCGATCTGCAGGGGTCAGCCGGTGTCGTCCCCGCTACCGACGCCACGTACTTCGGAGGACGCGGACCTGCCGCACCCGGACTTGCGAGGTGGGGTGCGGTGACGGGACTCACGATCGCCGAGCTCATCACCGTCGCCGGCTCCCATGCGGAGCGGGGGTGGGAGGCATGAGACGCCCCGAGCTGCGCGTCGACACAGACCGTTTCCGATCGAACATCCGCGCCGTACGCGATCGCATCGCTCAGTCGGCTCTGATGATCGTGCTGAAGGACGACGCCTACGGTCACGGTCTCCGCTGGGCGGTGGAAGCCGCGAAGGAAATGCGCGTCGAGTGGTACGGGGCGTACGACGTCCGCAGCGGAATCGAGACCAGGCGCGTGCTGGGCGACGCAGGACGGGTCTTCGCCTGGGCAACTTCGACCGATGACGAGATCGACGAGGCACTGCGGGCGCACATCGACCTGGGAGTCGGATCGGCGGAGTACCTGGCGCGCATCACGGAGGTGGCGCAGCGGAGGGGTGTGCGGGCGCGGATCCATCTGAAGATCGACACAGGACTGCACCGCAACGGTCTGCTCCCTGCTGAGTGGGGCCGCACCATCGACGACGTGCGCGCCGGTGAGGCCGCAGGGCACCTGCAGCTCGTGGGCATCTGGAGCCATCTCGCCGAGGCGAGCGACGGCGAGGACGACGATGCGCAGAGCCTGTTCCTCGAGGCCGTGCGAGTGGCGGAGCGTTCGGGCACGACTCCCGAAGCCTTGCATCTGACGGCATCCGCCGCCTCCTGGTGGCGCGCTGAGCTTCGCGGCTCGGTGTCACGGATCGGAGCGTTCTGCTACGGAGTCCGTTCGGCTGATGGCCCGGAGCTCGCGGGGGTGACACCGGTCGCGGAACTCACCGCGACGGTCGTCGACACCGTCGACGGGAACGCCGTGGTGGAGATCGGGGCGTTCGACGGAATCCCGTCGACGCTGGCAGGGGCCCGAGTCGGCACGCCCGCCGGGGCCCGCGGACTTCTGCGCATCGATGCGACGACCTCGGTGGTCGAGGGGTGGCCGGAGATGCGGCTCGGTGACTCCGTCTGGATCTTCGGCGCAGGCGAGCACGGCGAGTCGAGCGCGACGACCCTGGCCGAGCGCATCGACACCGTCGGTGAGGAGATACTCACGCGGCTCACCGCTCGCGTCCGCCGGGTGAGCACCCCTTAACGAATGCGGAGCCCGTCAGATGACGGGCTCCGAGGCGGATCGAACCGCAGCTGATCAGTCGATCAGGCGAGCGGTCTCGTCGTGCCAGCTCGTTGCGATGCTGCGGAGCTTCTCTTCGTACTTGCGCCCGTGGTGTGCGCAGAAGAGGAGTTCGGAGCCGTTGACCTCGGCGGCGATGTAGGCCTGAGCGCCACACGAATCACAGCGATCCATGGCGGTCAGGCGGAACTCGACGGCGGAGGTCTCACGTTCGGTCGTTGCGTTCATCATGGTGCCTCCTTGAGTGTCGGGTTCGCTGGTTGGGCGTGTTCAATACAACCACGCTGACGCTGTGCGCATGCCCGGTTTGCGGCGTGTTTCGCTCAGCGCGTACGCACGGCACCCGTCCTCGCCGCTCGCGGGGAGTGTCTGCGGCTCGATCAGAGGCATCGCGAATAGACTCGGAGATTGTGACCGCCGAGTATTCCGCCCATCATCTCCAGGTGCTCGAAGGACTCGAGGCCGTCCGCAAGCGTCCCGGTATGTACATCGGTTCGAACGGATCCCCGGGCCTGATGCACTGCCTCTGGGAGATCATCGACAACGCCGTCGACGAGGCCGTCGCGGGCAACGGCTCGAAGATCGACATCATCCTGCACGACGACGGCAGCGTCGAGGTGCACGACCGCGGCCGTGGCATCCCCGTCGACGTCGAGCCTCGCACCGGGCTCACCGGCGTCGAGGTCGTCTTCACGAAGCTGCACGCCGGTGGCAAGTTCGGCGGCGGGTCGTACGCGGCATCCGGTGGTCTGCACGGTGTCGGCGCCTCTGTGGTCAACGCCCTCTCGGAGCGCCTCGACGTCGAGGTCGACCGAGGCGGCAAGACCTACGCCATGTCGTTCCACCGCGGCGAGCCGGGACTTTTCTCCGACAAGGGCGAGAAGCGACCGGACGCCCCGTTCACGCCGTTCCAGGACAAGAGTGAGCTGCGGGTGGTCGGCAAGGCGCCCCGAGGCACGAGCGGCACCCGCATCCGCTACTGGGCGGACCACCAGATCTTCACGAAGGACGCCGCGTTCCAGCTCACGGAGCTGGTGACCCGCGCGCGTCAGACCGCCTTCCTCGTGCCGGGGCTCGAGCTCGTGATCCGCGATGAGCGCGCGGCCAACGGCTCCGAGGTCGAGGGCCAGCCGCTCGAGACCTCCTACCGGTACGACGGAGGCATCTCGGAGTTCGTCGAGTACCTCGCGAACGACGCGCCCGTCACGGACACCTGGCGCATCCAGGGCGAGGGCACGTTCAAGGAGACGGTTCCTGTCCTGCAGGCCGACGGCCACATGATCGCGACCGAGGTCGAGCGGGTCTGCGCTGTCGACATCGCGATGCGGTGGGGCACCGGCTACGACACGACGACCCGTTCGTTCGTGAACATCATCTCCACGCCCAAGGGCGGCACCCACACCCAGGGCTTCGAGCAGGAGCTGCTCAAGGTCCTCAGGGCCCAGGTCGATCAGAACGCCCGCCGGCTGAAGGTCGGCAGCAACGACAAGCTCGAGAAGGACGACGTCCTCGCCGGGCTCACCGCGGTACTCACCGTGAACGTCCCCGAGCCGCAGTTCGAGGGCCAGACGAAGGAGATCCTCGGCACCCCGGCTGTGCGTCAGATCGTCGCCCAGGTGCTTCGCAAGGATCTCGCCGCCCGGTTCAGCTCGACCAAGCGCGACGACAAGAGCCAGGCCACGCAGCTGCTCGACAAGGTCGTCGCCGAGATGAAAGCCCGCGTCTCTGCCCGAGCCCACAAAGAGACCCAGCGGCGCAAGAACGCACTCGAGTCGTCGACGCTTCCGACCAAGCTGGTCGACTGCCGCACCAACGAGGTCGAGCGCAGCGAGCTCTTCATCGTCGAGGGCGACTCTGCTCTCGGCACCGCGAAGAACGCCCGCAACAGCGAGTTCCAGGCCCTGCTGCCGATCCGCGGCAAGATCCTGAACGTGCAGAAGGCATCGGTGGGCGACATGCTCTCGAACGCCGAGTGCGCCTCGATCATCCAGGTGATCGGCGCGGGCTCCGGACGCAGCTTCGACATCGATGCCGCACGGTACGGCAAGGTGATCCTGATGAGCGACGCGGATGTAGACGGCGCGCACATTCGCACGCTGCTGCTCACGCTCTTCTACCGTTACATGCGACCGCTGATCGAAGACGGACGTGTGTTCGCCGCCGTGCCTCCTTTGCATCGTGTGATCGTGATCAACCCGGGGTCCAAGCCCAACGAGACGATCTACACCTACAGCGAGCAGGAGATGCACACGCTGCTCGCCAAGCTCCGCAAGTCGGGCAAGCGCTGGCACGAGCCGATCCAGCGCTACAAGGGTCTCGGCGAGATGGATGCGGAGCAGCTCGCGAACACGACGATGGAACGTGGCGGACGCCTGCTGCGCCGTGTGCGCATGGAGGATGCCGAGGCCGCCGGCCGGGTGTTCGAGCTGCTGATGGGCAACGAGGTCGCGCCCCGTCGCGAGTTCATCATCGACTCGTCCGACCGTCTGTCGCGCGAATCGATCGACGCCTGATAGTCAGCGCGTCAGCCCTTCAGCGCTTCAGAGCCAGAGCGGCTCGGTAGACGTCGAACAGTGCGTCGCGGTGGGTGTCCTGAGCGATCCTGTCCCGATGAGCGATCGCCGCTGTGCTCATTCGCGTGAGCCGCGAGGGATCCTCGCGCATCTCTCTGATCGCGGCCGCCAGGCCCTCGGCATCCGGCGTTCGGGTGACGACGCCACCGCCCTCGGGCAGCATCTCGACGAGGTCGGGATCCGTGACGATCACGGGCAGACCGGCGGCGATCCCCTCGAGGATCACCATCGGCTGATTGTCGAAGTCGAGAGAACTCGACACCAGGACGTGAGCATCCCGCATCGCCTCGAGCACGCGCGATTGGGCGACACCGCCGTGCACCGTGAGCCGGTCGGCGGGCATGCCGGCCGACGCCGCGGCGACCTGACGTCTGGCCACACCGTCGCCGAACATCTCGGCTCGGATGCCGGAGATCCGTCTCACGGCGTCGACGAAGACCTGAGGACGCTTCTCGGGCGAGAGCCTGCCGCACCACACCACCCGAAGAGACTCTCCCGGCGCGAGGGTGCGCGGCAGGGCGACGCCGATCTCGTCGAGCACCGTCGCCTCCAGGCCGTTCGAGAGCACGGTGAGCGGCGTTCGCACCCCCTGAGCCGAGAGCTTCGCCGCGAAGTGGGCCGAGGGCACTATGACCCGATCGGCGTGGTTGGCCTGGCTGACCATGAGGCGCCACATGCGCCGTGCAGCACGAGTCTTCGCATATGGCGCGCTGCTGTCGACCGTCACGCCGTCGTGGTTCAGTCGGCGGCGGTGCATGGCCGCGAGCAGCGCCGTGGTGATCGAGGGCAGCGGCAGCACCGAGCGGGTGTACACGTCGATGCGTCCGTGCATGGTCTGCACGACCGGTAGGCCCAGAGCCTTCGCCGCCTCGAATCCGCCCAGCGCCGCGAACATCTCGGTGTGCACGTGGACGAGCTCGACCCCGCGCGCGCGAAGGCCGTCAGCGAGCGCCGTCGCCACGGCCGAGGGTGGCCAGGCGAACGGATATCCGTCCGGTGCGAAGCCTCGAGCTGTCGGGAGGCGCACGACGTGCGGGTCATCGCTGGAATCGGCCAGGGGCGTGAACACGAAGACGTCGTGTCCGGCATGCTCGAGTGCCTCTCGGTGCGCCTTGATGACGGTCTGCACGCCACCGAGCGTGGGCAGGTAGTAGTCGGTGACCATGGCGATGCGCACTCGACCACAATAGGACGGCTATCGTGATGAGCATGTCCGGAGCCCGTGTGCTGGTGACGGGGGCGAGCGGGTTCCTCGGCGGCCACGTCGTGCCCGAGCTGCAGACACACGGATACGAGGTCTTCGCCGCCGGTCGCAACGAGCCGGCGCTCGAACGGGTCGCTGACGAGGGACACCGCGTGCTCGGCGATCTGGCTTCGCTCCGCTTGCGGGACCTCCCGGTGGACGCCGTGATCCACTGCGCCGCGCTGTCGGCGCCCTGGGGGCGCTGGAGGGACTTCCGCGAGGCGAACATCGACGGCACCGGTCACGTCATCGAGTTCGCCCGTCGCAACCGTGTGCGCCGTGTCGTCCATGTCTCGTCTCCCAGCGTCTACGCCGCACCGCGGGACCGCGTCGACATCCGAGAATCCGAGGTCGACCGCGCCAATCGACTCAACGGATACATCCGCTCGAAGATCGCCGCAGAGGATCTGCTGCTCGAGGCGCTGGACTGCGGGACGATCCCCGAGCTCGTGATCGTGCGTCCTCGCGGCCTGATCGGCGTGGGCGATCCGAGCCTCGTGCCGCGTCTCCTCGACGTTCACGCTCGCATCGGCGTGCCGGTCTTCGATGGCGGGGAGAACGTCATTGACGTCACGGCGGTCGAGAACGTCGCCTCGGCGCTGAGGCTCGCGTTGACTCGGGGAGATGCCGCCGGTGGGGTGTACAACATCACCAACGACGACCCCCGGCGATTCCGCGAGCTGCTCACGATCCTGCTCGAGCGCATGGGGGAGACCCCGCGATTCCGCCCGATGAACCGTCGGACAGCCTGGGCCCTGGCATCAACGCTGGAGTGGGCCTGCTCAGTGCTGCCGTGGCAGCCGGAGCCGCCGCTCACCCGTTACACGCTCAGCACGATCGCGTACTCGCAGACACTCGACATCACGAGGGCGAAGACAGAGCTCGGATACCGCCCCGAGGTGTCGCTCGATGACGCACTCGCCGGCGTGGCCGCGCACCTGAGGGGGAACGCGTGACCGGTCGCCTCCGCCACTACATCTGCGGCAGCACCTCGCACGACGTCGGCGCGATGTTCCGTGGCGTGCCGCATGGCGTCCGCGAGTTCCCCTCCGGTGTGTTCCTGTACGACACTGCGGACGGTCGGCGCGTATTGTTCGACACCGGCTACGCGACGGGAGAGTGGCACACCGGCTGGCGCGGCGCCGTCTACCGCCGTCTGCTGCCGCCGACCGTCCGGGACGCTGACGATGTGGCCGCCCGCCTCCGAGCAGACGGCGTCGACCCGGCATCCGTCTCGCATGTCGTGCTGTCTCACCTGCACCCGGACCACGTCGGAGGGGTCCGTCGCTTCCCCCACGCCACCTTCGTACTGAGCTCGGGGCACGAGCGGACGCTGTCGGCTCCCTCACTGCGCACGGGGGTGCTCACCGGGCTGCTCCCGACCTGGTTCCCGGATGCCGAACGGATCGTGCTCGATGACGAGTCGTTCTCCGTCGTCGAAGTCGGCGGCATCGCACTGCGCGCTCACGATCTTCTCGGCGACGGCTCGTACCTCGTCGTCGATCTGCCGGGCCATGCCGACGGGCACCTCGGCGCTCTGATCGAGGGCCGTATCCTGCTCGCCGGCGATGCGGCATGGGGGAGCGACCTGATCCACGCCGCTGCCGATCTGAAGGCCCTGCCCCGCGCCGTCCAGCACGACGCGGATCGCTATGCCGCCACCGCGCGGCGTCTCGGTGAGCTCGCCGCCGCCGGCATCCGCGTGGTCTGCAGCCATGATCCGCTCGAGGCGAAGGAACTGTTGAGCTGATGTCGAATCTCCGGATCCTGCGCGAATTCGTCGCGGTGCGGTGGCTCCGTCCGTTGCACACTCGGGCTGCGATCGAGCGGCGGCAGCGGCGCCTGCTGCGCTCCCACCTGAGGTTCCTGCGGCGGCGGTCGCCCTACTTCCGAGAACTCCTGTCGACACGCTCGTTCTCGGATCTGCCGCTCATGGACAAGAGCGTCATGATGACTCGCTTCGACGAGATCAACACCGTCGGGGTCCGGAAGGACGAGGCACTCGCACTGGCGATCGGTAACGAGCGCTCCCGAGACTTCGACACTGACCTGGGCTCGAACTCGGTCGGGCTCTCGAGCGGCACCAGCGGCCACCGCGGCCTCTTCGTGGTGAGCAGCGCCGAACGTGATGCCTGGGTGGGAACCGTACTCGCCCGCACTCTGCCTCGGGGCGTGCTCTTCGGACATCGGATAGCGCTGTTCCTCAGGGCGGACAACACCCTGTACGAGTCGGTCGGCTCGCGGGCGGTCTCGTTCCGCTACTTCGACGTCTACGCCGACATGGACGACAACATCACCCGGCTGCGGGAGTACAGACCGACGATTCTCGTCGCTCCGCCGTCCGTGCTGCGTCTGATCGCGCGCGCGGCCGATGCCGGGGGGTTCGACGTCGTGCCGCAGCGGGTATACTCGGTGGCCGAGGTGCTCGAGATCTCCGACGAGCAGCGCATCACGGCGTCGCTCGGCCAGCGCCTGCTGCACCAGCTCTATCAGTGCACCGAGGGATTCCTCGCGCACACCTGCGAGCACGGTGTGATCCATCTGAACGAAGACAGCATCCTGGTCGAGCGCGAGGCGCTGGATGCCGAGCGGTTCACGCCGATCGTGACGGACCTGCGCCGCCGCGCGCAGCCGATCGTGCGGTACCGGCTCGGCGATGTCCTGCGCGAGCGGACCCATCCGTGCCCCTGCGGCAGCGCGCTCGCGGCTGTCGAGCGCATCGAGGGACGAGAGGGCGACACGCTCCTCTTCCGGTCACTCGACGGCCGAGATGTGCCCGTCTTCGCCGATGTGATCACTCGTGCGCTGCTCTTCGCCGACGGCTTCGACGAGTACCGCATCACGCAGATCGGCGAGTCGCGGCTGCAGATCGCACTCGATACCCTCGACGATCGATCTCGGCGTCTCGTCGAAGACGAGGTGGATGCGCTGGCCGACCGGCTGGGCTGCGAGCGACCGGACATCGCCTTCATCGACTACGTGAGCGACGGGGCCAGGAAACTGCGGCGCGTGGTGCAGGAATGGGGGGACCGGAGATGGTGAGGAGCTGCGAGATCGTGGGGTGGGGCACGGCTCTGCCTTCGCGCATCGTCCGATTCGGGGAGGAGACGCGGTATCGCATCGACGATGAGATGTCTCATCTCGACATGCTGACGGAGGCGTGCGAGCGGGCACTCGTGCACGCGGGCGTCACGGCGGACGACGTCGACCTCGTGCTCGGCGCATCAGCCGCGGGGATCCAGCCGATCCCGTGCACGGCCGCACTCGTACTGGAGAGGCTCACTCTCACGGGGCACGCGGCTGCCTTCGATGTGAATTCGACCTGCACGAGCTTCATCACGGCTCTCGACATCGCCTCGCGATACCTCGATGCCGGCGATCACGAGACGATCCTCGTGTTCGCGGGCGACGTGGGGACTCGGTTCCTCAACCCGGAGCAGCGGGAGAGCTTCGAACTCTTCAGCGATGCCGGCGCGGCCGTCGTGCTGCGCCGTTCTGCTGATCCCGACCGCGGAGTGATCGCCAGCGCTCAGCGCACCTGGCCGGCGTACGCGCACGACACGGAGATCAGGGGAGGGCTGTCGGGATCGCCCGCGCAGGCGTACGCCACCGGAGACCCCGCCGACTACCTCTTCGACATGAACGGGCGCAGGGCGCTGTTGGGCATGATGCGCGTGCTTCCCGACTTCTTCGATGCGTTCCACCGGGATGCGGCGATCTCGCGTGACGATGTCGCGCTCTGGGTGCCGCATCAGGCGTCGGCGGCGCTCGGGCCGATGCTCGACCGCCTCGGGATCCCGGTCGATCGTCGGATCGACGAGGTGCGGGACTTCGGCAACATGGTCTCGTCGTCCGTGCCGTTCATGCTCGCCCGCGCGCTCGAGAGTGGCCGCGTCGGGGCCGGAGACACCGTGATCCTGTGCGGTACGGCCGCGGGCCTCACCGCCAACATCCTGGCTCTCCGGCTCTGAGTCAGGAGTCAGGTGCCGCAGAGGGCGGCTGAGCTGCCTCGAGCTCTCAGATCAGAGTGCGGCCGATGCTCCCGATCACGCCGTCGATCGGCTGGCCCGATGCGTCGCGTCGTGCGCCGGGCTCGGGGAGCTTGCGTACCGCACCTGTCGGGTCGACTGCCTGCGCGGGGCTCGGACCGACCCAGGCGACCGTGAGACGGTCCTCCCCCTTCAGGAACGAGTGCGCGCGCACTCCGCCGGTCGCGCGGCCCTTCGACGGGTACTCCGAGAACGGCGTGACCTTGGCGCGACCCGGCTCGGTTCCGGGAAGGATGCTGTCGGATCCCGAGACGGTGGCGACGACCGCCTCCGCATCAGGCCCCACTGCGCCGAAGAAGAGCACGGATGATCCGGTGCCCAGCTTGATGCCGGCCATTCCGCCGGCGGGCGCGCCCTGGGGGCGCACGGTGGATGCCGAGAAACGCAGCAGCTGCGCGTCGGTCGTCACGAACACGAGGTCGGCGTCGTCCTGAGCTTCCACGGCCCCGACGACGGTGTCGCCGGGCTTCATGCCGATGACTTCCAGATCGGGGCGCACGGGCAGCGTCGACGGGACGATGCGCTTGACCGTGCCCTGTGCAGTACCCAGAGCGATCGGGACGTCGCTGTCGAAGCGCACGAAACCGAGGATCCGTTCTCCCCGAGTGGTGATGCCGAGATAGTCGCGCAGCGGGGCGCCCGCCGCGAGCTGCACGGACGACGACGGCACGGACGGCAGATCCACGGGGGAGAAACGCAGCACGCGACCCTCGGTGGTGAGCGCGCCGATCTCCGCACGAACCGTCGTCTCGACCGTCGTCAGGATCGCGTCGTGCTTGCTCCGTCGCGCCGGAAGGCTCAGCTCCTGGCCCTCGGCGAGGTCGACCCGCACGGCACGGCCCGTCGTCGACAGCACGAGCACTGTCGGAGCGTCGGCGATCTGCAGGTCGACCGCTCCCTTCGTGGCGCGCGGCTTCGGGGGTGCGGCGTTCATCAGCAGCGTGCGGCGAGGAGTGCCGTAGGCGTCGGCTGCGGCATCCAGCTCTTGCGCGACCACTGCTCGGAGGAGCACGTCGCTCCCGAGCAGCTCGCGCAGCCTGGCGATCTCGGCGAGCAGGGCGTCGCGCTCGGTCTCGAGCTCGATGCGCGAGAACTTCGTCAGGCGTCGCAGGCGCAGTTCGAGGATGTACTCGGCCTGAAGCTCGCTGAGATCGAACACGGAGCGCAGCCGTGCGCGCGCCTGTTCGGAGTCGTCTGACGAGCGGATGACCTGGATGACCTCGTCGATGTCGAGGATCGCGATGAGCAGGCCCTCGACGAGATGCAGGCGCTCTTCTCGGCGTGCGAGGCGGTAGCGACTGCGACGGGTGATGACCTCGAGTCGGTGCGCGACATACACGCGCAGCATCTCTTTGAGGCCGAGCGTGCGCGGCTGCCCGTCGACCAGGGCGACGTTGTTGATGCTGAAGGAATCTTCGAGAGGGGTGAGCCGGTAGAGCTGCTCGAGCACGGCGTTCGGGTCGAAGCCGGTCTTGATGCCGATCGCGACGCGCAGTCCGTGGTTGCGGTCGGTGAGGTCGGTGACGTCGCTGATGCCCTGCAGCTTCTTCGACTGCACAGCGTCACGGATCTTCTCGATCAGTCTCTCGGGGCCGACCATGTAGGGCAGCTCGGACACGATGATGCCCGTGCGCCGCGGCCCGAGCGGCTCGACCGACACCTTGCCGCGCACCTTCAAGGCGCCGCGTCCGGTGGCGTACGCGTCTCTGACGCCGTCCAGCCCCATCAGGATGCCGCCAGAGGGGAAGTCGGGGCCGGGCACGAACTCCATGAGCTCTTCGGTGGTGGCCTCGGGGTTCTCGAGCAGATGAGTGGCGGCGGCGACGACCTCGATCAGGTTGTGCGGTGCCATGTTGGTCGCCATGCCGACGGCGATGCCGCTCGCGCCGTTGACCAGGAGGTTCGGGAACGCGGCGGGGAGCACAGAGGGCTGCTGGAACTGGCCGTCGTAGTTCGGGATGAAGTCGACGACGTCCTCGTCGAGGTTCTCGGTGAGAGCCATCGCGGGGGAGGCGAGCCGTGCCTCGGTGTAGCGAGCCGCTGCGGGCCCGTCGTCGAGCGAGCCGAAGTTGCCGTGGCCGTCGATCAGCGGCACACGCAGAGCCCATTCCTGGGCGAGGCGCACAAGAGCGTCGTAGATCGCCGAGTCGCCGTGAGGGTGCAGCTTTCCCATGACCTCGCCCACGACACGGGCGCTCTTGACATGACCGCGGTCAGGGCGGAGTCCCATCTCGGCCATCTGGTAGAGGATGCGACGCTGCACGGGCTTCAGGCCGTCGCGAGCGTCAGGCAGAGCCCGCGAGTAGATCACCGAATAGGCGTATTCGAGGAACGAACCCTGCATCTCAGTCTCGAGATCGATGTCCTGGATTCGCTCGGGGGCGAGCTCGGCAGGCGGGGTCTTCGGCATGGGCATCCTGAATGGTGCGAGGCAGAGGGCGTACGGGAGCCTGTGTCAGACTGGCTCGGATGTCCCTCATTCTACCGTCCGAGTCGCTCGCAGCCCGCAGCGTCGTCGGGGTGGCGGACGACGTGTTCGCCGCTCTGCGCGGCGAATCGGCGAGCCTGCAACGGGCTGAATCCGTCGTTCTCGTGCTCATCGACGGCCTCGGTGCCATCAGTCTGCGTGCCCACGCCGGCCATGCCAGGGCGCTCACGTCCGGGATGGCGAAGAAGGATGTCGCGCACTCGGTCTTCCCGTCGACCACCGCAGCCGCCCTGACCAGCATCCTGACCGGGGTGTGGCCGGGGCAGCACGGCCTGGTCGGCTACCGGGTTCTCGACCCCGCGCGGGGCATCCTGGTCAACCAGCTCACCGGCTGGGAGTCGGAAGGACTGGATCCGGCGACGTGGCAGGCTGCTCCGACGGTCTTCGAGCGCGCGCGTGCAGAGGGGCGCCCGACCTACGCGGTGGGCGTCGCGGCCTACGCGGCGAGCGGGTTCACCCGAGCGACGCTTCGCGGTGCCGACTTCGTCGCCGCGCAGACACCCGCAGAACGCGTCGAGGTGGCCTACGACCTCGCCGAGCGCCACCCGGGTTCACTCATCTACTGCTACCTGCCCGAAGCCGATAAGGCCGGGCACAGGTACGGACTGGACTCGGTGCAATGGGTGTCGGCGCTCGAAGAGATCGACGCCGCGCTGTCGCGACGCGTTCCGCCGGGCGTCGGTGTCCTCGTGACCTCGGACCACGGCATGCTCGACGTGCCTGCGCACCGGCAGATCGTGCTCGAAGCAGAGCACCTCGTCGGGGTGCGGCACATCGGCGGAGAGCCCAGGATGCTGCATGTCTACGTCGAGCCGGACGCCGACGCTGCGACGGTCGCAAAGCGGTTGCGCGATGATCTCGCCGGCCTCGCCGACGTCGGCACCCGGGAGCAGACGATCGCGTCAGGATTCTTCGGCCCCGAGGTGACGCCGGCCGCCGCGTCGCGGATCGGCGATGTCCTCGTCGTGGCCAGGGGCAACGGCGCGGTCTACGACGGCACCGCAGCGGATCAGCGCAGCCGAGGAATGATCGGTCAGCACGGAGGTCTGACTTCGGAAGAACGTCAGGTTCCGTTGCTGAGGTTCGGCGCTTTCGCCCGCTGACCGCGGGCACCGGCGCCCGGCCTACTCGTCGGTGCGTGCTCCGAACACGATCTCGTCCCACGACGGCATCGCGTTGCGGCGGCGTCGGCGACCGTTGCCCTCGTTCGAGGGCTCGGGTGCGGCCTTCGGCTCGTCGTCATCGTCGGGCTCGTCGTTCTCGAGGGCATCGAACAACGCGATCGGATTCTGGTCCGAGCCGTCATCATCTGCCTGGTCGAGGATCGGCGCGGTCTCGCGCTGACCGCGCCGGCGTCGCAGCGCCTCGAGCAGATCGGCGGTCTCCGGGCTCGTCGTCGCCGATTCCGGTGCACGCTTGATGGCGGCATCCTGCACCGCGGCCGCCGACCGCTCGGGCGCGATGCTGTCCTCGTCATCGGCTTCGGGCGGCGGGAGCAGGCGGGGGCCGAACGCGCCGGAGTCGAAGCGGCTGTCGTCCTTGTAGGGCGATGCCTGCCGTTCGGCCTCGACAGCGCGCAGGCGCGGGATGAGACCGTCGGGCAGCGAGCCCTGGCGGGACAGCTGGGTGGCGTCGGCGTTGAGGGGCGCCAGCGCACTTCGTCGTGGGTCGAAGCTCCAGCGAGCGTCATGCTCGACCTCGTTGGCGGTGAACTCGAGCTTGATGATCCAGCCGGATTCGTCTTTCCAGCTCGCCCAGCGCTCGGCTGAGGCCTCGACCTCAGACAGTTTGGCGCGGATCGCGGTGCCGAAAGTGGGCTGAGCGTCGGGCTCCACGTCGCTGCCGATCAGCACCGGCACGGCGAGGGCCTGGCCGATGACGTGCTCGCGCTCGGCGAGAACCGGTCCTTCGAAGCGGATGACGTCGTCGACACCGATGCCGAGGAGTGCGGCGACCTCGGGTGCCGTGAGTCCGGCGCGGATCTGCGCCTGGATGTCGCGCGGACTCGCGGCGAGCCGCTGGGCCGTGGGCTCGCTCTGGCGCGTCGCCCGCCGGAGCTCGCGGTGCAGGACGTCGTCGATGGGCAGCGCGAACCGCTCGCCCGACTCGGTCGCGAGTACGAGCAGTCCTGCTTCTGTGCCGACGATGGTGACGTTTTCCATGCGAATGCCCCTCTGATGGGTGTGCGTTCATGGTGTCACGCGGGGCCGCTCAGAACCGGGAATACTCTGGGCGTGCCGTGAGTTTGGTCTGTCGCAGCCGCGGGCATTTGCTTATTCCTCCGCGGTCATGCAAACTATGGCCGCCGATTACCCCGACGGCGCACCACCCACTCGCATGAAAGTGGAGATTCACCACATGGCAACCGACTACGACGCTCCCCGCAAGAGTGAAGACGACTCCGAGTCGATCGAAGCCCTCAAGGAGCGTGTGCCGGACAAGCTCTCCGGCTCCTCAGGCGACGAAGACGCGGACAACCCGTCCAGCTTCGATCTCCCTGGAGCCGATCTTTCCGACCTCGAACTTGATGTCGTCGTGCTGCCCGCGCAGCAGGACGAGTTCACCTGCATGAACTGCTTCCTCGTGAAGCACCGTTCGCAGCTCGATCACGAGGGCGCTTCCGGCCTCATCTGCAAGGAGTGCGCTGCCTGAGCGCACCTGAGAACAAGAACTCACGCGCCCCCGACCTCACGGTCAGGGGCGCGTCGTCTTTGTGGTGAGGTCAGCGCTGGGCTGCGACGATCGCGGCGGCCAGCCGATCGGGCGTGCGCGTCGAGATGGTCCAGGTGCTCACGGGGTCGTCAGGGTCGTCGTTCGCAACGACGACGACACCGTCGACACCGCCGCGGATGAGATGCCAGCCCCGAGCGGGCAGAGCGGGCCCCCGCGCCTGGCGTGCCCCTTCGCCGCTCAGCGCTCTGGGCGTGCCGAGGTGCCGGACCTCGATGTGCGCTCGACCCGCACGGAGCACGTCGCCGTCGACCGCCACGACCGGGGCGAGGCCTATGAAGGCGACCACGAGCACGGCCGACACGGCGGCTCCGACGACCAGGGCGACGGTCGAGCCGATGGGCACGAAGATGAGCGCCACCATGGGGCCGGCCAGAGCGACCGTCACCAGCAGCCACAGGCTGGGGGACAGTCTCTCGCGGTAGCGGGTCCGCGCGTCAGGAGCGATGTTCTGCATTAGCCTCGGGGGGTGACTGAATCCGTTGATGTCCCCATTATCGCCTCTGTCGTGCCCGGCTACGCCCACCCCGGCGATGCCGGAGCCGATCTGGTGGCGGCCGAGGCCGTTCATCTGGCCCCGGGGGAGCGGGCGCTCGTCGCGACCGGCGTGCGCATCGCGCTCCCTGAGGGCTATGCGGCGTTCGTCGTTCCCCGGAGCGGTCTCGCGGCCAAGCACGGGATCTCGATCGTGAACTCGCCGGGAACGGTGGATGCCGGATACCGCGGTGAGATCAAGGTGAGTCTGATCAACACCGACATCCGCACGGCGTACGATGTCGCCGTCGGCGATCGCATCGCGCAGCTGATCGTGATGCCCGTGACCCGTGCGACCTTCATCCCCGTCGAGGAGCTGCCAGGCAGCGTCCGCGGCGAGGGGGGTTTCGGTTCGACCGGCTACCAGGCAGGACTCCATTCATCTTCGGCAGGACAGATCAATGACTGACAACAACGCGACTCCCTCGAAGTCGGCACCGGACGACCGGGCGACGCAGGGTCCCTTCGACGACTCCGAGGCGAACCCGGTTCGTCCGTACATCGACCTCGGCGGCATCAAGATCCTGCCGCGCGAGGGACTGAATCTCCGGCTCGAGGTCGAGGAGCAGTCCAAGCGCATCGTCGCCGTCGGACTCGACTACGCCGACTCCTCTCTCCAGGTGCAGCCGTTCGCGGCGCCCCGATCCGGCGGACTGTGGGACGAGACCCGCGTGCAGCTGCGCGATCAGGTCCGCACCCAGGGCGGGCGGGTCGAGGAGCGCGAGGGGCCGCTCGGCAAAGAGCTGCTCGCCGAGGTCCCCGCGGCTGCCAATGAGGGCTCTGGGCTGCGGCTCGCCCGGTTCATCGGCATCGACGGCCCTCGATGGTTCCTCCGTGGCGTCATCGGCGGAGCTGCGGCGTCGGATCTCGAGGCCGCTGCCAAGGTGGAGGACCTCTTCCGGTCGATCGTGGTCGTCCGCGGTGGAGCTCCGATGCCTCCGCGCGACCTGATCCCGTTGAAGATGCCCGCGACTCCCGGCTCCGCGTGACCACCCCGGCTCCCGACCCCGAGCGCGAGCAGAGCGCATCCGACATCGTCGGAGCCGCCCTCGGCGGCGCCGCTCGACGCGCCGGCCTCGATCCGACCGAGAGCGACGCGACGCACAAGGTGGTGTGGTCAGCGATGGGCGGATGGCGCGGCATCCTCGAGTCGGTGCTGCCCAGCCTCGCGTTCGTCATCCTCTTCACGATCCGCCCGGAACCCCTGATCCTGCCTCTCGGAGTGTCGGTCGGACTCGCGGCGGTGTTCACCGTCGTGCGCCTGCTCCAGAAGTCGCCGCCCTCGGCTGCCATCGGTGGCCTCGTCGCCGCCGCGGCTGCCGCCGCCCTCGCGTTGTGGACCGGGCGAGGCGAGGACAACTTCGTACCCGGGCTCATCACCAACGCCGTCTACGGCACCGGCATGCTCGTCTCGGCCCTGATCGGCTGGTCGCTGATCGGTCTCGCCGTCGGCTTCCTGATGGGGGAGGGCACCGCGTGGAGGCGCGATCGGCGAAAGCGGCGCGCGTTCCTGTGGCTCGGCATCGCCTGGGCTGCGCTCTTCTTCGCACGTCTCGCAGTGCAGCTGCCGCTGTACCTCGCCGGGGACGTCACAGCTCTCGGCACGCTCAAGCTGATCATGGGGCTGCCCCTGTTCGCTCCACTGATCGCGGTCACCTGGCTCGTCGTGCGCGCCCTGTATCCGCGAACCCCGGATGCCGGAACACCGCAGCGGTCATGATAGATTTATCTTGACATCAAGATAAATTGCAGGCTTTCGCCCGGAGGCTGAGCGGAGCAGACTGGTTAGGTCTGCCTTGCTAGCCGCAGGGGCTCGCTGGCGAGCAAGATGGAGGCGCCTGTCGCTCCCATCCGAATAGAAGGAGACGGAATCGTGTCCACGGTGAACAGCTTCGGTGCCAAGAGCACCCTGACGGTCGGCAGCACCGACTACGAGATCTTCCGCATCGACACGGTGCCCGGTTTCGACAAGCTCCCTTTCAGTCTCAAGGTCCTCCTCGAGAACCTGCTTCGCACCGAGGACGGCGCGAACGTGACGAAGGCGCAGATCGAAGCTCTGGGTTCGTGGGATGCCGCGGCTGATCCGAGCACCGAGATCCAGTTCACGCCGGCCCGTGTGGTCATGCAGGACTTCACCGGTGTTCCCTGCATCGTCGATCTCGCCACCATGCGCGAGGCCGTCACGGCGCTGGGCGGCGACGCGAACAAGATCAACCCGTTGTCGCCTGCCGAGATGGTCATCGACCACTCGGTGATCGCCGACCTCTTCGGCTCGGAGAACGCGCTCGAGCGCAACGTCGAGATCGAGTACGAGCGCAATGGCGAGCGCTACCAGTTCCTGCGCTGGGGCCAGACGGCCTTCAGCGACTTCAAGGTCGTTCCCCCGGGGACCGGCATCGTGCACCAGGTGAACATCGAGCACCTGGCCAAGGTCATCTACGACCGCGACGTCGACGGTGTGCTTCGTGCCTACCCCGACACCTGCGTCGGCACCGACTCGCACACCACCATGGTCAACGGTCTGGGCGTGCTCGGCTGGGGTGTCGGCGGCATCGAGGCCGAGGCCGCGATGCTCGGCCAGCCCGTGTCGATGCTCATCCCGCGCGTGGTCGGCTTCAAGCTCTCGGGCGAGATCCCGGCCGGTGTCACGGCGACCGACGTCGTCCTCACGATCACCGACCTGCTGCGCAAGCACGGCGTCGTCGGCAAGTTCGTGGAGTTCTACGGCGAGGGCGTCGCGTCCGTGCCGCTCGCGAACCGCGCCACCATCGGCAACATGTCGCCCGAGTTCGGTTCGACCGCCGCGATCTTCCCGATCGACGACGTCACCCTCGACTACCTGCGCCTGACCGGTCGCAGCGAAGAGGCCGTCGCGCTGGTCGAGGCCTATGCCAAGGAGCAGAAGCTCTGGCACGACGCCTCGCAGGAGCCCGTCTTCAGCGAGTACCTCGAGCTCGATCTCGGCACCGTGGTGCCCTCGATCGCCGGCCCGAAGCGCCCGCAGGACCGCATCCTCCTCTCCGAGGCGAAGTCGCAGTTCGAGCACGACATCCTCGCCTACGCCGCGCCGTCCACCTCGGACGACGTCGTCGACCTCGAGTCGAAGCACTCCTTCCCGGCATCCGACCCGGGCAACGCTCCGGGCGAAGAAGAGCCGCACACCACCCGTCCGGTGCACATCAACAGCGGTGCTCCGGCGAACGCGTCGAAGCCTGTGCCGGTCACGACTCCGTCTGGCGAGAAGTACATCCTCGACAACGGTGCGGTGACGCTCGCGGCGATCACGTCGTGCACCAACACCTCGAACCCTTCGGTGATGATCGCCGCGGGTCTGGTCGCCCGCAAGGCGCTCGAGAAGGGGCTCAAGCAGAAGCCGTGGGTCAAGACCACCCTCGGCCCGGGTTCCAAGGTCGTCACCGACTACTACGAGAAGTCCGGTCTCGACAAGGACCTCGAGGGGCTCGGCTTCTACACCGTCGGCTACGGCTGCACCATCTGCATCGGCAACTCGGGCCCGCTGATCGAGGAGGTCTCCGCGGCCATCAACGATCACGACCTCGCCGTGACCGCAGTTCTTTCGGGAAACCGCAACTTCGAGGGACGCATCAGCCCCGACGTGAAGATGAACTACCTCGCCAGCCCGCCGCTGGTGATCGCCTACGCGCTGGCAGGCTCGATGCACTTCGACTTCGAGAACGACGCGCTTGGCAAGGGAACCGATGGCGAAGACGTCTTCCTGAGGGACATCTGGCCCACCCCGGCCGAGGTCCAGGAGCTCGTCGACTCGTCGATCTCGCGTGAGCAGTTCATCAAGCAGTACTCGACCGTCTTCGACGGCGACGAGCGCTGGCGCAGCCTGCCCACCCCGGACGACGACATCTTCCAGTGGGACGAGAACTCGACGTACGTGC
The DNA here is from genome assembly GCF_044743635.1 of Microbacterium sp. NPDC087589. NCBI lineage: Bacteria > Bacillati > Actinomycetota > Actinomycetes > Micrococcales > Microbacteriaceae > Microbacterium > Microbacterium sp. NPDC087589. Next base: position 382,783 of record NZ_JBIUWV010000001.1, read on the forward strand.
GCAAGGCGCCGTACTTCGACGGTATGACGATGGAGCTCACGCCGGTGCGCGACATCGAGGGCGCGCGCGTCATGGCGACCCTGGGCGACTCGGTCACGACCGACCACATCTCACCCGCCGGCAACATCAAGCCCGGCACGCCTGCGGCGCAGTACCTCACCGAGCACGGCGTCGACCGCAAGGACTTCAACTCCTTCGGATCGCGTCGTGGCAACCACGAGGTCATGATCCGCGGAACGTTCGCGAACATCCGCCTGAAGAACGTCATGGTCTCGGCCGTCAACGACGGCCAGGTCGTCGAGGGTGGCTTCACCCGTGACTTCACGAAGCCCGGCGGACCGCAGTCGTACATCTACGACGCGAGCATGAACTACCAGGAGCAGGGCACGCCCCTCGTCATCTTCGGCGGCAAGGAGTACGGCTCGGGCTCGTCGCGTGACTGGGCGGCCAAGGGCACGAGCCTGCTGGGCGTCAAGGCTGTCATCACCGAGAGCTTCGAGCGCATCCACCGCTCCAACCTGATCGGCATGGGCGTCGTCCCGCTGCAGTTCCCCGCCGGCGAGAGCTGGGAGTCGCTGGGTCTCGACGGCACCGAGGTCGTCTCGATCTCGGGTCTCGAGGAGCTCAACAACGGGGTGACCCCGAAGACGGTGCGCGTGACGGCGACGCCGACCGAGGACTCGCCCGAGGGCAAGCAGGTCGTGGAGTTCGACGCCGTCGTCCGGATCGACACCCCCGGTGAGGCGGACTACTACCGCAACGGCGGAATCCTGCAGTACGTGCTGCGCTCGCTGGTCTGATTCAGCGACGAAAGGGCCCGGTTCTTCGGAATCGGGCCCTTTCGCGTGAGCGCGGTCGTGTCAAGGGGCGAGGCGTTCTCCGAGCTTTCACGGATGGCCGCGGTAGGATCGATCAGGCTTTCGAACCGGAATCGGATGCCGCCGACGGTGACTATGAGGAGGTGCAGATGCCCATTCTTCCGAGCATCTCAGGACCCCGTGATCTCGACTCCCTCTCTGAGGAGCAGCTGATCGAACTCGCCGGTGAGGTGCGCGAGTTCCTCGTCGAGAACGTGTCCCGTACCGGTGGCCATCTCGGTCCCAATCTCGGAGTGGTCGAGCTCACGATCGCTCTGCACCGGACCTTCTCGTCGCCCGACGATCCGTTCATCTTCGACACCGGCCACCAGTCCTACGTGCACAAGCTGCTCACGGGGCGCCAGGACTTCTCGTCTCTCCGCGTCCGCGGCGGCCTCGCAGGCTATCCTCAGCGTGGCGAGAGCCCGCACGATGTCGTCGAGTCCTCCCACGCCTCGAGCTCCCTCAGCTGGGCCGACGGCGTGTCGCGTGCGATGACCGCGACCGGCCGCGGCGATCGTCATGTGGTCGCAGTGGTCGGTGACGGCGCGCTCACCGGCGGTATGACGTGGGAGGCGCTCAACAACATCTCCGATGACAACGACCGCAACCTGGTGATCGTCGTCAACGACAACGGGCGCTCCTACGCTCCGACGATCGGTGGGATGTCGCGGTATCTGAATCGGGTTCGCACCGCCGCGGCCTACAAGGATCTGCACCACAAGTCAGATCGACTCTTTCGGGCATTCGGACCCGTAGGCCGCGCGGTCTTCCGCGGCGTGCGAGGTGGCACGCACGGGTTCCTGTCGCGCTTCACGAACAACGAGGCGCTGTATTCCAATCTCGACATCAAATACCTCGGACCGGTCGACGGACACGACCTCCCGGTACTCCTCGAGACCCTCGAACTCGCGAAGTCCTATGGCGCTCCCGTCATCGTGCACGCCATCACGGAGAAGGGGCGCGGATACCAGCCCGCCCGTGACGACGAGGCAGACCAGTTCCATGCCGTCGGACGCATCGATCCGACCACAGGCGAGACGCTCTCGTCGGGCGGCACGGGCTGGACCGACGTCTTCTCCGATGCCCTGGTCTCCGTCGGCGAGCGTCGCGATGATGTCATCGCGATGACCGCGGCGATGCTGCGGCCTACGGGCCTCGCTCCGTTCGCAGAGCGCTTCCCCGACCGTGTGTACGACGTGGGCATCGCCGAGCAGCACGCGGTGGCGTCGGCCGCAGGTCTCGCGTTCGGCGGGCTGCACCCCGTCGTGGCCCTGTACGCGACCTTCATGAATCGCGCGTTCGATCAGGTGCTCATGGACGTCGCGCTGCACCGCGCTGGCGTCACCTTCGTGCTCGACCGCGCAGGTGTCACCGGACCCGACGGGCCCAGCCACCACGGTATGTGGGACCTCGCGATGCTGCAGATCGTCCCCCACATCCGCATCGCGGCACCACGAGACGCGGCGCGCCTGGGCGAAGCTCTCGACGAGGCCGTCCTGGTGGACGATGCGCCCACGGTGATCCGCTTCCCCAAGGGCGACGTCTCGCCAGAGCTGCCGGCGATCGAGCGCCTGCACGACGGCGTGGACGTGCTGGCGCGCGGAGAATCCGAGGACGTCCTGCTGGTCGCCATCGGCCCGTTCGCGGCGCTCGCGATGGATGTAGCCGAGCGGCTTCGTGCGCAGGGGATCGGCGCGACGGTGATCGACCCGCGGTGGGCGATTCCCGTGCAGCCCTCGATCGTGAGCATGGCTGCGCGACATCGTCTCGTGATCACCATCGAAGACGGCATCCGCGTCGGTGGCATCGGCACTCGCGTCCGTCAGGTGCTTCGCGAGGCGGGCATCGACACGGCCGTCGACGAGCTGGGTCTTCCGGACGAGTTCATCGATCACGCGTCGCGGGACCAGATTCTCGCGGACGCGGGCCTCACCGCGTCGAAGATCGCGCAGGACGTCGTCTCCCAGGTGCTCGGAACCCGGATCCCTGTCGCACGGGACGCCGGCGCGAACGGCACGATCGACCTGCCGCTCCACGAACGGCGCTGAACGACGCCGCAGACTTCGTGTCTGCCGCTGACCGGGAAGAGAGCGAGTTCGGGGATCAGTTCAGTGCGTGAAGGGCGGCAACGGCCTGGGCTCCGCGGTCGGAGTCGCGAAGCGCGGTCGAGAGCAGGTAGCCGTCGGTCAGCGCATCGCCGGTGACCATGACGCGCACCAGCTCGACGCCGCACGCACGGCGCACCTCGTCGGCGCTGGCGGCGATCACGCGGGTGTTGATCTCGTCGTTGTGCGGCAGTTCAGCGCCTTCGAGGCCTCGGATGACATCTCGCAGTGCTGCGCCGACGATGTTCGAGGCGCGTTCCTTGACGTTGACGACGTCGAGCTCGAACACCCGGAGATCTCGTCCGGTCGGGATCGGACGCCACTCGAAGGAGGCATGCACGCGGTGCTGATGTCCCGTCGCCCCTGTCATCTCTCGCGCGGGGAGATCGGTGGCGCGGCAGCGCACATCGATGAGTCGGTACCAGTAGAACAGCGGGAAAGCACCGTGGGATCCCGGGTCGAGCACGACGACTTCGCCGACCGCTCCGCCGCGGGATGTGGGACGACGCTGCGGTCGATTCCGGATGATCGGCTTGCCGTTCCGCGTGCGGATCGCCGCCCATCCCTCGTCGACCGTGACGACGAAGATCTTCAACAGCGCCGGCACGACCAGCAGGATCGTGAGAATCGCAGTGCCGGTCTTGAAAAGCCCCGACATTCCCTTGCCGCCCAACACCGAGAGGAGCATGTCCATGCCACCACTGTGCCTCCTCGAGCGCAGGCGGATCGCCAACTTCGACGCGCACGCGAAGGTGTTCACACGCTGTTCCGCGCTCGTTACCCGGGCTGCCCCGAGGTGGATACGGTGCGCGCTGGTTGCGCTGGTTGCGCTGGTTGCGCTGGTGCGGCGTCGTCAGGAGAGGGTGGAGAGGATCTCGGCGACGGCGGATTCGACGGGTTGCCGCTGGCACTCCCGGTGCGCGTCGAGGAGTCCGACGCGCGTACGTCGATCGAGCACGTCCTCAGCGGTCATCGCGCCCTCGGAACGGACGGCGAACTCGATGACGGCGCGCGGCACAGGCCCGTGGTCCACGTCGAGCGTGACCGCGACGGCAGTGTCGGTGAGCCGCAGAAACGCCGTGCCGCTGGGGCCCGCGTCGAGTCCTGCGGTGGCCACGGCGAGATCGACGGCGTCCTCCGCCATCCGTCGGTAGGTGGTCAGCTTGCCGCCGAGCACATTCACGAAGCCTCTCTCGGAGACGCTGACGAGATGACGACGGGAGATATCCGCCGTCGAGGTCGCACCCGTGTCGACCAGCGGACGCAGCCCCGCGAATGATCCGCGGACCTGAGCTCGGGTGATCGGCGCGGACAGCACCCGGTTGAGATTCGCGAGCAGGAACGCGATGTCGCCTTCGGTGGCCTCGGCCACGCGGGGCACCGGACCTGGGGCGTCCTCGTCGGTGAGCCCGACGATCACCCGTCCGTCCTGCTGTGGCAGTGCGAACACGTAGCGACTGATCGAGTCCTCGTGCGGAATCGTCAGTGCGGCGGAAGGATCGCCGAGATCGGCGGCGTCGAGCACGATGTGGGTACCGCGGCTGGGACGCACCGTGATCGATTCATCGAGGCTGCCGGCCCAGACCCCGGTGGCATTGATTACCGCTCGGGCCCGGACATCCAGACGTTCGCCCGTCTGCACGTCCTCCACTGTCGCGCCGTCGCGGCGCAGCTCGAGGGCGCGCACCCGGGTGAGGATGCAGGCCCCGAGACTCGCCGCAGTCCTGGCGACCGTGATGACCAGTCGGGCATCGTCGACGAGCTGGCCGTCGTACGAGAGCATCCCGCCCCGCAATCCCGCGGGGGAGAGCGAAGGAACGAGGCGCTGGGCTGTCAGAGCCGAGACGACACGCGGCGGCGGCAGGAACCGACTCGGCGTGCGGGCTCGCATTCGGAGCAGGTCGCCCATCGCCATCCCGATCGTCCCTGCGGCGCGCTGGCGCGCCGTCACTCCTGTGGCGAAGGGCAGGAGCTGGCCGAGCGGACGGATGAGATGCGGCGCGATCCGCGTCATCAGCAGGTGGCGCTCGAAGGCGCTCTCCTTCGCGGTGGCGACATCTCCGGTGGCGAGGTAGCGAAGTCCCCCGTGCACGAGCTTCGAGCTGAAGCGGCTGGTGCCGAATGCGAGGTCCTCAGCCTCGAGAAGAGTGACGCTCAGACCTCGTGCTGCGGCATCGAGCGCGACACCGACGCCCGTGATGCCACCGCCGATCACGAGGACATCGACCGTCTCGTCACCGGCACGATGCAGTTCTGCGGCCCGACGCGCGACGTTGAGGTCGGGGGAGTGCGAGGTCATGGCCGGAGCAGCCCGTCGAGTGCGGCGCGCAGCTCCCGCTCCCACGAGCTCTCGGAGAGGAGCTCTGAGACCGTCCCGTGTGAGAGCACTGCCGACTGGGCGATGAGCAGCAGCATGACCGCGATCTCGTCAGGATCGCCGACGCGAACCGATCCGCCGCGCTGCGCCGCGCCGATCGCCGTGGAGAGCCAACCCAGGATCAGTCGCTGGCTCGATCCCACCCGCTGCAATGTGTAGCGGGTGAATGCTTCGGGCTCTTCCGCGAGGAGTCGCTCGTATACGGGGTCGGCGCGGAAGAGCGAGGAGAAGCGAAGAACATCGTCGACGAGCTCGTGTCGGGTGGCGGCATGAGTCGGGAAATGATCGATGATGACGGCGACCCTGCGGAGGAGAGCTGAGCGTACGACATCGTCGGCGTCGCGCCAACTGCGGTAGATCGTGGGTCGACTGTGCCCGGCGCGCCGAGCGAGCTCCGCGATCGTCACGCCGTGCACACCTCGGCGAGCCATCAGCTCGTCGGCTGCGTCGAGGATGCGGGATTGGGTGGGATCCCAGTAGGGCGCATGGATGCCTGCTGAGTAGACGACCGCTTGACGTTCTTCCATGATGTGTCACACTGTAACGCATGAGTAGAGAGAACGGCAGGGTCGCCGTGCGTTCCGAGATGCGCTGGAACGGCTGGGGCGATCCCGCGCGGGCCTCGGATCTGCCGCAGGCGGTGCGGATGCTTCTGCCGCTCCTGCTGGGACGCCTGCACAAGCCCGCGACGGCGGTCGACCTCCCCGACGTGCGGCTCGAGTCATCGTCGCTTCACGGGGACGACCTGCAGGAGTTCGCGGCAGTGGTCGGAGCCGAGCACGTCGACACGACGGACGAGTCGAGGATCCGCCATGCAGGTGGTCGTTCGACACCGGACCTGCTCAGACGGCGGATGCGGCTTCAAGCTGCTCCTGATGCGGTCGTGATGCCCGGGAATCACGACGAAGTCGTGGCCGTGCTCCGCCTCTGCGCTCACCGGGGGATCGCGGTGGTCCCGTTCGGCGGAGGGACGAGTGTCGTCGGCGCTCTCGATCCCGAGCGCGGCGCCCACCGCGCGGTGATCAGTCTGGATCTGCGGCGACTCTCGGGCCTCATCGGTCTCGATGAGGTGAGCGGTGAAGCCCGTATCGCCGCAGGGACCACGGGTCCGGAGGCCGAGGAGCTGCTGGCCGCGAGGGGCTTCGAACTCGGTCACTATCCGCAGAGCTTCCGGTATGCCACGATCGGTGGATTCGCCGCTGCGCGCTCGTCGGGGCAGAATTCGGCCGGGCATGGGCGATTCGACTCCATGGTCACCGGCCTCAGAGTCGCGACGCCGACCGGTGACATCGATCTCGGTCGATCACCGGGCTCCGCGGCCGGGCCTGATCTCATCAGGGTCTTTCTGGGGTCGGAGGGAATCTTCGGGGTGATCACCGAGGTGCGTGTCCGCGTCCATCCTGTGCCGCGAGAACGCGTCCTCGAGGCGTGGAGCTTCGCGGACTTCTCCCGCGGAGTCGAGGGGCTGCGACAGGTCGCCCAGAACGGCGGCGGTCCCACCGTCATCCGCCTCTCCGATGAGTCCGAGACCGCGGTCAGCCTCGCCCAGGTGGGCCGGATCGGGAAGGCGCTCGCGAAGGGTGCGAGCATCGTCACCGTGTACGAGGGCGACGGCATCGCCGAGCGTCGAGCGCGTACCTCCAGGATCCTGACGGCAGCGGGCGGTGTGTCATCCGGAGCAGGCGGTGCGGAGGGGTGGCTCGACGGCCGATTCGACGGCCCCTATCTGCGCGATTCCCTGCTGGATGCGGGAGTGTTCTGCGAGACGCTGGAGACAGCGACCACCTGGTCGAACCTGCAGCATCTCAGAGCGGAGATCACAGCTGCTCTTCGCGCAGGATTCGCAGATGCCGGCTCCAGATCGTATGTGATGTGCCATGTCTCGCACGTCTATCCCACCGGAGCCTCGCTGTACTTCACGGTGCTCGCGAACCTCCGATCCGAGCCGCTGGAGGCCTGGGCGGGGATCAAGCGACAGGTGAGTGATGCGATCATCTCGGCAGGCGGCACGATCAGCCATCACCATGCCGTCGGTCGCGATCATGCCCCCTGGCTCGAGCAGGAGATCGGCGAGACGGGGGTGCGGATCCTGGCGGCCGTCAAGCGAGAGCTCGACCCGACGTGGATCCTCAACCCCGGCGCGGTCATCACGCCGGAGCGGTCGGGCTGACGTGACTGAGCACATCGCGCTGCTGGCGAACCCGTTCGCAGGCAAGGGACGTGGAACGCACGCGGCGGAGGCCGCCCTCGCCCATCTGCGCGCCCGAGGCCTGGACGTACGCGTGTACACGGGAGAGTCGGCGGCGTCCAGCCGGATGCTGGTGGCACAGGCGCTCGGCGAGAGCCCAGGGATGCTCGTCGTCGTCGGAGGCGACGGCACGCTGTCCGGCATCCTCGACGCGGTGTGCGCCGCCGGCATCCCGGTCGTTCTTGTTCCGGCCGGCACCGGCAACGACCTCGCTCGAGCCCTCGGTCTGCCCCGTCGCGACCCGGTGGCCGCGGCCGAGCTCGCGCTGACCGGCGTGCCGCGCGCGATCGATGTCGGCGAGATCCGAGCCGCAGGGCGTACCGACTCGTTCCTGACTATCGCCGCGCTCGGATTCGATGCGAAGGTCAGTGATCGCACCAACCGGCTGCGCTGGCCGCACGGCGTGTTGCGCTACTACCTCGCGCTGGTCGTCGAGCTCGTGCGTCTCCGGCCGATGGAGTTCACGGTGTCCGTCGACGGCGATGCGCCGATCCAAGCGCCGGGAACGCTCGTCGCGGTGGGCAACACCGAGAGCTACGGCGGCGGAATGCCGCTGTGCGTCGGCGCCGCAGCAGACGACGGGCTGTTGGACATCGTGCAGGTCGCGCCGCTGACACGACTCCGGCTGCTGCGCTTGTTCCCTCTGCTTCTGCGCGGAACGCATCTGGCGAGACCTGAGGTGACCCGTCGCCAGGTCCGTTCCGTGACGGTCAGCGCCCCCGGTCTCGTCGTCTACGCCGACGGAGAGCGGATCGCCGAGAACGAGTGCACCATCGGGATCCGGCGCTCTGCTCTGACGATCCTCGTGCCCGCTGCCTCGGGGGAGCAGCCATGAACAACACCACGCATGGTGCGCAGCACAGTGGTGTGTTCGACGAGGAGGTCGTCGTCATCGGCTCGGGGTTCGGCGGCTCGGTGGCGGCGCTGCGGCTGGCGGAGAAGGGCTATCGTGTCCGCGTGTACGAGGCGGGTCGTCGCTTCGAAGACGAGGACTTCCCGAAGACCAATTGGAACATCCGCCGCTACCTGTGGGCGCCGAAGCTCGGCTGCTTCGGCATCCAGCGCATCCATCGTCTGCCGCACGTCATGATCCTCGCGGGAGCAGGAGTGGGCGGTGGTTCTCTCAACTACGCCAACACGCTGTATCAGCCCAGCGGCGCGTTCTTCGACGACCCGCAGTGGAGTGCTCTCGCGGCGTGGGAGACCGAGCTCGCGCCCCACTATGCGACAGCGAAGCGGATGCTCGGAGTGGTCGAACGCTATCCGCACACAGGCCCTGTCGAGCGCATCATGGCAGGGGCTGCCGACGACCTCGGCGCGGGCAGCACATTCCGGCACGCACCGGTCGGGGTCTGGTTCGGCAAGCCCGGCGAGCGCGCACCGGACCCCTTCTTCGGCGGGGAAGGCCCTGATCGCACAGGCTGCACGCTCTGCGGAAACTGCATGGTCGGATGCCGCGTCGGCGCCAAGAACACACTGATGAAGAACTATCTCGCCCTGGCCGAGAGGCGCGGTGTCGTCATCGAGGCGTTGCGCACCGTCACAGAGGTGCGCGAGCTCCCCGGCGGCGGCTTCGCCGTGACGACGGAGCGGAGCGGGGCATGGTTCCGCCGCGACCGCCGCACCGTGAGCGCGCGCCAGGTGGTGCTGGCCGCCGGGACCTGGGGCACGCAGCAGCTGCTGCATCGGATGAAACGCGTCGGGGCGCTTCCGCGAGTGTCCGATGCTGTCGGACGCCTCACCAGGACCAACTCGGAGGCCCTCGACGGTGCTGTCGCCGTCGCGGTTCCGGCCTCTCTCGAACTCGCGAGCGGAGTCGCGATCACCACGTCATTCCACATCGATGCGAACACGCACGTCGAGAATGTGCGATACGGCCCGGGATCGAATCTCATGGGCGCACTCGCCTCGGTCATGGTGCCCGGTGACCGCGGTCTCGGGCGACGACTGGCGAGCCTGGTGGGTCAGTTCCTGCGAACGCCGATCCGTCAGCTGCGTCTCGGTTCGCTTCGACGCTGGAGTGAACGCGGCATCATCGCGCTCGTGATGCAGACCGCCGACAACTCGCTCACGCTGTCGCTGCGTCGACGCCTCGGGCGGCTCGTGATGACGAGCAGGCAGGGGCACGGCGAGCCGAACCCGAGCTACCTGCCGCAGGCGCACCGCGCGGCCGCGGCGATCGCGGCGCGCGTCGAGACCGAGGGCGGCGTCGCGGCTGCAGCCCGAGGATCATGGCCCGAGGTCTTCGGCATCCCGCTGACCGCCCACTTCCTCGGAGGCGCCGTGATCTCGTCCACCCCCGAGACGGGCGTGGTCGATCTCTACCATCGGGTGTGGGGGCATCCAGGACTGCACGTGGTCGACGGCGCCGCAGTGCCGGCCAACCCCGGCGTGAACCCCTCGCTGACGATCACCGCGCTCGCTGAACGAGCGCTGTCGCACTGGCCGCGCTGTGGTGAGGTCGACCAGCGCCCGACGCTGTAGACACATCGGAGGGGCCGCCTCGCGGCGGCCCCTCCGATGTTCAGCTCAGCGGTTCTCGGTGCCGCGGATCTGCGGCGTGTGGAAATCGCCGCCGAACGCCCGCTGCGAGGCGCCCTCTCGGTCGAGGTACGGCGATGCGCCGCCATCGATGAACGGCCAGCCGGCACCCAGGATGAGGCACAGATCGATGTCCTCGACCTCGGGCACGACGCCCTCGTCGAGCATCAGCTTGATCTCGCTCGCAAGGCCGTCCTGCACACGCTGCAGGATGACCTCGGCCGAAGCCGGCGTCTTGCCGACGGCCGGCTTGAGCAGCTTCTCAGCCTGCTTGGTCCACCCGGTGACGCGGCCGCCCTTGTCCTTCTCGACGACCGCATCGAGCTCTGCGAGAGCGTGGAAGTTCTCGTTCGCGTAGAAACGGTCGGGGAACGCCTGCGCCATCGTGTCCTGCACGTGAGCCGCGACCTTCCATCCGACCAGGTCGATCAGCTGGAACGGGCCCATCGGCAGGCCGAGCGGTGCGAACGCCTTCTCGACCTCCGTGATCGGGGTGCCCTCGTAGACCGCACGAGCTGCCTCGCCCATGACTTTCGCCAGTAGACGGTTCACGACGAAGCCGGGCACATCGGCCGTGAGCACCGCGTTCTTGCCGAGGTTCTTGGCGACGACGAAGGCTGTCGAGAGAGCAGCCTCGGAGGTGCCCGGTGTCTTCACGATCTCGATCAGCGGCATCACCGCGACCGGGTTGAAGAAGTGGAAACCGACGAGGCGCTCAGGGTGAGCGAGCTTCGCACCGATCTCTTCGACGGACAGCGATGAGGTGTTCGTCGCGAGGATCGCGTCCTCCGCGATGACCTTCTCGATCTCACCGAACACCTGCTGCTTCACGCCGACCTCTTCGAAGACGGCCTCGATGACGAAGTCGCAGTCCGCGTACAGGCTCTTGTCGGTGGTGCCGGTCACGAGCGCTCGGAGCTTGTTGGCGGAGTCCGCGTCGAGGCGGCCCTTCGCCTCGAGCTTGCCGATCTCCTCATGGATGTACGCGACGCCCTTGTCGACACGCGCCTGGTCGAGGTCGGTGATCAGCACGGGCACCTGCAGTTTGCGCACGAACAGCAGCGCGAACTGGCTCGCCATGAGCCCGGCACCGATGATCCCGACCTTCGTGACCTTCTTCGCGAGGGCCTTGTCGGGGGCGCCGACCGGGCGCTTCGCACGCTTCTGCACGAGATCGAAGGCATACATCGAGGCCGCGAACTGGTCACCCGTCACGAGATCCGCGAGGGCCTCGTCTTCGCGGGCGAACCCCTCGGCCTTGGTGCCGCTCTTCGCCTTGTCGAGCAGGTCGAGAGCGGCGTACGGAGAGCGGGGCACGGTGCCGATCTTCGACTCGAGCATGCCTCGGGCCATCTTGACGGCGATGGGCCACTTGGTGAGTCGCTCGATCTTGCCCGGTTCGTTCTTGCGCTCGACCTTCTTGCCCCCGAGGACGGCATCTGCCCAGGCGAGCGAGTTCTCGAGGTAGTTCGCCGCAGGGAAGATCGCGTCGACGATGCCCAGATCGAATGCCTGCTGCGGCTTCAGCATCCGGTTCTGCTTGAGGGGGTTCGAGATGACGACCTCGAGGGCGTTCTCGATTCCGATCAGGTTCGGCAGGAGGTACGCACCACCCCACCCGGGGATGATCCCGAGGAAGACCTCGGGGAGCGCGATCGCCGCGGCGGACGCGTCGACCGTGCGGTAGCTGGAGTTCAACGCGATCTCGAGACCGCCACCGAGCGCGAGGCCGTTCACGAAGGCGAACGACGGGACGCCGAGCTCGCCGAGCTTGCCGAGTACCTTGTGACCGAGCTGGGCGATCAGCCGTGCGTTGTCGCGCGAGCCGACCTTGCTGATGTCCGAGAGGTCGGCACCGGCGGCCAAGATGTACTGCTTGCCGGTGATGCCGACCGCCTGGATCTCTCCGACAGCTGCACGTGCGGCGAGACCGTCGAGCGTCTCGCCGAGTGCGGTGAGAGTGGCCGGACCCAGGGTGTTCGGGCGGTTGTGGTCGCGCCCGTTGTCGAGCGTGATCAGCGCCAGCACCTTGCCCGACGCGAGGCGGATGTCGCGCACGGGTGAGTGCGTGATCACCTCGCCGTCGGTGAGGGCCTGGATGGGGGAGAAATCGACATTCGCGTACTGTTCGGAAATCGAGTTGGCCATCGGGCTTACTTCCTCTTCTTGCCGTCGTAGTGCGGGTTCTCCCAGATGACGGAGCCGCCCTGTCCGAGACCGACACACATCGCCGTCAGGCCGTAACGCACGTCGGGGCGCTCGGCGAACTGCGCCGCGAGCTGGATCATCAGACGCACACCGGATGCCGCGAGAGGGTGGCCGAGTGCGATCGCGCCACCCCACTGATTGACACGGGGGTCGTCGTCGGCGATGCCGAAGTGGTCGAGCAGGGAGATGACCTGGATGGCGAAGGCCTCGTTGAGCTCGAAAAGCCCGATGTCGGCGATCGTCAGTCCGGCCTTCTTCAGGGCCTTCTCCGTCGAGGGGATCGGCCCGATTCCCATGATCTCCGGCTGCACGCCTGCGAAGGCGAACGAGACCATGCGCATCTTCGGCGCGAGGCCGAACTCCTTGACGGCTCCGCCACCGGCGAGCAGCGACATGGTCGCGCCGTCGGTCAGCGGCGACGAGGTTCCTGCCGTCACACGACCGTGCGGACGGAAGGGCGTCTTCAGCGCGGCGAGGTCTTCCATCGTGGTCTGTGGACGACGCCCCTCGTCTTCGCTGGCGAGACCCCAGGCGCCGTCGGCCCCCTTGGTCGCGACCGACACGAGGTCGGGCTGGATCTTTCCGGCGTCGTACGCCGCCTGCACCTTGTGCTGGCTGAGCATGCCGAACCGGTCGGAGCGCTCCTTGGTCAGGTGCGGGAAGCGGTCGAAGATGCGCTCGGCCGTGACCCCCATGTTCAGGGCGCCGGGGTCGACCATGCGCTCCGCCACGAAGCGAGGGTTGGGGTCGGCGTTGCCGCCGATCGGGTGGTGGCCCATGTGCTCGACACCGCCGGCGAGAGCGAAGTCGTACATGCCGACGCCGATCGACGCACCCATGGTCGTGACGCTGGTCATCGCGCCGGCGCACATGCGCTCGACGGCGAGTCCTGGCACCGTCTGCGGAAGACCCGCGAGGATCGCCACGGAGCGGCCGAGGGTCAGACCCTGGTCTCCGGTCTGGCTGGTCGCGGCGATGGCGACGTCGTCGATGCGGTCGGCCGGGACGGCTGCGTTCCGCTCCATGAGGCCGATGGTCGCCTTGACGGCGAGGTCATCAGCGCGGGTGTTCCAGTACATGCCCTTTTCGCCGGCGCGCCCGAAGGGGGTGCGCACTCCATCGACGAAGAAGACGTCCGATATTTCGGCCACTCTGCCTCCAAGTTTGTGCGGTGGCCTCAGTCTATGGAGGGCCGGAAACGGGGAGGAATCGGTTGGATCGAACCTACGAAGCGTCCGACGGGGGCTCGTCGGGGGTTTGCGCGGCTTCTACAAAGGCGTTGGCGATCTTCTGTGCAGTCTGTGCAATCTGCCAGGGTCGCGCACCGAGTTCCGCAAGCGCATCCCCGATGGCACCAGCCGTCGTTCCCGGCACGTCCCATGCCACCCGGCGAAGGTGGTCGGGGGTGAGCAGGTTCTCCGTGGGCATCCCCAGTTCTTCCGCCGTGGCTTCGACGACGGGCCGGGCGGCCTTGAGACGAGCATCGGCTTCAGGATTGCGGTCGGCCCACGCCCGAGGTGGCGGCAGCGTGTCGCTCGCAACCCGTTCGCGCGGCAGCTCCTCTGTCGCGCGCCCGTCGACCATGGCCTGCCACCAGCGATCGAGCTGCGTGCGGCTCGCTCGACCTTGGAAATCCTTGATTCCTGCGAGCGCCTGCTTGCTCTGCGGGTTCGCGAGCACCGCGGCGATCAGCGAGCGATCCGGCACCAGTCGCCCCGGAGAGACATCCTGATCCTGCGCGAAGGCCTCGCGAGCCTGCCAGAGCGAGCGCGCGACGGCCAGGTTCCGTGCACCGCGCACCTGGTGGAGCCCGCTCAGGCGTCGCCAAGGGTCTTCGCGCGGAGGCTTGGGAAGACGGATGAGCGTGGCGGCGAACTCCTCGGCCGCGTACTCGGTCTTGCCCTGCTCCTCGAGCTCCGCCTCCAACGCCTCGTAGACATCGATGAGATGCAGCACATCGAGCGCCGCGTACTCGAGCCAGGCAGCGGGAAGCGGTCTGGTCGACCAATCCGCAGCGGAATGCTCCTTCTTGAGGGTGATGCCGAGCGTGTTCTCCACGACCGCAGCGAGGCCGACGCGCTCGTGACCCAGCAGGCGCGATGCGAGCTCGGTGTCGAAGATCTCCCGCGGCAGCAGGTCGAGTTCGCGGAGCGACGGGAGGTCCTGGCTGGCGGCGTGGAAGACCCAGAGCGCGTCGCCGATCGCCTCGTGCAGCGGGCTGAAGTCGCCGAGCGCAGGAGGGTCGAACAGGAAGACTCCCGCGTCACGGCGGAACACCTGCACGAGATATGCCCGCTGGGAGTAGCGGAATCCGGATGCCCTCTCGACGTCGACGGCGACAGGACCTGTGCCTGCGGCCAGCGCGGCGCATGCCGCATGGAACTCCGAGACGTCGGAGATCACGGAGTATTCAGTCACGTGCTGCCTTTCGCGCGCCGATAACGGCGATGCCCTCGGAGCCCGGCGGAAGACCCGCCAGCATCCCGACCAGTTCGACCCAGGCCTCGACATGGGGTGTGAAGGGGCCCTCGGGTGTCCAGGACGCCCTCAACTCTATCTGTGCGCCGTCGCCTTCGACCGCGAGGCCACCGAAGCCCTTCGACAGGGTCTTGGTCGACGTGCCGGACGCGGAGTGATAACCAGCGCCCCTGGAGTCGAGTGCGTCGACGAGCCACGACCAGGTGACGTCGGCGAGCAGGGGGTCGGTGCCGATCTCCGTCTCCAGCGGCGCCTGGGCGAAGATCACGATCCGCCAGTCGCCGTCCCACGCCGCCGGATTGTCTGGGTCATGCAGCAGCACGAAGCGTCCGGTGCCGTACGCGGACTCTCCGCCGTCGTCCGGGCGGACATCGGCGGCGAGCGCGAGGGCGTGCGGGGCGAGGCCTTGCGGCGTGGGGATCTCGCGGATGGTGATGTCTGCGCGGAAGGCGATATCGCGCAGTTCGGCCACGGCGGCGTCGAAGATCGTCCCGGCATCGGGGTGAGCGGTCACGGCAACAGGCTAGAGTCAGGAAGCGATGAAGAGTCTCAGGCACGCCGTTGCACTCCTTGTCCCTGCACTGATCGCTCTCGGGACGGCGCTGGCCCTGCTCGTCTTCAGCGTGGCGCGCAGGGTCGTGATCCCGAAGAAACGACCGGCCGACGCCGAGATCCTCGCTGTCGACACCGGTGCGCAGACGATCGAGCTCACCCGAACACGAGACACCGAGCTGCCGGGGCGATACGGTCTGTTCACCTCGGGCACGTACGGGTACGTCAAGCTCGGTGCTGTGCTCAGCGCCGACGCGACGACCGTGCGGCGCAAGCTGCTCACGCAGATCGAGCCCGGCTCCCGCGTCGACAGGAGCGCGGCGTTCAGCGGCTGGTACTACTCCACGCCCGGCGAGCTGCACCTGCCGTGGCAGAACGTTCTCATCGGCTCGCCGGCCGGTCCGTGCCCGGCATGGCTCTTCCCCGCTGAGTCGTCGACGTGGGTGATCCAGGTGCACGGCCGCGGGGTCACCCGTGCCGAATGCCTTCGCGCAGTCCCGGTGCTGCATGCGGCGGGTTTCCCGAACCTCGTCGTGTCGTATCGGAACGACGGCGAGGCTCCGCGCAGCCGAGGCGGTGCCTACGCGCTGGGGGCCGCCGAGTGGCGCGATGTAGACGCCGCGATCTCCTTCGCCCTGCGACACGGCGCTGAGCGGGTGATCCTGATGGGGTGGTCGATGGGTGGTGCCGTCTCCCTGCAGACAGCTCTGAACTCGGGCAACCGTGACCGCATCGCCGGACTGATCCTCGAATCACCCGTCATCGACTGGCGTAGTGTGCTGCGCTTCCAGGCGCGGGAGGCGGGAATGCGCGCGCCGCTGCCTGATCTGGCGATGAGCGCATTGTCCGTTCCGTTCACGGCTCGGTTGAGCGGTGCAGAGAGCGCGATTCCGTTCGACAGCCTCGACATGGTCGCACGAGCCGAAGAGCTGAATGTGCCCATTCTCATCCTGCACAGCGACGATGACGGATTCGTGCCGGCTGACGCTTCGCACGCGCTGCAGCGGGCCCGCCCGGACCTCGTCACGATGCCGGTGTTCTCCGGCGCGCGGCACACGAAGATCTGGAACTACGACCAGCTCGGGTGGAGCGACGCCATCACAGGATGGCTCACCGACCAGGGTTTCAGCGCTTCTGCCTGACCTGGTTCTTGGCGCGCATGAGCATCCCGGTCATACCGCCGATCCGCAGCGGTGACACGGCCCTGGTGAGCCCGATCGACTGAGGGTAGTCGTCGGGGATCGCCAAGACCTCATCGGCGGTGAGGCCGGTGAGGCCCTGCACGAGGATGCTCGCGAACCCGCGCGTGGTCGGCGCTTCGGGCGGAGCCGTCGCGTGCATCGTGACCACATCGTCGTTCACCTCGACCGAGATGTAGACGGGGGACTGGCACTCCGCGACGCGTTCGTACATCTCCGGATGGCTCGCGACCTCTGCGGAGACCTCGGGCAGCTCGTCCGAGTACTCCAGCAGGAGCAGCAGGCGATCCGCCTCAGGGGTCTCGAGGAATCCGTCGCGGATCTCGGCGAGGGTGTCAGGAAGTTCGCTCATGCTCATCCCTGCCATCCTTCCACGATCACAGCGATCCGGGCTCCGATCCGGTGACGATCGGGACCCGCACCGCGCTGCCCCACTCGGTCCAGGAGCCGTCGTAGTTGCGGACGTTCTCGAATCCGAGCAGATGCTTGAGCACGAACCAGGTGTGGCTGGAGCGCTCACCGATACGGCAGTAGGCGACGACCTCGTCTCCGTCTGTGAGTCCGGCGCCGTCGCGGTAGATCGCATCGAGCTCGGTGCGCGGCTTGAAGCCGCCGTCCTCTGCGACCGCCTTCGCCCACGGCACACTCTGAGCCGTAGGGATGTGCCCTGCGCGCAGAGCACCCTCGTCGGGGTACGCCGGCGCGGTGGTGCGCTCACCGCTGTATTCCTCGGGGGAGCGCACATCGATCAGGGGGCTGCCGATGTGGGCGAGGACGTCCTCCTTGTAGGCGCGGATGACCGAGTCGTCGCGCTCTACGACGGGGTACTCCGTCGGCGTGATCTGAGGTGCGTCGCGGGTGATATCGCGTCCCTCTGCGATCCAGCGATCGCGACCGCCATCGAGAAGTCGCACGTCTTCGTGACCGAACAGCGAGAAGACCCACAGGGCATAGGCGGCCCACCAGTTGTTCTTGTCGCCGTAGATCACCACGGTGTCGTCGCGGGAGATCCCCTTGCTGCTGAGCAGCTTCGCGAATCCCTCACCGTCGACGTAGTCGCGAACGACGGGGTCGTTCAGCTCGGTGTGCCAGTCGACCTTCACGGCGCCCGGGATGTGGCCGGTCTCATAGAGCAGCACATCCTCGTCGGATTCGACGACGACGAGACCGGGTGTGCCGAGGCGATCGGCCAGCCACTCGGTGGGCACGAGCCGGCCGGGCTCGGCATAGTCGGCGAACTTGGACGAAGTGGTGTCGAACTCGATGGCCACAGGGATCTCCTCAGACGGTGAGCGGCGATGATGCAGGGGGCGACGGCGTAATGTGGAGCCGATACTTCGACGATAGATCCACGCCATGCGCCCTGCACCCGATTCGTAAGACTTCGACACAGGTGCGCCCCCGATACAGGACCGTGATGACCGACACGCCCACCCGCACGGGCATCGTGCACCTGACAGATCGACAGCCGACCGTCACCGGTCCCGAGATGCTGGCCAGCCTCGTGCCGCCCCCGCAGTTCGACGGGGCCACCTTCGACAGCTATCGGGCGGATCCCGCATACCCGTCACAGGAGGAGGCGAAGGAGACACTGATCCGCTTCGCGGGGCGCGGCGGGGCACCGGCGAAGCGCGGCGGCTTCTTCAGTCGAGCGAAGAAGGAGCCCGAGACCAAGCCCGGCGTCTATCTCGACGGCGGCTTCGGCGTCGGGAAGACCCACCTGCTGGCGTCGATCTATCACGCGATGCCCGCCCGCAGGAAGTACTTCGGCTCGTTCATCGAGTACACGGCTCTGGTCGGCGCACTCGGATACAAGAACACCGTCGACCTGCTCAAGGGCGCCGACCTGCTGTGCATCGACGAGTTCGAGCTCGACGACCCGGGCGACACCATGGTGATGACGCGACTGATCGGCGAGCTCGTGCCGACCGGCACCAAGCTCGCCGCCACCTCGAACACGCCGCCGAACGCGCTGGGCGAGGGACGCTTCGCCGCGCAGGACTTCCTGCGTGAGATCCATGCGATGTCCGACAGCTTCCAGACGATCCGCATCGACGGTGTGGACTTCCGACAGCGGGCTCTCGACGGGCACGCCGTGGTGAGTGACGCGGCCACCTACTCCGCCGCGGTGCAGGCCGAGTCGGCAGAAGGGGTCGCATCCGACGATTCCTTCGCTGAGGTCATCCGTCATCTCGCTCGTGTGCACCCTTCGCGGTACCTGCGGGTCATCTCGGGGCTCGACCTCGTCGGCCTGAAAGACGTGCACGTGCTGACCGATCAATCGGAGGCTCTTCGTTTCGTCGCCTTCGTCGACCGCGTGTACGACGCGCAGATCCCCATCGTCGCCACCGGCGTGAGCCTCGACCAGGTGTTCGCAGAGGAGATGCTGAACGGCGGGTACCGCAAGAAGTACCTGCGTGCTATCTCCAGACTCAATGCACTTACACACGCGGATCGCAGTGTCGCGTAACGCGATGTTCACACACGTGGCGTCTCTGTAACGCCACCGCAACAAACCTCACGCATTCCGGAAATCGGGCGTCGTCACACTGAAGCTCTCGTTTCCCGAATGTGAGGTTTGACTATGGATGCTCCAGGCAACATCTCCTGGGCGATCACCGCGACCGCCCTCGTACTGCTCATGACGCCCGGCGTCGCCTTCTTCTACGGCGGTCTCGTCAAGGCGAAGAGCGTCGTCAGCATGATGATGATGAGCTTCGGCTCGATCGGACTCGTGGCGGTGCTCTGGATCCTCTTCGGATTCTCGATGAGCGCCGTCGACAGCCCCACCGCCTTCGCAGGCAACCCCTTCGCCGACATCGGACTCTCCTCTCTCGCTGAGGGTGAGGGCTCGAACGTCGCACTTCTCGGAGTCGCCTACGGTGCGACCTTCGCGATCATCACCGTCGCGCTCATCTCGGGCGCCATCGCCGACCGTGCGAAGTTCGGCAGCTGGCTGATCTTCGCGGGCGTCTTCGCCACGGTCGGCTACTTCCCGGTCGCGGCATGGGTCTGGGGCGGCGGTTGGATCATGAACCTCGGCACCACGCTCTTCGGTGAGGACAGCGGCATCGGCGTGATCGACTACGCCGGCGGTACGGCTGTGCACATCAACGCGGGTGCTGCCGCACTCGCCCTCGCGATCGTCCTCGGTAAGCGCATCGGCTTCCAGAAGGGCATCCTCAAGCCGCACAACGTTCCGCTGACCCTCCTGGGTGCCGCGCTGCTGTGGTTCGGCTGGTTCGGCTTCAACGCCGGAGCGGAGTGGCTCGCAGAGGACATGGGCGGCGTCGGACTCATCGGCCTGAACACCCTCGGCGCCACGGCGGCCGCGATCCTCGGTTGGATCCTCATCGAGAAGATCAAGGACGGAAAGCCCACGTCGGTGGGTGCAGCGTCAGGTGCCGTCGCCGGTCTCGTAGCCATCACCCCCGCTTGCGCCAACCTCACCCCCGGATGGTCTCTGCTGCTCGGTGCCGTCGCGGGTATCGTCTGCGCACTCGCGGTGGAGATGAAGTTCCGCCTGGGCTTCGATGACTCGCTCGACGTCGTCGGCATCCACCTCGTCGGTGGCCTGATCGGAACGCTCTACCTCGGCTTCTTCGCAACCGGAACCGGTCTCTTCGTCGGTGGCGACGCGCGTCAGCTCGCCGTCCAGGCGATCGCAGCCCTCGGTGTGCTGATCTACTCCTTCGTCGTCGCCTTCATCATCGGCTTCGCGATCGAGAAGACGATCGGCTTCCGCGTCACCAGCGAAGACGAGATCGCCGGTGTCGACCAGGTCGTGCACGGCGAGGAGGGCTACGCGCTGGCCGACGCCTGAACTGCCGTTAGGGTGACCGTGTGAGCAACTCGAACGGCATCCTGGCAAGACTCGCGGAGATCCTCTTCACAGCACTGGGATCTGACCGGGCGTCTCGGACGAGCAATCGTCCGAGACGCCCGGTCTCGCGTTTACGCTCCTCTGAGGAAGTGCGCTCCTCGGCATCCGGCGAGAGGGGTTCGCCGCGGGGCACGGAGACGGTGCGCATCGACCCCGATCGGATCGAGCAGCTCCGCATCAGCTATGCGCCTGATCGGGATGGTGCGCCGGACGCGGGCGAGATCATCTGGACCTGGGTGCCCTACGAGGAGAACGACGGACGAGGCAAAGACCGTCCGGTGCTCGTGATCGGTCGCGAATCCGCGGATCGCGTGTACGCGGTGCGGATGACGAGCAAGGCGCACGACGGAGATCGCGACTACCTGGGGATCGGCTCCGGCGACTGGGACTCGCGAGGGCGCGAGTCGTGGGTCGACATCGAGCAGCTCTACAGCGTCCACGAGAGCGGGCTGCGTCGCGAGGCCGCCGTGCTCGACCGTTCTCGCTACGGTCGCGTCGCGTCGGCGCTGGCCCGTCGGTACGGCTGGGCGAGCGCCTGAGCATCTGCCTCCTCTGAGCGTCTGGGAGTCCCGAAGCCGCGCACCCTGCTCAGCGCCCACACCAGCGAGCCGGACGCGAGCAGAGCCGCGAAGAGTCCCGCGACATGGAGCGTCAGAGACATCACACCCCGGTCAGGCAGCAGGAACCCGTAGGGCACCCAGCCGTCCGTGACGCCCCGGACCAAGACGACGCCCAGCCATATGACGGGGTACGGGAGCACGAGCCAGAGGCGCCGCCACGGCATCGGAGCGCGATCGCCGACGAGTACCCAGTCGAGCACCAGCAGCACGGGGAACAGGGTGTGGAGTGCGACGCTCACCCACGCCGGTGCGCTTCCCGTTCCCGGGACCAGCACGTTGTACACCACGCCCACGATGATCATGCACGCGACGGCCACGGCGCGGGCGCTGATGAGCGGCGCAGGTATCGACCGGCGGCGAAGCGACAGCAGCCCCGTCGCGACCAGGACACCGGATGTCAGCAGACTCGTCAGATTCGTGAAGTAGCCGAAATAGTCGACCAGGCTCGCTCCCTGGCGGGGGATGCCGATCACGTAAGTGAACAGGAGGATGCCGATCACCCCTCCGCCCGCGGACACACGGAGGATTCCGATCGCGGGGGATGCAGACGGCGATGATGTCATCCGTTCAGGGTACGAGGGGGACTCCTGCAATCCGTTCGGCGCACCGCTGCGAACCAACTGTGAGTCGCAGCACGCGACGACACCACAGGAGGAATCATGCGCTTCATCCCCACCAAGGTCCACGGAATTCTCGACTACGTCGTCGGCGTGGCACTGGTCGCTGCTCCGTGGCTGTTCGGCTTCGCCAGCGTGGGCGGCCCCGCCGTCATCATCCCGATCGTGCTCGGCATCGGGCTCATCGTCTACAGCCTGTTCACGAAGTACGAATGGGGTCCCTTCGGCGTCATTCCGATGCCGGTGCACCTCGTCTTCGACATCGTCGCGAGCCTGTTCCTGGCGCTGTCACCGTGGATCTTCGGCTTCTCGACCGAGGCACCCAACGTGTGGGTCCCGCATGTGGTCGTAGGTGTCGCCGTGATCCTCGTCGTGCTGTTCTCGCAGCCCCAGCCCGCTGGCGTCAAGGCCACCGCGCGCGCCTGATCCCACTGAACTCTGAAGCCCCGCACGGAACGTCGGCCCGTGCGGGGCTTCAGTTCTGCAGTGCCGAGCTCACCCAGCGTGCATACAGCTGCCAGGGCTCGCCCTCGGCACGCAGCCCCGCGATGTGCGAGGACAGAATCGGCGTGAGCGTGAACCACTCGCCTCCCTCGCGGGCTTCAGCGAACTCTCGATGCCTCGCCTGCTCGACATCCCGACCGCCCCGCTCGAAAGCCAGGAGCTCTTCGTGACGGATGCTGGAGAGTCGCTGACGAGGGCGACGACTGGTCCCGATCTTCACGCGGCGGTCGTAGCGGAGGTAGTAGACGACCTCGATCACCGGGCGCGGCAGATCAGGATCCGGCGAGTCTCCGTATCGCCACCCGCACCAGGCGCACATCAGGGCCGTGGCCACGCGCACCGCATCTGCATGGCCGCAGAGCGAGCAGGGGCTGGGAAGCTGGATGGCCGACACGCCAGGCACGCTACCGGCGGCCACCGACGTCAGACCTCGCCCCGACGCTTCTTCGGCCGCTCGCCGGCGCGGTCGCCTCCTCAATGGGGGACGACGAGGGGAGTACCCGTGTGCGGGTCGGGGATGATGCTGCAGCTGAGCCCGAAGACCTCCTCGACAC
Organism: Microbacterium sp. NPDC087589; assembly: GCF_044743635.1. NCBI lineage: Bacteria > Bacillati > Actinomycetota > Actinomycetes > Micrococcales > Microbacteriaceae > Microbacterium > Microbacterium sp. NPDC087589. Next base: position 405,529 of record NZ_JBIUWV010000001.1, read on the forward strand.
GGTCAGCCGTCACGATGGAGGCAGGGGCCCCGGATGCCACGATTCGGCCGCCGCGCATCATGATCATGTGATCCGCGAACCGCGCCGCCTGGTTGAGATCGTGCAGCACCGCAACGATCGTGCGACCCTCCGTGTGCAGCTCGTGGAACAGGCGCAGCAGCTCGTACTGGTGCGCGATGTCGAGGAAGGTCGTCGGCTCGTCGAGGAGCATGGTGGGTGACTCCTGCGCGAGCAGCATCGCCACCCACACGCGCTGTCGCTGTCCACCGGACAGCTCGTCGACCAGTCGCCCGGCGAGTTCTGTCGTGCCCGTGGCAGCGAGGGCTGCAGCCACGCTGGACTGATCGCTATGAGACCACTGCCGCAGGATCGTCTGGTGCGGGTGCCTCCCTCGTGCGACCAGGTCGGAGACGCGGATGCCGTCGGGAGCGATCGACGTCTGCGGCAGCAGGCCGAGACGCCGCGCGATCTCCTTGGTGGGGAGATCGGTGATCGCCCGTCCGTCGAGCAGCACCTGCCCTGCCGTGGGTTTCAGCAGGCGCGCGAATGCGCGCAGCAACGTCGACTTGCCGCAGGCGTTCGGCCCGACGATGACCGTGAAGGCACCTGCGGGGATGTCGACGCCGAGGTGCTCTGAGACGATGCGTCCGTCGTACCCGATAGTGAGGTCTTCCGCGCTCAGCCGCGCTAGGTCGGTGCCGGTGCCGGTGCCGGTGATGGTCATCGTCTTCTCGCTTCCTGGATGAGCAGCCAGACCAGATAGACACCGCCGAGGCACACCGTGACGATGCCGACGGGGATCTGGGTGGGTGCGAACAATCGTTGTGCCAGGACGTCACTGGAGATCAGCAGGAGCGCGCCGACCGCTGCGGATGCCGTCAGCGTCACCCCAGCGGAGCCGGTCAGACGTCGCGCGACCTGCGGGGCGGCGAGCGAGATGAAGGCGATCGGGCCCGCCATCGCCGTGACGGCGGCGGTGAGACAGACACCCAGGACGATGAGCATCAGACGGGTGCGGCCGGTGCGGACGCCGAGCGCGGATGCCGTGTCGTCGCCGAGTTCGAGCAGGTGCATCCGATCGGCGAGCATCGCCACGGCGACCCCGATCGGGATGATCACGCACGTGGCGATCGCGACCTGCTCGGCGGTGATGACGTTCAGAGATCCGGCGCCCCACGCGCTGGCGAGCATCGCGATCCGCAGGTCCGCGTTGAGGATGATCCAGGTATTGACGGATGCCAGCATCGAGGCGACGCCGATGCCGACGATGATGAGCCGGAATCCCGTGAATCCGCGCCGGAATGCGAGGAGGTAGACGAGAAGAGCTGTCGTCGCACCGCCGATCAGAGCCGCGGCGGCCGTCGATGCGACGTTGACGCCCATCGTCGTGATCACGATCAATGCGCCTGTGTAGGCGCCGGCATCGAATCCGATCACGTCGGGGCTGCCGAGCGGGTTGCGGGTGAGCGATTGGAAGATGGCGCCACCGACGCCCAGGGCGAGGCCGAACACCAGCGCCGCCAGGACGCGGGGCAGCCGCCACTCGACGATCACGAGTTCGGCCCGAGGGTCGCCCATGCCGAGCAGCGTCACGAGAACTTCACCGGGTGAGAAGACGACATCGCCGAGAGTCAGGGCGAAGATGCCGACGGCTGCGGCGGCAAGGAGAGCAGATGCGGTCACGATCGTGGCGCGCACACCGATCCGTCGGGAGAACACAGGAGTGTGCGGGGTGAAGACCCGTCGACCGGCGTCGACCGCGACGGGAGAGGTCAGAAGACCGGTCACAGCCCGCTCACCTTCCGCCGGCGGACGAGCCCGATGAGGACAGGCGCGCCGATCACCGCCGTCATCACCGAGACCGGAAGCTCTCCGGTGCGCAGCACCGACCGCCCGACCACGTCTGCGGTGAGCAGCAGCAGCGGGGCTGCGAACAGGGTCCCGAGGAGGATCCACCCCTGATGCGGGCCGACGAACCAGCGCACGGCGTGCGGAACCATCAGACCGACGAAGGCGATCGGGCCGGCTGCGGCCGTGGCCGCACCGCACAGCAGCGTCACGGCGACGATCGAGAGCACTCGGGTGAGCACGACTCGCGAGCCGAGGGCGGTCGCCAGGTCATCGCCGAGCGCGAGTGCGTTGAGCGAGGGTGCGAGGCAGAAGGCGAGCACGAGGCCGACCAGCAGAAACGGGATCACGGTGTACACATCCGGAGTGAGAGCGGTCAGCGATCCGGCGTTCCAGGTGCGGATCGCATCGAAGGCCCGGGGATTCAGCAGGCCGATCGCCGCCACGACCCCACCCATCACAGCGCCGAGTGCCACACCGGCGAGGGTCATCCGCAGTGGATCCGGTGCTGAGTGGCCCGCAGATCCGATCAGGTAGACGAGGACCGTCGCGACGATGGCTCCGGCGAACGAGAACCAGATGTACCCGCTGACGGCGCTGAGTCCGAAGAACGCGACCCCGATCGTGACGCCGAGGCTGGCGCCGGCGTTCACGCCGAGGATGCCGGGGTCGGCGAGCGGGTTCCGAGTGAAGCCCTGGATCAGCGCACCGGCGATGCCCAGAGCGGCGCCTACCGCGAGCCCGATGAGGGTGCGCGGGACGCGCATGCCCTGGACGATCGCGCCCGGGTCGCCCTCGCCCGTGGTGAGCCCGCTCCAGACCTCGCCGACGTCGATGCGCTGGGAACCGAAGAAGATGCTGGCGATGCAGGCGCTCACCAGGGCGATCGCGAGGAGGACGATCACCAGGCCCCTGCGAGTGGCCGACACCTGGGGCGTCTGCTCCGCTGTGAGAAGGACGTCGGTCATGAGTCGGCGGTCACAGACCCAGCTTCTCGAGTTCAGCCTCGTATGCGTCCTCGATGTCCTCCGTGGGACGAGTGTCGTCGTCCCACATCGCCATCAGACGCGCGCGGGTGCCCTCATCGAGCGAGTCGTAGCGCTCCCGCCACGCCTCGGCATTCTCCGTCCAATACCCGATCACCTTGTAGGCAGCCGCGGGCAGCTTGAGGTCCTGGCGCAGATGCTTGCGTACCCCGCGGGTCGCCTTCGTCTCGCCGGCGACCCAGACGTAGCCCGGACCGCTCGGAAGTTCGGACGCCCGGAGGATCTCCTCGATGCGCGTGGGCGCGTGGCCGTTGCCGCCGTGCACCCAGTGCAGCTCGACGCCGTCGGCAGGACTGATGTCGAGCTCATCCTCGGGGGACGAGACCTCGAGGACGACTCGGGTGCGGACGCCTGCCGGAGCGTTCTCGGCGAGGCGCGCGGCTGCGGGAAGCCCGGTGGCATCGGCGATCAGCAGCTGCCACTCGATCTCAGCCGGCGGATCGTAGAGTCCCTTCGGGGTGTTCACCCCCACGACGTCACCCGGTCGGGCGTTCAGCGCCCACGCGGCCGCGACACCGCCGTCGTGCACGACGAAGTCGACCGTCAGCTCGGAGGCATCCGCATCCCACCTTCGCACCGTGTAGGTACGCATCGGCGCAGGCTCGACACCCTCGGCGAAGTCCCAGTAGCCGTCTTCCGTCGGGAAGGGGAGATTCGGCTCACGCTGCCCTTCTGCAGGGAAGAAGACGCGGAAGTACTCGTCTCCGACCCCGGTAGAGACGAATCCGTCGAGCCCGTCGCCGCTGAACACGATGCGCACCATGCCGGGGCTCAGACGCCGGACGCGTTCGACGACGATTCGGTGGATCAGATTGACGGTCATCCGAGAAGCGCCTTCTCGACCACGGTGAGGAAAGCATCCATACCGCTGGGGGAGCCGTAGATCATCTCGTAGTTGTACGGATGGTAGGCGCCGCCCTCGACGAAGGGCAGGTCCTGCCAGAGCTGATTCTGCTGCAGCGCAGCGTCGTCTTCGATCCAGACGGTGCCGTCTTCGTTCGCCCCGGTGAAGACCACGTCCACGCCGTTCAGCTGACCGACCTGCTCGGGGCTGAGCCTCGCATAGTCGTCGCTCGCGGGAAGGCCCTCTTCTGTGGCGTTCATGAGCTCGTGCATCTCGAGGCCGAGGTCGGCGAACACGAGACAGGGCACCCCGTAGCAGGACGTGGTGACGTGGCCCTCGAAGTAGCCGACATCGGCGACGACGGGGTGGATGTCCGCAGCATCGAGGCGCGCTCGGATGTCGGCGACGCGCTCTTCGTACTGGTCGACCCACACCTGCCACTGATCCTGGCGTCCGAGGTCGTCCGCAGCCTGAGCCACCACGTCACGCCAGTCACCGCCGTCGAACGCGTTGTACGTGTAGGTGGGCGCGATCTTCTGCAGCTTGCTGTCGAGGTCCTCCTCGTACCCGAGGCCGTTGAGGATGAAGTCCGGCTCTGCCTCGAGCACGGCTTCGAGGTTGAACTCGGGGAAGTTGCCGAAGGTGGCGAGCCCCGCGAGCTCCTCCTGGGGGAAGAAGTCCGGGAACGCGGTGAAGTCATCGCGGATCGGCTGGGTGTCGGCGAGGTCGAACCCGAGGGTGATGAGGATGTCGAGGTCAGTCGTGTAGAAGCCGAGCGCCGACTGAGGTTCGGCGGGTACTTCGATGTCGGCGCCTGCGGGGGTCGTCAGCTCGACGGTCTCACCGTCTTGTGCGGCTCCGGCCGCAGTCGAGCCGGCGCAGGAGGTGAGCAGGAGGCCAGTCGCGACGAGCGCGACGAGAGCGAGGGGCGTGGAGCGCATGGATCGTCTTCCAGGGGATTCGGGAGGCGCCAAGAAGTTAGCTAAGGCTTGGCTTACCAAGTATGGATCGGCCCCGTGTCGTCCAGGTGCCAGCCCGTGTCGCGCTCAGGCCGACTTCTTCGCGGCGTCACTCCGCACCGACGCGAACTCGCCGGGAGTGCGTCCGAGCTCGCGTCGAAAAGCCTGGACGAACGCGCTCGGGGTGGCATAACCAGATCGTCGGCTGACGTGTGCGACGGTGTAGTCCGCGGCGAGCCATTCGATGGCACGCCGCATGCGGGCGCGGGTGCGCCAGGTGGAGAAGCTCAGGCCGGTCTCAGAGACGAAGAGGCGCGACAGATTGCGGGCGCTGGCGCCCACGTGACGCCCCCAGTCCTCGAGCGAACGATCGTCGGAAGGCTCCGAGAGCAGAGCCTCCGCGACGAGTCGCGTCCTCGTGTCGCGGGGGAGAGGGAGGTCGATCGTCGACACCTCGACGGGTTCGAGCAGGCTCAGCGCGAGCTCCTCGGCATGGATGCGAGGGGCAGTGGAGAGGTATGGCGGGGCTTCGAGGCGATCGAGAACGGCTCGCACGACTTCGGGAATGGCGACCGCTGTCGTTCGGGTGGCTACTGCGGTGATGCCGGCGTCTATGAACGTGCATCGGAACGAGGTTCCCGGTGCGGCCGCCACGCGGTGACTGGTCCCGGCGGGGATCCAGAGCCCCAGCGAGCCGGGCACGGCGAAGTATCCGTCATCCGTCTCGGCGGTCAATGTGCCGCGTGCGTCCCAAAGCAGTTCGTGTTGATCCGGATGCGAGTGAGAACTCCACTCGGCGTGATCAGTGAGTTCGAAGGAGTTGGTGTCGATGCGCCAGGCGACGGACTCTGCAGGGGGCTGTCCGATCGGCGACATCGTCTCCCCGTCTGTCATCCCGCAGTCTTGGTTAGGTCACCCTAAGTTACCACGACAGGGGTGTTCACTCGGTCGGCGTGGAGAACGAGACGCCGGCGCTGAGCACCCGCAGGCGAGCGGCGAGGAGCTCCGCGTCGAGTGTCGGACCCGAGATCTGGAACTCGCCGGTGAGCTCTCCCGCGACCGTGGGGGCGGTGATGACGCCGATGAAGTCGACCAGCGCGATCTGATTCGCCGGCGCGGTCTCGGTGGACACTTGCCTCGTCCACTCGACGAACTCTTCGGCGCCGGGCGCGGACAGCGCGACTGCCACAACGTCTCCGCTCACCTCGACGTCGGCGATGGAGTTGCCGACGAGCCGCGCTGAAGGCTCGAGCAGCAACTGGGTCTGCTTGGTGTCATCGCACGCCAGCACGCTTCCCTCGACGGCCTGAGGCCCGAACCGCAGCGCGTCGCACGGGGGAGTCGTCGAGCCGTCTCCGAGGTCTGCGCCTCCGCTCGCGGGGTTCACTGCTGTGACCGAGTAGAAGCCTTCGGCCACCGGTGCGGAGATGGCTTGCGCGAACGCGTCGATGTCCGCGTCTGTGACGGCTGCGCCGAAGGTCACCGTGAGGTCGCCCGCATCGGTCTCGGCCACCTCGGAGACCTCGATGCCGGCAGTGTCGCCGTAGAAGGTCAGCGCGGTGCGGGCCGCGTCGAGGGTCTCGGAATCGAGTTCGCGCTCGGCGGTGACTCTGACGACGAGCGCGTCACCAGCTCCGGATTCTGACTGCGACGATTCTGACGGCATCGGCGACCCGGGCGATGAGGGCGGGGTCTGCCCACCGAACAGCCAGCCGCCGACGCTGAGCAACAGGAGGAGCACGACGGTCCACACGACGCTGAGAATCGCGCCGATCACTGCAGCGGCGGTGGCCAGTGCCGTCGGAGAACCGGCGGCTCTCGACTTCGCGCGGGCGACCACCCCCAGAATGAATCCGACGACGGGGAGGGCGAATGCGAGGGCCAACGCCACGATCGACAGTGTGCTCGACCGTGTCTCTTGATCAGGAACGCGGGAGGAGGAGGAGAAGGTCATGGTGAGCTCTCTGTCTTCGTGAGGAAGGAGGACGACGGCCACATGCGGACCCGGCGGAGCGGCTCTGTCGTACGAGAAAAGCCCCGCACAACGTTAGTTGTGTGGGGCTTCGTCAGTGGGCGATACCGGACTCGAACCGATGACCTCTTCCGTGTGAAGGAAGCGCGCTACCAACTGCGCCAATCGCCCATACCTGTGGGGTACGTCAACCGATACTACCCGACGGTCGGAGGCGAAGTTGACCACCCTGGGAGACACGCGCGAGATTCGGTTTCGGTTTGGACAGTCGCCGATCATCGGCTAATGTTTCATAAGTGCCCGGGACAACAACCGGGAACAACGCGGATGTAGCGCAGTTGGTAGCGCACAACCTTGCCAAGGTTGGGGTCGCGAGTTCGAGTCTCGTCATCCGCTCAAGTGCAGGGGCCTTCTTCGGAAGGCCTTCAGCACGTGGGGTCAATCCACACGGTGGCGTGGCCGAGCGGCTAGGCACCGGCCTGCAAAGCCGTTTACACGGGTTCGAATCCCGTCGCCACCTCAGTAACTGAATAGCCCGAACGGGCGCGATTGGCGCAGCGGTAGCGCGCTTCCCTGACACGGAAGAGGTCACTGGTTCGATCCCAGTATCGCGCACAGAGAAACCCCCGGTTTTCCGGGGGTTTTTTGTTGTCTGTGCGAGTACGGCGGCGGACTACGACGCCCGCCGCCGCACTGCTAGGACGTGGCGGACGACCGCTTCACGACGTCGTACGCCGCGAGCGCCGCCTTGCGCGTCGTGGCGAGATCGACGATCGGCTCCGACGGAGCATCCGATGCCCACTCCGAGATGTAGAGACCGTGCGGGTCGAACTTCTTCGCCTGCAGTTCGGGGTTGAAGACGCGGAAGTACGGTGCGGCGTCAGCGCCCGATCCTGCCACCCACTGCCAGTTGAACGGGTTGCTCGCGCCGTCTGCGTCGACGAGCGTGTCCCAGAACCACTCCTCGCCTCGGCGCCAGTCGATCAGCAGGTTCTTCACGAGGAACGACGCCGTGACCATGCGTACCCGATTGTGCATGAAGCCGGTGTGCCAGAGTTCGCGCATTCCGGCATCCACGAGAGGCACGCCGGTGTCGCCATGCTGCCACGCGTCGAGCTGTGCCGGGTCTAGCGGCGGCCACGGGAACGCGTCGAACTGACGACGCAGATTGACGGTCGCTAGGTCGGGGGAGTGGAACGTCGTGTGCCAGGCGAACTCTCGCCACCCGAGCTCTGAGAGGAACCCTGCCGCGCCGTCGGCGTCGACAGCCTCATGCCAGACGGTGAACGGGCTGAGCTCACCCCAGCGGAGACGGGGCGAGAGCAGAGACGTGGCGCCGGCCGACGGCTCGTCACGGGCGCGGTCGTACGACCCGATGTCGTCGTGCAGAAAGGAGTGCAGGCGAGCGCGGGCTGCGGGCTCGCCGGGCTCCCAGGTCTCGCGCAACCCGCCGGCCCAGTCGGGACGAGTGGGCAGCAGATTCCAGTCGTCGAGGTCGTCAGACGCCGGCGGGCGAGCGATTCCGTCGAGGCTTCGCGGCGCGGGGAGAGGCGCTCGGGGAGTGGGAAGCGCGAGGCATGCGCGCCAGAAGGGGGTGAACACCGAGAAATGGGTTCCGCCACCGGTCTTCACTGTCCACGGCTCGTGCAGCAGTGATGCCTGGAAGGACGTGACCTCGAGTCCGTCGGCGCGCAATGAGGTCTTCAGGTTCGTGTCGATGTCACGTTCGGCACCGCTGTATCGCCGGTTCCAGAACACGGCTGTGGCCCCCACATCCGCGACAGTCTGCGACACCACGCGCTCTGCGGGTCCGCGGCGCAGCGTCAACGTCGCACCCCGCTCACCCAGCGCGTCGCGCAGAGATGCGAGGGAGTGGTGCAGCCACCAGCGCGCAGCACCGCCCAGCGGTCGGATGCCGGGGGACTCCTCGTCGAGGACGAACAGCACGACTAGGGGCTCGCCGCGATCGATCGCCGCCCTGAGCGCCGGGTTGTCGGCGAGCCGAAGGTCGTCGCGGAGCCAGACAAGTGAAGGAGAGGCCATGGCTCCATTCTCGCCCGAGCGATCGAACTGGCGGGCGGGGTTGCGCGCCCGGGAGCTCAGCGGGTACGGCGGCGCGGCCGACTCCGAGCAGAAGCGGGCTCGGCCGTGGACCACAGTGCCCACAGCACCAGGAGCGGCTGCAGGAAGAGACGCCCGAAACGACGCGCCTCGGTGTCGAGGCCCGGCGTCGACCGGTGAGTGCGCCACTGGTGCACGTTCCCGGGGAACACGGCGACGAAGAACGCGGCGGTCGCGAATCCGACACGCCGTCGCTCCTTCGGGAGAGCGAGAAGCCCGACCGCCAGAGCGACCTCGGCCGCTCCCGAGGCGATCACGATCGCGTCCTTGTCGAGGCGCGTAGCCATCGTTGCCCAGTCCGGTACGACGACCCGGAAGCCGCGGGTGCTCACGAAATGGACGATGCCGATCGCCCCGAGGGCGAGTGCGAGAATCCAACGCGCCAGTGCTCTGATCATCTGCTCACGCTACCCCGACGGTTCCGGATGCCGAGCAGTGTGATGTCGCGTGCTGCCGCATCCTGTCAGCGCTGCGCCACACTGGACACCATGACCGTCCTGCGCATCAGCATCCTGTTCGTGCTCGCCGCCGTCGCTGAGATCGGCGGGGCCTGGCTCATCTGGCAGGCCGTCAAAGAGAACAGGGGCTGGGTGTTCGCGGTCGTCGGAGTCATGGCCCTGGGCGCATACGGGTTCCTCGCGGCGCTGCAACCCGATGCGAACTTCGGTCGCGTGCTGGCCTCATACGGCGGCGTGTTCATCGCGGGTTCGCTGGCCTGGGGAATCATCGTCGACGGCTTCAAACCCACACTCTGGGACTGGGTGGGTTCGGCGATCGCACTGGTCGGAGCCGCGATCATCATCCTCGCTCCGACCGCAGCGAACACGGCGTCGGAACCGGCGCTCTAGCGGTCAATCGCCCCCGGGCATGCGAGTAGCCTAGTTCCAGACCCAGATGGAGTGTGCAGTGCCTGAAAATGCTCAGCCGAAAGACGGCTTCGCCCTGTTCTCTGACCGTTCAGTCGTCGCGATGCGCGTCAACGGAACCTTGAAGGACCTCGCCGCGACAGTGACGGATGCCGACGAGGTCGAGCCGGTCACGATCGACAGCCCCGACGGGCTGAACATCCTCCGCCACTCGGCTGCGCACGTGCTCGCGCAGGCGGTGCAGCGGATCAACCCGCAGGCGAACCTCGGCATCGGGCCGCCCATCACCGACGGCTTCTACTACGACTTCGGTGTCGAGACGCCGTTCACCCCCGAAGACATCAAGGCCATCACGAAAGAGATGCAGCGCATCGTGCGTGAGGGCCAGCGTTTCGTGCGCCGCGTCGTCACCGACGACGAGGTACGAGCTGAGCTCGCCGACGAGCCGTTCAAGCTCGAACTCATCGGCCTCAAGGGCCCTTCGACGGGCTCAGGGACCCAGGTCGGAAAGGTCGAGGGCGCATCCGTCGAGGTCGGCGAGGGCGAGCTCACGATCTACGACAACACGACCCGCGACGGCGAGGTCGTCTGGAAAGACCTCTGCCGCGGGCCGCACCTGCCCAACACCCGCATGATCGGCAACGGTTGGGATCTCACCCGCATCGCCGCCGCCTACTGGCGAGGCAGCGAGAAGAACCCGCAACTGCAGCGCATCTACGGCACCGCGTGGCCGTCGAAGGACGAACTGCGCGCGTACCAGCACCGTCTCGAGGAGGCCGCCAAGCGCGACCACCGTCGACTGGGCAAGGAACTCGATCTGTTCTCGTTCCCCGAGGAGATCGGCTCAGGTCTCTCGGTCTGGCACCCCCGTGGTGGCATCGTGCGGGGCGAGATGGAGCAGCACGCGCGCAAGCGCCACATCGAGGGTGGCTACACCTACGTCTACACCCCGCACATCTCGAAGGAAGACCTCTTCCTCACCTCGAACCACCTCGTCACGTACAAGGAGGGCATGTACCCGCCGATCGTCATGGACGAGGAACGCGACGACGAGGGAAACATCACGAAGCAGGGCCAGGACTACTACCTGAAGCCCATGAACTGCCCGATGCACATCCTCATCTACAAGGAGCGTGCACGCAGCTACCGCGACCTGCCGCTGCGCTTCGCCGAGAACGGCACCGTGTACCGCAACGAGCTCTCCGGAGCGCTGCACGGCCTCACCCGTGTGCGGGGCTTCACTCAGGACGACTCGCACCTGTTCGTCACGCCCGATCAGCTCGAGAGCGAGGTCTCGAAGGTCCTCGAGTTCATCCTCTCGATGCTGCGCGACTTCGGTCTCACCGACTTCGAGCTCGAGCTGTCGATGAAGGACGACGAGAAGTCGAAGTGGATCGGCTCGGACGAGTTCTGGGACTCCTCGACCGATGCTCTGCGTCGCGTCGCGGTGGCATCCGGTCTGAAGCTCACCGAGGTTCCGGGCGAGGCGGCGTTCTACGGTCCGAAGATCGATCTGAAGACGCGGGACGCGATCGGCCGCACCTGGCAGCTGTCTACGGTGCAGGTCGACCCGAACCTTCCTGAGCGCTTCGAGCTCGAGTACATGGACAAGGACGGCCAGAAGAAGCGCCCGATCATGATCCACCGTGCGCTGTTCGGCTCGATCGAGCGGTTCTTCGCGATCCTGCTCGAGCACTATGCCGGGGACTTCCCGGTGTGGCTGTCGCCGGTGCAGGTCGTCGGCATCCCCGTCGCAGACGAGTTCGCCGACTACCTCGGCGAGGTCATCACCACGCTGCGTGACTCCGGTGTGCGCGCCGAGCTCGACAGCTCCGACGACCGGATGCAGAAGAAGATCCGCACCCACACGACCGGCAAGGTTCCGCTGCTGCTGATCGCGGGGGAGAAGGACCGCGATGGCGGCACCGTCTCGTTCCGCTACCGCGACGGCACGCAGGAGAACGGCGTGCCGATCGCCGACGCCGTCTCTCGCATCCATGCAGCGATCGACGCGCACACCCTCGTACAGACAGCAGGGGACCTGGCGTGACCCTTCGACAGGCTCAGGGACCGAATGCGTGAGGAGTGGGAGGAGGCCGGCGAGTTCGCCGGCGTCCCCGACGAGTTCCAGCGGTTGTGGACCCCGCACCGGATGGCCTACATCCAGGCGGGCCCTGAGCCGCTGCGCGAGGCGTGCCCGTTCTGCGAGGCGCCGAAGTTCCCCGATGCCGAGCGGCTGATCGTCGCACGCGGCGAGACGGCCTACGTGCTGCTCAACCTGTTCCCCTACAACTCGGGACACCTGCTGGTGTGTCCGTACCGCCACATCGGCACCTACGACCAGGCCACGCCCGAAGAGGTCGCCGAGATCGGTGAGCTGACCCAGATCGGCATGCGCGTACTCCGCGAGGTGTCACGCTGCGACGGCTTCAACCTCGGGATGAACCAGGGGGCCGTCGCGGGTGCCGGGGTCGACGGACACCTGCACCAGCACATCGTGCCGCGGTGGACGTCGGACGCCAACTTCTTCCCGATCATCGCGAAGACGAAGGCGCTGCCCCAGCTGCTCGGCGAGGTTCGCGAGGCCGTGGCGAACGCATGGCCGAAGGCCTGAGGGCGGTCAGCGCACCTGACGCGCCGTGAACTGCATTCGCGGGTGCGCATAGAACTCCTGCGCCTCGACGAGCTGCAGTTCGCGTGCACCCGACTCGAGGGTCGCCGCGAGCAGATCGAACACGCTGGATGCCGTGCGCTCCAGCGCCGTCTTGGCGTCGCCCGTCTCGACGTAATGCGCCGTGAAGAGGGCCGCGGTCACGTCGCCCGAGCCGTTGGCCTTCATCGGCAGGCGAGGCGTCTGCACGATCCAGGCGCCGGTCGGGTCGGCGACGAGCATCTCGATCGTGCCCTCTTCGCGGTCGGGTCGCTCGACGCTCGTGACAAGCACGGTGCGCGGTCCCATCGCCATCGCCAGGTCGACCGAGGCCAGAGTGGATTCCAGTGTGTCGGGCTCGGTGTCGGTGAGGAATCCGAGTTCGAACTGGTTCGGGGTGATGATGTCGGCGGCCGGCACGACCTTCTCGCGCAGGAGGATCGGGATCGCCGGCGCGACGAAGCATCCGGACTTCGCGTTGCCCATCACCGGGTCGCACGCGTACACCGCCTCGGGATTGGCCGCCTTGACCCGTGCGACGGCGTCGATGATCACGTCTCCGATGCCCTCGCCGCCCTGATAGCCGCTGAGCACCGCGTCGATCTCGCCGAAGACGCCGCGCTCCTCGATGCCCGTGATGACCTCACGCACGTCGTTCGGATCGATCAGTGGTCCGCGCCATGCGCCGTAGCCGGTGTGGTTCGAGAAGTTCACCGTGTAGACCGGGAGCACCTCGACGCCGATGCGCTGCAGCGGGAAGACTGCGGCGGAGTTTCCGACATGGCCGTACGCGACGGCGGACTGGATGGAGAGGATCTTCATTCCTCGATCCTTTCAGTGAGGGCGGGAACGGTCCCGCGGCGGGTGATCATCGTACGGCCGCGACGAGGTCGGCGACGAGTGTCTCCGCGTCGTCGTCTGACAGGTCATGCACGGTGAGGCGCAGGTGCTGTGAGGGTTCGGCGCGCTCGTCGAGCGCAAAATCGTCTCCCGTGCGCGCCAGCCAGCCGCGTCGCATCAGTCGCTCGGCGACGACCCTCGCCGGCTTCGGAAGCTGCACCCACAGGCTGAGCCCGTCGGCGGCGGGGGAGTCGAGTCCCTCCTCGCGCAGACGGGTGGCGAACGCTGCGTTCTTGGCGGCGTAGTGCTCGCGGGCCTCCGCGATCCGTGAGACGACCGATTCATCGGTGAGCTGGGTCAGAGTGAGACGCTGCAGCAGGTGGCTGACCCAGGTGGTGCCGGGGCTGAGCCGCATGGCGAGGCGCTCGGCCGTGGTCGCGTCCGTCGCGGCGATCGCGAGGCACATGTCGGGCCCGAGGAACTTCGAGACCGAGCGCACGAGGGCGAACCGTCGGTGCTCCGGGCCGATGAGGGACTCGTACGGCTGATGGGACAGCATCGAGAAATGGTCGTCCTCGATGATCAGCACGTACGGGTGGTCGGCGAGCACGGCGCGCAGCTCGGCAGCGCGCGCGGCGGTGAGGCTCGCGCCGGTCGGATTCTGGGCCCGCGGGGTGCAGATCACGGCGCGAATGCCGGCATCCAGTGCGTCACGCAGTCCCTGAACCGTCATGCCCTGTTCGTCGACGGGCACTGGCACGGCGCGGTAGCCGCCGAGACGCACCGTGTGGATGCTGGCGAGGAAGCAGGGGTCTTCGAGCGCGACGGCGTCGTCGCGCATCAGTGCCTGCGCGAGAAGACGCTCGACCGCATCGACCGCGCCGCTGGTGATGGTGATTCGAAAGCCGAGGTGTCCGATGTCGTTCGCGATCCACTGCTGCGCCCACTGCTCGAGCCCGCGGTCGATCACGGGTTCTCCATAGAGCACGGGCCGCCCGGCTACGGTGGCGAGCGCCTGCGACGGATCGGGAATCAGCCGGGGGTCGGGGTTGCCGGTGCCGACGTCGCGCAGCACGGTGTCGGAGGCGTAGCCCTCCTGGGCAACGGCCTCCAGACCCGTGATGACGGTGCCCGCACGACCACGCGAGATGACGATGCCCGCTTGGGCGAGCTGTCGGTAGGCGGCGACGGCGGTGTTGCGATTGACACCGAGCGTCGCAGCAAGCTCGCGAACAGGCGGAAGAGGGCTGCCTGCGCGTAGGACTCCGCGATCGCGCAGCCCTCGCACGCTGTCGGCGATGTCCGCTGCGGTCGTTCCGGTGATCTGGTCGCTCATGAGTCCTCACCTTTGATTCTAGGTCGTCCCGGACAGTGCTACTGTTTGGCCTAGATCAAACGAGACATCGTTCGACACCCATGCACATCGTGCTTCCCCGACAGGAGCTCTCATGACCGAACAGGCCACCACCGGATCCTCGCGCGTCAAGCGCGGGCTCGCCGAGATGCTCAAGGGCGGGGTGATCATGGACGTCGTCACCGCCGACCAGGCGAGGATCGCCGAGGATGCCGGCGCTGTCGCCGTGATGGCCCTTGAGCGGGTTCCCGCTGACATCCGTGCCCAGGGCGGCGTCTCGCGCATGAGCGACCCCGACATGATCGACAGCATCATCGCCTCGGTCTCGATTCCTGTGATGGCCAAGGCGCGCATCGGCCACTTCGTCGAGGCGCAGGTGCTGCAGGAGCTCGGTGTCGACTACATCGACGAGTCCGAGGTACTGTCGCCCGCCGACTACGTGAACCACATCGACAAGCACGGCTTCACCGTGCCGTTCGTCTGCGGTGCCACGAACCTCGGTGAGGCGCTCCGCCGGATCAACGAGGGGGCGGCGATGATCCGTTCCAAGGGCGAGGCCGGCACCGGCGACGTCTCCGAGGCGATGAAGCACATCCGCAAGATCCGCGGAGAGATCGCCGCGCTCACCGCCCTGCCCAAGGATGAGCTGTTCGTCGCCGCGAAGGAGCTGCAGGCACCCTACGACCTCGTGGCCGAGATCGCCGAGACCGGCAAGCTGCCCGTCGTGCTGTTCGTCGCCGGAGGCGTGGCCACGCCCGCGGATGCCGCCATGATGATGCAGCTCGGCGCCGACGGCGTGTTCGTCGGATCCGGCATCTTCAAGTCGGGAAACCCCGTCGAGCGCGCGAAGGCGATCGTCAAGGCGACCACCTTCTTCGACGACGCGAAGGTCATCGCCGAGGTCTCGCGCGGTCTCGGCGAGGCGATGGTGGGCATCAACGTCTCTGACCTCCCCGCCCCGCATCGCCTGGCCGAGCGTGGCTGGTAGTTCACTGGTCGGAGTCCTGGCGCTGCAGGGCGATGTGCGCGAGCACGCCGCCGTGCTGGCCGGGCTCGGTGCCGACGTCGTTCTCGTGCGTCGCCCCGAAGAGCTCGCGGCCGTGGACGGCCTCGTCATCCCCGGTGGCGAGTCCAGCGTGATCGACAAGCTCTCCCGCGCCTTCGAAATGCAGGAGCCGATCCGTGCCGCGATCGCCGCGGGGCTCCCGGTGTACGGCACGTGCGCCGGGTTGATCCTGCTCGCAGACGAGGTGCTCGACGGCATCGAGGGACAGCAGTCGTTCGGCGGCATGGACATCGCGGTGCGCCGCAATGCCTTCGGGCGCCAGACGGAGTCCTTCGAAGTGGCGCTCGACGTTCCGGTCGTCGGCGAGCCCCCGGTGCACGCGACCTTCATCCGTGCGCCGATCGTCGAGCGGGCCGGTCCTGACGTCGACGTGCTCGCCACGCTGCCCGATGGCGGGATCGTTGCGGTGCGGCGAGGAGCGCTGCTCGGCACCAGCTTCCACCCCGAGGTCGACGGTGAGACGCGATTCCATGAGTTGTTCCTCGAGCGTGTCCGAGACCGCAGCGGTCGATGAGGTCGAGCCAGAGCGACCCGCCATGCACCAGCGCGTGACGAATCAGACGCCGAGGGCGGACTAGTCTTTTCCGAGTGACTGGATCCAGGGCTGAGGCCGCCTATGCGCGTGCCATCACCGCGTTCAGCACCCCGACCCTCGATCTTCTGCACGGTCGGTTCGCTCCGTTCGTCGTGGCGTCGCTCACTCTTCTGTTCAACGCCGACCGGGCGTCGGTCGCGGTGGCGGATGCGCATGCCGAGCTGGCCGAGGTCCTCGACGAGCTCCGCGCGGCGGGGTATGACGAGGACGACAGAAGGCTGCCATCCGGGAGCGGACGCGACGTGTGCCGCAGTTGGGTGCGTCTGGGATGGCTGATTCAGCAGATCGACGACGACGTCGAGGTCTATCGTCTGTCGGCTCATGCCGTCGCCGCCCTCGAGATCTCGGGCCGCACCGGCGGCGGGCGGACGCGGGTGTCGAACTCCCGCGTGCGCACCCTGCTCGAAGCCGTGGAGCATCTCTCCGTCAGCGCCGAGGTCGACCCGGTTCGTCGCCTCTCGCGGCTGCAGGCGGAGCGCGACCTGATCGACGCTGAGATCGCTCGCATCCAGGAATCCGGTCACGCGGAGCCTGTGGATGACGAGGAACTCCTCGAGGAGGCGGAGAACGTCCTTCATCTGGCACGGGAACTGCCGGCCGATTTCACCCGAGTCGCTGAATCGCTCAGGTCCATGCAGCGCGATGTAGTCGCCCACCTTCGGAGGGATGAGCGGCCGACGAGCGAAGTGCTGCGCGAGTATCTCCAGCGCGCCCAGGACGTGATGCGGTCCACCCCGGAGGGGCGTGCCTTTGCCGGAGCACTGCGCCTGATCGGCGACCCCGAGCGCATCGATGCCCTCACCGAGCAGCTTCGCGGTCTCCTCGACCTGCCTTTCGCGCGCATGCTCGACGGCTCGCAGCGTGCCGAGCTCGATGCGATCGCCCGGCGTGTGGAAATGGGAGTCGAAGAGGTGCTGGCCGCTCAGCGTCGCGCCTCACACGTGATCACCGGACAGGTGAAGACCCACGATCCGCTGCGTGATCGTCAGATCGACGACCTCTTGCGAGACGTCATCGCCGGGCTCCACAGCTGGTCGGGCCCGGCCACCGTCGTCGATCCGGTGCGCAGCATGCCGCTGATCGACCTCGGGCATCTCCGTCAGACCACGAGCGACATCCGCCCGCCGCGGGCGCCCGCGCCTCTCACGGACGCCGACGATGTCGATTTCCTCGATCACGACACCCGTGCCTGGGGTGGCCCGAGGTACGCCGAGCTCGAGGAGTACGTCGCCGGTCTCGGCCCGGAATTCGATCTCGGCGAGGCGTTCCGCGCGGTCCCTGACGCGGCTCGACGACCTGTCGATCTGCTCGGTCTGCTCGAGATCGCACACCGCAACGGCCTCACGGACGGCGACGGGATCTCGACGGTCGAAGCGCTGCGACCGGACGGGACGACTCGCCGTTTCGCCTTCGGCACCGTGACCGCCCGCAGTACGAAAGAGGATGCAGATGAGTGACGACGACCTCCCGACAGGCGTCCCGGACGAGGGTTTCATCGCGCCCACGGCGATGGAGGACGACCTCGAGGCGCATTTCCCGGGTGACCGCGGAACCCTCGACCCGGAGATCAGGCGTGTGCTCGTGCATCTTCTGCAGCGCCGTTTCATCTCGATGGAGCGCAACCGTCGCGAGTGGACCCTGCTGCTCGAGCATCAGCACGTGATCGAATCGCGGCTCAACGACATCTACCTGCGCCTGATCATCGATCACGCCCGAGGATTCGCCTACAAGCAGCAGTTGCGCTCCGATGAGGTCGAGATGCCCGTGCTGCTCAAGGACTCGCCGTACTCGCGTGCCGAGACGCTCGTGCTGGTGCACCTGCGAACCGTCTACCAGCGCGAGTCCGCATCCGGCGAGGGCTCTGTGCGGATCGACATCGAAGACGTCGAGCAGACCGTACTCAGCTACTTCGCCGACGCCGACGGCGGGACTGCGAAGCAGCAGCGGGCGATCCGGAGCGCATTGGACCGGCTCGACAGAGAGGGCATCGTGCAGGAGGAGACCAGCGGACGGTATCGGATCACGGCGCTCGTCGAGGTGGTGCTCAGCGCCGAGACCCTCAAGCAGCTGCGAGAGTGGCTGCGAGGGCAGGCGGTGGTGGCGCGATGACGATGATGGACACGCTCTTCGGGATGATCCCCGCGAGCTCTCGCGGCCAGCAGTGGGTCGCCGAGGAACTGCAGCTCATCAACTGGGGCGGTTACGACGGCGGGCCCCACCGCGTGCGATTCTCGCCGGATGCGACCCTGCTGTGCGGCGGATCAGGCTCGGGCAAGTCCACGCTCATGGACGGCTACATCGCCTTGATGATGCCGCACACCACGCCGTTCAACGGCGCCTCCAACGGTGGCGTCACGGGGCGCCCGCGCGGGGAGGAGCAGCGGAACATCCTGTCGTACGGCCGCGGCAAGATCGACGAATCGCGCACCGACGAGGGCACGAAGCTCCGTGTGCTGCGCGGCGACGGCGAGGACACGTGGAGCGCCGTCTCGATGACCTGGTTGGACCACGACGGATCGCGCTTCACGGCGGTGCGCGGGTGGTACATCCCCGCGGATGCCCGGACGCTCGAGGATACGACGAGGCTGCGAGCCACGGTCGACGGCCCTTTCGACCTCACGCAGCTCGAGCGCGCGGCGGTTCACCGCCTCAGCGACGCATCGGTGCGTGCCGTCGGATTGGATCCGGTCGCGACTGATCGCGAGTTCTCGGCACGGCTGCACGCTGTGCTCGGCATCGGCGCCGCCGGCTCAGGGGCGAAGGCGATCAGTCTTCTCGCCCGGATCCAGGCCGGTCAGCAGATCACTACGGTCGACGACCTGTACAAGAAGCTGGTGCTCGAAGAGCCCGAGACGATGGCGACCGCGGACGCGGTGGTCGCTCATTTCGACGAACTGGAAAGCACTCGCACGCGGATGCTGGTCGCGAAGCAGCAGGTTGCGGCTCTCGAGCCGATCCGCGGGATCTCGCAGCGCATCGAGGCGGCCTCGGAGCGGATGCGGGTCGTGGATGAAGTGGGGGTCTTCTCCGAGCCGACATCGCTCGCGGCTCTGTGGAGCGCCGAGCGTCGTCTCGACCTGCTGCGCGAGGTGGAGACGGAGTTGCGCGACCGCACCCAGGCGCTCCAGCTGGCCGTGCGCGAGAAGAACGCCCTGATCACCGCCGCGGAGGTCGAGCGCGAAGGGCTTCTCGATGTTCTGCGACAGTCCGGAGGTGATCGTCTCGAGACCGCTCAGCGAGAGCTGCGCGGCGTCGAACGCCGCCTCGAGGACGTTCAGCGAGAGCGGGCCCGTTTCGACGCGGTCACCCGCGAGCTCGGTGCCGAGGTGAGCGACGCGGCACAGTTCGAGGGTCTGCTCGCCAGAATCGGCCGGGAACTCCCGCAGGCCGGGGTCCGTGGTGCCCGCGCTGACTTCGCCGACGCCGAGTCCGCGCGCAGAGCAGCGGAGACCGAGCTCGCGCAGGTGCGTGCCGAGCGCGACCGCACCCGAGACCTGCAGGGGAGCATCCCCGCACATCTGCACGAATCGAGAGCCCTGCTCGCTCGGGCCGCCGGTCTCACCCCTACGGATCTGCCCTTCGTCGGCGAGCTGATCGAGGTCCGCACCGAGTTCGAGCCCTGGCGGGACGCGTTCAACCTGGCACTCGGCGGGTTCGCGCGGACCCTGCTGATCGACGTCTCGAACCTGCCACGATTCCGCACCGCCATCGACGCGGTCCGCACCGCGGAGCGGATCAGCTACGAAGGAGTGCACACCGGTCTCGCAGAGTCGCGGACGGCTGACCCTCGGACGCTTCCCGGTCGTCTCGATCACAGATCGACACCGTTCACCGGATGGCTTCAGCAGCGACTCCGCGAACGGTTCGAATACGTGTGCGTCGATTCGACTGCCGAGCTCGCCGAGCATCCCCGTGCGCTGACGCTCACGGGGCAGGTGTCGCAGGGCGACCGGGGGTCCCACGGCGGTCACGGCCGCGCGAACATGCTCGGATTCTCGAACGCGCGCCGTCTGCGGGAACTCGACGAGCGGATCACCGAGCTCGATATGCGACGGGATGCGGCCTCCGCGGCAGCCGAGGCAGCGGAGTCGGCTCTCGATCGCATCGAGGCCACCGCGAAGGCTCAGGCGAAGATCGAGGATCTCACCTGGGAACAGATCGATGTCGAGGCCGTCTCGGCCGAGCGAGAACGCTGGCTCGCGGTCGAGGCGGAGGTCACCGACGAGAACCCGAAGATCGCCGAACTGCGCTCTCAGGCTGATGAGCTGAGGAAGCGGGCGAGCCGCCTGCGGGACGAGAGCTCCCGTCTCGGGGGAGACCTGACGCTCGCCCAGGACCGTTGGGTGGAGGTGACCGATCAGGTCGACGACTGTCAGCGGATCGTCGATGCGGCCGAAACGGCGGAGATCGCGCTCGAGGAGCGGCACCGTTCCTTCCTCGACGCACGCTTCCTCGGTGCGGAGGCGGCCGTCAGCGTCACGGCGTCGGAACGACTCGCCCACCTCGACTCCGCGCTGCGCACCGCGGCGACCAGATTGCTCGAGGACCGCACGACGGCGGCCACGGCGCACGCCGATCAGCGCGAGCAGATGCGGCGCCTGATGACGGTTTTCCTCGAGCGCTGGGACACCCTCACGATCCTGCCCGACCCCGACGAATCGGTCGCTGAGTTCGAGGGCATCCTCGATGCGCTGGAGACCAACGGCCTGCACGAGTTGGAGTCCGAGTGGCGGGACAGCCTTCTCAAGCTCTCCGGCAACGATCTGACGAGTCTGGACTCGACGCTCGGCCGCTCGCTGCGTGAGATCAAGAATCGCATCGACCCGATCAACAGGATCATGGAGGAGCTGCCCTTCTACGACGACGAGCACCGCCTGCAGATCACGCCGCGCGAGAACCAGTCCGAAGCGCGCAGGCGATTCCGCAAGGAGCTGCGCGAGGTGCGCGGCCTCATCGATGCCGCCGAGACGGATGCCGACCGCGAGAGCGTCTACCGGAGGATGAGCCGTCTCATCGGTCGGATGCGGCGGTCGGCTCCGGACTTCGCCGAGCTCATCGATGTGCGCAACCACGTGCGGGTGAGTGCGGAGCGGATTCACGCCACGACGCGCCAGCACGTCGCGCTCTACGATCACATCGGCGAGAAGTCGGGTGGAGAATCGCAGGAGCTCGTCGCGTTCATCGTGGGCGCGGCACTGCGGTATCAGCTCGGCGATGCGGGTGCCGCGCGTCCGCGGTACGCGCCCGTGTTCATGGACGAGGCCCTCATCAAGGCGGACGCGCATTTCACGAAGCGTGCGATCGGCGCGTGGCGGGGTCTCGGGTTCCAACTCGTGATCGGTGCACCGAACGACAAGTACAGCGCGATCGAACCGCACGTCGACGTGGAGTACGACATCCTGAAGGACACCCGGGGTCGCTCGTGGGCCCGGCCCAAGGTGGGACTTCCGACCGGGGGCGAGTGATCGGGGGAGGGCCGGATCAGCCCGACACGAGTGCCCGGATCGCGCCGACGGTGCGGTCGACATCGTCTCGTGTGGTCGCCCAGGACGACATCGAACAGCGCAGGGCTGCGCGACCTTGCCACTCGGCACCGGTCAGAGCGGCTGTGCCCTCGGCGAGCACAGCGTCGCCGAGCGCGCGCGTCGCCGCATCGGAGTCGAGCCGGAACATGACCTGCGTGTAGTCGACGTCGTTGAGGACGCGGATGCCATCGATCGAGGCGAGTCCGGATGCCATCGTCACGGCGTTCTCGTGCAATCCGTCGACGAGACTCGCGATTCCGCGGCGGCCGAGGCTGCGCATCGCCGCCCAGGCGGGCACTCCTCTGGCCCGACGGGAGAGCTCGGGAGTGACATCCCACGGATCGAGACTCGTGTAGACGAGATAGTCCCCGCCAGTGCGGAACGCGGCGATCGAGTCGGCGGGTTCGCGGACGATCGCCATCCCGCAGTCGTACGGGGCATTGAGGGTCTTGTGGGCATCCGTCGCCCACGAATCAGCCAGCCCCATTCCCTCGGTCAGAGGGCGAAGGGAGGGCGACGCCGCGGCCCACAGGCCGAAGGCCCCGTCGACGTGCACCCAAGCACCGTGCTCGTGTGCGATCGGCACGAGCGCGGCGAAGTCGTCGAACGCGCCGGTGTGCACTTCGCCGGCCTGGAGGCAGACGATGAGCGGACCCGTGGTCTGATCGACCGCCTTCTCGAGGGCCTCGGGTCTCATCCGCCCCTGGTCATCCGATTCGATCACGATCAGTTCCTCGGTTCCCATCCCGAGGAATCGAGCCGCCCGATCGATCGAGCCGTGACGCTGGGCGCCGACGATGAAGCTGACGGCCGGGGCCAGTCGAAGCCCCTTCTCGGTGAGGTTCCATCCGGTTCGTGCGAGAACGGCGTTTCGTGCTGTCGCCAGGCACGTGAAGTTCGCCATCTGACCGCCCGTGACGAATCCGACGCTGGCAGTCGCGGGCAGACCGAACAGCTCGAGCATCCACTGTCCTGCGATGCGCTCCATCGCGACAGTTGCGGGGGTGAGTGTCGCTGATCCCGAGTTCTGGTCCCACGTCGACACCAGCCAATCCGCGGCGAGAGCGGCGGGATGGGTGCCGCCGATCACGAACCCGAAGAAGCGGCCTCCCGGAATCGCGACGAGGCCCGGATCAGCTCGGCGTGCCATCTCCTCGATCACGCTCGCGGCATCCGTGCCTTCCTCGGGCAACGCACCCCCGAACGCCACCATCATCTCGTCGAGGTCCGCCCGCGGCCATACCGGTCTCTCGTCGAGCGATCCGAGGAACTCGACTGCTGCGCGATGTGCGGCTTCGAGGCCGCGGGCCCTGTCGTCGACGGCTCTATCGTCCATGACTCAGGACTACACCCGCGCTGCCCGTCACGCCAGGGGGGGTCCGCCGACCTGTGGCGGTCACTCGTCCGCCACAGGTCAGGGACATGGTTCGATAGAATGGACGACGCCCTGGGCAGCGCCCACGGCGGATACGACGAGCGGAGAATCATGTCCGGACATTCCAAGTGGGCCACCACGAAGCACAAGAAGGCCATCATCGACTCCAGGCGCGCGAAGTCCTGGGCCAAGCTCATCAAGAACATCGAGGTCGCCGCCAAGCTCGGCGGAGCCGACCTGCAGGGCAACCCGACCCTCTTCGACGCCGTTCAGAAGGCGAAGAAGACCTCGGTCCCGAAGGACAACATCGACCGCGCGGTGAAGCGCGGAGCGGGTATCGGTGGCGAGGCGGTCGAGTACACGTCGATCATGTACGAAGGCTACGGCCCCAACGGCGTCGCCATGATGATCGAGTGTCTGACCGACAACAAGAACCGCGCGGCGGCCGAGGTGCGTACCGCGCTCAGCCGCAACGGCGGAACGCTCGCAGACCCCGGCAGCGTGGCCTACAACTTCAGCCGCAAGGGCGTCATCGTGGTCGGCTCAGAGGGCACCACCGAAGACGACGTGATGATGGCCGCGCTCGAGGCGGGCGCAGAGGAGATCGAGCCGCACTCCGAGGGCTTCGAGATCATCACCGAGGCCACCGATCTCGTCACGGTGCGCAGCGCCCTTCAGGAGGCGGGGATCGACTACGAATCCGCCGACGTCGAGTTCGTTCCGAATCTCAAGGTCGAGATCGACGCTGACACGGCCCGCAAGATCTTCCGCCTCATCGATGCTCTCGAAGACAGCGAAGACGTGCAGAACGTCTTCACGAACTTCGACCTCACCGCCGAGGTGCAGGCCGAGCTCGAGAACGACGAGGCCTAGGCGCGCCGACGCCTCGCCTCTCGACGTGACGCTTAGCCTGGGGGAGTGACCTCCTCCTCGCTTCGTGTGCTCGGCATCGACCCGGGTCTCACCCGATGCGGCGTCGGCGTGGTCGACGTGGACAGAGCTCGTCGGGGCACTCTCGTGCATGTCGGAGTCATCCGCTCTGCACCCGATCTGCCGATCGGCGAGAGGCTCGCTCTGGTCGCCGCCGGCATCCGCGAGGTGATCGAGACCCATCGTCCGGATGCGGTCGCGGTCGAGCGGGTGTTCGCACAGCAGAACACCCACACCGTCATGGGCACGGCGCAGGCGAGCGGCGTGGCGCTGCTGCTCGCAGCCGAGGCCGGTCTTCCTGCGGCGACGCACACTCCGAGTGAGGTGAAGGCGGCCGTCACCGGCTACGGCACCGCCGACAAGCGCCAGGTGCAGGCGATGATCGCGCGCATCCTCCGCCTGGATGCCCCGCCGCAGCCGCCCGATGCCGCCGACGCCCTGGCCATCGCGCTCTGCCACGCCTGGCGACGAGGAGCCGCCGGAGCACCGGGGCAGGACTCGCTGACGCCGGCGCAGAAGGCCTGGGCCGACGCGGAGCGTGTCGCTCGAACATATCTACGATCCGGTGCGTAGGCTGGTCGGATGATCTCCTCGCTGCACGGCGCTGTTCTCCACTCGACCGCCGATCAGGTCATCATCGACGTCGGCGGCGTCGGATTCTCGGTCGCTGTTCCGGCCGATGTGGCACACACCGCGACGGTCGGCGAGAAGCTGCTGCTGCACACGAGTCTGATCGTCCGTGAAGACTCCCTCTCGCTGTTCGGCTTCGCCGATCGCAGCGAGCTCGAGATCTTCGGACTGCTCATCAGCGTCACCGGCGTCGGACCGAAGTCGGCGCTCGGTGTGCTCTCGCACCTCACCGTCGACCAGATCGCGGAGGCGGTGACCGATGAGGACGACGCGCCGTTCCGGCGTGTCTCCGGGATCGGACCGAAGACGGCCAAGCTCATCGTCCTCCAGCTCGCCGGCAAGGTGCACCCGGTCGGTGCAGGGTCGAAGCCCACGAAGGCCGGTCCGGCCGATGTCGTCGATCAGGTCACCGCCGCGCTGGTGGGGCTCGGATGGTCGGAGAAGGTCGCCGCCGATGCCGCCGCGCAGACGGCCGCCGAGGCCTCGGAGGCAGAGCGAGCCGCCGTCGCGCCGCTGCTGCGCCGCACACTGGCTCTCCTGGGGCCGGCGCGTGTCTGACGTCCGCGACGCCGCCGAGCCGTCCGACGACACGGAGCTGGCCATCGAAGGCGCTCTGCGCCCCACGAGCCTGGGCGAGTTCGTCGGGCAGCAGAAGGTGCGTGGTCAGCTCCAGCTTCTGCTCGATGCCGCTCGCATCCAGAACCGTCCGCCTGACCACATCCTGCTCGCGGGGCCTCCAGGACTCGGCAAGACCACGCTGGCGATGATCGTGGCGCACGAGAGCGAACGCCCGCTGCGACTCTCGAGCGGACCGGCGATCCAGCACGCAGGCGACCTCGCCGCCCTGCTCTCGAGTCTCGTGCCGGGCGAGGTGCTGTTCATCGACGAGATCCATCGCATGGCACGGTCCGCGGAGGAGATGCTGTACCTCGCGATGGAGGACTTCCGCATCGACATCATGGTCGGCAAAGGCGCGGGCGCCACCAGCATCCCGCTGGACCTGGCCCCGTTCACGCTCGTCGGTGCGACGACTCGCTCGGGCCTGCTCCCGAACCCGCTGCGAGACCGCTTCGGATTCACGGGTCACCTCGAGTTCTACGACGAACCGGAGCTCGAACGCGTCATCGCCCGCTCCGCTCTCATGCTGCGCGTCGATCTGCCCCGGGATTCACTCACCGAGATCGCCCGTCGATCACGGGGTACACCTCGAATCGCGAACCGTCTGCTCCGACGAGTGCGCGACTATGCGCTCGTCCACGGCGGCGGGGAGGCCTCGCTGCACGGCGTCCAGGCCGCGCTCGACCTCTACGATGTCGACCCGATCGGCCTGGACCGCCTCGACCGGGCCGTGCTCGAGGCACTCGTCCGTCGCTTCCGTGGTGGTCCTGTCGGTCTCAGCACGCTCGCGGTCGCGGTCGGCGAGGAGGCCGAGACCGTCGAGAGCGTCGTCGAGCCGTACCTCGTGCGCATCGGATTCCTCGGCCGGACGCCGCGCGGTCGAGTGGCCATGCCGGAGGCCTACGCCCACCTGGGCATCGCGCACCCGGATGGGGCGCTTCGTCTTGATGACCTATAATCGCTGAAGACTTCCCCCGATAGAACTGCGCGCCCGTTTCTGGTGCGCGCACCTGAGAAAGGCCCTTCGCCACCATGCCCATGGAAATCCTCCTCTTCGGCCTTCTCGCCGTGCTCGTCGTCTTCATGTTCGTCAACGGACGCAAGCGCCAGAAGCAGATGAAGGCAGAGCAGGAGGAGAAGGCCACCAAGACCGTTCCCGGTGTCAAGGTGCTCATGCAGGGTGGCATCTACGGCACGATCGTGGCGTACGACCACGATGACCTCGACTCGCCGGCTCTCGTCGAGATCGCGCCCGGCACGGTCATCGAAGTGCACAGCCAGGCGATCCTGCGCATCGTGGAGCCCAAGGACGCCGTCGTCGAGGATGCTGACGATTCGGTCGTCGTGCTCGACGATGCGCCGATCGTCGACGAGGCTCCCGGCATCGAGACCACCGAAGAGACCCGTCGTCGTCTCGAGCGCGACGCCGACGACAAGTAGTCTTCGCACTGCACAACTTCGGCACTCCGGCATCGTAGAAAGCTGATCACACGTGGCCACTTCTTCCCCGGTCCGTCATGCCTGGCGGGTCCTCATGGGCCTGCTCCTGGTGACGGGCCTCCTCTTCGGCATCAACGCTCTGGGCGTGTACGTCTTCACAGACAGCGACGGGGAAGCGGCGAGCTCATGGGCTCCTGAGCTCGCGCTCGACCTCCAGGGCGGCACGCAGATCGTGCTGAGCGCGGAGACCGAAGACGGCGCTGCGCCCTCGTCGGAGCAGCTCGACCAGGCTGCCTCGATCATCCGCCAGCGCGTGGATGCGTCGGGGGTGGCCGAGGCGGACATCACCACTGAAGGTGGCCGCAACATCGTGGTCCAGATCCCGGGTGTGGCCGACGAGCAGACGCGTGCGCGCATCCAGTCCAGCGCGCAGCTCGAGTTCCGTCCGGTGCTCGTCACGACCGCAGGCACGAACACGTTCGTGGGCGAGGACGGCAACGAGACGGCGTACCCGACGCCGGACGATTCGCTCAACGACACCCCGACGGCCGAGCCCACCGACGCGAGCGACCTGTCATGGGTCACCGAGAAGCTCGCCGCCGAGTACCAGGCGTACGACTGTGCGAACCCCGAGAACGATCCGTCGAACGCGCCTCAGGACCAGCCTCTGATCGCGTGCGATCCCACCGGACAGGCGAAGTACCTGCTCGGCCCGACCGAGCTGACCGGTGATGCGATCACCGACGCCGTCGCGGGCCGCGATCCGCAGTCCGGCGCGTGGAACGTGCAGCTCACGATGAACGGCGACGGTGCGGAGGCCTTCGGCGAGGTCAGCACCCGTCTCAACCAGAACCGCCTGGCTCAGCTCTCGCCTCGCGATCAGTTCGCGTTCGTCCTCGACGGGTCCGTCATCAGCGCCCCGCGGATGAACGGGCAGATCCTCGACGGCCGCCCCAGCATCTCGGGCGACTTCGATCAGGAGTCGGCCACCGCCCTCGCCGACCAGCTGAAGTTCGGCGCGCTGCCGCTGAGCTTCGAGGTGCAGAGCTCCGACACGATCTCGGCGACCCTGGGCACCCAGCAGCTCCAGATCGGCCTCATCGCGGGACTCATCGGTCTCGCTCTCGTCGCCATCTACTCGCTGATCGTGTATCGAGCACTCGGCACCGTGATCATCGCGTCCATCGCCGTGATGGCGGTGTTGACCTACGTCATCATCTGCATTCTGGCGTGGCGTCTCGGGTTCCGCCTGTCGCTCGCCGGCGTCGCGGGTCTCATCGTCTCGATCGGCTTCACCGCCGACTCGTTCATCGTCTACTTCGAGCGGATCCGAGACGAGCTGCGAGACGGAAAGTCCATCACCTCGGCTGTGGAAGACGGCTGGGGCAGAGCCAAGCGGACGATCTACATCTCGAAGTCGATCAACGTCCTCGCTGCCGTCGTGCTGTACATCCTCGCCGACTCCACGGTGAAGGGCTTCGCCTTCACGCTCGGGCTCACGACTCTCATCGACGTGTTCATCTTCGTGATCTTCACCCACCCGGTGATGCAGCTGCTCGCTCGCACGAAGTTCTTCGGCGGCGGACACAAGCTCTCGGGCCTCGACCCCGAATCGTTGGGCGCGGTGTACCGCAGCCGATCGCAGTTCCGTCAGGTGTCGACCGTGACGGCGGGCCGAGGCGCGAAGAATTCCAGAGCCAAGGGCGAAGCCGAGCGCCGTCAGACCATCGCAGAGCGCAAGCGCGCCGAGGCACTAGCCGGTGACAGATCCAGCCGCACCGGAAGCGAGGGGGACGCCTGATGGCTTCCATGAATGAGTTCGGCAACAACCTCTACACGGGAAAGACGTCCTTCCCGTTCGTCACCAAGCGTCGCCTGTGGTTCATCATCGCGATCGTGCTGGTCGTCGGCTCTGCGCTGGTTCCCGTCTTCCGCCCGATCCAGTTCTCCATCGAGTTCACGGGTGGGTCGCAGTTCACGGTGCAGGCGCCGGACAGCACCGACCAGCAGACCGCGACCGACGCGGTGCAGTCCGTCGTGCCGGGTGCGGCGACCAAGGTCGTCGTCATCAACGGCAGCGACATCCGCGTGCAGACCGACCAGATGGGCGCGGACGAGACCCAGCAGGTCTCCAACGCTCTGGCCGATGCATTCGGAGTCGACCCCGACAGTGTGACGTCGTCGTTCATCGGCCCCGCCTGGGGCGAGAACGTGACCAAGCAGTCGTTGTGGGGCCTTGCGATCTTCCTCGCGCTGACCTTCCTGATCCTGGCCATCTACTTCCGCACCTGGAAGATGTCGGCTGCCGCGATCGTCGGGCTGCTCGACGTGCTCGTGATCACGGTCGGCGTCTACGCCCTCGCAGGTTTCGAGATCTCGCCGCCGGCGGTGATCGGATTCCTGACGATCCTCGCCTACTCGCTGTACGACACCACGGTCGTGTTCGACAAGATCAGAGAGAACACGACGGAAGACGGTGAGAACTCGTCTCGAACGTTCGGCGAGTCGGTCAACCTCGCGGTGAACCAGACGCTCATCCGGTCGATCAACACCTCAGTCGTGGCAGCGCTGCCCGTCGGAGCGGTGCTGTTCATCGGAGCCTTCTGGCTCGGTGCGGAGTCGCTCACCGACATCTCGCTGTCGATCTTCGTCGGCATCATCGTGGCGACGTACTCGACACTGTTCGTGGCGGCTCCGCTGTACTCGCTCTTCCGCGAGAAGGAGCCGCAGATCGCTGCGCGCGACGCGAAGATCCGCGAGGCACGCAGCCTCGCGGCTGCAGAGGCCTGATAGTCCCCGCTCTGCGGGGCCGCACCCCGCAGAGCACGCGTAAGCTGTTGTGATTCGGAGGTGAGCGGATGGCGGAACCGCAGACGGCGTCGCAGGGCTCCAGCCTGAGACGACTGGTTCCCCGCATCTTCTCTCGCGCGCCCAGGATCAACGACCTCGACAATCTGATCCGCACGGTGCGTGTGAATCATCCCAAGGGCGATCTCGCGGTCATCGAACGCGCCTACGCCGTCGCGAAGGACAAGCACGCGGGGCAGCAGCGTCAGAGCGGTGAGCCGTACATCACGCACCCTCTCGCGGTCGCACAGATCCTCGCCGAGATGGGCCTCGGACCTCGTGCGATCGCCGCGGCCCTGCTGCACGACACCGTCGAAGACACCGGCTACGCGCTGACCGACCTCACGGCGGAGTTCGGCGACGAGGTCGCGATGCTCGTCGACGGCGTCACGAAGCTCGACAAGGTCAAGTACGGCGAGAGCGCGCAGGCCGAGACCGTCCGCAAGATGATCGTCGCGATGTCGAAGGATA
Organism: Microbacterium sp. NPDC087589; assembly: GCF_044743635.1. Taxonomy (NCBI): domain Bacteria; kingdom Bacillati; phylum Actinomycetota; class Actinomycetes; order Micrococcales; family Microbacteriaceae; genus Microbacterium; species Microbacterium sp. NPDC087589. Next base: position 435,526 of record NZ_JBIUWV010000001.1, read on the forward strand.
TCCGCGTCCTGCTGATCAAGCTTGCCGACCGGCTGCACAACGCCCGCACCTGGGGCTTCGTGCCGCCCGAGAAGGCCGCGAAGAAGGCGAAGGAGACGCTCGAGATCTACGCGCCTCTGGCCAACCGCCTCGGTATCCAGGCGATCAAGTCAGAGCTCGAAGACCTCTCGTTCGCCGTACTGCATCCGAAGATCTACAACGAGATCCACAACCTCATCGCCCAGCGCACCCCGCAGCGCGAGAAGTACCTCGCTCAGGTGGTCGAGGAGATCGACGAGGATCTGCGCGATCTGCGCATCCGCGGCAAGGTCGTCGGACGTCCGAAGCAGCTGTACTCGGTGTACCAGAAGATGGTGGTTCGGGGTCGCGAGTTCGACGACATCTACGACCTGATCGGCATTCGGGTGCTCGTCTCCTCGGTTCGTGACTGCTACGCGGTGCTCGGGGCGATCCACGCTCGGTGGACCCCGCTTCCGGGGCGCTTCAAGGACTACATCGCGACCCCGAAGTTCAATCTGTATCAGTCGTTGCACACCACCGTGATCGGTCCGTCCGGACGCACGGTCGAGATCCAGATCCGCACGCACGAGATGCACCAGCAGGCGGAGTACGGTGTCGCCGCGCACTGGATGTACAAGGAGCGGATGAACGGCGGCAAGGCCGAAGTCCGTGCGTCGGACAGCGACATGGCCTGGCTCGCGCACATCTCGGACTGGCAGGCAGAGACGGCCGACCCGGGGGAGTTCCTCGACTCCCTCCGCTTCGAGATCGGCGCGAAAGAGGTCTACGTCTTCACCCCCAAGGGCCGTGTCGTCGGGCTGCCGGCCGGCGCGACTCCCGTCGACTTCGCGTATGCCGTGCACACCGAGATCGGCCACCGCACGATGGGGTCGAAGGTCAACGGGCGTCTCGTGCCGTTGGAGTCCGAGCTCAAGAGCGGCGATGTGGTCGAGGTCTTCACCTCGAAGAACCCCGACGCCGGCCCCAGCCAGGATTGGCTGGGCTTCGTCAAGAGCACCCGGGCACGCAACAAGATCCGCGGATGGTTCACGAAGGAACGCCGCGAAGAGGCCATCGAGCAGGGCAAGGAGGCGATCGCTCGCGCGATGCGCCGCCAGAACATGCCGCTGCAGAGGCTGATGAGCCAAGACTCGTTCGCCGAGGTCGCCCACCAGCTCCGCTACGAAGACGTCTCCGCGCTGTATGCGGCCGTCGGCGAGGGCCATGTGTCGACGCAGTCGGTGCTCGAGAAGGTCACTGCGCTGGTCGCAGCGACCGACCCCGCCACCGGTCCGATCGATCTCCCCGGCAGCATGCCCTCGCGAGAGCCTCGCTCGGGAGATTCCGGGGTTCTGGTGCGTGGCGCATCCGACATCCTGGTCAAGGTCGCGAAGTGCTGCACCCCGGTGCCCGGCGATGCGATCGTCGGCTTCGTCACGCGCGGCAGCGGCGTGTCGGTGCATCGCACGGACTGCCCGAACGTGAAAGCGCTCCAGAGCGACGAAGATCGATTCGTCGAGGTGTCGTGGGCACCGACGACGAAGAGCGTGTTCCGAGTGCAGATCCAAGTCGAGGCTCTGGATCGTTCCGGGCTCCTGTCGGATGTCACCCGTGTGCTGAGCGAGCACCACGTCAACATCCTGTCGGCGACGGTCAGCACTACGGACGAGCGTCTCGCGATCAGCCGCTTCGTGTTCGAGATGGGCGACGCCGTCCACCTCGACCGCGTGCTGAACGCTGTGCGTCGCATCGATGCGGTGTACGACGTCTACCGGGTCACCTCGTCCTGACGAGGAGCCTTTCGAGAGCACCGCGTCCGGCTCGCTTGCCCGGCACGCGGATCATGGCGTCCAGTGCGAGAAGCGCTGCCGGGACGAGGCTCGGCTCGGCGTGCGCCAGGAGCAGCATCCATCGCCGCAGCGACTCGTCGCGGTGCAGGCCGAGCGCGAGATCGACCATAGTGCGCTCGGCGGTCATGACCGGCACTCCGCCGATCATGACGACGTGTGCGCGAGGCAGCGCGGTGTCGTGCAGGATCACCCGAGGGGCCAGTACCGGCCGGATGCGATGAGTGACCGCGCGCCTGACGTGGTGGCGGGCCGGCGGACTGTCGCCGGCTCCGTGGATCCACGCGGCAGACGGCCCCGAGGCCGCGGTGTCGATCGGCACGATGGTCGCGATCGCGGCCGCCCTCGTGCCCGGGCTCTCGATCAGATCGGCGGGGATGTACCCCTCGCCGAGATCGACCACGTGTCCGTCGATCCTCGCCGCGCTGAGCTCGGGGATGGTGAGTCGATCGCCGGGCAGATACAGGAACGCGGGATGCATCACGCCAGTCTGGCGCGGAGCATCCCGCGTTCCGAGTCGATCCGGAGATCTGTGGAGAAGGTCAGCCGCCGAGCGCGCTGAGCCAGGTGCGTCGCGCTTCGAGAGCATCCGCCGCAGCCTTCGCGGCCTTCTCGTCTCCCGACTTCTCTGCCGCGGCGAGCTCGGCTTCGAGCTTCTCGATCGCCTCGAGAAGCTGCGAGCTCATGTCGTTGGCGCGCGCCTTGGTCTCGGGGTTGTTCTTCTTCCAGTCGACCTCTTCACGGGCCTTGAGTGCCTGCTCGATCACGCGCAGACGATCGTCGAGCGCGCGCTCCTTGTCGCGGGGGAAGATGCGACCGATCTCGTCCCACTGGCGCTGAATGCCGGTGAGCAGTGCACGGGCGCGCTTGATGTGGGGCTCGTCCGCCACGGCCTTCGCCTCTTCGAGCAGGGCCTGGCGAGCCTCGATCTTCGGAGCGGAGTCCGCCTCCTCGGCGGCAGACTGCTCGGCGCGAGCCGAGTACAGTGCGTCTCCGGCCGCCTTGAACCGCGCCCACAGCGCGTCGTCGGCCTTGCGACCGGCGCGGCCTGCAGCCTTCCACTCGTCGAGCAGGGTGCGGTAGGCGGGGATCCCGTCGACTCCGCGGGGTGCGAGGGCCTCGGCGCGCTCGACCAGACGGGTCTTCGCATCGCGGGCGCTCTTGTGCGTGTCGTCGAGCTCGGAGTAGAAAGCGCGGCGCGCCTTGTCGACCGTGCCACGTGCGTCACGGAACCGCTTCCAGAGCTGCTGCGAGACGCTCTTCGACAGACGCGGTCCGTTCTGCTGGTGTGCCTGCCAGGCATCGAAGAGTTCACCGAGCTCCGCAGTCACCTGCTTCCACTGCACCTTCGACAGGTCGCGGCCGGCGATCTCCTCTGCGCGCTCGACGAGGGCTGTTCGCTCCGCGATGGCCTTGTCGACCAGTTCCTTCGCCTGCTGCGCCTCCTGAGCCGTCGCCTCGGAGAGCGAGGAGGTCAGCGCGTTCAGTCGCTCACGCAGTCCGGCGAGGTCGCCGACGGCGGCCGCATCCGTCGCCTCGGCGAGAAGGTGGCCTGCCTGCTTGACGAGGTCGCCGGCTGAGGCGCCGCCTGCCTGGTGGCGCTGTTCGAGCGTGCGCACCTTGAAGGCGATGTCGTCATACTTGCGCACGAAGTAGGCGAGTGCCTCGTCTGGGGTGCCGTCCGGGTACTGACCGACGACGCGCCAGTCCTCGCCCTCGCGCACCTCGACGGTGCCGTCATCGGCGACGCGACCCCACTTCGCGGCGTCGGACGACGACGCAGCCGTAGTGGCGGCAGTCGTCGGAGCGACAGCTGCAGGCGTCGGGACCTTGCGCGGCAGGGGCGCAGCGGGGGGAGCGGGAACGGGGGGAGTCGGCTTCGACGGCTCTGTGGCAGACACGGTGATTCTCCTTGCGCGGTAGGGCCCGCGGGAGGCGGAAAGGACGACCTTCAGCCTAGTACGAGAGCGAGGTTCCAATGTGGTCGTCAGTGCTCACAATGGCCGTTACCGATCTGTGAGCGAATCGTTCGACGCGCGAAACATCTCCCGTCATATGCAAGAAACATCGTGCTCCTATCGTCGCCTTCACGAGGTCCCCCGGCGATTGGAGCAGCATGAGCGAGGCCGTCCTCACCCCCGCGGAGATCGTGGTGGTCGGAGCCGGCATGGTCGCGCACCGATTCGTCGAGAGTCTGATCAGCACCGCAGAAACGCCGATCCATGTCACCGTGATCGGAGACGAGGCGCGACACCCCTACGACCGGACGGGCATCTCCGGGCTGTTCTCCGGCGCTGCTCCTGACGTTCTGGAGCTGGACCGCTCGGTCTTCGAGGACTTCCGTGTCCGGTTCATGGCAGACGACAGGGTGCTTCGCATCGAGCGCGGTGCGCGGACCGTGATGACCCGATCACGTCGGATCGTCCGGTACGACGCGCTCGTGCTCGCCACGGGTTCGTATGCCGCGAGCGGTGACATCGCCGGCTCCGACCTGGCCGGGTGCTTCGGCTACCGCACGCTCGACGACGCGCAGCGCATCGAGAGCTTCGCGTATCGGCTCAGGAATGAGCTGGGGCGTCCGCTCCGCGGCGCCGTCGTCGGCGGCGGATCGCTCGCGATCGAGGCCGCCGGCGCTCTGCAGCTCCTGGATGTCGCGCCCTTCGTCGTGCAGCACTCTGATCGCCTGGCGTCGGCGACGCTCGTCTCGGAAGCTCGAGGCTTCTCCTTCACAGGTCTCCTCGAGGCGAGAGGCATCGCGGTTCGCACTGAGTCGCACGTCGTGCGTCTGGCTGCCGGCTCGTCGGGTGCCGTGGGTGCCGTGGAACTCGGTGACGGTGTCGAACCCGTCGATCTGGTCGTTCTCGCCGTCGGCGTGCGTCCTCGAGATGAGCTCGCGCGCAATGCGTCGATAGCCGTCGCCCCAGGGGGCGGCATCGTGGTCGACGAGGGATGCACGACCTCCGACCCACGCGTCTTCGCGATCGGCGAGGTGGCGAGTTTCGAGAGCCGACGTGTCGACGCTCTCGCTCGCGGGTACGCCATGGCTGACGTCGCGGCAGCCCGAATCCTCGGCGCCGAGGCGATGAGTGCTCCTCGACGTCTCATCGCGGAGGCCAGTGGTGGGGTGCGGACGAGCGCGTCGGTCTTGGCAGGATCACGACGCCTGCGTTCGCTCCAGGCCGTGTGATGTCGATCGTGACGCTGCGCACGGTGCGGCCATGACGCCCGCACGGACCCTCGACTCGACGCTGGCGGGGTGCGCGATCGCCATCGTGGAGGAGTGCTCGTCCGGTGACCTCGACGCGATGCTGTGCAGTCGAGGAGCGACAGTCCGGCGCGTGCTCGTTCCACGCCCGGATGCGCACGAGCTGGGCTCGGCCGCCATGCACGCCGGTCGCGGTGAGGCGGATGCGGTGATCCTCGCCTCCGCGTCGGTGGCCGGATCCTGGGTCGAGGCCGCAGAACGGACAGATGCGCTCGAGAGCATCCGGCGGCGTGCCGGGTCGGGACGTCTGCTTCTCGTCGCCATGGGGGCTGGTGTCGCGGACAGGCTGCGTGACGCCGATCTCCGGACCGTGGTCTCGGATCCCGCACGGCCCACGTCGCCGGCCGACCTGGTGATCGAACATTTCGGAAGTGGTGGCGCACTGTCTCAACGCACCGATGCCGGCCTGGTCGAGGTCCGGAGCGGCGGCGTCGTCGTCGACGGAGTGTTCGTCCCGCTCTCGCGGTCCGCGGTCGCATTGATCGACGCGCTGGCCTCCGCAGGGGGTCGCGTCATCTCGAGGGAAGAGCTCGGAGGGGCGCTGCCCGGACCACAGCGCACACCGCACGCGGTGGAGGCTGCGGTGGCGCGTCTCCGCGACGCGCTCGGGCAGCGGGCTCTCGTGCACACGGTGGTGAAGCGGGGCTACCGACTCGCCGTCAGCGAGATCTGACCGCGCCTGGAGCAGCGGTGGGTCCGCCAGACGAACGCGGCACCGCGAAGACGCGCGCTCGATGCAGGATCGAGGGCTATTCGGCAGGAGTGTCGGACGGGAGAGGCTCGGGCAGCGGAGTCTCGGTCGGCACCGGCGCGGTTGTCGGCTCGACGGTGGGCGTGGGAGCGGGTTCCTCCGGCGGCCTCGTCTGTGCGAGCACGACCTGGCTGGCGATCGCGCCGGCGATGACCAGTGCGGCGCCGACGGATGCCACCGCGTTGTCACGGATGCGGCGTCGGATCTGCCCCTCGTGCCACGTCTTGCGGGCGGTGTGCAGGCGTGCGCGCTCCGCCTCGGTGCGCGACTGCTGCGTGCTCTTCCCGCGTCCGGCCATTGCGTGCTCCCTTACTGGACGTGAATGTGCAACGTCGCCTCAGAGCCTACCGTCGCGATCGCGCTGCGCTGTTGCGCCCGAAGTGTCGGTGCCCCGCGTTAGCCTGGAGCGATGACCTCCGCAGCCGCACTGCTCTCCGGGCAGACGCCTCTCGCCGTGCGCATGCGTCCCGTGTCTCTCGATGAGGTGGCGGGTCAGAAGCACCTGCTGCGCGCCGGTTCCCCGATCATCGCGCTGGCCGACCCCGCTGCCACCTCGCCGGGCGCCGTCTCGATCATCCTGTGGGGGCCGCCGGGTACCGGCAAGACCACCCTGGCGCAGGCGATCGCACGATCATCCGGTCGCAGGTTTGTCGAGCTCTCGGCCATCACCGCCGGTGTCAAGGACGTGCGCGAGGTCATGCAGGAGGCGATCACCCAGCGCGACCTGTATGGCCAGACCACGATCCTGTTCCTCGACGAGATCCATCGATTCACGAAGGCGCAACAGGACGCACTGCTTCCCGGCGTCGAGAACGGATGGGTCCTGCTGATCGCCGCGACCACCGAAAATCCGTCGTTCTCGGTGATCTCGCCGTTGATGTCGCGATCGCTCCTCCTCACGCTCCAGCCGCTGACGGACGACGACATCGGGCTGCTCGTCGATCGCGCGGTGACCGATGCTCGCGGACTCAACGGCGCAGTCACTCTGGCCGATGACGCGCGCGCTGCTCTCATCCGGCTGGCCTCCGGCGATGCGCGGCGTGCGCTCACGGGACTCGAAGCGGCGGCCGCCGTCGCTCTGTCGAAGGGCGAAGAGGGCACGGTTCCGGCAGCGACCGCTGATGACGTCGCTCAGGCCGTCGACAAGGCGCTGCTGCGATACGACCGGCAGGGAGACGAGCACTACGACGTCATCAGCGCGTTCATCAAGTCGATCCGCGGATCCGATCCCGACGCGGCGCTGCACTACCTCGCCCGGATGATCGAAGCGGGGGAGGACCCCCGCTTCATCGCGCGGCGTCTGGTGATCTCGGCCTCCGAGGACGTGGGGCTCGCCGACCCCCAGGCGCTGTCGATCGCGGTCGCCGCCGCTGATGCGGTCGCCTTCATCGGCATGCCGGAGGGGCGGATCCCGCTCGCCGAAGCGACCGTCTATCTCGCCACGACCGCCAAGTCGAACGCGGCGTATGTGGGCATCGATCAGGCGATCGCCGACATCCGATCCGGAGGATTCGGGCGGGTGCCGTTGCATCTGCGAGACGCGCACTATCCGGGCGCCAAACGACTGGGCCACGGTCGTGGCTACGTCTACCCCCACGACAGCGAGTTCGGCATCCTGCCGCAGCAGTATCTGCCCGACGAGCTGAGGGGCAAGCGGTACTACGAGCCCAAGAACCTGGGCGCTGAGCGTGACATCTCAGCTCGTCTCGAGCGCATCCGCCGCATCCTCGACGGGCGCTGACGCGGATCTGTTAGACTGGATCGGCTCGAAACCGTGTTTTCGGGCATCTCCTCGTTCACACCCCACCTTGCTGGCGCCCCGGCGTGCGCTCCAAGGCAGAACGCGGACGATACGTCCGTGAGTCGTGAAAGACGCGACCACGTCATCGGAAGGATAACTTCGTGACCACGAAGTCCCAGGACCGCCGCAAGGTGCGCCTCAGCCGCGCACTTGGCATCCCGCTCACCCCGAAGGCCGCCCGCTACCTCGAGAAGCGTCCTTACGCTCCGGGTGAGCACGGCCGCACCAAGCGCAAGGCAGACAGCGACTACGCCGTCCGTCTGCGTGAGAAGCAGCGTCTGCGCGAGCAGTACGGCATCCGCGAGAAGCAGATGCGCAACACGTTCAACGAGGCTCGCCGTCAGGACGGCCTGACCGGTGAGAACCTGGTCGAGCTGCTCGAGATGCGTCTCGACGCCCTCGTCGTGCGTTCGGGCTTCGCCCGCACCACCGCGCAGGCTCGTCAGCTCGTCGTGCACCGTCACATCCTCGTCGACGGCCAGCTCGTCGACCGCCCGTCCTTCCGTGTGAAGCCGGGTCAGCTCATCCACGTCAAGGCCAAGAGCGAGGGCACCGAGCCCTTCCAGGTCGCAGCAGCCGGCGGTCACGCCGAGGTCCTGCCTCCCGTTCCCGGCTACCTCGAGGTCGAGCTCGACAAGCTCCAGGCTCGCCTGGTTCGTCGCCCGAAGCGCGCCGAGGTCCCCGTGACCTGTGAAGTGCAGCTCGTCGTCGAGTACTACGCAGCTCGCTGAGTTCAGCTTTTCCGCAGAAGGCGTCGGGGTCACCCGACGCCTTCTGTCGTTTCCGCATACGATGGAAGCACCGCGCCCACGCGGGCCAGAGGCAAGGATGGCGACATGAAGAACGTGCAGTGGTTCCTGATCGGTGTGATCGGCGGCTTCATCGCGGCGCATCTCATGAACAACGACCCGCGCGGTCATGAAATCCTCGCCGAGGTCGACGCCCGCTTCAACGAGTTCACGGGCATCGTCGGCGATGCCTTCCGCGAGGAGCAGGCTCGTCTCACGGACCCTGCTGACGACTGACCGTCGCGGCACCTTCGCCGCGACATCACGTCAGTCGGTACGCCCTTTCACACCCTGTACGCAAGGACATCTGGCACCCCTATGAAAACTGCGGAGATCGCGGAGCGGTATCTCGACTTCTTCGAGAAGAACGACCACCTCATCGTCCCCTCGGCCTCGTTGGTCAGCGAGGACCCGTCGCTGCTGTTCACGGTCGCCGGAATGGTGCCGATGATCCCGTACCTCACGGGAGTCGTGCCCGCACCGCATCCGCGCATCGCGGATCTGCAGAAGTGCATCCGCACCAACGACATCGAAGAGGTCGGCAAGACCGCGCGTCATGGCACCTTCTTCCAGATGATGGGCAACTGGTCGTTCGGCGACTACTTCAAAGAGGGCGCGATCCGCTACGCGTGGGAGCTGCTGACGAGCTCCGAAGCCGATGGCGGCCTCGGTTTCGATGAGAAGGACCTCTGGGTCACCGTGTACGAGACGGATGACGAGGCCGAGGCCATCTGGCGCGACATCATCGGGCTCAAGCCCGAGCGCATCCAGCGTCTGGGGCGCGCCGACAACTACTGGAACACCGGCCAGCCGGGCCCCGGTGGACCGGACTCCGAGATCTTCTTCGATCGCGGTCCCGCATACGGCGAAGACGGCGGTCCGGCCGTCGATGACTCGAGGTTCCTCGAGATCTGGAACCTCGTGTTCATGCAGGACTTCATCGAGAACATCCGGGGCAAGACCGAGTTCGACATCGTGGGGGAACTGCCCCAGAAGAACATCGACACCGGCATGGGACTCGAGCGCGTCGCGTTCCTCAAGCAGGGCGTCGAGAACATGTACGAGACCGATCAGGTGCGTCCGGTGCTCGACCGCGCGGTGGAGCTCTCGGGCCGCCGCTATGGCGCTGTGCACGAAGACGACGTCCGCTTCCGCGTGGTCGCCGATCACGTGCGCTCGTCGCTCATGCTGCTGTCAGACGGGGTGCGCCCATCCAACGAGGGCCGCGGCTACATCCTGCGACGCCTCATGCGCCGCACCGTGCGATCGATGCGTCTGCTCGGTGTCGACGAGCCGGTGTTCCCCGAGCTGTTCGCCACCTCGCGCGATGCGATGAAGTCCGCATACCCCGTGCTCGAGAAGGAATGGCCGACCCTCTCCTCCTCGGCGATCGCCGAGGAGGAGACCTTCCGACGCACTCTGGCACAGGGGTCGACGATCCTCGATCTCGCTCTGGATGAGACGAAGAAGGGCGGCGGAGCGGCGCTGAGCGGCTCTGAGGCGTTCCTGCTGCACGACACCTACGGCTTCCCGATCGATCTCACGCTCGAAGTCGCAGAGGAAGCGGGTCTGGCCGTCGACCGCGCGGCGTTCGACACTCTGATGCAGGAGCAGCGCTCGCGCGCCAAGGCCGATGCACGCAACCGCAAGCGTCAGCTCGCGGATGTCTCGGTCTACCGCGATCTCCGCGCTCTGGGCGAGACGGGCTTCGACGGATATTCCGAGCTCGAGGTCGACTCGCGCATCCTCGGGATCCTCGTCGACGGTCAGACGGTTCGCAGTGCTGCGGAGGGGCAGATCGCGGAGGTCGTGCTCGCCGAGACCACGCTGTACGCCGAATCCGGTGGACAGGTCGCCGACAAGGGTGTGATCGTCGGCCCCGGGTACGAACTCGACGTGCTCGACGTGCAGCGCCCGGTGCCCGGCCTCATCAGTCACACTGTCGAGGTCACTCGAGGAGTCGTTGCCATCGACGATGCGGCCACGACCATCGTCGATGCGGCGAACCGCCGTGCTGCGCGCCAGGCGCACTCGGCGACGCACCTCGTGCACGCCGCGCTCCGCGACACGCTCGGCCCGACCGCGACACAGGCCGGGTCGCTCAACCGAGCAGGCTACATGCGGTTCGACTTCTCGTGGTCGCAGGCGCTCTCCGCCGATGCGCGCTCGGAGATCGAGGAGATCACCAATCGGGCTGTCAACGACGCTCTCGAAGTCACGACCCGCATCGTCACGCTCGACGAGGCGAAGGATGCCGGAGCCATGGCTCTCTTCGGCGAGAAGTACGGCGATGTCGTGCGTATGGTCGACATCGGAGGGCCGTGGTCGCGTGAGCTGTGCGCGGGAACCCATGTCAGCACGAGCGCCGAGATCGGTCTGGTCAGCGTCGTCGGCGAATCCTCCGTCGGTGCATCCAACCGCCGCATCGAGGCGCTGGTCGGTCAGGACGCGTTCCGCGAGCTCGCGGCGGAGCGCGCGCTCGTCTCGCAGCTGACGACCTCGCTCAAGACCCCTCGTGACCAGCTCGCCGAGCGTATCGCCGATCTCTCCGCGAGCCTCAAGGCCGCAGAGAAGCGCATCGCGCAGTTCGAGTCGAAGGAGCGCGCAGGTCGAGTTCCCGCCATCGCCGATGCGGCGAACCGTGTCGGCGCGTTCCGCGTCGCTGCGCAGTCGCTCGGCGAGGTGGCTTCGGCAGACGATGTGCGCGAGCTCGTACTCGGTGTCCGCGATCGCCTCGGTTCCGACGCCGCAGTCGTCGCTCTCGGGGCGTCGGTCAACGGTCGCCCGGTGGTCGTGGTCGCGACCAACGACGCGGCGCGTGTGGCCGGCGCCAAGGCCGGCGCACTGGCGAAACGCGCCGCATCGGTGCTCGGCGGCGGCGGCGGCGGTCGCGACGACGTCGCTCAGGGTGGTGGCACCGATGTTTCAGCCCTCCAGTCGGCCCTCGAGGCCGTGACGCAGGAGCTGCAGTCAGCGTGAGCGGCTTCCGCCGCGGCGTGCGCATCGGCATCGACGTCGGGCAGGCGCGCGTCGGCGTCGCTCGTTGCGATCCGGACGGGATGCTCGCGGTGCCTGTCGAAACCGTGCAGCGGAACGAACAGGCGATCGATCGGATCGCAGCGATCGCGGCGGACTTCGACGTGCTCGAGTTCGTGGTCGGGTTGCCCGTCAACCTGATGGGGGCTGACACCGCGTCGACGACGGACTCTCGTGAGTTCGCCGCCGCCCTGCACGCTCGCACCGGCACTCCGGTCCGGCTCGTCGACGAACGGCTCAGCACCGTCACAGCACACGCCGCGTTGCGTTCTTCGGGCAGATCACAGAAGAAGTCTCGTAGCATTGTTGATCAGATCGCCGCGGTGGTCCTGCTGCAGCAGGCGATCGACACGGAGAAGAGCACCGGAAACCCGACCGGTGCCACGATTCCGCTCGACGAGGAGTCCCCCCGATAATGCCCGAACGCGAGAGTGCTTCGCCCCAGCACGATCCGGACGCCCGCCTGGGTGACCTGTTCGAGAACCTTCCCGACCCGTCACAGCAGATCCCGACGGTCGACAACAGGCCACCCGCACCCGGGTCTCGGAGAGCAGCGCGCGAAGCCGCCGCTGTGCAGTCGACCGGTGATCCGGCGGGCGAGTCCGAGGACATCTCGACAGGTGAGGACGTGCCGACCCAAGCGATGCCGACAGCCGCAGCCGACGCGGCCGGTCCACGCCCGGCATCGGCCACGCCGTCTTCCGATGCGATGACCTCCTCGGAACGAGTCTCCGGCACCATGCCTGCGGGCTCCATGACCGACGGTGCCGCGACTCCTGCCGCAGACGGCACCGCAGCAGGCGGCCGCCTCGAGGACCTCTTCCACGGACATCCGGAGGAGCCCGGCGGCAATCGACCGCCGGCGAAGAAGAAACGTCGCACAGGGTGTCTCGTCGCCCTCGTCATCGTCCTGGCGGTGATCGGCGGCATCGTCGGCGGAGGCGTCTGGGCGTGGAACGTGTACGGCGACAGGATCAGCAACGCTCTCGGCTGGGGTGAGCCCGAGGACTGGGAGCCGGGCCTGGCCACCGGCGAGGTGCTCGTCACGATCTCTGAGGGCGACACGGGCGCACCGGTGTCGACGGCGCTCTACGAAGCCGGTGTCACCCGCTCGGAGGACGTCTTCTACGACTACCTGGTCACCGAGAACATCGCCGTCACCTTCTATCCGGGCATCTATTCGCTGCAGGAGAAGATGACGGCTGAAGCAGCTCTCGAGGCGCTGCAGAACCCTGAGAACAAGCTCGAGAACTCCGCGAGCGTCGGCGAAGGCGCGACGATCGAATCCTCCCTGCCCGGCATGGCGGAGTCCCTCGGGATGCCCATCGAGGAGCTCCAGGCCGCGGCCTATGCGGATCCTGCCACCTACGGTGTGAGCGCGCAGAACCTCGAGGGGTGGCTCTTCCCGGCCGTCTACACGTTCGATCCCGAGGTGACCGCGACGCAGGTCATCCAGCGCATGGTCGACCGCACGAGGGAAGCGCTGACGGAAGCCGGGGTGCCCGCAGAAGACGCGCAGCGCGTGCTGACGGTCGCTTCGATCATCCAACGCGAGGGCCTCACCGCAGACTTCCCCAAAGTGTCCCGCGTGATCGAGAACCGTCTCGACATCGACATGAAGCTGCAGATGGACTCGACGGCTCAGTACGGATACGGCTCGCTCCACGAGGGCGTCGTCTCGAGTTCCGCCGAGGCCCTCGAGGACGACAACCTGTGGAACACCTACGTGCACACCGGTCTGCCTGTCACCCCGATCGCCAGCCCGAGCTACGCGGCGATCGACGCCGCGATGCACCCCGCTGACGGTCCGTGGCTCTACTTCGTGACGACGAACCTCGCCACCGGAGAGACGCAGTTCTCGGTGACCTACGAGGAGCACCTGCAGGGAGTCGACAAGTGGGAGCAATGGTGCCAGGAGAACCCAGACGGAGGATGCTCGGCCGGATGACGCCGCGGCGTCTCGCGGTGTGGGGAGACCCGATCGCGCACTCCAAGTCCCCTCAGCTGCACGCCGCAGCATACGCGGCGCTCGGCCTCGACTGGGAGTACACGCGACGCCAGGTCGACGAGGCGACGTTCGGCGACACTCTGGGCGCTCTCGACGAGTCGTGGCTGGGGCTCTCGCTCACGATGCCTCTCAAAGAGAGAGCGCACGGAGCCGCGGTGACGCACGATCGTTACGCGGACCTCACCGGCGCGGTCAACACGCTGCTGTTGACCGACGGCGTCCGCGGCTTCAACACAGACGTCGGCGGGATCATCGACGCTCTGGACGAGCAGGGTCTGCTCGGAATCGAGAGGGTTCGCATCCTCGGCGCCGGGGCGACCGCCTCATCCGCGCTGGTCGCGTGCGTCGAGGCAGGCGCCCGTTCTGTCGATGTGCGTGCTCGCCGACCTGAACGAGCCGCTGAGCTCGTGTCCCTCGGACAGCGTCTCGGCGTCGCGATCTCGGCGTCCTGCTTCGATGACGACGCTCTCGACGTCGGGCTCACCGTGTCGACGCTGCCCGGTGGCACGACCCTCGACGCGCTGACAGCGGCGCGCCTGAGCGCGAGCGGGGGAGTGCTGTTCGATGTCGCTTATTCGCCATGGCCGTCGGCGCTCGCAACCGCGTGGAGCGACGGACGCGCGGTCTCCGGAGAGGGGATGCTGCTGCGTCAGGCCGTCCGCCAGGTCCGGATCTTCCTGCACGGTGACCAGCGCGTTCCGCTGCCGTCCGAAGAGGCCGTGGTCGCCGCTATGAAGGCCGCGCTGTAGTCATCGGTCGTCACGCGGCACGATCCGAGTCGAAAGGCGTGGGAGACTAGAGCAATGCTCCGCGTGCTCACGGCCGGCGAATCGCACGGCCCAGAACTCATTGCCGTCATGGAGGGTCTGCCTTCGGGCGTCCCGGTGTCCTCCGAGGCGATCCAGACCGATCTCGCACGTCGCAAGCTCGGCTATGGACGCGGCTCGCGGATGAAGTTCGAGCAGGATGAGCTGACGATCTCGGGTGGTGTCCGCCACGGCAAGACCCTGGGCAGCCCCATCGCTCTGCGCATCGGCAACACCGAGTGGCCGAAGTGGATCGAGGTCATGAATCCCGAGCCCGTCGAGCTGACCGACAGGTCGCGTGGCCGGAGCGCACCGTTGACCCGCCCGCGGCCGGGTCACGCCGATCTCGTGGGCATGCAGAAGTACGACTTCGACGAGGCGCGGCCCATCCTCGAGCGTGCCAGCGCACGAGAGACGGCGGCCAGAGTCGCCCTCGGCGCCATCGCTCGCTCGTTCCTCAGCGAATTGGGCATCCGCCTCGTCAGCCACACGCTGTCGATCGGTCCGGTGCGAGTGCCGGATGACGCTGCGCTTCCGGCCCCCGACGACGTCGACCGGCTCGATGCCGATCCGCTGCGCTGTTTCGACGCGGCGACCTCGGCGCTCATGGTGGCGGAGGTCGATGACGCGAAGAAGGACGGCGACACACTCGGCGGAATCGTGGAGGTGCTCGCATACGGTCTTCCGCCTGGGCTCGGCTCGCACGTTCACTGGGATCGCCGTCTGGACGCACGTCTCGCGCAGGCCCTCATGAGCATTCAGGCGATCAAGGGCGTCGAGGTCGGCGACGGCTTCGAGACCACGCGTCGACGCGGCTCGGCCGCCCACGACGAGCTGTTCGCCACCGCAGAGGGAATCTCCCGCGGCTCGGACCGAGCAGGAGGCACCGAAGGCGGCATGTCGACCGGCACCGTGCTGCGTGTGCGAGCGGGAATGAAGCCGATCGCCACAGTGCCGCACGCTCTCCGCACGATCGACATCGCGTCCGGCGAGGATGCCACGGCACACCATCAGCGCTCCGATGTGTGCGCCGTACCGGCGGCCGGGGTGGTGGCCGAGGCCATGGTGGCCGTCGAACTCGCCAACGCCGTGCTCGAGAAGTTCGGGGGCGACAGCATCGGAGAGACGCGCCGCAACTTCGACGGCTACCTCGCGGCGATCCCTGCGGAGCTGCGCACGACGCCCGCGTCCGAGGCGGCGCTCATCGCGCATGACGAGCGAGACTGATCGGCTGACGCTGGTGCTGGTCGGCCCGATGGCCGCCGGCAAGACCAGCGTCGGGCGCCGCGTCGCTCGCAAGCTCGGCGTGCCGTTCGTGGACACGGACAAGCGCGTGGTCGCAGAGCACGGCCCCATCCCCGCGATCTTCGAGCAATACGGTGAGCCGCACTTCCGTTCAGTCGAGCGCGCCGAGGTCGCTGAGGCTCTGCAAGCCGGCGGTGTGGTCTCCCTCGGTGGAGGGGCGGTGACCGACGCGGGCACCCGAGCGCTGCTGCTCGAGCACCCGGTCGTGTTTCTGACCGTCACCCCTGCCGCGGTGGCCGATCGGATCCACAGCGGAGGACGCCCCCTGCTCGCGGGCGATGATCCCGTCGGGCGATGGACACAGATCTTCGAAGAACGTCGAGACTGGTATGACGAGGTGGCATCCGTGACGTTCGACACGTCACGACGCCCCATGCAGCGCATAGCCGACGACATCGTGGCATGGAGGAGAGAACTGGGATGAGTACGACAACCATCAGCGTGACCGGAGAGAACCCCTACGACATCGCCATCGGACGCGGCATCCTCGATCGGGTGTCAGCGGCCCTCGATGCCGGGGTGCGCAAGGTGCTCGTCGTCCACCCGCCCACGCTCGCCGCCCGAGCTGCGGAGCTGCGGGATCGGCTGCTCGCCGACGGCGAGAACGGCCAGCGGGAGGTTCTGCTCGCTGAGGTGCCCGATGCCGAGCAGGGCAAGCGCGTCGAGGTGGCTGCCTTCTGCTGGCAGGTGATGGGACAGGCCGACTTCACCCGCTCGGACGCCGTGATCGGATACGGCGGCGGCGCGGTGACCGATCTCGCCGGCTTCGTCGCGGCGACCTGGCTGCGTGGGGTGCAGCTGATACAGGTGCCGACCACCGTGCTCGGCCTCGTGGACGCATCTGTGGGCGGCAAGACCGGGATCAACACAGCCGAGGGCAAGAACCTCGTCGGTGCCTTCTGGGCACCTCGTGCAGTGATCGGCGACCTCGACGAGCTCGCCAGTCTCAGCCCGAATGAGGCCACCGCGGGCTTCGCCGAGGTGGTCAAGGCCGGATTCATCTGGGCGCCCGAGATCCTCGACATCATCGAGGCCGACCCCGCGCGCGCGGTCGACACGACGACATCGGAGTTCCGGCGGGCGGTCGAACTCGCGATCGATATGAAGGCTCAGGTCGTGTCAGACGACTTCCGCGAGGCGGGGCAGCGCGAGATCCTCAACTACGGTCACACCCTCGGCCACGCCATCGAGCATGCCGAGCGGTACCGGTGGCGCCACGGGGCGGCGGTCTCGATCGGCATGCTCTACGCGGCCGAGCTGTCACGGCTCGCCGGGCGGCTGTCGGATTCCGCCGCCGAGCGCCACCGCACCATCCTCGATTCGCTCGGGCTGCCGACGGGGTATCGTGCCGGTGCGTGGCCGCAGCTGCTCGCGACGATGCAACGCGACAAGAAGAGCCGCGGCGGCATGCTGCGGTTCATCCTCCTCGATGACATCGCCAAGCCCACGGTGCTGCAGGCCCCGGACGAGTCGTTGCTCTTCGCCGCGTACCAGGAGATCGGCGAATGACCCGCCGCATCCTGCTCGTCAACGGACCGAACCTCAACCTGCTCGGCAGTCGCGAGCCCGAGGTCTACGGCACCGCGACGCTCGCCGACGTCGAACGTCTCACCACTGATGCGGCCGCGGCCGAGGGCTTCGAGATCAGGGCTCTGCAGAGCAACCACGAGGGGGTGCTGATCGATGCCATCCACGACGCCAGGGAGGACTGCGCCGCGATCATCATCAACCCGGGCGGACTCACGCACACGAGCGTGTCTCTGCGTGACGCCCTGACCGGCGTCGCTCTGCCGTTCGCCGAGGTACACATCTCCGATGTGTACGCGCGCGAGGATTTCCGACACCATTCGTACCTCCACGACGTCGCAGCGGTGCGTGTGATCGGCGAGGGCGTCGACGGCTACGCGAGCGCTGTGCGGCAGCTCGCGGCGCTCATCGCGTAGAATCGACTCTCGGCCCACCCCAGTCCGCCTCGGACGCGAGCGGCCCCCAGACTCTAGAAACGGAAAGCCCAGCTCATGGCATCTACCGCAGACATCAAGAACGGCGTCGTCCTCAGCATCGAGCGGCAGCTCTGGAGCGTCGTCGAGTTCCAGCACGTCAAGCCCGGCAAGGGCGGCGCGTTCGTCCGCACCAAGCTCAAGAACGTGATGAGCGGCAAGGTCGTCGACAAGACCTTCAACGCCGGCGCGAAGATCGAGATCGAGAACGTCGACCGTCGTGACTACACCTACCTGTACACCGACGGTGACGGGTACGTGTTCATGGACCAGACCGACTACGACCAGATCACGGTCCCCGCTGCGACCGTCGGCGACGCGAAGAACTTCCTGCTCGAGAACCAGCAGGTCACGATCGCGCTCAACAACGGCAACCCGCTCTACATCGACCTGCCGGCGTCCGTGATCCTCGAGATCACCTACTCCGAGCCCGGCGTGCAGGGCGACCGTTCGTCTGCAGGCACGAAGCCCGCGACGCTCGAGACCGGCTACGAGATCCAGGTGCCGTTGTTCGTCGAGACCGGCACCAAGGTCAAGGTCGACACGCGCACCGGCGACTACCTCGGTCGCGAGAAGTAAGGCGTGAGCGCCCGCACGAAGGCGCGCAAGCGCGCACTCGACATCCTGTTCTCCGCCGACGTCCGTGGCGACGAGGTCGCGGTGGCCCTGGCCGCTGAGGCGAAGCGAGCCGCGAGCGAGCCCGCCCGTGAAGCTTCCTGGCTGTACGCCCGTGAGGTCGTAGACGGCATCATCGACCATCGTGATGAGATCGACGAACTCATCATGACGCACAGCCGCGACTGGAAGCTCGAGCGGATGCCCGCCGTCGACCGTGCGCTGCTGCGCATCGGAGTCTGGGAGATCCTCTTCAACGCCGAGGTGCCGACAGCCGTCGCCATCGATGAGGCCGTCGAACTCGCCAAGGAGTTCTCCACCGACGATTCGGGCGCATTCGTGCACGGTGTGCTCGCCCGCGTATCTCGCGCGGCCTGAGCGACGACTCAGGACGCGGCCCTCGTGATGTCGGAGGCCGCGGGAAGGATGGGGTCATGCCCGCGCCGCACGTCGATCTTCGAGATCTCATGCAGATCACCGATGCGGGTGGTTATCAACGCGGCCTCGCATATTTCCGCGAGGGCAACGTGCTCGACGTGGTCTGGCATGAGGATCTCAACGAACTCGAGGGACATGTCCGCGGCAGCTCGGACGCCCAGTATGTGACAGAGATCCTCTTCCACTCGTCGAACGGCACCAGGCGGCCGCGGACGACCCGCTGTTCGTGCCCGGTGCGCAGCGGGTGCAAGCACGTCGTCGCCACGCTGCTCGCATCGAATGTGCACGAGTACTCCCAGCAGGCAGCGGCGCTTCAGCGCCAGCCCGAGGCACGGCCGGAATCGACCGCGCCGCGCAGTGCTGCGGCGCCGTCGTGGCGCAGCCTGCTGGACCCGTCGGTGTCACGGCACCCGCAGCGACTCGCGCTCGGGATCGAGTTGCGGCACCGGGAGTCCCGCAGCGACAACCACTGGGGACCCCGCCCGGTTCGTGCCGCGACGCCACGCGACCTGGCGCGCCCGCAGGGTGAGCTGCTGCTGGCGATCCGCCCTATGATGCGCAGCGTGCAGACCGGTGCCTGGATCCAGGGCGGCGCAGGCTGGGATGCCGTCCGTCGCGACGCCGCGCAGTTCGGTCGCGACCAGAACCGCTGGTTCGGAGACCTGCTGAGCATCTCTCGGGATTCACTGCTCTCCGGCAACGCCGGCGAGTGGCTCGTCCTTGACCAGGTCGAGTCACCGTTGCTGTGGAGGCACCTCCGATCGGGCGCCGAGCTCGGCATCCCGCTCGTCGCGAGTCAGAAGAGCGCCTCGGTGCGCATCGCGGCCAGCGCCGAGGTCTCGACGCGCATCGCCCGAGGAGACGACGGCTCCCTGGTGGTGTCCGCGGATGTGCGCATAGATGAGCGTGAGGTCTCCGACCGGGAAGTGCATCCGATCGGCCGCACGGGCGTGTACTCCGCCGCCCTCGTGGGCGCGCGGATCGACATCGTCCTCGCCGAGGCGTCGCTGAGCGAGCAGACGCGAGCCCTGCTCGCGGCCTCCGACCCGATCGTCGTGCCCTCCGACGACGAGCAGGCGTTCATCGCCGACGCCTATCCGCTGCTGGCGAGGCGCAGCACGGTGCGCACGGTCGGGGCGGTCGCGCTTCCGGACGTCCCCGAGCCGGAGCCCGTGTTGACGGTCAGCTACGAGCGCGGCGATGTGGTGAGCTACTCGTTCCAATGGTCGTACGGTCAGTTCGGGCGAGTGCCGTTCGCCTGGAACGATGCAGCAGTGCGCGACGCCGCGGTCGAGACCGCCAAGAGGGCGGCTATCGAGGCTGCGTGGCAGGAGTTCCGCACGACCAGCTTCAGGCCGAGCGGCTCCTTCCACGACATCGACGCGGCGGCTTTCGTCGCCGAGGGGGTTCCCGCGCTCGAGGCGGCCGGAGTCCGCGTCGAATCGAGCGGGGAGCGCAAGGCGTACCGCGAGCTGACCGGTGATCCGCAGGTCAAGGTCACGAGCGTCGAATCGACGGACTCCGACTGGTTCGACCTCGGGATCCTCGTGACGATCGACGGCCGGACGATCCCGTTCGGTCCGCTGTTCACCGCGCTGAGCAAGGGGCGTAAGAAGCTGCTCCTCTCCGACGGCGGGTACTTCTCCCTCAATCACCCGTCGCTGGACCGCCTGCGAGATCTCATCGAGGAGGCGGGCGAACTCGACGAGTGGGAGACGGGCCCCAGGATCAGTCGCTACCAGACCGACCTCTGGGAGGAGTTCGAGGATCTCGCAGACGAGGCCGAGCCCGCGGTGAGCTGGCGCGCCACTGCAGACGGACTTCGTCAGGCCACCGGTGTTCCTGCGACGCCTGTGCCCACGGGCGTTCAGGCGGAGCTGCGCGCGTATCAGAAGACCGGCTTCGACTGGCTGGTGTTCCTGTGGCGACACCGGCTGGGAGGGATCCTCGCCGACGACATGGGTCTCGGCAAGACCCTGCAGCTCCTCACGTTCGTGCAGCACACGAGGGATGCCGGCGAGACGCGGCCGTTCCTCGTGCTCGCCCCCACGTCGGTGCTGAGCACCTGGCGGTCGGAGGCCGCGCGATTCACTCCGGGGCTCAGCGTGTCGATCGTCGACAGCACGAGCGGAAAACGCGCCGACGTGCTGAGAGCGGCGGCCCGGTCGAGCGACCTCGTCGTGAGCTCGTACACGGTCGCACGACTCGACGAAGAGGAGTTCCGCGAGGTCGAGTGGGCCGGACTGATCCTCGACGAGGCCCAGTTCGTCAAGAACCCCAAGACGAGACTCCACCGCGCGATCTCGACGTTCCGGGCCGACGTCACCTACGCCGTGACCGGCACGCCGATGGAGAACAGCCTCTCCGAGCTGTGGTCGCTCCTCACACTCGCCGCGCCCGGGCTCTTCCCCTCAGCGCGCAAGTTCAAGGACCGGTACATCCAGCCGATCGAGAAGGGCAAGGTCCCTGAGAACGAGGAGGGCGGCGAATACCGCGCTCGGCGCCTCGCCCAGCTCCGTCGTCGCGTCCGGCCTCTGATGCTGCGACGGACGAAGGAGCTCGTGGCGCCCGATCTCCCCGCCAAGCAGGAGCAGCTGCTCGAGGTCGAGATGAGTCCGGAGCACCGGGCCCTCTACGACGTCGTGCTGCAGCGCGAGCGCCAGAAGGTCCTGGGCCTCATCGACGATCTCGATCGCAACCGCTTCATCGTCTTCCGCTCCCTCACGCTGCTGCGCATGCTGAGTCTCGCACCTGCGCTGGTCGACGAGGCAGACGCAGACATCGGCTCGAGCAAGCTCGACACGCTCCTCGAACGCGTCGTCGAGCTGCAGGCCGAGGGACACCGCGCGCTCGTCTTCAGCCAGTTCACCTCGTTCCTCGATCTCGCCGCCGCTCGCCTCGAAGCCGCGGGCATCCCGTATGCGCACCTCGACGGCTCGACGCGGCGCAGGGAGCAGGTGATCGACGGGTTCAAAGCGGGGGAGCAGCCGGTGTTCCTGATCAGCCTGAAGGCCGGTGGATTCGGGCTCACGCTGACCGAGGCCGACTACGTCTTCCTCCTGGACCCCTGGTGGAACCCGGCCGCCGAAGAGCAGGCGATCGACCGCACTCATCGCATCGGACAGACGAATCAGGTGTTCGTCTATCGGATGATCTCGACCGGCACGATCGAGGAGAAGGTCCTCGAGCTTCAGCGTCGCAAGGCCAGGCTCTTCACCGCCGTGATGGACGATGACGAGCTCTTCGCGCAGTCGCTCACGGCCGAGGACATCAAGGGTCTGTTCGACGAGGCCTGATTTGTCCCGGCCGGGTCACCGCATCCGTCCAGCACCCCGTCGGTAGAATCGAACGGTTGACTTCAGGAGGAATGCATGCGGATCACGGGACTCGGCCACGCCGGGATGTTCATCGAGACAGTCGGCGGGAACATCATCTGCGACCCGGTTCTCGGGCCCTCGTTCTTCGGCTCGTGGTTCCCCTTCCCGGACAACCGCGGGCTCGACTGGGAGCGATTCGGCCGCGAGGCGGACTTCCTCTACATCTCCCACCGGCACCGCGACCACTTCGACCCGGCGCTGCTCGAGCGGTACATCCGCAAGGACATCGAGGTGCTGCTGCCCGAGTACCCCATCGATGACCTCGAGCAGGACATCCGGGCACTGGGCTACACGAACATCACCTACGCACCGGCGGGGGAGATCATCGAACGCGGCGACCTCAAGATCATGATCACGCCGCTCCGGGCGCCCAGCGACGGCCCTATCGGCGACTCATCGCTGAGCGTCGACGACGGCACCGCGTCGGTTCTCAACCAGAACGACTCGCACCCCCTTGATCTCGACACGCTGCTTCACTTCGGAAAGCCCGACGCGTACTTCACACAGGTCTCCGGGGCGATCTGGTGGCCCATGGTCTACGACCTGCCGATGGACGCGAAGCAGAACTTCGCGAAGCTCAAGCGCGACGCGCAGAACAAGCGAGCGATGTACTACATCGACAAGGTGGATGCGCCGCACGTCTTCCCGATGGCAGGGCCGCCCATGTTCCTGCGCGACGACCTCTTCGACTTCAACGGGATCGGACGCAACGGCGAGTCGATCTTCACGGATCAGAAGCAGTTCCTCGCCCACATGAAGGAGCTCTCGCCGCAGTACGACGGGCACCTGTTCGTACCCGGCACGGTCGTGACCGTCGAAGCCGGTCAGGTGTCGACCGAGCAGTCGCTGTACACCGAGTCGGAGATCGCCCACATCTTCGATGAGAAGTGGGACTACCTCGAAGAGCAGCGTTCCGCTCGCCAGCAGGAGATCCTCGACGAGGAGGCTTCGCGCGCCGACGTGCTGCCCGCCGCTGAGATGCTCGAGGAGCTGAAGTCCTGGTGGGAGCCGCTGCTGAAGAAGTCGCGCACCATCCGCCTCGGAGTCGGCGGGTGCGTGCGATTCAGGATCGGCGACCTCGACATGGTCGTGGACTTCCCTCGCGCCAAGGTTCGCGAGTACGCGGGCGAGGAGTGCATCTACTGGTACACGATCCCCGCCGACCTCGTCTCGACGAACATCCGCGATCATGAGATCGACTGGTCGAACTCGATCTTCCTCTCGATGCAGTTCCAGGTGGGACGCAGCGGCAAGTTCAACGAGTTCCTGACGACGTTCCTCAAGTGCCTGTCGGTCGACCGCATCGAGTACGTCGAGAACTGGTACCAGGAGCAGACGGATCAGACCGAGGATGCCGAGATCGGCGACTGGGTCGTGCAGCGCCGCTGCCCGCATCTGCGGGCCGACCTGACGAAGACCGGCAAGGTCGACGACGACGGCATCCTGACCTGCAGCATGCACGACTGGAAGTGGGACCTCAAGACCGGCCGCTGCCTGTCGACGAGTGGCCACCCCATCCGCTCGACGAAGATCGACGAGGTCAGCGACGCTGTGCTCAGCGAGGCCGGCTGAGGCGTCGAGCCGCGCTACACTGGGTGCATCAAGCAACCTTTAACACCGTCCTGTGAGGCGGAGAAGGGAGCGGCCGATGAGTGCACGAACCGTGCTGCATGAAGCCGATATCTCGCGGGCATTGACCCGCATCGCGCATGAGATCCTCGAGTCCAATCGAGGGGCTGAGAACCTCGTCCTGCTGGGCATTCCGACCCGCGGAGTCACTCTCGCCCATCGCCTGTCGGCTGTGATCGGCGAAATCGCGCAGACCACCGTCCCGGTGGGCGCACTCGACGTCACGCTGTTCCGCGACGACCTGGCGAAGCAGCCCACGAGGTCTCCTCGTCCGACCGACATCCCCGCCGGCGGCATCGACGGCAAGACGGTCGTCCTCGTCGACGACGTGCTCTTCTCGGGCCGCAGCATCCGCGCCGCGCTCGATGCGCTGCAGTCGATCGGTCGCCCGTCGATCGTCCGACTCGCGATCCTCGTCGATCGGGGCCACCGCGAGCTGCCGATCCGGCCGGACTTCGTCGGCAAGAACATCCCGTCCTCTCGTCAGGAGCGCGTCAACGTGCGGTTGGCCGAGCACGACGGCGCCGAGGAGGTGACGATCGAAGCATGAGACATCTTCTCGACACACGCACCCTCGATCGCGAGACCGCTCTGCGCATCCTCGACGTCGCCGAGGACATGTCCGACACGCAATCACGCGAGGTCAAGAAGCTCCCGACCCTCCGCGGCAAGACCGTCGTCAATCTCTTCTTCGAGGACTCGACGCGAACCCGCATCTCCTTCGAGGCCGCCGCGAAGCGCCTGTCGGCCGACGTGATCAACTTCGCGGCGAAGGGCTCGAGCGTCTCCAAGGGGGAGAGCCTGAAGGACACCGCTCAGACTCTGCAGGCGATGGGCGCGGATGCGGTCGTCATCCGTCACCCCGCATCAGGCGCACCGCAGACCCTGGCCACCAGCGGCTGGATCTCGGCGGGCGTGGTCAACGCCGGCGACGGCACGCACGAGCACCCGACCCAGGCGCTGCTCGACGCGTTCACGATCCGCAAGCGGCGTTTCGGCGCCGACAGCCGTGGTCGCGATCTCGCCGGCATCCGGGTCGTGATCGTCGGAGACGTGCTGCACTCTCGGGTCGCGCGATCGAACGTCTGGCTGCTCGCCACGCTCGGCGCCGAGGTCACGCTGGTCGCTCCGCCCACACTGGTGCCGCAGAATGTCTCGCTCTGGCCTGCGCAGGTCGTCTACGACCTCGACCAGGCGCTGGCTGAGGGGCCGGACGCCGTGATGATGCTCCGCATCCAGCTCGAGCGCATGAACGCCGCGTATTTTCCCACTGAGCGGGAGTATTCCAGGCGGTGGGGTCTTGACGCACTGCGAGTCGCGGGTCTTCCGGACGGTAGCATTGTCATGCACCCCGGACCCATGAACCGAGGGTTGGAGATCTCCTCCGAAGCCGCCGATTCCCCGCGCTCGACCGTGCTGGAACAGGTGACGAACGGGGTGTCCATCCGCATGGCGGTGCTGTACCTGCTTCTTGCAGGAGAACGAGACGACGAACGAGGGGGAGACCAGTGAGCGAGACCCTCGTCATCACCGGCGCACAGCTTCTCGGTGCCGAGCGCGCCGACATCATCGTGGAGAACGGTCTGATCGCCGAGATCGGCCGGGGACTGACCCGTGCGGGTGCTCGAGTGATCGACGCCGACGGCCTGGTGGCCCTTCCTGGGCTCGTCGATCTGCACACTCATCTGCGCGAACCCGGCTACGAAGCGTCCGAGACGATCCTCACCGGCACCAGGGCAGCAGCGGCCGGGGGCTTCACTGCCGTCTTCGCGATGCCCAACACCTCGCCGGTGGCCGACACCGCCGGCGTCGTGGAGCAGGAGCTCGCGCTCGGCGAAGCGGCCGGGTACGCGACCGTGCAGCCCATCGGCGCCGTGACCGTGGGGCAGAAGGGCGAGCGACTCGCCGAACTCGGCGCGATGGCGACATCGCGCGCGCAGGTGCGCGTCTTCAGCGACGACGGCTTCTGCGTCTTCGACCCTCTGATCATGCGCCGAGCGCTCGAGTACGTGAAGTCCTTCGGCGGCGTCATCGCACAGCATGCGCAGGATCCCCGCCTCACCGAGGGCGCCCAGATGAATGAGGGCACGGTCTCGGCCGAGCTCGGACTCGCCGGATGGCCCGCCGTCGCTGAGGAGTCGATCATCGCCCGCGATGTGCTCCTCGCCGAGCACGTGGGCTCGCGTCTGCACGTCTGCCACCTCTCGACAGCAGGCTCGGTCGACATCATCCGCTGGGCCAAGAAGCGGGGCATCGACGTCACGGCCGAGGTGACCCCGCATCATCTGCTGCTCACCGACGAACTCGTGCGCGGGTACGACGCGCGCTACAAGGTCAATCCGCCGCTGCGGCGCGAAGAAGACGTCCTGGCCGTGCGCGAAGGGCTCGCAGACGGCACGATCGACATCGTCGCGACGGATCACGCGCCGCACCCGAGCGAGCACAAGTCCTGCGAGTGGCAGGCTGCCGCGAACGGCATGGTCGGACTCGAGAGTGCGCTGCGCGTCGTGCACCAGTCGATGGTGCAGACCGGCCTGATCGGCTGGGAGGACGTGGCTCGGGTGATGAGCGCCGCACCCGCGCGGATCGGACGCCTGTCGGGCCATGGATTGCCTCTCGAAGCGGGTGCTCCCGCGCAGATCACGCTCTACGACCCGTCGGTCGACGGTGTCTTCACCGAGTCGGATCTGCACGGCCGAAGCGTGAACTCGCCGTACCTCGGTCGCGACCTTCCCGGCCGCGTCGAGTTCACGGTGCACCGCGGAGTCCTGACGGTCGACGGCGCTGACGTCGTCGAGGAGCTGAACGCATGAGTGCACGCGACATCGCGATCGCGATCACGATCGCCGCGGCGGTGCTCGTACTGGTCGTCATGTTCACCGCCTGGCGACGACGGCTTCGACGCGACTCGGGTCTCGCGGCACCCCTCGGAGTGCCCGAGCACGCGGAAGTGATCGACCGTCATGAGGTTCTCTACGTCTCGACGACCAAGCACGACCAGCCGCTCGAGCGGCTGGCCCTGCACCCGCTCGCGTACCGGGCCAGGGGCGAGGTCGCCGTCACGGACCGCGGGCTCGCGCTCTGCCTCGACGGCGCGCCGACTGTCTTCCTCGCCTCCTCGCGGCTCGCGAGCGTCGACCGTGCGACAGTGACGATCGATCGCGTCGTGGAACCCGGCGGACTCGTCCGCGTCGCGTGGAGCGCGGACGACGACACGATCGTCGACTCGTACCTGCGTCTCACAGACGGCGACCCCCAGACCTTCATCTCAGAACTGCAGCGACTCGTCCCGGCCACGGGCGACGACGCCGCCCCCGACACAGGAGCAACGTCATGACCCCTTCGACAAGCCCTTCGACAAGCTCAGGACGGGCCCACCAGCTCCCCGAACCCGCAGTCCTCGTCCTCGAAGACGGGACCCGCCACACGGGCCGTGCGTACGGCGCACGAGGCACCACTTTCGGCGAGGTCGTCTTCTCCACCGGCATGTCCGGCTACCAGGAGACGCTGACCGATCCCTCGTACGCAGGTCAGATCGTCCTGCAGACGGCGCCGCACATCGGCAACACCGGCATGAACGACGAAGACCCCGAGTCTCGTCGCATCTGGGTGGCCGGCTACATCGTCCGCGACCCCTCGCGCGTCGTTTCGAACTGGCGAGCCAACGCCTCGCTCGACGAGATCCTCGAGCGCGACGGAATCGTCGGCATCAGCGGGATCGACACCCGGTCGATCACCCGACACATCCGCTCGGCCGGTTCGATGCGCGGCGGGGTGTTCTCGGGGGACGCCGCGAAGCTCGACGCCGAAGAGCAGCTGCGGCTCGTGCGCCAGGCGCCCCAGATGGCCGGTCAGAACCTCTCGTCACAGGTGTCGGTGGACGTCGCCACGGTGACGACGGCGATGGGGGAGCGCGTCGGCAATCTCGCCGTCCTCGACCTCGGAGTCAAGCAGGCCACGATCGACAATCTCGCGGCACGCGGGTTCGAGGTGCATGTGCTGCCCCAGAACGTCACGATCGACGACATCCGCTCGATCGATCCGGTCGCCGTCTTCTACTCGAACGGCCCCGGCGACCCCGCGGCGTCGGGCGACCACGTCGAACTGCTGCGCTCGGTGCTCGATGACGGGCTCCCGTTCTTCGGCATCTGCTTCGGGAACCAGCTGCTCGGCAGGGCACTCGGGCTCGGCACCTACAAGCTGCCGTTCGGCCACCGCGGCATCAACCAGCCGGTGCTCGACAAGTCGACCGGGCGCGTCGAGATCACCGCGCACAACCACGGATTCGCCGTGGAGGCGCCGCTGGAGGGCTCGTTCGACAGCCCGCACGGCTACGGCAAGGTCGAGGTCAGCCACGTCGGTCTGAACGACAACGTCGTGGAGGGCCTCCGCGCCCTCGACATCCCCGCGTTCTCGGTGCAGTACCACCCGGAAGCCGCCGCCGGCCCGCACGACGCCAACTATCTCTTCGACCGGTTCCGTGACATGGTCATCGCCAGCAAGAAGGACGCCAAGTAATGCCCAAGCGCGACGACATCAACTCCGTTCTCGTCATCGGCTCCGGCCCGATCGTCATCGGTCAGGCCTGCGAGTTCGACTACTCCGGCACCCAGGCGTGCCGCGTCCTCCGCGAAGAGGGCGTCAGGGTCATCCTGGTCAACTCCAACCCGGCGACGATCATGACCGACCCCGACTTCGCCGACGCGACGTACATCGAGCCCATCACGTGGCAGGTCATCGAGACGATCATCGCGAAGGAGCGTCCTGACGCCATCCTTCCGACCCTGGGCGGGCAGACCGCCCTGAACGCCGCGATCGAGCTGCACAACCACGGCATCCTCGAGAAGTACGACGTCGAGCTGATCGGCGCCAGCTTCGAGGCGATCAACAAGGGCGAGGACCGTCAGATCTTCAAGCAGCTCGTGCTCGACGCCGGAGCCGACGTCGCCCGCAGCATCATCGCCCACACGATGGACGACCTGCTCGAGGGCGCTGCCGAGCTGGGCTACCCGCTCGTCGTGCGCCCCTCGTTCACGATGGGCGGTCTCGGCTCGGGCTTCGCCTACGACGAAGAGGACCTCCGCCGCATCGGCGGAGCCGGTCTGCGCGATTCTCCGACCACCGAGGTTCTCCTCGAGGAATCGATCCTCGGCTGGAAGGAGTACGAGCTCGAGCTCATGCGCGACACGGCTGATAACACGGTCGTCGTCTGCTCTATCGAGAACGTCGACCCCGTCGGCGTGCACACGGGCGACTCGATCACCGTCGCGCCGGCTCTGACGCTCACCGACCGCGAGTACCAGAAGCTCCGCGACATCGGCATCGACATCATCCGCGCCGTCGGCGTCGACACCGGTGGCTGCAACATCCAGTTCGCCGTCGACCCCAGCAACGGTCGCATCATCGTCATCGAGATGAACCCGCGCGTCTCGCGCTCGAGCGCCCTCGCCTCGAAGGCCACCGGGTTCCCGATCGCCAAGCTCGCTGCCAAGCTCGCACTCGGCTACCGTCTCGACGAGATCCCGAACGACATCACGGGAGTCACTCCGGCGAGCTTCGAACCCACGCTCGACTACGTCGTCGTCAAGGTGCCGCGATTCGCTTTCGAGAAGTTCCCGGCCGCCGATGCGACCCTGACGACCACCATGAAGTCGGTGGGTGAGGCGATGGCGATCGGCCGCAACTACGCGACCGCGCTGCAGAAGGCGCTGCGCTCGCTCGAGAAGCGGGGCTCGAGCTTCCACTGGGGTGAGGAGAGCCGCTCGGCAGCCGAGCTTCTCGAGATCTCGAAGATCCCGACCGACGGTCGCATCATCACCCTGCAGCAGGCGCTGCGCAAGGGTGCGACGGTCGAGCAGGCGTTCGAGGCGACAGCGATCGACCCCTGGTTCATCGACCAGATCGTGCTGATCAACGAGGTCGCCGAGACCGTGCGCACGGCGCCTGAGCTCGACGCGGCCACGCTTCGATACGCCAAGGAGCATGGTTTCTCCGACGCGCAGATCGCGCAGCTCCGCGGCGACGACGAGGCCGAGGTCCGCGGCGTGCGCCATGGCTTCGGCATCCGCCCCGTCTACAAGACCGTCGACACCTGCGCCGGCGAGTTCCCCGCGCTCACGCCGTACCACTACTCGAGCTACGACTTCGAGACCGAGGTCATCCCGTCGGATCGCACCAAGGTCGTGATCATCGGATCCGGTCCCAACCGCATCGGCCAGGGCGTCGAGTTCGACTACTCGTGCGTGCACGCGTCGTTCGCGCTCTCGGATGCCGGGTTCGAGACCATCATGGTCAACTGCAACCCCGAGACCGTGTCCACCGACTACGACACGTCGGATCGGCTGTACTTCGAGCCGCTGACGCTCGAAGATGTGCTCGAGGTGCTCGACGCCGAAGCCGCCAGCGGAACGATCCTCGGCGTCGTCTGCCAGCTCGGCGGCCAGACGCCGCTGGGACTTGCGAAGGGCATCGAGGCTGCTGGTTACACGGTGCTCGGCACGAGCCCGGCGGCCATCGACATCGCCGAAGAGCGCGAGCTGTTCTCTCAGCTGCTCGACTCAGCCGGACTCATCGCGCCGCGTCACGGCACCGCGGTGGACGCCGACGGCGCGGTGGCCGTGGCCGACGAGATCGGATACCCCGTGCTCGTGCGTCCGAGCTTCGTGCTCGGCGGGCGGGGAATGGAGATCGTCTACAGCGCGGAGTCGCTGCGCGAGTACTTCGTGCGCACCGCGGGCGAGGTCATCATCGAGGAGGGCAAGCCCCTGCTCGTCGACCGCTTCCTCGACGATGCGATCGAGCTCGACGTCGACGCGCTGTACGACGGCACAGATCTGTACATCGGCGGCGTGATGGAGCACCTCGAAGAGGCCGGCATCCACTCGGGCGACTCCAGCTGCACCCTGCCGCCCGTGTCGCTGGGCCGTACCGACATCGATCGGGTGCGCGAGGCGACCCTGGCGATCGCCAAGGGTGTCGGCGTGCGCGGACTGCTCAACGTGCAGTTCGCGATCAGCGCGGGTGTGCTCTATGTCATCGAGGCGAACCCGCGTGCGAGCCGCACGGTGCCGTTCGTCTCGAAGGCGCTGGGCATCCCGATGGCGAAGGCGGCGAGCCGCATCATGGTCGGCTCGACGATCGCCGAGCTCCGTGCTGAGGGCATGCTCCCCGAGCAGGACGGCTCCCGCGTGCCTCTCGACGCCCCTGTCTCGGTGAAGGAGGCGGTGCTTCCCTTCAAGCGGTTCCGCACGGCCGACGGCAAGACCGTCGACTCGATCCTCGGGCCGGAGATGCGCTCGACGGGCGAGGTCATGGGCATCGACCGCGACTTCCCGACCGCGTTCGCCAAGAGCCAGGCGGCCGCGTACGGCGGGTTGCCGACCTCCGGCACCGTGTTCATCTCGGTGGCCGACTCCGACAAGCGCGCGGTGATCCTTCCGGCACACCGTCTGCAGCAGCTCGGATTCACGATCGTGGCAACCGAGGGCACGGCCGAGATCCTCTCCCGCAACGGCATCGCGGTGACCGTGGTCGAGAAGTACAGCGAGACCCAGGAATCGGGAGCGACCAACATCGTCGACCTCATCAACGAAGGGTCGATCGACATCGTCGTGAACACGCCTTCGGGTGGTGCGGCGCGCGCGGACGGCTACGAGATCCGCGCGGCGGCCGTCGCGGCCGACAAGGCGCTGTTCACCACGATGGCGGTGCTCGGCGCCGCCGTGAGCGGGATGGACGCAGCACACGAGGGCTTCCAGGTGAAGAGCCTTCAGGAGTACGCACTCGACCGGAAGGCCGCTCTGTGAGCGCACGCTTCGGCGAACGGGTCCGTGCCGCCCTCGCGGCGCACGGCCCGCTGTGCGTGGGAATCGATCCCCATGCGGCGCTGCTCGCATCCTGGGGCCTCGGTGACGACGCGCCCGGCGCCCGCGAGTTCGGACTGCGCACGGTCGAGGCCGCCGCCGGCCGTGCCGCGATCGTGAAACCGCAGGTGTCGTTCTTCGAGCGCTTCGGCTCCGCGGGCATCGCGGCACTCGAGGACGTGCTCGCCGCTGCGCGTGCGGCCGGACTCGTCGTCATCGCGGATGCGAAGCGCGGCGACATCGGCTCGACCATGGATGCGTATGCCGCGGCGTGGCTCACGCCAGGGGCACCGCTCGAGGCCGACGCCCTGACCGTGAACCCGTTCCTCGGGGTCGGTGCGCTCGACGGCACCTTCGCCCTCGCCGAGGAGCACGGCAAGGGTCTCTTCGTGCTCGCTGCCACGAGCAACCCCGAGGCGCAGACCTTGCAGCGCTCGGTCTCCGAGACCGGCCGCGCCGTGTCAGCGGACATCATCTCCGTGGTCTCGGCCCGCAACGCGGAGCACACCGCAACAGGCGAGTGGGGGAGCTTCGGCTTCGTGATCGGCGCGACCGTGGATTGGACGGATGCCGGCATCGCCGCATTCGCACCGATGGCCCCCATCCTCGCGCCCGGTTTCGGCACGCAGGGTGCGACTCCGGCAGACCTCCACCGTCGGTTCGGCTCGATGAGCCCCGCGGTCATCGCGAGCGAGAGCCGCAGCCTCCTCTCGGCCGGACCCGCCGGTCTCGCCGCCGCCATCGACGCACGCGTCGCAGAGTACAGGGAGGCCGGCCGTGGCTGAGTCCCGTCCCGTCCCCGAGGTCGACCGTGCCGCCGCCGCCCGCAAAGCGGTCGAGCGGCGCCGTGCCCGCGCGTCCCTCAAGCGCGATCTGACGACACGAGTCGTGACCCCGCAGGCTGTGCTCGAAAGGGCCACCGCCGACCCCGACTCGGTCGAGGGGTCGATGCGCATCACGGACTTCCTGCTCGCCCTCCCGGCCATCGGCGCGGGAAAGCGCGACCGGATCCTGGCAGAGCTGCACATCTCGCCGGTGAAACGACTCGGGGGTCTCGGCGTCAGGCAGCGCGTGGCGCTCTCGCGGTGGCTCGACTCCCGCTTCCCGATCCTGCGGCCGCGAGGCGCACGAAGCCGCCTCCTGGTGCTCGCCGGGCCGACCGCTGTGGGCAAGGGCACCGTTGCAGCCCACATCCGCGAGCACAACCCCGAGATCCATCTGTCGGTCTCGGCGACGACCCGGGCGCCGCGCCCTGGCGAGGTCGACGGCGTGCACTACTACTTCGTGGACGACGCGGAGTTCGATCGACTGATCGCCGAGGACGAGCTTCTCGAGTACGCGGTCGTGCACAACAGATCGCGGTACGGGACGCCCCGTGCCCCGATCGATGCCGCACTGGCAGCGGGCAAGACCGTGCTGCTGGAGATCGACCTGCAGGGTGCCCGTCAGGTGCGCAAGGCCGAGCCGGCCGCGACGCTCATCTTCCTGCTGCCGCCGACCTGGGACGAACTGGTTCAGCGACTGGTCGGACGCGGCACCGAAGGGGCCGAGGAACGCGCTCGCAGACTGCGCACCGCGAAGGTCGAACTCGCCGCGCAGAACGAGTTCGATCACCTCATCGTGAACGAGGACGTCGCCGCTGCGGCCGCAGAGGTCGTAGAATTGTCTTCAAGCTCTGCGCGCTGAGCGTTTTCGCGCGCCGTTGCACAGTCTTCGCGACGATCCCGTCGCCTGATCAGGAGGTCCCACCATGGCCGGACACCACACCAACGGAATCATCGATCCCCCCATCGACAATCTGCTCGACCGCGTCGACTCGAAGTACGAGCTCGTGATCTACGCCGCCAAGCGCGCGCGTCAGATCAACGACTACTACTCCGACCTCCACGAGGGCAACCTGTTCGACAACGTCGGTCCGCTCGTCGACTCCTCCGTCGAGGACAAGCCGCTGACCATCGCTCTGCACGAGATCAACGAGGACAAGCTCCGTCTCCGTCACGCCGAGTGACGTCCGATGACCGCACCGCCGGCTGATGTCGGCGGTGCGGTCCATCATGGGAGCCATCCCCTTCCTGCTGTCCGATTCCGTTCTGGAGCCCCGATGAGCGCGCTGCGTCTGTTCACGTCCGAGTCCGTCACCGAGGGGCACCCAGACAAGATCTGCGACCAGATCTCGGACAGCATCCTCGACGGGCTCATCGCGAAGGACCCCGAGTCACGCGTCGCTGTCGAGACGCTGGTGACCACCGGTCTCGTGCACGTCGCCGGCGAGATCCGCACCGAGGCGTACGTCGACATCCCGACCATCGTCCGACAGGTCGTCAATCGCATCGGCTACACGTCGAGCGACACCGGCTTCGACGGTGACTCCTGCGGCGTGAGCATCTCGGTGGGCGAGCAGTCGACAGATATCGCCCATGGCGTCGACAACGCCCAGGAGCACCGCGACGGCTCATCCGTCGATCCGCTCGACGGACTCGGCGCCGGCGACCAGGGCATCATGTTCGGCTTCGCCACGAACGAGACGCCCCAGCTGATGCCGATGGCCGCGTGGACCGCGCACCGCATCGCCGAGCGTCTCGCCGACGTGCGCCGCTCGGGCGCGTTGCCGTTCCTCCGCCCCGACGGCAAGACGCAGGTCACGCTCGGGTACGACGGCTTCACGCCCAAGACCGTCGACGCCGTCGTGCTGTCGACCCAGCATCACCCCGAGATCTCGCAGGACGAGCTCAAGGCACAGGTGCGCGAGCACGTCATCGACCCGATCCTCGAGACCACAGGACTCGACCTCGACGACATCACCTACTACATCAATCCGGCGGGTCCCTTCGTGACCGGCGGGCCCAAGGGCGACGCGGGTCTCACCGGCCGCAAGATCATCATCGACACTTACGGCGGTGCGGCGCGACACGGTGGCGGTGCGTTCAGCGGCAAAGACCCCTCGAAGGTCGACCGTTCGGGCGCCTACGCGACTCGCTGGGTGGCCAAGAACGCTGTCGCAGCAGGACTCGCCGACCGTCTCGAGGTCCAGGTCGCGTACGCGATCGGCGTCGCTCGCCCGGTGGGTCTCTATGTCGAGACCTTCGGCACCGGCAAGGTGTCGGACGAGGTGATCACCCGCGCGATCGACGACGTCTTCGATCTCCGTCCGCAGGCGATCATCGAGCACCTCGATCTGCTGCGCCCGATCTATGCGCAGACAGCCGCCTACGGACATTTCGGCCGCGAGCTGCCGGAGTTCACCTGGGAGCGCACCGACCGCGCTGAAGAGCTGCGGCGCGCTGCAGGACTCTGACGGAGCGCGGGCCTGATGGCGATCCGCTCATGACGACGCAAAGCCGTCGCATCGCGCGTGTGCTGCTGGACTCTCCGCTTCCGCAGCTCGACCGGCTCTTCGACTACGCGCTGCCGGCCGAACTCGGAGACGTGCCGATCGGGGTGCGCGTGCGCGTGCCGCTACGCACGGCCGGTCGGGTGGTCGACGGGTACGTGGTCGAGATCGATACCGAGAACGACGCCGACAGGCCTCTCTCCGAGGTCGAGAGCGTCGTGTCGCCGGTGCCGGTGCTTCCCGAGCGCACCTACCGGCTGGCTCGTCGCGCAGCCGACCGCGCGGCAGGGTCGGCATCCGACGTGCTGCGTCTCGTCATCCCCAAGCGTCAGGTACGGGTCGAGAAGGCATGGACGGCAGACACACCTGCACCCGTGCCGGCAGATGAGTCCATCGCCGCCGCCGCGTCGCTCCTCGCCATGTACGACCACCTCGACGAGGTTCTGGCAGACGCCGGCAGGGCTGCGGTCGAGGCGATCCCGATGCAGCACCGGGGCGAGCCGGGCTGGACGGCTCTGCTGGCCTCGACGGCGACGCGGATGCTCGCGGCCGGACGCTCCAGCATCCTGATCGTGCCCGATCATCGAGACCTCGATCTGCTCCTCGCTGCTCTCGGGTCGCTCGTTCCGCCCGAGGCTGTCGTGCGATACGACTCACGGCAGACGAATCCCGATCGATACCGCTCCTTCCTCAGATCGCTCGAGGATGCTCCGTGCATCGTGGTCGGCAACCGCTCGGCCGTCTACGCGCCGGTGCGCGCCGGGCTCGTCGCGGTGTGGGATGACGGCGATCCGCTGCTCGGCGAACCGCTCGCGCCCTACATCAACGCTCGAGATGCAGCGCTGCTCCGTCAGGAGCAGGAGGACTCCGCTCTGCTGTTCGTCGGCCATACCCGCACGACAGACGTCGAGCGCCTCGTCGCGCATGGCTACCTGCACGATGTGCGAGCCGCGCGACGGGTGATGCCGAGAGTGATCCTGAGCACACCGCAGGAGATGGATGCGCCGACGGCGCAGCGGATGCCGTCTTCGGCGTTCCTCTCGGCAGGCAACGCCGCAGCCGAGGGTCCGGTGCTCGTGCAGGTCTCGCGCCCGGGTTTCGCGCCGTCCCTCGTGTGCGCGGAGTGCCGTGCGCCGGCCAGATGCGCGCACTGCGGCGGACCGTTGGGTGCCAAGCATCGCGGTGCCGTGCCCGTGTGTGCGTGGTGCGGCCGGGGCGCGAGAGCCTGGGCCTGCCCGACGTGTTCGTCGACCAAGCTGCGGTTGGCGTCCTCGGGGAGCGAGCGCACTGCCGACGAGCTGGGCAAGGCGTTCCCCGGAGTCCGGGTGATCGTCGCCGACAGCGCGCACCCGGTCGAACACGTGGCCGACAAGCCGGCGCTCGTGGTCGCGACCCGCGGCGCCGAGCCGCTCGCCGAGGGGGGCTATCGCGCAGTGGTACTGCTCGACGGTCCACGTATGCTCCAGGCACCTGATCTTCGGATCGGCGAGGCATGTCTGCGGTGGTGGTCGAACGCCGCTGCCCTCGCTGCGCCCGGGGCGCCCATCCACCTCGTCGGAGTAGACGGCACGATCGCACGCGCGCTCGCGACCTGGAGCCAGTCGGGTTACGCTCGCGGCGAGCTCGCAGAGCGCGCCCCGCTGCACATGCCTCCGACCGCTCGCGTCGCTCTGGTCGAGGGGTCCGCCGCGGCCGTCGGCCGTGCGCTGGCAGCGCTGCAGGAACTCGCCCTGCCGTCTGACGCGGTCCTGGGTCCTGTGCCCATCGAGTCCGACGACTATCCGCCGCGCGTGCGCGCGCTCGTCCGATTCGACTACGGCGCCGGAGTCAAGGTCGCGGCGACGCTGCGCGCAGCGGTCGTGGCCGAAGCCGTCAGCAACCGTCGAGGCAAGGGAAAGTCGACTCGGAGCACGCTCTCGGTTCGGCTCGATATCCTCGACCCAGAGCTCTGATACTTCCGCACCGATCCGATCTCACCCGATTCACACACAGCATCCCTCCGGAGCACCTTCATGCGCCTCGTCTTCGCCGGCACACCATCGGCAGCCGTCCCCACTCTTCACCGCCTCGCGGCCGATCACGACATCGCGGCGGTGATCACGCGACCCGATGCGCCCCTGGGACGCAAGAGGGTGCTGACGCCGTCACCGGTCGCCCAGGCGGCCGCCGACCTCGGTCTACCGGTCATCAAGGCGGCACGCCTCGACGACGAGGCGACCGGGGCCATCGCCGCTCTGCAGGTCGAGCTCGGCGTGATCGTCGCGTATGGCGGCCTCGTGCGGGAGCCGCTGCTCTCCGCTCCGGCGAAGGGGTGGATCAACCTGCACTTCTCACTCCTGCCCCGGTGGCGGGGTGCCGCGCCGGTGCAGCGCGCGCTGATCGCCGGCGATGCTCAGCTCGGAGCAAGCGTCTTCCAGCTCGTCCCCGCCCTCGACGCGGGTGACGTCTTCGCCACGCGCGTCGTCGACATGCCTGCCGAGGCGACGGCCGACGCGGTGCTCGAGACCCTTGCCTCCGACGGGGCGCAATTGACGGCAGAGGTCGTGCAGGCCATCGCCGACGGCACTGCACAGGCCGTGCCGCAGCACGGAGAAACGACGCTGGCGCCGAAGCTGACGCTCGACGACGGTCTGCTCGACTGGACCCAGCCACTCGCACAGGTCTTCGCGCGGTTCCGCGGCGTCACTCCCGAGCCCGGAGCGCACACCACCGTCAGCGGGTTCCGCGTGAAGATCCTCGAGGCGGCGCCGTCGAGTGACGACGCCGCCCTGGAACCGGGAGAGATCATCGCGACGAAGTCGGCGCTCCTCGTCGGCACCGGCTCGACGCCGCTCGCTGTCACTCGAGTGCAGCCGGCAGGCAAGGGAGCCATGACGGCGGTCGACTGGTGGCGGGGCCAGCGAGACACCGACGGTCTGCGAGCCGGAGCATGAGCGGTCAGGGAGACGCGAAGCGTCGCGACGATCGGCCGAACGGTTCACAGTGCAGTTCGCAGGGTCGACCGCACGGGCAGCGCGGCGGTGAGGCGCGGGGTGGCCGGCCGCACGCCCAGCGCGGCGACCAGCCTCGTGGGCCGCAGCGCACGGTGCAGCCCGCTCGTCGGGTCGCATACGACGTGCTGCGGGCGGTCTCCGAGTCGGATGCCTACGCCAACCTGATCCTGCCCCCGGCGATCGCCGAGGCGCATCTCGACCCACAGGATGCCGCGCTCGCGACCGAGCTCGCCTACGGCACCCTTCGTCGTCGTGGCACCTACGATGCGATCATCGCCGCGGCCGCCGATCGTCCGGCGGAGGAGATCGACCCCGCGGTGCTCGACGCCTTGAGACTGGCCACCCATCAGCTGCTCGCCACACGGGTCGCTTCCCACGCGGCCGTGAACGAGTCCGTGAATCTGGTCGCCTCGACTCAGGGGCGAGGCGCAGCGAGTTTCGCGAACGCGGTGCTGCGGCGGATCTCCCGCGAGACACCGGGAGAGTGGGAGGAGCGCATCGAGAGCTCGGCGCGGTCCGATGACGAGCGTCTCGCACTGCGCTCCGCGCACCCCGTCTGGGTCATCAGAGCGCTGCGACGCGCTCTGGCAGCCGAAGGACGAGCCGACGAGCTCGACGAGCTTCTCGACGCCGACAACGCCTCCCCGGAGGTGACGCTGGTCGCGCTCCCCGGGCTCGCGGAGCCGGGCGAGCCGCGTCGCCCGTACGCGCCGACGGCCTACGGATCGCCCGGCGGTGATCCGCATCGTGTGATCGCCGCGACCGGCGGCACGGTTCGTGTTCAGGATGAGGGCTCTCAACTGGTGGCTCTCGCACTGGCGGCAGCCGCGCCGATCACGTCAGGTGAG
Source organism: Microbacterium sp. NPDC087589 (assembly GCF_044743635.1). NCBI lineage: Bacteria > Bacillati > Actinomycetota > Actinomycetes > Micrococcales > Microbacteriaceae > Microbacterium > Microbacterium sp. NPDC087589. Next base: position 474,226 of record NZ_JBIUWV010000001.1, read on the forward strand.
CGTTGGCTCGATCTGTGTGCCGGGCCCGGCGGCAAGACCGCGCTGCTCGCCGCGATCGCCCGCGATCACGAGGTCACGCTCGAGGCCAACGAGGTCATCCCGACTCGGGCACGTCTGGTGCGCAACGCCCTGCGTGGCGTACCGGGCGAGGTCGTGGTGCACGAGGAGGACGGGCGCTCGATCGGAGCCACCCACCCCGGCGCATTCCATCGCATCCTCGTAGATGCGCCCTGCACCGGTCTCGGCGCCCTCAGACGGCGGCCCGAGGCACGCTGGCGCAAGACCCCTGCCGATGTCGCCGAGCTCGTGCCGCTGCAGGTCGAGCTCCTGAGCGCAGCGCTCGACGCACTCGCGCCCGGCGGGATCGTCGCGTACGTGACCTGCTCGCCGCATCTTGCGGAGACGACGGGAGTCGTCCAGGAGGTGCTTCGAGGCCGCACCGATGTCACCGAGATCAATGCGCGCGCCGTGCTCCAGAGCGTCTCCGAGTCGTCGATCGACCTCGCCGACGACGGTTCGGGGAGGGTGCAGCTGTGGCCGCACCGCCACGGCACGGATGCCATGTTCCTCGCGCTTCTCCAGCGCAGCGCCACCGGGCAGGGCGACGCGACCTCCGAAGAGAGAGACTAGAGACGTGGACCTCCCCAACGCACCGCGCATCAATCCCAGCATCCTCGCTGCCGACTTCGTGAACATGCAGCGCGATCTCGCCAAGATCGCGACCGCAGATTTCGCGCACGTCGACGTGATGGACAACCACTTCGTGCCGAATCTCACCTTCGGGCCGCAGATGGTCGAGCGGATCCAGGCGACCAGTCCGATCCCGCTCGACGTGCACCTGATGATCACCGAGCCGGAGCGCTGGGCCCCCGCCTATGCCGAGCTGGGGGCCGCCAGTGTCACCTTCCACCTCGAAGCGGCTGCGGATCCGATCTCGCTCGCCCGCACTCTGCGCAGCATCGGGGCCAGGGCCGGCGTAGCGATCAAGCCCGACACGCCCGCCGAGGGGCTCTACAGCGTGCTCGAGGAGTTCGATCAGATCCTCGTGATGACCGTCGAACCCGGGTTCGGCGGGCAGGGGTTCATGCCCGAGACGATGCCGAAGCTCCGCGCCCTCGCCGACGAGGCCAAGCGCCGCGGTTCGAACGTCTGGCTTCAGGTCGACGGCGGGATCTCGGATGCGACCATCGAAGCCGCGGCCGCCGCGGGCGCCGACACGTTCGTCGCAGGATCCGCGGTCTACGGCGCCGACGACGTCGAGGCGGCCGTCACCCGGCTCAGAGACCGCGCCAGAGCCGCTAGCCTGGAATCGTGAAGACTTTCGACGAGCTGTTCGCCGAGCTCAGCGTCAAGGCCGAGACCCGCCCAGAGGGGTCGGGTACGGTCGCGGAGCTCGACGGCGGCGTGCACACGATCGGCAAGAAGATCGTCGAGGAGGCCGCCGAAGTCTGGATGGCATCCGAGTACGAATCCGACGAGGCCGCTGCGGAGGAGATCTCGCAGCTGCTCTATCACGTCCAGGTGATGATGATCGCGAAGGGCTTGAGCCTCCAGGACGTCTACCGACATCTGTGAAGCGCTCCGCCCCACTCGCTTCGATCTGAAGGCTTCCCATGCTGCGCATTGCTGTTCCCAACAAGGGCTCTCTCTCCGAGACGGCCGCCGACATGCTCGCGGAGGCCGGCTACGCCGGTCGTCGTGACCCCAAGACGCTTCACGTCGTCGATGCCGACAACGACGTCGAGTTCTTCTACCTCCGTCCGAAGGACATCGCGACCTACGTCGGCTCCGGTGCCATCGACGTCGGCATCACGGGCCGTGATCTGCTCCTCGACGCCCGCATGCCCGGCGCACGCGAGATCGAGGCGCTCGGCTTCGCCGGGTCGACGTTCCGCTTCGCCGCGCCCTCGGGCAGCTACACCGACGTGTCAGAGCTCGACGGTCTGCGCATCGCGACCTCGTACCCCGGCCTCGTCGACGCGTTCCTCGACGAGCGCGGAATCGCGGTCGACCTCGTGCCGCTCGACGGTGCAGTGGAGTCGGCCGTGCGCCTCGGCGTCGCGGATGCCGTCGCCGATGTCGTAGAGACCGGCACGACGCTGCGTCAGGCGGGACTCGACGTCTTCGGCCCCGTGATCCTGCAGTCCGAGGCCGTGCTGATCGCCGGGCCCCATGACGCAGAGGGGTCTGAGACGCTTCTGCGCCGCCTGCGCGGTGTCATGGTCGCTCGCCGGTTCGTGATGATCGACTACGATCTGCCGCTGGCGCTGCTCGACGACGCCGTCAAGATCGCGGGTGGTGTCGAGTCGCCCACTGTCTCGCCGCTGCGCGACCCGGAGTGGGTCGCCGTCCGCGTCATGGTGGCGCGTGCCAGGGTCAATCCCGTGATGGACGCGCTGTATGCGCTCGGCGCTCGTGCGATCCTCGTCACGGCGATCCACAACGCGAGGCTCTGATGACGCTCGCGAGTCGCGTCATCCCGTGCCTCGACGTCGCCGACGGCCGCGTCGTCAAAGGCGTCAACTTCGAGAATCTGCGCGACATGGGCGACCCCGTCGAGCTCGCACGCCACTACGCGGCCCAGGGCGCAGACGAGATCACATTCCTGGATGTCACGGCGACCGTCGATGCCCGAGCCACGACGTACGACGTCGTGCAGCGCACGGCTGAGCAGGTGTTCGTGCCGCTGACGGTCGGCGGGGGAGTGCGCGGCGTCGACGACGTGTCGAGACTGCTCTCGGTCGGCGCCGACAAGGTCGGGGTCAACTCAGCAGCGATCGCCCGCCCTGAGCTGATCGGCGAGATCGCCGATCGCTTCGGCGCGCAGGTCCTGGTGCTGTCGCTCGACGTGAAGCGGGCAGCCGGCACTCCTTCGGGCTTCGTGGTCACGACCCACGGCGGGCGCACCCGGACGACCCTCGATGCGCTCGACTGGGCGCGTGAGGCGGCAGAGCGCGGGGCAGGCGAACTGCTGGTCAACTCGATCGACGCCGACGGCACGCGAGACGGCTTCGACCTCGAACTGGTGAAGCTCATGCGTGAGGCCGCCCCTGTGCCGGTGATCGCCTCCGGCGGTGCGGGCAAGGCCTCCGACTTCGCTCCGGCGATCAAGGCCGGAGCGGATGCGGTGCTGGCAGCCAGTGTCTTCCACACCGGTGCGCTCACGGTCGGCGACGTCAAGGACGCGCTGCGCGCGGAGGGAGTGCTGGTCCGATGAGCGATGTCGAAGAGCGCATCGCGCAGGTCGCCTTCAACGACGACGGCCTCGCGCCGGTGATCGTCCAGCAGTGGGACACGGCAGAGGTCCTCATGCTCGCGTGGGTCGATGCCGAGGCGCTGCGACGCACCCTCACCACCGGCCGCGCGGTCTACTGGTCGCGCTCCCGTCAGGAGTACTGGCGCAAGGGAGACACTTCCGGACACATCCAGGTCGTGCGCGAGGCGAGACTCGACTGCGACGGCGACGCGATCCTGTTGCGCGTCGATCAGACCGGCCCCGCTTGCCACACCGGCACTCGCACCTGCTTCGACACGACGGACCTGCACGCCGTCGAGGGGAGCTCAGCCGAGTGAAGTTCGTTCAGAGAGGTCGCTCGATCGCCGTCTCCGGCTTCCTGCTCTCGGGAGCGGTCGGGATCATCTCGTCGACCCAGACGTGGCTCACGGTTTCACGGGCCGATGCCGGGGAGGCGATCCTCGTGCCCGGCGCATCAGCGCTGCCGCTGCTCGCTCCGCTCAGCCTCGCGGTCCTGGCGCTGGGCATCGCGCTCTCGATCGTCGGCCCGGTGATGCGACTCGTGTTCGGCGTGCTCGCCACCGCAGCCTCTCTGTTCCTCGGCTGGACGACTCTGCAACTGCTCCTGACGGCGCCGCTGAGCGCCGTCGGCCCCACCGTCACCGAGACGACGGGGCTCGCGGGCAGCAAAGCGATCGCCGATGTCGTCGCCGGTATCGAGCTCTCGGCCTGGCCCGTGATGACGTTCATCGGCTGGGTCGTACTGCTGGCGGCATCCCTCGTCGTGCTGTTCACCTGGCGACGCTGGAAGCGCGGAGGACGCCGCTACCGCACGGATGCCGCACATGTCGGTTCGACGGCCGGGCCTGTCGACGCGATCGATTCGTGGGACGACCTGTCGCGCGGAACCGACCCGACACGATGACCCCGATAGACTTGACCCGAACCAGCACGTCGTCCCCCGGAGGAGACCATGACCAACCCGATCGCTGACCCCGGCCACGGACACTCGCCTGCCGCATGGACGGGCGTCATCATCATGCTCGCCGGCTTCACGATCGGCACGCTGGCATTCTGCCTCGCCGAGTTCAGCCCCGTGTGGGTCGCCCTGATCTGGGTGGGTGCCGCGATCGTCCCGATCGGTGCTCTCGTGGGCTGGCTGCTCTCGAGGGCCGGCTACGGCGTGAAGGGCCCCAAGTACTCGCCGAAGGCGCACTAATGGTGCTCGCCGACCTCACGGCCGGCGCAGTCGCAGACGCTGAACGTCGCGCTCTGACCCGGCCCCTGGCCGACGTCGAGCGCGATGCTCTCGCACGCCCCGCCGCCAAGAATGCCCTCGCGTTCCTCACTCCCTCCGAGCGTGTGAAGATCATCGCTGAGGTGAAGCGCGCGAGTCCGTCGCGCGGTGCCCTCGCCGAGATCCCCGACCCGGCGCTCCAGGCTTCTCTCTACGAGACGGGCGGTGCGTCGGCGATCAGCGTCCTGACAGAGGAGCGCCGCTTCGGCGGGAGCCTGGCCGATCTCGAGGCCGTCACGGCCCGCGTGTCGTTGCCCGTGCTGCGCAAGGACTTCATCGCGAACCGGTACCAGGTGCTCGAAGCACGAGCGGCCGGTGCCGACCTCGTGCTGCTGATCGTCGCCGGGCTCGAGCCGCACGTGCTCCGTGACCTGTTCGGCTTCATCAGCGAGCTCGGCATGACTCCGCTCGTGGAGACGCACTCGGCCGACGAGCTCGAGGTCGCGATCGACCTCGGCGCACCGCTGATCGGTGTCAACGCCCGCGATCTGACGACACTCGAACTCGACCGTGACCTGTTCGGACGTCTGGTCGACCGCATCCCGGATTCCGCCGTCAAGATCGCCGAGTCGGCGGTCCTCACACCTGCAGACGTCACGCACTACCGTTCCGCGGGTGCAGACGTCGTCCTGATCGGGGAGGCGCTCGTCACGGGCGACCCGGTCGCCACACTCAAGAGCTTCCTGGAGGCGTGATGAGCCTGCGAGATCAGCATGGTCCCCTGTTCGGCGAATACGGCGGGCGTTACATGCCCGAGTCTCTGATCGCCGCGATCGACGAGCTCGCCGCGGCGTACGCGGAGGCGATCGTCGACCCGGCGTTCCGCGAAGAACTCGCGTCGCTGCTCAGCTCGTACGCCGGGCGCCCGTCGCCCCTCACCGAAGTCGCCCGGTTCGCCGAGCACGCCGGAGGAGCACGGGTCTTCCTCAAGCGTGAGGATCTCAACCACACCGGCTCGCACAAGATCAACAACGTGCTCGGCCAGGCGCTGCTGACCAAGCGTCTCGGCAAGAAACGCGTGATCGCCGAGACGGGCGCGGGCCAGCACGGCGTCGCCACGGCGACGGCTGCGGCCCTGTTCGGTCTCGAGTGCACGATCTACATGGGTGAGGTCGACACCGAGCGCCAGGCGCTGAACGTCGCTCGGATGCGGCTGCTGGGCGCGGAGGTCGTCGCGGTCACCTCCGGCTCACGCACCCTGAAGGATGCGATCAACGACGCCTACCGCGACTGGGTCGCGTCGGTCGAGACCACCAACTACATCTTCGGCACAGCGGCGGGCCCGCACCCGTTCCCCGCGATGGTCCGCGACTTCCAGAAGATCATCGGCGAAGAGGCCCGACAGCAGCTTCTCGACGAGGTCGGGCGTCTGCCCGATGCGGTCATCGCCTGTGTCGGAGGCGGCTCGAACGCGATCGGCATGTTCGATGCCTTCCTCGACGACGATGGGGTGAAGCTCTACGGCGTCGAAGCTGCCGGAGACGGCGTCGATTCACCGCGGCACGCGGCATCGATCGAACGTGGTCGCCCCGGCATCCTGCACGGTGCCAAGACCTACGTCCTCCAGGACGAGGACGGTCAGACCGTCGAGTCGCACTCGATCTCCGCCGGTCTCGACTATCCCGGCGTCGGCCCTGAGCACTCCTGGCTCGCCGACATCGGCCGTGCCGAGTACATTCCTGCGACCGACGACGAGGCCATGCAGGCCCTGCGTCTGCTGAGCCGCACCGAGGGCATCATCCCGGCCATCGAGTCCGCGCATGCCCTGGCCGGCGCACTCCGCCTCGGTCGTGATCTCGGACCGGACGCTGTGCTCGCCATCTGCCTGTCCGGCCGCGGCGACAAGGACATGGACACCGCCGCCCGCTACTTCGACCTCTACGACGCCGAGGCACTCGCGCACGATGTCGAGCAGGAGAGCGACGCCGAGGCAGCCGCGTCGAAGGGGGAGCCGGAACTGTGAGCCGTGTGGAACAGGCGATTGCCGCAGCCCATGAGGCCGGTCGCAGCGCCTTCGTCGGTTACCTGCCGGTCGGGTTCCCCGACCTCGAGACCAGCATCCAGGCCGCCATCGCGCTAGCGGAGAACGGCGTGGACATCATCGAGCTCGGCCCGCCATACAGCGACCCGGTGATGGACGGCGCGGTGATCCAGGAAGCGACCACAGCGGCGCTCGCGAACGGGTTCAAGATGAAGGATCTCTTCACCGCCGTGCGCGCGATCACCGCCGCGACGGACGTACCCGTGCTCGTGATGACGTATTGGAACCCCGTCTTCCAGTACGGCGTCGATCGCTACGCCGACGATCTGCTCGCTGCCGGCGGAGCCGGGCTCATCACCCCTGACATCACCCCGGAGGTCGCGGGGGAGTGGATCGCCGCGAGTGAGCGCACCGGCCTCGACCGTGTCTTCCTCGCTGCCCCCACGTCGTCGGACGAACGCCTCGAGCTCGTCGTGAAGTCCTCGACCGGCTTCGTCTACACCGTCTCCACGATGGGCATCACCGGTGAGCGCACCGAGCTCGACCGGGCTGCGCGCACCCTGGTCGGTCGCCTGCGCGAGCACGGCGATGTCCGCGCCTGCGTCGGCATCGGCATCTCGACCGCCGAGCAGATCGCCGGAGTCTCCGAATACGCGGACGGCGCGATCGTCGGCACCGCACTCGTCCGCGCCCTCCGGGACGGCGGCATCCCCGCCCTCGCAGAGGTCACCCGAAACCTGGCGGTCGGCACGTCGTCGGCACGCCCCGTACACGAGAACTAGAATCGCACTCATGTCCCTCGCGCTTCACAGCACCTTCACCGGCGTGCTCGCCAGCATCCCGAGCCCCACGGTCTCCTACATCGACCTCGGCCCCCTCCGGATCCACTTCTACGCGCTCTGCATCATCGCCGGCATCATCGCCGCGGTCCTGCTGACCAACTACCGCCTCACCAGGCGCGGGGCAGAGCCGTGGGTCGTGATCGACATCTCGATCCTCGCCGTTCCGCTGGCCATCATCGGGGCGCGCATCTTCCACGTGCTGACCCACCCGAACTTCTACTTCGGCGAGGGCAGGAACACGTGGAACCCGTTCGAGCCGGGTTCGGTCTGGGCGATCTGGGAGGGTGGCATCGCCATCTTCGGCGCACTCATCGGTGGTGCCGTGGGCGCGTACCTCGGGTGCCGCTGGACCGGCATCCGCTTCTGGACCTTCGCAGACGCGCTGGCACCGGGACTCCTGCTCGCGCAGGCCATGGGCCGATTCGGCAACTGGTTCAACAACGAGCTCTACGGACTCCCCACCGACCTGCCGTGGGGACTCGAGATCCCCGCTGACAACTCGGCCTTCCCTCCGGGGCTTCCCGAGGGCACTCTCTTCCACCCGACCTTCCTCTATGAGGTGCTCTGGAACGGCCTCGGAGTGATCGTGCTGCTCTGGCTGAGCCGCAAGGCGACCGCGTTCCAGTGGGGCAAGCTCTTCGCGATCTACCTGATCTGGTACAGCGCCGGCCGAGTGGTCTGGGAGTCGATCCGCATCGATCCGAGCGAGATCCTCCTGGGACTCCGCAGCAACGTGTGGGCCGCCATCATCGGCATCGTGGTGGGTCTCGCGATCCTCATCGTGCAGTCTCGCCGCCACCCCGGACTCGAGCCCTCGCCCTACCAGCCCGGCCGCGGCCGGAAGGATCTGGACGCTGATGTAGAATCGCAGAACAATCCCTCCGATTTCGTGGACGTGAGTGAGCCTCCGTCCGAAGAAGTCGCCGCAGGAGCCAGCGCCACAAGCACCGCTCCCACGGACACGGAAGGCGCTCGATAGCCGACCGGTCCGTGCGGACCCCATCACATCCACCCGGCCAATGACGCCCCCGGGTCAGCTGCAGATCTGAGGACGGTACTGGTGTATTTTCAGCCTCCCTACGGCGCTTCCGGCGCTTACCCCCCGAAGCAGGGCATGTACAACCCGGCGTTCGAGAAGGACGCCTGCGGCCTCGCCATGGTCGCGACTCTTCGTGGCGAGGCGGGCCACGACATCATCGCGCTGGCGCTCGAAGCCCTGCGCAACCTCGAGCACCGCGGTGCGATCGGCTCGGATGCCGGCACCGGAGACGGCGCGGGCATCCTGACGCAGATGCCCGACGTGTTCCTGCGAGCGGTCACCGACTTCGAACTGCCCCCGGTCGGCGAGTACGCCGCCGGTCTGGCATTCCTCCCTCGCGACTCGAGCGAGCGCCGTCAGCAGAAGGCCGGCATCGAGAAGATCGCCCGCTCCGAAGGTCTCCGCGTCCTCGGCTGGCGCGAGGTGCCGACCGTCAACGACAACCTGGGCAAGCTCGCCGACGAGGCTCGACCCGCCTTCGAGCAGCTCTTCGTGAGCGCCGGGGGAGCGACGCACTCCGACGCTCCGCTCACCGGCATCGCCCTCGACCGCGTCGCCTACCGGCTGCGCAAGCGCGCAGGACACGAGCTGGGCGCATACTTCGTCACCCTGTCCGCGCGCACGCTCGGCTACAAGGGCATGGTCACGACGCTGCAGCTCGAGCCGTTCTACCCAGACCTGCAGGACGAGCGCTTCATGTCGGAGCTCGCGGTCGTGCACTCCCGGTATTCCACGAACACGTTCCCGTCGTGGCCGCTCGCGCAGCCCCTGCGCATGCTCGCGCACAACGGTGAGATCAACACCGTCGGCGGAAACCGCAACTGGATGCGCGCCCGTCAGTCCCAGCTCGAGTCCGAGCTGCTGGGCGACGTCGCTCCGCTGCTGCCGATCTGCACCGACGGAGCCAGCGACTCGGCATCCTTCGACGAGGTGCTCGAGCTGCTCACCCTCACCGGCCGCAGCCTGCCGCACGCGATCATGATGATGGTGCCCGAGGCCTACGAGAAGCAGTCGGACATCACTCCGGAGCTGCGCTCGTTCTACGAGTATCACTCGAACCAGATGGAGCCGTGGGACGGCCCCGCCGCCCTCATCTTCACCGACGGCACCGTGGTCGGAGCGACCCTCGATCGCAATGGCCTGCGCCCCGGTCGCTGGACCGAGACGACCGACGGTCTGATCGTCATCGGCTCGGAGACCGGCGTGCTCACCTTCGAGCCCGAACGGATCAAGCGCCGTGGGCGCCTGCAGCCGGGCAAGATGTTCCTCGTCGACACCTCGCAGCAGCGCATCATCGAGGACGAGGAGATCAAGCACGACCTCGCGACCCTGCACCCGTGGCAGGAGTGGCTGGATGCCGGATCCGTGCGTCTCGCCGAGTTGCCCGAGCGTGAGCACATCGTGCATCCGCCGGCATCGATCACCCGTCGTCAGCGCACCTTCGGCTACACCGAGGAAGAGGTGCGTCTGCTGCTGACCCCGATGGGTCAGAACGGTGTCGAGCCACTCGGCGCCATGGGGTCGGACACTCCGATCGCCGTGCTGAGCAAGCGCCCACGTCTGCTCTTCGACTACTTCACGCAGCAGTTCGCGCAGGTCACCAACCCGCCACTCGACTCGATCCGTGAAGAAGTCGTCACGAGCCTCAAGCTGGGTCTCGGCCCCGAGAGCAACCTGCTCACCTGGGGCCCTGACCACACGCGCACCGTATCGCTCGACTTCCCGGTGATCGACAACGACGAGCTGGCGAAGATCCGCCACATCGACAAGGCTCTTCCGGATCGTTCCAGCGTGACGATCAAGGGCCTGTACCACTTCGACGCAGGATCGAACACGCTCGAGAAGCGCCTCACCGAGATGTGCGCCGAGGTCGACGAGGCCATCGAACAGGGCGCCGAGTTCGTCATCCTGTCGGACCGCGACTCGAACAAGGATCTGACCCCGATCCCGTCGCTGCTCATGGTCTCGGCGATCCATCACCACCTGATCCGCCGTGAGAACCGCATGAAGGTCGGTCTGATCGTCGAGGCCGGCGATGTGCGCGAGGTCCACCACGTCGCGACGCTGATCGGCTACGGCGCCTCGGCCGTCAACCCGTACCTCGCGATGGAGACGGTCGAGCACCTCGTGCGCACCGGCTACATCACCGGCATCAGCCCCGAGAAGGCCGTCCGCAATCTGATCTACGCGCTCGGCAAGGGCGTGCTGAAGATCATGTCGAAGATGGGCATCTCGACGGTGTCGTCCTACGCCGGAGCGCAGGTGTTCGAGGCCGTCGGCCTGAGCGAGGAGTTCATCGACAAGTACTTCACTCGCACCGAGTCGAAACTCGGCGGAATCGGCATCCAAGAGATCTTCATCGAGAACCAGGCTCGTCACGACTACGCCTACCCCGAGGACGAAGCGGCTCGGGCGCACGAGCGGCTGTGGACCGGTGGCGAATACCAGTGGCGCCGCGACGGCTCTCCGCATCTCTTCAACCCCGAGACGGTGTTCAAGCTGCAGCACGCGACACGTGAACGTCGCTACGACATCTTCCGCGAGTACACGAAGATGGTCGACGACCAGGCGGCGGAGCTCAAGACGCTCCGCGGGATGTTCACGCTGCGCACCGGCACCCGCAAGCCTGTGCCTCTCGATGAGGTCGAACCGGTCTCGGCGATCGTGAAGCGCTTCTCGACGGGCGCGATGAGCTACGGCTCGATCTCCAAAGAGGCCCACGAGACTCTCGCGATCGCCATGAACAGGCTCGGCGGCAAGTCGAACACCGGTGAGGGCGGCGAGGACACCGACCGTCTGCTCGACCCGGAACGCCGCAGCGCGATCAAGCAGGTCGCCTCGGGTCGCTTCGGCGTCACGAGTCTGTACCTCACCGAAGCCGACGACATCCAGATCAAGCTCGCCCAGGGCGCCAAGCCGGGCGAGGGCGGTCAGCTGCCTCCGCAGAAGGTGTACCCCTGGGTCGCACGCACCCGCGGTGGGACGCCCGGCGTCGGCCTCATCTCGCCGCCGCCGCATCACGACATCTACTCGATCGAAGACCTCAAGCAGCTCATCTTCGATCTGAAGAGGGCCAACCCCGAGGCGCGCATCCACACCAAGCTGGTCAGCCAGTCGGGTATCGGCGCGGTGTCCGCAGGTGTCGCCAAGGCGCTCAGCGACGTCATCCTGGTGTCCGGCCATGACGGAGGCACGGGCGCGAGCCCGATGAACTCCCTCAAGCACGCAGGAACGCCCTGGGAGCTCGGCCTGGCCGAGACCCAGCAGACGCTCATGCTCAACGGCATGCGCGACCGGGTCGTCGTGCAGGTCGACGGCCAGCTGAAGACCGGACGCGACGTCATCATCGGCGCTCTGCTGGGAGCGGAGGAGTTCGGCTTCGCCACCGCACCGCTGGTCGTCAGCGGATGCATCATGATGCGCGTCTGCCACCTCGACACGTGCCCCGTCGGCGTCGCCACGCAGAACCCGGTGCTGCGCGAACGCTTCACCGGCAAGCCGGAATTCGTCGTGAACTTCATGGAGTTCATCGCCGAAGAGGTCCGTGAGATCCTCGCGGAGCTCGGCTTCCGCTCGATCGACGAGATCGTCGGCCGCGCAGAGCTCATCGAGGCGAACGCCGCCCTGCAGCACTGGAAGGCGGAGGGTCTCGACTTGAGCCCCGTGCTCGAGGGCCCGGCGTTCCCGGCCAGCGAGCCGCGTCGCAATCGCCGCACCCAGGATCACGAGCTCGAGAAGCACTTCGATGTGCAGCTCATCGACATCGCCAAGCCTGCTCTCCTCAACGGAGAACCGGTCGTCGTCGAGCTGCCCATCGCGAACACCGAGCGCGCCGTCGGCACGATGCTCGGGCACCAGGTCACGTCGCGCCACGGCGCTGCGGGGCTGCCCAGCGGCACCATCGATGTCACGCTGCACGGCACGGCCGGTCAGTCGTTGGGAGCGTTCCTCCCCTCCGGCATCGTGCTGCGCCTCGAAGGCGACGCGAACGACTACGTCGGCAAGGGGCTCTCGGGGGGCGACATCTCGATCCGTCCTGCCCGGGGCTCTGACATCGCGCCGCACGAGAACGTGATCGCCGGCAACGTCATCGGATACGGGGCGACGTCGGGAACCATGTTCCTGTCGGGAGTGGTGGGCGAGCGATTCCTCGTCCGCAACTCCGGGGCGACCGCGGTCGTCGAGGGAGTGGGCGATCACGCGCTCGAGTACATGACCGGTGGAATCGCGGTGATCCTCGGCTCGACGGGTCGCAACCTCGGTGCCGGCATGTCCGGGGGAGTGGCGTACATCCGCTCGCTCGACAGTGGCAAGATCAACGCCCAGTCGCTCGGCAGCGGCGAGCTCAAGCTCGAACCGCTCGACCGTGCCGACCTCGAAGTGCTGCGCAGCCTGATCGTCGCACACGTGGAGCGCACGGCCTCGCCGCTCGGCTCCGACATCCTGGCGCGGTTCGATGAGACCGCCGGCCAGTTCACGAAGGTGCTTCCGCGGGACTACGCCGCAGTGCGCAGCATGCGCGAGGAAGCAGTCGCCGAGGGGATCGACCCCGACGGCGACGTCGTCTGGAACCGCATCCTGGAGGTGACCGGTGGCTGATCCCAAAGGTTTTCTGAAGGTCACTGAGCGTGAGCTTCCGAAGCGTCGTCCTGTGCCGGTGCGCATCATGGACTGGAAAGAGGTCTACGAGGCGGGCGATCAGGCAGTTCTGAAGCGTCAGGCCGGTCGCTGCATGGACTGCGGCGTGCCGTTCTGCCACCAGGGATGCCCACTGGGCAATCTGATCCCCGAGTGGAACGACCTGACCTGGCGCGGAGAAGGGCGTGCGGCGATCGATCGCCTGCACGCCACGAACAACTTTCCGGAGTTCACGGGTCGTCTGTGCCCGGCCCCGTGCGAGAGCTCGTGCGTGCTGAGCATCAACCAGCCCGCGGTCACGATCAAGCAGATCGAGGTCTCGATCATCGACGAGGCTTTCGCAAAGGGCTGGGTCGAACCCCAGCCTCCTGCTCGCCTCACCGGCAAGACAGTCGCGGTCGTGGGCTCCGGCCCCGCCGGCCTCGCCGCCGCGCAACAGCTCACGCGGGCCGGCCACACGGTCGCGGTCTTCGAGCGCGACGACCGCATCGGCGGTCTGCTGCGCTACGGCATCCCCGACTTCAAGATGGAGAAGGGGCAGCTCGAATCGCGCCTTCGCCAGATGCAGGAGGAGGGAACGAGGTTCCGTGCCGGAGTGGAGATCGGCAAGGACATCTCGTGGTCCGACCTCCGCGCCCGCTACGACGCCGTCGTGATCGCCACCGGATCCACGATTCCCCGCGACCTCTCGATCCCGGGTCGCGATCTCGATGGAGTGCACTTCGCGATGGAGTACCTCGTCGAGTCGAACCACGCGGTCGCCGGAGACAAGGTCCCCGAGCAGATCACCGCCGAGGGCAAGCACGTCATCGTGATCGGCGGCGGCGACACCGGGGCGGACTGCATCGGAACCGCACACCGCCAGGGCGCGATCAGCGTCACGAACCTCGCGATCGGCAAGCAGCCGGGAACCGAGCGGCCGGGACACCAGCCGTGGCCGATGATGCCGACGCTCTTCGAGGTCTCGTCTGCTCATGAAGAGGGGGGTGAGCGTGTCTTCCTCGCCTCGACCGTCGAGTTCCTCTCGAACGACGTCGGCGAGGTCCGTGCTCTGCGCGTCGCCGAGACCGAGTTCATCGACGGGCGCCGCGTGCCCAAGAGCGGCACCGAGCGCGAGATCCCCGCAGACCTCGTGCTGATCGCGATGGGCTTCACCGGCCCGGAGCAGGACGGCTACACCGAGGACACGCTTCCGCAGGTCACCGACCGTGGTGCCTTCCGGCGTGATGACAGCTACGAGTCGACCGTTCCCGGTGTCTTCGTCGCCGGGGATGCCGGCCGCGGGCAGTCCCTCATCGTGTGGGCGATCGCGGAGGGCCGTGCGGCCGCAGCGAACGTCGATCGCTTCCTCATGGGCACGACCGTTCTGCCCGAGCCTGTGCGACCGCATGAAGTCGCTATCGGTCTCCAGCCCGCGTAGGCTGAGCCGCGGCACCGTCGCCTGATTTCCATCCCCCACTACCCTGGAGCAATCTGTTGAGACGCGCGAAAATCGTCGCCACCCTGGGCCCCGCCACCTCCACCTATGACACCGTGCGTGCACTGATCGACGCCGGCGTGGACGTCGCGCGCCTGAACCTCAGCCACGGCGACTACTCCGTGCACGAGAACAACTACGCCAACGTGCGCAAGGCCGCCGAGGACGCGGGCCGCGCCGTCGCCATCCTCGTCGACCTGCAGGGACCGAAGATCCGCCTCGGCAAGTTCGAGAACGGCCCCTACGAGCTCGCCGCCGGCGACATCTTCAAGATCACCACCGAAGACATCATCGGCAACAAGGAGATCTCGGGCACGACGTTCAAGGGCCTGCCCAACGACGTCAAGCCGGGAGACTTCCTGCTCATCGACGACGGCAAGGTCCGCGTCGAGGTCGTCGAGACAGACGGCGTCACCGTCACGACCCGCGTGATCGTCGCGGGTGCCGTGTCGAACAACAAGGGCATCAACCTGCCCGGCGTCGCGGTCAACGTCCCCGCTCTGAGCGAGAAGGATGAAGACGACCTCCGCTGGGGCCTTCGCATCGGCGCCGACCTCATCGCCCTGTCGTTCGTCCGCAACGCGGAGGACATCAGCCGCGTCCACGAGATCATGGCCGAAGAGGGCGTCAAGGTCCCCGTCATCGCGAAGGTCGAGAAGCCGCAGGCCGTCGATGCACTCGAAGAGATCGTCGACGCTTTCGACGCGATCATGGTCGCCCGTGGTGACCTCGGTGTCGAGCTTCCTCTCGAGGCCGTGCCGATCGTGCAGAAGCGCGCGGTCGAGCTGGCGCGTCGCATGGCCAAGCCGGTCATCGTCGCGACGCAGATGCTCGAGTCGATGATCAACAGCCCTGTGCCGACCCGCGCAGAGACGTCTGACGTCGCGAACGCGGTGCTCGACGGAGCCGATGCCGTGATGCTCTCGGGCGAGACCAGCGTGGGCGATTACCCGGTAGGCGTCGTCGAGACGATGGCTCGTATCATCGAGTCCACCGAGGAGCATGGCCTGGAGCGCATCGCGCCGCTCACGACCAAGCCGCGCACTCAGGGTGGCGCGATCACGCTCGCCGCCCTCGAAGTCGCCGAATTCGTCGAGGCGAAGTACCTCTGCGTCTTCACCCAGTCGGGCGACTCGGCACGCCGTCTGTCGCGACTGCGCTCGCGCATCCCGATGATCGCCTTCACCCCCGAGCCCGGGATCCGCCGTCGTATGGCGCTGACCTGGGGCATCCAGTCGAAGCTCGTCGACATGGTGCAGCACACCGACCTGATGTACCTGCAGGTCGACGACTATCTGCTCAGCAGCGGTCTCGCCGTCGAGGGCGACAAGGTCGTCGTGATCTCCGGTTCCCCTCCTGGAATCGTGGGGTCGACCAACGACATCCGCGTCCATAAGGTCGGCGACGCCGTCAACGGCGCAGCTCCGATCTACAAGGAAGCCACGATCTGATCCAGGTCGCACGACGAAGGGGCGGAACGAATGTTCCGCCCCTTTCGTCGTGCAACGGCTCCGCCCCACGGGGCATGTCAAGCGGCTGGTGCACGAGCGCGAATCCCACGTACGCTCATCCGATGACCTTTCTTCCTCGGCGCATCATCGTGGCGCGCCGCGCCTTCGGTCATCTCGCGGCTCCACGGTCAGTCTCGGAAGCGATCCGGAGGCCGACGCCATCCGCGCACTGAGACGAGCCGGCTGGTGGATCGCCGATTACGCCTACGCCGTGTATTGGCAGCTGCGCGCTGCCGTCGATCGTCGCGACGCCGGGTCCTTCACGACCGGCTCCGAGGTTCCGATCGTGATCCTTCCCGGGGTCTACGAGACATGGCGGTTCATGCAACCCCTCATCACGGCGCTGCACGCCCGGGGCCACCCCGTTCACGTCCTCGATTCGCTCAGGCACAATCGCCGGCCCATCGTCGAATCGGCTCAACTCATGACCGACTTCCTCGAGACGGCCCAACTGACCGATGCACTCATCGTCGCGCACAGCAAGGGCGGCCTCGCGGGCAAGATGGCGATGGCGGGCTCCGCGGGCTTCCGCGTGCGGGCCATGGTGGCGGTGGCCACGCCCTTCGGCGGTTCCCGCTATGCGCGGATGCTCCCGGTCAGGTCTCTCCGAGCGTTCTCGCCTACGGACCCTTCGATCATGCAGCTCGCGCACCACCGGGATGTCAACGAGCGGATCGTGTCGATCTACGGCGAGTTCGACCCGCATATCCCCGAGGGCAGTGAGCTCAGCGGTGCGATGAAGAACGTGCGTCTCGACACCGGCGGGCACTTCCGGGTTCTCGCGAACCCCCGGGTGCTCGCAGAGGTCGCCGCGCTGTCCGAGCGGTGAACGACGAGGCGAGGCTCAGGCCTCACGACCCCGTGCTGTGGCGGCGCAGCTTCTCAGGCACAGCCCTGTACTCTGGTCGAGGCGCTGGCCGGCCGCACAGCGGCAGGTCTGCACCCAGCCCCATGGATGACCTCACCATCGACCCCGCCGTGGCCGAGCGGCCCGAACGCTCCCGCCCGCTGGTCGGCGCGCCACCGGAGCCCGGCGACGCGCCTCGGCTGACCAGGAAGCCGGGGAGCATCGGCGTCCGGTACCGCCTCAAGCGTCGCTTCCGGACCTACGACGCGATAGCCTGCGTTCCCACCTATTTGGCGCAGACGAGCATGCGCGACACGATCCCGGGTCCCGACGGCGAGCGGACGCACGACGGGCAGGTGTACGGACCGATGCTGGTCGGCGGAACATGCGTCGAGGCGACCGATGAGAACCTCGACGCGATCATCCGAGCCGCGCTTCCGCGAGATGTCGTCACGGCCGATCATCCTGCAGTCGCCGAGCGAATGATCCTCGAATCGATGCGCCCGGCCCTCAATCGGTATCTGCTGATCGACGATCGCGTATGGGTCAGCATCTGAACTGATGTGCCGGCGGTGGGACTCGAACCCACACGCCCTTTCGGACAAAGCATTTTGAGTGCTCCGCGTCTGCCATTCCGCCACGCCGGCTCGTGTGTCGCGTCTACGACTTTAGCGCAGAGGCTCCGCGATCTCGGTCACCCGTCGCACCCGAGGGGACCTCATAGGCGGTCTCCACTAGGATGGATCTGTGACCGAGCAAGAACAGGCAGCAGAAGAGCCCACGTCATCCGCACCCCGACGCGTCGTCGTCGCCGAGGACGAGTCGCTGATCCGTCTCGACATCGTCGAGATCCTCCGCGACAACGGCTTCGATGTCGTCGGAGAGGCCGGTGACGGTGAGACCGCTGTGGCGCTCGCGACCGAATTGCGCCCCGACCTCGTCATCATGGACGTCAAGATGCCGCAGCTGGATGGCATCAGCGCAGCCGAGAAGCTGCACAAGGGGAACATCGCGCCCGTCGTGCTTCTCACGGCGTTCAGCCAGAAGGAACTCGTCGAGCGCGCGAGCGAGGCCGGAGCCCTGGCCTACGTCGTCAAGCCCTTCACCCCGAACGATCTGCTGCCCGCGATCGAGATCGCCCTCGCCCGCCACGAGCAGATCATCACTCTCGAGGCCGAGGTCGCCGACATGGTCGAGCGCTTCGAGACCCGCAAGCTCGTCGACCGGGCCAAGGGCCTGCTGAACGAGAAGATGGGCCTCTCCGAGCCCGAGGCTTTCCGCTGGATCCAGAAGGCGTCGATGGATCGCCGCCTCACGATGCAGGATGTCGCCAAGGCGATCATCGAGCAGCTCGCTCCGAAGAAGTAGTCTTTGCTGCAGCTCGACGCCGAGCATCTTCTCCGTCCGGTGCAGATCGGTGACGGTCCTGCACTGGCGAGAGCGTATTCGGCGAACCGAGAGCATCTCGCACCGTGGGAGCCGCTCAGAGCGCCGGAGTTCTTCACGCCCGAGTGGCAGGAGTTCCACGCCGAGCAGTGCGTGATCGAAGCATCCGCCGGTCGGAACATCCGCTTCGTGATCGAGTCGTCCGACGGCGAGATCCGCGGACGGATCAACCTCAACAACATCGTCCGCGGTGCGTTCTGGAACGCCGATCTGGGCTACTGGGTCGATAAGACGCGCCTCCGTCGCGGCCTCGCATCCCGCGGGGTGCATCATGTCGCCGCCTACGCGCGGGACGAGGTGCGATTGCACCGCCTGCAGGCAGCCACGCTGCTGCACAACTTCGGTTCACAGCGCGTTCTCGCTGACAACGGCTTCGCGCGCATCGGCATCGCGACGCACTATCTGCGGATCGCGGGGGAATGGCAGGATCACCTGCTGTTCCAACTGTTGCTGGATGAGCCGCTCAGCGAGCCTCGGGAGCATCCTTGATCATGTTCGTGATCCGGATCGTCGAGCACCGGCGCCCCTGATCGTCGGAGACGACGATCTCGTGCACCGTGATACTCCGCCCGAGGTGGACCGGCGTGCACACGCCCGTCACCACGCCGGACGTCGCCGATCGCGTGTGCGTCGCGTTGATGTCGACCCCGACGGCCAGTCGTCCGGGGCCCGCATGCAGGTTGGCTGCCATCGACCCCAGCGACTCGCCGAGAACCACATAGGCACCGCCGTGCATGAGACCGACGGGCTGCGTGTTGCCCTCCACCGGAAGAGTGGCGACGCAGCGCTCGGTGGTGAACTCGAGGAACTCCATGCCCATCTTCTCAGCGAGCGCACCCATTCCGCGGGCCGTCGCCCAGTCGAGTCCTGCACTGGTCGCGGTGTCGCTCATGGTTCCTCCTCAGCGGGTGTCTGTCGTCCTCGTTAGGCTGACAGGGTGACGGACTCCGCAAAGCCTACCCTCATGGTCGTCGACGGCCATTCGCTCGCCTATCGTGCCTTCTTCGCCCTCCCGGTCGAGAACTTCACGACCAAAGACAATCAGCACACGAACGCCATCTACGGCTTCCTGTCCATGCTGGTGAACCTCATCAAGGCCGAGCAGCCGACGCACATGGCGATCGCTTTCGACACCTCGCGCCATTCGTTCCGCACGGATGTCTACCCCGAGTACAAAGCGACGCGCTCCGAGTCGCCGCAGGAGTTCCGCGGGCAGATCCCGTTGCTGCAGGACTGCCTGGCAGCGATGTCGATCCCGGTGCTCACGAAAGAGGGCGTCGAGGCCGATGACATCCTCGCGACCCTCGCGGCGCAGGGCGCCGAGCAGGGGTACGACGTCCTCGTGGTCTCCGGCGACCGCGACACCATCCAGTTGGTCACCGACGAGGTCACACTGCTGTACCCGTCTGTGCAGGGCGTCTCGCAGCTCAAGCGGTACGACCCGGTGACGGTTCAGGAGCGCTACGGAGTCCGGCCCGAGCAGTACCCCGACATCGCGGCTCTCGTCGGAGAGACGAGCGACAACCTTCCGGGTGTGCCCAAGGTGGGCGAGAAGACGGCCGTGAAGTGGTTGACCCAGTTCGGCTCGCTCGACGATCTGCTCGAGCGCTCAGGCGAGATCAAGGGCGTCGTGGGCGGCAATCTGCGCGACCACATCGAAGACGTGCGCCGCAACCGGCAGCTCAACCGGCTGCTGCGTGACGTCGAACTTCCCGTCGCGCCCGACGACCTCGCCGTCGCACCGATCGACGCCCAGGCCGTGCGCGACATCTTCGCCCGTCTCGAGTTCCGCACGCTGCTGCCTCGCGTGTTCGAGGCCGTCGGCGCGGGCGAGGTGGCCGACGACACGACGACCGCAGTGGTGCTGCCCGAGCCGACCCAGGTCACCGCGGCGGAGTTCGTCGGCTGGGCAGAGGCGCAGACAGACGACATCGCTCTGCGGATCGTCGTTCAGGGCGGGGCTCCGACGAGGCTCGGTGCCGCGTCCGGCGGCGAACTCCGTGAACTCGATTGGAGCGACGACGTCGTCGATGTCCTGCGTCCGTGGCTCGAGTCCACGAGTCCGAAGGTGCTCCATGACGCGAAACCGCAGGTGAAGGCCCTGCTCCGACTGGGGGTGCGATTCAGCGGCCTGGCGTACGACACGAGTCTGGCGGGCTGGCTGCTGCGTCCGAGCTTCCCCGACAAGACGCTCGGCGACCTCGTCGAGCGCTATCTCGGTGAGAAACTGCCTGAGGCAGACCCGACGCAGCTCGTTCCTGAGACCGAAGGCGCCACCCCCGCCCAGGAGGCATGGTTCGCGCTCCGCGTCGCCACCGCGCTGCGTGAGGACATCCCCGAGTCCGTCGCCGGCGTGCTCACCGACATCGAGCTTCCGACGCTCCTGACGCTGGCCGACATGGAAGTGGCCGGGGTCGCGGTGTCGCACGACGTACTCTCGACATTCTCCGGTGAGCTGGCGACACGCGCCGAGGGCCTCGCTCAGGAGGCGTTCGGCATCGTCGGTCGCGAGTTCAATCTCGGGTCCCCGAAGCAGCTGCAGGAGGTGCTGTTCGACGACCTGCAGCTTCCGAAGACCCGCAAGACGAAGACCGGGTACTCCACGGATGCCGCGGTGCTCGCCGATCTGCAGGAGTCTCACCCGCATCCGTTCCTCGGGCTGCTGCTGCAGCACCGTGAGGCGACCAAGCTCCGTCAGATCATCGAGTCGCTCGACACCGCCATCCAGGCCGATCACCGCGTGCACACGACGTACGTGCAGACCGGCAGCCAGACCGGACGTCTGTCGAGCACCGATCCGAACCTCCAGAACATCCCGGTTCGCACCGAGGAGTCCCGTCGCATCCGCAGTGCCTTCCAGGTGGGAGAGGGCTACGAATCGCTGCTCACCGCCGACTACTCCCAGATCGAGATGCGGATCATGGCACATCTTTCCGGCGATGAAGGTCTCATCGAGGCGTTCAACAGCGGTGAAGACCTGCATCGCTTCGTCGGTGCACGGGTGTTCGGTGTCGAACCCAGTGACGTGACGCCCGCGATGCGCACGAAGGTCAAGGCGATGTCGTACGGCCTCGTCTACGGCCTCTCGGCCTTCGGCCTGTCGAAGCAGCTCCGCATCGAGCAGTCCGAGGCGAAGCAGCTGATGGTCGAGTACTTCGCACGGTTCGGAGCGGTGCGCGATTACCTTCGGGCATCGGTCATGAAGGCCAAGGAGGTCGGCTACACCGAGACCATCTTCGGCCGCCGCCGCCCGTTCCCCGACCTCGCGAGCCCGAACCGCGTTCTTCGCGAGAACGCCGAGCGCGCAGCACTCAATGCACCGATTCAGGGAAGCGCAGCCGACATCATGAAGATCGCGCTCCTGCACATCCACGAGGACCTCCGCACCGAGGGGCTCGCGTCGCGTGCCCTCCTGCAGATCCATGACGAACTCGTCGTCGAAGTGGCACCGGGGGAGTGGGAGGCGACAGAGCGGATCGTGCGGAGCCGTATGGGCGACGCCGCGACTCTCACCGTACCCCTCGACGTGCAGGTCGGGCGGGGACGCGACTGGAACGAGGCCGCGCACTGAGCGCCAGAGTCGAGTGGTGACGGCGGCGAGGCAGAGTCCGACCGCGCGCCACACCGATATCCTGCGCCGGGGGTGCGGGGCTACGCTGGAGGGATGACTTCAGCTCCCCGCATCCCGTCAGCCATCGACAGAGTCGCCGATGAGTGGGTCGACACCATCGCGGTGCTCACCCCGACGCTCGGCACCTACATCGGTCGCGACGAGGTCAACGACCGGTTCGGCGATCTGAGTCCTGAGGGCCACGAGCAGATCGCCTCTGCAACGCGATCGACGCTCGCGCAGCTTCAGGCACTCGACCCGGTCGACGCGATCGACGAGGTCACCAAGACCGACCTCTCGGCGGAGCTCAGCCTGGATCTCGAGCTGCACGACGCCCAGTGGCACCTGCGCGACCTCAACGTGATCGCCTCAGCCGCTCAGGACGTGCGGTCGGCCTTCGACCTGATGCCGACGGCCACAGCGGACGACTGGAGCGTCATCGCGACGCGTCTCGCCGCCGTTCCCGAGGCCCTCCGCGGATATACCGAGACACTCCGTGCAGGCATCGCCGCCGGAGTCACCCCCGCTCGGCGTCAGGTGGTCGAGGTCGCGACGCAGATCGATCGGTACACCGCTGACGACGGATTCTTCGCCGCGTTCGTGGCCGAAGCGACTCCCCAGGAGGGCAACCTCCCCGCATCTCTCGCGCGCACTCTGGCCGACAATTCCGCTGCGGCGCGAGTGGCGTACGACGAACTGCGGAGCTTCCTCGCGGAGGAGCTCGCTCCCGTCGCGACGGAGGTCGACGCCGTCGGCCGCGAGCTGTATGCGCTGAACTCCCGCCGGTTCCTCGGAGCGACCATCGATCTCGATGAGACCTATGAATGGGGCCGTGAAGAACTCGCGCGCATGGTCGCCGAGCAGACGGCGATCGCGAACGAGATCCTCCCCGGGGCCTCGGTCGAAAAGGCCGTCGCGCACCTCGAGGCCGACCCCGCCCGCAAGCTCGTCGGAACAGACGCTCTCCAGAAGTGGATGCAGGAGACGAGCGACCGCGCCGTCGCAGAGCTGGGCGCAACGCACTTCGACATCCCTGAGGCGATTCGCACTCTCGAATGCATGATCGCGCCGACGCAAGAGGGCGGCATCTATTACACCGGTCCGACCGATGACTTCTCGCGTCCTGGACGCATGTGGTGGTCGGTTCCCGAGGGCGTCACCGAGTTCGACACGTGGCGTGAGCTGACGACGGTCTATCACGAGGGCGTCCCGGGGCATCACCTGCAGATCGCGCAGGCGGTCTACAACCGCACCGAGCTCAACTCCTGGCGGCGACTGCTCGCCGGCACCTCCGGCCATGCGGAGGGCTGGGCGCTGTACGCCGAGCGCCTGATGCAGCAGCTGGGCTACCTCGATGACCCGGCCGACCGACTGGGCATGCTCGACGGACAGCGGATGCGTGCTGCACGTGTCGTGCTCGACATCGGTGTGCACCTCGGCAAGCCGCGTCTCGATGGCGAGGGCATCTGGGACGCCGACTACGCGCTCGACTTCATGCGTAAGAACGTGAACATGCCTGACCAGTTCGTGCAGTTCGAGGTGAACCGCTACCTCGGCTGGCCGGGACAGGCCCCGTCCTACAAGGTCGGGCAGCGCATCTGGGAACAGGTCCGCGAGGCGTACCAGGCCGAACGGGGCGCGGACTTCGACGTGAAAGAGTTCCACAAGAGGGCACTCGACATGGGCGGCGTCGGCCTCGACACGCTCCGAACGGCACTTCTGACGCGCTGAGGGAATGCTCAGAGCGCGACCGCTGTTCATTCAGCTGAATAGAAAGGGCTGACATGAGCATCGAGTTCGGGCTGGACACCTTCGGCGACATCACGAGAGGCGCGGACGGTGAGCTTCTCACCGGCGCGCAGACGATCCGCAACATCGTCGAGCAGGCAGAGCGCGCCGACAGCGTCGGAGTCGACTTCTTCGGCGTGGGGGAGCACCACCGCACGGAGTTCGCCGTGTCGGCGCCAGAGATGGTGCTCGCCACCATCGCGGGTCGCACGAAGAACATCCGCCTCGGCACCGCCGTCACCGTGTTGTCCTCGGACGACCCGGTGCGCGTGTTCGAGCGCTTCGCCACCCTCGACGCCCTCTCGAACGGACGAGCTGAGGTCGTGCTCGGCCGGGGATCGTTCATCGAGTCCTTCCCGCTCTTCGGCTACGACCTGCGCGACTACGACGCTCTCTTCGAACAGAAGCTCGAGCTTTTCGTCGAGCTGCTCAAGGAGCAGCCGGTGACGTGGTCGGGATCGATGCGCGCGTCGCTGGAGGACGCGAACGTCTTCCCGAAGACGGAGAACGGTCTGCGCACCTGGGTCGGGGTGGGCGGCAGCCCCGAGTCCGTCGTGCGGGTAGCTCGCCACGGGCTCGGCCTCATGCTCGCGATCATCGGGGGCCCCGCGGGTCGCTTCCGTCAGTTCGTCGACCTGTACCACCGCTCGGTGGCGTCCTTCGGCACGACGTCGCACCCGATCGCCGTGCATTCACCGGGCCACATCGCTGCCAGTGATGAGGAAGCGTGGGAGGCCGCGTACTCCGGGTTCGAGGCGATGAACAACACCATCGGTCGCGAGCGCGGATGGCCTCCGTACAGCCGCGCTCGGTTCCAGAACGACGTGGGGCCGGCGGGAGCGTTGTACGTCGGCTCGCCCGACCGGGTCGCGGCCAAGATCGCCGACACCGTCACGACGCTCGGGCTCGGCCGCTTCGACATGAAGTACGCCACCGGCACGCTGTCACACGATGCGATGATGCGCAGCATCGAACTCTATGGCTCCGAGGTCATCCCTCGAGTGCGGCGGCTGCTCGCAGACCGCGACTGACGCACAGCTCGGCACCGCGGCGCGCCCCTCTACGATGAAGGAATGGCCAACACCGCGCTGCCGAGCCGGGCGTCGATCGCCGGGCGTCTCGACGAGCTCCCGTTCACGCGCCGACACCTGCGTCTGCTCACCGGCTCGGGGGTCGGCTGGGCCCTCGACGCGATGGACGTCGGGCTCATCTCGTTCATCCTCGCAGCGCTCACCCAGCAGTGGGGCCTGACGAAGACGGATGCCGGGTGGATCGCATCCGTCGGCTTCATCGGCATGGCGATCGGCGCCACCCTCGGCGGCCTGCTCGCCGACAGACTCGGTCGTCGTCAGGTCTTCGCACTGACGCTGCTGATCTACGGCATCGCCACGGGAGCAAGCGCGCTCGTGAGCGGTCTCGCCGCCCTCCTCGTGCTGCGGTTCCTGGTCGGGTTGGGCCTCGGCGCCGAGCTGCCCGTGGCCTCGACCTACGTCAGCGAGTTCGCACCCGCTCGTATCCGAGGCCGACTGATCGTCATTCTCGAAGCATTCTGGGCGCTGGGGTGGACGGCGGCCGCGCTCATCGGGTTCTTCGTGATCCCCGCATCCGACGACGGCTGGCGCTGGGCGTTCGCGCTCGGCGCGATCCCGGCGATCTATGCACTGGTCGTCCGGTGGGGGCTTCCAGAGTCGCCGCGGTGGCTTGCCTCGCGCGGGCGCATCGCCGAGGCCGACCGCATCGTCGCGACATTCGAGGCGGACGCGGGCATGGAGCCGGCGCCGGCGATCAAGAGGGAGCCGGCGTCCCGCGCGATCGCCATCACCACACGCGCACGATTGACCACGCTGTGGAACGCGGAGTTCCGCGTGCGCACCGTCTGCCTCTGGATCGTCTGGCTCTGCGTGAACTTCGCGTACTACGGCGCATTCATCTGGATCCCCAGCATCCTCGTCGATGCAGGGTTCGATCTCGTGCGGTCCTTCGGGTTCACGCTCATCATCACCCTCGCTCAGCTCCCGGGCTATGCGGTCGCCGCGTGGCTGATCGAGGTGTGGGGCAGGCGCACGACGCTCTCGGTCTTCCTCGTCGGTTCGGCCGTATCGGCTGCCTTCTTCGGAACGTCGACGACCGAGGCCGCCATCATCGCCTCGGGCATGGCCCTCTCCTTCTTCAATCTCGGGGCCTGGGGTGCGCTGTACGCCGTCACTCCGGAGATCTACCCGACATCATTGCGGGGGACAGGAGCGGGCTGGGCTGCGGGAGTCGGACGCATCGCGTCGATCATCGCTCCGCTGGCCGTGCCGATCCTGCTCGTCGCCGGGGGCGCGCCGATGCTGTTCGCTGTGTTCGGCGCGTGCTTCCTCGTCGCGGCGGCTGCTGCATGGGGCCTGGTGGATCGCCGTGGAATGGCCCTCGACGACCGTTGAACGCCTCGGTGTCCGCGCGCGGGAATAGGCTGTCGAGGTGACCGAAGTACGCTATGTGGCCATCGGAGACTCCTTCACCGAGGGAGTGGGTGATCTTCTGCCCGACGGCCGTGAACGAGGGTGGGCGGACCTCGTGGCTCAGGGCTGGGCCGATGCCGTCGGTCACCCGATCAGCTACGCGAACCTCGCGATCCGCGGCAAGCTGGCCTGGCCGATCGTCGAGCAGCAGCTCGAACCCGCGCTCGCGCTGCGTCCGACGCATCTGTCGTTCAACGGCGGCGGCAACGACATGCTCCGACCGAGGACCGACCTCGAGCACATCGCTGATGCGTTCAGTCGGGTCCTGCGTCGGTGCGATGAAGAGGGCGTCACCCTCATCCTTCTCTCCGGGGCGAATCCGAGCGGCCAGCTTCCGATGGGGTCGCTCGTGCAACGCCGCGGCGATCTGCTCTCCGACGCGGTGCTGCGCAGAGTCGAGGGCCGCGACGACGTCGTGCGGGCACTGAACTGGCCGGATCGAGAGCTCGCCGACGCGAAGTACTGGTCGGACGACCGACTCCACATGAACGCCGCCGGTCACCATCGTGTCGCCGCACGGGTTCTGCACGGTCTGGGGTTCGAGCCGCCGTCGACGTGGTGGTCTCCGACCGCTCTCACCGCCGGCGGGCCCGCCGGTCTCGCCTACTACCGTGAATTCGTGGGTCCTTGGGTCAGACGGCGCGTCACGCGCACCTCTTCCGGTGACGGACGCGCGGCGAAGTACCCCGACTGGGTCGAGAGAGTCCCGAACGCGTGACCGACATCGAGATGCGCCGCATCACAGGCGGCTCGGTCACGCTGCATGACGCGCGCCGCAAGGTCGAGCGCACCGTCGAGGTCGAGGACTTCGAGATCGGTGTGTTCCCGATCACCGAAGAACAGCTCGCTGAGATCCTTCCCATCGCGTCACGGCATCCGCGGCGGCCCGCCGTCGATGTGAGCTGGTTGCGCGCGATCCATTTCTGCAATGCGGCCTCCGAATGGGAGGGCCTCGACCCGGTCTATCGGTTCGACGGTGAAGACGTCAGCTGGGACGCGACGGGCGACGGGTATCGGCTGCCCACCGAGGCTGAGTGGGAGTACGCCTGCCGGGCGGGTTCGGTCGGTCCTCATTACGCGCCTCTCGCCGATGCGGCGTGGACGAGCGCCGATGCGGTCTCCGTCCCGCAGGATGCCGGTGGCAAGCTGCCCAACCTGCACGGCCTCTTCGACACTCTCGGCAACGTCTGGGAATGGTGCTGGGATCTCCTGGATCCGGCCCGCTACGGCGACTACCGGGTGTTCCGCGGTGGCGGATTCGCCGACGACTCCTGGAGCGTCCGGGCATCGGTACGCCGAGGGGGAGGACCACGGATGCAGCACGAGGACGTCGGCCTCCGTGTCGCCCGAGGTGCCTTCGACACACCTGATGAGGCGCAGGGCTGGTCAGCGCGAGCAGATCGTGAGCGGGCGGTGGTCGACGGACCAGTGCCCTTCGGATGGACGCCGTTGAGGGGACCCGGGCGGTGACATCACCCTCGGTCGATCAGCTTCACCATGTAGTGGTTCGGATCATGCCCGACGCAGTCAGCGTCGCCTCTCGGGATCCAAGCCCATCCTGATGCGGGTCCGCTTGCGCTCGATCAGGATGAAGGTGACGCCGAGGATCCAGAGCGGGATGGGCATGAGGAATGCGATCCGGAAGGCATCGAGCGAGTAGGTCTCCGGCGTCCCCGCGCCCTGCAGGTCGAGCGCGAGACCGATGAGGAAGATCGCGATCAGAGCCGCGATGAACCCGCCCGCGTTGGTCACGCCGGTCGCGGTGCTCAGGCGGTGCGACGGATTGTGCGTGCGGGCGTGGTCGAAGGCGATCATGCTCGCGGGACCTCCGGTCGCGAGAGCCACAGCGAGCAGATAGAGCAGCCAGAGGGGAGCGGGCTCTGGCATCGCCAGCACAGCCACCCAGGCGATGAACTGCACCCCGACAGCGGGCAGCACGAGTGCGAGAGAGCGCTGATTGGGCAGACGACGCGAGAGGTCGCCGATGATGGGACCGAGCGCCATTCCGGCGACCACGTACACAGAGATGATCCCCGCCGCGTGCGCGGTGTCGAGGCCCTGAGCGGCGGTGAGGAACGGCATTCCCCAGAGCAGGATGAAGGCGGTGCCGGCGAACGGCGTGGTGAAATGCGACCAGAAGGCGAGCCGAGTGCCGGGGTGCGCCCACGCGGCTCGGATGCCGACCCCCGTATCGATCGCCGAGGTGACCACACGGATCACGCCCGTGTCGGTGTTGACGGTCACATCGGCACCACGCTCAGCAGGGTGGTTGCGGATGACGAGCACGACGAGGATCGTGAACAGGACGCCGAGTCCTGCGATGCTGCCGAAGGTGATCGTCCACGTGGTCGCGTGCAGAAGAGCGGCGAGCGGAACGAGCGCGATCAGCTGGCCCGCCTGACCGATGATGCCGGTGAACTGCACCATGATCGGTCCGCGCTGCGCGGGGAACCAGGTCGCCACCAGGCGGAGCACTGCCGGGAAGATCGCCGCGTCACCTGCACCGAGCAGGATGCGGGCGAAGATCGCGATCCCGATGCCGGGGGAGAGGGCCATCGTGAGCTGGCCTGCTGCCATCAGCAGCATGCCGATCGTCATGATGGGGCGCGAGCCGAAGCGGTCGAGCAGGATGCCGATGGGAATCTGCATGCCACCGTAGACGGCGAGCTGCACCACGGCGAAGAGCGCGAGAGTCGACGCATCGGCCTGGAATCGATCGGCGGCCTCTACTCCGACGGCGCCGAGCGAGGTGCGGTTGGTGATGGCGAGAACGTAGGCCGCGACGCCCACGCCCCAGATGAGCCAGGCTCTCCATCCCGGGGTGGTCACGGGGGAGCGGGGAACCTGTTGCACTCCTCCCACGGTACTCCTGGTCGAAGAGTCTCCCGACGCTCGGACTGATCGATCAGGGGTGCCGGATGTCCGATGCTCTCGCTACCGTGGCCGCATGACACCTGAACCCGTGCACCACTCCCTCAACTACGTCGAGCTCGTCGTCAATGATCTCGAGACAGCGAAGAGTTTCTACCGAGATGCATTCGGCTGGGTCTTCGTGGACTACGGTCCCGCGTACGCGGGTATCGCGTCGCTGACCGGAGACGGATCGGAGGTGGGCGGTCTGCTGCTCTCTGACCAGGGGCGTCCGCCCGGCGGGCCGCTCGTACTGCTCTACTCCGACGATCTCGACGCCACGCAGCGGGCGATCACCGAGGCCGGCGGCGCCGTCACCCAGGGTCCCTACGAGTTCCCCGGTGGTCGACGACTGCACTTCCTCGACCCGAGCGGCAACGAACTCGGAGTCTGGGCCGCGCAGTGACGACAGAATGGGTGTGTGACTTCGCAGCCTGATCATCCTTCGCGCGAGGATTCCGCCCCGTCCGCACCCGTGGTTCGGGGATCGTCCCTCGAAAACGACGACGCGCGGGTCGTCTCTGACCTCGTGAGCGCGTATCTGATGCAGACCGAACGAGAGAAGCTCGAGCATGGTGGCGGCGAATCGTCGTCGCCGGCTGACGTTCTTCCATCGCAGTACGAGCGGGAGGTGAGGGACCCCCGTGGGGCCTACGCGGACTGCACGGTGCTGATCGCGGAGGTCGAGCAGCGTCCTGTCGGCGTGGTGGTTGTGAGAACCGCGGCGGGCGAGGCGGAGATCAAACGTCTGTGGGCGGACCCCGGCGTTCGCGGGCGGGGAGTGGGGTCGGCCCTCCTCGACGCCGCATTGGCGCTGGCACCGGTGCCGATCCGTCTCTCGGTGTGGGAGTGGCGCTCTGCAGCTCTGAGACTCTACGAGTCACGGGGGTTCGCTCGCGTGGCATCCTGGGACGTCCGCGAGGGACTCGTATGCATGGTCCGGCGGGGGCGCGACGAGAACAGCGCCACGCGCCACGGCGAGACCCGGTGAACCGCAGCGACCCCGACATCGGGCTGGAGCCGACGCCGCAGTTGACGATCCGCGCAGCACGAGGAGCATTGGGAGAGGCCACTCTGCGCACGGATCGCCTGACGTTGCGACCTCAGGAGGTCGGGGACGCAGAGGTGTTCCATCGTTTGTGGGGCGAACGGGATGAAAGGGTGCCCGCACACCGCAAGCTCGATGCCGACGGTCGTCCGACCGTCTCAGACATCGCCACGCATATTGCGGGAGCGAAGAGCGCCCGCTCGGATCTCCTGACTGTGGCCGATCGTTCCACTGGTGATATCTGCGGGCACTGCGGCCTCATCTTCGAAGGCAACGGCTCAGTCGAGGAGCCGGAGATCGCCTTCGAGCTCTTGCGCGACGTACACGGTCGCGGATATGCGACGGAGGCGGGCCGTGCCGTGCTCGCCTGGGCAGTGTCCGCCGGGTTCGCACGAATCTGGGCGAGCGTCTGGGAGTGGAACATCGCGTCACGACGGGTCCTGGAGAAGCTCGGCTTTGTCGATTCAGGCCGCGAAATGACGCCGGGCGAGCATGGTCGCAACATCCTGACCGTTGCGATCCATCAAGAGACGCCCGCGACCGGCCGCGGGGCGGGAATCCTGATGCCGGGCGAGCAACTCATCGTCATCGAGCATGGCGACCTGTCGGAGTCGCACGTGGCTGCGCTGAGCACTCTGTTCGACATCGAATACTCCTCGGAGCACGGACCATGGGATCCTGACTGCCCGTACGGATATTCGCCGGCGGACGTGCACACGATCATGTTTCGGGGCTCGGCAGCCGTGGCGCACGTAGGATTCCAACGGCGACGGATACATGTCGGCACGCGGGAGATCGCGGTCGCGGGCACAGGGGGAGTCCTCGTGCACCCGGCGCATCGCTCCGGCGGAGTCGGGCGGCGAGTGATGTCCCACGCCCAGAGCGCGATGCGCGACGATGACCACGTCGAGTTCGGCTACCTCGGATGCAGAGAAGAAGTCGTTCCGTTCTACGAGCGGACGGGTTGGTCACGAGTTCACGCAGTCGAGCGGCACGTGTCCCTGAGCGACCCGCACGCGACCGTGACGTCTGCCGCAGGACCCATCCTCGTGTTCGCCGCAGCCACGGAACCTCAGAACCGCCCATGGCCTCATGGCGACATCGATCTCAGAGGGACGCCGTGGTGAAAGCGGCCTGGGTGAGCAGGCGGGGAGCGGTGTTATCGCGTTACTGGTTACCCGGCGTATTCGTGACCAGCGTATTCGCTCCGTCAGACGGATTCGCTGCGCTCCATGCGACACAGCGCGGCCAGCCGACGGTCTCACTCTCGTGCTCACGGACGATCTCGTGTGCGTCGGCCGCAGCGCGACAATACGGGGCGTGGAGTCGCGTGCACCCGCCACGCTGAACGTTCAGGGGGCGTACCACCACGGCATCATCGGCCAGAACTGGTCCGGCATCCGCTCGAAGATGCCGGAGATCGCCGCCACGACAAGCCAGAGGCCGAACCCTGCGGCAGTGATGATCCAGGCGATCATCTTGTGCTCAGCGAAGTCCGGAAGCAAGCGTCCTGCCTTATCGCGTTGCACCCCAGCAAGTGTCAGGATCAGATCGATGAGCCACCAGATGCCGAAGCCGCCGGCGGTCAAGAGTTTGAGAATTCCTGTGCCCGTCTTGCCGAGGTAGAACCTGTCGACTCCGAGGAAGCCTAGAAGCCAGGCGAACATCCACGTGGCGATGAAGGAACGATCGGACGCTTCGACTGATACCGGTTGCGCGTCGGAGTCGGCGTCGTGCGCCTCGACTCGAGGGAGGTTCGTGGACATGATCGCTCCTATCTTTTCTCACCGTGCGCGTTCTTCGGCGCCAGACGGGGGCCGAAGGTCCTCTCGACTCCGGTCCGCCGCCACCGCAGGTGACAACGAGGCTCGCGGGAACCAGGCTGCAATTCCGAGCATCGCCATCACGATCACCAGTTGGGCAATGCCTGTGGCGAAGTAGAGCGCTTGCAGCCAGGACATGCCGCGGACCATCCCGGTCTCGGTGAAGATCCAGACGATCATGCCGAACCCCGCCACGGCCGACCAGAGCAGCGCAGACTCTCTGCGCGCCAACAACAGTCCGGCTGCAAGCGCTGGGGATCCTCCGACCACGCCGATGAGTATCGCACCGGGCCATACGAACGATCTGAATGGGCCGTCGTCGAGAAAGGACTGAGGCATTCCGAGCCCGGCCGTCGCGATGAGGCCGATCCCTCCGGCGAATGCGGATACGGCCTGGAAGATCGCCAGCGCGATCAGCACCCACAAGGACACCAGCCGCAATCGGTCGATCATGGCGCTCCAGCCTTCGAATCGAGGTGTGTGTTGTGGAATCTGCAAACGCTGACCTGGGCCGGGGATAATCCGGTCGGCGAACTCATCGACGCCTCGATGGTATGCGACCTGCTCGTCATCGGAAGCGACCACCGCCATCCGTCGAAAGGGCACCGACGCGGTCTGCACGGTGTCCGCATAGCGGCGGGCGCTCATAGTCCGGTTGCGCTGGTGCCCGACATCGATCTCACCGACCGCAGCGGCGTTGTCGTGGGCATCGACGGATCAGCTGATTCCGAGCGAGCTCTCGAGTTCGCCGCCGAGGAGGCTGACAAAGCGGGCGACGTACTCACGGCTGTGACGACATGGACGACCGTTCCGCTGCCTTTGGGCATGCACGGCTATCCATCGACCTACCTGTCAGGGATGCAGCAGGCGGCAGAAGAGACACTCGCCATCGCACTGGCGGGCATCGGGCAGAAGTATCCGGACCTCGTGGTCCATCGCGTGGTGGAAAGAGGAAGTCCCGGTCTGACGATCAGCGACCGGGCAACGGAATCCCGACTGGCGGTGGTGGGGTCTCACGGGCGAGGAGCGATCGCTCGCTTTCTTCTCGGGTCCACGAGCGAAGAAGTCCTCGTCCGCCTTGCGACGGCCACCGTCGTGGTCCGCTAGTGGCATCCCGCGGGCGACGCGACGCACGCACTGCGTCGAGCATCGTGGCCAGGTCTCAAGAGTCCAGGGCTTCGTCGGAAGATGACCGAGAGGACTCGCTGTCGACCGCCTTCTTCGTGTGGACGATCAGCACGGGGCAGTGGGCGTGTTCCGCGCAGGCCGCGCTGACCGATCCCAGGAGGAGCCCGACGAATCCGCCGTGTCCGCGGCTGCCGAGCACCAGCATCGATGCCTCGCTGCTGAGACCGATCAGGGTTCGCGCGGCCGATCCGAGCAGCACCTCACTGGTGAGGTCGTGCGGTGGGTTTCCGGCAAATGCTCCTTGGATCGTTTCGTCCAGAGCTTCGCGGGCGAACTCAGAGGGTGACCACTCGATCGCCGAGTACGGATCGATCGGGGGAGCGGTCCAGGTCGTGACGACGTGCAGAGGCTCCTTGAGCGCCTTACCGAGACGTGCTGCGTAGCGGAGGGCGTCGATAGACGATTCAGATCCGTCCACTCCGACGACGATGCGGTGTGAGTGTGCGTTCGACATAGCTTCACGATCCTGCTCTTGGCTCTGCGCCACTGGGCCAAAGGTCACACGCAGAAGATCGGCGTCGGCTCTACTGTGTGTCCTCAGCGTCACCCTTGACGGACCAGGGCGCGCTCGGCACCTCAAGATCGAAGACCCTGCCGCGAACGTCGGATGCCTCGATACGCACCCAGCGGTCTTTCTCTTCCGGGGCCCAGGGGTGTATGCCCAGTCGTTCTGCCGCGAGTACATCGGCGTCTCGGTCGAACTCCTGGGCTCTCCCTTTCACCACTACGCTGAAGGCTTCATGCTCGTCGTACCCGTCGATCTCGAAAGCGACCGACTCGCGGATCGTCAGCTCGAGAAGCTTCGTTCCTGCCGAGGTGCGGAAGATGATCGTTCGTCCGTCGGTCTTGTGGTTGATCGGGAAGATGTCGATCTCACCGGCCGCACCGCAGGCGATCCGGCCGTAGGGGGCTCGAGCGAGACGTTCCCAGCACTCATCCTCGCTCAGCTGTCGTGTCGGTGAGCGTTCGATCTCGGTCATGATTCTCCCGTCCTGAGAGGTTCCGGTCTCGCTCTCATCGTGCCCCGGGGCCTCATCGAGCCGGGGGACCAAGGTCCCGTCATCGCGTGGGCTGTGTTGGCACCGGCGAGGGACCTTCGGCTCTATCCCGAGGCCGTCCCCGGGCAAGACTGCGTGCATGGACGCATCTCGGACTTCCTTGCCCGCGCAGACCGAGAGTCGGGTCGACAA
This sequence comes from Microbacterium sp. NPDC087589, assembly GCF_044743635.1. Classification (NCBI taxonomy): domain Bacteria; kingdom Bacillati; phylum Actinomycetota; class Actinomycetes; order Micrococcales; family Microbacteriaceae; genus Microbacterium; species Microbacterium sp. NPDC087589. The sequence goes on from NZ_JBIUWV010000001.1 coordinate 508,600, forward strand.
CGCCGCCACATCCGCGTGGCCCCACGGAACCGGAGGCCACCCTGCGGCGTCGACCCTGGAGGTTCTGAACGCCTGGTGGCGGGCGGCGAACTATCTGTCCATCGGGCAGATCTACCTTCTCGACAACCCGCTTCTCCGCGAGCCTCTGAGGCCCGAGCACATCAAGCCTCGACTCCTCGGGCACTGGGGAACGACCCCGGGACTGAACTTCATCTACGCCCACCTCAACCGAGTGATCCGGGAACGCACTCTCCACACGATCTACATCGCCGGGCCAGGACACGGGGGACCAGGAATGGTCGCGAACGCCTACTTGGACGGCACGTACAGCGAGGTCTACAACAGCATCGACCACTCCGAGGACGGACTGCGCAGACTCTTCCGCCAGTTCTCGTTCCCCGGAGGAATCCCGAGCCATGTGGCACCGGAGACTCCCGGGTCGATCCATGAGGGCGGCGAACTGGGCTATTCCCTCTCTCACGCGTACGGCGCCGCATTCGATAACCCCGACCTTCTCGTCGCTGCGGTCGTCGGAGACGGCGAGGCGGAGACGGGGCCGCTCGCAACGAGCTGGCATGGGAACAAATTCCTCGATCCGGTGCACGACGGCGTCGTCCTACCGATTCTTCATCTGAACGGGTACAAGATCGCCAACCCGACGGTGCTCGCACGTATCCCTGAGAAGGAGCTGCTCTCCCTGATGCGTGGGTACGGGCACACTCCGTATCTCGTCTCCGGCGGGTTTGACGGTGAAGACCCGATGGACGTGCATCGACGTTTCGCGCTCGTGCTGGACGACGTGCTCGACCATATTGCACAGATCAAGGCGGATGCCGCGGCCGGTGCTCTCCACACCCGGCCGGCATGGCCGATGATCATCCTGCGCACGCCGAAAGGGTGGACATGTCCGCGCGAGATCGACGGGCATCCGGCGGAGAACAACTGGCGCTCACACCAGGTGCCTCTACGTGATGCGCGTGACACCGAAGCGCACACGCAGCTGCTCCAATCGTGGCTGCTGTCCTACCGGCCTGAGGAGCTCTTCGATCAGAACGGCGCAGTCGCTGAGTGGGTGACGGCACTGGCTCCAGACGGAGAGCTCCGGATGAGTGCGAACCCGGTGGGCAACGGCGGACTGCTGAGGAAAGAACTACGACTCCCGGACTTCCGCGACTACGGCGTCGACGTGCCGAGCCCCGGCGCCACGGTGAGCGAGGCCACCCGCGTCCTCGGAGGCTGGCTTCGGGACGTGATCACGGCCAACCCCGAGAACTTCCGCATCTTCGGTCCCGACGAGACGGCATCCAATCGGCTCGATGCGGTCTTCGAGGTGACCGACAAACAGTGGAACGCGGAGTCGCTGCCGATGGATGCCGACAATCATCTGTCGCGCACCGGCAGGGTCATGGAGATGCTCAGCGAGCACCAGTGTCAGGGCTGGCTCGAGGGGTACCTGCTGACGGGACGCCACGGCGTCCTCAACTCGTACGAGGCGTTCATCCACATCGTCGACTCGATGTTCAATCAGCACGCCAAATGGCTGAAGACCACCCGGAGCATCCCCTGGAGGCGGCCCATCTCCTCCTTGAACTACCTGCTCAGTTCACACGTCTGGCGCCAGGACCACAACGGACTCTCACACCAGGACCCCGGATTCATCGACCATGTCGTCAACAAGAAGGCCGACGTCGTACGCGTGTACCTCCCGTTCGATGCGAACACCCTGCTCTCGACCTACGACCACTGTCTGCGCTCACGCGATTACGTCAACGTCGTCGTCGCGGGAAAGCAGCCTGCACCGAACTGGCTCGGGATGGATGCGGCGATCGAGCACTGCACCCGTGGGCTCGGCATCTTCGACTGGGCGGGCTCCGAACGTGCTGGCGAGGAACCGGATGTGGTGCTCGCTGCGGCGGGCGACGTGCCGACCTTGGAGGTCCTCGCGGCGGCGTCCATCCTGCGCCAGCGACTTCCGTCCTTGAAGGTGCGTGTGGTGAACGTCGTGGATCTCATGCGCCTGCAGACCGAGGGTGAGCATCCGCATGGCCTCGGCGATCGAGAATACGACGCGATCTTCACCATGGACAGACCCGTGATCTTCGCCTACCACGGATACCCGTGGCTGATCCATCGTCTGACATACCGTCGACACGGCCACGACCAGCTCCACGTCCGCGGGTACATCGAAGAAGGAACGACGACCACCCCGTTCGACATGGAGATGATGAACGACCTCGACCGCTTCCACCTCGTGATGGACGTGATCGACCATGTGCCCCGCCTCGGACCCCGTCAGGCTGTCCTGCGTCAGGAGATGCAGGACGCGCGCGTGCGAGCTCGGGCCTACACGCGGCTCCATGGAGAAGACGCACCTGAGATCAGGAACTGGCAATGGCCGGAGCCAGAGCGATCGGCAAGAGATGATGTCCGCGATGAAGAGCGGTCGATCTGAACCGGATGAGAAGTACGACAGCACCTACGGGGCGCGATGGTCGCACGCGCGGCTGGCTCTCCCGGCCTGAAGCACCGCCGCCTGCGTGCGCCGCTCAAGGCCCAGTTTGTTCAACAGAGATGAGACGTAGTTCTTGACGGTCTTCTCCGCGAGGCCGAGCCGGTCGCCGATCTGTCGGTTTGAGAGCCCTTCGGCGATGAGGGCGAGGACCTCCTTCTCGCGCATGCTCAGAGCACCGAAGCGAGGGTCGGCAGTGTCGGCACGATCGACGGTGCCAGCGACATGCCGCACCATCGAGGGTTTGATCAGTCGCTGTCCCTGCGCGACAGCTCGGATCGAGCGGAGTAGTTCATCGGTTCGGAGCGTCTTCACCAGGTAGCCGGCCGCGTCTCCGAGAACGGCAGCGAACAAGGCATCGTCATCATCGAATGCGGTGAATATCAGGCACTGCACCTGCGGGTGCGTCTGGCGGATCTCACGACACAGATCGATGCCGCTGCCGTCGGGGAGGTGCACGTCCAAGACCGCCACATCCGGCAGAGTCGTGGCGACGACCGTTCGCGCATCGTGAACCGTTGCTGCTTCACCGACGACGCTGAGATCAGACTGCGTCCCGAGGAGATCCGCGATCCCGCGCCGCACCATCTCATGATCGTCTACGAGAACGATCCGGAACATGTCGTCCTCCGATCCCCTCACACTGATGGGTAAGCACAGAGTACAGCTGCGCGGTGACGCACCCTCGGGACTTTCGACCCTGCTCACAGCGAGGCGTGGCGATTGAATGGACGCGTCTTGACCAGCGACGACGACACGTCCTCGACTGATGCGAAGACCGGATGCGCAGGAGACCCGCCATGGCGAACGATGACCCCAACCCGTACTACCGGGATACACCGACGGCGCCGGAAACGGCTGCGTCAGCAGGCGTGGAAGAGATCGGAACGGCCGCTTGCTGGAAACTGATCGAGGCGAACTCGCTCGGGCGCCTTGCGATTCAGAGCATTGACGGTCGCCCGGATCTGTTCCCCCTGAACTACCTGGTGCACGAGGGCAGCGTGTTCATGAGATCGGCGCCCGGGACCAAGCTGAGAAGTCTTGCTCGGCATCCGGATGTTGCTCTCGAGATCGACGGGGTGGATGGCGCCTTCCGGTGGAGCATAGTGATCCGGGGACACGCGACGCGCATGGACAACGACGCCGACATCGAAGCCTCCGGAGTTCTCACCCTTGAGTCAAGAAGTCCCACCGCGAAGCACAACTACGTGCGCCTCGTCCCCGACACGGTGACGGGCCGCCGCTTTCGGGTCCGCAGTTCCTCCTCGACGCGGAGGACCGGCTCATCCTCTTCCGCGTCGGGTAGGCGCGCACCTGACGAACACGTCGATCATGGTGCACCAGGGATGCGGACGGCGGATAAGCCGCAACCCATTCCGCATCTTCCGCCCTGGGGTGGATAGCGCGTCGACGCTCCGGCATCGCACCCGAGAGGGTCGTGGTCAGCCGCCTCTCATGGGGCTTCACCGTTCGCCGGGTGTGGGGCCTTGGCAAACGAGGAAGGGCGGCGCCGAGGGGGGACGTGGGCAGGGGTGGTGCTTCGGGCATACCACCCCTGCCCATACGAGCGTCAGCCGTCAGCGGCTGCAGTGAGCCGCACGACGAGGACAGGGGCATCGATATTCACCAGGACGTCGTGCGTCACAGCGCCGAGCGCGTGCCCGGCGCCACGTGGGTGCCCTGCCCCTACGACGAGAAGTGCGGCGTTACGCGAGGCGTCGAGCAGTGCCTCCGCGGGCGGGCGGTGCGTGTAGCGCGTGCGAACCACGGTGTCCGCATCGACCAGGCTCTCCACGGCAGCGACGCGAGCCGCCATGATCGCGCGCGTTTCGACCATCGCGGGAATCACCCCGCTGAAGGACGAGTGGATGAGCTCGATCGGCTCCTGTCGGGCACGCGCCTCACGGGCCGCTGCGCCGATGATTGGATGCATGAGGTCGTCGTCCTTCACACCGGCGACGATTCCCTTTCTGAACCGTAGATCGATGGACGGGATCACTGCCACGCTACACTGCACCTCGGCAGCGATCTGCAGACTCACCGTGCCGAAGACACGGCTGTAGATGAAGCCGGTCTTGCCCGTGCCGATGACCAGAACGTCGTCGACGGTCACGAATCGTGCGAGCGCTTCGGGAACCCTCCCGACGATATGGACCATGTCCGTTTCCTTTGCGCCTCGCACAGGACCCTTCGGTCGATACGTCGCTTCACCACCGACGTGCACCCTCACCAACGGAACGCCAGCACTATGGGCGTGGGTCTCAGCCCACCGCCCGGCGGCGACCGCGTCGGAATCGCCGACGCCAAGTACATATCGAGCGGGCATGTGTGCATCGCCTTCACAGATCAGATCGGGCACTCACACGATGGTGCGACTCGCACCACTGCCTGCGCAGAGGCGAAGGTCCCGCGGGCTGTGTGTGAGAGTAATGTCAGCACCAGCGGGAGCCCGGAAGGGAATGTGATGACCGACGATCACCTCCAACGGCCTGGCCGGAGCCGAACGGATCGAGAGCACACGATCGGGGAGTCGTTGAATCGTGCGCATCTCGTCCTCATGGATCAGGGACGACTGAGAAGCCTTCTGCGCGCCAATCAGGCTGTGGTGGAGGACATCGAACTCGAGCATGTGCTCCGTCATATCGCTGAAGCAGCCGTCGCCCTCGTGGAAGCGCAGTACGGCGCGCTCGGCGTCATCGACCGCGACGGAGGCCTCGAACAATTCATTCATGTGGGCATGAAGGAGGAGGTGGCCCAACAGATCGGGCATCTTCCGGAGGGGCTGGGCATTCTCGGGGCAGTCATCGAAAGCGAACATCCGATCCGGCTCGACGATCTCGGAGAAGACTCGCGGTCCGTCGGATTCCCCGCACATCACCCGCCGATGCGCAGCTTTCTCGGGGTGCCGATTCGCGTGCGAGGTGAGATCTACGGAAATCTGTATCTCACGAACCCAGCCGCAGGCTCGTTCTCGGAAGAGGATGAAGAGCTCGTGCTCGCCCTCGCATCGACAGCGGCGATCGCGATCGACAACGCGCGACGCTTCGAGGAGTCCCGCAGGCTGCAGCGGCTGAGCGGTGCACTCGCGGAGATCAATGCTGCACTTCTGTCGCCCGACGCGGGAGACGTTTTCGGTGTTCTTGCCGAACGCGTTGCGATATTGGTCGACGCCGATGTGGTGTGCATCGTGGTGTCGGATCCGCTCACGGAGGACTACCGCATAGAGACCGCCCGCGGCTCCGGCGCCGAATCTCTCGAGGGGGCCGAGGTACCTGCCGATACTTCCCTGATCTCAGCCGCGATGACCGGCGGAGGTGTCGTAGTGGCCGACGGAGTTACGGGGATTCTCTCGGAGCAGCAGCAGGACAATGGCGGATCGACCGTGGCCGTGCCACTCATCGTCACGGGTGCACCTGTCGGTGCACTATGCGTGACACGCGATGAGAGCGGTCGTCGGTTCTCACCCGAGGACCTTTCCACTCTTGCTGAGTTCGCAGCGCAGGCGGGGCTCGTCCTCGCGCTTGCCCAGGCCCGGGGCGATCGCCAGCGTTTGGATCTCATCGAAGAGCGCGCTCGTATCGCGAGAGATCTTCATGACAACGTCATCCAGCGGCTGTTCGGCACAGGTCTTGGCCTGCAGGCGCTTGCCGCACGGTTGCCTGCACACGCTGCCGCCATCAGTGCCCAGGTGGCAGAGATCGATGCTGCGATCGCCGATTTCCGGACTGCGATATTCACTCTTCAGACCTCCGACCCCGAATCCGTTCGACATCGGCTCATCGACGTAGCGAACGACCTCGCGCCGCTGCTTCAGAGTCCGCCCCGAATCGCTTTCGCAGGCCCCGTCGATCTGCTGGTGACAGGAAGCCTCGCGGATGACATCATCGCGGTGGTGCGAGAAGCTCTCAGCAACGTGGCTCGTCACGCCCATGCACACAGCGTCGAGATCAGCGTCTCCGCCACCGCGTCGCTCGTCACAGTTCTCGTGGAAGACGACGGAGTCGGGGTCCCCGAGAAGCTGCCTCGGTCCAGCGGTACTGCGAACCTCCGCATGCGCGCGCACGCGCATGGCGGTGCGTGCGAAATAGAGCGGCGAAGCGCGGGAGGCACGCGGATACGCTGGCGCGTGCCGCTCGGATCGCCGTCGCAGGGATCCTCATGACGCGGGTCTTCCTCGTGGACGATCATGAAATCGTTCGCCGCGGCATCGCGCAGATCATCGATGCAGACCCAGGCCTGGAGGTTGTGGGGGAGTCCGGCACGGTGCAGGGGACTCGCGGCCGTGTCTCAGCGACGATCCCGGACGTCGTCGTCCTCGATGTGAACCTTCCTGACGGCAATGGGGTAGATCTGTGCCGACTCATTCGATCCGACCACCCCGAGATCCGCTGCCTCATGCTGACGGCATTCGACGACGATGCTGCAAGCATCGCGGCGGTGATCGCAGGTGCATCCGGATACGTGCTCAAGTCGATCCGTGGAACGGACCTCGTCGACTCGATCCATCGTGCAGCGCGGGGCGAGAACCTCATCCCCACGGAAGTCTCCGAAGGCGTGCACCGCAAGCTTGAGGCTCGAGTAGCGGGTGCTCAATCGCCATCAGTGGAGTTGACTCTCAGAGAGCGCCAAGCGCTGATGCTGATCGCGGAGGGGCTCACCAACCGTCAGATCGGTGAGCGTCTGGGCCTCGCCGAGAAGACCGTCAAGAACTATGTCTCGGGGCTCCTCGCCAAGCTCGGCATGCAACGCCGCACCCAAGCTGCCGTGTTTGCGACAGAAGAGAAGAAAGGTCGCGCCCGCCCGTAGACCGAGCGGCGGTCGGCTGTGCCAAACGCTCCAGAGCAAGCGGGGAGCCAGATGAGCACGAAGGGGCGGGTAGGCGGCCCAAGGACCCGACGTCACCACGTCAGCCGGGGGACCTTTGGCACTGCCCGGTGAGTTCGTGAGAGGAAACGATGAAAGGAGGGGACACCATCGCTGCTGAAGGAGCACCATGAACGACTCGATCTTCACCGTCCTTCCACCCCTGCAGGTTCGGCCCGCTGACCTTGCGCTCCCGCCCACCCAGCCCATCGATATCACCGCTCTGATGCACGAGGAGAAGGAATCGTGACAGCGAACAGCTCGCCGACCCCGGGGCCGATGATCGCGATCGTCTACGAATCGCTGTTCGGCAATACTCGTCTCATTGCAGAGACGATCGCGGACGGCATCCGAGAACAGCACATGCCGGTGACCGTCGTGCCCGTCGCGAGAGCATCCGCGCTCCCGGAATGCGATGTTCTCGTGGTTGGCGCTCCCACCCACGCACACTCGTTGAGCAGTCCGGCATCACGCACGGAAGCCGAACGATGGGCGCACAATCCCTCGAGGCGCCTGGCGCTGGAGAATGGGAGTCTGATCACAGGGGTCAGAGAGTGGATCGAGCTGCCGCCCGCCGCGCGTCACGGTTATGTGGCGTTCGATACTCGTGTCGACATGCCCCGTATCTTCACCGGCGCTGCGTCATCCGCGATCGGTAGGCGGTTGAAGAAGCACGGGCTGCTCGAGGTACTCCCAGCGGAGAGCTTCCTCGTGGATAAGGACAGTCGTCTTCTCCCGGACGAGCATGACCGCGCACTGCGCTGGGGCCGTGAGATCGCGACAACAACGCGGGCGCTGACAGGCCCCTCGACGCGCGTGCACATGTGAACGCCACGAATACGCGTCACGCGCGGACGACCTCAGGCGCAACCCTCGCCTTCACCGGCGACCTCGGCCGATCCGACGACCCGCTCATGCGCGCACCGCAGCCGTTCGGAGGAGCGGACGTGCTCGTCACAGAGCCGACCTATGGAGATCGCCGAGACAGCACGGTCAATCCCGAAGATCAGCTGCGTGACATAGTGACACGCACGGCCCATCGCGGGGGAGTGGTGCTGATCTTGGCATCCGATCATCGTCTCCGCGAGCGGAATGCTGCCGATCAGGGCCGAGGTCGCGACGATCGATGCGATGTCCGCTCATGCTGATGCCGGCGATCTCATCGCCTGGATGAAGGGGGCTCCGCGTCCGCCCCAGGCCGTGTACGTCACTCAATGGCTTCGCCGACGCTGCGTCGAAGGACCTTCGACCCGATTGGCGCGCCTGCTCAGCGAAAGACTTCGAGCGTACCCAGCCCGTCAAGGAGGAATGATGCGAGCAGCAGTTGTCTCAGAGTTCGGTTCACCGGCGCACGTCGACGAACGTCCGATCCCACAGCCCGGTGCGGGGCAGGTCTTGGTCCGTTTGGAAACCTGCGGTCTCTGCCATACCGATATCCACGCCATGCACGGAGATTGGCCAGTGAAGCCGAACCTGCCTCTGGTGCCGGGTCACGAAGGAGTGGGGATCATCGAGCAGATCGGCGACGGGGTGACCGGCCGTACTGTCGGGCAGCGCGTGGCGATGCCCTGGCTCGGTCACGCGTGCGGAGAGTGCCGCTACTGCGTCAGCGGCCGAGAGAACCTCTGCGAGCACCAGTACAACAACGGCTACGCCGTCGACGGAGGATTCAGCGAGTACATGCTCTCAGACGCGCGCTTTGCGACTCTCGTTCCTGACGGCGTCACCGCGCTCGATGCCGCACCTCTCACGTGCGCCGGAGTCACGACGTATGCAGCGATCAAGAATGCGCACGTCATCGCGGGGGAGACGGTCGTCGTCTTCGGTGTCGGCGGACTCGGGCATCTCGCTGTTCAGTACGCGCGCCTGGTGGGTGCGAAAGTCATCGCCGTGGACGTGACGACGGAGAAACTCGAGCTGGCCACAGAGTTGGGCGCGGATCACGTCGTCAACGCACGGGAGACGGATCCGGTCCAGGCTATCCGGGATCTCGGTGGGGCTGACGTCGTCGTTGTCCTCGCCGTCGCCCCGCCTGTCTTCGATCAGGCGTTCAATGCGCTGAATCGCGGGGGCCGGCTTGTTCTCGTCTCACTGCCAGCAGGAGGGGAGCTGACCATACCCGTCTTCGACACGGTCCTGAAGGGCATCAGCATCATCGGCTCCATCGTCGGTACCCGACAGGATCTCGCCGAGGTGTTCGCTCTGCACGCCGCCGGCCGAACCAGGGTCGTCACGGAGACGCGCGAGCTGCAGCAGGTGAACTCATCCGTCGACGAGGTGCTTGCAGGGACGGTGCCTGCTCGACTCGTGTTCCAGTACCACACAGCAGATGTCGTCCCGGTCCCAGAACCGGCTGCGGCAGCTCAGTGACGGCTCGGGAGGGGAGTCAGCGCAACCACCATGACCTGACATAATGTGCATTATCGGCGTTAGTGCGATCGCGGGGATCGAGGCGATAGATAGGCTCGTCACGTGAACGGAAGCAACGTCGAGATCGACTGGGAAGCCGCACGCAGCGCGAATCTGCAGAACTGGGACGATCGCGTCCCGTTGCACGAGGAAGCATACGGATTGGACGCTTTCGACGAGCCAAGCCACCTCAGCGACGTCGTGAGCGACGATCTGCCGGTGCTCAGCCGTTTCGTGCGTGGTGGGACTCTCTCAGGACTGAACCTCTGCCATCTGCAGTGCCACATCGGCACCGACACCGTCTCGTTGGCGCGTGCCGGAGCGACCGTGACGGGCGTCGACTTCTCGGAGCCGGCGCTACGAGCCGCAGAGGCGCTCGCGAACCGCGCAGGGGTCTCGGCCACGTGGGTCCAGACCGACGTCCTCGATGCGAGCAACGCGGTTCCGGGCGCCTTCGACGTCGTCTACACGAGCATCGGGACGATCTGCTGGCTCGAGGATCTCGACCGCTGGGCGACTCAGATCGTCGCACTGCTGCGCTCGGGTGGCACGTTCTTCATCCGCGACGGTCATCCCGCGTTGCTCGCTCTCGACGAGGATGCGGGAGACCTCACGACGCGCTACCCGTACTTCGGAGATGGTCGTGCCCAGCAGTGGGACGACGAATCGACGTACGCCGGAGACGGAACGGTCGCACATTCCCGGACCTACGAGTGGCCGCATCCACTCTCCGAGATCCTCGGTGCGCTGCTCCGTGCCGGGCTTCGCCTGGTCCATTTCGATGAGGGACGGACGCTCCCCTGGCAGTTCAGCCCGCGAATGGTCGAGGTTCCTCGTGGCTATGCGTGGCCCGAGGCGGAACGCAACCTCATCCCCTGCACCTTCACGATCGTCGCGCGCAAGGACTGAGCGGCGCCTCCCCTACGCGCCGACGTACTCCGCCAGGTGCTCCCCCGTCACCGTCGACTTGGCCGCGACGAGATCCGCGGGAGTCCCCTCGAAGACGACTCGACCCCCGTCGTGGCCTGCGCCAGGGCCGATGTCGATGATCCAGTCGGCGTGTGCCATCACGGCCTGGTGGTGCTCGATCACGATCACGGTCTTGCCCGACTCCACCAGCCTGTCGAGCAGCCCGAGGATGTTCTGGACGTCAGCGAGGTGGAGACCGGTGGTGGGCTCGTCGAGGACGTACGTGTCGCCCTTCTCCCCCATCTGGATCGCCAGTTTGACGCGCTGACGCTCACCGCCCGACAGCGTCGACAGCGGCTGCCCAAGGGAGAGATACCCCAGGCCGACGTCCTCGAGGCGACCGAGGATCGTGGCTGCCGCGGGAAGCTTCGCTTCGCCGTCAGAGAAGAACGTCCGCGCCTCGGCGACGGGGAGATCCAGCACCTCGGTGATGTCCTTGCCTGCGAGCTTGTACTCGAGGACGGCAGCCTGGAACCGCTTGCCGCCGCAGTCCTCGCAGGGCGTCTCGATCGTGTCCATGAAACCGAGCTCGGTGATGATGACGCCTGCGCCCTTGCACGTCGGACACGCTCCCTCCGAGTTCGCACTGAACAGCGCGGGCTTGACGCCGTTGGCCTTCGCGAATGCCTTGCGAATGGGTTCGAGCATGCCGGTGTAGGTGGCGGGGTTGCTCCGTCGCGAGCCCTTGATCGCGCCCTGGTCGATCGCGACGACGCCCTCGAGCTTCGATACAGAGCCGTGGATCAGAGAGCTCTTGCCCGAGCCGGCGACGCCGGTGACCACGGTGAGGATGCCTGTGGGGATGTCGACGTCGACGTTCTGCAGGTTGTTGGCGGTGGCGCCGCGGATCTCGATCGCACCGGTGCTGCTGCGCACCGACTCCTTGAGCACCGCTCTGTCGTCGAGATGATCACCCGTGCGCGTGCCACTGGCCTTCAGCCCGTCGACTGTCCCCTCGAAACAGATCTCCCCTCCTGCGCTCCCGGCGCCTGGGCCGAGGTCGACCACGTGGTCGCCGATCACGATGGTCTCGGGCTTGTGCTCGACGACCAGCACCGTGTTGCCCTTGTCCCTCAGGCGTAGCAGCAGCGTGTTCATCCGCTGGATGTCATGCGGGTGGAGGCCGATGGTCGGCTCGTCGAACACGTAGGTGACATCGGTGAGAGACGACCCCAGATGGCGCAGCATCTTGATGCGCTGTGCCTCCCCACCGGAGAGCGTTCCGGAGGGCCGCTCGAGACTCAGGTATCCCAGGCCGAGGGTGACGAACGCGTCGAGGTTGGCGCGCAGGGCCTCGATCAGCGGAGCGGCACCGGGAAGCTCCAGACCACGCACCCACAGGGCGAGATCGGTGACCTGCATGCGGCAGGCATCGGCGATGCTGATTCCGTCGATCTTCGAGGACCGGGCCCCCTCGGTCAGACGCGTGCCGTCGCACTCGGGGCACGTCGCGAATGTCGCGACCCGCTCGACGAAGGTGCGGATGTGCGGCTGCAGGGCATCGAGGTCCTTCGAGAGCATCGACTTGGTGATCTTGGGGATGAGCCCCTCATAGGTCATGTTGATGCCCGAGATCTTGACCTTGGTGACCTCTCCGTAGAGGAAGAGCAGGCGCTGCTTCTCGGTGAATCCGGCAACCGGCTTGTCAGCCGGATAGAAGCCCGACCCGGAGAACCCCTTCACCATCCATCCGTCCGCGGTGTACCCGGGGACCATGATCGCCCCTTCATCGAGGGACTTCGACTCATCGACGATCTGGGAGAGATCGAGATCGGACACCGCTCCCCTGCCCTCGCACCGCGGGCACATCCCGCCGAGGTAGATGGCGTCCTTGACGATCTTCTTCTCGCCGCCCGGCCCGGTCATCACTCCACTGGCCCTCTGTGTGGGGATGTTGAAGGAGAACGCGGTGGGGCCGCCGATGTAGGGCTGCCCCAGCTTGCTGAAGAGGATCCGCAGCATCGCGTTCGCATCGGTGACCGTGCCGACCGTCGAACGTGGATTCGCCCCGAGTCGCTCCTGATCGACGATGATCGAGGTCGTGAGCCCCTCGAGCACGTCGACGTCGGGGCGTGGCACCGACGGCATGAATCCCTGCACGAACGCACTGTAGGTCTCGTCGATCATGCGCCGGGACTCGGCGGCGATCGTGTCGAAGACCAGCGAGCTCTTGCCCGACCCCGAGACGCCGGTGAACACCGTGAGGCGACGCTTGGGGATGTCGACGCTCACTTCTTTCAGATTGTTCTCGCGCGCACCCTGCACGCGGATGAAGTAGTGGCCGTCGGCGGGGTGAGTCGTCATGAGGATCCTCGAGTGGAGACCGGCTCAGCCGGCCCGGTTGATTCGGAGCAGATTGCCCGCGGGGTCGCGGAAGGCGCAGTCGCGCACCCCGTACGGCTGGTCCATGGGCTCCTGGACGACGTCTGCGCCGCTGTCGACGAGCCGCTCGAACAGGGCGTCGAGATCGTCGCTGGCAAGCGTCAGCGCGCCGTAGCTGCCTTTGGCGATGAGCTCGAGGATCGTCTGACGCTCGGCATCGGTGATCCCAGGGTCGGTGGCAGGCGGGTGCAGCACGATCGACGTCTCGGGTTGTCCTTCCGGACCGACCGTGAGCCATCGGAGGCCGTCGTAGCCGACGTCGTTGCGCACCTCGAAGCCGAGGGCGTCGCGATAGAAGCCGAGAGCTGCCTCGGCGTCGGTGTGCGGGAGGAACGCGTAATGGATGCTGATGTTCATGGGTTTCACGTTAGGTCCGCACCCGTGCGCGGCGCTTCTTGATTCCTGATCGGTCTGATGACGTGCTTCACCTGAAAGTTGGGGATGCCGTCGATATCGGCTGCGCGCTCACGATACACGCGAGGTGGGACACCGACCAGCTCGGTGAACCGGGTGCTGAAGGTGCCCAGCGATGAGCAGCCCACTTCTAAGCACACCTCGGTGACGCTGAGGTCGCCGCGGCGCAGCAGCGCCATGGCCCGCTCGATCCGTCGCGTCATCAGATACGAGTACGGCGACTCTCCGTAAGTCTCTTTGAACCGTCTGCCGAGATGCCCCGCCGACATGTGTGCGCCGCGCGCCAGAGCCTCTACATCGAGAGGTGTCGCGTAGTCGCGATCGATGCGATCCCGCACCCCGCGCATCACGACGAGCTCGCGGAGCCGCGCGTCATCGTCCGGGGTCACGTGTCGAGTGTGCCATGACGCTCGGTATCCGCGTGTGAACGTTCACGACATATCGATACTGTCCTCCCCCCTTTTCGGCTTCGAGAGCGCTACTCTGTGACCATCCCTCACAGGATTTTCTCAGAAAGGGGTCCCCAACCATGTCTGATTCACTCGCAACCGAAGCGAAGTCACTGTTCAAGTCCATTCGCGTGGTGCTGGCGGTCTCGGGCGTCATCGCCCTCATCGCCGGTATCGTCCTGCTCGTCTGGCCGGCCAAGTCGGCCGTGATCGTCACCGGAATCTTCGCCACCTACCTCGTGATCGCAGGTCTCGTCTATATCGGCCTCGGTATCTTCTCGAAGGTCAAGGGCGGATGGGCTCGAGTCGGCCACATCGTGCTCGGCCTCGTCTACATCGTCGCCGGCGTGATCGCGTTCGCGAATCTCGGAGTCGCCGCGGCGACCCTCGCGCTCGTCGTCGTCATCTTCATCGGCATCAGCTGGATCGTCGACGGAGTGGTGGCGCTGTCGCTCCTCGGACAGGACGGCTCACGGGTCTGGACGCTGCTCTATGCACTGCTCAGCATCATCGCCGGTATCGTCGTGCTGTTCTCCCCGCTGTACGCGGCGGCGGTGCTCTGGCTGGTGCTCGGCATCTCGCTCGTCGTTCTCGGAATCGTGCAGATCGTCCGCGCGATCACCCTCGGGAAGGACGCGAAGGACTTCGTGGCCTCGGCGAAGGCCGACTCCGCGATCTGACTCGCCTCGCAATGCAGAGAGCCCCGTCCTTTCGGACGGGGCTCTCTGCATTGCGCGTCCCGAAGTTTTACTCCGCTGCGAAGGCGCTGACGTCGCCGACCAGTCGAGTGTTGTCGGCGGGAACCCCGTCGACCGCCGCACGTGCGACCTCTGCCGCGAACTCCGAGACGTTGTAGAGCTTGCCCGCGGACTCCCGACGCTCGGCGATCGCGCCGGGATTGGCGCGCTCGAGCAGCGTCGCCGTGATGGTGCCCTCGATCATGTCGCCGGAGACGACGGTGAACCCGATGCCCTTCTCGGCGAGGCCCGGGATGCGCTCGCGGAGCGCGTCCTCTCCGGCACGCTTCGACAGCGCGACCGGCTCGTACTCGGGCATCGTGGGCGTGGTACGGATGAAGTGGGCCTGGTGGCTCGTGACGAAGACGACCCGCGAGCCGTCGCCGAGCAGCGGGACGGCCGCGTCGAGGACATTGATCTGTGCGTCACGGTTGAGGGTCAGGGCGTAGTCCTCGGCCATCCCCGATTCCATGCCCCCGGATGCGTTGAGAACCAGCACGTCGAGGCGGCCGAACTCGGCGTTCACCGCATCGAACATCTCGCCGACCGACGCGGGGTCGGTGAGGTCGGCACCCACGACGAGCACGCGGCGTCCGAGCTCGCGCAGCTGTGCAGCGAGCTTCTCGGCGCGCGGGGCCTTGTTTCGGAAGTTGATGACCACGTCGGCACCCGCCTCAGCGAGGTAGCGCACGGTGTCGGCCCCGATCCCCCGAGACGAGCCGGTGACAAGGGCGACCTTGCCGTCGAGAGAACCTGCGGGAAGAACGTCGGTCACGGTGACTCCTCTGATGCGTGAATCGCCGTGATGACACGGCTCTTTCAGACTATCAAGCCGGCCCCGTCGAGCCGGGCCACGGCTCATGCTGCGTGATAGGTTGACCGCAAAGGAGGCCGCATGGACAACTTCGCGACATTCGTACAGTTCATCGACCAATGGGCATGGATCGGGTGGCTGATCCTGATCGCCATCTTCCTCGTGATCGAGATGCTCACTCTCGACTTCACCTTCCTGATGCTCAGCTTCGGCAGCGTCGTCGGACTCGTCACCGACTTCGTCGGCATCCCCGTGTGGGTCCAGGTGCTCATCGCAGCCGCGGCCGCCGCCCTCTTCATCCTGTTTCTGCGTCCGCCGCTCATCAAGCGGCTGCATCGCGGTGAGGATCCGACGAAATCCAATGTCGACGCACTCATCGACCTCAGAGGCACCGCCCTGCAGGACGTCACTCAGATCTCGGGTCAGGTGAAGTTGAGCAACGGCGACACCTGGACCGCCCGTACCGCCGGGGCGGTGCCGATTCCCCAGGGCTCACCGATCGCAGTGATCGCGATCAACGGCGCGACCGCGACCGTCCGTCCCGTCAACGACTAGGAGAACCTCTTGGACGACGCATCGTTCATTCCCGCAGCGATCGGGTGGATCCTCGTCATCGCGATCATCATCTTCGTGGTGGTCACGCTGGCTCGATCCATCCGCATCATCCCCCAGGCCACAGCCGGCGTGGTGGAGCGTCTGGGCCGCTATCACAAGACGTTGATGCCCGGACTCAACATCCTGGTGCCCTTCATCGACCGTCTGCGACCCCTCATCGACATGCGCGAGCAGGTCGTCTCGTTCCCGCCGCAGCCCGTGATCACCGAGGACAACCTCGTGGTCTCGATCGACACCGTGGTCTACTTCCAGGTGACCGACGCCCGTGCCGCGACCTACGAGATCGCGAACTACCTCGGCGCAGTCGAGCAGCTCACGACGACGACTCTCAGAAACGTCGTCGGTGGCCTCAACCTCGAAGAAGCGCTGACCAGCCGCGACAACATCAACGGACAGCTCCGCGTCGTGCTCGACGAGGCGACCGGCAAGTGGGGTATCCGCGTCGGCCGTGTCGAGCTGAAGGCGATCGACCCTCCCATATCGATCCAGGATTCGATGGAGAAGCAGATGCGCGCCGAGCGTGACCGCCGCGCCGCGATCCTCACCGCTGAGGGAACCAAGCAGTCGGCGATCCTCGAAGCCGAGGGCGCAAGGCAGGCCGAGATCCTGCGCGCCGAGGGTGACAAGCAGGCCGCAGTCCTCCGTGCTCAGGGTGAGGCCGAGGCGATCCAGAACGTCTTCACCGCCATCCACCAGGGCGCGCCGGACGACAAGCTGCTCGCGTACCAGTACCTGCAGATGCTGCCGAAGATCAGCGAGGGGCAGTCGAACAAGCTCTGGATCATCCCGAGCGAACTGACCGAAGCACTCAAAGGCATCGGCACCGCGTTCACCCCGAAGCCCGGTCAGCCTCCGACGAACCCGCCGGGCGCGTGACGCACCCCTACTTCGAGAAGGCACAGCACCCCAGAGTCCTCGCTCACCGCGGTCTGACGACCACGGCGGGCGGGGACTCCGGTGTCTGGGAGAATTCGGCAGCAGCGTTCGCAGCGGCACACGCGGCCGGCGCCGAGTACGTCGAGACGGACTGCCAGGTGACGGCCGACGGCGACGTCGTGCTCTTCCATGACTCGACGCTCGCGCGACTCGTCGGAGATCCGCGCCCGGTGCGCGCCGTCCGCACTCGCGAACTCGCGCTCATCTTCGCCGATCACGGCGGCCTCCTCACCGTCGCAGACGCACTGTCGGCCTTCCCGACGACGCGCTTCAACATCGATGTGAAGACCGCCGAGGCCGCCGAGCCCCTCGGCCCGATCCTCGTCGACCACACGCACCGTGTGCTGATCACCAGCTTCTCCGACGCGAACCGACGAGCCGCCGTCGCATCCGCCCTTCGGTCCGGCGCTGATCTGCGCCCGGCGACCTCCGGCGGCAGCCGCACCATCGCGGCGGTCCGCGCGCTCTCATCTCTCCGCCTCTCCCCCGCGCGCGCCCTGCGCGACATAGACGCGCTGCAGATCCCCGAGCGACACGGTGTGCTCCGAGTGCTGACGCCGTCTCTGCTCCGCGCCGCACACCGACACGGCGTCGAGGTCCACGTGTGGACGGTGAACGACGCCGTCTCGATGCGACGGCTGGTCGCGGCAGGTATCGACGGGATCGTCACCGACCGAGCCGACCTCGCGCTGGCCACGCTCGGCCCCTGATCGCGCCACGCCGCCTTTACGCTGTGGCGCTGGGATTCCGCTGTGAATCGCGCCGAGATTCCGCCCGCGTGGATGAAGCGCACAGGCTGGAGCGTTATACCTGACAGCGACGAGAGGACCACACAATGGCAGATCGCAGCCTACGCGGCATCCGACTCGGCGCCCAGAGCCTACAGAGCGAAGAGGGCGTCGTTTTCATGGAGCGCCGTGAAACCACCTACATCTGTGACACCTGCGGCCATGTCACGAACCTGATGTTCTCGGCGGACGCAGAGCCGCCTCAGACGTGGGAATGCCGTGCCTGCGGAGCGGACGCCCGCCTGAACGTCGACGGCCAGGCCGTCACGCTCGACGCCACCGACGAGAAGGCGGCACGCACGCACTGGGACATGCTCCTGGAGCGTCGCACCCGTGCGGAGCTCGAAGAGCTTCTCGAAGAGCGACTCGCCTTCATCCGCGCGCGCCGCGGTGCAGGTGAAGACCCGACCCGCGAGAAGATCGGCGCCTAGCGCCGACGGGCGCGCAACCACCCGAAGGCCAGCGCGCCCAACCCGCCCCACAGCAGAATCTGCTGGACCCAGGGGCCGAGGACCATTCCAGCGGTCAGGCCGGAACGCAGCTCGACATCCTCGAGCAGCGCTCCGGCCTTTCCTGCATCCAGGCTCGAGACCGTGGATCCGTCCGGGCGGATGATCTGGCTCGTGCCCACCGTCGAGATGTTCACGACGCTGCGACCGGTCTCGATCGCCCTCATCCTCGCGAACGCGAGCTGCTGCAGATTCTCGTCAGTACCTCGGAAGTCGGCGTTGTTGGTCTGGAAGACGAGCACCTCGGCACCCTCGCCGATCCCCTCGTTGATCACGTCGTCGTAGATCACGTCGAAGCAGATCGCCAATCCGACCTTCACTCCGTCGACGTCGATGACCGGCGGATTCGTTCCATGCGTGTATTCGCGTTGGATGAGTCCGATCAGGTCGGGCGCTAGAGCATTGAAGAAGGCGCGGTCGGGCACGTACTCCCCGAAGGGAACCGGGTGCCGTTTGTCGTGCACTTGACCGTCCCCGCCGTCTTGCGTCCACAGCATCGACGTGTTGTAGAACAGGCCGTCTCTCTCTGTCGCCGCGTTCGCGAGCAGAGGAGCACCGATGCGCGCCGCGACCGAGCTCATCCGCCGGGCGAGAGAGTCGGACTGGAACGGGTCGTAGTCGAGCGATCCCTCGGGCCACACCAGCAGGTCGACGTCCTCGCCATAGAGCGGCTCGGTCGCATCCGTCTGCGCGTCGATGAGCGAGTACGGCTGGCGCTCATCGAAATAGCCGCTCGGCCCGTTCCCCTGCACTGCGGCGATCCGCATCGTGCCACTGGCGGCCGTAGGGAACAGGGGCGTGACGAGCAGGGCCGCCGTCACGATGACCGGTGCGATCAGCGCGGTCGGGCGACGCCAGGCACGCTCGCGCACAACCTGAATGACCAGAGCAACGAGAAACACCATCAGGAAGGTGAGTCCGCTGACACCCACCCAGGACGTGACAGGGGCCAGCGGGCTCTCGGCCTGGCTCATGCCCAGACGCGCCCACGGGAAGCCTCCGTAGGGCCACGAGCCGACGAACAGCTCTCGCCCGACCCACAGGGCCGCCACGACCGCCGGAAGAAGAAGGAGCCGCGCCCAGAGGCTTGAGAAGGCTCTGGGGATCCAGCGATAGGCCAGGGCGACCAGGATCAGAGCCACGGCTGTGAGGACGCCTTCCAGAACACTCAGTGCGGCCCAGGGCAGCGGGCCCAGGTAGCGCGAGGTGAATGACACGAGCAGCCCGAAGAAGATCACTCCGTAGACCAGGCCCACCGCCAGCGCGCCTCCGGCCCGACGTCCGATGAGCGCGACCAGCAACAACGCCGTGGCAGGGAAGGCGAGAGCCCACACTGCGGTGTCCGGATACGCAAGATCCATGAGGATCGCAGCCATCGCCGCAGCAGGCAGTGCGAGCGACAGTGGCAGCAGAGGGCGCTGTCGCGCTCGGGAATCAGGCATGGGTCCTGTTCTCACATCGAGGAGTAGGCGACGATGCCGCGGCGCACGCCGTCGAGAGCGACGCGGGCATTTCGCGCGAGCGTCCCGTCCTCCGCCACGATCGAGAGCTGATCGAGCAGGTCGATCGTCTGCTTGGCCCAGCGCACGAAGTCACCAGCCGCCATGTCGGCGTCGACCAGGACTCGATCGAGCATCCCGCCGCGCGCCCAGGAGTGCATCGCGCCGGCAAGACCGGCAGCCAAGGGTTCGGAACCCGGGAGATGGTGATCCTTCTCGAGATCATCGAGCTCGGCCCACAGCGTGGTGGTCTTCTCGTATGCCGCACGGAAGGCACCCCTCGGCAGATCGCGCTCGCCCGAGTTCGCCTCATCGCGGCGCGGCTCATAGACGAGGCAGCAGGCCATGGCGGCCAGCGAGGGAGCGTCCAGGCCGTTCCAGAGGCCCTGGCGCAACGACTCGGCGACCAGCAGATCACGCTCTCCGTAGATCCGCCGCATCGTGCGCCCGGCGTCGGTGAGTGTGGTCACGTCGTCGGCATCGCGCCGCAGGTAGTCGAGCGTCTCGAGCACCTCGACGACCCGGTCGAACACGCGCGCCACCGTTCCGGTCCTCGTCTCGATCTGCCGACGGATGCGATCGTTCTGCCTCTTGAGCTTCCAGTACCGCTCCGCCCAGCGGGCGTGGGCCTCACGATCTGGACAGCGGTGGCAGCCGTGCCGCTGCATGCGGGCGCGCAGGCTCTGGATCTGCTTCGTGCGCTTGTCGCGCGAAGCCCGGGGCGCGTTCGAGTCCTGACGGTTCTTCTTCTCGAGGTCGCTGAGCTCTCGGCGGATCGATGCGTAATCGAGGAAGTCGCCGTGGTCGCAGACCATCGCGGCTTTGTAGCCCTCGAGCGACTCCTCGGCCTCGCGCACCTGCCGGGCAAGTCCGACCACCGCGCGATCAGCCTGGAACTGAGCGAAGGAAGACTCGAGCATCTCGCGCGCACGCTGCTTTCCGAACAGCTCGATCAGGTTGACGGCCATGTTGTAGGTGGGCCGGAAGCTGGAGTTGAGGGGGTAGGTGCGCCGGGATGCGAGCGCGGCGACAGCCTGCGGATCCATCCCCTCGGTCCACTGCACCACAGCATGGCCCTCGACGTCGATGCCGCGTCGTCCGGCTCGACCGGTGAGCTGGGTGTACTCCCCCGAGGTGATCGCCACGCGCGCCTCGCCGTTGAACTTCTCCATCTTCTCGAGCACGACCGTGCGCGCCGGCATGTTGATGCCGAGCGCCAGAGTCTCTGTCGCGAACACGACCTTCACGAGCTTGCGCTTGTAGAGCTCTTCGACGACCTCCTTGAAGGCGGGGAGGAGTCCGGCGTGGTGGGCGGCCACGCCCCGCTCGAGGTTCTCGAGCCAGTCCCAGTATCCGAGGACGCCGAGATCTTCGTCCTGCAGCGAGCGGGTGCGATCCTCGACGATCACGCGGATCTCGGCCTTCTCCTCCGACGTCGTGAGTCGCACCCCCGACCGTCGGACCTGCTGGACAGCGGCATCGCAGCCCACCCGGCTGAAGATGAAGAAGATCGCGGGCAGCAGGTTGGCGCGCTCGAGCAGACGGACGACGTCCGGCCGATCCATCCGCTCGATCCGACGCACATTCGATGCACGCACTGGGCGGCGCCCGCCGCGAGGCGGGCGCTGGGCCTGCCTGCCGGCATGGCGGTTGCTGCGGTACGACTGCGCCTCACGGTTGTTGTCGTAGTTCGAGCCCGTGAAGGAGCGGATGCGCATCAGCTCCTGATTGACCTGAGCCGTCGCGATCCCTGCGCGGTCGTCGAAGAGCGGGAGCAGATCGTCGCGAACCAGCACATGCTGTTCGAGCGGCACCGGTCGGATCTCCGAGACGATGACCTCGGTGTCGCCGCGGACCGTGTCGAGCCAGTCGCCGAACTCCTCGGCGTTCGACACCGTGGCACTCAACGACACCAGCCGCACATGCTGCGGCAGATGGATGATCACCTCTTCCCACACCGCGCCTCGGAATCGGTCGGCGAGGTAGTGCACCTCGTCCATCACCACATACCGAAGGTCGCGCAGCGCCGCGGAGTCGGCGTAGATCATGTTGCGCAGCACCTCGGTCGTCATGACGACTATCCGGGCGTTGCCGTTGATGTTCGTATCTCCGGTGAGCAGACCCACCTCATCGGCGCCGTACACGTCGACCAGCTCGCGGAACTTCTGATTCGAGAGGGCCTTCATCGGCGTCGTGTAAAACGCCTTGTCTCGCGGCGTCTGCATCGCGAGGTTGATCGCGAACTCGCCGACGATCGTCTTGCCTGCTCCGGTAGGGGCAGCGACCAGCACGCTGCTGCCGTCTTCGAGAGCGTGGCACCCCTCGATCTGGAACGGGTCGAGCTCGAACTTCTGGCTCGCAGCGAAGGCGACAGTCGCCGGATGCCCTGCGGCTTCGCGAGCGGCGGCATACCGTTCTGACGGCGAACTCATGCGCTCAGGGGTTCGATGCCCGCGGCCGCATCAGCCTTGCGCTTGCGCCGATCGAACAGCATCGAGATCAAGGTCGCCGCGAAATAGAGAACGATCATCGATCCCATCAGCAGCAGCATCGAGAAGACATCGGCGGGCGGCGTGGTGACGGCCGCGAAGATCGTGCAGACGAGGATGGCGACGCGCCATCCCTTGAGGATCTCCTTGCCCGAGACGATGCCGGCGAGGTTGAGCGCGACGAGGAACACGGGGAGCACGAACGCGATTCCGAGCACCAGCAGGAACTTGAAGACGAAGTCGTAGTACGTCGAATAATCGAAGAACTGGGCCATGCCGGTCGGCACGAAGCCGGCCATGATCTCGATCACGTGCGGCAGTACGAAGAACGCGACAGTGCATCCTCCGAAGAACAGAGGTATGGCCGCCCCCAGGAATCCCCAGGTGTACTGGGTCTCCTTCTTGGTGAGCCCCGGCATCACGAACGCCCAGACCTGCCAGAGCCAGACCGGGGCGGAGAGCAGAAGACCGATCGCGAACGCGATGCGCATGCGGAGATCGAAGCCGCTGGTCACCGTCGTGAAGTTGAGGCCGACGTACTCGCGACCGGCCTCTTCGGCGATCGTCCGGATCGGGATCGAGAGCAGATCGATGATCGGATCCGTCACGATGAACGCGATCACCATGCCGACAACGAGCGCACCCGCAGCGATGAAGAGCCGTTTGCGCAACTCGATGAGGTGCGCGCCGAGAGACATCCGCCGGTCGCGACCGGGTGTCACCTGGTCGGCGGAATCGAGAGCGGACAACGAACTATGCGGATCGAGGTGGCTGACCCGGATCCGTGTCGCGAGCCGTCACCGTGGTGTCCGCGACCGAGGGCGCGGGTGTCGGGGATGCCGGATCCGCGACGTCAGTCGCGTCCTCGTTCTTCATCGCCTTCATCTCGCCCTTGAACACACGGGCGGACTGTCCGAGGCTCTTTGCCAGCGCGGGCAGCTTCGCCGCACCGAAGAGCAGCAGGATGACGGCGAGGATGATCAGCAGATGTGGCCAACCGAAAGCGCCCATGATTCTCCTTCGTCGTTTAGTAGCAGTCTAACCGGCGTTGTCGCCGTCTGGTCGGCGATACAGCGCGAGTCCTGCGGCGGCCCACTCGCGTGCAGCAGTCCGGGCGACGCCGGGGTCGACGACTTCGAGGGCTCCGCCGAACTTCGCCGCCAATCGCTTGACCCCCCGAGGATCGGCCAGATGCAGCCGCACGGTCACGATCCCGTCGCTGACGTCGGCGTTGTCGGCGGTGAGGAAATCCCCGAGCAGAGGCGCCATCCTCTCGGGCACGCGCACTCGCACCTCGCCCTCGTGCTCGACCGCGCTGAACGCCTCCGGCACGTGGTCGCCCGCGTGGGTGATCGGAATGTCGGTCAGCCGCGCGTCGCTCACCCGATCGAGATGGAACGTCCGCATCGCCTGTCGCATGTGGCACCACCCCTGCAGGTACCACTGCGCGTTGGTGATCAGCACCTGCACCGGATCCACGGTGCGTGTGGTCGGCGCCGCATCGGGCGCCTGATAGGTGAACGACACGGCAACACCTCGTTGCACGCCCTGCGACACGACCTGGCGCACCTCGTCGACGGCACTCGGCGCGACGACCACCTCAGCCGGCGCATCTGCCGCACCCCGCGAGAGCTTCGAGATGAGACCGCTGACGAGCCCCGAGTCGGAGACCGCCGGCACTGCGGCCACCATCTGCAGACCGGCGAGCAGCGCCGCCGCCTCACGGGCTGTGAAGCGCGGGACTCGTCGCAGGGCGACATCGTTGGTGATCTCGATGACGTCCTCTTCGTCGAGAAGGTCCCAGTTGATGTCGAACATCTCCTGGGGCTGCTGCCAGAAGCCGGAATCACCGGGCAGGCCGATGACGGTGAGCTTCTCGACCATCTGGCGCATCTCGGCCGGAGTGACCCCGAACTCCGCTGCCGCCTCAGCGAGTGACACCTGGCCGTGCTCGAGCAGATAGGGCACGAGCGTCAAGTAGACGCGGACGCGGTCGGCGGCGAGCAGTGGCTTCACCTGGGCGCTCATCGCTGCTCCCCTGTGTCCGAGTTGGTCTCGACGACGGCAGTCAAGCGCTCGACGACGGCAGAGCGGAGCGCGACGGGCTCGACCACGCGCACCTCGGGGCCATACGAGGCGAGTTCGTCGGCGAAGATGTGCAGGTCGACGAACGGGACAAGAATCCCCTGCGTCGCCGCCGGCGTCGCGCGGCGGCCCAGACGCAGTGACGCTTCAGTGCCAGGGGTGACCTCGAGCAGCGCAGAGTTCTGCGACGCGACGCGCTCGAGACCGCTCAGGGCACGCTCTCCCGCTCCTTCGCGCAGGGCGGGTTCGAAGGACTTCGCAGTGAGCTTCACGTCTCCGACGATTCTGCTGAGCAGGAACATGCGGTCCTCCTCGATGTCCACGTCGACACCGAAAACATGCCATCTCGCCTCGTAGTCGACGAGCGCGAGCGGACGGATGCTGCGTCGGCGGGGCGCATCCTCTCCCGGCTTGAGATAGTCGAAGACGACGACACGGCTCTTCTCGATCGCGTCCTGCAGCTGCGGGAAGGCCGCATCGCGAGCGGTGATCCGTGGCGCGAAGCCGATGATCGGCTCATCGCCGTCGATCCCGAGCGCTCTGATCTTGCGCACGCCGGCTTTGGCGTCGCCCGACGCGGACTCGGCACTCCACACGCTGCCGGCCAGCTGCAGCACGGCGAGCTCGGCAGCGGTGAACTCGATGTCGCTGGGCAGATCGTATTCCGCCTGGGGAATTCGATAACGGGCTTCGCGGAGATCATTGGGATCGGCCTGATCACCGATCGTCTCGACGGGGACACCGAGCGTGCGGAGCTCGTCCTTGTCGCGCTCGAACATCTTCTCGAGCGCGTCGGAGCGCACACCCGCATCGGCTCGCTGACGGTACCCCGAGACGTTGTCGAGGATCTGCTGCTTGGTGAGCCCGATCTCCGTGGCCATCAGCGCCACGACGAGGTTCGTCAGACGCTCTTCCGCGGGAATACGGGCCGCCATCACTGCTCCGGGACGGGAACGACGCCCAGGATGTCGACCACGATGGCCGTCGCCGGGTTTCCGTCGGCCTCCGGCACGACGACGAGGAGCTGCGAACCGACTGTCGCACCGACGAGCTCCTTCGCTGCCGGACCGATGTTGGGCTCCGCACCCCAGCTACTCGATGTGACGGTCTTGTCGTCCCATCCCACGGCCATGATGTTGGTCACGATCGTCGAGTCCTTTTCGACCTTCGCGCCGTCGCCCTTGATGAGAGTCTCGGTCACAGCCTCCGTGGGAGCGTCGCTGTCCGGGATGATCACACCCGGGGTTCCGTCGGGAGCGCGAACCACGCTCGGCAGGCCACGGGCGTCGTTGAACTGCGATGCGCCTTCGGCGTGTGCGAGGTAGACATCCTGCAGGTCGACGATCGCGACGATGTTCTCGTCCTTCGCGAGTCCGAAGGCCTCGACGTTGGCTTCACCGAAGTCCTCGGGGGTCAGCACGGCGACGATCCGGCTGCCACCGGTGGCGCACTCGAGCACGGCTTCGAGTCCGGCGGACCGCTCGGCCCAGTACGAGATGCTGTGCACCCGGCTCGGGTCGCCGTTGAACTCGGACTCGTAGAGCTTCTCACCGCTCTCCCCACCGTAGAAGGCGATATCGAGCACCATGGGCTGAGAAGTGGAGGTGAGGGTGTTCCCCTCTCCTGTGATCACGTCTGCGAAGGACGTCTCGTCCGCCTTGACAGGGCTGTAGACGGTCACGTCGGGAGCTTCGCCCAGCGCGCCCTCTGCAGTCACCGAATCCTTCACGGATGCGGTCGAAGCGCCTGCACGATCGCAGACGTCACCGGCGAACGACGGCGCCGAAGCGCATCCGGTCAGAGTGAGGACGGCGAGGCTGAGGGTGGCCAGAACGGCGGACGTTTTACGCACGCGCTCCAGTCTATTCCGTCGGTGGCTCCGATTCGCGCGAACCGGACGCGAGACGCGCCCCTTCGGCGGCCTTCGCCGCCTCTCTGGCTCGCTTGCGGAGGTTCTTGTCGTTGATCTCCCGATCCCCGACGGCGCCGGGCGTCCACGCGTCGACATCCGCATCGCCGTAGCTGCTCTTCGAGGCCCTGCGCTTGACCTGGGGAGCGACCGCCCCCGGCGCCAGCCGACGCGCCGTGAGAAGGAACCCGGTGTGCGCCACCATGCGGTGATCCGGTCTGACGGCGAGCCCTTCGACGTGCCACCCTCGCACCATCGTCTCAGACGCTTCCGGGTCGGTGAACAGTCCGGTGCCGCGGATGTACTCGGCGACGCGCGAGAGCTGAGTCGCCGTCGCGACGTAGCAGAGCACGACGCCGCCAGGCGTGAGGGCATCGGCGACGACGTCCATGCATTCCCACGGCGCGAGCATGTCGAGCACCACGCGATCGACCGTGCCGGCCGGGAACTCGGTCGGAAGTGCCTCGGCCAGATCTCCGACCACCACATTCCAGGTATCGGGCGTCTCGCCGAAGAATGTCTCGACGTTTCCACGAGCGACCTGGGCGAAGTCCTCACGGCGTTCGAACGACACCAGACGGCCGACCGGACCTATGGCGCGGAGCAGTGAGAGCGAGAGTGCGCCGGATCCGACGCCCGCCTCGACCACGACCGCGCCGGGGAAGATGTCGGCCTGCATCACGATCTGCGCCGCATCCTTCGGGTAGACGATCGCCGCTCCGCGCGGCATCGACATCGCGAAATCGCGGAGCAGGGGCCGCAGCGCGAGGTACTCATGCCCGGAGCTGTTGGCGGCCACAGAACCGTCAGGACGACCGATGAGGTCACGGTGCCGGAGCACTCCCTGATGGGTGTGCAGCTCGCCGTCCTCGCGGAGGGTCACGGTGTGCAGGCGTCCTTTGGGCCCGGTCAGCTGCACCCGATCGCCCTCCCGGAACGGCCCGCTCGGCCGCGGTGAGGTGGTGTCGGTCATCGGGTGGCTCCCGTCATGGAGTTCTTACGGTCGAACAGGTCGATCAGGTGCGCGGCGTTGCGGCCTTCGAGGGTAGGCCAGAGTTCGTGCGCCCCGACGTGATCGAGGGACACGATGTGCGGGACCCCGAGCGCGACGGCGCCGGAGGCGAGACCCGCGCGGAGCCCTGTCGGGGAATCCTCGATGACCACGGCGTCGGCGATGTCGATCTCGAGCAGCGACGCCGCGCGCAGGTACGGCTCGGGGTGCGGCTTGGGGTGGGTCACGTCATCGCCCGCGACGACGATGTCGAAGGCCTCGAACTCGATCAGGTCGACGACGTTCAATGCCATCCGACGCAGCGACATCGTGACGAGGCCGGTCGGGATGCCCGCCGACTTCAGATCCTGCAGCAGTTCGCGGGCACCGGGGCGGAACGGCACTCCCTGCGTGCGCAGAGCGTGCTGAACTCCATCGGTGAGGAGCGAGATGATGGCTTCGGCCTCCATGTCGACGCCCGCATCCTGCAGGATGATCGCGCTGTCGATGAGACCGTTGCCCACGAGCTGAAGGGCGTCGTCGTGGGACCACGTTCCGCCGAAGGATTCGACCAGGGCCGTCTCGGCTGCCATCCAATACGGCTCGGTGTCGACGAGGGTTCCGTCCATGTCCCAGAGGATCGCGCGGGGCTGTCTGCTCACCGAACCATGTTACCCGTGGCTCCACCCGGTCCCCGCGCGGTCGGACTAGCCTGGAGGGATACCGATCCGGAACTGGCGAAGGGAGCCCACGATGGATGTCCTCGGTTCACGCATCGTCATCGTCGCCTTCGATGGCTGGAACGACGCGGGTGAGGCCGCGAGCGGCGCGATCGCCGCACTGCGTTCCGCGAACGACTACGACCTCGTGCACTCGATCGACCCGGAGCTGTACTTCGACTATCAGTACACCCGCCCCTCCACGAAGATGGATGCCGAAGGCCGCCGTCAGCTCAGCTGGCCCGAAGCCGGGCTGTGGCGCCCGCGCGATCCAGGGCCCGGCCCGGAGTTCTGGGTGCTGACCGGAGTCGAGCCCGCGCGCACCTGGCAGTCCTTCGCCGCAGAGTTCATCGACGTCGCGCTCCGCGACGACATCACCGGGTTCGTGACCCTCGGTGCGATGCTCTCGGACGTGCCCCACACGCGACCGATCTCGATCTTCGCGTCGAGCCAGAATGAGCAGGTCCGCGAGGCTCATGGTCTCGAGCGGTCTCTCTACGAGGGCCCCGTCGGGATACTCAGCGTGTTCGAGCACTTCGCAGAGAGCGCCGGCATCCCGACCGCCAGCCTGTGGGCCAGCGTCCCGCACTACGTCGCATCCGCCACTCCATCGCCCAAGGTCACCCTCGCACTGCTCGACCGGCTCGAGGAGCTGACGGGAGTCGACGTCCCGCGCGACCATCTGCGCACGGAGGCCGCCGCATGGGAGGCGTCGATCGACGCCGCCGCCGCCGATGACGAGGACATGACGGAGTACATCCGTCAGCTCGAGCAGACCCGCGACACGTGGGACTCCCCCGATGCATCCGGCGATGCGATCGCCCAGGCGTTCGAGCGCTACCTGAAGCGCCGCAGCGACGGCCCCGGAGACCACAAGCGCTGAGCGCGGAGGCCTCCGGGTGTCGTGCCGCTAGGCCGCTATGACGCCGGTCCCGAGCAGGACCAGCAGAACCGTGCCCAGCAGGATGCGGTAGATCACGAACGGCAGGAAGCTGCGCTTCGAGATGTAGTTCATGAAGAACGCGATGACCGCGAGCGCCACGACGAAGGCGATGCCGGTCGCTGCCAGCGTGTCGCCGAAGGAGAAGAACGACGGCTCGTCCCAGCTCTTGAACAGCTGGTAGAAGCCACTGCCGAACACCGCGGGAATCGCCAGCAGGAACGCGTAGCGCGCGGCGGCGGCGCGCTCGTAGCCGAGGAACAGTCCCATCGTGATCGTCCCGCCCGAACGCGACACGCCGGGGATCAGCGCGAGAGCCTGCGCGAAGCCGTAGGCGATGCCGTGCGGATAGGTCAGCTGATCGAGCTTGCGTCGCTTCGCGCCCACATGGTCGGCGATGCCGAGCAGGATGCCGAACACGATCAGCATGATCGCGACGATCCAGAGCGACCGGAAGACGGTCTCGATCTGATCTTGGAAGAGCAGGCCGAGCAGCACGATCGGGATGCTGCCGATGATGATCATCCAGCCCATCCGGGCGTCAGGATCGCTGCGCGGAACCCTGCCCGTGAGCGAGCGGAACCACTGCGCGATGATGCGGACGATGTCACGCCAGAAGAACACCACGACCGCCGCCTCCGTGCCGATCTGCGTGATCGCGGTGAACGCGGCACCAGGGTCCTCACCGGACGGCAGGAAGGTGCCGAGGATGCGCAGATGCGCGCTGGAGGAGATCGGGAGGAACTCAGTGAGTCCCTGGACGATGCCGAGGATGAGCGCTTCGAACAAGTGCATGGAGGAGCTTTCTGAGTCGTGGTGCGCGGACGCGGAGCAGAGAGCTCAATACGTGCGCAGCAGATCGGCCAGCACCCGCTGACCGAAGACAAGCGATTCTACGGGCACGCGCTCGTCGACCCCGTGGAACATCCCCGTGAAGTCCAGGTCGGCAGGGAGTCGGAGGGGCGCGAATCCGTACCCCGTGATGCCGAGATAGGCCAGTGCCTTGTTGTCGGTCCCCGCGCCCAGCAGGTACGGGATGACCGGCACGCCGGGGTCGTGACGGCCGAGACTGGCCACCATCGCCTCGACGAGCTCCCCCTCGAACGGCGTCTCCATGCCGATGTCTCGCACGACAGTCTGAATCTCGATGTCGTCGCCGACGATCTGCTGCAGTTCGGCGAGCACCTCGTCTTCGGTGCCCGGGATCACCCGCACGTCGATCAGCGCCTCCGCCCGTTCGGGGATCACGTTGTGCTTGTACCCCGCGGTGAGCGCCGTCGGGTTGGTCGTCGTCCGGAACGACGAACGGAGGAACGCCTCAGCGGGTCCGGCGGCGGCCGCGAGGGCGTCCGGGTCGTCGACGGATCGTCCGGTGAGGTCGCTGAGCCCCTGAAGCAGCGCCTCGGTGGTGGGAGTGAGCCGAAGCGGCCACCGTGTGCGCCCGAGGGCCGCCACAGCCTCAGCGAGCTTCGTGACGGCGTTGTCGTCGTGCAGGCGGCTTCCGTGGCCGGCACGCCCCCTCGCGACGAGGCGGATCCAGATGAGCGCCTTCTCCCCCACTTGCAGCAGGTAGGCGCGGCGATCGTCGACCGTGATCGAGTAGCCGCCCACCTCGCTGATGGCTTCGGTCGCTCCCGCGAACCACTCCGGGTGGTTCTGCACGACGAGCGCCGAACCCTCGACGCCGCCGTTCTCCTCGTCGGCGAAGAAGGCGAGCACCAGATCCCGCTCCGGTTGCTCCCCCGCACGCAGGAGGTCTGCGACGGCGGTGAGGATCATCGCGTTCATGTTCTTCATGTCGACCGCTCCACGCCCCCAGAGCATGCTGTCCTTCACGATGCCCGCGAACGGGTCGACGCTCCAGTCTTCGGCCATGGCCGGGACGACGTCGAGGTGTCCGTGCACGACGAGGGCCGGCTTGCTCCGATCGCGACCGGGCACGCGCGCCATCACGTTCGTGCGGCGCGGGATCGGCTCGTAGTACTCGACGTCAAGACCCAGCTCCTGCAGATACGCGCCGACGTACTCGGCGGCCTCACGCTCACCCTTCGCGTTGCCTCCGCCGAAGTTCGAGGTGTCGAATCGGATCAGATCGCTCGCGAGGCGAACCACCTCGGGGAGAGCCACGTCAGTCATGCATCCAGGCTATCGAAACGTCGTGGCGCGCCCGGGCGTCACCGCCGGTTTCTGAGTGCCTCGACGCTCGTGCTAATGTAAATCTTCGTTCGGCAACGAACATCCAACACCTGCGCGGGTGGCGGAATGGTAGACGCGCTACGTTGAGGTCGTAGTGCCCGTAAGGGCGTGGGGGTTCAAGTCCCCCTCCGCGCACAGACAGGCCTCGGATATCCACTGGATATCCGAGGCCTTATTCGTACCCCCGGTCTCACCGTGTGGTCGGGCAGAACTCGGGATGAGTTCCCCGAGCCCAGCCCGACGGGTCGGCACCGGCGTCAGAGCGCCCCGACGCCGAACACCAGCCCGAGCACGTAGGTGACTGCCGCGGCGCCGAAGCCGATCGCGAGCTGTCGCAGTGCGCGACGCAGGGGTGGACCTCCCGACAGGATGCCGACCATCGCTCCGGTCGACAACAGCGCGACACCCACCAGGACGAGCGCGACGACCACCGCAGTGGTGCCCTCGAGTCCGAAGATCCACGGGAGGACCGGAATGATCGCGCCGGACGCGAAGAGCAGGAAACTCGAGATGGCCGCCGTCCAGTCGCTGCCGACGATCTCGTGGTCGTCTCCGGTGTGGATGTGGATCGGCCCCGTCGTCGTGCGCTCCGCTCCGGCACGCGCGGCATCCACTATCCGCCGTGCACGCTCGAGCGCCTCCTGCTGGCCGATTCCGCGCGCGCGGTAGACCAGCGCGAGTTCGTTCTCGTCGATGTCGAGGTCGGCAGCGGATGCGGCGGCATCCTCGTTCGCTTCCGTCGACGCCAGCAGCTCGCGCTGAGAGCGCACGGAGACGAACTCCCCGGCCCCCATCGACAGCGCCCCGGCGAGCAGACCCGCGATCCCGCTGAACAGCACGAAGGCGGAGCTGACACCCGTGGCACCGATGCCGAGCACGAGAGCGAGGTTGCTCACCAGACCGTCGTTCGCGCCGAAGACGGCCGCACGGAACGACCCGGACAGACGGCGTCGCCCGCGCGCAGCGAGGCCTCGGACCACCTCGTAGTGCACCTTCTCGTCTGCACGCATGGCAGGTGTCGCGTACTGCTCGGAGTCGTACGGGGATCTGGCTTCGGCGCTCTGCGCGAGCGCGAGGACAAAGATGGATCCGAAGCGACCGGCCATCCAGGCGAGCAGCCGTGACCGAATGCCTGCCCTCGGCAGCCGCGCAGGCTCGGCGCCCAGCAGATCGAGCCAGTGCTGCTCGTGGCGACGCTCGGCATCGGCGAGGCTGAGCAGGATCTCGCGCTCCTCGCCGGTGCGGCGGCTCGCGAGCTTCTGGTAGACGTGCCCTTCGGTGCGTTCCTCTACGAGATAACGTGCCCAGCGGCGACGGTCTGCGGCGGTCGGGTCGGCGGCAGCGGGGGCTGTCATGAGGTCTCCTGATCGACGGTCCCCGAGATCGGGGCAACCGTTCAACGCTAGCTTCGACCTCGCGTCACGGCGGCACCGGGAGCAGGATTGCCAGCTTTTCGGGGCTCCGAACCGCGGGCCGATTTCAGGAGCGGACGCGCTTGCGGAGCACGTCGATGCGCGACTGCAACTGTGTGACTGTCGCCTGCGCGACAGCAGGACCACCGCAGATTCTGCGCAGCTCCGCGTGCACCGCCCCATGCGGCTCGCCCTTCTGACGGGCGTACAGGCCCACGAGGCTGTTCAGCAGCTGGCGCTGCTCACGAAGAGTGCGATGCAACGGCGCCGGGAGCGTGGTCGTCTCGGTCGGTCCTGCCTCGGCCTCCCTCGTCTCACGCAGACGGGTCTGACGTGCCTGCCGCTGCATCAGCAGCTCGTGCACGTGCTCGGGCTCGAGAAGACCGGGGAAGCCGATGAACTCCTCTTCCTCGGGGGTGCCCGGCTCGGCGAGTTGGCCGAACTCCTGACCTTCGAACACCACGCGGTCGAAGTGCGCCACCGACGAGAGCGCCTGATAGCTGAACTCCTGTGTCAGCGCATCCGATGCATCGTCTTCGCGGTTCGCCGACTCGAGCAGTGAGTCCTCGAGCCCGTCGTCGTCTTTCGACTGACGATCGAGCGCATGGTCGCGCTGCTTGTCCATCTCGTTCGCGAGCCCCATGAGAACCGGAACCTGAGGAAGGAAGACACTCGCCGCCTCTCCCCTGCGGCGCGCTCGCACGAAGCGGCCGATCGCCTGCGCGAAGAACAGCGGCGTCGATGAGGAGGTCGCGTAGACCCCGACCGCGAGCCTCGGCACGTCGACGCCCTCCGACACCATGCGCACCGCCACCATCCAGCGATCCTCGCTGTTGCTGAACTTCTCGATGCGCTCAGAAGCTGTCGCGTCGTCTGACAGGACGATCGTGGGCTGCTGGCCGGTGATGCTGTGCAGGATCTTGGCGTAGGCGCGTGCGACCGTCTGGTCTGTCGCGAGCACGAGGCCCCCGGCATCGGGCACGTGGTGCCTGATCTCGGTCAGACGTCGATCCGCAGCCGAGAGCACCGCGGGCATCCACTCGCCCTCGGGGTCGAGCGCCGTTCGCCAGGCCTGCGAGGTGACGTCTTTCGTGTTGTCCTGACCGAGATGCGTCTCGAGCTCGTCGCCGCTGCTCGTGCGCCACCGCATCTTGCCCGCGTACATGTGGAAGAGCACAGGACGGACGACGCCGTCGGCCAGCGCGCGCCCATAGCCGTAGTTGTAGTCGGTGCGGGAGATGCGGGCACCGGACTCGTCAGGGTGGTACTCCACGAACGGGATCGGCGCGGTGTCGCTGCGGAACGGGGTGCCCGAGAGCAGCAGTCGACGCTTCGCCGGTCCGTAGGCATCGCGGATCGCATCGCCCCAGCTGAGCGCATCGCCGCCGTGATGCACCTCATCGAGGACGACGAGCGTCTTGGCGTCTTCGGTCAGATGGCGGTGCACCGACGACTTCGCGGCCACCTGCGCGTAGGTGACCACGGCGCCGTGGTAGTGCCGCGCCGGCGCCCAGTGACTGTTGCGGAATCGCGGATCGAGACGGATGTGCACGCGAGCAGCGGCATCAGCCCATTGGGTCTTGAGGTGCTCGGTCGGGGCGACCACGATGATCCGGTTGACCTCGCCCATGCGCATGAGTTCGACCGCGAGGGTGAGGGCGAACGTCGTCTTTCCCGCCCCCGGCGTCGCCGCCACGAGGAAGTCTCGCTGATCGGCCTGGAAGTACTGCTCGAGCGCCTCCTGCTGCCAGGCGCGCAGCTTGTTCGCGGTTCCCCAAGGGGCACGCTGAGGAAAGGACGGAGAGAGCATCGAGACAACGATAATCGCTGCCGCCGACACTCGGCACGCTCGCGCGCTCTGCCGCGCGCGTCTCGCCGGGATCCTCCCACCCGGGGTAGGCTCGGTCACTGCGCGGCCGCCACCGCACGGATGCGCTCGTTCCGAAGGAGAGCTGGATGACAGATCAGGATTCGATCCGAACCCCGGAACTCGACAACGAGAACCCGCACCCCTGGCGAAGATTCGTCGCGATCGGCGACTCGTTCACGGAGGGCATCGGCGACCCGGATCCGTCGCAGCCGGGCGGCCACCGTGGCTGGGCCGACCGTGTCGCGGAGGTGCTCTCACGCCAGGTCGACGACTTCGCCTACGCGAACCTCGCCGTACGCGGCAAGCTGATCGCCCAGATCGTGCGCGATCAGATCGAGCCCGCCGTGGCGCTGCATCCAGACCTCATCTCGATCTGCGCCGGCGGCAACGACGTGATCCGACCGGGCACCGACCCCGACGCGATCGCCGCTCAGCTCGAAGACGCCGTCGCACGTCTGTCGTCGACCGGCGCCGCGATTCTGCTCTTCACCGGAATCGACACGGCATTCACTCCGGTCTTCCGTGCCTTCCGCGGCAAGGTCGCCATCTACAACGAGAACGTGCGCGCTATCGCCGAGCGACACGACTGCATCGTCGCCGACCAGTGGGCGCTCAAAGTCGTGCAGGACATGCGGTTCTTCGACGACGACCGCCTGCACTACAACTCGCTGGGCCACCACGAGGTCGCCCGCATGGCGTTGCGCGCCCTCAACGTGCCCAACGATCTCGAGGCCATGCAGCCCGAGACGATCCCGCTCCGCACCTGGCGCGAAGCCCGCACCGAGGACTTCGGCTGGGCCCGCGAGCATCTCGTCCCCTGGGTCCTGCGGCGCCTGCGCCACCAGTCGTCGGGTGACCACGTGATGGCGAAGCGGCCCGAGCCGTCGCCGATCGTCTTTCCTCCGACCGACTGACTTCCTCAGCGGGTCACGGTGACGTCAGAGCCCACAGCGCCACCGCAGCGGCAGACGCCACGTTCAAGGAATCCACACCACCGGACATGGGGATCGTCACCACCGTGTCTGCCTTGTCGAGGGCTGTGCGGGAAAGCCCGTCGCCCTCCGACCCCATGACGATGGCGACGCGCTCGGGGCGGTTGGCGACGTAGGCGTCGAGCGTCACGGCGTCATCGCTCAGAGCGAGAGCTGCGATGTCGAACCGCGCCGCGTGGAGGTCGGCCACCGCCGACTCCCAGTCCGTGATGCGCGTCCACGGCACCTGGAACACGGTCCCCATGCTGACGCGCACGCTGCGTCGATACAGCGGGTCCGCTCCCCCGGGCGACACCAGCACGGCGTCGGCTCCGAGGCCGGCGGCCGCACGGAACGCGGCACCGACGTTGGTGTGGTCGCCGACATTCTCGAGGATCAGCACGAGGTTCGCGGCCTCGAGGACCTCACGCACTGCTGGCAGCACCGGGCGATGCATCGATGCGATCGTCCCGCGATGCACGGCGAAGCCGGTCACCGACTCGGCCACCTCGTCCGGGACGATGTACACCGGCACGTCGAGCTCGCCGACGATCGCTCTGATGTCGTCCACCCGACGTTCCTGCACCAGCACGGAACGCGGACGATGGCCTGCGGCGACCGCGCGCGCGATCACCTTCGTCGATTCGGCGATGTACAGCCCGCCGGCCGGTTCGTTCACGGTCCGGAGCGCGGTGTCGGTGAGCGCTCGGTAGTCATCGAGCCGTCGATCGTCAGGATCGGTCACGCGCAGCAGTTCCACGAGTCCAGTCTGCCATCGCCCGAGATGCCGGCTCCGCGGTCGGCGGCGGAGCGTCGGCCGCGGAGCGTCGGCCGCGCTGCACGTCGTAGACTCGCTCGGGGAGGTCCTGTGAGTGCATCGAGTCCGGTCGAACTGTCGGCCACCATCGCTCGCACCGCCGAACTCCTACGCGGTCGCAGGATCGCTCTGCTCACCGGCGCCGGGATCTCCACGGACTCGGGAATCCCCGCCTACCGTGGCGAGGGATCCCGCAACCGCACCGATCCGATGACCATCCAGAAGTACCTCGCCGACGACGCCGCGCGACGACGTTACTGGGTCGGGGGCCACCTGGGGTGGCGCGCGTTCGCCCGAGCCCAGCCGAACCCGGGCCACCTGGCTCTCGCCGCGATGGAGTCCACCGGTCACGTCAGCGGTGTCATCACCCAGAACGTCGACGGCCTGCATCTGCGTGCCGGCAGCTCGCATGTGATCGAAGTTCACGGCACGATGCGCAGGGTGCTGTGCCTGAAGTGCGGCCAGGTATTCGACCGTCGTGACATCGCGGTGCAGATCGAAGAGCGGAACCCGTGGATCACGGTTCCCGAGAACGTGGCGTTGAATCCCGACGGCGATGTGCTCCCCGAGAGCACAGACGGCTTCATCGTCCCCGTGTGCACGGTGTGTGGAGGGATGCTGAAGCCTGACGTCGTCTTCTTCGGTGAGTACGTCCCGCAGGGGCGGTTCAAGGCTGCCGAGTCTCTGCTCCGTGCCAGCGATGCGCTGATCGTCGCGGGGTCGTCCCTCGTCGTCAACTCGGGGGTGCGCCTCGTCGAACGCGCACGACGACGCAGCATCCCCCTCATCATCATCAACCGCGAGCCCACGCGCGCGGATGTCTGGGCCGATGTCACCATCGCCGCAGGCACCAGCGATGTGCTCCCCGCGATCCAGGAGCTCCTCGAATGACTCTGCTCACGCTCATCCGCCATGGCCAGACCGACTGGAACCTGGCTCGCCGGATCCAGGGGTCCACCGACATCCCTCTGAACGAGAAGGGACGCGCGGATGCACGGACCGCCGCAGAACTGCTCGAGGGCGTCACGCACCACTCGATCTACGCCAGCCCGCTGAAGCGCGCGCGAGAGACGGCCGAGATCATCTCCGAGAGTCTGGGACTCGGCTCACCCGTGCTTGTGCCCGACGTGCGCGAGCGCGAGTTCGGCGAGGGCGAGGGCATGCTCGTATCGGAGTACATCGAGAAGTACGGCGACTGGCAGTCACCGGTCCCCGGGGCCGAGACGCTCGACGGAGTCGCTGAGCGGGCTCTCGTCGCGCTCGACGGGATCGCCCGTGATGCACGCCGCCGCTCGGCGCCGCTCGCGGAGTCCGTCATCGTCGTGACGCACGGAGGCGTGATCCGATCGCTGATCGACCACGTCTCCGGTGGCACGCTGCCTCGGGTCGGCGAGGTTCTCGCGAACGGTTCGGTCCACCGTTTCGAGGCGTCTCCCGGTTCCCTGCGCCTGATCGACCAGGGGATGCTGGTCTGACCGGCGCGCCAGCTCAGCTGCTCTGATCAGCGAGTGCGGCCCAACACCGAGCGCGCATGCCTCAGCACGGGCTCGTCGACCATGCGTCCTCTGAAGCGGAAGACCCCTCGCTCGCTCTCGGCCGCCGCGAGCACTCCGCGAGCCCATTCGACGCTGGCCTCATCAGGCGCGTACGCCGCCCGGATCACCGCCACCTGACTCGGGTGGATGCACGCGGTCGCGACGAACCCCGACGCGGCGGCGTCGACCGCTTCGGACTCGAGACCCGCGACATCCTCGATGTCGACGTGCACCGCGTCGATCGCGCCCTTGCCGTGAGCCCCCGCCTCCAGAAGCACCCGCGAGCGTGCGTATCGTGCGATATCGCGATAGCCGCCCCTCGCCGTGCGACTGGAGGTGCCGCCGAGGGATGCCACCAGATCCTCCGCACCCCACATCATCGCGATGATCTGCGGGTGCGCGGCGATACGATCTGCGGCATGGACGCCCCTCGCCGTCTCGCACAGGGCGATCAGCGAGAATCTCTCGTCGAAGGCGGCGAGGCTCTCCGCGCTCTCTGTCTTCGCGACCATGACGGTGCGGAGATCGGTCTGCGCGAGCGTCGCGAGATCGGCGGTGAAGGCGTCTGAGCCCGGAGCATTGACGCGGACGATCACTCGATCAGGGTCGAGATCGGCATCGATGAGATGCTGTCGTGCGCCGGCCTTCGCCTCGGGGAGCACGGCATCCTCGAGGTCGAGGATGACCGCGTCCGCCTTCTCGAGGGCTCCGCGGAATCGCTCAGGTCGGTCGGCGGGGCAGAAGAGCAGCGCGGGTCCGAGGTCGAGGGTCATCGTCCGTCCTTCGGCAGGCAGTGCACGAGGACGGTTCGGGTCGCCGTCGCGACGACCGTGTCGTCCTGGTTGCGTCCGGTGTGGGCGATGGTCACGATCCCCTGCCCCGGGCGCGATGCCGACAGCCTCTTCTCGAGGACCACGCTCTCGGTGTACAGCGTGTCACCGGCGAACAGAGGGTGCGGGAACGCGATCTCGCCGAACCCCAGCTGGGCCACCAGAGTGCCCTGGGTCAACTGCGCGACAGAAGCCCCGACCATCGTCGAGAGCGTCCACATCGAGTTGATCAGACGCGCGCCGAAGGGTGGCTGCGCGTCGGCGAAGGCCGCATCGAGGTGCAGCGCCTGCATGTTCATCGTGAGCGTCGTGAAGAGGACGTTGTCGGCCTCGGTCGCCGTGCGTCCAGGGCGATGCAGGTAGCGCGCGTCCGTCACGAACTCCTCGAAGAAGAGCCCCCGCTGAACGATGTCTTCCACGGTCATGGCTGCCACGCTACCCGGCGAGCCCCAGTGCCCGCGCGATCACGAGCAGTTGCACCTCGGTGGTGCCTTCACCGATCTCGAGGATCTTCGAGTCGCGGTAGTGACGGGCGACCGGGAACTCGTTCATGAACCCGTTGCCGCCGAAGATCTGTGTCGCATCCCTGGCGTTGTCCATGGCGGCTTCTCCTGCGACGAGCTTCGCGATGGCGGCCTGCTCGGCGAACGGTCGTCCCGCGTCGCGCAGACGCGCTGCGTGGTGCCAGGCGAGTCGTGCCGTGTGCACTCGGGCACGCATGCGTGCGAGGGTGAACTGGGCGTTCTGTCGCGTGCTGAGGGCACTGCCGAAGATCGTGCGGCTCTTCGCATAGTCGACGGCGGCTTCGAGGCATCCTTCCGCCGCACCGGTCGAAAGAGCGGCGATCGCGATGCGTCCCTCATCCAGGATGCTGAGGAAGTTGCGGAAGCCGCTCCCCTGCTCCCCCAGCAGGTTGCTCACGGGCACACGTGCGCCGGCGAAGCTGAGCGGATGCGTGTCGGATGCGTTCCAGCCGACCTTGTCGTACGGGGCCTCCACCGTGAACCCGGGGGTGCCGTTGGGGACGATGATGGTCGAGATCTGCTTACGGCCCCCTTCGTTTCCCGTGACGGCGGTCACTGTGACGAAGCGGGTGATCGGAGTGCCCGAGTTGGTGATGAACTGCTTCGAGCCGTCGATGACCCATTCGTCCCCTTCGAGACGAGCGGTCGTGCGGGTCGCCCCCGCATCGCTGCCTGCCTCCGGCTCGGTGAGACCGAACCCGGCGAGAGCGCGACCGGCGAGCAGGTCGGGCAGGTACTCGCGCTTCTGCTCCTCGCTGCCGAAGCGGAACACGGGCATCGCCCCGAGGCTGACTCCGGCCTCGAGCGTGATCGCGATGGACTGGTCGACGCGCCCGAGGGCCTCGATCGCGATGCCGAGCGCCATGTAGTCGCCCCCCTGGCCGCCGTACTCCTCGGGGAACGGAAGCCCGAACAGCCCGAGATCACCCATCTGTGCCACGACGTCCATCGAGAGCGTGTGCGTGCGATCCGCTTCGTAGGACTGCGGTGCGACGACCGCCTCGGCGAAGTCGCGCACCATCGCGGCGAGCTCGCGCTCCTCATCGGTCAGTTCGAACATGCTCAGTTCTCCTCCGTCGTCATGTGCGCGACCGGTTGATCGCGTCGTACCTGATCGCCGACGGCGACCGTCAGGCGCACGGTCCCGTCGTGGGGCGCCACCACCGGATGCTCCATCTTCATCGCCTCGATCGAGACGAGAGGAGTGCCGGCCGTCACCTGGTCGCCGTCGCGGACGTGCACGGCGACGACGCTTCCCGGCATCGGAGCCCGCGCAACCGGGCTGCTCTCGGTCTCGCGTCGCTCCCGTGCCTGCAGCCGGTGCAGCATGCGCGCCCGGCGATCCAACGGGCGCAGGTGCACTGTACGCCCGCCCTCACTCACCCAGATGCCGCCGTCGACGTCCGTGGCGACAGCCGCGCGAGCCGCAGGTCCGTCGGATGCCGGAGCGACGATCACCTGACCCCGGTCGGTGAGGAACGAGACCTCGTGACGGTCGCGCTCGGTGAGCGCCTGCCACACATGGCCCGCCCGTCGAACCCTCCTGGCTTCGCCGACCGCGTCCTCGGCCCGCAGGACACCGCGGCTCGCGGCCACCAGCATCGACGGCGACGGCGGCTCGTCCTCGAGCGGTAGAAGCGTCTCGATGAGTCCGGTGTCGAGGTCGCCGGCCATGACCCGCTCATCACGGCAGAGCAGTCGGAGGAACGCGATGTTGGTATCCACACCCAGCACGACGGTTCTGCTCAGGGCCTCGTCGAGGAGGCGGAGTGCCGTGCCGCGATCCTCCGCGAACGCGATCACCTTGGCGATCATCGGATCGTAGAACCCCGTCACCTCGCTGCCGGTCTCGACCGCCGCATCGACTCTCACACCTCGAGGCGGGTCGAAGAGCAGAATGCGTCCGGTCGAGGGGAGAAAACCGCGCTCGGGCGACTCCGCATACACGCGCGCCTCGACCGCATGCCCGCGAAGCGTCGGTGCGGATTCGAGGTGCCCTCCCGCGGCGACGCTGATCTGGAGAGCGACGAGGTCGAGTCCGGTCACCTCCTCTGTGACCGGGTGCTCGACCTGCAGGCGGGTGTTCATCTCTATGAAGAAGACCTGATCCGGGGCATCGGCATCGATGAGGAACTCGACGGTGCCTGCGCCCACGTACGAGACGCTCGCCGCGGCCTGCGTCGCAGCCTCGAGAAGGCGGTCCCGGGTCGCGTCGGGGATCCCTGCGGACGGAGCCTCTTCTATCACCTTCTGGTGGCGGCGCTGGAGCGTGCACTCGCGCTCGCCGAGGGCGATCACCGTCCCATGCGTGTCGCCGAAGACCTGCACCTCGATGTGGCGTGGACGCCGGATGAGCCTCTCCAGGATCAGCGAGTCATCGCCGAACGCCGATCGTGCGACCCGCCGCGCCGAGGCCAGGGCGGCGCTCAGGCCTGCGGGCGCCTCCACGACCTCCATCCCTTTGCCGCCGCCCCCCGCGCTCGGTTTCACGAGCAGCGGGTAGCCGACAGCGGCAGCCTCTTCGGCGATCTCCGCGTCCGACAGACCGCTCGCGTCGAACCCGGGAACCACGGTGACTCCGGACCGGACGACGTGATCGCGGGCCTTGGCCTTGTCGCCCATGATCTGGAGCGCCTCGATCGAAGGGCCGATGAACACGACGCCGCTCTCTGCGCAGGCCTCTGCCAGCGCCACGCTCTCCGAGAGGAAGCCGTAGCCCGGGTGGATGGCCTGCGCTCCCGTCGCACGCGCGGCCGCGATCACGGCGTCGATGTCGAGGTAGGACTCGGCGACCGGCGGCGGGCCGATCCGCACGGCGTCGTCGGCCTCGCGCACGTGGGGTGCGTCGGTATCCGCATCGCTGTAGACGGCGATGCTGCGGATGCCGAGTCCGCGCAGCGTGCGGATGATGCGCCGCGCGATCTCGCCACGATTGGCGACGAGGACCGTGTCGAAGTCACGGGAGGCAGAGGTGTTCGTCATGGCGGTCACATCCGGAAGAGGCCGAAACGCGGTTCGGGCAGAGGGCTTCGTGCGACCACGTCGAGGGCGAGCCCCAGAAGGTCGCGGGTGTGAGCTGGATCGATGATTCCGTCGTCCCACAGGCGGGCTGTGGCGTAATACGGCTCGCCCTGGCTCTCGTACTGCTCACGGATGGGCTGCTCGAACGCCGTCCGCTCCTCGGAGCTCCA
The DNA here is from genome assembly GCF_044743635.1 of Microbacterium sp. NPDC087589. NCBI lineage: Bacteria > Bacillati > Actinomycetota > Actinomycetes > Micrococcales > Microbacteriaceae > Microbacterium > Microbacterium sp. NPDC087589. The sequence goes on from NZ_JBIUWV010000001.1 coordinate 550,972, forward strand.
GGTCTGTCCACGTGCCGCGAGCTGATCGTCCTTGACCGTCCCGAGAACGGAGGCCGCCTGAGCGCCGCCCATCACCGAGATGCGACTGGCCGGCCACGTCCACAGGAACCTCGGTGAGTACGCCCGTCCGCACATCGAATAGTTGCCGGCGCCGAAGGAACCGCCGATGATCACCGTGAGCTTGGGCACGCGCGTGCTGGCGACCGCGGTCACCATCTTGGCTCCGTCCTTCGCGATGCCTCCTGCCTCTGCGTCCGACCCGACCATGAAGCCCGAGATGTTCTGCAGGAACACCAGCGGGATGCCGCGCTGATCGCAGAGCTCTATGAAATGCGCACCCTTCAGAGCGGACTCGCTGAACAGCACGCCGTTGTTCGCGACGATCCCGACCGGATGCCCGTGCAGTCGCGCGAACCCCGTGACGAGCGTGGTGCCATACTCTGCCTTGAACTCCCGGAACGTATCGCCGTCGATCAGCCTCGCGATGACATCGTGCACGTCGTACGCGGCGTTGACGTCGACGGGGACGACGTCGTAGAGCGATCCCGACTCCGCGGGCTGACGCGTGTCATGCACCTCCCACGCCGGGTCGAGAGGCGCCGGCAGCGTGGCGACGATGTCACGCAGGATCTCCAGCGCGTGCTCGTCGTCTTCAGCGAGGTGGTCGACCACGCCGCTCCGCCGGGCGTGCAGTTCGCCGCCGCCGAGCTCTTCCGCGGAGACGACCTCACCGATCGCCGCCTTGACGAGCGGGGGGCCGCCGAGGAAGATCGTCCCCTGGTCGCGGACGATCACGGTCTCATCGCTCATAGCGGGGACGTATGCTCCGCCGGCCGTGCATGAACCGAGCACGGCTGCGAGCTGCGGGATGCCCTCGGCCGACATCCGGGCCTGATTGAAGAAGATGCGGCCGAAGTGCTCTCGATCGGGGAACACCTCGTCCTGCCTGGGGAGGAAGGCACCGCCCGAGTCGACCAGATACAGGCAGGGCAGTCGATTCTCGAGCGCGATCTCCTGTGCGCGCAGGTGCTTCTTGACCGTGAGCGGGTAATACGTTCCGCCTTTCACGGTGGCGTCGTTGCACACGACCATCACGTGGCGTCCGTGCACGAGACCGATCCCGGCGATGACTCCGGCGGCCGGTGCTTCTCCCCCGTACAGTCCGTCGGCCGCCAGAGGCGCGATCTCGACGAACGGGCTGCCCTCGTCGAGGAGCCTGGCCACTCGGTCACGCGGAAGCAGCTTGCCCCGAGCGATGTGCCTCTCGCGAGATGCCTCGGGCCCGCCTCCGAAGGCGACCGCAAGCCGTTCGTGCAGCTCGGCGGCGAGGGCCTGCTGGGTTGCGGGCATCGTGACGTCCTCCTCGACCACACGGCGCCGGCGTCATCGCTCTGGCGCACTGGATGCTTTCTCGGTTAGTGTTCACTAACCGACGGCATCAGGTTAGCGAGGATTAACTGAGATGACAAGCCCCCTCACCGCGCGAGATCGCGCCAAGGCAGAGCGGTCGGACGCGATCCTCCGAGAGGCGGCGCGGCTCTTCGCCGAAAGCGGGTACAACGGCGTGAGCCTCGAGGACATCGGCGCCGCCGTGGGCGTATCCGGCCCGGCCGTCTACCGCCACTTCGCAGGAAAGCAGGCCCTGCTCGGTGCCGTGCTGATCAAGGTGAGCGACGATCTCGTCACCGGTGGCACCCGGGTCGCGTCCGACGGGTCCACGCCGGAAGAGCGCATTCGCGCACTCGTCGCCTTCCACGTCGAATTCGCCCTCGGCCATGCCGACGTGATCCGCGTGCACGATCGCGACGTCGTGCACCTCGCAGCTCAGGATCATGCCGCGGTGCGACGCCTGCAGCGCGCCTACATCGAGCTCTGGATCGACACGCTGAGTCCGCTCGTCGACGCCGACGCCGACGAGCTCCGCCTACGGGTGCAGGCGTGCTTCGGGTTGATCAACTCGACACCGCACAGCACGCGGGCGGCAGCCAGACATCGCTCCGCCACCGCGGCAGTGCTCGCCGCGATGGCGGAATCGGCGCTCCGCGCGGCTACCTGAGGAGCATCGCCCGACCGGGTTCCTCGAGCACATCGGCGACGTCCCTGAGGAACTTCGCGCCCTCGGCTCCGTCGACGATCCGATGGTCGAACGAGAGGCTGAGCGTCATCACGTGGCGAAGGGCGATCTCGCCGCGGTGCTCCCACGGACGGTGACGGACAGCACCGACCGCGAGTATCCCCGATTGTCCCGGAGGGAGGATGGGTGTGCCTGCATCGACTCCGAACACCCCGATGTTCGAGATCGAGAACGTGCCTCCCGACAGCTCCACCGGAGACGTCCTGCCCTCACGCGCTGTGGCGGCGAGCGACTTCAGGGCATCCGCGAGCTGAATGAGGCTCAGCGTCTCCGCGTCGCGGATGTGGGGCACGATGAGTCCCCGTTCGGTCGCGGCAGCGATTCCGAGATCGACGTAGTCGAACTGCACGATCTCTCCGGCGGAATCGTCCCACCGTGCGTTCAGGCCGGGGGCGCGGGTCAGTGCGAGGCACACCGCCTTCGCGACGACGGCGAGCGGGCCTATCCGATGCTCGGACAGCGAGCGGTCGTTGCGCAGCGACTCGAGAAGGTCCATGGTCGCCGTCACATCGACCGTGTGGAAGACCGTCACGTGCGGCGCGGTGAACGCGCTCTCGACCATCGCCGCGGCGGTGTGCTTGCGGACCCCGCGGATGGGGATGCGTGTCTCCCGCGAGCGCTCCCGGAGCCCGGTCGCGTCGTCCGGAACCGCAGCGTGTCTCTGCTCGGGGTCGGCCTGCTCGACGACCGCTCCCGTGCGAGAGACGTAGTCGTCGATGTCGGTGCGTGTGATCACCCTGTTGCCGACGGATGCGGCCACCAGGGCGAGATCGACGCCGAGACGCTTGGCATACGCGCGCACCGGCGGGGTGGATCGTGGCCGTTCGACGACGACCTCGACGCTCGCCGTCGGCGAGGCATCGTGCGGTGCCGCCTCGAGCACGGCCGTGTCGGTCGTCGCTCTGACTCCGGCCGCGCGCCGGGCGCGCCGAGCGGGCCGCCCGGATGCCGTGGGGGCGGCTCCGTAGCCCACGAGGTTGGGCTGCGCCTTCTCCTGCCCATCGACTCCGGCCGCGTCCGCGGCGGACGGCCCGTCGGCCCCCTCCACGTCGAACTCGATCAAGGGAGCCCCGACCGAGATCGTCTGACCAGCCTCGGCGTGCAGGGCGGCGACGACGCCTTCGTAGGGAGAAGGCAGCTCGACGATCGCCTTGGCCGTCTCGACCTCCGCCAGCGTCTGGTTGAGCGTCACCGTGTCGCCGGGTTCGACGAGCCACTGGACGACCTCTGCCTCGGTCAGTCCCTCGCCGAGATCCGGCAGTCGGAACTCCGCATTCATGCGTCTGCTCCCGTCAGGCTGTTCGGACGGTCGAGAACACGATCGACGGCATCCAGCAGCCGGTCGAGGTCCGGCAAGTGATACTTCTCGAGCTTCGCCGGCGGATACGGGACATCGTGTCCGGTCACACGCAGCGGCGGGGACTCGAGGTATTCGAAGCATCGCTCCGTGACGCTCGCGATCACCTCGGCGGCCATGCCCGCCTCCCGTGATGCCTCGTGAGCCACGACGACCCGTCCGGTCTTGCGGACCGACGTCGCGACCGTGTCGTAGTCGACGGGCGACAGCGAGCGCAGGTCGATGACCTCCAGCGAGATGCCCTCGTCCTCCGCAGCCTCGGCCGCCTGCAACGCCGTCGTGACCATCGCGCCGTAGGTGATGAGTGTCGCATCGTCACCTGCTCGGACGACACGTGCGAGTCCCATCGGCGCAGCATCCGCCAACGGTGCGTCGAGGTCGACCTCGCCCTTGTGGTGATAGAGCCGTTTCGGCTCGAAGAAGATCACCGGGTCGTCTGACGCGATGGCCTGACGAAGACTCCGGTACGCGTCCTCGGGATTCGACACGGCGATCACGCGGAGTCCTGCCGTATGCACGAAGTAGGCCTCAGGCGATTCCGAGTGATGCTCGGCCGCGCCGATCCCGCCGGCCCACGGGATGCGGATCGTGATCGGCATCCTGACCCGCCCCTGCGTGCGGAAGTGCAGCTTGGCCACCTGGGCGACGATCTGATCGAACGCGGGGTACACGAAGCCGTCGAACTGGATCTCGACGACGGGCCGGTAGCCACGGAACGCCAACCCGACAGCCATGCCGACGATGCCGGACTCGGCGAGAGGCGTGTCGATGACGCGGTTCGCACCGAACTCGTCGAGGAGTCCGTCCGTGATGCGGAAGACGCCGCCTAGTCTGCCGATGTCCTCGCCCAGCAGCACGACCTTGTCGTCGTCGCGCATCGCCTGGCGGAGGCCGGCGCCGAGCGCCTTCCCGAGAGTGATCTGCGTCATCATCACACCTCGCCGTCGAAGGAGGCCAAGTACGCGGCGTACTCATCACGCTGACGCTCGAGACCGGCATGCGGCTCGGCATAGACGCCGTCGAACACAGCGAGCGGGAGGCGCGTCGCCATGCTCAGGCACTCGGCGCGCATCTCTCGTGCCGCGATGTCGGCGGCCTTCTGCGTGTCAGCGACCTGTTCATCGCTCAGCTCGCCGATCGACAGCAGGTGCGCCTCCAGCCGCGCGATAGGGTCGCGACGGCGCCACGCCTCGAGCTCGTCGTCCCTGCGATAGCGCGTCGGATCGTCGGCTGTCGTGTGCGGTCCCATCCGGTACGTGACCGCTTCGATGTAGGCGGGGCCCTTTCCCGAGCGGGCGTGCTCGAGTGCCCAGCGCATCGCGGCCATGCAGGCGAGAACATCGTTGCCATCGACGCGGAGGCTCGGGATGCCGAAACCGGGCGCCCGCCCGGCGATCGGATACTTCGACTGCACCGACACGGGCTCCGAGATCGCCCAGTGGTTGTTCTGGCAGACGAAGACGACCGGGGCCTGATAAGAGGAAGCGAAGATCATCGCCTCGTTGACGTCGCCCTGGCTCGTGGCACCGTCGCCGAAGTAGGTGACCGCGACTTCGTCCGCGCCTTCATGGCGGATGCCGAGCGCGTAGCCGACAGCGTGGAGCGTCTGCGCTCCGATGATGATCTGCAGCGGAGCGACCCGGAGCGCTGCGGGGTCGTGACCCGCGCCCTCCTCGCCCCGCCACATGCGGACGAAGTCGCCGGGCTTCGCGCCACGGGCATAGATGACCCCCGTCTCCCGATAGCTCGGGAAGACGTAGTCCTGCGGAGCGAGTGCCTTCGCGGTGCCGATCTGGGTCGCCTCCTGTCCCTGGCAGGGCGCCCAGAGTCCGAGCTGTCCCTGGCGCTGGAGCGCGACGCCCTCTGCGTCGATGCGACGGAGGATGACCATGTCGCGATGAAGCGCCCGCAGCTGTGCCGCGTCGACGTCATCGACGTAGGAATCGAGCATCGGGTTCGAGATCCGCTCGCCCTCGGGTGAGAGGATGCGCTCGGCGAGTTCGAGATCCTGTGCCGTATCGGCGATCGGGGTGATCTGCGGTGACATCATCGTCCTCCTCATTCGTGGCCGTCGTCACGGGTTCTACGCTCGGCCCCGGCATCATCGCCGGTTGAGTCGAGCGTACGTCCGCTCATCACCTCGCTCAAGCAACTGCGATCGGCTTGAGCATGTTGCCAAATATCGGCAGTCACCACCCTGCTATCGTTTGGCACTATGGCCGGACTTGACCGCATTGATCTGGAACTTCTCGCCGCTCTCGCCGATGACCCCAGGGTGACGATCGTCGCGCTCGCGGAGAATCTCGGGCTGTCCCGGAACACCATTCAGGCGCGTATGGCGAGGCTCGAGCAGACCGGGATCTTCCAGTCGTACGAGCGATCGTTCTCCACCGATGTGCTGGGTTTCCCGCTCCAGGCATTCGTGAGCATCGGAGTGCGTCAGACCGAGCTGCCACGCATCATCAACGAGCTGGCGCGCATCCCCGAAGTCGTGCAGGCGCACGGACTCAGCGGCTCGATCGATCTGCTCGCGCGCGTCGCGTGCAGGGATGCCAGACACCTCTTCGACACCGACGCGCGCATCCTGTCGATCGAAGGCGTCGAACGCACCGAGACCTCACTCGCGATGGGCGAGGTGATCCCGTTCCGTGTCGCCGGCCTCATCGGCCTCGCTCGACGGGAATCCTGAGGAATCGGCGAACGGCGCCCGCAGCTTCTGCAGGCGTCTCGTAGTGGATCAGATGCCCGACCTCGGCGATCTCGACCAGGGTGGCGTCGTCGAAGCGGGTCGCGAGCTGTCGCTCCATCTCGATGGGGGTGATGTCGTCCCGCTGGGCGGCTATGAGCAGAGTCGGCGTCGAGATCGACGAGGCGAACTCGCTCACGTCATGCGACACACTCGTCACGAACGCATCGCGGAGGACGTCGCGGTCTGCGAAACGCGAGAAGTACGTGTCGTGCTGATCGTGGATGAACCGTCGCAACTGCGGGTCGGATGTCTTGGCCATCGTGATGCTCATGACCCTGACGATCAGACGGTTGCGCAGGAGTGCGGTGCCCGCTCGTTCGGGCAGGCGCGCCCCGAGCGAGTAGTACAGGACCGCGAGGCGCGTCATGATGCCCTTGGGCCCCTCGAGAGCGGGCGCGCCGATCGGATTCATCAGGATCAGCCGCGGGGTCTCGAGCCCCGCTGCGACCGCCGCAGAGGCGACGATCGATCCGAAGGAGTGTCCGAGGATCACCGCTCCGGGAGCCACCGCCTCCGCGAACTCCGTCAGCCAGGCGACGTACTCGTCGAGATCGTACGTACGGCCGGCGACAGGCATGGTCTCGCCGAATCCGGGGAGATCGGGAGAGATCACCCGGACCTCTGGAAGGAAGGCGAGGACCGGCTCGAGCCCGTGGTGCTCGCCCCGGAATCCGTGCACAGCGACCACCGTCACGGCGGCGTCGGCAGGTCCGTACTCCCAGAACACGGTCGTACCGCCGCGGACCTCGACCTCGTGGCGCACGACCGGCAGTCGGCTGAGGCGGTCTGCATAGGGAGAGTGGACGGTCATGATCCAAGTCTAGAGTCGACGCTTGCATGCTCTCCGTGCGCCTCCGTGCGGATGTCGGAGCCCGGATCTACGGTGAAACCATGCCCCCGGCCCCCTCGCTCCCGCACTGGATCACTCGTGTCGGCGTGTTCGACCTCGAGACCACGGGAGTCGATGTCGAGAAGGACCGGGTCGTCACCGCGCATGTGGGTCTCCTCGATGCGGATGGGCGCGAGATCGCCGCGAGGGATTGGCTGTCGGATCCTGACGTTCCGATCCCGGAGGGCGCCACAGCCGTGCACGGAGTCACGACCGAGCATGCCCGGCGGCATGGCCGTCCGGGTGCTGAAGTGGTCGGAGAGGTGACCGCTGCCCTGCGATCGCTGCTTTCCCAAGGTGTTCCGATCGTCGCGTACAACGCGGCGTACGACTTCTCCCTCCTGGCGCATGAGGCGCGCCGCCACGGAGTCGCGCCGCTCGAGGACCCCGCGCCGATCATCGACCCTCTCGTGATCGACAAGGCCTACGACCGGTACCGTCCAGGCAAGCGCACCCTCGAGGTGGTCGCGGCTCTCTACGCCGTTCAACTCGACGACGCCCACGAGGCCGCCGCCGATGCGGTGGCCGCAGGCCGGGTCGCGCAGGCGCTGGCGCGTCAGTTCGTGCTTCCCGAGACCCTCGAAGAGCTGCATACGCGGCAGATCGGGTGGGCCCGTTCTCAGGCGGCGAGCCTCACGGAGTACTTCATCCGGGTCGGTCGCCTCGAGCCGGAGGAGCGACTCGACGGCACCTGGCCGGTGCGCGCACACCGCACTCTCGGGGAGGTGCCTCGCAATGCGGTTCCGAACCAGTGACGTCTCCCGAGTCGAGAGCACCTGGAAGCAGTTCGTCCCGTCCGCAGTCCTTCACGACGTCGACCCCGAGCGGTTCCGCTTCGATTGGCACTCGGCGGATTTCGGGGGTGTGAGCCTCGTTCGCTACGACCTGGCGGCTGAGGTCCGCTCGACGGCAGAACCACATGACCAGATTCTCGTCTGCCGAGTCGATGGTCCAGATGCACGGGTGTTCTCCGACCGCGACGATCTCGATGCGCGCCGCCCCTGGATCTCCGACGGGCCGCGAGTGCATGCGCGGTGGGATGCAGGGGCCCGGGTCACCGCACTGGTGTTCGAGCGCGACGCCCTGTCGCGCCTCGCCCGGCGGATCAGCGGTGACGACGACCTCTCCATCCGCGTCGCCGACCTCTCGCCCCGATCCCCGCACGCGGCCGCAGCATGGGACCGCATGTTCGCTTATCTCGAGTCGAGCGCTGCAGCCCTCGAGACCAGCACAGACGATCACGAACTCCTCGACAGCGAGCTGGCTCGCCATGCGGCGGCGACGACGCTCGCGGCATTCGCGCTGACGGGCCACCGCGAGCACCATCTCCCGGCGCAGACCACAGCGGCTCCAGCGACCGTGCGTCGCGCACTCGTTTTCATCGCAGAGAATTCACACCGGCCGATCACCGTCGATGACGTCGCCGCAGCCGTCCACATCTCTACACGCGGACTGCAGTACGCCTTCCGACGGGCACTCGGTACGACGCCGGCAGAGTCGCTGCGACGCGCGCGATTGGACGGCGCGCATCGTGACCTGCAGTCCGGGGCATACGCGACGGTCACCGCGGTGGCCCGGCGATGGGGTTTCTCGCACCCTTCCCGATTCGCCGCCGCGTATCGCGACAGCTTCGGCGTGCTTCCTTCGGTGACAGCCGCGAAACATCGCCGATGACATTTTGCGAACAGATTGTTCGTGCCCAGCGCGCGCCGCGGGCTGCTGCCGCGAAGGGCCGCTCCCGGACGAATATATTCCGAGATATGGGTTCTCTCTATTACGGCGCCTCGGAGCCGATCCATATCGACGATCGTGCTCTCGCACACCTCAAGGTCGTCGTTGCGACGAAGCTGCGTCGCAACGAGAGCTTCACACTGACCTGGAAGCACCCGGAGGGCGATCCTGAAGGCCGCTCCACAGTCTGGCTGCATCCTTCGATCCCCCTGCGGTTCGTCTTCGACGAGAGCGAGGCACCGGAGCTCAGCCGTCGATGGATCGAGGATCTCGCACATTCCGCCAACTCGTCCGGCGGGATCACGCTCGTGGACGAACTGCTCGAGCCGTCGCCCGACGTCCCGGTTGCAGACGGTCGCTGACCCACGCACGGTGGTCAGGGTGCGCTCCGCCACTGTCAAGTCCTTCGCTCGCCTCCTCGATCGATGACATGATCGCTCTGATGACAGAACGCACAGCAGGGCACGGATCGCGACCGGCCGGGAGCGTCCGGTCGCACCCGCCATCCGTTCGCTCCCCCACGACGTCCGTGGTGATCCCTGTCAAGGATGACGCTGTGCTGCTGGCGCGCTGTCTGCGGGCGCTGCACGCGCAGGAGTCGCCGGCCGACGAGATCATCGTGGTCGACAACGATTCCTCCGACGCGTCCGCATCCGTGGCTCGCGCATCAGGCGCACTCGTGCTCACCTGCATCGAGCCGGGTATCTCCGCCGCGGCGTCCACCGGCTACGACGCCGCACGCGGTGATCTGATCCTGAGACTCGACGCCGACTGCGAACCGGATGCCGACTGGATCACCACCGTCGTGGCCGCCTTCGGGGAGGACGAGCATACGGGGGCCGTCACCGGGCACGCGCGCTTCACCGACGGACCTGCCGCGCTCCGCGTCCCCCTCGCTCGGCTCTACCTCGGGGCGTACACGAGCGTCTTGAGTGTCACACTCGGCCACCGTCCGCTCTTCGGCTCGAATCTCGCGTTCCGCAGGGAGGCGTGGCATGCGGTGCGTGCTGACGTCCATCGCGGCGATCCACACATCCACGACGACCTCGACCTCGCCTTTCACCTCGGAGAGAACCACCGCATCGCGCGGCTCCCCGGCGAGTCGATGGGGATGTCGATGAGACCACTCACCGCAGGACACTTCGGCCGGCGTGTGCACAGAGGCTTCCGCAGCGTGCTCGTGCACTGGCCGCGCGACTTCCCGCCTCTCCGCTGGGCGCGCCTCGCGGTACGGCTTCGTCTGCGTGGCCCCGCGTCGCGGAGGACGCGATGACCGTCCCCCCGCTGATCGGCCCCGCTGTCGAGCCGGAGTTGCACATGATGTCCGTGAACATCCGTCGCCCCATGGAGGGCGCCCTGCGTCCGGAGCAGGACCGCTGGAGTGTGCGCGCCCCCGCGGTCGCTGAGCTCCTCCGCTCGGAGCGTCCGACGATACTCGGGCTGCAGGAGGTGCTGCCCCGTGCGATGAAGGTGGTCTCGCAAGCGATCGGTCCGACCCACCGGTTCGTCGGCAGAGGAAGAGGTCGCGACGGCACGGGTGAGGGCAGTCCGCTCGTCTACGACGCCGAACGCCTGGAACTGCGTGGATGGGAGCAGCGGGCCCTCTCGGCGCGGCCTGACGAACCGGGCAGTCGATCCTGGGGCAATCTCATCCCCCGCATCCTCGTGACGGCGGAGTTCTCCGACAGGTCGACGGGCGTCCGATTCCTCGTCGTCAACACCCACCTCGACCACCTGTCGTCGCGTTCTCGGCGGCGATCGGCCGAGATGATCGCCGCCCTGATCCGCAAGCGCGGACTTCCGGCGATCGCGATGGGCGATCTCAACGCGGGCCCCCGCTCGGCCGCTGTACGCGCCCTTCTCTCGCACGCGCAGCTCGCCGATTCCTGGAGCGCCGCAGAAGATCGGCTGACGCCGCTGTGGAGCACGCTCAACGGATATCGACGACCGCGGCTCACGGGGCGGCGCGTCGATTGGATGCTCGTCAGCCGGGACGTGCGAGTGCGTGCCGCCGCCATCAACCCGCACGCCTTCGGCGGGGTCAGACCCTCGGATCACCTGGCAGTGCAGGCCTTGTTGCGAGTGGAAGGGAAGACACCGTGAAAGAGGACTTTCTCCGCCCGCCTCGGTCGCTCGAGGAGTGGTCCGCCGATGCTCTGCGGGCTCTGGGGGTCATCGGCGTCGGCGTCGCGTTGATCTGGTTCGTGCCGACGGACGCCGGCATCGCCGCGCTCGCTCTTCCGGCCTTGATGCTGCCACGAATCCTGGGCCTGCGCGGGTCGTTCGACCTGGCGGTGTGTGCGACCGTGCTCGTGGCCGCATGGAGCAACGTGTTCGACCTGTACCGGACGGTCGCCGGATGGGATCTGCTCCTGCACCTGGTGTGCACGGGCGTTCTCACCATCATCACCGCGCTGATCCTCACCCGGACGGACGTCGTCGCGATGACTCGCGATCGCGGCGCCCGGCCGCGAACACCCCTCGTTCTCGCACCGCTGTTGGCCCTCGCGCTCAGCGCGATGTGGGAGATGGTCGAGTGGCTGGGCTGGGCCTTTCTCAGCGACGACATCTTCGTCACGTATCAGGACACGATCGGCGACATGGTCTTCGGCGGTCTCGGCGGAGTCGCGGCGGGCGTCGTACTCGCGACGGCATCCCTGAACCGACCGCATTCGAGATCTGGGTTCGGCGAAACGACGAACGGGAGTAGGGCGGGTCGGACTTGAACCGACGATCGTTGGGTTATGAGCCCACTGCCTTAACCAGCTTGGCCACCGCCCCGTGACGACAAGCCTATCGGGCGAAGCCGGTCAGATCGGTGTCGCGGCGGCGTGCGTCTCGAGGTGCCTCAGATAGATCTCGGCGTTGGCGATCAGGTCAGCACGCTCATCGTCGCTGAGCGACCGGCGCACCTTCGCGGGAACCCCGGCCACCAGCGAACCGTCGGGCACCTCGGTTCCTCCGAGCACGACTGCTCCGCCGGCGATCAGGCAGCCTGAGCCGATGACGGCGCCACTGAGGACGACAGCTCCCATACCGATGAGCGAGCCGTCCCCGATCGTGCATCCGTGCACGACAGCGTTGTGACCGATCGACACCTTCGTGCCCACGATGACGGGATGAGCCGCATCGACGTGGACCGAGACGTTGTCCTGCACGTTGCTGCCTGGACCGATGATGATGGACGCCGAATCGCCTCGGAGTACAGCGTTGTACCAGACGCTCACGCCATCGGCCAGCGAGACGTCACCGACGACGCGCGCTCCCTCGGCGATGAACGCGTCGACGGCCACTGACGGGGTCTTTCCCGGGAGCGCGAGGACAGAGGCTCCGGCTGCGATGCTCATGAGGTGAGACTATCCTCTCAAGGCCGGAATTCCGCATGATTCCGGGCCACTAAGCCGAGCCTTCGCTTGCTTGCGGAATGTTTTCAGGCGAGTAGCGTTGTCATCATCAGGCACGAAGAGACAACTCCGGAGGAGTCAAGATGAGCAAGGTACAGACCGTTTCCACCACCGCCAGCGACCCGACCGTGGCAGCTGCAGCGGCTCAGTTCCTCTCCCCCGTCGTGCTCGGACTCCAGGCACTGACGATCGATGGCAAGCAGGCGCACTGGCACGTACGCGGCGCCAACTTCGTCGGCGTCCACGAGCTCCTCGACACGATCGTCGCGCATGCCGGAGACTTCGCAGACACCGCCGCAGAGCGGATCGTCGCGCTCGGTCTGCCCATCGACGCGCGCGTCAGCGCAGTGGCCGCCAAGGTCAGTGCGACCTCGGTTCCCGCGGGCTTCACGCAGTCGGACGAGCTCGTGCGCGCTGTCATCTCCGACATCGATGCGATCCTCGTCGATGTGAAGGCTGCGATCGACGGACTCGACGAGGTCGACCTCACGAGCCAGGACGTCGCGATCGAGATCATGCGCGGACTCGAGAAGGACCGCTGGTTCCTCGTGTCGCACATCGCTGCGTAACCACGACACCACTCACGAGGAAGGGCACCGGAGTTCTCCGGTGCCCTTCGTCGTGCTCGCCGTCGTCAGGCGCCGTGTGTGAGACGCCCCGCCAGCACCGTCGCCACGATGGGCATTCCCCGCAGATCGGCCCCCGAGGCGACCAGCGGGTCGAGTCCGCAGAGCGCGATGTCGGCGGGTTCGCCCGGTCGCAGAGACGTGCGTACGCTCGCCTGCAGGGCCTGCTCCCGCGTGAGCCGTTCTTCCGGATGCCACGGCTCCCGCTCGTCGTCCGTCCGCGTGACCGCTGCGGAGATGCCCTGCCATGGGTCCAGCGGAGCGACGGGCGCATCCGACCCGAAGCGCAGCTCGACCCCGGCATCACGCAGCGCCCCGAGCGGGTAGCCGATGGATGTCTGCCCCGCCCAGTGTCGCCCGACCAGATCTCGGTCATCCAGAGCGTGCTGCGGCTGGACGCTCGCGACGACGCCGAGCCGGCCGAAGCGGGCGAGATCCGCATGCCGCACCAACTGGGCATGCTCGATCGTTCCCACCGCCCCCGATACGGTGAAGCCGTCGAGCGCTCCCGTCACTGCGCGGTCACCGATGGCGTGGACGGCGACAGCCAACCCCGCGCCAGTGGCGACGGTCAGCAGTTCGGTGAGCTCCGCCGGGGGGACGGTGAGCACACCGAAGTTCTCCGGGTCACCCGGATAGGAGTGGGAGCACGCGGCCGTCCTCGTGCCGAGCGAACCGTCGCTGATGATCTTCAGAGGACCGACGTGGATGAGCCCACGGCCCGCTTCGGGAGCCTCCGGATCCTCGTGGAGCTCCCCCGTCCGCAGTCCGGCACGGATGGCTCGTTCGAGGTCGAAGGGATAGATCGCGAACTCGACGCGGTGCGCGGCGAACCCCGCGGCGATTCGACGCGGCCACGCATCGGCGTTCCACGCCATGTCGAAGTCGACGAGGCCGGTGACTCCGCGCGAAGCGGCACGCTCCCCGGCCGCACGTACCGCGATGTCGCCGCGTTCGGGGTCGACAGCGTTGAGGCGGCGGGATATCTCGAACGCATCCTGCTCGCGCAGCATCCCGTCGACGCTGTCGAAGCCCTCGAGCCGCAGCGCAGCCGAGTTCAGCCACGTGCTGTGCACATCGGCGTTGATGAGGTAGGTGGGCACGGTCCCCGTCGCGGCGTCGAGGAGGCCGACACTCGGGGCGTCCGGCCACATCGCGTCGCGGAACCCACTGCCCACCTTGCGCCCGTCCGGAAGGGGCGCCGCCGCGGCCATGATCGCCGCGGCCTCCGCCGCCGACGCCGCGCTCCCGAGTGTGACGCGCTCGGTCGCGAGCGCCCACTGCACCGTATGCACGTGATTGTCCCAGAGCCCGGGCACCGCCCAGGCTCCACCGCCGTCGAGCACCTCTCCCCTCGGCGCGAGCGCTCCCACGGGGGCGATATCGACGATGCGGCCGTCTTCGATGAAGATGTCGACCGGCTCATCGTCGATGAGAAACTCACGCCCCGGGCCCGCTATGCGAACACCCGTGACGGTGCCTATCCGCGCGCCGACGCCGGTCATCGGCCCGCTCCCGTGCGAGCCTGCCGGGCACGGCGCATCTCGGCGGCCAACTCGGGTTGCGCGTACGGCCCATCGCCCTCGAGTTCGGCGATGACGGTCTCGACGGTCTCGGCTGGTTTGTTCTGACTGAGTTTGCGCTTGGCGACGACCCTGGTCGGGGTGAGCCTGAAGCCCACCGTCCCTCCGGCCAGCCGCGCCACGAACGCGGGGTCGTTCGGTCGTTCCCACATGCGCCGAGGCTCCGGCATCCGCCCCTCGAAACGATCGACCAGGCGGTCGAGCACGTCGAGGTTCTCCTCGTCGCTGAGTATCTCTGGGACCCCTGCCAGATGCACGGCCGTATAGTTCCAGGTCGGCACCGACTGCACGTCACCGTACCACCCGGGTGAGATGTAGCCGTGCGGTCCCTGAAACACGACGAGCAGCTCCCGCTCGCCCAGACCATGGATCAGGTCGTCAGGCCGACCGACATGACCCACGACGGTGAGATCGTCACGGTCATCGTCGAGCAACACGACATAGTGCGACGAGACCAGACCGTCGGGACCGTGGCTCACGATCGTCGCCCAGGGATTGGCATCGACGATCCGACGGATCTCGGCCACATCAGCGAGCGTGAAACTGGGGTTCTGACGCATCCCCTCAGCCTATGGCCGACGGGTCATGCTTGGCAGCGCGGACACCAGTACAGCTTGCGCGCGCCGATCTCCTCGAGAGCGATCTCCGTGCCGCAGATGCGACAGGGCAGACCGGCGCGGTGGTAGACCCAGTGCCGGTCGTCTCGGCTCGCCATCGCGGCTCTGTACGCATCGGGCGAAAGGTCGTCCATCGTCATCATCTGACCGGTCTCGACACCGATGGCGAGGAGACGCACCCAGTCGTGCCACAGGGCCCGCACGATATCTTCCGGAACCTCGCGGCCGGGTGTATGCGGGTTCAATCGCTGCCGGAAGAGCATCTCGGCCCGGTACACGTTGCCGATGCCGCTGACCACAGCCTGATCCATGAGCAGGAGCGCGATCACCGTCTGCTTCTTGCGGACCGCCGCGACGAAGCGCTCCTCGTTCTGCGCAGGGTCACCCACCAGCGGATCGGGACCGAGCTTCGCCACGCTGGCGAGCATCTCCTCAGGAGTCTGGATCACGCATGCGGTCGGCCCGCGCAGATCTGCGGCGGTGATGTCCGTCATGAGGCGCAGTCTGACCTGGCCGACGACCGGCGGCGGCCACTCGAGCCCCTCGTCGGCGAGCCCCTTGGTCTGCTCGGACATCCGGACGTGCACGCGGGTCCGACGCGGTGCACCGATCGAGGCGAGCGAGTTCTCTCCGGCGTCGTCGAGGATCTCCTCCTCGACCACCGTGCCCCGCTGATTCGTCTGGCCCATTCGGCCGTTCGCCGAGGCGATGGTGGGGTCGACCAGGATGTCCCCGGCGAAGTCCCATGCTCCATAGAGTCCGAGGTGCACTCGCAGCCACACGTCGCCCTCGGCCTCGAGGAACATCTGCTTCCCCACGGCCTGCACACTGATCGCTTCGCGTCCGTTCAGCACCGCTGCACCCTCGGCGAATCGTCCCTGGGGGCTCGAGGCGAGCATCGTCTTGCCGACGAAGTTCCGATCGAACTGGCGAGCGATGCGATGGACGGAATGGCCCTCGGGCATGTCAGGCCCGCGGGTCCGGAAGCAGCGAGCCGTCGCGCTCGAAGTCCGCGATCTGACCGATGCGGCGGATGTGGCGTTCATCCTGCGAGAACGGGGTCGCGATGAAGGTATCGATGAACGAGGTGACCTCGTCGAAGGAGTGCTGACGAGCCCCGATCGAGATCACATTCGCATCGTTGTGCTCGCGAGCGAGCTCAGCGGTCGACGTGTTCCACACCAGCGCGGCACGCACGCCCTCGACCTTGTTCGCGGCGATCTGCTCACCGTTGCCCGAGCCGCCGAACACCACGCCCAGCGTCTCCACACCGGCTGCCTGATCGGCCACGACAGCCTGTGCCGCGCGGATGCAGAACGCAGGGTAGTCATCGAGTGCGTCGTACTCGACCGGTCCGTGGTCGACGACCTCGTGACCTGCCTCGCGCAGATGATCCTGCAGCTGCGTCGAGAAGTCGAGACCGGCGTGATCGGTGGCGATATGGATGCGCATGGCATCCATCCTAGAAGCGTCGAGGGTCAGCGCGCGCTCACGGAGCCACGCCGGCAGCGGCCGGCTTGAACCCCGCCCGGACGTTCTCGCAGCAGCCAGGACGACACACGTCGAACGCACCGGGCAAAGACGTCACATGGGGGCGATCCTCGTTGGGACGCCCCTCCAGGCGCTCGGCGATCAGATCGACGATGCCGGTCACGAACGACGGAGCGACGCCGGGAGTCGGAGTGCGCGTGAAGGCGAGCCCCGCCTCTTCGGCTGCTTCGGCGGCCTCGGTGTCGAGATCCCAGAGCACCTCCATGTGATCGCTCATGAACCCGACGGGCACCACGGCCACGGCCTTCCGACCGCGCTCGGGGAGCTCCCCGATGACATCGCACACATCAGGCTCGAGCCACGGCTGCGAGGCGGGACCCGAACGAGACTGGTAGACGAGCTCCCACGAGACGTCAGCCGCTGCCGGGATGCTCTCGCGGACGCGATCCATCACCCACGCGGCGACGGCGAGATGCTGCGCTGCATACGCGCCACCCTCGCCCCAGTCGATGTCCCGCGCGCCCGAACGCTCGGCATCCGCGGTCGGGATGCTGTGCGTGGAGAAGAGGATCTGGATGTCTGCCGGGGCGATGCCCTGAGCGAGGAAGGCTTCCACGGCCTCACGGACTCCCGTCTCGAACGACTCGACGAACCCGGGGTGGTCGTAGAACGGACGGATCTTGTCGATCGTCACCGTCTCGCCGAGTTCGGTCTCCTCGAGCACTCGCGCGAAGTCCTCGCGGTACTGCCGGCAGCTCGAGAAGGAGCTGTAGGCGCTCGTGGCGAACGCGAGGAGCGTCGTCTTGCCGTCGGCTGCGGCTTCGGTGACGACCTCTTCGAGGTACGGACTCCAGTTGCGGTTGCCCCAGTACACCGGAAGATCGATGCCGCGGCGGGCGAGCTCGCCTTCGAGCGCCTCCTTGAGGATGCGGTTCTGTCCGTTAATCGGACTCACACCGCCGAAGTGGCGGTAGTGGTGCGCCACCTCCTCGAGACGCTCATCCGGGATGCCGCGGCCTCGCGTGACATTGCGGAGGAACGGGATGACGTCATCCTGTCCCTCAGGGCCACCGAACCCGGCGAGCAGGATGCCGTCATAGGCCACCGGGGTGGTCATATACGGCGCGCCGGAGGCAGCAGCATCGGAAGCAAAGAGGACGGTGTTCGGCTCGATCGCGGTCACCCGTCTATTCTTTCATCTCCTGGAAGTGAGTCAGGCCGCCGTGCTGGCGTAGGCTGTCATGGTTGCCGTGGGCGCCAACTGCGCTGGGTTGCGGCAGCATCCCCTCACCCCTGGGAGTACAGCTGTGCCTGGAGAGAACCTCACCCGCATCGAAGCGCAGGAGCGCCGTGACATCATCGACACCCAGTCGTACGAAGTCTCGCTCGACCTGACCAAGGGTGCGGAGGTCTTCGGCTCCCGCAGCGTCGTCCGCTTCACCGCGACGCCGGAGAGCCACACATTCATCGACCTGATCGCACGTGACGTGCGCGAGATCTCGTTGAACGGCGAGCAGCTCGACCCCGACGAGGTCTTCGCCGACTCGCGCATCGCGCTCGCCGGCCTGCAGGCCGAGAACGTCCTCGTCGTCGATGCCGACTGCGAGTACACCAACACCGGCGAGGGCCTTCACCGCTTCGTCGATCCTGTCGACGGCGAGGTCTACCTCTACTCCCAGTTCGAGGTTCCCGACTCGCGTCGCGTGTTCGCCGTGTTCGAGCAGCCCGACCTGAAAGCCACCTTCCAGTTCACGGTGACGGCACCGGCATCCTGGAAGGTCGTCTCGAACTCCCCCACGCCCGAGCCCATCGTCCACGACGACGACACGGTCGCGACCTGGGGCTTCGAACCCACGCCTCGCATCTCCTCGTACATCACGGCCCTGGTCGCGGGCCCCTACGAGTCGACGTTCTCCGAGCTCACCAGCGCCTCCGGCCGTGTGATCCCCCTCGGCGTCTACGGCCGCAAGAGCCTGTGGCAGCACCTCGACGCCGATTACATCTTCGACAAGACGCGCGAGGGCTTCGCCTACTTCGAGTCGAAGTTCGGTGTGCCCTATCCCTTCGCGAAGTACGATCAGCTCTTCGTCCCCGAGTTCAACGCCGGTGCGATGGAGAACGCGGGAGCGGTCACGTTCACCGAGACCTACGTCTTCCGCAGCAAGGTCACCGACGCCGTCAAGGAGCGCCGCGTCGTCACGATCCTGCACGAGCTCGCGCACATGTGGTTCGGCGACCTCGTGACCATGAAGTGGTGGAACGACCTCTGGCTGAACGAGTCGTTCGCCGAGTGGGCGTCGACGATCGCGACCGCCGAGGCCACCGAGTGGACCGAGGCGTGGACGACCTTCAACGCGATGGAGAAGACCTGGGCCTACCGCCAGGATCAGCTGCCCTCGACGCATCCCATCGTGGCCGAGATCAACGACCTCGAAGACGTGCAGGTGAACTTCGACGGCATCACCTATGCGAAGGGTGGGTCGGTCCTCAAGCAGCTCGCCGCGTGGGTCGGCATCGAGGCGTTCTTCGCCGGTGTCTCGCAGTACTTCCAGAAGCACTCGTGGGGCAACACAGAGCTCAGCGACTTGCTCACCGAGCTCGAGGCGACCAGCGGGCGCGATCTGAGCACCTGGTCGAAGAAGTGGCTCGAGACCGCGGGGGTGAACACGCTGGAGCCTGTGATCGCAGACGACTCCGACGGCACGATCACGCGATTCGCCGTGACGCAGACCGCTCCGGCTGATTACCCGACCATCCGCCCTCACCGGCTCGGCATCGGCTTCTACAACCTCCAGGACGGCGCACTCGTGCGCTCGCACTACGCGGAGGTCGACGTCGACGGAGACCGCACAGAGGTCCCCGAACTGCACGGCCTCAAGCGCCCAGATCTCGTGCTCCTCAACGACAACGACCTCGCGTACGCGAAGATCCGCCTCGACGAGCGCTCCCTCGCCACGGCGATCGCGCACCTCGCGGACATCAGCGACCCGCTTGCGCGCTCCCTCGTCTGGGGCGCGGCATGGGACCAGACCCGCGACGCCGAGACCGCAGCGTCCGACTACATCGACCTCGTGCTGGGCAACATCGGCCGCGAGACCGAGTCGACCACGGTCCGCACCACACTCGCGCAGCTGCGCACTGCCGCGACGCTCTACGTCACGCCGGATGCGCGCCTCGCTGCCCGCCACAAGGTCGCGGACGGACTCTGGGCGCTCGCCGAAGCCGCCGAATCGGGCAGCGACAGTCAGCTGCAGTTCGTCACGGCCTTCGCGAACGCGCTCGTGACACCCGAGCATGCCGGCATCGTCGGCCGGCTGCGCTCCGGTGAGGAGACACTCCCGGGTCTCGAGATCGACGCGGACCTCAGCTGGCAGCTGCTCGTCGGACTCGCCACGATCGGTGCGACGGATGCGGCATCGATCGATGCCGCACTCTCTTCGGACAACACCTCGAAGGGCGGCGAGTTCGCCGCGCAGGCACGCGCAGCGCTGCCCGACTCCGCCTCGAAGAAGGCGGCTTGGGCGTCGCTGATAGAGCGTGACGACGCTCCGAACACGATCGTGCGGTCCGCCGCGCTCGGGTTCGTGCACCCGGCGGGCGCCGAGGTTCTTCGCGAGTTCGTGCCCGCATACTTCGACATGCTGGTGCCGATCTGGGAGTCCCGCAGCTACCAGATCGCGCAGTATCTGATCGTCGGCCTTTTCCCGACGGCCATCGCAGATGTCGCACTGCGTGATGCGACGCGCGCGTGGCTGTCGGCCAATCAGGACGCGGCACCGGCCCTGCGCCGTCTGGTGCTCGAGAACCTCGCCGACGTCGAGCGCTCGCTCGCCGCGCAGTCCCGCGACGCGGAGGACTGAACCCGCTTGTAGCGATCAGGCCTCTGCGCGGTGCGTCCAGCCCGCGCAGAGGCCTGATCGCTACTCTGGAGGGGATGATTCAGCCATTCGACGTCGACCCCGATGCCCCTGAGGCCACCATCCCCCCGTGGTGGTCAGACATGCTGAGCGCGCTCGGCGTCGTCGGGGGCCGCGCGATCCAAGTCCTGATCATCATCGCCTCGTGCGTGGTCATCGCACTCGTGCTGCGAGTGGTGATCCGTCGCGTGGTGCATCGCATCGTCGACAGCGCCAAGAACAAAGCTGCCGTCGACGACACACAAGCTTTGGAGCGCTCGCCCCTCGCTGACATGCGTCTCGTGCAGCGCACCCGCACGCTGGGCACGATCCTGCAGAACATCGTCAATGTGATGCTGGTGGTCATCGCGCTCGTCCTGATCGTGAACGCGCTCGACAACAGTCTGCTCGGCTCTCTCACTCTGCTCACCGCTGCGGTCGGCGCCGGTCTCGGTTTCGGCGCCCAGAACATCGTCAAAGACGTGCTGAACGGCATGTTCATCGTCGCGGAGGACCAGATCGGAATCGGCGACGTCGTGGATCTCGGTCTCGCCTCGGGTGTCGTCGAGTACGTGAGCGTGCGCATCACGCAGGTGCGTGATGTGAACGGCACGCTCTGGTACGTCCGCAACGGCGAGGTGCTGCGCATCGGCAACATGTCGCAGGGCTGGGCCAGAGCGATCATCGATCTCGGCGTGCCTGTGGACTCCGATCTCGAGAAGGTCGAGCAGATCATGATCGACACGGCTCAGGCTCTCGCCAAGGATCCGAAGTGGCGCACCCGCATCGTCGAGAAGCCCGAGCTCTGGGGCCTCGAGTCGATCGACGGCGATGCTCTCGTCATGCGACTCGTCATCAAAGCCCGCGCCAACGCCAAGGACGACGTCGCGCAGGAGCTGCGCAAGCGTCTGCGAACCGCCTTGCTCGAGAACGAGATCTCCTTCCCGAGCATGACCACCGTCGTCCCCACCGGGCTCGAGGGCGCGCGCCGCGTGCGGGGCGCCAATCCGCCCAAGACACGCCCGAACGCCGTCACCGGCATTCCCGCCGTCCCGGATCGCGGGATCTGGCGGCGCAAGAAGACGAACGACGACGGGAGCTCCCAGAAGTGACGTTCTACGACGAGGTCGGCGGTCGCGACACCTTCGCGAAGATCGTGTCGGTGTTCTACCGCGAGGTCGCACTCGACCCCGTGTTGAAGCCGATGTACCCCGAGGAAGACCTCGGTCCCGCCGAGGAGCGGCTGCTGATGTTCCTCGAGCAGTACTGGGGCGGCCCCACGACCTACGGCGAGACGCGCGGGCATCCGCGCCTGCGGATGCGCCATATGCCGTTCCACATCGACCCCGACGCTCGCGACAGGTGGCTCCGACACATGCGCACCGCTCTGGACGAGGCGCAGTTGTCGCCACTGCACGAATCGACACTGTGGGACTACCTCGAACGCGCCGCGTATGCCATGGTGAACACATTCGAGCCGTCCGGCATCGGCACACCCTCAGCCGGACGCCCCACGCTCGAGACGCGATCACGTCAGGAATCAACGGAGAGCACATGACGAACACGCCCCTGTCTGCAGACGTACTGGTCATCGGATGGGGGCTCGCCGGTCTCGTCGCAGCGGGTGAAGCATTGGACGCCGGGCGTCGAGTGATCCTGGTCGACCAAGAGCCGCGCACCAACTTCGGCGGGCAGGCGTGGTGGTCGTTCGGTGGCCTGTTCCTCATCGACTCCCCCGAGCAGAGGCGGATGGGCATTCGCGATTCGCTCGCGCTCGCCACGCAGGACTGGTTCGGCACAGCCTCTTTCGACCGCCCTGAAGATCACTGGCCGCGCCGGTGGGCCGAGGCCTACCTGCAGTTCGCCGCCGGAGAGAAGCGATCGTGGTTGCGGGAACGCGGAGTAGGTTTCTTCCCGGTCGTCGGCTGGGCTGAGCGAGGGGGATACGGTGCGCTCGGTCCGGGCAACTCGGTTCCTCGGTTCCACATCACGTGGGGCACCGGGCCGGGTGTCGTCGCACCGTTCGTCGCCGCGGTCGAGCAGGGCGAGCGCGAGGGCCGGATCACGATCCTCCCCCGCCATCGTGTGACGGCGCTGATCACCACCGATGGAGCCGTCACCGGCGCACGCGGGACGATCCTCGAGTCGAGCCCTGCCGCTCGCGGGGTCGAGTCATCGCGGCGCGCGATCGGCGACTTCGAGATCAGCGCCGACGCCGCGATCGTCTCGTCCGGCGGTATCGGGGGAAATCACGACCTCGTGCGCGCCGCATGGCCCGCCAGCCTCGGCGTCCCTCCGGAGCACATGCTCACCGGGGTGCCCGCCTACGTGGACGGATCGATGCACGCCGTCTCGGAGTCGGCCGGTGCGCGTCTGATCAACGGCGACCGCATGTGGCACTACGTCGAGGGCATCACGAACTGGGATCCGGTGTGGCCGTCGCACGGCATCCGCATCCTCCCCGGCCCGTCATCGCTGTGGCTGGATGCGACAGGCAAGCGACTGCCCGTTCCGCTGTTTCCGGGCTTCGACACGCTGGGCACCCTCGCCCACCTCCGCACCACGGGATACGACCACTCGTGGTTCGTCACCTCTCGTCAGATCGTCGAGAAGGAGTTCGCCCTCTCCGGAAGCGAGCAGAACCCCGATCTCACGGGCAAGGATGTCGGGCTCCTCGTGAAGTCCCGGCTCGCCAAGGGACCGACGGGGCCGGTGCAGGCGTTCCTCGACGAGGGCGAGGACTTCATCGTCGAGAATGACCTCGAATCATTGCTCGAGCAGATGCAGCGGCATCCCGGCGGAGAATCGCTGGATATCGATCACGTGCGACGGGAGGTGGTCGCGCGTGACCTCGAGATGGAGAACGAGTTCACGAAGGACGCCCAGATCGGCATGCTGCGTTCGATGCGCGGCTACCGCGGCGACAAGCTGATCCGCACCGCGTCTCCGCATCGGCTGCAGGACCCGGCAGCGGGTCCTCTGGTCGCCGTCAAGCTGCACGTGCTCACGAGGAAATCCCTCGGCGGCATCAACACCGATCTCGACGGCCGTGCGCTCGGAGCAGACGGTGAGCCGATTCCGGGTCTGTATGCGGCAGGTGAGGCGAGCGGCTTCGGCGGCGGCGGCGTGCACGGCTACCGGGCGCTCGAAGGCACGTTCCTCGGTGGGTGCCTCTTTTCGGGGCGTCAGGCCGGGCGCGCCGCGGCCGGGTGAGCTCGTTCTCGCATTTACTGTGTGGAGCCCGTGCCTCTGACCGCGGTGAGCCCCGTGGCGACGGGTCCGCGAGCGAGCACGTGACCCCGACGGAAAGCGAGTCGAGTCCACCGCCCGGACTGCATGACCGGAACCTCTTCCTCGCCGGAGATGAAGCCGAATGCGTCGGCCGCGAACGCGACTCCGCGCGGCAGGCCGCCGAGATCGTCATCGGGCTCGCCCCAGATGGCTGCACGGAGGGCTCTGACGGCTTCCTCTCCCGATCCGGGCGTCGCTCCCCGCGCAACCGCGCTGATCCCCCACTGCGCACGCCGAGCGATGACGGATGCCGCAAGGGTCGAGGTCGGCTGCCAGTCGCCGCGAGGCGGAGCGACTCCGGCCCACGCGGGCGAGAGCCCCGTCTCGGGCAGAGTCAGTGCGCGCTCGTCGTCGGTCGCTGCGAGCGAGGAGACGACGACATCGCACTCGAGCTCGGGGTCGGCCTGCACGACGCGCATCGCAAGCACTGTCGGGGTCTGATCGAACAGCCCGTGGGGCGACAGAGCGGCTCCCGTGAGCGCGAGCACACCCCGCGCCGCCTGCAGTCGAACCCCTTCGTCGGAGATGCGGGTGGCTCGCCCGAGGAAGGTCAGAACGTCCTTCGTGGTCTCGGCGTCTGCAAGAAGAAGCTGGTGGGGCACACCCTCTAAACTAGCAACGCCAGCGGCATCCGCAGTCGCGGAAAGGAAGTCATGACCGCCGACGCCCACGCGATTCGCACCGTCGACCAGCTCCTCGACGTGCTGGACCTCGATTCGACTCAGGCCCGCACCACAGAGGACATCTTCATCGGCTCTTCTCATCCGATGCCCTCGGGACGGATCTACGGTGGCCAGGTGCTGGCGCAGAGCCTCCTCGCTGCGGAACGGACGCTCCCGGAGGATCGTGCTGTGCATTCCATGCACGGGTACTTTCTGCGGCCCGGCGACGCGAGCCAGGGCATCACGATCGCCGTCGACCGCATCCACGACGGCCGTTCGTTCTCCACCCGCCGTTCGCAGGCGTATCAGAACGGTGTGCCGATCTTCTCGATGATCGCTTCCTTCCAGGACGACGATCCGGGCATCGAGCACGCCGTGCCCATGCCCGAAGGCATTCCCGGCCCCGACTCTCTGCTGCCCGACGAGCAGCGCATCGAGGGATTGCCGTCCGGCGTGGTGCGGATGCTCAGCGATCGTGCCGCTGATGTGCGCCACATCGACTCACCGCTGTTCCTGCCGAGCGAGGATTCCCGCGTGCCTCAGCAGGGCGTCTGGATGCGCATGAAGGCGCCTCTTCCTGACGACCAGCGCATTCACCGGGCGGCTCTCGCGTATCTGAGCGATATGACGATCCAGGAGTCCATTCTGCGCGCCCATGGCGTGTACTGGGGGCTTCCCGGGTTGAAGGTGGCGAGTCTCGACCATGCGATGTGGTGGCACCGACCTGCGCGCGTCGACGAGTGGCTGCTCTACCTGCAGGAGTCGCCCAACGCTCGCGGCGGCCGCGGTCTGGCGCAGGGGCGCATCTATACGCAGTCGGGCGACCTGGTCGCCTCCGTGGCGCAGGAGATCATGGTCAGGGTGCCGGCCCCGGCCTGACGTCACGCGCGTCGGGTCAACGGTGGGTGTACTCGATCGAGGGGCCGACGTACGGCTCCCACGCTTCGCGCATCTCGGGCGTCAGACGAGTGGGACGGCCCGTCTTGGCGTCGACGAGCACGATGATCGCGGTGGACCGTGCATAGATCGTGCGGGGCTCAGCCTCGGGGTCGTTGTGCACCTCATAGCAGACTTCGACACTCGAGCCGCCGAGCTTGCCGAACCACATCTGAACCTCGAGCGGTCGCCGCTGATACGGCACCGGAGCGAGGTACTCGATCTCCTGCCGCGCGATGAGCGTCAGCGTGCCCTCGTCGATGCCTGAGTCGAGCACAGCCGTCGAGGGCGCCTGCTCACCGGGGCCCGCACGCCAGAACGCGCGCACGCGCGCCTCCTCGAGGAGCTTCAGCATCGAGGTGTTGTTGACGTGATTGAATGCGTCCAGATCGCCCCATCGGAGGTGGATCGGGATGTGCAGGCGGGGCCCCGGTGTCAGGTCGGACATCGAGCGATCAGTCGCGCGTGAGCTTGCGGTGCGTCGACCGGTGCGGCTTGGCCGCGTCGGCGCCGAGGCGCTGGATCTTGTTCTCCTCATACGCCTCGAAGTTGCCCTCGAACCAGTACCACTGAGCGGGATTCTCGTCGGTGCCCTCGTACGCGAGGATGTGGGTCGCGATGCGGTCGAGGAACCACCGGTCGTGGGTGATGACCACGGCGCAGCCCGGGAACTCGAGGAGCGCGTTCTCGAGTGAACTGAGCGTCTCGACGTCCAGGTCGTTGGTGGGCTCGTCGAGGAGAAGCAGGTTGCCCCCCTCCTTGAGCGTGAGCGCCAGGTTCAGACGGTTGCGCTCACCACCGGAGAGCACACCTGCCTTCTTCTGCTGGTCCGGACCCTTGAACCCGAACTTCGAGACGTACGCGCGGGAAGGGATCTCGGTCTTGCCGACCGTGATGACATCAAGGCCGTCGGAGACGACCTCCCACAGCGTCTTGTCGGGGTCGATGTTCGAGCGTGACTGGTCGACGTAGCTGATCTTGACCGTCTCACCGATCTTGAGGTCACCGCCGTCGAGCGGCTCGAGGCCGACGATGGTCTTGAACAGGGTCGTCTTACCGACACCGTTGGGTCCGATCACGCCGACGATCCCGTTCGGCGGCAGGTTGAAGCTGAGCCCGTCGATGAGCACCCGGCCGTCGAAGCCCTTCTGAAGCTTCTTCGCATCGATCACGATGCTGCCGAGTCGCGGCCCAGCCGGAATCGAGATCTCCTCGAAGTCCAGCTTCCTGGTCCGCTCCGCCTCCGTCGCCATCTCCTCGTAGCGCGCCAGTCGAGCCTTCGACTTGGTCTGGCGGCCCTTGGCGCTGGACCTGACCCACTCCAGCTCCTCCTTGAGGCGCTTGGCGAGTTTCGCGTCCTTCTTGCCCTGGATCTCGAGGCGTTCGCCCTTCTTCTCCAGGTAGGTCGAGTAGTTGCCCTCGTAGCCGATCAGGCGGCCACGGTCGACCTCGGCGATCCACTCGGCGACGTGGTCGAGGAAGTACCGGTCGTGCGTGATCGCGATGACGGCACCCTTGTAGGCCTGGAGGTGCTGCTCCAGCCAGAGCACGCTCTCCGCGTCGAGGTGGTTGGTCGGCTCATCGAGCAACAGCAGATCGGGCTTCTGCAGAAGTAGCTTCGCGAGCGCGACGCGTCGCTTCTCACCACCGGAGAGCGGGGCGATCGCCGCGTCGCCGGGAGGCGTACGCAGGGCGTCCATGGCCTGTTCGAGCTGCGAATCGAGGTCCCAGCCGTCTGCCGCGTCGATCTCCTCCTGCAGAGTACCCATCTCCGCGAGGAGGGAGTCGAAGTCGGCATCGGGATCGGCCATCAGCATGGAGATCTCGTTGAACCGGTCGACCTTCGCCTTGATGGCGATGCCGTCCTGGATGTTCTCGATCACCGTCTTGGTCTCGTCGAGCTCGGGCTCCTGCATCAGGATGCCCACCGAGAAGCCGGGAGACAGCTTCGCCTCACCGTTCGACGGCGTGTCCATGCCGGCCATGATCTTGAGGATCGTCGACTTGCCGGCGCCGTTCGGTCCCACCATGCCGATCTTGGCACCGGGGAGGAACGCCATCGTGACGTCGTCGAGAATGAGCTTGTCGCCCACCGCCTTGCGCGCACGAACCATCGAGTAGATGTACTCAGCCACCGAAAACCGCTCCTTCTGTTGGCGTCGAAGATCGACACTCCAGCCTACCGGCGATCGCGCAGGGCGCTACCGAACGCCGGTGCGCCCCCTGAGGCAGGGGTGAGCGACGCGCGACGCGGGACGTGAACGTGCCGTGTCACCAGT
The DNA here is from genome assembly GCF_044743635.1 of Microbacterium sp. NPDC087589. NCBI lineage: Bacteria > Bacillati > Actinomycetota > Actinomycetes > Micrococcales > Microbacteriaceae > Microbacterium > Microbacterium sp. NPDC087589. The sequence continues at coordinate 578,617 of NZ_JBIUWV010000001.1, forward strand.
CGATCGCTCGGGTCGCCCCGACGAGACAACGCCCCTCGGCGAGTTGGGGCATGACGACGGTGACGGGTTCGCCCGTCGACGGACCCACCTGCCCGACGAGGCACTCCGCTTCTCCCCATCGCACGGCGAACATCAGGCTCTCGACCGGATTGCCGACAGTCGTGACGTCCTCGGTCACCTGCATGGCGGCGCGGTCGAACCCCGCAGCCGTCAACGCGTCGATGTATGCGCGGCCCGATGCCCTCTGGTCAGAAGCCCATACGCCACCGGTCACTGCCGCGAAGAGCGGCAGGTTGTCACCCGCGGTGCCGTCTGCGACGTACACGGGACCTTCGGGCGACTCTGACGGGCTGGGGCTCATCCCGGCGTCCGTCGGCCCCGGTGTGGGCGGAGCGGTGGGGCCGCACGATGTCAGCAGCAGCACCAGCGTCATGGCAACGCCCGTCGTGATCACTGCACGCGATGCGGAGGAGTCCGGTCGTCGAAGCACGAACCGAGTCTACGGGCGTCCTCCTCCGCACGCGCACGAGCGCGCTCACGGGTGTCGAGTGCGCCGGCGTCGTTCGGTCACGGAGCTCAGAGAAGCCCCGTCCCTGCAGCCGACGAATCCGCGAAGTCGTCTTCGGCACCGGAGAATTCGCCGTCCCTCGTCGCCCATGAGGTGTCGATGTCCGGCTCATCGCCACCCGAATTCGAAGACTGCCCGCTGTCGTCGCGCGGATCCGATGCCGCAGCGCCTCTGGGCGCGGCGTCGATGGCCGATCGTGCGCTTCGGCGATATGCAGTCGTACCCCACCGGAGATCGTGGCCGATCGCATCGGCATCGATGTCGACGCTCGTGCCCTGTTTGCCGTTGTTCTCCCAGGCGCGGATCTTCATCCTGCCCGTCACGATCACGCTGTCACCAGACCGCAGCGAGACCTTCGCGTGTTCCGCCAGCTGACGGAAGGCTGCGACCGAGTACCAGTTCGTCGTGACGTCGACCCACGTCTGCGTCGCGTCGTCGAAGCGCCGATGCGTGCTCGCGAGTCGGAAGTTGGTGACGGGAATTCCGCTGGTCGTCCGCCCCTGGGTCGGGTCGGTGGCGACGTTGCCGACGATGGTCACTGTGTCATGCATGTTCTCTCCTCTGTGCCCGGAGCGTGCGTCCGGATCACTTCAGAGTGCGCCCTGCCCACGCCTCGACGATGCCGTGAACACAGGCATGCTGAACAACCTGGATCGGCGTCCGGATGTGCAGAAGAACTGCTTCACGGTCGCCCACGCCCCCGTGGAGCGCAATGTCAGTGGTCGGACATACGTTCGAACCACGAAAGGAGATTCGATGTCTGCCACCCTGATCACGTCCATGCCCGAGGTTCCCTACGCGACACCGCAGCTGTCGACCAAGAAGGAACATCTCGTGCGCGCCTCAGCCCACCTGTGGCGGGTTCAAGACGCGAGAGCGAAGGTCATCGGACACCTGCGCCTCATCTCAGATCCCCTCGGGGTTCGCTACCGGGCAGAGCGCCTGCATCTCGCCACGGCGTCGTTCCGACTCGTCGGCGACTTCTGGAGCGCGGATGACGCGGTCGCCGCTTTGCGCAACGGGTGAGTTCGCAACTCGGTCCAGATGATGGTGCCCCCGGCAGGATTCGAACCTGCGACCAAGAGATTAGAAGGCTCCTGCTCTATCCCCTGAGCTACGGAGGCGCACAGATCTACCGTACCGCGCCCGACTCGGATGTCGGAGCCGTCGATAGGATGGCGAAATGGTATCTGCCTCAGAAAACGACCGCCTCGTCTGGATCGATTGTGAGATGACCGGCCTCGATCTGGCCGTCGACGAGCTCGTCGAGATCGCTGTCGTCGTGACTGATTTCGAACTCCGTCCGGTCCACCCGGGCTTCCAGATCGTCATTCGTCCGAGCGACGCAGCCCTTGAGAACATGAATGACTTCGTGACGACGATGCACGAGACCTCAGGGCTGATCACCGAGATCCCCCATGGTGTATCGCTGGCCGAGGCCGAAGCGCAAACTCTCGCCTACATCAAGCGGTTCGCTCCCGTCGAACGCAAGGCTCCGCTCGCCGGCAACACCATCGGCACAGACCGGATGTTCCTGGCCAAGTACATGAGTCAGGTCGACCAGTGGCTCCACTATCGCAACGTCGACGTCTCCAGCATCAAAGAACTCTCGCGGCGGTGGTACCCCCGTGTCTTCTTCCAGGCGCCAGCGAAAGACGGCGGACACCGCGCCCTCGCCGACATCCTCGAGTCCATTCGCGAGCTGCGGTACTACCGCGAGGCGGTCTTCGTCGATGAGCCCGGACCCTCGAGCGACGATGCTCGCGACATCGCCGCACGCACCGTGTCAGAGTTCACTCCGAACATGTAATAGACTCGTCTGGTTGCCGATCACGATCGGCGCATGGTGGGTATAGCTCAGCTGGTAGAGCGCTGGCTTGTGGTGCCGGATGTCGCGGGTTCGAGTCCCGTTACTCACCCCACACAGAGAAGGCCCGAGTCGAAAGACTCGGGCCTTCTTCGTGTCACGACCGCTTCGCACGCCAAATCCGAACGCCGGTGATCGAGGGATGACGAGCCACCCGTAGGATTGCGGAGTGTCGCTCGCAGTGTGGTTCTCGCTTCTGACCGCCTGCGTGGTGATCAGCTTCACGCCGGGTGCCGGCGCCATCAACACGATGTCGAATGCCCTGAGCCAGGGCTGGCGCCGTTCGATCTGGGGAATCCTCGGACAGCAGCTCGCTCTCATCGTGCACGTCATCGTCGTCGCGGCGGGCCTCGGACTCGTCGTCTCGCAGTCCGAGGTGCTGTTCAACGTCATCAGGTACGCCGGCGCGGCATACCTGGTCTTCCTCGGCATCCGCCTGATCCTCACCAGACCGAAGCTCCCCACCGATGATGACGGGCCGACCATCGACCTCCACGAGAGGCACTGGTCGATGATCAGACGAGGGTTCTGGGTGAATCTCCTCAACCCGAAGGCGATCGTCTTCTTTCTCGCCTTCATCCCGCAGTTCATCCGCCTGGATGAACCGCAGCTCCCCCAGTACCTCACCCTCATCGGCACGGTCATCATCGTCGACATCGTGGTGATGTGGGGGTTCTTCGCGACGGCGGCCCGGCCGTTCCGCCGACTCACGCGATCGACACGCGGACAGCGGATTCTGAACAGCGTCTTCGGTTTGCTCTTCATCGCCGTCGCCGGTCTCCTCGTCTTCCTGCACTGAGGCAAAGCCCTCCACCCCGCAATAGGCTGGACCTGATGGAAATGGATGCTGCGACCTTCGAGAAACTCGTGATCGACGAGCTCGATCGACTGACCGACGAGATGGTCGACGGGTTGGAGAACGTCGTGTTCGTCGTCGAGGATCGTCCCGAGGACGGAAGCCTCGACCTGCTCGGGCTCTACGACGGGCTGGCCTTGACCGAACGCACGCAATACGGCTCCGGTGAGCTCCCCGATCGGATCGTCGTCTACCGCGAGCCGCATCTGGCCGCATGCGAGACGGACGACGAGCTGCGCGACGAGGTGCATGCGACCCTGGTGCACGAGATCGCGCACTTCTACGGCATCGACGACGAGCAGCTCCACACGCTGGGGTGGGCATGAGTCCCCTCGCCTCGCCCGACCTCGAAGAACTGGTCGATCTCTCGGCGGCTCCGCTCGAACCATGGGAGGTCGTCGTGTGGAACGACCCTGTCAATCTGATGAGCTACGTCGTACGTGTCTTCCGCATCTACTTCGGCTACTCGCTGGAGCGCGCGACGATGCTCATGCGTCAGGTCCACCACGACGGCAAGGCGATCGTGGCGACGGGGCCGCGCGAGACGATGGAGATGCACGCGCAGGCGATGCACGACTACGGCCTGTGGGCGACCGTCCGAAAGGCCACGAGATGAGCGAGCCGATGGTGCGGATGCGTATGGCTCGGGTCGAGGGCGCTCAGCTCGCGCAGCTCGTCGACGACTTCCGCGAACTCGTGGGAACGAACCGCGACGTCGAGGATCCCGCGATCGGCCGTCTGGTTCCCGATCCCTACCCCGAGGACGAGGATTCCTCCCGCGTCTTCCGCGACGCGACTCGAGATGATCTGCTCGACCGACGCGCTCTGGATGCGGACGTCGTCCGCAATGCACTCGCAGGCATGCGCGGTGACCTCGACGAGATGTCGCAGAACGAGGCCTTCGCGGAGCACGACCTCGACATACTCCTATCCGATATCGACGCGTGGATGCGCACGCTCACCGCGCTGCGCCTCGTGATCGCGGAGCGCCTCGGCATCGAGAGCGATGACGATCATGACCCCGAAGACCCGAGATTCGGCATCTACGACTGGCTCGGGTACCGTCTCGAACTCATCATCGAGGCAGCCGACGAACTCCTGTGAGAACTACGGCACCTCGATGACCCTGGTCGCGAGCGCACGCGGATCATCGCGCACGATGTGATCGGCTTCCTGCTGCGCCCAGCGTTCCCAGTGAGGACGGTACGTGTCTCCGTCGCGCGCCAACGCTCGCGCCTTGCGACCGGCCTCCGCGGACTCGACCCAGACGCGAACATCGGAGATCGCAGCGGTTGCAGGCGTGAGTATCCCGCTCCCCTCGACCAGCACACCGAGCGCAGGGTCGACCGCGTGAGTCTCAGCCTCGGCGCCGCTCCCCCAGTCCCATCGTCTCCACTCGCCGAGATACCCCCGGCCGTGCGGGCGGAGGATGCCGTCCAAGGCACGTTCGGCTCCTTCTCTGAGCCCGTCCCATCCGGGATAGATCGAGTCCAGAGCGACGAGCTGCACCCGACCCGTGATCGGCCAACGTTCGACGAGCATGCGCGCCAGAGTCGTCTTCCCCGCCCCGCTGCGACCGTCGATCAAGACGACAGGGTTCGCCGCCGCGAGCATGTGGATGTCGTCGACGATCAGAGTCGCCGCACGCTCGAGGGCGGCAGCGACCGGGTCGTCATTTCTTGAGGGCACGGATGATGCGAGAGAACGCGCGTCCGGTCACCCAGACGAACGGCACAGCGACGACGAGCAACGTCACGATGTTGGGCTCGAAACGGAGTCCCTCCTCGCGGCGCACATAGACGCCGACCGGCACGGACACGCCACCTCCGCCGCCGCCTTCGGCACCGTCACCGCTTCCTCCGCCGAAGCCTGAGTAGGTGAACGCCACCGGAGTGATGCTCACGCCGTCGACATCCTGCGGCTCGCCGTACGCGCTCTTCACGCCGAACGAGGCGGCCTGCTTTCCGAGTTCCAGTGCAATGTTGGGCATGGCTCCACGCTAGCCCAGGATTCGGACTTGAGAAGGGTCAATCCAGCCCGTGCGCACGGGGATGCTGTGCGGCACCACGCCCGTCGCCTCGCCCGATGTGTCTGGCGCGGCTGATCGTGGCTGTGCCGAATCGTGCGACGGCGTCGTCGACCGCGCCCTCGACGCGTCGCCAGTCCTCGTCGTCATCCCAGAGGCCGAAGCCACCGCCTCCTGCAGGCCGCAGCTTCTCAGCGCGCACCCCGACCAGACGCACGGGATCCCTTCGTTCGATCTGGTCGAAGAGCGCCTGGGCGGCCTCGCCGATGCGCTGGCCGACCGCGGTGGGCTCCGAGAGCGTCTGCGAGCGGCTGATGGTGCGGAAGTCGTCGAACCTGATCTTGATGGCGACCGTCGACGTCTCCCATTCGGCCTTTCGCAGGCGCGCTGCGACGCGGTCTGCCAGCCGCAGGAGCTCCGCTCTCAGGAAGGATCTGTCCGAGATGTCGGTGTCGAACGTCTCCTCGTGCCCGACGCTCTTCTCGACGCGCTCCGTCTCGACTGTGCGGGGGTCCTGCCCGCGCGCGAGTTCTGCGAGACGCGCGCTCAGAGCCGGCCCGACGGCACGGTCGAGCATCGCCCGAGACGAGGTGCGGATGTCGCGCACCGTGCGGATTCCGCGCGCCTCCAGTGCTTCGGCCGCCTTCGGCCCCACGCCCCACATCGCGCGCACCGGGCGTGGATCGAGGAAATCCTGAGTGTCGGCTGCCGCGACGACGAGCATCCCATCGGGCTTGGAGATGGTCGAAGCCATCTTCGCCACGTGCTTCGTGGCAGCGACGCCGACGCTGCAGGTGATGCCCACTTCGTCTTTGACCCGCTCTCGAACGAGGTGCGCGATCCGCGCAGGACTGCCCCAGAGCCGCCGCACACCGCGCACGTCGAGAAAAGCCTCGTCGACCGACAGAGGCTCGACCAGCGGGGTGAAAGACTCGAAGATCGCCATCACCTGGCGCGAGACCGCCTGATAGCGATGGAAATGCGGAGGGACGATGCGGGCCGACGGGCACAGGCGCAGCGCCTGGGACACCGGCATGGCCGCACGCACGCCGTAGCGACGCGCCTCATAGGAGGCACTGGACACCACCGATCGGCCATCGGGCGACCCGATGATCAGCGGGAGGCCGAGAAGGCTCGGATCGTCGAGCACTTCGACCGCTGCATAGAACGCGTCCATGTCGACGTGCAGGATACTCGTTCCGGTGTCGTCGGCATCGGCGGACGACACGATGCGCCCTCTGCCGTCACCGTGTCCCATGAGACCATTCTCCCCCGGACCTCGGACATGAGGTCCGGGGGATCCGGTTACTGCGCAGCGCGCTCGAGGACGAGTTCGCGGACTCGGGCCGCGTCCGCCTGGCCCTTCATCGCCTTCATCACGGCGCCGATCACGGCGCCGGCCGCTTGCACCTTGCCGTCCTTGATCTTGGCGAGTACGTCGGGCTGCGCTGCGAGGGCCTGATCGATCGCGGCGATCAGCGCGCCGTCGTCCGAGACGACGGCGAGTCCGCGGCTGTCCACGACCTCCTGCGGCGTTCCCTCGCCGGCGATGACTCCCTCGAGCACCTGGCGAGCCAGCTTGTCGGTGAGGGTGCCGGCATCGACGAGCTTCTGCAACGCCGCGACGTTCTCAGGGGAGATCAGCTCCGTGGCGTCCTTCTCCTGCGTGTTCGCGAGTCGGCTGATCTCACCCGTCCACCACTTGCGCGCGGTGGCAGGGGTCGCGCCGGCTGCGATCGTCGCTTCGACGACATCCAACAGACCGCCGTTGCGCACGTCCTGGAACTCCAGGTCGGTGAATCCCCACTCGGCCATCAGGCGGCGCCGACGGGCGACGGGCTGTTCGGGCAGCTGCGCTCGGAGCTCTTCGATCAGCTCTGCCGCAGGCTCCACGGGAAGCAGATCGGGCTCAGGGAAGTAACGGTAGTCATCAGCATCCGACTTCGGACGACCGGGCGAGGTCGTGCCGGTGTCCTCGTGCCAGTGCCGGGTCTCCTGCGTGATCGTCCCGCCGTCGGCGAGGATCTGCGCCTGACGCTGGATCTCGTAGCGCACGGCGCGCTCTACTGAGCGCATCGAGTTGACGTTCTTGGTCTCAGTGCGCGTGCCGAGCTTCTCCTGGCCGCGAGGGCGCAGCGAGATGTTGGCGTCGCATCGGAGATTGCCACGCTCGAGGCGGGCTTCCGAGATCCCGAGGCTGCGGACGATGTCGCGAATGGTCGCGACGTAGGCCTTGGCCACCTCAGGCGCGCGGTGCTCTGTGCCGAAGATGACCTTCGTCACGATCTCGACGAGCGGAACGCCGGCGCGGTTGTAATCGACCAGCGAGTACTCGGCACCCTGGATGCGTCCGGTGGCGCCTCCCATATGGGTGAGCTTGCCGGCGTCCTCTTCCATGTGCGCACGCTCGATCGGGATCTGCACGATGGTTCCGTCTTCGAGCTCGACCTCGACCTCACCCTCGAACGCGATCGGCTCGTCATACTGCGAGATCTGGTAGTTCTTGCCGAGGTCGGGGTAGAAGTAGTTCTTCCGGGCGAAACGGCTCGACGGTGCGATCGAGCAGCCGAGTGCGAGACCGAGGCTGATCGACGAGCGGATAGCCGTCTCGTTCACGACGGGCAGCGATCCCGGAAGACCGAGATCGACCGGGGCGATCAGCGTGTTCGGCTCAGCCGCGTGGTACAGCTCGTTGGCCGGGTTCGGCGCATCCGAGAACATCTTCGTGTTCGTGTTGAGCTCGACGTGCACCTCGAACCCGAGAACGGGCTCGAACAGCTCCAGCGCCTTGTCGAAGTCCATGAGCTTGGCGGTGGCCATCAGCGGGTCCCTCCCACGAGCTGCGGTGCACGCGTGAGGAGCGGTGCTCCCCACGAATCGACGAGGAGCGTCTCGACCGCAGCGCCGACCTTGTAGAGTCGCGCGTCCTCCCTGGCCGGTGCGATGAACTGGATGCCGACGGGCAATCCGTCCTCCGCCGCGAGGCCGCTGGGAATCGAGATCCCCGGGACGCCGGCGAGGTTCACGGGGATCGTCGTGATGTCGTTCAGGTACATCTGCAGCGGATCATCGATCTTCTCGCCGATCTTGAACGCGGTCGTCGGAGCCGACGGCGTCGCGATGATGTCGACCTCGGCGAACGCGTTCGCGAAGTCCTGCTGAATGAGCGTGCGGACCTTCTGAGCACTGCCGTAGTAGGCGTCGTAATATCCGGCCGACAGCGCGTAGGTGCCGAGGATGATGCGTCGCTTCACCTCGTCGCCGAAACCGGCATCGCGTGTGGCGGACATGACATCCTCGACCGTGGGGTTGCCGTCGGGCGTGACGCGCAGGCCGAAGCGCACGGAGTCGAACTTCGCGAGGTTGCTGGATGCCTCTGCGGGGAGGATCAGGTAATACGCGGCGACGCCGTACTCGAAATGGGGTGCACCGATCTCGACGATTTCGGCACCCTGAGCTTCCATCAGTGCCAGTGCACTGCGGAACGACTCGGCGACGCCGGGCTGGAAGCCGCTGTCGGGCAGCTCCCGGATGACACCGACCTTCAGCCCCTTGAGCACATCTCCGCGTGCGCCCTCACGGGCGGCATCCGCGAACGAGGGCCATTCGTCGCGCAGCGACGTGGAGTCCTTCGGGTCGTGACCGCCGATCGCGTCGTGCAGCAGACCTGCGTCGAGCACGGTGCGCGTCACGGGTCCGACCTGGTCGAGACTGGAGGCGAGGGCGATCGCGCCGTAGCGGCTGACGCCGCCGTAGGTGGGCTTGACGCCGACCGTGCCGGTCACATGCGCGGGCTGACGAATGGACCCACCGGTGTCGGAGCCGAGCGCCAGCGGAGCCTCGAACGCGGCGACAGCGGCGGCCGATCCACCGCCGGAACCTCCGGGTATCCGATCGAGGTCCCACGGATTGCGGGTGGGGCCATAAGCGGAGTGCTCGGTGGACGAACCCATGGCGAACTCATCCATGTTGGTCTTGCCGAGCGGGATGAGCCCCGCGGCGCGCGAACGTGCGACGACGGTCGCGTCGTACGGCGAGCGGTACCCCTCGAGGATCCGCGAGCCGCTGGTGGTCGGCTGGTCGGTCGTGACCAGCACGTCCTTGATGGCGAGCGGCACACCGGCGATCGGGCCGAGCTCCTCGCCCGCCGCCCGCCGGGCGTCGACGGCGGCTGCGGCCTCGAGCGCCCCCTCGTTCACGTGCAGGAAGGCATGGACGTCCCCGTCGACGGCGGCGATGCGGTCGAGGTGCGCGCGGGTCGCCTCGACGCTGGAGATCTCGCGCCTGGCGAGCTTGTCGGCAAGCTCTGCTGCGGTCATCCGGATGATGTCGCTCACTGTTCTTCTCCCAGGATCGCGGTGACGCGGAACCGGCCGTCGGCCTGGTCCGGCGCATTCTGGAGCACCTGCTCGTGCGTGAGCGTCTCGCCCACCACATCGGGGCGGTAGACGTTGCTCAGCGGGATCGGATGACTCGTCGCGGCGACGTCGGGGCTTGCGACCTCCGACACCTTCGCGATGTTGTCGACGATGGCATCGAGCTGGCCCGTCAGCCGGGTCACCTCGTCGTCGTTGAGCTGGATGCGCGCGAGCACGCCGAGATGGCGCACAAGATCAGGGGTGATTTCAGACACGAGCCAAGTCTAGTTGCCGTGCCCGTCGTCTCCCGCAGTCGAGCGGGGCCGGTCCTATGCTGGGCAGGTGAGCTCCTACCAGCCTCCCCGCCCATGGATCGCCAGCTACGCGGACGGCGTCCCCGAGGATCTCGCCCCCGTCTCGGGATCGCTGATCGACATCGTCGCCGCATCCGCTCGCGACTACCCGGACGCGCCCGCGCTGCAGTTCTTCGGACGTGAAACGACCTATGCACAGCTGCAGGACGCGATCGACCGCGCCGCCGAGGGCCTGCGCGACCTGGGTGTGCGCGCCGGGGATCCGGTGGCGATCGTCCTGCCGAACTGCCCGCAGCACATCGTGGCGTTCTACGCGGTGCTCCGTCTGGGCGCGGTGGTCGTCGAACACAACCCGCTCTACACGCCGCGCGAACTGCGGAAGCAGTTCGAGGACCACGGCGCGAAGCACGCGATCGTCTGGAACAAGGTCGTCTCGACGGTGCAGGAGTTCCCCGCGGATCTCGCAGTGACCAATCTCATCTCCGTGGACGTCACCAGGGCAATGCCTCTCCGCACCCGCGTGGCTCTGCGACTGCCTGTGGCGAAAGCGCGTGAATCGCGGGCGGCGCTCACCGAGCGCGTGCGCGGAACCATCACGTGGGACGCACTCGTGCAGTCGTCACCCATTCCCACGACGCACCCGCAGCCCGCCACCGGCGATCTGGCCATCATCCAGTACACGTCTGGGACCACGGGCGCCCCGAAGGGCGCGGCTCTCACCCATGGGAACCTGCTCGCGAACGCCGCCCAGTCGCAAGCGTGGGTGCCGTCCATCCAGCGCGGCAAGGGCTGCGTCGTGTACGCGGTGCTGCCGATGTTCCACGCCTACGGACTCACTCTGTGCCTGACCTTCGCGATGTCGATGGGTGCGCGCCTCGTCCTGTTCCCCAAGTTCGACCCGGACCTCGTCCTCGATGTAATGAAGAAGCGCCCGGCGACGTTCCTTCCGCTCGTGCCCCCGATCGCAGATCGGCTGCTCACTGCGGCCAATACCAAAGGCGTGTCGCTCGACGGAATCGAGGTTGCGATCTCCGGTGCGATGGCGCTGCCGCACGAGCTGGTGGTGCCGTTCGAGGCGGCGACGCACGGCTTCCTCGTCGAAGGCTACGGGCTCAGCGAGTGCTCCCCCGTCCTCATGGCGAATCCGGTGGCGGACAACCGCGTTCCGGGCACGGTGGGTCTTCCGTTGCCCGGCACCGAGTGCCGCGTGGTCGATCCCGAGAACCCGACCGTCGATGTCGCACCCGGCACAGCCGGCGAGCTCCTCGTGCGCGGTCCGCAGGTGTTCTCGGGGTACTACGGCAAGCCGGAGGAGACCGAGGCTGTCTTCGTCGGCGAGTGGTTCCGCACTGGAGACATCGTGACGGTCGATGACGCGGGATTCATCAGAATCGTCGACCGCATCAAGGAGCTCATCATCACCGGCGGCTTCAACGTCGCGCCGACCGAGGTGGAGCGCGCACTGCGCCAGCACCCGCAGGTCGTGGATGCCGCGGTGGTCGGCCTCCCGAGCGATCACTCCGGCGAAGAGGTCGTCGCCGCGATCGTCGTGGACCCCGGAACGGACGTGGACGTCGAGGCGATCCGCGAGCACTCACGCAGCATCCTCACCCCCTACAAGGTGCCTCGTCGCATCTTCGTCGTGGACGAACTGCCGAAGTCATTGATCGGAAAGGTCCTTCGGCGGCAAGTGAAGGAGAAGCTCCTGGCGCTGACGTCGGGCGCCTGAGGGCGCCCTCACAGGCGCGGGAACTCGGGACGCGCTACCCTTGATCAGTGACCCCTGAAGACGCTGTATCCACCGAAGCCCCCGAGACCCCTGGATTCGAGGAACTCGGTATCACCGGACCCGTCCTCAAGGCGATCCGCGACCTCGGCTACGAGACCCCCTCCCCCATCCAGGCCGCGACGATCCCCACTCTCTTGTCGGGCCGCGACGTCGTCGGCATGGCGCAGACCGGAACGGGAAAGACCGCCGCCTTCGCGCTCCCCGTGCTGGAGCGCCTCGACGTCTCCCAGAAGACGCCTCAGGCTCTGGTGCTCGCACCTACGCGCGAGCTCGCTCTGCAGGTCTGCGAAGCCTTCGAGTCCTACGCCTCGAAGATGAAGGGCGTTCATATGCTGCCCGTCTACGGCGGCCAGGCCTACGGCGTGCAGCTCTCTGCACTGCGACGCGGCGTGCACGTGATCGTCGGAACGCCCGGCCGCATCATGGACCACCTCGCCAAGGGCACCCTCGACCTTTCGCACCTGCAGTACCTGGTGCTCGACGAGGCCGATGAGATGCTGAAGATGGGCTTCGCGGAAGACGTCGAGCAGATCCTCGCGCAGACGCCCGTCGAGAAGCAGGTCGCACTGTTCTCCGCAACGATGCCTCCGCAGATCCGTCGCCTCGCACAGAAGTACCTGCGCGATCCCGAAGAGATCAGCATCAAGTCGAAGACCGCGACGGGCACCAACATCACGCAGCGCTACCTGGTGGTCTCGTACGCCCAGAAGGTCGACGCTCTGACCCGCATTCTCGAGGTCGAGAACTTCGACGGGATGATCGTGTTCGTGCGCACCAAGAACGAGACCGAGACCCTCGCCGAGAAGCTGCGCGCTCGTGGATACTCGGCCGCCGCCATCAACGGCGACGTGGCTCAGGTGCAGCGTGAGCGCAGCGTCAATCAGCTCAAGGACGGCAAGCTCGACATCCTCGTGGCGACGGACGTCGCCGCACGTGGTCTCGACGTCGAGCGCATCAGCCACGTCATCAACTTCGACATCCCCACCGACACCGAGTCGTATGTGCACCGCATCGGTCGCACCGGCCGTGCGGGACGCAAGGGCGACGCGATCAGCTTCATCACGCCTCGCGAGCGCTACCTGCTCAAGGCGATCGAGAAGGCGACGCGTCAGCAGCCCGCTCAGATGCAGCTGCCCAGCATGGATGACGTGAACACCACGCGTCTTGCGCGTTTCGACGACGCGATCACGGCGGCGCTCGGCGACAACCCGCGGATCGAGAAGTTCCGCGACATCATCGCCCACTACGTGCGCAACCACGATGTGCCGGAGGCCGACGTGGCGGCGGCGCTAGCGGTCGTCGCCCAGGGTGACACTCCGCTGCTGCTGGACCCCTCGGACGACCCGCTGACGAAGGCGGTCGAGTTCGACAACCGTCCGCCGCGGGAGCGCAACAACCGTGACCAGAGGGAGACCCGCGAGCCTCGCGAGCGCCGAGGACGGGGCGACTACAAGCCCTACCGCATCGAGGTCGGTCGACGTCACCGGGTCGAACCGCGTCAGATCGTCGGCGCGCTCGCGAACGAGGGCGGCCTCGGCCGTGACGACTTCGGCGCCATCAACATCCGGCCGGACTTCACGGTCGTCGAGCTGCCCGCGAACCTCGATTCCTCGGTGCTCGACAAGCTCAAGGACACCCGCATCTCGGGTCGGCTGATCGAGATCAAGCCCGATCGCGGCCCCGCATCGCGACGCAACGACGGTGGCGCTCGAGGCGGCTTCGACCGCCCCCGCCACGATCGGGATGACCGTCCGGCCCGCAGCGACGACCGTGGCGAGAAGCCGTTCCGCAAGCCGCGCCACAAGGACTGACCATCACATGCACATCGAGCGCGCCGGGGCCGACGAAGTTCGGAGCCTGGCGCGCTTGAAGTGGATGGACAGAGCCAAGGCTCGGGTTCGGCGGATCACCGAAGTTGCTCCAGCACATCGCCGAAGCGTGAGCGCTTCAGGAGCCTGAAGCTCCTGTCGCCCCGCTGCGTGCGAGGCGGACGGCGATATCGAGAAGTGATTCCGGGCGGGCGAGCAGCGATCGCTGCTGCGGGTGGTCGATGAGGTGCTGCAGCAGCCTGTGGGCACCATCGACTGTCGGAGCCCAGTACCCGCCGACATGGTGACGACTCAAGGGTGCGCTGGTCGATTCGCCGTCGATCAGCACGTCGACCGTGCCGTCGTCCGGATCCAATCCGAGATCGGAGACGGCAAGGAACGTCAGCGCACCGATCACGATCGTGCTGACAAGTCCCGGCAGCCGGAATCGCGTCACAGGAACATCGAGAAGCACGCGCTCGACCTGGGCCCACGGAACGAGTCCTCGATTCTCGGTGCCTTCACGGAAGAGCACGGCGTCCGGTGTGAGGCGCAGGTGATGCCTTCCCGGATCGCCGACGGCGAGGGCGCCCGGAACGACGATCAACGGTCCGTAGCGCTTCATCCGAGCGCGTCCGGCCCTTCGGTGACGAGCACGTGGAACTGGGCGGCGTCGAGGATCCGGATGCCCAGTTCCTCGGCCTTGCCGAGCTTCGACCCCGCACCAGGACCGGCGGCGACGAAGTCGGTCTTCTTGGAGACGCTCGATGCCGCCTTGCCGCCCGCCTTGATGATGGCCTCCTGCGCGCCGTCACGCGTGTAGCCGTCGAGCGAGCCCGTGGCGACGACGGTGATCCCTTCCAGCACGCCTCCCTCGATCACTGCCGCACCCGGGCCCGGGTGTCCTGGCGTGGTCCATTGAACACCGGCTTCGGTCCACCGACGCACGATCTCGTGGTGCCAGTCCACATCGAACCAGGCGAGCAGGGAGTCCGCGATGATGCCACCGACGCCTTCGACTGCAGCGAGCTCGTCGCGGGATGCGGCGCGGATCGCGTCGAGCGAACCGAACCACTGCGCCAGCGCTCTCGCCGCAACCGGCCCGACGTGGCGGATGTTCAGCGACACGAGAAGACGCCAGAGATCTTTCGTCTTCGCCTTCTCGAGCTCGGCCAGAAGAGTGAGCGCCTGAGAAGACGGCTGAGGACCCTCGAGTCCTGACTTCTTTTCTGCAGCGGTGGGGTTGCGTCGGAACGGAGCGCGCATCTTGACTACTCCGTCATCGTCTTCCTTCGGCAGCCCCGTCTCGGCGTCGCGCACGAACAGCTCGATCGGCACGATCTCGTCGAGGGTGAGCGCGAACAGGCCGGCCTCGGTCTCGAGGGGCGGCACCGCGGGAGATGTCGGTTGGGTGAGCGCGGCAGCAGTGACTTCTCCGAGAGCTTCGATGTCGAGGGCACCCCGCGATCCGATGTGCTCCACGCGACCGCGCACCTGCGCTGGGCACGATCGCGCATTCGGACACCGCAGATCGATGTCGCCCTCTTTCATCGGACGCAGCGGAGTGCCGCACTCGGGGCACTCCACAGGCATGACGAACTCGCGCTCCGTGCCGTCGCGCTTTTCGACGACCGGCCCGAGCACCTCGGGGATGACGTCGCCCGCTTTACGCAGCACGACCGTGTCGCCGATGAGCACGCCCTTGGCCTTCACGACGTCCTTGTTGTGGAGCGTCGCCTGCCTGACCACCGATCCGGCGACCTGTGCCGGCGCCATCACAGCGAACGGAGTGGCACGACCCGTGCGTCCCACCGACACGACGATGTCGAGGAGTTTCGTCTGAACCTCTTCCGGCGGGTATTTGTAGGCGATCGCCCATCGCGGAGCGCGACTCGTCGCGCCGAGCTCGTCGTGCAGCGAGAGCTCGTCGACCTTGACCACGATGCCGTCGAGCTCGTGCTCGATGTCATGTCGGTGCTCGCCGAAGTACTCGACGAAATCGGTCACCTCGTCTATTCCGGTGCACACCTTCGTGTGCGGGCTCGTGGGAAGCCCCCATTTCGCAAGCTGGTCGTATACCTGGCTCTGCGCGGCCACCGGCGGGTTCTCCCATGCGCCGATGCCATGGACGTAGAGGGCGAGCGATTCGATGCGCAGCATTCCGGCCTCGAGCTCGAGGCCGTTCTTCTTGTCGATCTGCTGCCGCAGGCCCCCGCTCGCCGCATTGCGCGGGTTGGCGAAAGAGGGGAATCGACGGGCCGCGGCCGTTCTGGCCTTCTCTTCGTCGAACGGTCGCTTCGCCCCGCCTCGGGCCTCCCAGCGGGCGAATGCGTCGTCATAGGCGCGATCGCGGAAGGCGGCCTGGGCTGCGTTGAGACGCTCGAATGCCGCCACGGGGATGAACACCTCTCCCCTGACCTCGACGATCGGCGGATGCCCCGTGCCCTCGAGCTGAAGCGGGATCTCGGGCAGTCGCAGAGCGTTCTCCGTCACGATCTCACCGACGCGGCCGTCGCCGCGCGTGGCCGCCGATGTCAGGCGTCCATTCTCGTAGCGAAGGTTGATCGCGAGCCCGTCGATCTTCAGCTCCGTGAGCCAGTCGACGTCCCTCCCCGCAGCGGCGCGAGTCTTCGCAGCCCACTCCCTGAGCTCGTCGATCGAGAAGACGTTGTCGAGGCTCAGCATCCGCTCGGCGTGCTCGATCGTCGCGAGTCCCGTCGCCTCTGCCGCGCCGACCATCTGCGTCGGTGAGTCCTGCCCCTGGAGCTCGGGATGCAGACGCTCCAGCTCCTCGAGTCGATGCATCCAGCCGTCGTACGTGCGATCGTCGACGACCGAGGTGTCGCGCCCGTAGTACGCGTCTTTCGCCTCGAGGATGCGAGTGGTCAGCTCGTCGGCTTCGATACGGGCGTCTTCCAGCGAGATGTTCTCCGGCACTCCGCCAGTCTACGAGCGGCCGCCGACATCCCGACGGAGGCGCTACGCGTCGACCGGTACCGCAGACACCGTGCGGTCGATCGTGAACTGACCCAGGACGCGAGTGCCGACGTAGAGGACAGCTGTCTGCCCCGGTGCGACTCCGTTCAGCGGCTCCTCGGGTACGACGCGCACGCCGTCGGCTGAGACGAACGCCCGAGCGACCTCGGGTTCCGCGTGAGCTCGGATCTGCACCTCGCAGTCGAACTCGGAGTCCACGGGCGCTGCTCCCGCCCAGCTGAATCGAGCACCGGCGATCTCGCGGATAGCGAGCGCCTCCTTCGGTCCGACCACGACGGTGTTCGACACCGGGCGCACTTCGAGGACGAACCGGGGCTTGCCGTCCGCCGCCGGAACACCGAGCTTGAGCCCACGACGCTGGCCCACTGTGAAGGCATGTGCCCCCTCGTGCGAGCCCACGACGTCACCGGTGCGGTCGACGATCTCACCCGTCGCGGTGCCGACCTTCTCAGCCAGCCAACCGCGCGTGTCGCCGTCAGGGATGAAGCAGATGTCATGGCTGTCGGGCTTCTGCGCGACCGTCAACCCGCGCTCCGCGGCCTCAGCCCGAACGACAGCCTTCGAGGGTGTCGTGCCGAGCGGGAAGTAGGTGTGGGCCAGCTGCTCGGCCGTCAGCACGCCGAGGACGTACGACTGATCCTTCGCATTGTCGGCCGCACGATGCAGCTCGAGGCCGGCGTCTGTGGTAACAAGTGTCGCGTAGTGCCCCGTGCAGACCGCGTCGAAGCCGAGCTCGATCGCGCGTTCGAGCAAGGCGGCGAACTTGATCTTCTCGTTGCAGCGCATGCAGGGGTTGGGAGTGCGCCCGGCTTGATACTCCGACACGAAGTCGGCGATCACGTCTTCGCGGAACCGCTCCGAGAAATCCCAGACGTAGAAGGGAATGCCGAGGAGATCTGCTGCGCGGCGCGCATCGAGCGCGTCCTCGATCGTGCAGCAGCCTCTGCTTCCGGTGCGGAGGGTGCCGCCTGCGCGGGACAGCGCGAGATGCACTCCGACGACGTCATGCCCCGCTTCCACGGCACGCGCGGCCGCGACTGCGGAGTCCACCCCGCCACTCATGGCCGCAAGAATCCTCATGCGACCAGTCTACGAGCGCGCAGCTGAGCCGGAGCCGGATGCGCGCGAGTACGCGTCCGCGATCGAAGCGAGAACCGCGTCGACGTCGGCATCCGTCGAGGTTCGTCCCAGCGAGAAACGGAGCACGCTGCGTGCTTCCCGTTCGCTGAACCCCATGGCCATCACCACATGCGAGGGCTCCGCGACGCCCGCCTGGCACGCGGATCCGGTGGATGCCGCAATGCCCGCCATGTCGAGCAGGAAGAGAAGGCTCTCCCCCACAGCGCCGGGAAACAGCACGTGCACGTTGCCCGGAAGCCGTTCGGCGCGGTCGCCCAGGACCTCGGCAGTCGGAATTCGGGTGAGGATGCCGTCGATCAGACGATCGCGCATCGCGCTCAGTCGGACACTCTCGGTCTGCAGCTCCGCCTCGGCGAGTTCCAGCGCGATCGCGAACGCAGCTGCCCCCGCGATGTCTTGCGTCCCTGCACGGAGGCCTCTCTGCTGCGCGCCCCCGCGAAGGAGCGCCGAGAGCCGCGCGGAGCGAGCGACGACCAACGCACCGACACCGACGGGGGCGCCGATCTTGTGGCCGGCCACGCTCATCGCCACCAGACCGACGGCGTCCGCTGCGTGGCCTCGCAGGGCCCGGAACGACAGCGGAACATGACCGAGCGCCGACACGGCATCGAAGTGCAGTGGCACCTGCGCCACTGCGGCGGATGTCGCCAGCGCCGCTGCGTCGTTGATGGTCCCCGCCTCATTGTTGGCTACCAACGCCGTGGCCAGCGCAGCCCCCGACAGCTGCGAGGTGAACGCTGCGACGTCTATTGCTGCCGAGCGAAATACCGGTACAGCGCGAAGGACCGCTCCCGCCGCGATCAGAGCCTCGACGGTGTCCATGGTGGCGTGATGCTCGGCATCCGGCATCACGATGGCGTCCGTTCCCGGTTGGCGCGCCTGCCACAGCCCCTGCAGCGCGAGATTGATCGACTCGGTGCCGCCGGAGGTGAAGACGACCTCAATGGGATCGCAGTCGAGCACAGCAGCAGAGCGTTCACGCGCTTCCTCGAGCAGTCGTCGGGCATCCTGCCCCGCGCCGTGGGTCGACGACGCATTGCCGACCAACGTGCTCGCCTCCAACCACGCCTCGCGTGCCTCGGGGCGCAGCGGAGCCGTCGCGGCGTGATCGAGATAGTGCTGCATCCTTCAACTCTCCCCCATTTTCATCACCCGGGGTGCACATGGAACTGAGTGCACGGTGTCCTGGCACCCGGGCGCAGAGCCCTATTGTGTATTCATGCCCGCGATCCGAGACATCACCGTGCCCGGCGGTACTGCACTCGACAACCTCGGCGTTCGCCTTCACGACGGCGTCGGAACACTCCGCGTCTGGTCGCAGAACGCGTCCTCCATCGAGCTCGTCGTCTTCGATGCCACCGACCTCGACTGGGTGATCGATCAGGTCGACCTCGCCCGCCTTCCCGGGGGTATCTGGGAAGTGACCACGGAGCTGCTCCAACCGGGCACCCGATACGCCATCCGTGTCGGCGGACCGCATGGCCCCGGCAACACCTTCAACCCCGAGACCCTCCTGCTCGATCCGTATGCCCGTGGTCTCGCCCAGGGCGACGGCTACGAGGAGTGGCGCTCGGTCGTGATCGTCGACGGGTTCGACTGGGGCGACTCCGTCAAGCCGCAGATCCCGCTCGACCGGACCGTGATCTATGAAGGGCATCTGAAAGGGCTGACCAAACGCCACCCCGATGTGCCGCCCGCTCTGCACGGCACGTACGCCGGCCTCGCGCACCCGGCCATGATCGAGTACTTCCACGCTCTGGGCATCACATCCATCGAATTGCTCCCCGTTCAGGCGTTCGTGCCGGAGCCTCGGCTGCTCGAGCGCGGCCTCACGAACTACTGGGGCTACAACACCCTCAACTTCTTCACACCGCACAACGCCTACGCGTCGGAGGACGCACGCAAGGGCGGCCCCGAGGCCGTGCTCGCCGAATTCAAGGGCATGGTGCGGCTGCTCCACGAGGCAGGACTCGAAGTCATCCTCGACGTCGTCTACAACCACACCTCTGAGGAGGGCCTCGGCGGCCCCCGCTCGAGTCTGCGCGGGATCGACAACGCGAGCTACTACCGACAGGACGCATCCGGCGCGTACATCGACACGACGGGGTGCGGCAACACGCTCGACACCTCGACCGATGCCGGCGCCCGACTCGTGCTCGACTCGCTGCGCTATTGGGCGCAGGAGATGCAGATCGACGGATTCCGGTTCGACCTCGCCGCGGCCATCGCCCGCGATGCCTCACACACCTACACCCCGGATCACCCGCTGCTCACGGCGATCGCGAACGATCCGATCCTCAAGGAGACCAAGCTCATCGCGGAGCCGTGGGACGTCGGTATGGGTGGCTGGCAGACGGGGAACTTCCCGAAGGGCTGGCTGGAGTGGAACGACCGCTACCGCGACCGCGTGCGCAACTTCTGGCTGAGCGACATCGACTACGCACGCCGCGCCTCCGCTCCCGTCGGCATCGGCGGCTTCGCGACGCGTCTCGCCGGCTCCTCCAACACCTTCGCTGACAAACGGG
Organism: Microbacterium sp. NPDC087589; assembly: GCF_044743635.1. Lineage (NCBI taxonomy): Bacteria > Bacillati > Actinomycetota > Actinomycetes > Micrococcales > Microbacteriaceae > Microbacterium > Microbacterium sp. NPDC087589. The sequence continues at coordinate 598,865 of NZ_JBIUWV010000001.1, forward strand.
GCCCGCTCGCGAGCATCAACTTCGTCACGGCGCACGACGGATTCACCCTGCACGACCTCGTGTCGTATGACGTCAAGCACAACGAGGCGAACGGCGAGCAGAACCGCGACGGCGCCGACATGAACCGCGCGTTCAATCACGGCATCGAGGGCCCGACCGATGACCCGGCCATCCTCGCCGCCCGTCGGAAGGCGATGCGCAATCTGCTCGGCACCCTGCTGCTGTCTGCGGGAATCCCGATGCTCACCGCAGGCGATGAGGTCGGACGCACGCAACGCGGCAACAACAACGCCTACGCCCAGGACTCGTCGATGACCTGGCTCGGATGGGACGAAGAGCCGTGGCAGGAGGATCTCCGCGCGCACGTCGCTCGACTCATCCAGCTCCGTTCGGAGAACCCCGCTCTCCGGCCGAGCCGGTATGCCCGACTCGGCGAGCACATCCCCAACGCCTCCGTCATGGACTGGTTTGACCAGAACGGCGAGACGATGGAGAGCGAGCAATGGACGGACCCGGGCAACCGGACGCTGCAGTACGTCGCTGCCTCGACCCCCGATCGCGAGGCAGCCAACCGGATCCTCCTCATCGTGCACGGCACGGAGTCGCCGATAGACGTGCGCCTCCCTGAGGAACTCGAGGATGCGACGCGCTTCGTCTCGCTGTGGTCGAGTGCCGACGACAGGCCGGATGACGGCGGTGAGGTGTTCGCTCCGGGCGACATCCTGCCCATCCCGGGCACCTCGATGCGACTCTTCCGCGTGGAATGACGGGCGGCGCGCCGGTGCCTTCTGCAAGCTACCCGCTCGCCTTCGGGAGCGGTACATTCGGGAGGTGGCCGCACGTATGAGCAGCACCAGTCCGAAGGCTCTCCGAAGCCCCGCACAGATCCCGTCGCGCCCGTTGGGTGCCGTCTCGGACGGCGACGGGCTCGTCGCGACCCGCATTCCGCTGGTCGGTGGTACACCGGCCGTGCCGGGCGGTTTCGCACCCAAGGCCTTCGTCGGCGAGGTGGTTCCGTTCAGCGTGGTCGCCTTCCGCGAGGGGCACGACCTGATCGGCGTGCAGCTGCGGTTGACCTCGCCTGAGGGCGACGAGACCCTGCACCGCCTGACCCCATTCCTGGATGGAAGCGATCGCTGGGGTGCCGAGGTCGCGATCGACGTGCAGGGTCGCTGGACCTTTCGCTTCGAGGCGTTCTCCGACGACTTCGCGACCTGGGCTCACGCCGCCGAGGTGAAGGTCGCCGCTGGCGTGGATGTGCCGGTGATGGCGGCGCTCGGGGCCGAGCTGCTCACGCGGGCAGCAGCCGAGAAGGACCGCCCCGTAGCTCAGCGCAGACGTCTCAGTGACGTCGCCGCGGCGCTGAGCGGCGGTGATGCGGCGATCACCACCGCTGCCTCGACCGATGCCGAGCTCGCCGGTTTCTTCCGCGACCGGCCGCTCATGACACTCCGCTCAGCGTCGGCGGCGCACACGCTGCTCGTCGAGCGGACCGCGGCTGGCGTCGGGGCCTGGTACGAGTTCTTCCCACGCTCAGAGGGCGCGCGACGTCTCAAGGACGGCACGGTCAAGAGCGGCACGTTCAAGACGGCCGCCAAGCGCCTTCCCGCTGTCGCCGCCATGGGGTTCGACGTCATCTATCTGGTGCCCGTCCATCCGATCGGGACGACGAACCGCAAAGGCCGGAACAACACACTGACCACCGAACCGGGCGACCCAGGTTCGCCGTATGCGATCGGCTCCGCCGACGGCGGCCACGACGCGATCCACCCCGAGCTCGGCACATCGGCTGACTTCCGCGCCTTCGTGCGAGCCGCGAAGAACGAGGGCCTGGAGGTCGCTCTCGATCTCGCTCTGCAGGCGTCTCCGGACCACCCCTGGGTCGATGAGCACCCGGAGTGGTTCACGACCCTTCCCGACGGCACCATCGCCTACGCGGAGAACCCTCCGAAGAAGTACCAGGACATCTACCCCCTGAACTTCGACAACGACCCCGCCGGCATCTACCGGGAGATGCTGCGTATCGTGCAGCACTGGGTGCGGCAGGGCGTGAAGATCTTCCGGGTCGACAACCCGCACACGAAGCCGCTGCAGTTCTGGGAGTGGCTCATCGCCACCGTGAACGCTCAGGACCCCGACGTGATCTTCCTCGCCGAAGCCTTCACGCGCCCCGCCGTGATGCGCGCTCTGGCGGCCGTCGGGTTCCAGCAGAGCTACAGCTACTTCACCTGGCGCAACACCAAGGCGGAGCTCGAGGAGTTCCTCACCAGCGTCTCGCACGAGACGAGCGACTACATGCGACCGAACCTTTTCGTGAACACGCATGACATCCTCACCGAGTACCTGCAGTTCGGCGGACGCGCCGCCTACCGGATCCGTGCCTGCATAGCGGCCACCGCTGCTCCCGTCTACGGCGTGTATGCGGGCTACGAACTCTTCGAGAATGTGGCGCGCCCCGGTTCCGAGGAGAACATCGACAACGAGAAGTACGAGTTCAAGTTCCGTGACTGGGAGGGTGCAGAGGCCGCCGGCGACTCGCTGGCCCCTCTCCTGCGCCGGCTGAATGAGATCCGCGCAGCGCACCCGGCTCTCCGACAGCTCCGCAACCTCTCCGTGCACTGGAGCGATGATGACTCCGTGCTCGTCTACAGCAAGCATCTCGACGCAGCCTTCACCGGCACCGGCCACTCCGACACGATCCTCGTGATCGCGAACGTCGATCCGCATTCCGTTCGCGAGACCACCGTCCATCTCGACACGACGATCTGGGGTGTGCCCCAGGGCGAGCAGTTCGAGGTGGAGGACCTGCTGACCGGCGCCGTCTGGACCTGGGCCGACCACAACTACGTGCGCCTCGACGCCTTCGCCGAACCGGTGCACATACTGAAGGTGAGGAGACGAGCATGAGCTACGTCGAAGATGCCGCCACGTCATCGGACTGGTCTGCAGTGGCGGCCGGCACCCACCACGACCCGCACGCCGTGCTCGGCTCGCACCCGTTCACGGATGCGCGCGACCGCACCGTCACGGTGATCCGTGCCCGTCGTCCGCTCGCCTCGTCGGTCGCGGCCGTCTTCACTGACGGCAGCCGACTCGACCTCGAACACGTCGCGCACGGCATATGGGAGGCGCAGCACGACGGATCGCCGGTTCCGTATCGGCTCGCCACTGCCTACGGCGACGACGAAGAGACGATCAGCGGCGACCCCTACCGCCACCTGCCCACCCTCGGCGACGTCGATCTGCATCTGATCGCCGAGGGGAGACATGAGCAGCTGTGGCAGGTGCTGGGTGCGCACCCTCGTATCGCCGACGGCGAGAGCGGCGTCGCCTTCGCGGTCTGGGCTCCCAACGCCACAGCCGTCCGTGTCGTCGGCGAACACAACGGGTGGAACGGCGAGCCTCACTCGATGCGCTCGATGGGTGTGAGCGGCATCTGGGAGCTGTTCATCCCCGACCTCGCGATCGGAACGACCTACAAGTACGAGATCCGCACCCGTGAGGGCTCGTGGATCTTCAAGGCCGACCCGATGGCTCAGGCCGCACAGGTCCCGCCCGAAACGGCATCGGTCATCACGCAGTCGACCTACGCCTGGTCCGACGGTGCGTGGATGACCCGCCGTGCGGCGACCCACGCCGTCGCCCAGCCGCTGTCTGTCTATGAGGTGCACCTCGGATCCTGGCGCGGGGGCCTGAGCTACCGCGAGGCGACAGAGCCGCTGATCGCCCACGTCACCGAGGCCGGTTTCACGCACGTCGAGTTCATGCCACTCGCAGAGCATCCCTTCGGGGGCTCCTGGGGCTATCAGGTGAGCGGGTACTACGCGGCGACGAGCCGGTTCGGCAGCCCGGATGACCTGCGGTACCTGATCGATCGACTCCACCAGGCGGGGATCGGCGTGATCATGGACTGGGTGCCCGGGCACTTCCCCAAGGACGCCTTCGCCCTCGCGAGGTTCGACGGACAGCCGCTCTACGAGCACCCCGACCCTCGGCGCGGTGAGCACCAGGACTGGGGAACCCTCATCTTCGACTACGGCCGCCCAGAGGTGCGCGGCTTCCTGGTCGCCAACGCACTCTTCTGGCTGAGCGAGTTCCATGTCGACGGCCTACGCGTCGACGCGGTGGCCTCGATGCTCTATCTCGACTACTCACGCAACGAGGGCGAGTGGGAGCCGAACGTCCATGGGGGCAGAGAGAACCTCGAGGCGATCCGCTTCCTCCAGGAGGTCAATGCGACCGCCTATCGTCTTCACCCCGGCGTGCTGATGATCGCGGAGGAGTCGACGAGCTTCCCCGGCGTCACGGCACCGACCGACCACGCCGGACTCGGCTTCGGGTTCAAGTGGAACATGGGCTGGATGAACGACTCCCTGCAGTACATCGAACGCGACCCGATGTACCGTGCCCATCACGAAGGTGAGATGACGTTCTCCTTCGTCTACGCGTTCGGAGAGAACTATCTGCTCCCGATAAGCCACGACGAGGTCGTACACGGCAAGGGCAGCCTGCTCGCGAAGATGCCCGGCGACCACTGGCACAAGCTCGCGAACGTTCGCGCGTACCTCGCGTACATGTGGGGTCACCCTGGCAAGAAGCTGCTCTTCATGGGGCAGGAATTCGGGCAGCTGGCGGAGTGGTCCGAATCCCGCGAGCTCGACTGGTGGCTGCTGGAGCAGCCGTCGCATGCGCAGCTGCAGAATTTCGTCGGGCAGCTCAATCTCACTTATCGCGCCCAGGCTCCTCTGTGGGAGCGAGACAACGACGGCTCGTCGTTCGCGCGTCTCGGGGCGCCCAGCTGGGACCCGAACGTGATCGCGTTCGAGCGCCGTGACGCACACGGCGGACGTGTCGTCGTGATCAGCAACTTCGCCGGCGTCGAGCGCAGCGGCCACCGCCTCGCTCTACCTGTCGCAGGCGTATGGCAGGAGATCCTCAACACGGATGCCGCAGAGTACGGCGGCCGTGGATCGGGCAATCTCGGCATGGTCGTCGCGCACTCAGATGACAGCGGACCCGCTGTGGCGACAGTGACGATCCCCGCGCTGTCCACCATCTGGCTGCGGCACGAGGGCGAGCCCCACGTGCCAACGATCAGCCGCGGCTGATCAGTCGCGACTGACCGGCTACGACTGACCGGCTACGACTGACCGGCTACGACTGACCGCCCTTACAGGGCTGGTCGGCCGTAGCTCCGCGTCAGAAGAGCAGCGAGGAAAGCCTGTTGCGGGCGGTGATGACGCGAGGATCCGCGGCGCCGATCAGGCCGAACAGCTCGATCAGTCGCTCGCGAACCGGTGTCCGCTCGTCCGACGACAGCTGGGCGAACAGGTCGAGCAATCTTCCGAACGCATCGTCGACGTGGCCGCCGGCGATGTCGAGATCGGCGACATCGAACTGTGCCTGGACGTCTCGGGGCCCAGACGCAGCCGCAGCACGCGCGTCGTGCAGGTCGAGCTTCTGGACGCGGTCGAGGAGGCGCACCTGCCCCAGACCGGCTATCGCGTCCTCGTCTCGAGGATTCTCTGCGAGAGCCTTCTCATACGCCACGATCGCCGCGGCATAGTCGCCTGCCTCGATGGCTGCGAAGGCCTCAGCGTGCAGCGGTGGCATCGGCGGTTCCTCCGGCGTGGCCTGCTCCTCGGGCGGCTCGCCGACGTTCAACGTGCCGGTCACACCGTTCTGGGCCGCGAGCTGGAGCAACTGCGCGAAGACCTCCCTGACCTGCTGTTCAGGAACCGCGCCCGTGAACATCGGGACGGGCTGGCCGGCGATGAGCGCGACGACCATCGGGATCGACTGCGCGCGAAAGCCCTGGGCCAGCTGCGGGTTGGCATCGACGTCGACCTTGGCGAGGAGTACCTTGCCGCCGAGCTCACGCGCCACCTTCTCGATGATCGGGCTCAGCTGCTTGCACGGACCGCACCACTCCGCCCAGAGATCGACGACCACCGGCACCGTGCGCGAGAGTTCGAGGATCTGGCCGAAGGACTCGTCGGTCGCATCGACCACGATGTCAGCGGCCCCGGCAGCGGGGCTCTGCGCTGCCGCAGCCGGTGTTGCCGGGCGGTTTCGCAGAGAGGAGAGGTCGACGGCTCCTCGGAGCGCGGCGGGAGAGATATCGGTCATTTGATCACCTCGACGGAGAGAAGGTCCTGTCGGACAGCCAGAAGTCGGATCTGCTCCGTCGAGCCCTGCGCAGGAACGGAGAAGAACAGCTGGAACTCGTATTTGGTCGTCACGCCCTTGGCGGACTCGGTCACGCCCGTCAGCGCCTTGGCCTGCGCGTTGTCGCCGAAGCGGATCACGGCATCCGCCGAGGTCGGCGTCACCGACTCCGTGTCGACGAGGGAGACAGCCACGATCGCGCCACTGTCCAGCGTGGCCATCGACACCGGTGCGGAGTCCGCGGGGATCATGTCGAACGCAGTCTGCGAGGTATCGGCCGCGCCGTTGTCCGCGAGGTTCTGGACCACGGCCTGACGGCTGTCTCGAATCGACTGGGCGAGATTCTGAGAGATCTCGTCGAAGAGCCCGTAGGACGCGCTCGTCTCTCCCGTGTCGACGATATCTGCGAACGTCTCAGCGAGCTCACTCGGCGGGAGGCTGAGGAATGCGGAGTCGTCCGGCACGAGTGAGGTGCCGAGCCAGGGTGCGGCCACTTCGGGGAAGGCGGCGTCCGCCGACATCTCGGCCATGTTCGTCACCTTGTAGTTCGACCACGGGTCCTGCTGAGTCATGGTGAGGATCACCGGCGGCACAGTGTCGTCCCCGGCGCTCTTCGAGAGCAGCAATACCGTGCGCGGCCAGCGGTCGGTGGCCTCGGGCAGCACGACCTCGACATCATCGGTCGGGATCGCGGCAGGCACCGGGGTCTCCGGTACAGCGGTCCGCAGCGCGTACTCGGTCGTCCGAGCCGTCAGCGCGGGACCATCGAGACGGGTTCCGGCCAGAGCGATGTCCATCGAGGCGTCTGCGTCCGCGAGCGTTGTCGACACGTCCTGCAGGATTCGCCTCGCCTGCGACTCGGTGACCGCGGGTGGCTTCTGGTTGTCCGGGGCGATCACCGTCGCGCTGGGCGACGGCGACGGCGTCCCTTCGCCGAACTGCGGCCAGGAATCGGGCGAGCAACCGGTGGCGAGCAGCGCGGTCACCGCCAGCGCCGGCAATGCGAGCAGGCGTCGGCGGCCCGGGGTCGTCGCACGCCTCTCCGTCTTCCGATCATGGTCGGGGCTGTTCGCGCCGGCCGCATCATCCGAGCCTTCGTGGCCTGTTACCGACGTCTTCGCGCCTTCAGCGGACGGCGCCGAATCGTCGGGTGCACCGGCGGCGGAGTCCTCGATCGCTGCGCGCTCAGAAGGCGGCAGCTGAGCCACATCGATCGGCTCCGTCGCGGGCAGGGGGCCAGGCCCCTTGCGCCGCGGTCCTCGACCGCGGCGCTGATGACGGATCCCGAGGACATAGAGCACGAGTCCCACGAGAAGCATCGCGGCGCCTGCCGCCATCAGCGGACCCGCAAGCGGCGTCGAAGTGTCGAGTGGCCAGGAGATCACGATGTCATCGGGAGCGTCTGCGGTGCCGTCATACGCGATGATCAGGCTGACCCCTTCCGGGAGCTGCATCTTGTCGACGATGAGGGCGTCGGTCTCGGTGAACGAATCCAGCCAGAGATCGGAACCTGCCGGATTGCGGCCGGCCTCTGCGGCTGAGCCGTCCTCGGCCGGCGTCTCGGACGGGACCGGGGTCTCCACGGGGGCGGGGCTCTCGGTAGGCGCCGGGCTCTCCGTGGCGTCGTCGCCGTCGGCCGTGGATCCGGCAGGAACCAGCTCAGTGTCGAGCTCGCCGTCGTCTCCGGCCGTCACGTGGTTGTACGAGGAGTCTGCCAGCCACGCTTGCATATCGGCCGTCCGAACATACGCCGCGAAGATGTCACCTTCTCCCCGCACGAGCAGGGTCTGAGACCCCGGGTGCTCACGCAGAACGTCGCCGTCCAGCAGCACGAAGGGGGCAGGTTCTTCCACGGCGACTGAGACCTCCTGGGTCGATGGACCCATGAAGATGGTTCGCTGCGCGATGCCCGCAGCGATCAGTCCCGCAGCCAGCACGAAGGCCACGACGGCCCATACGAAACGCACGAATAGTCTCCTCACACGGCCCGGACGCACGCCCGAGTCGCAACACTCGACATTTCAGACTAGCGAAATCAGCTGTGTATTGCCCACGAGGGGCACTCCCAGGTCGTGTGCGGCACGTCGTCGCGGCCAGTCCGTGTGGGGTGGATACTCTTGCATGGTCCCGCATTCCGAGGAGCAGCGATGAAGATCCACAACCCGTTCCGTACTGCTCTCGTCGCGACACTCGGCGTGGGGTTGGGCATCCTGCTGATCGGCAGCGTGGAGAACCTCTCGACGGTGCTTCTCTACATAGGAACAGCGCTCTTCCTCAGCCTGGGCCTCGACCCGCTCGTCTCCTTCCTCGAGCGCAGGCGGCTCCCCCGCTGGCTCGCCGTGCTCATCACGATCCTCGCCGTTCTCGGGTTGTTCGCGGGCATCATCCTGATCGTCATCCCGGTGCTCGTCAATCAGATCTCGCAACTCATCGCCGAGATCACTGTCATCGTCCAGCGAGGCACGTTCCTCGCCGACCTGCGTCAGTGGATGGTCGACACATTCCCCAATCTCAAGGTCGACGATGTCTTCGCCTATGTCTCGAACTGGCTCGAGACGAACCTCGCCCAGATCGGCGGGTCGATCGGCCAGAGCGTCCTCGCGGCCGGCGGTGCCGTCGTGAGCGGCCTCTTCGGCGCGTTCATCATCCTCATCCTCACCATTTACCTCACCGCCTCCACGCCATCGCTCAAGCGCGCTGTGTATCAGCTCGCCCCTGCGTCGAAGCGCGAACGATTCATCGACCTGGCCGAGCAGATCACCGATTCGGTCGGCTACTACGTCATGGGTCAGGTCACCCAGGGAGCCATCAACGGCATCCTGAGCATGATCTTCCTCACGATCATCGATGCGCCTTTCCCTGCCGTCCTCGCCGTCGTGGCCTTCTTCTTCTCGCTGATTCCCCTCGTCGGCACACTCACGGGGTCGACGATCATCGTCCTCGTATGCCTCATCCCCGGACTCGGCTCGCCGGCGACAGCGATCGCCGCGGCCATCTACTACCTCATCTACATGCAGATCGAGGCGTACATCATCTCTCCGAGGATCATGAGCCGCGCTGTGTCTGTTCCTGGCGCGGTCGTGGTCGTCGCGGCGCTCGCAGGCGGCAGCCTGCTGGGCCTGCTCGGCGCGCTGATCGCGATCCCCGTGGCCGCCAGCATCCTGATCCTCTACCGACAGGTGCTGATCCCCCGGATGAACGAGCTCTAGTCAGTCCATTCGGTCGGCAGCGGGAGAGCCGCCGGGTTCACTGCGGCGACGATCTCGGTGAGGACGCGCCTGGTCTGGCTCTCCCCCACCCAGAGGTGCTTGCCGCCCTCGACGGCGATCAGCTTCGCGTGAGGGATCGCAGCGAAGCGTTCGCGGGCTTCGGCCGGGCGAAGGTAGTCGTCGAGCTCAGGGACGAGCACGACCACCTCGACGTCGGAACCGGCCCAGGCCGCGACCTCGGCGTCCGTCGCCCGGTGGAGCGGCGGAGACAGGAGGATGATCCCCTCGACGTCGTGCTCCCGCCCATACTTCAGGGCGAGTTCGGTGCCGAACGACCAGCCGAGGAGCCATGGGCGCGGAAGGCCCCGCTCGCGCACGAACTCCATCGCCGCTGCGACGTCGAACTGCTCTGCCGCTCCGCCGTCGAACGCCCCATCGCTGGTCCCGCGCGGCGAGGTGGTGCCCCTGGTGTTGAATCGCAGCACTGCAAGATCAGCCAGCGCAGGCAGCCGCGCGGCGGCTTTGCGGATGATGTGCGAGTCCATGAACCCGCCGGCCGTAGGAAGCGGATGCAGCGTGACCAGGGTGGCTGCAGGTACGGATGACTCGGGCATGGCCAGCTCTCCGACGAGCGTCAGCTCATCAGCGGTCACCAGCACGATGTCCTCGCGTCGCGCCGGCAGCTCGATCGGGCCGCGGATCTCCATGGTCATGCAATCCTCCAACAGTGTGTGTGCCAGTGCCGTCGGGCGGCGAGATCCGCAGCGTCGCCGAGAACCCCGTCTGCGCGCCAGACGACGAGGTGCGCGGTTCCCGGTGCGACGCTGCGCCCGCACCCAGGGCAGGTGTACTCCTTCAGAGCCTGTACAGCCGACACCGGCTGCACTGTCCACTCGGAGCCGCGACGCATCTCTGTGCGCTTCCATGACGCCAGGAGGCGGTCAAGCGAGTCGTCGGTGTCAGGGCGCGCCGGACGGCGTCTGCGAGAGCGAGCCATGACGCCGGCTCACCACCAGTGGTTGTTCGTCCAGAAAGCGTGAGCGCCGGCCCAGCTGCCGTATCGGCCCGTGGCATATCCCGAGGCCCAGCGGAGGTTGTCGACCGGATCGTAGCCGTTGCCGGGAACCTTGCTGCAGGGCAGCGCCTGAACGAGACCGCATGCACCCGACGACTTGTTCGTCGCGTTGGGGTTCCACCCGCTCTCGCGGGAGACGATGTAGTCGACGTAGCCCCAATCGGACTCCGGGATGCCTGCTGCCGCCATCCATTCGGCCGGGGCTCCCCCGCCTGTGTAGAACAGAGGGCCACTGGGGCCAGGGTTGGACGATCCTGAGGAACCGGACGAGGCAGTCGTCGGTGTCGGTGTCGGTGTCGGCTTGGGCGTGACGTAGACCGAGAACGTCCCTCGCTGAACGGGGGCGATCGCGGCTCCGTCCGCCGAGACAGTAAGGTTCTGCGTCTCGCTGAGCGCCGCCGAGTATGCCGACTCCGGGCCGACCGCTTCAGGCTGCTGGGCGAGTGCGACGCCGGTCGGCGCCACCATGGCCGCAGCGAAGCCGACGACCGCGAGGCCGCTGAAGAATCCCGCGACGCCCCGGCGGCGACTGCCGTTGCGCGCCGAACGAGTCGCCGATGCGGGCACAGGCGTGACGTCGTTTCGATGAGGTGTCATGGCGTTTCGGGAGTTCACGATGAGTGGCAGTCTACCCGGTGAGGTACGAGTCGGCTATCGGAACGCTCAGCGAACAGCCAGGATCACGTCGACCGTCGCATCGAGCAGTGCATCGACCTGCTCTTCTCGATACCCCCCGCGCTGCATGCGGAACGCGGCCGAGCGCAGCTGCTCGGCCGTCAGCGGCTCGCCGTCCCGCAGATACCGAGCGATGCGGGTGCCGACATGGTCGACCTCGTCGATCCGGTAGCCGAACGTGAGAACACCCGTGCGTGCGAAACGCTGTCGCTTCGGACGCGCGAGGTGATCGAGGATCACCTGGGCCTCATCACGGGCCTGCTCGACCCATGCCCCCGCGCCCTGCGAACGGACCACCCTGTCACGCGCGCGAGCCGCCAGCGCATCTTCCACTCGTCCAAGCGCCGCGTCGACCTCGGCCACGACATAGCCGTTCTTGACGAGGGGGAAAGAAGCCACACGAACGTCGGCTGCGGTGAGGTCGTCTACGTCTCCTTCGAAGGCCGCTCTCGCGGCCGCGAGGAAGGTGTCGACGGCGGCGCGGTGATAGCCGCGAACCCGCCCCGTGGTCACCGAGAACGCGGGCCGCGGCTGCACCGCGGCTTCCGCTGTCTGCACGTCATCGGAGAGCATCACAGCACCACCCAGGAGGAGAAGAGGAAATACAGGCACAGCGCAGGCACCGTCGACGGCAGGATGCTGTCGAGTCGGTCGAGGAGCCCGCCGTGCCCGGGGAGCCAGGAGCTCATGTCCTTGATCCCGAGATCACGCTTGAGCATGGATTCGCCGAGATCCCCGAGCGTCGCGGACAGGAGGATCGCGATGCCGAAGATCACGCCGATCCACCATGGCACGTCGAGCAGGAAGATCGCGAGGAGCACACCGGCCGTGATCGACCCCGCCACGGCTCCGCCGAATCCCTCCCAGGTCTTCTTGGGACTGATCTTCGGTGCCATGGGGTGCCGCCCGAAAGCGAGCCCGGCAGCGTACGCACCAGTGTCGGCCACCACGGCGATCGCGATGAAGCTCAGCACCCACCACTGGCCACCCTCCTGCTTGAGCAGGATCAGCGCGACGGCCGCCAGGAACGGCACATAGATCTGGACGAACCCGCCGATGACCGCATCGGTGAGCACATCGCCGTAGGTTCTGCCGTCCTTGGCGATCATCTGGGCGACCAGTCGCCAGACGATCACGAACGCGACGGCGAAGAACAGCATGACCCAGACGAACCACAGGTCGAGGAAGAACGCGGACAGCACGAGCAGAGTCGCGGCAATGAACTGCGGGACCACGTCGATACGTCGCCCCGATGCACGCAACGCCAGTGAGAGCTCGTAGACCCCGAGCAACGCCGCAGAGAGAGCGAACGGCACGAAGAGGACTTTGATGAACAGCAGCGAAGCGAGCAGCACAGCGCCGAATGCGAGACCGATCAGAGTCGCGAGGATCAGATCGCGCCCTGTGCGCTCCTTGATGCGCTCGTTCGCCTGGTCGAGCTGACCACGAGCATGTGTGACATGCGTGCCGAACTCGTCACGCTTTGCCCGCCACTGCTCTCTGATCGCGTTGTGCTCAGCCGTGTCCAGAGGGGACTCCGTCCTCGCGGGCTCGTCGGCGGGGAGAGGAGGACGCGGCGGAATGCTCGTCGCGTCGAACGCCGCAATGGCCCCGTCGACCGGCGGGATGGCGCCGGTCGACGGCGACGAGTCGCGCGCCGCGCGGCGCGTCTGCGGCTTGTCGGCGCCGTCGTCCTGGGGTTCGTCGGACATGCCGCCTATACCTCGAGGAGTTCAGCCTCTTTGCGCTTGAGTGCGTCGTCGATGAGGTCGACGTGCTGGCGCGTGAGGGCGTCGAGTTCCTTCTCTCCACGGGCGATCTCGTCTTCGCCGAGTTCGCTCTTGAGGCCGTCGAGTTCGTCCTTCGCCTTGCGACGGATCCCGCGCACGTGCACCTTGGCGTCTTCGGCCTTGGTCTTGACGAGCTTGACATACTCCTTGCGACGCTCAGCCGTGAGCTCCGGCATGGTCACCCGAACGAGATTGCCGTCGTTCGTGGGATTGGCACCGAGGTTCGGCATGTCCCGAATCGCCTGCTCGATACCCTTCAGAGCTGTCTTGTCGTACGGCGTGATGATGAGCGTACGCGCCTCCTGGTTCGCGAGCGACGCGAGCTGAGCGAGCGGCGTGGGCGTGCCGTAGTAGTCGACGAGCACCTTCTGGAACAGCTGCGGGTTGGCGCGACCGGTGCGCACCGTGGAGAAGTCCTCCTTGGCGGCCTCGACCGCTCGTGCCATACGGGAGGTGGTTTCAGCGAGGACATCCGCGATCACGGTGACTCCTATCGTCGGGGTGTTCTGAAATTCTATCGGGCGTGGCCCGTGAGCACCGTCAGGCGCTCAGGCGGTGACGAGAGTGCCGATCGGCTCTCCCAGAAGCGCGCGCGTCACGTTGCCGGCAGGCTCCATGCCGAACACGCGCATATCCATGTTGTTGTCCATGCAGAGACTGAATGCGGTGGAATCGACCACCTTGAGTCCGCGCTGGAGTGCATCGCGGTACGTGACTCGCTCGATCCGCTCCGCATCGGCGTGCTTGTTGGGGTCAGCGGTGTAGATCGCGTCCACGCCGTTCTTGGCCACGAGGACTTCCTGTGCGCCGATCTCGAGGGCGCGCTGTGCCGCGACCGTGTCAGTGGAGAAGTAGGGCAGGCCGGCACCTGCACCGAAGATGACGACACGGCCCTTCTCCATGTGCCGCTCGGCGCGCAGCGGAATGTACGGCTCCGCGACCTGCGTCATCGAGATGGCCGATTGCACGCGTGTGGGCGCACCCGCCTGCTCGAGGAAGTCCTGCAGAGCGAGGGCGTTCATGACAGTGCCGAGCATTCCCATGTAGTCGGCTCGTCCGCGGTCCATTCCTCGCTGGCTGAGCTCGGCTCCGCGGAAGAAGTTGCCACCACCCACGACGATGGCGACCTCGACCCGGTCGACCGCCGCAGCGATGTCGCGCGCGATCTGACTGACGATGTCGGGGTTGACGCCGAGCTGGCCGGCGCCGAACGCCTCACCGGAGAGCTTCAGAAGGACGCGACGGCGTCCTGTGCGTTCGGTCATGGGGTGATCCTCTCGTCCCGATTCAAGATAGTGCCTTCTGGGCATGAAGAAGGGGTTCGGATCGCGTTGATCCGAACCCCTTCGACGGTGTTACGCGCCGACCTTGAAGCGCGCGAAGTCCGTCACGGTGATACCGGCGTCCTTCGCCACCTGGGCGACTGACTGCTTGCTGTCCTTCGCGTAGTCCTGCTCGAGCAGGGCGACCTGCTTGATGAACGCGGAGACGCGACCCTCGACGATCTTGGGCAGCGCCGCCTCCGGCTTGCCCTCGTTGCGAGAGATCTCGGTCACGATCTGACGTTCCTTCTCCACAGCGTCGGACGGAACGTCCTCGCGGGAGAGGTACGACGGGTTGGCGAACGAGATGTGCTGCGCGATGCTGCGAGCGGTCTCGGCGTCATCACCCGTGTAGGCGACGACGACGCCGATCTGCGGAGGCAGATCCTTGCTCGTGCGGTGCAGGTAGACCTCGACCTTGTCGCCGGAGATCGTGCGCACGCGGCGCAGCTCGACCTTCTCGCCGATGATCGCGGCCTCTTCCGAGATGACCTGCTCGACGCTCTTGTCGCCCGCCTGGGCGGCGAGAGCAGCGTCGACCGAATCGGCCTTGACGGCTGCGACAGCGTCGGCGACCTTGTCGGCCAGCGCGATGAAGCGCTCGTTCTTGGCGACGAAGTCCGTCTCGCAGGCGAGCTCGATCAGCGTCACTGCGCCGTCCTGCTCGCGAGCGACGACGAGGCCCTCGCTCGTGGAGCGGTCAGCGCGCTTCGCGTTGCCCTTGGCACCCTTGAGGCGCAGGATCTCGGTGGCCTTCTCGACGTTGCCGTCAGCCTCCTCGAGCGCCTTCTTGGTGTCGACCATTCCCGTGCCGAGCTGCTCACGGAGCGCCTTGAGATCGGCGATGGTGAAGTTGGCCATGTGTGGTGGCTCCTTGCTTCGTGATGTGTGTGGTGGTCGCGGAATTACTTGGCGTCTGCCTCAGCGGGGGCCTCGGTGGCCTCTGCTGCGGGAGCCTCGTCGGCCTCAGCCGGAGCCTCAGCGGCCGGAGCCTCAGCGGCTGCGTCCTCGGCCGGAGCCTCAGCAGCAGCGTCAGCGGCCGGAGCGTCGGCAGCTGCGTCAGCGGCCGGAGCGTCGGCAGCTGCGTCAGCGGCCGGAGCGTCAGCGGGGGTCTCGAGAAGCTCCTTCTCCCAGTCGGCGAGCGGCTCAGCGTCGCCCGTCTCGGGGTTGTGCTTCTGCTGAAGGCCCTCTGCCGCTGCGTCCGCGATGATGCGGGTGAGCAGCGAGACCGAGCGGATCGCGTCGTCGTTGCCGGGGATCGGGTACTGGAAGTCGTCGGGGTCGGCGTTGGTGTCGAGGATGCCGATCACCGGGATGCCGAGCTTCTTCGCCTCGTCGATGGCGAGGTGCTCACGCTTGGCGTCGACGACCCAGAGGGCGGACGGCGTCTTGGTGAGGTTGCGGATTCCGCCGAGCGACTTGTGCAGCTTGTCGAGCTCGCGCTTCTTGAGAAGGAGTTCCTTCTTCGTGAAGCCCGAAGCGGACGGGTTCTCGTAGTCGAGCTCCTCGAGCTCCTTCATGCGAGCGAGACGCTTCGCGATCGTCTGGAAGTTCGTGAGGAGTCCACCGAGCCAGCGCTGGTTGACGTAGGGCTGGCCCACGCGGGTCGCCTGCTCGGCGAGGATCTCCTGCGCCTGCTTCTTGGTTCCGACGAAGAGGATCGTGCCGCCGTGCGCGACCGTCTCCTTGACGAAGTCGTAGGCCTTGTCGATGTACCCGAGCGACTGCTGCAGGTCGATGATGTGGATGCCGCTGCGCTCGGTGAGGATGAAGCGCTTGACCTTCGGGTTCCACCGACGCGTCTGGTGTCCGAAGTGCACGCCGCTGTCGAGCAGCTGGCGGATGGTGACCACAGCCATGGTCGTCTCCTTGTTCTGGCGCGGGTCTGCGCCGTTGAGGTTGTCAAGTCGATCGGACGATCGATCTTCCTGGTGCCCGGCGCACTCCCGCCTGAATGGAATCAGGACCTGTGGGAATGGATGCCACGACTGAAGTCGCTGTGGGCACGCGTAGTCACCCCGAGATCGAGGTGCTCCCTCAGCATACAGGATGCGCGGGCCTCACTCCCCCTGCACATCGTGCCCGTTTCGGGCTTTCCGCACACGATCCGCGTAGGCGTCGGTCCAGCGGAGCGCCATTCGCGCGCGGCGATGAGCATTGCCTCATGAGCACCCGCACACGCGCGACGATCGCCCTCCTCCTGCTGATCGTCATCGCTCTCTTACCACCCACGTCGACGAGCGCGAGAGCGTCGTCATCAGTCGATGAGGCACATCCGCTCTGGCGATGGCCGCTCGATGCGCCCCGAGCGGTCGCATCGCCGTATCGCGCCCCGGCACACGAGTTCGGGGCCGGCCATCGAGGCATCGACCTCTCGACTGCTGAAGGAGTGATCGTCCGATCTCCGGCCGATGGGACGATCGCGTTCCGAGGCGTCGTCGTCGACAGGCCTCTGATCACGATCGCGCACCCCGGCGGCTATGTGTCGACGTTCGAGCCGGTGTCCTCCACGCTCGCCCCCGGTGACACCGTCTCGGCCGGTGACGAGATCGGCACGGTCGCGGTCGGCGGTCACTCGATGCACGGCGCACTGCATCTGGGAGTTCGGCTGGACGGAGCGTACATCAACCCGATGCTGCTCTTCGGTCCGGTGCCGCGAGCGGTGCTGCTCCCCTGCTGCGACGCGCTGTGACGCGCGTCGCGTCAGCGCGTCACGCGCGGGGGTGCGCGAGACGATACGTCGCAGTGAGACGCTCAGTGGAGACGTGGGTATAGATCTGGGTCGTGCCGAGACTGGCATGCCCCAGGATCTCCTGGACCGCGCGCAGGTCTGCTCCACCGTCCAGGAGATGCGTCGCAGCCGTGTGCCTGAGCGCATGCGGGCCGACGGTGTCTGCACCGACGAACGGCGCGAGCACCTCCGCGACGAGTGAGTACACCGTGCGCGGTCCGATCCGCGCGCCCCGACTGCCGAGGAAGAGTGCAGGAGACGAGCGGGCTGTGCGCGCGGCGAGGGAGGGCCGCCCTCGTGACAGGTAGGAGCCTGCGGCTTCGCGGGCCGGAACCCCGTAGGGCACCACTCTCTCCTTCGCCCCCTTCCCCATCACTCGTGCAGTGCCCCGGTCGAGGTCGAGGTCGTCGACATCGAGTCCGCACAGCTCGGAGACCCGAATGCCGGCACCGTACAGCAGTTCGAGGATCGCGTGATCTCGGAGCGCGATCGGGTCACCGGCGGAAGCGGCTCGGCGTTGCGCGTCGAGCAGGGTCGTCATGGCGTCCTGCGAGGCGATGGTGGGGAGGGTTCGCCCCCGCTTGGGAGCGACCAGGCGCAGGCTCGGATCGTGATCGACGAGCTGCTGTTCCTGCGCCCAGCTGAAGAACGATCGGGCCGCCGCCGCTCGCCGTGCGAGCGTCGTCCGCGCGTCCCCCCGCTGAGTCGCCCGCCAGAGCCAGTCTCGGAGCGTCTCCAGGGCGACCTGGTCGAGCTCGAGTTCACCGACGGTCTCCGCAAGGTCCCGAAGGTCTGATCGATAGGCGCGCACGGTGGCGGGAGAAAGACGACGCACCCGAGCAAGGTGGTCGGTGAAGGCATGTGCGGCTGCCGCGAACTCCATGGACCAAGTGTGCAGGAGCGCGGATCGCTGCCGCGTCAGCCGCGCCGCTCGCCTCCCCGTCCCCTCTGCCATCCCCCATCGACGCGCCGGACCACGCCCTCGAGCTCGAGCAGCCCGAGTACCGCACCGACTCGCTCGGGTGCGAGCCCCGACCTTCGCGACAACTCGAGAACGGCTCGCGCAGCGCGACCGCTCATGGCGTCGAGCACACGAGACACGTCGGGATCCGTCCCTCGACCGGTCGGCGACCCCGGCGGCACGTCGCCCCAGAGCTCGCGTATCTCAGCACTCGTGGTGACGCATCGTGCGTCGTACTCGCGCAGGAGCCGATGGCAGCCGGCCGACGATGCGGAGGTCACCGGCCCGGGCACCGCGCCGAGCGGTCGCCCCAGTGCAGCTGCGTGGCCAGCGGTGTTCAGCGATCCGCTTCGCCATCCTGCCTCCACGATCACGGTCGCGTCGCTCACCGCAGCGATGAGTCTGTTGCGCGACAGGAATCGCCACTTCGTCGGCGCGGTGCCGCACGGGACCTCGCTCACCACGGCGCCGGTCTCGACGATTCGTCGAAGAAGCTGCAGATGACCCTGGGGGTACGCCCGATCGACCCCACCGGCGAGGAACGCGATCGTCCTTCCGCCCACGCCCAGGGCGGCACGGTGAGCTGCACCGTCGATGCCGTACGCTCCCCCGGACACGACGACCGCGCCGCCCGTTGCCAACTCACCGGCGAAGTCGCCCGCAAGCATCTCGCCGTATCCGCTTGCGGCGCGGGCACCGACGATCGCGACTCTGGGCGCCGCGCTCAGGAGTCCCGGGTCTCCGCGCACCCAGAGCACGGCGGGCGCGTGCACTCCGAGGTCGTCGAGAGAAGTCGGCCAGTGCGCGTCCCCCGGAAGCAGAAGGCGGGCTCCGACGTCCCCGGCGCCGCGCAGCGCATCGGCCACGCTGCGCGCGTCGGCTCGGGTCTTCCACCGAGCACGTCCCTCGGCGAGTGCCCGGCTGCTGACCTCTGAGCCCGACGCTTTCCCGGTGCCCAATGCGAACCGGAGCGCGTCCGAAGCACCGAGCTCTCCGATGAGCGTCCCAGCCACGCCGTCGCCCGGCTCGGTGAAGACCGACCACGACACCCGAGCGAGGGCCTCCTCCACATCTCCGGAGGGCCTGACCTGCTCGAGCGACTCCTGGACCCCGGCGTCACCGGCGAGCGAATCGATCATGATGCGTATCCCCTCTTCAGAAACAGCGCCTGGCCCACCTCGTCGCGTCCCGGCCTGTCGGCTCCGGCGAGATCGGCCATGGTCCATGCCAGCCGGTGGACGGTGCTTTAGCATTACTGACATGAGAGCAGGAATCTATCTTCGGCAATCCCTGGACGTCGCCGAGGGCATCGAGCGTCAGCGAGACCGGTGCGCCGCGATGGTTCATGCTCGCGGGTGGGACGTCGTCCGGGAGTACCGGGATAACGACACGTCCGCATCGAAGGCGCGGGGGCGATCGACGGGGTGGGCGCAGATGCTCGCCGACGCGTCCGACGGCGTGATCGACGTTGCCGTGGCAGTCAACCTCGACCGACTGCTGCGCACCCAGACCGACCTCTCAGCCCTGATCGAGACCGGTGTGGCCGTCACCACCCTCGAAGGTGAACTCGACCTCACGAGCGCGTCAGGCGAGATGCAAGCCTCCGTGCTGACCGCCATGGCGAGGTTCGAGGTCCGCAGAAAGTCAGAGCGCCAGATCCGAGCGAACGAATCGCGGGCCCGCAGCGGACAATGGGTCGGCGGGCGTCGGCCGTTCGGCTTCGAGGCCGACGGCATCACGGTTCGCGAGCCCGAGGCTGATGCCGTGCGTGAAGGTTTTCGAGACCTTCTGCTGGGAACGTCGCTCGCGGCGATCGCGCGCAGATGGAACCAGCAGGGCTTCGTGACTGGACAGGCCCGTCAGGCCCGATCCGGCCATGCGGGCGAACCTTCGCCATGGCGCGCCGACGCCGTCCGGGCCGTCCTGATGAACCCGCGCTACGCCGGTCGAGTGCGCTACAAGGGCGAGACGCTATCCGCACCCGCTAAGTGGCCGGCGCTGATCGACGCGGCCACCTTCGAAGCCGTACAGGCGGTGCTGCAGAATCCGGCCCGGCGGTCTGCGGGTCGCGCACCGACACATCTGCTCACCGGCATTGCCCTCTGTGGCGTATGCGGCGCGACGGCCCACGCTGGCGGAAACGCTCGCCAAGGCGTCCGCGCATATCGATGCTCGGCGAGCAGCGGCCACTTCGCCCGACGCGCGGAGCCCGTCGAGGAGTATGTGACCACGGTCATCCTCGCGCGCCTCGCTCGAGACGACGCTCGCGAGCTGCTCCAGCGCTCCCCTGGCCTCGACACGGAAGACATGCGCCTTGAAGCAGTTGGCGTCCGTGCACGCCTCGACGCGCTCGCCGTGGACTTCGCAGACGGCGCTCTGACGGCGTCGCAACTGCGCGCGGCGACAGAGCGGCTGCGCAACCGTCTGAACGAGCTCGAAACGCGGCTCGCCGACGCGGGGCGCGTAGACGTACTCGGCGACGTCGTCGGCGCGCCAGACGTCGCCGCTGCATGGGCGTCGCTGACGCTCGAGCGACGCCGCGCGATCATCGCAACGCTCATGACGGTCACGCTGCACCCTCCAGGCCGCGGAACGAGGACGTTCCGGCCAGAGACGGTCGGTATCGACTGGGCCCGTTGAAGCTTCCCGGCGCCCGCCGGGATGAAGGTGGCCCCCGCCGAGTAGCAGCTCGACGAGGGCCTGAGATCAAGTCACAGGAGGACTCGATCATGGTCAAATCTAGCGCCCCTTACGCCGATTACACGGTTCGCGTCGGCGATGTGCTCCCGGTCGACGTGTACTACGACGAGGGCCTCGCCGGCGAGCCGCTGCGCGTGCACCACCGTGTGTCACGCACCCCGTCGCGACGAGAGTTCGTGATCCGCCCGCTGCGCGGCGCAACCGCCGCTGACCGCGCAGAGCTCGCGCACGAGCTGCGAGACATTCGTCGAGTGTTCCGCAGATGCGAACTGGCGCGCGCGACGAATCGAGTCTGGAACCGCGCGGGTCGCTTCTGGCTGTTCACTATCTACCTCGGAACACGGATCGAAGATCCGCTCGTGCAGCTCGAGCTGGAGATGATGATCGACATCGAGTACGAGAGCCGCCACGAGCGGGCCGCCTGAGCACACCACCGATAGAAACGCCCGGTGACGCCACCTGTGAGGTACTTGCAAATGCGTCACCGGGCGTTAAGCTGTACCCGTTGAGGAGCGCTGAACCGGAGTCAGACCGGAAGCGACATTCGAACCTCAGTCAGTAGCAGGCAAGCCAGGAATCGGCACCCGTTCGCAATCGCGTGGGCTCGGCAGGAATCTGACCCGACCAGCTCCCACGGAAGCCGCGAACGATCAACCGATCGTTCCTGGAGCTTCCGTTGCCTACCACCATCACCACCACCACATGGGGTACCGTCCCCGAGGCGGCCGCTCAACTGCGTGTCGACCCCCGCACCATCCGCCGGCAGATCGCCGCAGGCAAGATCCGCGCCGTGCAGCTCGGCAAGATTTACCGCGTCGACATGGACAGCCTCGAGCCCGACACCGACCCGATCGCCGCCCACGTCGCCGCCATCGTTGCCGACGCTCCCCCGCTCACACCCGAACAGCGCGACAAGATCGCCGCAATCCTCCGCGGCGGCGCCGCATGAACGGTGCAAGGAACTACGCACCCGAACCGCGCACCGCGATCACCAGCCCGGGTGCGCAGTTTCGCTCGGGTGCGGAGTCGTGGCGCAGTTCAAAAACGCGACCGCGCACCCACTTCTACCCCGAAATCATGCGGCAGAACCAACCTGGGTGCGCAGTGGTGCTCAGTTTTTCCAGTTGGCACAGCTCTTTGATTAAGCAACTAGGAGACCTAGCTATACGCGCGCAGGGAACGCTGAACTGTGGATCCGTGCAAACTCCGCACCCGTACGCCACGAACCCCGCCCCCAAACTGCGCCCCGCCAGCGCACCAGCGGGGCGCGGTTTACACACCCGGGGCGCAGTTGGGGCGCAGTTCAAAACGCCCACCCCGCCCCGCTCTACCCGCAGGATCACGCGGAGAAACACCCTTGGGGGCGCAGTGGGGCGCAGTTTTCCCAATTGGCACAGCTCTTTGACTAAGCAACTAAGGGACCTGGTTATACGCGCGCAGGGAACACTCAGCACCAGCTCCCCGCAAACCGCGCCCCCGAGCTCCGCAAACTGCGCCCTGAAACCCCGCCCTGTCCACCCAAGCAGCAGGGCGCAGTTCGGAACACAGGGCGCAGTTAGGGCGCAGTTGATGACAGCATCCGGACCCTCCGACTCCCCTGATATTCCGGGGATGCACACCTCACAGGGCGCAGTAGGGCGCAGTTATCTCAATCGTCACAGCTCTATGACTAGTAAGCATGTTGCCGGGCTATACGCGCGCAGGGCACGCCTGACCTCCAAACCACCCAAACTGCGCCCTGCCGACACCCCGCCCCCCTCGAAAAATCCGGCATTGACGATGGGGGCGGACCACAGCCCCGGGGAGTGGTCCTCTCTCCCTGGCCCATTCCGGGCCCCCCATCGCGCGCGCATGCGAGAAAGTGCGTCATGACGGACACTCGGAACCACGCGAAGATCGCCGCGGGCCTACGCCGCCGCGCTCAGGCAGCCGAAGCGGACCTCACGCGGTTGCGATCGGCCGTCGACGAGCAGAACCGAATGCTGCTCGGCATAGTGCTCCGCGATGTGCTCGCCGATCCCGCGGACTTCGCTCGATTCGTCGACGTCGGTCGCCTGTACGGGGACGACGGCGCGCTGATCTGGGCCGACGTGTGGGCGCAGCTCGAGCAGCTTCTCGCGGCGCGGCCGTATCTCGCCGCGCCGCCGAGCGACACTCCCCGCCCGCGGGGACGAGGCGCGCTATCGTGGTTCTCGACGGGAGCGTGATCGGCCGTGCAGGTCGCTCGCTTCGACGGTCAGAAGTCTCCTGGTTGGAGAACACGCGGACGGGCTGGGGCCGCGCGTGAACGCCTCCACTTTTGGGAGCAACCATGACCCGTCCATACAACCCGCTTCGCCGCAACCCGCGCGCGAGCCTCCCCTCCGCTGACGAACTGGACCGCAAGCACTCCGCCGCCGTCCGATTCATCAACGCGGTCTCCGACCGCCTAGGCGTCGCAGCATCCGCAGAGCCCCAGCAGGTGCTCGCCGCGTTCGACGCGCAGAGCGCCACTCGCGCACAGGCGCCGGCGTCCCTCGCCGCCCGTGCCGGCTGGGCCGCCCCCGCCACCGAGACTCCGCGCCCCGCCGCCCCCGCCCAGGCCGCCGTCAACGCGCTCGCCGCAAAGGCCGGCTGGGCCGCGCCCGGGAAGGCCTGACCATGGCGATCAACACCTACCTGCACGGACAGGCCAAGTATCGAGTGCTCGCGCCATGCGTCGTCGTCGATCTCGTCGGCGGCGGCCAGAAGTACGTCTACCGCAACGGCTACCTCCCGGCGAGCACCCGCCCGACCGTCGTGGAGCACCTGCTCGAGCAGCGTTCGATCGAGACTGTGGAGGACAACGCATGAACTGGCACCTAATCCGCGCATTCGCGGAACGCTGCAACGCCTTCGGCATCGCGGTCCCCGAGCCCATCGCCCGCGGCCTGCACCTGGTCGACGTCGCCGACGCACACGCCGCGACGCCGGCCGGCCGTGTGCTCGACCTCACCGACGACGAGCTCCGCGACCGCGTCACCGACATCTCGATCCGCCTCCACGACCGCGACGGCATCGGCTCGAACCGGGGCATGGCGCCGGGAGTGCGCGCCGTGCACGAAGCGCTGCGCCGCGAGGTCATCAGGGACACGGTGCCGCTGCTCGAGGCGATCATCATCGAGCTGCAGCCGCGGTTCGACGAGGCGATCGCGCCGCTCGTCGACGCCGCGCAGCGGTTCGGGATCTCCTACGACACGACGTCTGACGCCGTGATCGACCAGGATGACGGCATGATCGCCGCGTTCCGCGCGGCGAAGAAATCGTGGTTCGCAGTGCAGCCCATCGCGACATTCCGCATCCTCATGTCTACGGCGTTCGGGCTCGAGCCGACGGGCGGGCTCAGCAAGGACTTCTCCGTGCTGTTCGCCGCCGGCGACAACTGGGGGCAGGGCGGTAAGTACTACCTCGAGGGCAAGACCCAGTCGCACCTC
Organism: Microbacterium sp. NPDC087589; assembly: GCF_044743635.1. NCBI lineage: Bacteria > Bacillati > Actinomycetota > Actinomycetes > Micrococcales > Microbacteriaceae > Microbacterium > Microbacterium sp. NPDC087589. The sequence continues at coordinate 622,948 of NZ_JBIUWV010000001.1, forward strand.
GACTGGTTCGCCCTAGTCGCCGGCGGGTTGCGCCTGAACGGTATCAGCGACGTGCACACCAAGATCCAGAACCGGCGAGCACGGCCGATCGCACCGACCGTCGAACCGGATGCGGAGCTGATCTTCCCGGAGGATCCGTTCTTCGGGCCCTTGCCCTCGTACCCGAGTTGACATGACTCTCGCGCGCGCTGCCCGCCCGCCGTCCTTTCCGGTTGGGGCCTGCGCGTGCGACGTCTCAGGATCTGCCACACCTCGCATCGAACGCGGGGCGCTTGAGACACACCGACGGGGCCGACGCTGGGCGGGGTCGGCCCCTCACTCACACCAGATGACATGCGGCCGCGCTCTGAAGAGCCGCACTGCGGAAGGACTCCGATGGCAAAGCTGACAGTCGCTGACCTCGAGGTCCTGTTCACGGCGAACACCGAGAAGGTGGAGAAGGCCGAGAAGCAGATCGTCGCGATCGGCAAGAAGATCGAGTCGAAGCCGCTGAAGATCGACGCCGACACCAAGGGTGTGCTCGGCAGCATGGACCGCGTCGAAGGTGCGGCGAAGAAGCTCGTTTCCGAGCGCGCCGTGCTGAAGCTCGACGCGGACGTGTCCCGTGCCGAGAAGAACCTCGGCCGCGCGATCGACAGGCTCGAGGATCTGCACATTCGCGCCGAGGGCGGCATCGACGTCACTGCCGACGTGAAGCGCGCCGAGTCATCCATCCAGCGATTTGAGCGCCAGCTGGACGCGCTCAAGCGCGCCCGCAACGTCGTCGACGTCGAGGTTGAGGTCGAGGAGCAGAAGGCAGAGGGCAACCTCAAGCGGTTCCTCTCGATGTTCAAGCAGCGCACCGCCGAAGCAGGTGACGCCGGCGGCCGCTCTCTCACCGAAGGACTGGACGCCGCAACCCGCGGCGCCGGGCAGAAGGTCGGCGACGTCGTCGGTGGCGACATCGAAGACACGCTCATCGACGCGCTGACCGCGATCCCCGTCGCGGGAGGAATCATCATCGCCGGCGTCGCGATCGGCAAGGCCATCACTGGGGCGATCGAGGACGGGTTGGCCGTCGAGAAGAACACCGACCGCCTGCAGGGTCTCACCGGTATCAGCGAGGCCGACGCTCTCCGTCTGAGCCGCGCAGCCGGCGAGGCCTACGCGAACAACTTCGGCGACTCCATCGAATCGAACATGGACACCGCGCGTCTCGCGCTGCAGTTCCGCATCCTCGACCCGTCGGCCACCACGCGCGACGCGCAGCTGGTCGTCCAGGGCCTCGCGGGAATCGCTGACGTTCTCGAGGCAGACGTCCGCCCCACCGCTCAGGCCGTCACCCAGCTGCTCAGCACCGGCCTGGCGAAGAACGCCCAGGCCGCGTACGACCTGATCGCGGCTGGCGCGCGCAACGGACTGAACCGGAACGAGGACCTGCTCGACACGCTCACCGAATACCCGGCGCTGTTCAAGCGCCTCGGTCTTTCCGGTGAGGATGCCCTCGGCCTGATCAACCAGGGCATGCAGGCTGGCGCGCGCAACAGCGACCTCGCCGCGGATGCGCTGAAAGAGTTCCAGATCCGCGCGTCAGAGGACCTTCCGAACGCGACACTCGGCTTTGAGATTCTGGGCATGAGTGTCGAAGATTCGATGAACAAGGTCGCCGCGGGCGGGGCAACCGCTCGTGAGACGCTGGCCGAGACGCTCAATCGCCTCAGCGAGATGGAGCCCGGCGTCGACCGGACCCGCGCCGCGATGGCGCTGTTCGGATCGCAGGCGGAAGACCTCGGCGATTCGCTCTTCGCGATGGACTTGGACACCGCCGTGCAGCAGCTCGGCCAGGTTCAGGGTGCCGCGCAGAAGATGTTCGACACACTCGCATCCAACGATGCATCGAAGATCGAGCAGGCGCAGCGCAACATCGAGGTCGCGGCCGACGGCATCAAGGGCGCGCTCGCCAGCGTATTCGCCGAGCCGCTCGGTGATTTCGCCGACTGGGTATCCCAGAACCGGGGACCGATCCTGCAGTTCTTCCAGGACCTCGTGAACGGCGCGATCGACTTCGGTATCTCCGCGACGGAGTCTTTCGGGAGCTTCGTGTCCGGTCCGCTCGCCGAGATGGTCGAGGGTGTCGCGGGCATCGTCGACTTCTTCAACGGAGCCGAGGGGCGGCCGAAAGAGCTCGACGATCTTGCCGAAGGCATGCGCGGGTTCGAATCGACGACGGATGCGGCGGTCACGAAGCTCGAGGAGATGCGCGGTCAGTTCAACGATTTCACGGACCCGCTTGTGGCACTCGGCTATGTGAACGACGCAGCACTGCAGACAGCCGACGCTGTATCGAAAGTTGGTATCGCGGCCGCCGATGGTGCCACGCTGATCAGCAACTTCGCGGTCGCGCAGGACGGTTCCGTTCGCGCGAGCGGTGAGCTGAAGGCGCAGCTGGATGCATCGGCCGCGGCGCTGCTCGTCGAGTACGACGCGGCGATCGCCGCGGGGGAGTCTCAGGACAATCTGCAGGGTCGCTACTACGCCACCCGCGATGCGCTCCTCGCGCAGCTGACCGCGATGGGGCTGACGCAGGAGCAGGCGCAAGCGCTGATCGATACGGTTCTCCGGACGCCGGAACAAGCGATCACGACGTACTCATCGAACGCGGCAGCTGAGGCGGCGATCGTCGACAACCTGACCCAGAAGGTCATTCAGTTGCCGGACGGTTCCTTCGCGATCGTCGCAACCGGAGTGCAGACTGTCGAGACCCAGCTGCAGCAGCTCACGCGTCCGCGCTCGGTGCAGATCCTCGCGCAGTACGACTTCGGCAGAGGGACCGCAGCGCCTGTCGGTGTCGGCACCGTGCTGGAGCGCGCCAGCGGTGGGCCGATCACCGGGCCCGGTGGCCCCCGCGAAGACCTGGTGCCTGTCATGGCCTCCAACGGTGAGCACATGCTCACCGCACAGGAAGTACAGGCGATGGGCGGTCACGGAGGCGTCTATCGGCTGCGGCGCGCCATCCTCGACGGTGCTCTGCACCTCGCCGACGGTGGCCCGGTCGCTGCGCCCTCCGACGATACATGGGCCGTCCGGGACACTCGGGCAAGCTCGGTCGCTGCGCCCGTCGCATCTGGGCGAGACATCGAACCCTTGGGCCTTGTGAGCGAGCTTCGCGCGCTTCGTGGCGACGTCCAGTCCCTGCAAGCCGCGCTCGGTCGACCGAACGTCTCGTTCGTCAACCCCGTGTCGAAGGACGCTAAGTCCGATGCGTGGGAAGCCGCGCAGATCCTCGACGTGTGATGAACGTTGACATCACGCCCCTCGTTCGCCAGGAGTTCATGCAACTCATGGATGTCACGACGGTGGATCAGGCGCTCAGGTGGGTGCTCCGTAACTCGTGGCGGGCGCGAAAGCGCGAGCAGCACGTGATGTTGATGGTCGTCGATGCCGCTGCCGACACGCTGCGCGACGGCTCAGAGTTCTACCGGCTCGAGTACCACCCGGAAGCATCGCAGGCGAGCGTGCTGCGCGGGCGCATGGTCACTGCGGCCGCGAACCGTGACCAACTGACTGTGGACGCGCTCGTGCAGGTTTGGGCGCAGTGGGATCGCTCGCTGCGCCGCGACGTTCTTGTTGAGCTCGTCGGAACGCTCATCGGCGGTCGCCTTACTTGAGCAGGACGTGAAGCCGCTAGTCTCGCGGCATGCCACCGATCCATCCCGCTCTCTCGATGCAGCAGAGCTTCGCGCTCATAGCCGAGGCTCAGTCCGTGCAGAACCTCATGCGCGACGCTGTCGCCGCGATCGGTGATCTGAGGGAGCCGACTATTCATCATGACGCGATCTTCACCCTTGGAAGCATCGGTGTGGAGAAGCTCGCCAAGATCATGCTCGGATCCGCTGAGGTCGAGGCGAACGGCGCCTGGCCCACGAAAGACACCATGAAGGCATGGGGCCACGACACTGAGGGCCTGGTGGAGAAGCTGTTCGCCACGGCGGAAGCGAATCAGCCGGCGGCCGTCGCGACCGGCTATGTCGCGACGCTGATCGCGCGTATCCGCGAGAGCACGATGCTGCCATTACTGTTCGCCACACTCTCCAGGTATGGCCGCTCCGGCCGGTTCCACTACCTCGACGTACTCGCGACCGACAGCCGCGGCAAGTTCGACCCCCCGGCCGACTACTGGCGAACGCTCGAGCGAGAAGCCGTCGCATCGCTTGGCGGCTACCCGGGAGGGACGCCGGAAGAGTTCGAGCGGTTCCTCGTCAGAGTGAGCGCGGCGATCGCCGACGAGCTCAACGTCTGGTGGTTCGTGATGCACCGGCTCGGCGTGCAGGGATGCTTCGGCGAGCTCGGGAAGAGCTTGGGCTGGCAGATCTGGGAGTTCGGTCGTTCGGACCCGCTCCGACGGTGAGTCTCACGCGGCGGCGGCCGACGCCACCGCGGCGAGCTCCCGCCACGTCATCCCCGCCCAGAATCCAACCGTAGGCCGCTGCGCGATCGCGAACGCTCGGCACTGCTCGAGCACCGGGCACACGGCGCAGATCGCGGCGAGCCGTTGCTCCTCGTCGGCGGCGAGGCGGTCAGCAGTGAACGCGTCGACGCCGCGGCAGCGGGTGGGAGCGTGCCGAGTAGCCTTCATCAGCTGCACGTACTCGTCGCGGCCTGCCAAGGGCTTCATGTGGTCGAGCGGCTCGTGGAACGGCGCGGGCGCGGGCCAGGGATCGGCGGTTTCCTCGTCGACGAGGTCCCGCTCAGGTTTCTGTACCGGCACCCGCTTGGGCGCGCGTACGGGCGCCACGTAGGGCATGCCGGCGGCCTCGAGGCGCTTCCGCACCCGGTGCTGGTGCGCAGGGTTGTTGTCCATGGCGTCGCGCCACCAGGCGAGCAGCACGTCCTCGCGTACTACCCGCGTGCGCTGGCCCTCGATGGTCTGCCAGCCCATCACCATGCCGTCACTTCCCCAATGGCGTACCGTCCGCTCAGACGACCTCACTCGGGCCGCAGCCTGCTTGTACGTCAACCACTGTTCCTCGACCATGACCGCGAGACTGACACGAGGCTCCGGTCTACTGCGCCCACGGCGCGGCGAGTCGCTTCCGGCGCGACAAACGTAAATGTCCACTCTTGTGCAGCCGCAGCACCCTGTCGTAGCCGCGCAGTGTGAGCGTTCCCCGCTCGAGAGCCCGGTCCAGCGGGGCCCGAGCATCAGCCGGGATCCGCAGATCGAGCTGTCTCAGCCGAGCACCGGGCACTTCGCTGTTGCGAAGCCATGGAGTTCCTCTCCACCGCGTGGCAGCTCGCTCCCGCGCCTCGACGACAGTCGCGCGAGCGATCTCGCTCGTCATTCCAGTACGGCCTCCGAGCATCGCCTGAGAGGCAGACACCCGAGACACGTGCAGTTCGATATCTATGCGGTCACGTAACGGGCCCGAGAGCCTCGTCGAGTACCTCCGGATCGCCAACGACGGGCACGTGCACTCCGCCCCGCGCACCCCGTAATTGCCGCACGGACAGGGATTGAGCGCCACCAGCAACTGAAACCTTGCAGGGAAGAGCGCCGTGATCCCCGATCTGCTCACTTCGATCACCCCCGACTCGAGCGGTTGTCGCAGCGCGTCGAGCGCCACTCTCGAAAACTCCGCCGCTTCGTCGAGGAAGAGCACGCCTCTGTGCGCCCGAGAGATGGCACCGGGGCGGACAGACCGCGTTCCACCTCCGACGAGCGCCGCGACGGATGCACTGTGGTGCGGCGACTCCAGCGGCGGCAGCACGTCGAGAGCCAGGACCGACTCCCCCGAGAGGGAGCGGATCGACGCCACCTCGAGCGCTTCATCTTCGGTGAGGCTAGGAAGAATGCCGGGCAGCCTTCTAGCGAGCATCGTCTTTCCTGCCCCCGGCGGCCCGCTGAGAAGCATGTGGTGACCGCCCGCCGCGGCGACGATCAGCGCACGCACTGCGCCCTCCTGCCCCACGACGTCGGCGAGGTCCAACTCCTCGGCACGCTCGCGAGCGACCGCTGCAGCCGCGACCGGATCTGCATCGAGCACGTCGACCTCTGCGCCGTGCCACACCGCCACCTGCGAGAGGCTCGCTGCGGGGCGCACCTCGATTCCTGGCACGAGCCTCGCCTCCGCCTCATTGCCCCAGGGCACGATCACGGTGTCGAACCCCGCGCGTGCGGCAGCGAACACGGACGGCAGCACTCCGGGAACGGGCCGGAGCCGACCGTCGAGCCCGAGCTCCCCGAGATGCACCACGCGAGCGATGGACCGGCTCGACAGTGCTCCGCCGGCCGCCAGCGCAGCGACAGCGATGCCGAGGTCGAAGCCCGCTCCCTGCTTGGGGAGGCTCGCGGGTGAGAGGTTCACCGTAAGCCGACGACGCGGAAGATCGAGCGCGGTGTTCTTGCACGCGTTGTGCACCCGCTGAACCGCTTCGCCGAGTGACTTGTCCGGCAGCCCGATGATCTTGAAGTCGGGTGTCTGGTTGGAGATGTCCGCTTCGACCTCGACCATGTGCCCATCGACCCCGGTCAGCGCGACCGCCCAGGTGCGCGCCGTCTTCACGATACGTCCACGAGGTGTTCGAGAGTGCTGTGCTCCGGATCCGCGCCGATGATCCCGATCGCCTCGATCCGAATCATGAGCCCACGGGCCAGGTCAGGATGATCGGCGACCCACGCCTGTGCCAGCTGCCACAGCCGGCGGATCTTGCGTGGGTCCACCGCTTCGAAGGGGTGCCCGTGCGCGATCGTCCGTCGTGTCTTGACCTCTACGACCGCCAGATGGCGACCGCGGCAGGCGACGATGTCGATCTCTCCCTGCGTACATCGCCAGTTGCGGTCGAGCACTACATACCCGATACCGGTCAGGTACCGAACCGCCTGTTCTTCACCCGATCTACCGAGCTCGTCTTTCGCTGCCATGGGGACAGCCTGTCGATCGACCCTGCCGAGCAGAGCACCGCAAGGGTCGTTCCTCCGGCCCTTCTGGACAGGTCGTCAGGAACCCGAACCGTGCAGAAGAGGTCACTCTCCGTCGAGCGACAGCTCCTGGGGCAGTTCGAACTCGCGGCGCTGCAGCTCTTCGACGTTGACGTCCTTGAACGTCAGCACCCGCACGGCCTTCACGAAGCGGTCGGCGCGGTAGATGTCCCACACCCAGACGTCACTCATCGAGATCTCGAAGTAGAAGTCGTGCTCGGTGTCGCGCCGCACGACGTTCACCTCATTGGCAAGGTAGAACCGCCGCTCGGTCTCGACCACATACTGGAACTGTGCGACGACGTCGCGATATTCGCGGAACAGCGCGAGCTCGAGCTCGCGGTCGTAGTCGTCGAAGGCTTCCTCATCCATGATGTGTCCATCCTACGAGGCCCCGGCGCGGCCCGCGCACGCGCGCGCCTCAGGACCGCGCGCACCTCAAGGGATCGCGGCGGCTCTACTCCTCGCCGCGGAGGCGTCCGATCGTCGTACCCGATTCGTCGAGAACGATGAGTTCGTCCCCGTCACGCGTGACCGCTCGAGCATCGAGGAGCCAGGTGTCGTCATGGGGACACAGCACCTCGGTCACGTTGCCGAGAGTGATCGTCACGCCGTCCTGCTCTCCCATCCAGGTGCCCCCGACGGTGTTGCATCCGTCGTACCCTGTCGATGTGCCGTCCTCCTCGAGCATCAGGTACACGTGGCTGTCGCCCTGCGCTTTCCACATACCCAAAGGCACGTCCGCGGTCGCAATCGATGCCACGGGCGACTGTGCGGGAGTTGCCGCTGGAGGATCGGTGTCGGTCGGGCTGGAAGTGCCCCCCGTGCACGCGGTCAGCCAGAGCACGAGGAGAAGGGACCCGACTGCCCACGTCTTACGAAAACGGACTTCTTTGTCCACGGTCACCTCTCCATGCGGTCACGGGATTGTGTTCCCGGCGGAATCGAGCACCAAGTTGACTCGTGTCTTGTTCAGAGCATTGTTTACGAGGCTGAAGGCTGAAGGCCGCCAGCTCCGACGAGCAAAGCTAGCGCAGCGATCGTCCCGATCAGACCTCTTCTGCTCATGTGGTCCCCCACTTTCGTCAACGCACCATTGCGTCGAGACAGGGCCTTTCTACCATGTGACGTCACTCCGGGCAGTATTTTACACTGATGCCCCGAAACTCCTACGGACCACATATCAGAACAGCGTCGGGACATCTGCGATCGCCCAGGATGATCGGTGGTGCGGGGAGAGCCCGAGGCTCCTGATCGCATCACGATGCTCGAGGCTCGCGTACCCTTTGTTCCTGTCCCATTGGTACGCGGGGTGACCCTCGTGAAGCTCAGCTATGTACGTGTCGCGTGCCACCTTCGCGATCACCGATGCCGCCGAGACCGACGCGCAGTCGCGGTCGCCCTTGACGACGGGCCGGACTCGCAGGGGAACCGGATGCACGGGCGAGACGTAGTCGTGATTGCCGTCGAGCAGCACGAGAGCTCCCTCGAGGTCCACTCCCGAGTCCACCACGCTCTGCACAGCGCGCGACGCCGCGAGCCCGAGCGCACGCATGATGCCCACCGCGTCGACCTCGGCCGCACTCGCCCAGCCGACGCCCGACGCCTGCACCCATGCCGCGGCCCTCGCAGCGACATCGGGTCGACGTCGCTCGGTGACGAGCTTCGAATCCCGAAGTCCTTCCGGGACGCGGCGGCGCACGCCGGCGGCATCCATCACTGCAGCTCCGACCGCCACCGGTCCGGCAAGCGCGCCGCGTCCGACCTCATCGAGAGAGATGATGAGATCGCACTCGCTCAGCAGCCTGCGCTCCAGAGTGAGCTTCGGAGCGACGACGGTCATTCGGGATCCGGGACGCCGTTGAAACTGTCGTGGTGGCCGTCGATCGTGCCCAAACGGTCGAACGGCCAAGTGGTGAAGAACGCCTTGCCGACGACGTTCTCGATCGGCACGAAGCCACCGCTCGGAAGATCCTGGTGCGCCCGGGAGTCGCGCGAACGATCGCGATTGTCTCCCAACAGCCAGAGGGATCCCTCCGGCACGACCACGTCGAAGGGTTCGTTCGAAGCAGCGGTGTCACCATCCGGCAGGTTCAGATAGCCGAGCTCGTCGATGGGTGCGCCGTTGACCGTGATCTGACCGAGCGCATTGCAGCAGACGACGTGGTCGCCCGGCAGCCCGATCACCCGCTTGACGAGGTGATCCTGAGAGTCCGTAGCCGAGATGCCGATGACGTTGAGCATCCAGTCGACGGCTTCGATGAGGGGAGGCTGAGCCGGAGTCTGCGGCTGTCCGTCGAGCCACCCGCCCGGATCTTTGAAGACGACCACATCGCCGCGTTCGTAGTCGTTCCACCGGGGCGTCAGCTCATCGACGAGGATGCGATCGTTGACCATCAGGGTGCGTTCCATGGAGGCCGACGGAATGTAGAAGGAGCGGACGACGAAGGTCTTGACGACGAAGGAGACGAGCGCGGCGATCACGACGATCACGAGGACGTCTCGCAAGAAGACGAGGAAACCGCGACGCCGCTTCGTCGGTGGAGTGGACGCGGCGGCGGGGTCAGTCGTCATGAGGGTTCCTTCACAGTCTCGCACCGCACGGAGGCGGCATCATCAAGGGTCGCACACCCCGGGGAGAACACAGCACCCCGGGACATCGTGTCCCGGGGTGCTGTGGAGAACCTGCGCGTCAGTTGTCGCGCTTCTCCTTGATCTTCGCCTTCTTGCCCCGCAGCTGGCGGAGGTAGTAGAGCTTCGCGCGACGCACGTCGCCGCGGGTGACGACCTCGATGTGGTCGATCACCGGGGAGTGCACCGGGAACGTACGCTCGACGCCCACCTGGAAGCTGATCTTGCGAACGGTGAAGGTCTCGCGCACACCGTCGCCCTGGCGGCCGATGACGACGCCCTTGAAGACCTGGATGCGCGAGCGGGTGCCCTCGGTGATGTTCACGTGCACGTTGACCGTGTCACCGGGGTTGAAGACGGGAACGTCTGTGCGCAGCGATGCTGCGTCGACGGCGTCGAGGATCTGCATGATCGTCTCTCTCTGCACTCGCCTCAGGTCGGTTGCATGATGTAAGTAGGAACAAGAAGAGGTGTGTGCTGAACGGAGCCGAAGCGTCCGTGGGCTCCCCTGAGGCAGAGCCGGTCACGGCACAAACATTCATTCTGCCATGGATGCTACGCACGGCCAAAACGCCGTGCGCCGCGTCGTCACTCCCGAGAGTCCTGCTCGCGAACGATGATGACCTCGTGCGCGCGGGTCTCTGGAGCCGGCTCGTCGACGCCGGGCACGGACGACCATGCGATGGTCTCGCGGATCCGCGCTCCACTGCCCTTCGCCTCGTTCCACAGCTGCCAGAGCTGCAGCCAGAACAGGCCGATTCCGACCACCACCGCCGCCGCGAGCAGCCAGCCGAATGCGCCGTCGATGAAGCATCCGACGGCGATCGTCAACCCGTGCCAGAGCGTGAAGCCGGCGACGTCCCACCAGGAGACCGCCCGCTCGACACGCACCGACGGACGGGAGCGGGTCAGGAGCGTGAGGAGCAGCTGACCGATGAAGACCGAGGGCACGGCGATGAACAGCACCCACAGGATCGCCCACCCGCCCTGGAAGATGCCCCACCCCACGAGCAGCCAGAGCGGCAGCAGGAACGCGGCCGGAATCAGCCACCGGAAGAACGCCTGACGCAACCACATGTCTCAAATCGTACGACGAGGCGCTCGGCATCGTCCCGGTGTTCGCTGTGAGCGCGCGGTCTCGACGCGGACGCCAGCATCCCGCAGATCGGGGAGAATGGAGTGGACGAGAGGACACCCGATGATCGAACTGCGCACCCCCGCCGAGATCGACGAGATGCGCGCCGCCGGTCGCTTCGTAGCTGAGACCCTGGCAACCCTGCGCGACGAGACGAAGGTCGGCACGAATCTGCTGTCGATCGATGGTCGAGCGCACGACCTGATCCGCAAGGCCGGAGCGGAATCGTGCTATATCGACTACCACCCGTCCTTCGGTGCCAGCCCGTTCGGCAAGGTGATCTGCACGTCGATCAACGACGCGGTGCTGCACGGGCTCCCCCATGACTACACGCTCCGCGACGGCGACCTGGTCTCCCTCGACTTCGCGGTGTCTGTGGACGGCTGGGTCGCGGACTCGGCTCTCTCGTTCATCGTGGGCACCCCACGCGAGGAGGACCTGCGCATCATCGACACGACCGAGCGCGCACTCGAGGCGGCGATCGATGCAGCGGTCGTCGGCAACCGAATCGGCGACATCTCGGCCGCCATCGCTGCGGTGTCACACGGTGAGGGATACTCGATCAACACCGATTTCGGCGGACACGGCGTAGGGCGCATCATGCACGGTGACCCGCACGTTCCCAACGACGGTAGGGCCGGGCGCGGATTCCCTCTGCGCGAGGGTCTCGTGTTCGCCCTCGAGCCGTGGCTGCTCGAGACGACAGACGAACTCGTGACCGATCCTGACGGCTGGACCCTTCGGAGCGTCGACGGATCCAGAGGCGCTCATTCAGAGCACACCGTCGCAGTGACGGCGGATGGCCCCGTCATCCTCACCGACAGGTCGTTCCTCGGCGTCCGCTGACCCTCGCCGCCCGGCTGGTGGTCTTCATGCGCGGCGGTAGATGAACACATCCGTGACGATCGGCAGGTCGTACTCGTCACGGTCGCGGGTCTCGGGATCCGAATCCAGCACCGCTTCGATGGCGGCGAACATCTCGGTGCGCGAGACCTCGTCCGCGACGAGGAACGTGCTCACGGTCGACCAGCGACCGAGGTATGCGTCGCGTCGAATCCGCTCCGTCGACTGGATCCGCTCGCGGCGCACGAAGTCGAAGCCGGGAAGCTCGTCTGCCGCGGCGTTCGTGACGACGTCTGCATCCGCGAGCGAGGGGTGCGCGATCCGGTGTGCCGCTCGATCCCACCCGCACGACGGATCGAAACGGTTCCAGACGAGACCGAGCGTTCCACCGGGTGTGAGCACTCGAGCGATCTCCGCGCACGCGGCCTCCTGGTCGAACCAGTGGAAGGCCTGCGCCACCGTCACGACATCAGCGACCTCCGACTCCACCGGTATCCGCTCGGCGCTGCCGAGGTGCGCCTCGACCTCCGGGAGCTTCGACCGCAGTATCTCGAGCATCGGCTCCGAAGGCTCGACCGCGATGACGCGCTGCGCTCGCCCCACGAGCAGTTCCGTGAACTTCCCCGTGCCTGCACCGAGATCGAGCGCCGTGAGCATGGTGGGAGACATCACCATGTCTGCGGCAGCCGCCGGGAAGCCCGGACGGTAGCGGTCGTAGTCCGCTCCGGTGAGAGTGAACGATTTCGCCAGCACATCGTCGACCATGCTGCGACGCTATCAGGCGGCCGCGATGTCGACCGTCCCGGGACGGCGAGGCTGTGCCATCCTGAGTGCATGATTCCGGAGGATCGCCACGTGCCAGATCATCTGTTCCTGGTTCGGCACGGGCAGACCCGATGGAATCTCGAGCACCGGCTGCAAGGACAGCTCGACTCGCCCCTGACCGCGGACGGCATCAGACAGGCGCAGAGTATCGCGGAGCGGGTCGTCGGCCGCGGCATCAGAACCGTATGCTCCAGCCCGCTGGGCCGTGCACGACAGACTGCGGTGATCATCGCCGATCGGATCGGCGCAGAACTCATCGAAGTCGCGGAGCTCGCTGAGCTCGATCACGGAGAGATGGCGGGCCTGACCTGGGATGAGATCGATCAGCGATTCCCCGGTGCGCGCGAAGACAGGGCGGCGAACCGGTACGGCTGGGCGTTTCCCGGAGGTGAGAGCTATGCCCAGGCGAGAGGACGGGCCCGCCGGGCGCTGTCATCATGCGGCTGGGCTTCCACGGGTGTTCCTCTGCTCGTCAGTCACGAGATGCTCGGCCGTCTGCTGCGAGCGGACCTCCGAGGCTTGGACGCCGCCTCTGCATTGTCGCTCAGGCACCCGCAGGACGTCGTGTTCGAGATCGACGGAGGAACCGAGCGGATGCTCTAGTCCTCGTCGTCCGGCAGCAGATCCCGGCGACGGCGACGCGTCCGCTCGATCTGCTGATCGCGACGCCAGGAGGCGATCACGGCATGATTACCGCTCAGCAGCACCTCGGGCACGGGCCGCTCTCGCCACACTGATGGCTTCGTGTATGACGGGTACTCCAGAAGCCCGTCTTCATGCGATTCCTCGACCAGGCTCTCCGGATTGCCCACGACGCCGGGGATCAGTCGACCGATAGCCTCGATCATCGCCATGGTCGCGACTTCTCCGCCGTTGAGCACGTAGTCGCCGAGACTGATGAGTCGCACTTCGCCGAGCGTCGCGGCGTACTCGAACACCCGCTCGTCGATGCCCTCGTAGCGACCGCATCCGAAGACGAGGTGATCTCGGGTGCTGAGATCGCGAGCCGTGGCCTGGGTGAAGACCTCGCCCGCGGGAGAAGGGAAGATGATGGTAGGCGGCCGACCCTCAGCGGAAGGAGCCGACGCGAGCTCGTCGAGCGCGAGCCCCCAGGGCTCCGGTTTCATCACCATCCCCGCTCCGCCCCCGTAGGGGGTGTCGTCCACGGTGCGGTGACGGTCAGAGGTCCAGTCCCGGAGGTCACGGACACGCAGGTCGAGAATGCCGGCGCTCTGCGCCTTACCCAGCAGCGAGAGCGTCAGGCCGTCGAAGTACGACGGGAATATCGAGAGGACGTCGATGCGCACGGGCAGACCGTACCCGTGGTCACTCGATGGCGTCGGAGTCCGGGGACTTCCCCGCCTCCGTCGCCTCGGGAGCTTCGGGAAGCTCTTCGAAGAGCCCGGCGGGCGGCGTCACGATGACGCGACCGGCGCTGACATCGACGGTCGGGACGATAGCCGCGACGAACGGGACCATGATGTCTTGATCGCCCGATCGGACGATCAGCAGGTCCTGCGCGGGGAAATGCTCCACCCGCGCGACCTTCCCGATGACGACGTCGTCACGGACCACGTCGAGACCGACGAGCTGGTGGTCGAACCACGCGTCGTCCTCGACCTCATCGTTGTCCTGATCGATCCAGAGGATCGCCCGGACGAGGGTCTCTGCGCCCTCGCGATCGTCGACGTCCTTGAAGAAGACGACGGGGTTGCCGTTCATCACCCGATACTCGCGAACGACGACAGTCTTGCCGTGCCACGGAGATGCCTCAGGCACCTGCAACGTGAACTCGGCCCCCGGAGTGAAACGCCGCTCGGGGTTGTCGGTGTAGAGCTCCAGCTTGAGAGCGCCCTTGAGGCCGTGTGCCTTGACAAGGCGCCCGACACGCAGCTGGTTCTTGCCCTGGTTGCGGTCTGTCGACACCACGTCAGTCATCCGCGACATCGACACGGACACGACGCCCGTCTGCAAGAGCGGAGATGAGCGTACGCAGTGCCTTCGCGGTGCGGCCGCCGCGCCCGATCACGCGTCCACGGTCATCGGGGTGCACGCGCACCTCGAGGAGATCGCCTCGCGGCGAGGTGGAAGCGTTGATGCGGACATCCTCGGGGTGATCGACGATCCCCTTGACGATGTGTTCGAGCGCGGCGGCGAGCACGACGAATTACTCGGCGTCGGCGGCGGGAGCCTCAGCGGCCTCCGCGTCGGCCTTGGCGGGAGCCTCGGTCTTCTTCTCGACCTTGGGCTTCACGACGGACTTCTTGGACGCGTCGATCTCGAACGGAACCTTGGGCTCCTTGACCTTGAGCGTGGACTTCGCGTCCTTGTCGCCCTTGAACTTGCCCCAGTCGCCCGTGATCTTGAGGAGCGCTGCGACCTGCTCGGTCGGCTGCGCACCGACGGAGAGCCAGTACTGTGCACGGTCGGAGTCGATCTCGATGAACGAGGGCTCCTCGGTGGGGTGGTACTTGCCGATCTCCTCGATCACGCGACCATCGCGCTTGGTCTTCGAGTCGGCGACGACGATGCGGTAGTACGGCGCACGGATCTTGCCCAGGCGCTTGAGACGAATCTTGACAGCCACGATTCTCCTGAATTGTGTGGAAGGTAACGAACCGATCGCCTGGAGAGTGGGGTGCACACCCGGCGGAAGCTCAAATAGGGAGGACGAGCGCTGGATAGAGGGTCGAGCACGTCGTCCGACCTTCTATTCTGCCAGATCCGGGGCCAAGGAGCGAAACGGGACGACACGGCGGTTGCCGTGTCGTCGACACCGCATGTCAGACTGTGCTCGTGAAGCTCGATTTCGCCTCATCGGCCCGGTCCACCGTAGGCCTCGAATGGGAGATCATGCTCGCCGATCCGGTGAGCGGTGATCTCGTCGGACGCGCACCCGACCTGCTGTCGGCGCTCGAGCATGAGAGCGCCGACGAACGCCATACGGTCACCGGTGAACTGCTCACCAACACGATCGAGGTCACCAGCGGAATCGGTGATTCGGTGGGACACGCGATCGACGACATCGCCAACGCGATCTCGGCCGTGCGCACGGCGACCGATCCGGCCGGAATCGAACTGCTCTCCGCAGGAAGTCATCCCTTCGCGCAGTGGTATCAGCAGGATGTGACCGACAAGACCCGATACCACACCCTGATCGAGCGCACCCAGTGGTGGGGGCGCAACATGATGATCTGGGGAATCCATGTGCACATCGGCATCGAGGACCAGCGCAAGGTCATCCCCATCATCAATGCCCTCGCGGCCTATCTCCCCCACCTGCAGGCGCTGGCCGCCTCGAGTCCGTTCTGGGCCGGGGAGCGCACCGGGTACGCGTCCAACCGGGCCCTCGTCTTCCAGCAGCTGCCCACTGCCGGACTCCCCTGGCCCCTGAGCGACTGGGCCGAGTATGAGGCGTACCTCGACGACATGGTGCGCACCGGTGTGATGGCAGATGCCACCGAGGTCCGCTGGGACATCCGCCCGGCTCCGCGATGGGGAACGATCGAAGTACGGGCATGCGATGGTCTCTCGACCCTGCCGGAGCTCGCAGCGGTGGCCGCGCTCGTGCAGGTCTTGGTCGAGCACCTCTCCCGGCAGCTCGACGAAGGTCGCACCCTCGCGCAGATGCCGGCCTGGTATCACCGCGAGAACAAGTGGCGCGCGGCTCGCTACGGCCTCGACGCCCGAGTGATCGTGGACTCAGCGGGAGCCCAGCGCCCTGTGCGGGACCACCTGTCCGAGGTGCTCGAGGAGCTCGCGCCCATCGCGGTCGAACTCGGCTGCGGACGGGAGTTCGGCAGCGTCGAGACGATACTCACGAACGGCGCGAGCTACGAACGGCAGCTGACGATCGCGAACGCCACGGGCGGCGACCTCGGCGCTGTCGTGCAGCACCTCATCCGGGAGTTCCGTTCGGGCCCCGAATCGTCGACCGACGAGCCGTAGGGTCAGTCCTCCACGAGGCGCCGCGCCAGCCCCTCATCGAGAACCACATCCGTGATGAGCTCGGCGGCGATCGCGGCGCGAAGGCTCGCGAGCTTCGGCACTCCCGAGACGACGCACACGCGCCTCGGCACGCGTCGCAGCCGGTCGAGGCCGGGGCCGGTGGCGCGGGCGTTCACGCGGATGTCCCTCCACGAGCCGTCTGCGCGGAAGAACACCGTCGCCACATCGCCGATCGCGTGGTCCTCGCGGAGGCTTCGGTAGTCGTCGCGACCGAGGTACCCCCCGACGTACACACGGCTGGGCACCTCCGCGGCCGGCGAGCCGAGGCTGAACACCGCTATGTCCATCTTCGACTGGAGGTCGAGCACTCGCCGTGTGCTCCGCTCGCGCCACATGGCCTCGCGCGTCGAGGGGTCGTCGAAGAACGCCGGCACAGGGAACTGCTGCACTTGAGCGCCGAACGCGCTGCCGAACCGCTGCAGGATGTCGCTCGAGTACTCGACGCCACTCGTCTGCGTGTTGCCCGCGCCGTTCAGCTGCACGAAAGTCGTGTTGTGGGTCTCCTTCTGAGTGAGACCCCGGCTCACAGCGCTGATCGTCGACCCCCATGCGACACCCACGATCATGTTGGAGTCGACGAACTGCGACAGCAGTCGCCCCGCCGTCAGCGCCACACGCTCGAGGCGTTCGACCTCGCTGACGATCTCGGGAATGGGTACGACGTGCGCGACCAGGCGGTATCTGTCTCTGATGCGCTGCTCGAGCATCCCCAATCGCTCCAGAGGAGAATTGATGCGGATGTCGACGAGTCCGCTCTCTCGAGCGAAGCTGAGCAGACGTGACACAGAGGATCGCGAGGTCTTCAGCTCCTGCGCGATCACCTCCATCGTCTTGTCCTGCATGTAGTAGAGCTGCGCTGCGGTGAGCGCGGCGATCAACTTCGAGTCACGGGATCCCGCGTCAGGCTGGGTCATGAGGACCTCCTCGGCTCGATCTTTGCACATATGTGCAGCAGGCTTGCGCGCAGTGGCCACATGGGTCGAAGCTGGGTGCACGTACAGAGAAGGGTCGAAGATGATCGAGTCGACACACTCATCACCGGAACGCGCCGAAGTCCGCGCCGTCCGTGAGTCCGGACGCACGAGCGTCCTTGTCATCGGAGCCGGGATCAACGGGATCTCCGCTTTCCGTGATCTCGCACTTCAGGGCGTCGATGTCCTGCTCGTAGAGCGAGGAGATTTCGCTTCCGGTGCCTCCGCGGCCTCGAGCCACATGATCCACGGCGGCATCCGCTATCTCGAGAACGGCGAGTTCCGACTCGTCCGTGAATCCGTCGAGGAGCGGAACGGCCTGCTCAAGATTGCGCCGCACTACGTGAAGCCGCTCGAGACCACGATTCCGATCTACTCGACCTTCTCCGGCATCCTCTCCGCTCCCCTGCGCTTCCTCACGCACAAGAGCGGCAAGCCTCAGGAGCGTGGAGCGTTCCTCATCAAGGTCGGGCTCACGATCTACGACACGTTCTCGCGCGACGGGGGGATGGTCCCTCGCCACCGCTTCCTCGGTCGAAAGCGCTCTCTCGCCGAGCTGCCATCGCTCGACCCGAACATCAAGTACACGGCCACCTACTACGACGCCTCCATGCACGACCCGGAGCGGCTGGCGCTCGACGTCCTGCAGGACGGACGCGCGGCTCATCCTGGTGCCATCGCACTGAACTACATCGAGGCGATCGCTCGAGACGGCAAGAAGATCGTCCTCCGCGACCGTGAGAGCGGCACCGAGTTCTCGGTCACCGCAGACGTGGTCGTGAACGCGTCAGGGCCCTGGACGGACCTCACCAACGACGCTCTCGGCAACGACACGCGTTTCATGGGCGGGACCAAGGGGTCTCACATCGTCCTCGATCACCCCGAGCTTCTCGAAGCGACGCGCGGACGCGAGATCTTCTTCGAGCACTCCGACGGACGCATCGTGCTGATCTACCCCCTCAAGGGTCGCGTGCTCGTTGGAACGACGGACATCGACGCGGATCCCCGAGAGGCTGCGGTGTGCACGGAGGAGGAGATCGACTACTTCTTCGATCTGATCCATCACGTGTTCCCGACGATCGACGTGACGCGCGAGCAGATCGTCTTCAACTTCTCGGGCATCCGGCCGCTTCCTCGCCACGAGGACACGGCCCCCGGGTTCGTATCGCGCGACTACCGCATCGAGGTGGACGAGAAGGGCGCTGCGCCCCTCGTGAGCCTCGTCGGCGGCAAGTGGACGACGTTCCGCGCTCTCGGTGAGTCCCTCTCCGATGTCGTGCTGACTCTGATCGGTCGCACTCGCACGGTGTCGACCGTCGGCCGAGCCATCGGCGGAGGCCGAGACTTCCCGCGCACCGAGAAGGCTCGTCGGATCTGGATCCAGGAGAACCTCCCGGGTGCCGGCGACCGCGCAGAGCGCCTCCTCGCCCGCTACGGCACGCGGGCGGCACAGGTCTGGGAGTTCATCGAGCAGGGGGACGACGCTCCCCTCGCCGGCGATGACCTCTCCACCCGAGAGCTCGCCTGGATGGTCGAGAACGAGATGGTCGCGCGCCTGCAGGATGTCGTCATGCGACGCACCAGCATCGCGTTCACCGGTCACGCCGACGCGGATGTGCTCGAAGAGCTTGCCGCAGCCTTGGCTCCTCTGCTCCACTGGGATCGTGCACGTCACGATGCCGAGCTCGATCAGACGCGTACGATGCTGAACGAACGACATGGACTCCAGATCTCGTCCCGCGCACGCGGCTGACGAGAGATCCGAACGCCGCCCTCCACGCGGCGTAACTCCCAACAAGTGCCGGCGTATGGGGCTCTGGCACTCAAGAAAGGTCAATGAAGACATGACTGAAGTGAATCTCGGTCTCTACTTCCTCTCGGAGTTCGTCGGCACTGCAATGCTGATCCTCCTCGGTTGTGGTGTCGTCGCCAACGTCGCTCTCGCCAAGAACAAGGGCTTCGGTGGCGGCTTCCTGATGGTCAACTGGGGATGGGGTCTCGCGGTCTTCGTGGGTGTCCTCGCCTCCGCGTACTCGGGAGCGATCCTGAACCCCGCCGTCGGCATCGGTCTCCTCGTCGGAGGAAAGATCGACTTCTCGCAGTTCGCCGTGGCGACCGGCGCGGAACTCCTCGGTGCGATCGTCGGTGCGGTCCTCACCTGGCTCGCGTACAAGCAGCACTTCGACGAGGAGCCCGACCCCGCCAACAAGCTCGGCGTCTTCTCGACGGGCCCCGCGATCCGCTCCTACGGCTGGAACCTCGTCACAGAGGTCATCGGCACCTTCGTCCTGGTGTTCGCGGTCTTCGCGTTCGCTGACTACGGCGTCGCCGACATCGGCGTCCCGGGAGGCCTCGGACCGCTCAGCGCCCTGCCTGTCGCACTCGTCGTGGTCGCCATCGGTGCCTCCCTCGGTGGCCCCACCGGCTACGCGATCAACCCTGCACGTGACCTCGGACCCCGCATCGCCCACGCCCTCCTCCCCATCAAGGGCAAGGGCTCGAGCGACTGGTCGTACTCGTGGGTCCCGGTCGTCGGTCCGCTGCTCGGTGGTGTCCTCGCCGCCCTCGCCGCGCCCGTTCTGCTCAACCTCGCCTGAACCCGAACCTGACTTCAAAGGAGAACACAATGGCCGACTACATCATCGCCATCGATCAGGGCACCACCTCCAGCCGCGCGATCATCTTCGACAAGAAGGGCAGCATCGTCGCGACCGGTCAGAAGGAGCACGAGCAGATCCTCCCGAAGGCCGGCTGGGTCGAGCATGACCCCGCCGAGATCTGGCGCAACGTGCAGGAGGTCATCGGCCTCGCACTGAGCCGTGCCGACCTGACGCGCCACGACATCGCCGCGGTCGGAATCACCAACCAGCGCGAGACCGCAGTGGTCTGGGACAAGACGACCGGCAAAGCCGTCTACAACGCCATCGTCTGGCAGGACACCCGCACTCAGGAGATCGTCAACCGCCTTGCGGCTGACGGAGGCGTCGAGCGGTTCAAGCCCATCGTGGGCCTCCCCCTCGCCACCTACTTCTCCGGCACGAAGATCGCCTGGATCCTCGAGAACGTCGAGGGTGCGCGCGAGAAGGCCGAGGCAGGCGACCTCGTCTTCGGGACGACGGACAGCTGGGTGCTGTGGAACCTCACCGGTGGCGTCGACGGCGGTGTGCACGTGACCGACGTCACGAACGCCTCGCGCACGATGTTCATGGACCTCGAGACGCTCGAGTGGCGCGACGACATCCTCGAGGCGTTCGGCGTTCCGCGCTCGATGATGCCGGAGATCCGCTCCTCCTCCGAGGTCTATGGTGCGGCAGAGGATTCCTCGCTGCTGCGCGAGACGCCGATCGCCGGCATTCTGGGCGACCAGCAGGCAGCGACCTTCGGCCAGGCCGCGTTCAACACCGGCGAGAGCAAGAACACCTATGGCACGGGCTGCTTCCTCATCTTCAACACGGGCGAGGAGATCGTTCACTCGAAGAACGGACTGCTGACCACCGTCGGCTACAAGCTGGGCGACGGACCGACCCACTACGCCCTCGAGGGCTCGATCGCCGTCACCGGTTCCCTGATCCAGTGGCTCCGGGATCAGCTCGGGATCATCAGCTCCGCTCCCGAGGTCGAAGAGCTCGCAAAGCAGGTCGACGACAACGGCGGCGTGTACATCGTTCCCGCATTCTCGGGCCTGTTCGCGCCGTACTGGCGTCCGGATGCGCGCGGCGCGATCGTCGGCCTCACCCGCTACGCGAACAAGAACCACATCGCTCGCGCAGCGCTCGAGGCAGTGGCGTTCCAGACCCGCGACGTTCTCGACGCGGTCAACGCGGATGCGGGTGTCGACCTCACCGAGCTCAAGGTCGATGGCGGCATGGTCGCGAACGATGCGCTCATGCAGTTCCAGGCCGACGTCCTCGGCGTGCCCGTCGTGCGCCCGGTCGTCGCCGAGACCACCGCACTGGGTGCCGCGTACGCCGCGGGTCTTGCAGTCGGCTTCTGGAACGGTCTCGACGACCTCTCCGCCAACTGGCAGGAAGACCGTCGCTGGGAACCGTCGATGGAAGACGGCGAGCGTGACCGTCAGTTGCGTCTGTGGCGCAAGGCCGTCAGCAAGTCGATGGACTGGGTCGACGAAGACGTGAAGTGACCTCAGGATTCTGAGAAGGCGGGCCCGGAGGATTCCTCCGGGCCCGCTTCGTCGTCGGGCCGACCGGTCATCGAACCGATGACACGGAGGAAGGCCGATGCGACAGCCCTCGACCCCCGCGCGTCCCAGGCGACGTACTCGACGCGCACCGGTCCGCCGACGATCTTCACGGCCACCGTGTCGGACGACGACGCGGCGACGATACCCGGCGCCAACAGCGTGATCGCGAGCCCGGCAGACACGAGACCGAGAATGAGCTCCGCCGAGTCCGCCTCGAACGACACGTCGCGCGGGATGCCGGAGACCGCGAATGCCGCATCACTCTGCGCGCGCCCCGACGTGCCCGCGGGGAAGTCCGCGAACACCTCGCCGGCAAGGTCTTCCAGCGCGAGTTCCGCGCGCCGTGCGAGTCGATGAGTCGAAGGCACGACGGCAACCAGCTCCGCGCGCGAAAGCTCTCGGGAGGTGACGCCGCTGGGTACGACATCCGCGCGCAGGCCGAGCAACGCGACATCTATCTCGCCGCGCCGGACAGCGACGGCCAGAGCGTCGCTGTTGCCCATCGTGAGCTGCACCCGAGCCTCCGGGTGTGCTTCTCGGAATCGGGAGATCGCGTGCGGAACGGAGACCGCGGTGACGGTCGGGATCACACCGAGCCGAAGTGTGCCGACGACCCGACCCGCGGCCGCTGCTGCGGCCTCGCGCGCCCGCTCGGCCGCGGCCAACGCGGTCGTCGCATGGACGAGGAATGCCTCCCCCGCCTCCGTCATCCTGACGCTGCGACTCGAGCGCACGAACAGGCGCTGCCCGAGTTCGCGCTCCAGGGCCGCTATCTGATGACTGAGGGCCGACTGCGTCACGAAACAGCGTTCGGCCGCTCGGGTGAAACTCGACGAGGCAGCGACCTCGACGACGTATCTCAGCTGCTGCAGCTCCATGCTTCTATGATCACTGCTCATGAATACAGTGACAACCATGCGTTGGACTCATTCTTGTAGAGAGAGCAGTCTGAAGACATGAACCGGATCACGATCCTCCTCCTCACGGCGATGGCGCCGATCTCCTGGGGCACGACCTACCTCGTGACCACGGAGCTGCTGCCCGCAGGACACCCCCTCCTCGCTGGCCTGCTGCGCTCCCTGCCCGCGGGCCTCATCGCTCTGGCCGCCGGGCGCACGCTGCCGTCCGGCGTCTGGTGGCTGAAGTCACTGACTCTCGGCATCCTGAACATCGGGGCGTTCTTTCCTCTGCTCTTCCTCGCCGCCGAGAGGCTGCCCGGCGGGGTCGCTGCAGCGGTGGCGGGCGTGCAGCCCGTGATCATCCTCGGCATGGGAGCACTCGTGCTGAGAGATCGCATCCGCCCTGTGACCGCCGCGGCAGCTGTGATCGGCGCCGGCGGCGTGGCCCTCGTGGTCCTCGGACCCGCAGCAGAACTCGACGCGATCGGGATCCTCGCCGCCCTCGGCGGTGTGACCGCGACAGCACTCGGCATGATCCTGACCAAGCGGTGGGGTCGCCCGTCCGGTGTCGGTCCGATCGCCTATGCGGGCTGGCAACTCACCGCCGGCGGGCTCTTCCTCCTGCCGCTCACTCTGGTCTTCGAGGGATTCCCACCCGCACTGGACGGCGGTGCGGCACTCGGCTACCTCTGGCTCGGCACGGTCGGGGGCCTGCTGGCATACACACTCTGGTTCAGCGGCATCCAGCGCCTGCCTGTCATCGCGCCTGGTCTGCTCGCGCTGCTCTCCCCCGTCGTCGCGACGATCCTGGGCGTCGTCGTCGCGGAAGAGCGCTTCACGGTCGTGCAGGCGATCGGACTCGCGCTGGTGCTCGTGGCGCTCGTCGGAGGGCAGACCGCGGCGCTCACGAGACCGCGCCGACTCGCCGAGCGACCGAACCGGTCACTCGTCACAGCAGAGCAGTGAGCGCCCGTCAGCTTTTGCCGAAGAGCTTCTGGATCTCGGCGAGGTCGGCTTCGCTCGGCGCCTTGGCACCACCGAGACCGAAACCCGAGCCGGTCGGGGTGGCGGCGGATGTGAGTCCCGCGTTCTCAGCCGCACGCTTGGCGGGGTTGCCGGAGCGGGATCCGCCCGAGGACTTGCCCTTCTTGCCGCGCTTCGAAGACGCACCCGGCTTGCCCATTCCGGGCATGGAACCCATTCCGGGGATGTTCGGGGTGCCGCCACGCGCGACGGTCTTCATCATCTTCGCGGCCTGATCGAAGCGCTGGACGAGCTGGTTGACATCTGTGACGGTCATTCCCGAACCACGTGCGATGCGCAGACGACGCGAACCGTTGAGCACCTTGGGGTTGCGTCGCTCACCCGGTGTCATGGAGCGGATGATCGCCTCTGTGCGATCGATCTCGCGCTCATCGAAGTCCTCGAGCTGCTGCTTCATCTGCCCCATGCCGGGGAGCATCCCCAGCATCTTCTTCATCGAGCCCATCTTCTTCATCTGCTGAAGCTGGTCGAGGAAGTCTTCGAGGGTGAACTGCTCGGTCGCCAGCTTCTCGGCCATCTTGACGGCCTCTTCCTCATCGAAGGCCTGCTGGGCCTGCTCGATGAGAGTGAGGATGTCGCCGAGATCGAGGATGCGGCTGGCCATGCGATCGGGATGGAAGGGCTCGAGGTCTTCGAGTCGCTCGCCTGTGGACGCGAAGATGATGGGGCGTCCGGTGACGGAGGCGACCGAGAGCGCCGCGCCACCGCGGGCGTCACCGTCGAGCTTCGAGAGGACGACACCAGTGAAGTCGACACCCTCCTGGAACGCACGCGCGGTGTTGACCGCGTCCTGACCGATCATCGCGTCGATGACGAAAAGGACCTCGTCGGGGTCTGTCGCCTTGCGGATGTCCGACGCCTGCTTCATGAGCTCGGCGTCGACGCCGAGACGTCCTGCGGTGTCGATGATGACGACATCGTGCTGGTGGCGGCGGGCATGCTCCACACCGTCGCGCGACACCTTGACGGGGTCACCCACGCCGTTTCCGGGCTCGGGCGCGTAGACCGTCGCGCCAGCCTGCTCGGCCACGACCTGGAGCTGATTGACGGCGTTCGGACGCTGCAGGTCGGCCGCGACGAGAAGGGGCGTGTGCCCCTCGCTCTCGAGCTGCTTCGCGAGCTTGCCGGCGAAGGTGGTCTTACCGGAGCCCTGGAGCCCTGCGAGCATGATGACAGTCGGAGCGGTCTTGGCGAACTGCAGACGACGCTGCTCGCCGCCGAGGATCTGCACGAGCTCCTCGTTGACGATCTGCACGACCTGCTGCGCGGGGTTCAGCGCCTTGCTGACCTCATCCCCCAGGGCTCGCTCGCGCACCTTCGCGGTGAACTCCTTGACGACTGCCAGCGCGACGTCGGCGTCGAGCAGCGCGCGACGGATCTCGCGCACGGTGCCGTCGACGTCGGCCGCGGTGAGCTTTCCCTTCGTGCGGAGGTTGCGGAAGGTCTCGGTGAGCCGATCGGAGAGCGTGCCAAAGGTAGCCATGGTGACACCGAGTTTACGCGAATCCCGAGCTGTTCTCCGCGTCCGCGGCACCACCGAGCGTGAGCGTGATCAGCGAGAGCCCACGGCAGCAGGTCTTGCCGTGGGATCGCTTCTCCCAGCGTCACTCAATCGCGAGCCGAGTCGCCCCACGGCAATCGGCCGATCGCGCGCACCGCGTCGGCGAATCGGTCGCCCACTGAACCCCGTCCGGCACCGCTCTCCGCCCACGCTCGGACGGCGGCGAGCACCGCGGCGGCCCAGGTCGCCGCGACGATATCCGAGGTGAGCGCGGCGACGCCCGAGCGGTGCGCGAGATCGGCCAACGCCGCCGCAAGGCGAGCTTGACGCAGCGCCGCATCCTGCTCGAGCTCGTCGTCAAGACCCATTGCCGATGAGTTCGTCATCGCGAGAGCGAGGCTGTCAGGCGCGAAATCATCGACGAGCTCCGAGAGAATGCGCCTCATGTGTGTGCCGTCGCGATCTTCAGGCACGATGACGAGGTCCTCGATGGCACGACCGATGCGCTCGTCGAGACCCGACCAGAGCACGTCGCTCTTCGACGAGAAGTAGTTGAAGAAGCTCGATCGGCTCACCCCGGCACGCTGCGTGATGTCGGCGACGGACGTCGCATCATATCCGCGTTCGAGGAAGAGCTCGCAGGCAGCCTCGGCGAGGGTCTCGCGTGATGACGCCTTGGGGCGTCCCGCTCGGCTCGTGCTGCTCATGTTCACACGCTACCGCGCGCCGCTCCTGCGCGCCTCGACAGTCTCGGGGGAGTATTCTTAGACGCAATCCATCAATTGATCGAGAGGGACGCTCATGCTCGACATCCTCACCCCCGGACTCGCGCCGAGCTTCGTCCCCTATGCCGTCGGGTGGGAGCTGCAGCGCAGGACCCACGCCGACGTCGTCGACGGCACTCGCCCCGACACACTCATCCTGCTCGAGCACGAGGCGGTGTACACCGCGGGCAAGCGCACCGAGCCGCAGGAACGCCCGACGGACGGCACACCGGTGGTCGACGTCGACCGCGGCGGAAAGATCACCTGGCACGGACCGGGTCAGCTGGTGGGCTACCCGATCGTCCGGCTGCCCGAGCCGATGGACGTCGTCGCGCACGTGCGCCGTCTCGAGCGCATCCTGATCGACGTGCTCCGGCCACTCGGCGTCGACGGATACCAGGTGGAGGGGCGCAGCGGGGTGTGGGTTCGTCGCCCCCTGTCAGAAGACAAGGTCGCGGCGATCGGCGTGCGCGTACAGCAGGGCGTGACCATGCATGGCTTCGCGATCAACTGCGACAACAGCCTCTCTGGATTCGGCGGCATCATCCCGTGCGGGATCACCGATGCAGGTGTCACCACCGTGAGCGAGGTCATCGGGGCCGATGTCTCCCCCATCGACATCGTCGACTCCGTATCCGCCGCCTTCCTCGCCGAATATTCGCCAGCCGAGCACACAGGAGCACTCGCATGACCGCCGCACCCGAAGGACGCAAGCTCCTCCGCCTCGAGGTCCGCAACGCAGAGACTCCCATCGAGCGCAAGCCGGAGTGGATCAAGACGAAGGCGAAGATGGGGCCCGAGTACACGGCGCTCCACTCGCTGGTCAAGAGCGAAGATCTGCACACCGTGTGCCAGGAAGCCGGGTGCCCCAACATCTTCGAGTGCTGGGAAGACCGGGAGGCGACCTTCCTCATCGGCGGATCGCAGTGCACTCGACGGTGCGACTTCTGCCAGATCGACACGGGCAAGCCCGCCGCCTATGACACCGACGAGCCGCGCCGCGTCGCCGAGAGCGTCGTGCGGATGAACCTCCGCTATGCGACCGTCACCAGCGTCGCACGTGACGATCTGCCCGACACCGGAGCGTGGCTGAACGCCGAGACCGTGCGCAAGATCCATGAGCTCAACCCGAACACCGGCGTCGAGCTGCTCGCCAACGAGCACAACGCCGATCCTGCCTTCCTCGG
This sequence comes from Microbacterium sp. NPDC087589, assembly GCF_044743635.1. Classification (NCBI taxonomy): domain Bacteria; kingdom Bacillati; phylum Actinomycetota; class Actinomycetes; order Micrococcales; family Microbacteriaceae; genus Microbacterium; species Microbacterium sp. NPDC087589. The sequence continues at coordinate 649,915 of NZ_JBIUWV010000001.1, forward strand.
TCAGATCTTCGACGCCCGCCCCGAGGTCTTCGCGCACAACGTCGAGACTGTGCCGCGCATCTTCAAGCGCATCCGCCCGGCTTTCCGCTACGAGCGCTCGCTGGATGTGATCACGCAGGCGCGAGATGCGGGCCTCATCACCAAGTCGAACCTCATCCTGGGCATGGGCGAGGAGCCCGAAGAGGTCGTGCAGGCGCTGAACGATCTGCACGACGCCGGATGCGACATCATCACCATCACGCAGTACCTGCGCCCATCCCCTCGCCACCTGCCCGTGGCCCGCTGGGTCAAGCCGGCGGAGTTCGTCGAGTTCAAGGAGGAGGCGGAGCGGATCGGCTTCCTCGGAGTGCTCGCCGGACCTCTCGTGCGCTCGTCCTACCGCGCGGGTCGGCTGTGGGCGCAGTCCATGGCGTCGAAGGGGCGCGAGATCCCGTCGCACCTGTCACACATCGCCGAGAGCGCGGATCTCGGGTTCGCCCAGGCCGTCTGAGCGATGCCGAGGTGAGCGTCAGTCGGCGCTCATCACCGACTGCACGCTGCCGTCCGAGCCGAGGTTCACGAGCAGGACGTCGTCGGTGGTGGTGGCGTCGAGCGCGTACTCCAGCACGGCGAACGGCTCCGACCCGCCATGCTCGTCCGCGAGGATCGTCATGCTCATGAGCCGCAGCGAGCGGATGATGTCGACCGCGGCGTCACCGCTGACGTCTACGAGGACATCCTCGAGTTCGTCCCCGTAGGCCTCCTGCTGCTGCAGGATGTACTCGGTGACCTCGCTGGTGCGATCGTCGACCTCCGCGAGCATCCCACGCCGGGAGACGTCGTCGACGTTCTCGAGCCCCGCGATGAGCGAAGCGGCGATGTCGAGCGCGTCGGCGGAGACATCGTCCTGGTCTGGGGCCGTCAGATCGACGGTGACACTCTGGTCACCGAGCTCGACGGTCTCAGACCAGAAGATCGAGCCGTCGGGCCCCGAGGACAGGAGTCCGAAGTAGTCATGTTCGATCGCCATAACGCTATGAAACCAGCCTCGTGCTCGCGGCGGTAGTCCCGTGATCAGCCGACGAGCGACTGGACGAAGACATGGGGGGTGAATCCGGTGAGATCATCGATGCCCTCGCCCTGCCCGAGGAGCTTGACGGGGATGCCGGTGCGCTCCTGCACAGCGAGGACGAAGCCGCCCTTCGCCGAGCCGTCGAGCTTGGTCAGGACGAGTCCGGTGACACCTGCGTGCTCGAGGAACGCCTCCGCCTGCATCACGCCGTTCTGACCCGTGGTGGCGTCGAGAACGAGAAGGACCTCGCTGATCGGAGCCTGCTTCTCGATCACCCTGCGGATCTTCGAGAGCTCGTCCATCAGCCCTCCCTTGGTGTGCAGTCGGCCGGCGGTGTCGATGATCGCGATCTCGATGCCCTCGCGCTGGGCGAACTCGACGGTCTGATAGGCGACGGATGCCGGATCCTGACCCTCTTGCTGGGGGCGGACGATCGCCGCTCCCCCACGTTGTGCCCAGGTGGCGAGCTGATCGACGGCTGCCGCACGGAATGTGTCGGCTGCTCCGACGACAACGCTGCGCTGGAAACCGCGGAGGAACTTGGTGAACTTGCCGATCGTCGTGGTCTTGCCGACGCCGTTGACGCCGACGACCAGCACGACCGCCGGTCGCTCGGTGAGCTTCAGGGTCGTGTCGAACTTCGCGAAGTGCTCCTCGAGCGTCTCTCGCAGCATCCGCTGGAGATCCTGCGGATCGGTCGTGCGGTACCGCTCGACCTTCTCGCGAAGCTCCTCGACCACCCGCTCGCTGATGTCCGGACCGAAGTCGGCCGTGATCAGGGCCGTCTCGAGGTCCTCCCAAGTCGTCTCATCGATAGTGGGCTTGACGAACATCCCGCGCAGCGCGCGAGTGAGGGACCACGACTTCTCCGCCATGTCTCCAGCCTACGGGTAGCGCCGTCAGCCGGCCGCCGCGCGATCGCCCACGCGCTGTCCGACGACCGCCGACACGCCGTCCTGACGCATCGAGACCCCGTAGAGCGCGTCGGCGATCTCCATCGTGCGCTTCTGATGCGTGATGATGAGCAGCTGAGAGCTCTCGCGCAGCTGCTCGAACACGGTGAGGAGGCGGCCGAGGTTCGCGTCGTCGAGCGCCGCCTCGACCTCATCGAGGATGTAGAACGGGCTCGGTCGGGCTTTGAAGATCGCGACCAGCAGAGCGACTGCGGCGAGGGAGCGTTCGCCTCCGGAGAGCAGTGACAGCCTCTCGATCTTCTTTCCCACCGGACGCACCGAGACCTCGATGCCCGTCGTGAGCAGGTTCTCCGGGTCAGTGAGCGAGATGCTTCCGGATCCCCCGGGGAACAGCAAGGGGAAGACCTCGCCGAACGCGACCCTCGTGTCTTCGAACGCGCTCGCGAAGATCGTCTGCATCCGCTCGTCGAGGTCGGCGATGATCGTCAGCAGGTCCTGGCGCGTCTGCGTCAGGTCTGCCAACTGCTCGGTGAGGAAGGCATGACGCTGCTCGAGCGCCGCGAACTCCTCGAGCGCTAGCGGATTGACTCGTCCGAGCTGAGCGAGCTTGCGTTCGGCCTCGGCGAGGCGTCGCTGCTGAATCCGCCGATCGAACGGAATGGCCGTGTCGTCGAGCACCTCGTACTCGACGGTCGCGGCACCGGGGTCACGGGGAACGAGCTGATCCGGCCCATATTCCGCAATGAGAATATCTTCGTCGAGGGCGAGCTCGGACCCGACGCGCTCGAGCAGACTGTTGAGGTGCAGCTTCTTCTCGTGGATCTGAAGCTCGAGGCCGTGAACGCTCTCGGTGAGCCCGGCGAGCCTTTCCCGCAGAGATGTCTCCTGCACGCGAAGCGCGGTGAGCTCCTGGTTCTGTGCCGATCGCGTGGCCTCGGCCTCAGCGAGTGCGACGCGCGCCTCGGTGACCGACCGATCGATCGAGTCCAGGATCCGGGGAAGCTCCTGCACCACTCCCGATGCTGCTTCGCGCTGCGTGCGTCGGATGACCGATCGGCGCGCAGCCTCGGCGGCGGCGTCTCGCTCCTGCTCGCGCTGCCGTTCGAGCCCAGCGACGCGTGTCTGGGCAGCACGCACACGCTCGCGCAGCGTCTCGATCTCCAGCCGCGCCCGGACTTCACCCTCGCGGGCCAGCTCGAGCGCTTCGAGCAGACTGTCCCGCGCCGAGGCATCGAGCACGGGCCGGGGGGCGGCGATCGCCGCGTCCAACTCGGCCTTCGCCGCTTCGGCCTTCACCTCCGCGTCGTGCACGGCGCTCTGAGCCTGCGTGAGTCCCGCCTCGAGCCGTTCGCACTCGGCGACCGCCGACTCGTGGGTGACTGTGATGCGGTTCACCTGTTCCGCATGTGTGGCCAACGCGGCATCGTGCTCCCGCAAGGCTCGAAGCGCGTCCTTCGCCTGGCGACGAGAAGTCTCCACGGCCTCGTTCGCGTCTTCGCGAGCCTCACGCAGCGAGTCGACGATGACCTGCACCTCGGCCAGGCGCTCGGTCGCCGCATCACGTTCGGCGGCGAGCTCGAGACGGGAGCGCTCACCTCCGGATCCGGTTCGAAGCGTCTGCGCGGTGACCACGTCGCCGGCCGTCGTGACGATCGTGGTGGTCGTGTCGCCTGCGGCGTCGAGCGCGGCTCTCGCACCATGCGCCGCATCGAGGCTGGCGGCGATGACGACGTGAGACAGGATTCCGAGCACGCCATCCGGAGCCGTGACTGTGTCGACGGCCGGCGTCACCCCTTCGAGAGCGGGCAGCTCGATCGACGGATGCGCGGCGTCCGAGACGACGAAATCCACCACCCCGCGGTGCTGGTCCGATGCGCCGCGTGCCAGCTCGAATGCATCGGAGGTCCTCGCTACGAGGACCCCTTCGGCCAGCGGACCCAGCACGGCAGCGATCGCGGCCTCGAAGCCGTTCCGGACCTGCACCGAGTCGCCCACGAGGCCGCGCACGCCCGCGCCGCCCGCCTTCACTATCTCGGCGGCGCCTCCCGAGATCGCGAGTGCGCTTCCGAGTGCGGCCGCCTTGGCTGTGAGCGCGTCGACCTCGCGCTCTGCCGCGTGCAGGCGCTCGCGGAGAGTCTCCCGCTCGGCCTCGGCAGCTGTGGCGGCACGCTGCGCGCTCTCATACGCGGCGGAGTGCTCGGCCGCCGTGCCCTCCGGCGCCTCCGCGTCATCGATCGCCTCGAGAGCATCAGCCGCATCGCGGCGGCGCGCGTTCGCCGCCTCGAGCGCGTTCTCCTGGCGCAGCACCGCACCGCGCACCGCGGCGAGAGCTGACGCGGCCGCATCGGCCGTTCCTCGCAACGAGCTGAGTCGCATGTCGTACTCCGACACGAGCGCACTCTGCTCGGCGATGTCCACGTCGAGGGTGTCGAGCTCCGCCCGCGCGTGCACCACCTCGCGGCTCGCCACGGTCGCCGCGTCCTGAGCATCGCCGAGCCCGGCGGATATCTCGGTGATCTCGTCCTTCGCCTCGTCGATCGTGCTCTGTGTGACCGTGACGGTCGTCACGGCCGCATCGTCCTCCTCCGACCCGAGCAGCGCGAGTCGCTGATTGGCGAGTGTGTACAACCCGCGCATCCGCTCCTGCACCTGCTCGAGACCGAACGCCACGCCTCTCGCCCGATCCACCGCGACCGAGTTCTGATCCTGCTCGAGGCGCGCGATGCTCCCCCGCACCGCCTCCGCCTGATCCGACAGCACAAGTCGTTCGGTGTGCCGCTCGTGCTCGGTGCGCGTGTGATCGGCCAGCGCCGTGCGCAGCGCCACGACGTCGTCCGCGAAGATGCGCGCCTTGGCATCACGCACGACCGCGGCGATCGTCTGCGCCTCGCGCGCGATCTCGGCCTGCCTGCCCAGAGGTTTGAGCTGGCGGCGGATCTCGCCCGCGAGATCACTGAGACGGGTGAGGTTCGTCTCCATGGCGTCGAGCTTGCGGAGGGTCTTCTCTTTACGACGCCGATGCTTGAGGATGCCGGCGGCCTCTTCGATGAAGCCGCGACGATCCTCCGGCGATGCCTGGAGCACGGTGTCCAGGCGCCCCTGACCCACGATGACGTGCATCTCGCGCCCGAGTCCGGAGTCGCTGAGCAGTTCCTGCAGGTCGAGCAGGCGGCAGTTCTCGCCATTGATGGCGTACTCACTGGCACCGTTGCGGAACAGAGTGCGGCTGATCGTGACCTCGGTGAAATCGATCGGCAGAGCGCCGTCGCTGTTGTCGATCGTGAGCTGAACCTCGGCGCGACCGAGCGGCCCTCTCGTCGAGGTACCGGCGAAGATGACGTCCTCCATCTTGCCGCCGCGCAGAGTCTTCGCTCCCTGTTCGCCCATGACCCAGGCGAGGGCGTCGACGACGTTCGACTTGCCCGACCCGTTGGGTCCGACGATGCAGGTGACGCCCGGTTCGAACACGAAACTGGTCGGCTGCGCGAAGGACTTGAACCCCTTGAGGGTCAGGCTCTTCAGATGCATGCGCGTACCGCACTTCCCGGGTGATTCACGCCCATACGCTACCGGAACGACGGCTCAGAACCGGCATCCCGCGCGGGAGCGGAGTGAACCGGAATCACGCGCGACACGCCGAACCACGCCGGAGGTGCTTGACGGACACGCTCGCGTTTCGCTACCGTAACCTCCGGATCGCCACACGAAAGGAGGTTACCGATGATCACTCAGCTCAACGCTCAGGCCACTGGCCTCGCCGCGCCATTCGCGCCGCGCCTTGCGCACTCGGTAACCGCCGGCGTCCGTCGAAGCGCGCTCTCGTAGAACCGCAGCCCGAGAACTCTGCCCCGAATCACCCACCGGTCTCTGATCGCTTACGGGTCTTCTCGCTCGCGTGTCTCCGCGCCCCGCCCTCTGATCCCTCCCGGATCACGGATCTCCGCCGATCTCGGCGCTCGCCTTCCGGCGTGCCTGACTCTCGGCCCCCGTCGTGCACCGCCGGCCGTCTTCTCGGCGTCTTGCGGTCGCGCTCTCCCACTCTCTGGACACCACCACTCATCTCGAAGGAATCATCGTGAACACCACGCTGTATCGCAGCATCCCCCACCCTCCGGATATCGAGGACCAGCAGGTCCTTCACATCCCCGCGCCCGAAGAACTGCGGCGCCTGGCGCTGGCAGATCGTCTCTCACTCCGGATCGGCCTCTGGCTGCTCCAGCGGGCACAGCGTTCTCGCCCGCCGCGCCGCGTGAGCGCCATCGAGGCGGATGCGCTGCATCTCGATCGGCGGAAGCGCACTGCGGGCGAGACGTACGCTCTGCTCACGTACGACCTGCAGCGTCAGCTGCGCTGACCTGGAGATGACCATGAGCATTCCGCTCACCGCAGATGCGTCGCTGCATCCGCTCGTGCTGCCTGCACGGGCGGATGCAGCCGACGCGGCCGAGTTCCGCGAGCTCGCCCGTGTACGCAACGCCGTCTATCGCGAACTCACCGGGCGTACTGAACAGGACCTCACACCGGAGGCGCTCCTGCCGATCCTGAGCTCCCGCAAGGAGCGCACGACCGCAGTGTGGACGGTGCGCGTCGAAGGAGAGATGGTCGGGCGCACCGTCATCGACATCCCGCACGAGGAAGGCTCGCGTGTGGCCATCGCCGCGATCGAGCTCCATCCTCGGGTCTGGGGTCGGGGAATCGGAACCGCGATCCTGCCTCATGTCGAAGCGTTCGCCCGACTGCACGACCGCACGGTCGTCCAGAACTGGACGGAACAGCCAGCGAGTGAGGGTCCGCGACTCCAAGCCCGGACCGGATTCGGCAGCGTGCCCGACGATCACGTCGCGCGATTCCTCGTCCGCCACGGATTCAGCCTCGAGCAGGTCTACCGGGTGAGTCGACTCGACATGAATACCGAGACGATTCGCCGCGCCGAGGAGCTCCGCGAAGACGCACGCGCGTTGTCTCAGGACTATCGCGTGATCCGGTGGATGCTGCCGACGCCCCGTGAGCACGTCGAGGGCTATGCGTGGCTCAAGTCGCGCATGTCGACCGATGCGCCGTCTGCAGAGCTCGAGTCCGACGAGGAGGTCTGGGATGCAGAACGCCTGATCGCTTCCGAGAAACGAGTGGAGGAGATGGGTCAGATCATCCAGGTCACCGTCGCGCAGCACGTCGGAACCGGCGAGCTGACTGCATTCACCGAGCTCCGCATCGGACCGGATCCGAGCGCGACCACACATCAGCACGACACTCTGGTGCTCACAGAGCATCGCGGCCACCGATTGGGGCAGCTCGTGAAGTGCGACGCCCTCCTGTCGTGGACGGGCGTCGCTCCCGAATCCCGCGACGTGATCACCTACAACGCCGAGGAGAACCGGCCGATGCTCTCGATCAACGAAGAGATGGGCTTCACGGCCATCGCCTATGAAGGCGCCTGGAAGAAGGAACTGACATGACGACCACCACGCTGACGATCACTCCTCTCATCATCCCGGCCGCTCTCGACGCCGCGGAGGGCGCGGACTTCCGCGCCTACGGACAGCTCAACCGGCAGATCTGCGATGAGCTGGTCGGTCTGCCGGACATCGCGCCCGACGCCGCCCAGTTGCTCGCGTCGTGGCAGGATCCCACCGACACTCTGCAGACCGGATTCGTGGCCAGGAACGGCGACGAGATCGTGGGCATAATCACGCTCGCGTATGCCCAGGAGGCGGATGCGAAGGCGGCAGAAGCTGACCTCCTCGTGCCCGAGAAGCACTGGGGAATCGGTGTCGAGGATGCGCTCCTGACGCTCGCCGAGTCGGAGGCTCGCGCTCACGGTCGGGCTCTGGTGCAGATCTGGACGCTGCACCGGCCGATCGAGTCCGCGCGGATGATCTCCCCCAGGACGGGGTGGGGTCGCGTCCCGGCGATCCCGCTGTCGGATGCGCTCGAAGCTCGTGGGTACGGCTTCGAACAGGTCGAACGCAACAGCGAGCTCGATCTGCAGTCGGACCCGGCTCCGCTCAGCAGCGCCCTGGCATCTGCGCAGGTCGCCGCGGGAGACGACTACCGGGTGCTCCAGTGGATGGCGCCGACGCCGCCCGAATTCCGAGACGGCTATGCTGCGATCCTGGCTCGCCTGTCGACCGATGCGCCGAGCGGCGAGATGGACTTCGTCGCCGAGGAGTGGGACGCCGAGCGCGTGGTGCGCCGAGAACGCCGGCTCACCGGAGCCGGCCAGGCCCTGTCGATCGTCGCAGTGCAGCACGTGCCGAGCGGGGACATCGTGGCATACAACGAGCTGCTCGTCGGAGCGGACCGCTCGGGGGGCACGCACCAGCTCGGCACGCTGGTGTCTCGCGAGCATCGCGGGCATCGCCTGGGCACCATCGTCAAGTGCGCGAACCTCCTGCGCTGGCGAGAGCTCATGCCGCTCTCCCCGACCGTGTCCACCTTCAACGCCGAAGAGAACCGCCCGATGCTGAGCATCAACGAGGCTATCGGCTTCGTGGCGGTCTCCTACGCCGGAGCGTGGCAGAAGCGGATCTGACCGAGATCATCCGAACGGTGTACACGGAAGCGTCCGGATCATCCGCCCGGGCGATGCAGCGCTCCCGGCCCTGTCGCGAGGCTGGAAGCATGAACGACTCCGTCCTCGAAGCACGCTCCCTGACCAAGTCCTACGGCACCACTCACGCACTCGCCGGGGTGGATCTCACGATCCACCGCGGCGAGTCGGTGGCGATCATGGGTGCCTCCGGATCAGGCAAGACCACCCTCCTCCATGTGCTCGCAGGTATCGTCACGCCGGACTCCGGCACCGTGACCTTCCAGCCCTCGACCGGGCAGCCTGTCGACGTCGCGGGGCTCGGTGAATCCGCTCGCTCCCGGCTACGCAGGGAGAAGTTCGGGTTCGTCTTCCAGCAGGGGCTTCTCATCCCTGAGCTCACAGCCGTCGAGAACGTGGCGCTCGCATCGATGATCAACGGTGTGAAGAGAGCGGATGCCACGGCCCACGCGGCATCCTGGCTATCCGCGCTCGGGCTCGCCGGCATGGAGGACCGACGCATCGGCGAGCTCTCCGGCGGTCAGGCGCAGCGCGTCGCGATCGCACGGGCCCAGGCCACGGGCGCGGATCTCGTGTTCGCCGACGAGCCGACCGGGGCTCTCGACTCGCACACCTCGCAGGACGTGATGAACGCACTGCTCTGGTCGACGACCGGTCAGGGGCGGACACTCCTCGTCGTCACCCACGACGCCGACGTCGCCGCCAGATGCTCGCGCGTCGTGGCGGTTCGCGACGGACGGATCGTGTCGTCGGCGGTGTCCGCATGAACGCCCGCGTTATGGCCCTCCTTCTGCGACCGGCGAAGGGAGAGAACGCTGTTCTGGTGCTTCCCGTAGTCGCGTTCGGAGTCGTCACCGCGCTCGTGCTGACCGTCGTGGGCGGAGCGCAGTCCTTCTGGACCTGGAGCGACGACTACGCTCCGGTCTATCAGGCACTGGCGGCGATCGCTCTCGTCCTCCTCGTCGTGCCGCTGATGAGCCTCGGCGGGGCGGCTGCGCGTCTCTCGGCCCGCCGCCGCGACGAGCGACTCTCCACCCTGCGCCTTCTCGGTGTGACGCCGATGGGCGTCAGCGTCGCCACCGTGATCGAATCCGTGCTCGTCGCGGCCGCAGGCGCCCTCACCGGGGTCGTCGTCCATATGGCGACCACTCCCCTGGTCGGCCTCATCCCGTTCCGTGGCACGGCGCTCGGCGTCGACGCCGTGAGGCTGTCTCCCCTCAGCATCCTGGTGGTCGCGGGAGGGGTCCTTCTCGTGGCGGCCGGAAGCGCCGTGCTGGGTCTCAGACGCGTGATCGTCTCGCCGCTCGGGGTGCGTCTGCGGACGACAGCCTCGACGGTGCACTGGTTCCGTGCGCTCATCGGCATCTCGGTGCTCGCTCTGGTGTTCGTCCTCGTCAAGATCTTCCCCTCTGTGGCGGGGCTCGCGGTGACGATCACCGTTCTGGCTGCCCTGTTCGCGGTGGCGCTCGCCGTGCTCAATGTGATCGGGCCGTGGATCATCAAGGTCGCCGCATCTCGTCAGCTGCGCAAGGCCGAGCGTGCCGACCGTCTGCTCGCCGCCCGTCTGGTGCTGGACTCGCCCAAGGCCGCATGGCGTCAGGTGAGCGGTATCGCGATGGCGAGCTTCATGGCCGTGTTCGCGGGCACCGGCGTCTCGCTGATGAACGTGATGAACAGCGGCGGCACGACGGATGCGGATGCGGCACTCGCCATGGACATGCGGACCGGTCTCATCATCACGCTGGTCGCCTCATTCCTGATGGTCGCAGCATCCGTGGGCGTGAATCAGGCCGCCTCCGTGCTCGATCAGCGCGAGCTGCACCGGAGCCTGCACCACCTCGGGGTGCCATTCGACACCGTCGACAGCGCGCGTCGCCTCGCGACCATGTCTCCGCTGCTCATCACCGCGATCGGATCGGCCACCTGCGCAGCAGTGCTCGTGTTCCCACTGCTCGGAATCGCCCTGATCACCGCTCCCGAGTCGCTGCTGACGATCGGTGGCGTGGTCGCGGTGGGAATCGGCATCGTGTGGGTGAGCACGCGTGCGACCCGGCCACTGCTCGCGCGATCATTCGAGATCGCCTGAGTCTCAGCGTCGGCGCTGGCAGCGCGGGCAGAAATGGCTCGATCGGTTCATGAAGGCCCGTCGGCGGATCAGCGTGCCGCACCGAGGGCACGGCTGACCGCCTCGACCGTACGCGTTGAGAGAATGCGCGAAGTACCCGGCCTGCCCGTTCACGTTGACGTACTGTGCATCGAAGCTCGTGCCGCCCTCGGCCAGCGCCTTGGCGAGCACCACCCGGATCTCGGCGAGGAGGCGGCCGATCGCGGATGCCGAGAGCGAGCTCGCGAGAGTCTCGGGGTGGATGCGCGCCGCCCACAGCGCCTCATCGGCGTAGATGTTGCCCACGCCGCTGATCACCTGCTGGTCGAGCAGCACTCGCTTGATCGCGCTGCCCCGCCTGCTGAGCACGCGTATGAGGACACCATCGTCGAAGAGAGGGTCGAGGGGGTCGCGCGCGATGTGCACGACCTGGGTGGGAATCATCGTCGGGCCGTCCGGAACGAGACGGTCGACCGCCAGAGACCCGAACGTCCTCTGATCGGAGAACACGATGGCGAGTTCTCCGTGCTGTGGATGCTCGATGTCGATGCGAATGCGCTCGTGGCGTTCCGCGCCGGCATCCGGGGCGCGGAGCAGCATCTGTCCGCTCATCCCGAGGTGCGCGATCAATACGGACTCATCGGCGTCGAGCGGAAGCCAGAGAAACTTGCCTCGTCGCTCGGCGGCGGTGAATGTGCGCCCTTCCAGACGCGAGACGAAGTCGGAGGAACCCGCGGCGTGACGTGTCAGAGCGCGCTCGTCGAATACGCTCACCCCCGTGATGACCGAACCGACCGCGGCCGGAGCGAGACCTGCTCGCACCACCTCGACTTCGGGAAGCTCAGGCACGCTCGTTGAGGAAGCGCCACGCGCTCAGCGCGGCCGCCATCTCCGCGGTCTTCTTGCTGCTGCCCTTGCCGGTCATCGCCACATCGCCGACGCTCACGGTCGCCAGGAAGCGACGATCGTGATCGGGACCGCTGGCCTCCACCGAATACTGCGGTGGCGTGGCGCCGACGCGCGCAGCCAGCTCCTGAAGACTGGTCTTCGGATCCATGGCAGCGCCATAGCGCTCGGGGTCGGCAAGCAGCGGTGCAGTCAGTCGGAGCACGAGTTCGGTGGCCGCTTCAGGACCAGCTGACAGATAGGTCGCGCCGATGACGGCTTCCATCGTGTCGGCGAGGATCGAATCCTTGTCGCGTCCGCCCGTCTGCTCTTCGCCTCGACCGAGCAGCAGGTGACTGCCCAGATCGATGCCTCTCGCGACCTCCGCGAGGGCGACCGTCGAGACGACACTCGCTCGCCGCTTGGCGAGTTCTCCCTCATCGAGCCCTGGGTGGGTCGTGAAGAGCATCACCGTCACCGCTTGGCCGAGAATGGAGTCGCCGAGGAACTCGAGACGTTCGTTGTGAGGGATGCCACCATGCTCGTACGCGTAGGAGCGATGGGTGAGCGCCAACTCCAGAAGCTCCGCGTCGATGTCGACGCGGAGCTTCTCTGGGAGTGGTCTCGTCCCCCCAGGGACCTCAGTCACAGAAGTGAAGTCGCGACTCAGACGTCGGCGACCTTGCGGCCCTTGTACTCGAGGAACAGCTCGGTGCCCTGCGAGTCGGTGACGACCTTCGCCTGGTGGGGGCGGCTGTAGACGGCCTTGCCGTTCTCGATCGTCTTGACGAGAGCGATGGGTGCCGCCTTCCACTGCGCGCGGCGCGAGCGGGTGTTCGAACGGGATACCTTGCGCTTCGGGGGGTTACCAGCCATGACTAGCTCTCTTCTTTCTCGGCGGCACGAGATTCTTCCGCGCCGTCTTGGTCTGTGATGTTCTGGAGCGCGCTCCACCGAGGATCGATGGGAGCTGCCTGCTCCTTGTCGGTGCTCGCTGTCAGCCTCTCGCCCGTCTCCGGGTCGAGCCCGGGGCAATCCGGCTGACACACCGGCTGAAAAGGAAGCGCCAATACGGCCGCATCCCTGACTAGAGTTTCAAGATCCACGTGGTCGTCTTGAACCTCGAAGTCAGTTTCTTCCTCACCAGGATACGCGAAAAGCTCCTGGAACTCGACTTCGACGGGCCGAGTGATGTCGATGAGGCACCGACCGCACACACCCGAGTACTCCGCATCCACGATTCCCGACACCAGAATGCCCTCATGGACCGACTCCAGACGGACATCCAGATCGAGTTCGGACCCGGACTCATACGACACGATCCCCTCTCCCCAGGCATCCTTCAGGGTCACGGAGAACTCGTGTTCGCGCATCTCTCCCGGCTTGCGGACGATGTCGCGGACGGGGAGGACGAAAGGACCACTCATTCGAGAACGCACCCAGCAATGGTACCGGCTATACGCATCGAGAGGCTGGCTCCGGGCTGAGCGCGGCGCTCACGAGCACAACGTCAGATGCCGCGAGACCCTGTGTCGAGGAATGCGGCGACTGCGGGAGGAACGAATGGCGACACATCGCCGCCGAGCCCCGCCACCTGTCGCACGAGGGAGCTGGACACGAGAGCATGCGCCGGGTCTGGCAGAAGGAAGACCGTCTCGATGTCGGCGAGGTGCCGGTTGACGATCGCCATCGGCGATTCGTAGGCGACGTCGATCTGCGAGCGGATCCCCTTGACCAGCACTCCGGCGCCGACATCACGCGCGTAGTCGACCAGCAGGCCCATGCTCCAGGAACCGACGATGACATTGCCGTCCATGCCCTCGTCAGCGATGGACTGCTCGATGAGCGACATTCGCGCCGCGATCGGCAGCATCGCCTCCTTGCCAGGGTTGTGCACGACGAGCACATGCAGCTCGTCGTACAGCTTGGCGGCCCGACGGATGACGTCGAGGTGGCCCAGAGTCGGCGGGTCGAAGGAACCCGGGACGACGGCGATCCGGCTGCTCATGCCCCCAGCCTAGAGCACGCCGCACTCGGGTCAGTTCTTCGCCAGGGCCGCGCGATCGTCGTCGCTCACCCGTCGCTCGATGGCGGATCTGAGCCCCGGGTTGGCATCGAGACCGGGATCAGCGGCCAGGATCACCTCGGCGAGTTCGCGCGCCCTGACGATCAGGCCGGAGTCCTTCACCACGCGCAACAGCTTCAACGACGACCGCACCCCCGCCTGTGCTGCGCCGAGCACGTCGCCTTCACCTCGCAGCTCGAGATCGACCTCGGCGAGGGCGAATCCGTCGAGCGTCGCTGCGACCGCGTCGACGCGCTCGCGCGCCACCGAACCTGCTTCCGCCTCGGTCACGAGCAGGCACAGGCCCGGCACGCCACCTCGGCCCACGCGGCCCCTCAGCTGATGGAGCTGGGAGACGCCGAAGCGGTCGGCATCGAGGACGATCATGGTCGAGGCGTTGGGCACATCGACGCCGACCTCGATGACGGTCGTCGCCACCAGCAGATCGACCTCACCCCGCGCGAAGGCCTGCATGACCGAGTCTTTCTCGTCTGACGGCATGCGGCCGTGCAGCACCGCTCGGCGGAGACCACCGAGTTTCGGGTGCGTCGCCAGCGCCTCGTCGAGCTGCACCACGCCCCAGCGCGGGCCTGACGCACCCTCGGGTGGGAGCAGGGCCGGCTCACCCGCCTCGGCCGTCTTCTTCGTGGTGTCGATCGCGGCGCATACTGCGAACACCTGACGCCCCTGGGCGATCTCCTCGGCGGCGCGCTCCCAGACGCGGTTGAACCATCCCGGATGCTCGGCGAGCGGGGCGACGAACGACTCGATCCCCGCCCGTCCCTTCGGCATCGTGCGGATCACCGAAGTGTCGAGGTCTCCGAAGACCGTCATGGCGACGGTGCGAGGGATGGGCGTAGCGGTGAGGACGAGCGCGTGCGGGCTGGAGCCCTTCGCGCGGAGCGCCTCTCGCTGCTCGACTCCGAACCGATGCTGCTCGTCGACCACCACGAGCCCGAGATCTGCGAAGGTCGTCTTCTCGCCGAGCAGCGCATGGGTGCCGACGACGATCAGCGCCTGTCCTGAGGCCACGCGAAGAGCAGCCTTGCGTCGCGCCGCAGCCGGCATCTGCCCCGTGAGCAGCGTGGGCATCACGAGCGGGGCCAGCTCGGGTCCGAGCATCTTCGATATCGACCGCAGATGCTGACCGGCCAAGACCTCGGTCGGCGCGATGAGTGCAGCCTGGCCACCGGACTCGGCGACCTGGAGCATCGCGCGCAGGGCGACGAGCGTCTTGCCCGAGCCGACCTCTCCCTGCACGAGCCGGTTCATCGGCCAGGAGCCGACCAGGTCTTTCGCGACCTGCTCGCCGACGGTCTGCTGATCGGGTGTGAGGTCGTAGGGCAGTGAGGCATCGAACCGCTCGAGCAGTCCTCCGGGCTTCGCTGCCCGCGCGGTGGCCGAGAGCGACCGCACCGCGTCGCGCTGCTGCAGGAGCGCGGTCTGCAGTGTGAGCGCCTCATGCATCCGCAGCGTGCGGACTGCAGGATCGATGTCATTGCGGGTCTTCGGTCGATGGATCTGCTCGAGCGCCTCCCTCGCGGTCAGCAGCTCTTCCCTTGTGCGGACATCCGCAGCGAGAGGCTCGGGCACGTCACCGAGACCGTCGAGCACTCGGGTGATGAACTTCGCGATCTGCCAGGTCTGCAGCGTCGACGTCGCGGGGTAGATCGGGATCAGCACGGCTGCGCGGGCGTCCGCGCGCCGCCTGGCTGCATCCTCGTCGTCGAAGAGCTCGTACTCCGGATGTGCGAACTGCGTCATCCCGTTGAACTCGCCGACCTTGCCCGAGAAGACGCCTCGACGACCGACTGCGAGATCCTCGGACCGCCACTTGGCCGCACCGAGGTTCTTCGCGAAGAACGTGAGCGACATCTTGCCGATGCCATCGCCGATCACGACATCGACCATCGCGCCCCGTCGATTGCGCATGGCCCTGGCACTCGACGACAGCACCTCGGCGACGATCGTCACTGTCTCGCCGAGCGGAAGCTCGCGGATGGGCGTCAGCTCGCCGGGGTCGGCGTAGCGCCGTGGATAGTGCGAGACGAGATCGCCGACCGTCTTCATGCCGAACGCCCGATCGAGAGACTTCGCCGGAGTCGTGCCCAACGCCTCTTCCAGTGATGAATCCAGCGTGAGCGACATGAATCGACCCTATCGGCGCCGTCCGACATCACAGATCACACGAGCGCCCGCGAGACCGCGTCGAACGCCCGTAGCGTCCAAAGGAGCTTCTCTCCGTCCTGTGGGCTCGGCCAACTCGACAGCTTGGCCGCCACCACGCCTGCGGCGCGGTTGATGTAGATCATCTGTCCGTGGATGCCCAGCGCGAGCATGACCTCCGAACCCTCGTATGGGAACCAGAAGCCGTTACGGTACATGCCACCGGGCATCAGAGTCGGCTCAGGCGCGTTGGCGAAGGCGATTCGAGAGTCGACTCCACCCTGATATGTGTCGGTGATCCATGCTTGCGGGAGCACCTGCCTGCCGTCGAGGGCGGCGCCGTCTCGCAGGTACAGCGATCCGAAGCGGGCGAGATCGCGGAGCGCAGCGCACACGCCACCATCGAACATCGCGGCACCGACCGAGTCGATGCCGACATACGCTCCGAACTCCGCGCCCATCTCCTGCCACAGGCGGCGCGACATCACGTCGGCCGCATGCGCACCGGTAGCGCCCTCGATCACGAAGGCGAGAGCGTCCGTCTCGCACGACTTGTACTCGAAGCGGCCTCCGTGATCGTGCTCGATGCGGAGGCTCGCCAGCAGCTCGATAAGGGTTCCCGGAACCTCGACGCTCCGACGCGGCGCCCAGCCGATCGCCTGCTCGAGAAGCCGAACCTCGGCGTCCGGATCCAGATAGTCCTCAGAGAATCGCACGCCGGAGCGCATATCGAGCAGATGGCGCACGGTGGCGCCGTCGTATCCGGATCCTGCGAGTGCTGGAACGTACGCGGTCACCGCACCATCAGGGTCGAGGATGCCGTCGCCGATCAGGATTCCTGCCGTCGTGGTCGTCAACGACTTGCTCACCGACATGAGCAGATGCGGTGTCGTCGGCGCCATCGTGTTGAAGTACCGCTCGCCGATCACGGCGCCGTGTCGCGTCACCACCCAGCCGTCGGTGTGGCTCATCGCCATCACCTCGTCGAATGATGCCGATCGAGACTCCCATGGATGCTCGACCGCCACCGGGCCGAGGTCGGCCGGCGCCGCGGGCATCGGCGTGACACGAGACCCGCGCGCGATCGGATGCACGGGGAGGAAGTCGGCTATGTGCTGCATCGACCACTCGAGATAGGGAGCGCGCTGCCACGCTTCGAGGGGCGGTGGAACGGCGACCGGTGCAACGCCGGCAAGGGAGGCGCTCGCAGCGGCGAATTCGGGAACGGCGTCAGAAGTCATCGTGGCGAGTCTCGCACAGATCATCCCTGATCATCCCTGAGATCCGGCCAGTTCGGCGACCTCGACGACCGCGGCGGGTGGCAACGGCGTCGCGGCGTACATCGCCCTCACCGAGTCGATCAGGTGCTTCCCGCGGATGGTGAGTTCGCCTGCGGATGTCTGCAGACGCCCCTTCGTGACCAGGACGCCGAGATCCGCGCCTTTCCAGCGATAGTCCCCCGGACCGTAGATCCGCAGGTAGAACGCCTCCGACTCGCTGTGCAGAAGGTGCCAGTCGAGATCGCCCTGAGAGAAGACGAGGCGCCCCTGCAGATCGTAGACGTACCGCCCGGTAGGCGGAGCGATGTCGATGTGCTCCACCGAGTCCACGGTGTGCTTTATGACCATGTGGCTCCAGACGTCCGCTGCCGCCAGCTCTTCCCAGCGCTCGTTGACCTCATCGACGTCGATCGTGAAATCCACCCCGGCGAACTCGAGCAGGTGAAACACGAAGAGCGGCACGTCGGCGTAGGCGCCGGCAGTCACATTCGTGATGGCGGATGCACCCGAGATCCGAGGGTTCAGTTCGCCGAGGTAGACCTCCCCTGTATCGGTGTCGAGAAGCACATCGACCTCGAAGAAGCCTCGATAGCCCTCTTCGCCGAGACGATCGCCGAGCCGTCGGACCAACTGTGTCGCACTGTGGCGGGCCTGCGCGTCCAGCACGTCAGGGAACATCTCGTTGCCGGACCAGCCTCCACGATACGGAGTGAGCGCAGCGTGCCCCGTGATCTCGGTCATGAAGGGTCCGACGATCGTGCCGTGCCTCGTGAGCACGGCCTCGACCGCGATCGGGCGGTTGTTGATGCGCTTCATCACCTTGATCTCGACACCGCACACGTCATCTGCGATCTTCTCGAAGCCTGCCGCGTCGCCGACGAAGAATGTGGTTTTGCCGGAGTCGCCGTAGGCCGTCTGGATCACGAGGTCTGTGCCGAGTCCCTCTTTCTCGGCCTGAGCGACCACCTCATCCCAGGTGTCGACCGTCGTGATGAAGTTCGGCACGCTCGCGACCCCGACGGACTCCGCGATCCTCGTGGTCACCATCTTCGAATCGAGGTGCTCCCTCAGCCGCGCCGGCGGGAGGATCAGCTCGAAGCCGAGCTCCTCGCAGATCGCCTCGGTCTGCTCGTCAAAGAAGACCATCGCGATCTGGGGCCGCTCGCCGTACGGTGTCAGTCGCGCGATGTGCGCCCGGACCTCATGATTGCTCAGCAGCCAGTTGTTGATCTCCTCACCGCTCTGGAAGTCGACATAGGGCTTGTCGACCGGACTGAACACCCTCGGGTGGGTTCCCTGCCAGCTGTCGTAGTAGGCGATGTACGAGAATCCGCGCACCCAGCGGTCGAGACCGAGCAGATTGAATGCGGATGCTCCGACGAAGAACACCGGGCGGCGGTTGGTGCGGAAGAAGTGGCGGATCTCCGACATGTTCCGCAGCGCGTGCGTGATCTCCGGTGCCGCGATCTCGAGCAGCTGCTCCTCGGCATCCAGCGTCGGCGCGGATGTCGGCAACGGCCCCGTCGTGAGATCGAGCGCAGGCACCGAATCCCTCTTGGTCGCGCTCTTGGGGCTGCTCGATGAAGACGCGCGGGACGTCGTGCGCTTGGCAGGGGTCTTTCTCGGTGACGCCATGGCGTTCCTCCTCGATCGGGGCATTGTTGAGATCCGGATCGGGGGTGCGATGATCATGTCAGTTCGCTCGAACGAGGGCAATCCTGAGCTCTCGTTATATTTCGGAGAACCCCGCACGGACGCGACGTGCGCCGCGGCTGTCGTATCGTGAACGGGTGACGAGGATCATCGCCGGAAAGGCACGCGGCGCGCGGCTCGACGTGCCGCACGCAGGAACCCGCCCCACCAGCGACCGCGTACGCGAGTCGCTCTTCGGAGCGCTGGAGTCGGCAGATGCGATCGCCGGAGCACGAGTGCTCGATCTGTACGCCGGCTCGGGTGCGCTGGGATTGGAGACGCTCAGCCGCGGTGCGGCCAGCGCCGATCTCGTCGAGCACGGCCGAGAGGCCGCAGCAGTCATCCGGCGCAATGCCGCCACCGTCGCGAAGGCGGGAGCATCCGGTGCACGGGTGCACCAGAGCACGGTCCGGTCGTTCCTGCAGCGAGCCTCCGGCCGGTACGACCTCGTCTTCTCGGACCCGCCCTACGACCTCGACGACGAGGCGATGACCGCGGACCTCATCGCGCTCGCGGCGTGTCTCGCGCCCGACGCCCTCGTGATCATCGAGCGAGCGCGAAGATCCTCGCCCCCCGATCTCCGGGCAGCCGGCCTCGAACTGATCCGCGAGAAGGTCTACGGAGACACCGCTCTCTGGTGGGCCGAGCCTGCCCCCGCGTCCGAGACACCTCAGCCCGAGGCCGAGTCCCAGTCGCGATAGGGATCCCAGCCGCTCACGTCGGCGGGTGCGTCGTCGACGAGCAGATCGTGCTCGCCCTGAGCGGTCACAGCCCCGATGATGCGGAAGCCCGACGGCAGCATCCCCGGACTGAACGTGGCGAGCAGCGCGTGGTCCTCACCGCCCGCCAGGGCACGCTGCGGAGAGTCCCCGAGGGCCGCGCTGTCGAGAGCGATCGTGACGGCTGAGGCCGCCGCCATCCGCCGCGCGTCGATCGCGAGACCATCCGAGATGTCCATCATCGCGGTGGCTCCGGCTGTGGCGGCGAACGGTCCGAGGCCGATCGGCGGCGACGGGCGGAGCTGGGCCGCCAGCGCCGCCCTCTCACCCCGTCCGAGTGCGGACGGGTCGACAGCGATCGGTGTGTCACCATCGCGGAACCTGGCGAAGAGCACAGCGAGTCCGTGGGCGGCGTGACCGAGTTCCCCCGCCACCGCGACCACATCGCCGACCCGCGCCCCCGAGCGCGTCACCGGCGCGCGATCCTCGAGATCGCCGAGAGCGGTGACTGCCACGGTGAGTACTTCCGAGACGGTGAGATCGCCTCCGACCACTGCGCAGCCGGGCGCCAGGGCCGCGCACGCCTCGCGCAAGCCATCGGCGAGCTGTTCGACGAAAGAGAGCCTCAGGTCGCGCGGAACCGCCAGCGCGACGAGCAGCGCGGTCGGGCGCGCACCCATGGCGGCGACGTCGGCGAGGTTGACCGCCGCAGCCTTCCACCCGAGGTCGTAGCCCGACGACCACGCGAGTCGGAAGTCAGGACCGTGCACCAGTGTGTCCGTGGTGGCGACCACCGATCCTGAAGGAGCCGCGATCACGGCCGCGTCGTCACCGGGCCCGATGATCGCGTGACTGGCCTGCGAAGTCCTCGCCAGGATGGCCCGCAGGATCTCCCCCTCCGAAAGGTCGCCGAGGGTCGGATCGTGGTCGCGAGGTCGGGAGGACATGGAGTCAAAGGTAGCCTGGATACATGCCCCGCTCTCGTCGTCTCGCCGTCATCGCGGGGTCTCTGACCCTCGTCGCGGCGCTCTCCGGATGCTCGACCACGATCCATCTGGAGCCGGCCGACGATGCGAACGATCCGGCATGCGCGGAGGTATCCGTGCTGCTCCCCGATGCCGTCGGCGATCTGGACCGCGTATGGACCGATGCCCAAGCAACCGGCGCCTGGGGCGACCCGACGGTCGTGCTGCGCTGCGGCGTCGAGCCGCCGGCACCGTCGACCGAAGTCTGCACCACTATCGGCAGCGTCGACTGGCTCGTGCTCGATCAGGAAGAGGAACGCCAGCGTCTGGTGACCTACGGTCGCGATCCTGCCGTCGAGGTGATCATTCGCCGGGGCGAGGAGATCGACTTCCGCACGGTGGTCGAGAGTCTCTCGACGAGCATCCAGTCCGGCCTCGAACCGGCGACGGCTCGGTGCACGGACCGGGTTCCCACAGAGGAATCCCCTGATGCAGGATCCGCCGAAGGCTGACCGGACGCCCCCCGATCAGCGGCGCAGACCCGCTTCGATCAGCTCGGAGATCAGGTCGCCGTAGCTGAGTCCGGACGCCACCCAGCACTTCGGGAACATGGAGATCGGCGTGAATCCGGGCATCGTGTTGAGCTCGTTGACGACGAGCTCTCCCTCGGTCGTGAGGAACATGTCGACACGGGCGAGGCCGCGGCCGTCGACCGCCTCGAACGCTCGGATGGCAGCATCCTGGATGGCCGCGATCTCGAAATCCTCGAGCTCCGCCGGGCACACCACGTCGACGCCGTCACCACCGAGATACTTGCCCTCGAAGTCGTAGAACCCGCGGGACGTCAGCACGATCTCACCGGGCAGCGATGCACGCACGCCGTCGGCGCTCTCGAGAACCGCGACCTCGATCTCGCGACCGACCACTCCGCTCTCGATGAGGACCTTGTCGTCCTCTGCGAAGGCGATGGCCAGCGCGGCGTCGAGCTCGTCCGGCCCTTCGACCTTGGAGACGCCGACACTGGAGCCCGCGCGAGCAGGCTTGACGAACAGCGGCATCCCGAGATCGACGGCGGAGGCGCGAACCGACGCGGCATCCCGCTCCCACTCCCGCGAGCGGACCGTGATCCCGGGTGCCACCGAGATACCGGCGGCGCGCAGTGCGATCTTCATGAAGTGCTTGTCCATGCACAGCGCCGAGTCGAGAACTCCACCACCCGCGTAGGGCACCTCGAGGGTGTCGAAGTACCCCTGGATCGTCCCGTCCTCGCCGTGCGTGCCGTGCAGGATCGGGAGCACGATGTCGATCTCGCCGAAGCCCTCGACAGCCCCATCCTGACCTACCACGCGCAGCGTCCGGTCGCCCCCGGGCTCGGGCCACAGCACCCTGGTGCCGTTGTCGGCTACCTCGGGCAGATGCGCGGCATCCAGTGGGAACTTCGACGGGTCGTCGTCTTCGAGGACGAAAGCCCCCTCGCGCGTGATCCCGACGGGGATCACCGCATAGCGGTCGCGATCAATCGCGCCCAGCACTCCGCCCGCCGTTGCGGAACTGATCGAATGCTCGCTGGAGCGTCCTCCGAAGAGCACCACCACCGTCTGCTTGTCCATGGTTGGTCCTCTCACCCTGCGGGGTGTCGTCGTCCGTCGTCAGGTGGGGTGCGATGTCGCGCGGGTTCATCTTGCCGTCGAGCACCATCTTCACCTGCTCGACGATGGGCATGTGCACCTCGGACTCGCGGGCGAGCTGCAGCACCGGCGCGACGGACGCGAGGCCCTCGGCTGTCTGCTGCATCTGCTTGACGACGTCCTGGAAGCTGTATCCCTGACCGAGCAGACGCCCGGCCGTGTTGTTGCGGCTCAGCGGAGACTGGCACGTCGCGATGAGGTCTCCCAGGCCCGCGAGCCCCTGGAGCGTCTCCGGGTGGGCCCCGTTCGCGACGGCGAAGTCGGTCATCTCGACCAGCCCGCGCGTGATGATCGACGCCTTGGTGTTCTCGCCGTATCCGACGCCGTCGACGATGCCGATCGCCACCGCGATGAGGTTCTTCAGCACTCCCCCGAACTCCGTGCCGATCACATCGGTGTTGACGAAGGTACGGAAATAGCTGTTGCGCGCAGCACGGGCGACCTCGTCGGCCGTCTCCTGGCTGCGTGACGAGATCACGGCGGCTGTCGGCTGCTCGCGGGCTATCTCGAGTGCGAGATTCGGCCCCGAAGCGACGGCGATGCGATCGGGATCGCACCGCAACTCCTGCTCGATGACCTGACTCATCCGCAGCCCTGACGTGCGCTCGACGCCCTTCATCAGGCTGACGATCTTGGCGTCGTTGTCGGAGAGCAGCGGTCGCAGCGCCTTGAGATTCTCGCGCAGCGACTGGCTCGGCACCGAGAGGTAGACCTGGTCGACGTCGCGCAGTGCGATCGCCAGCTCATGCGTCGCCGCCATCGTGCGCGGCAGGTTGATGCCGGGCAGATAGCGCGAGTTGCGCTTGGCCTCGTCGATCTCGTGTGCGAGTTCGGCTCGCCGGGCCCACATCGTGACCTGCGCTCCGCCGTCGGCGAGGATCTTCCCGAAAGTGGTGCCCCAGCTGCCAGCGCCGATGACGGCGACCCGAGGGCCCGCGGGGGTATTGCGCTTAGGAGTCAAGGCGACCCGTCTCCTTCTGTCCGTGCGAGGCGGGGTTCCAGCGTTCGGCCGGCGCCGTCTCGTTGCGCAGCTGCTCGAGCAAGGCGGTGATCGCGTTCATCAGCCGGTCCGTGGCCTCGTTCAGCGCCGCCGTCTCGCCCGCACGACCGTGCAGGTCGGAGACGTCGACCGGATCGCCGATGATCACGTCCACGCGCTTGCGAAGCGGCCACAGACTCAGACCCTTCTGGTACCGCCCCATGATCTCCTGGGTGCCCCACTGGGCCATCGGGATCAACGGGATGCCGTCGGTCAGAGCCAGCCGCACGGCACCTGATTTGCCGCGCATCGGCCACATGTCCGGGTCGCGCGTCAGGGTTCCCTCGGGATACACGATCACCCCGCGTCCGTGCTCGACCAGCTCGGCAGACTGCTTCAGGGTCTGCTTCGCGGCCGACGCCGACGACGAACGAGCGACAGGGATCATCCCCGTGCGACGCAGAATCCCTCCGAGCACAGGAACCTTGAACAGGCTCTCCTTGGCCATGAATCGGGGAGCCCGTCCGATACGCCACACCGCGAGTGCCACGATGAGCGGGTCGAACTCCGAATAGTGATTGGGAGCCAGGACATAGGCACCCTCACGAGGGAGCTTCTCGGCGCCGGTGATGCGCACCTTCGCGAGCAGCGAGATCAACGGCACGGCGATCGCCGCGAGCGGCCAGAACACACTGGGCCGCGTCGTCTCGCGTGATCGGGAACCCATCCGGGTCACCGGATGACGTCGAAGTCGGCGCCGACGGCGTCGAGCTTGGCGAGGAACTTCTCGTAGCCGCGGCTGAGGATGTCCACTCCGGACACCCTCGACTCGCCCTCGGCGGTCAGAGCCGCGATGACGTGGCTGTATCCGCCGCGCAGGTCGGGAACGACGATGTCCGCAGCATGCAGCGGAGTCGGGCCGGTGATGACCGCGGCCTGCTCGAGATCCCGGCGCGGAACACGACGGGGACCCGCCTGCAGTCCGCGGGGATGCACGACGATGTCGGCGCCCATCTTGACGAGCGCATCGGTGAAGCCGAGACGGTTCTCGTAGACCGTCTCGTGGACGACCGAGCGGCCGCTCGCCTGCGTCAGCGCCACGACCAGCGGCTGCTGCCAGTCGGTCATGAAGCCGGGGTGCACGTCGGTCTCGACGACGACGGGCTTGAGCTCGCCGTCACGACGGAAGAGGATGCCGTCTTCCTTGATGTCGAACCAGCCGCCCGCCTTGCGGAAGACGTTGAGGAAGGTGAGCATCTCCTGCTGCTTGGCCCCGCCGACGAAGATCTCGCCGTCGGTGGCCAGCGCCGCGGATGCCCACGAGGCCGCCTCGTTGCGGTCGAAGATCGACCGGTGGTCGTAGCCGCGCAGATTCTCGACGCCCTCGATGAGGATGACGCGGTTCGGCTCGTACGAGATGATCGCGCCCATCTTCTGCAGCACGGCGATCAGATCCATGATCTCGGGCTCGATGGCGGCGTTGCGGAGCTCGGTCGTGCCCTCGGCGCGAACGGCGGTCAGGAGGACCTGTTCGGTCGCCCCGACGCTCGGGTACGGCAGGTGGATGTTGGCTCCGTGCAGACGGGTGCCGCCGGTGGAGAGGCGGATGCCGCTCGGCAGCTTCTCGACGATGGCACCGAACTTGCGGAGCGCGTCGAGGTGGAAGTCGATGGGACGATCGCCGATGCGGCATCCGCCGAGGTCGGGGATGAAGGCCTGACCGAGACGGTGCAGGAGGGGACCGCAGAACAGGATCGGGATGCGGGAGGCACCCGCGTGGGCGTCGATCTCCTCGAAGTGCGCCGACTCGACATCGCTCGGGTCGAAGACGAGAGCGCCCGGCTCATCACCGTCGGACACGCGGACGCCGTGCACCTCGAGCAGTGAGCGCACCACGGCGACGTCACTGATGGCGGGGACGTCGCGCAGCACGCTGACGGTCTCTCCGAGCAGCGAGGCGACCATCGCCTTGGTCGCGAGGTTCTTCGCGCCCTTGACGTCGACGCGGCCGCGCAGCGGGCGCCCTCCACGAATGGCGAGGACGTCTCCGGTGAGTGGGGGGACTCCGTCCGGAAGAGCGTCGCGCACAGGTGTCGTCATTCGGAGCCTCACTTCATTCAACGGAATTCGGGGCGGGGTCGCCCTCGGCTCCCCCGCCCCGCCGTTCACTGCTGAACGGGAAGGGTCCGGGGCCGCCACGACTCGCGACGGGCCTCGAACTGCGCGATCTTGTCTTCGTTGCGCAGCGTGAGCCCGATGTCATCGAGCCCTTCGAGGAGCCGCCATCTAGTGTAATCGTCGATCCCGAGGTCAGCCTGGATCTCACCGATCGACGCCACCCGCGCCTCGAGGTCCACGGTGATGGATGCCCCGGGATTCCGGTCGATCTCGGCCCAGATCCGCTCGAGATCCTCTTCGGAGATGGTCGCGGCGAGGAGTCCCTGCTTGCCCGAGTTGCCTCGGAAGATGTCGGCGAAGCGCGGGCTCAGGACGACGGCGAACCCGAAGTCGCGCAGCGCCCAGACGGCGTGCTCTCGGCTCGATCCGGTGCCGAAATCCGGCCCGGCGACGAGCACCGACGCACCCTGGAACACGGGCTGGTTGAGCACGAATTCCGGGTCCTGGCGCCACCCGTGGAACAGGGCGTCCTCGAAGCCGGTCTTGGTGACCCGCTTGAGGAAGACGGCCGGGATGATCTGGTCGGTGTCGACGTTCGAGCGCTTCAGCGGAGCGGCGATACCGGTGTGGGTGATGAACTTCTCCATGGTCAGACCTCCGCCATCTCGTTCAGGTCGCTGGGACTCGACAGCGTGCCGCGGATCGCGGTCGCCGCGGCGACGAGCGGCGACACCAGGTGCGTGCGACCGCCCTTGCCCTGCCGACCCTCGAAGTTGCGGTTCGACGTCGACGCGCACCGCTCGCCCGGAGCGAGCTGATCGGGGTTCATCCCGAGGCACATCGAGCATCCGGCGAAACGCCACTCTGCGCCGAAATCCTTGATGATCTTG
Source organism: Microbacterium sp. NPDC087589 (assembly GCF_044743635.1). Taxonomy (NCBI): domain Bacteria; kingdom Bacillati; phylum Actinomycetota; class Actinomycetes; order Micrococcales; family Microbacteriaceae; genus Microbacterium; species Microbacterium sp. NPDC087589. The sequence goes on from NZ_JBIUWV010000001.1 coordinate 675,981, forward strand.
TCGAGGCCTTCAGCCTCGGCCTCCAGTCGGACGCGGGCCGAACCGGGCACGACCATGACGCGGACGCCGTCGGCCTTCTTCCTGCCTTCGATGATCGATGCGAAAGCACGGAGATCTTCGATGCGGCTGTTCGTGCATGACCCCATGAAGACGGCGTCGACCGGCACCTCCTTGAGCGGCGTGCCAGGGGTCAGATCCATGTACTCGAGCGCGCGCTCTGCGGCGGCGCGCTCGTTGGCGTCGGCGATCTGAGCAGGGTCGGGAACCGCTGCCGACAGCGAGCTGCCCTGACCGGGGTTGGTGCCCCAGGTCACGAACGGCTCGAGCTCGTCGGCATCGATGAAGACCTCGGCGTCGAACGTCGCCCCTTCGTCGGTCGGCAGCGTGCGCCAGTAGGCGACGGCGTCGTCCCAATCCTGCCCCTGGGGAGCGTGTGGGCGACCCTTCAGGTACTCGAAGGTCGTCTCGTCAGGAGCGACCATGCCCGCGCGGGCGCCGGCCTCGATCGACATGTTGCAGATCGTCATGCGGCCTTCCATCGACAGCGCACGGATCGCGCTGCCGCGGAACTCCAGGACGTAGCCCTGGCCGCCACCGGTCGTGATCTTCGCGATCACGGCGAGGATGATGTCCTTCGCGGTGACTCCGGGTCGCAGAGTGCCGTCGACGGTGATCGCCATCGTCTTGAAAGGCTTGAGTGGAAGCGTCTGGGTCGCCATGACGTGCTCGACCTCGCTCGTGCCGATGCCGAACGCCATGGCCCCGAAAGCACCGTGAGTCGACGTGTGGGAGTCTCCGCAGACCACGGTGATACCCGGCATAGTCAGCCCGAGCTGCGGACCCACGACGTGCACGATGCCCTGTTCGGCATCGCCCAAGGAGTGCAGACGCACGCCGAACTCGGCGGCGTTGCGTCGCAGCGTCTCGATCTGGGTGCGGCTGGTGAGATCGGCGATCGGCTTGTCGATGTCCCACGTGGGCGTGTTGTGGTCCTCGGTGGCGATCGTCAGGTCGAGGCGGCGCAGCGGACGCCCCTCCGCCCGCAGTCCGTCGAACGCCTGAGGGCTCGTGACCTCGTGCACCAGGTGCAGGTCGATGTAGATGAGGTCGGGCTCGCCGTTCTCGCCCTTGACGACGAGGTGGTCGTCCCAGACCTTCTCAGCGAGGGTCCTGGGACGTGCGGGAGCAGTGTCTGCTGCGGGGATGGTCATTGCGTCTCTCCTGAAGCTGGCGGTTCGGCCCACGATGGACTCCGCGACGAGGAGGGGCTCAGAACGAGGTCTCGTCGCGGCCGCTAAGGAGGAGCACGATCCGCATGACGTCAGATTACCACCGCTTCAGCGACCGGAGTCGCCGCATGACACGCTACTGTCACCCGCACCTTCGAGAGGCATCCGCATGACCGACGACACGACCGGCTTCGCCACCAGAGCGGTGCACGCCGCCCGGAATCAGGGCGTTGCGTCGTCGAGGGCGACCCCGATCTATCTGACGGCCGGCTTCGAGTTCGACGACTTCGATCACGCCGCCGATCACTTCGGCACCGGCGCCGGCTTCGGCTACACCCGCACGGGAAACCCGACGGTGAGCGCCGTCGAACGCCAGCTCGCCTCCCTCGAATCCGCCGCGGAGGCGGTGCTCGTCGCGAGCGGTCAGGCCGCGGTCGTCACCGCACTGCTGACTGTGGCCGGCGCCGGAGACCACATCGTGTCCTCGACGCACATCTATGAGGGCACCCGCGGACTCCTGCTCGACAACCTCGCACGCCTGGGCATCGAGACGACCTTCATCGACGACATCGCCGACCCCGATGCATGGCGCCAGGCGATCCGCCCGACCACTCGCGCACTGTTCGCGGAGTCGATCGCCAACGCCCGGAACGACATCCTCGACATCGGCGCTGTGAGCGCGGTCGCGGATGAGTTCGCGATACCACTCATCGTCGACAACACACTCGCGACCCCCTTCCTCCTGCGTCCGATCGAGCACGGTGCCGCCATCGTCGTGCACTCCGCGTCGAAGTTCCTCGCAGGTCACGGATCCGTGCTCGGAGGTGTGATCCTCGATGACGGTCGTTTCGACGCAGAGAGGGCAGGTCACAACGCTCCGCATCTGGTGCTCCCCGGACGAGGAGGCTCTCCGAGCGTCTTCGCGCGCCATGGCGGCAACGCTCGGATCGCCTACGCCCGCGAATCAGTGGCTCCCCGCTTCGGTGCCTCCCCTTCTCCACTCAACGCGTTCCTGATCGGACAGGGCGCCGAGACCCTCGGCCTCCGGGTCGAGCGCCAGTCGCGGAACGCGCTCGCGGTGGCCCGCTGGTTGGCGGCGCAGGATGCCGTCGAGAGCGTCGATCACGTGGGCCTCGAGACCCATCCCGATCACGCGCTCGCGCAGCGCTATCTGCACGGCGGGTACGGGTCCATCTTCACCTTCACCCTCCGCGGAGGAATCGACGCCGCACGCGACTTCGTCGAGAGCGTCGAGGTCTTCACGCATATGACACACATCGGCGACGTCCGCTCGCTGGTGCTGCATCCCGCGACGACGAGCCACTCGCACAGAACGCCCGAAGAGCGCGAGATCCTCGGGGTACAACCGGGAACCCTTCGACTGTCGGTCGGCATCGAGGACGTATCCGACCTCATCGCGGATCTCGCCCGGGTGCTCGAGCCGGCGCGAGAGGCTGTCGCATGACCAGGCCCCAGCACTTCGGCTGGTTCCTCGCCCGCGGTTTCGGCCCCCAGGGGTGGGGCTATCCCTCTCTGGACTGGGACTACGACTGGACGCGTCCCGAGATCTATCAGGAGGCAGCCCGGACGCTCGAGCAGGCAGGCTTCGACCTCGTCATCATCGAGGACGCGCCGTCTCTCGGCTCTCCGGACACGATCGACCTCCGAGTACGCCATGCCTTCGGTGGTCCCAAGCACGACCCGCTGCTCCTCGCTCCCTATCTCTTTCACGCGACTCGCCATCTCGGAGTCGTGCCGACGGTGAACCCCGCCTCGTACCTCCCGTACACGGCTGCGCGGCAGTTCTCCACGCTCCAGCACCTCAGCGGGCACCGCCTTGGGCTCAACGTCGTCACCGACACCGGGAGCGCCCGCCACTTCTCGGCCGCGGCGCAGCTCGGACACGACGCCGCGTACGATCGCGCCGAAGAGTGGCTCGCCGGCATCCGCTCGCTCTGGCGCAGCTGGGGCGACGGAGCGCTGGTCGGCGACCGGGAGACCGATGTGTTCGCGGACGGGTCGAAGCTGCGCGCCGTGCGGCATCGCGGAGAGCACTTCGCGTTCGACGGCCCCCTGAACGCCGTGCCGTTCACCGACGGGGAGCCGGCGATCGTCTCCCCCGGCGGCTCGGGCCGCGGGCTCGGGTTCGCCGGAGCCAACTCCGATGTGCAACTCGCTCTCGCGCCGCTGGACGAGGCATCGGTACGGGCCTACCGTGCGAAGATCCATGACGCCGCCATAGCCGAAGGGCGCCTGGCCGCCGACATCAAGATCCTGTTCGCGATCCAACCGATGATCACGTCGTCCGCCGAAGAAGCCGACCGCATCGTGGCTGCTTCCGCGCATCCCGATGACGCCGCACTCGTGCAGATCGCCCGAAAGCAGTCCAGTGACCTCGAGACCGACCTCACCTCGCTCGACCTCGACCGACCGCTCGACGTGTCGATCTTCGGCGAGCACGTCTCGCGCGGCAGCATCCAGCGTCTGATCGGCGACCGCGGGGCGGACGCTCCGCTGCGCGCCCACCTCACCGCCCTCGCCCGTGCTGGGCGCATCACCGATCGATCGGGCTTCGTCGGTACAGCAGACGAGTTCGCCGATCTGATCGAGGAACTCGGCGAATGGGGCAACGACGGCGTGCTGCTGTGGGGCGACTTCCACCCCGTCACGCTGCACCGCACGCTCGACGAGCTCGTGCCGGTGCTGCGGCGACGTGGCATCCTGCGACGCGACTATGTCGACGGCGGACTGCAGGCCAACCTGCGCGCGTTCTGACGAGGTGGGATGAACCCGGGTGTCACCAGCCCATGGAGCCCGGCACACCCTTGAACGGGCCGACCACTGACGACGTCACCCAGCCGCCGTAGAACCCGCCAGGCTGTGGCACAACGACCTCATCGCCGACGGTGCACTCGTCCATCGGCCCCGCGTATACGGCCACCCGGGTGCTCAGCACCTCGAAACCGGGCGACGGATGCGGGTAGTTCCATGCCGCGCCGGCGGCCACCAGGCCTCCGCCATGCACATCGAGATAGCGCGCGGCGCCCTTGAACTCGCAGAACGATGAGCCAGAGGCATCCGAGAGAGCGCCCCCGATGAAGTCGGCGATCGGCAGGTAGTACACGGGAGGATGACTCGTCTCGAGCACCCGCACGGCGTCACGCGTATCGGCGATGAGATCGCCGCCGAGACGGATGGTGATGCGCTCGGGCACCTGCTCTACCCGCGGTGGCCGCGGATAGTCCCATACGGATTCCTGTCCGGGCGAAGTGGGGATGGGCTGAGGTCTGCGCATCTGTTCACTGTACGTCGCGCGGTGTTGACTGGGGTCATGGCTGAAATACCGATGTTCCCGCTCGGGTCGGTGCTCTTTCCCTACACCCCTCTTCCGCTCCGCGTCTTCGAGCCGAGGTACCTCACGATGATCGGGCACCTGCTCGACGACGACGACCCGCAGTTCGGCGTCGTGCTCATCGAGCGCGGTCACGAGGTCGGCGGCGGCGATCGACGCAGCCGGTTCGGCACCATGGCCCGGCTGGTGAGCGTGGCGGCGGACGCCCAGGTGCTGCACACCCTCGCGGTAGGCACGGCACGCTTCACGGTCGATCAGTGGCTCGACGACGCGCCCTATCCCCGCGCAGAGGTCACGCAGCTGCCTCAGCTGACGTGGCACGACGCTCTCGCCCCCCTGCGCACCGAAGCCGAGGCGATCGTACGTCGGGTCCTCGCGCGCGTGGACTCGCCGTGGGATGCTGACACCGAACTGTCCGACGACCCGATCGCCGCGTCCTGGCAGCTCGCCGCCATCGCCCCACTGGGCGAGTACGACCAGTACGCCCTGCTGCAGTCCAACTCACTCGGCGCTCTGCTCGGTCAGGTCATCGATCTCACCCTCGAAGCGGAGCTCCTCTGGTCAGCCGAGTGAGCGGGCGGGCATCACTCGACGTTCACTGCCTTCTTCGCCGCCGACTTCTCGCGCGACGAGGCGATGAGACTGGCGACAGTCGCGACCGTCATCGCCACGACGATGACTCCCAGCGACACCATGTTGTCGATGTCCGGCACCCACTCGACGTGCTCGCCGCCGTTGATGAAGGGCAGCTCGTTCTCGTGCAGCGCGTGCAGGATCAGCTTGATGCCGATGAAGCCGAGGATCACGGCGATGCCGTAGTGCAGGTAGCGCAGGCGGTCGAGGAGGTCGCCGAGCAGGAAGTAGAGCTGACGCAGGCCCATGAGCGCGAAGATGTTCGCGGCGAAGACGAGGAACCCGTTGGTGGTGATCTCGAAGATCGCGGGGATCGAGTCGATCGCGAAGATCAGGTCGGTGACACCGATCGTGATGAACACGATGACCATCGGCGTCCACATGCGCTTGCCGTCGACGGTCGTGCGCAGCTTCGATCCGTCGTACTCCTCGCTGATGTCGATGCGCCGACGAAGCAGTCGCACGATGAAGTTCTCGCGTTTGACCTCTCCTTCGAGGTCGCCTTCGGGCATCGCCTGACGGATCGCGGTCCAGATCAGGAACGCACCGAAGATGTAGAAGATCGGCGAGAAGTGCTCCACGATCGTGACGCCCACGAGGATGAACGCGCCACGGAGGATGAGCGCGATGATGATGCCGACCATCAGCACCTGCTGCTGCAGACGTCGCGGCACCGCGAACTGCGCCATGATCAGCACGAAGACGAACAGGTTGTCGATCGAGAGGCTGTACTCGAGCGCCCAGCCGGTGATGAAGTCCCCCGCGTTCCGCCACCCCGCGACGTTCCCGAGCAGCACGGCGAACAGCAGAGCGAGTCCGACGTAGAACACGACCCACAGGGTCGACTCCTTGGTCGACGGGATGTGTGGGCGGAGGCGGATCAGAAGCAGGTCGCCGATCAGGATGATCGTCAGCACGATCATCGAGGTGATCTCGAACCAGACAGGAATGTCCAAGGGCGTACAGCACCTTTCGGGAGGGTAGGGAGAACGCCGAAAGTCTCTCCCACGCACAGAGTGCGTCGCACGACCGGAGCAGCGATGTCGGTGCTCGTGATGACGGTGGATGCGCTTGCGGGATACTCCCTCTCGCGTCACCAATGGTAGCGGAGCGAAGGGGCCGTGATGGTGATGGTCTTCATCGCCCCACACTGATCTGAGACGATGGGGCATCCTCCGACACTCTCCAGGTGAGAGACACCGAACGGAATCGGGATGCCAGTGCACACGAGTGATCAGAGAGTGGCGGCACAGGCCGCGGCAGGTGACGAGAGCGCCTTCCGTGAGCTGTACCGCTCGTATGTCCGCCCGGTCTACTGGATCGCGCACGGCATGCTCGGCTCCCCTGCCGATGCCGAGGATGTGACACAGGAGACCTTCGTCACGGCATGGCGAAAACTGCCGGGATTCGAGCTGCAGGGAGACTCGATCCTCCCGTGGCTCGCGACGATATGCCGCTTCCAGGCCGCGAATCGCCTTCGTCAGCGTGGGCGCGACCAGGCCCACACGGCGGATGCGGTGGATGATGCCCTCCCCTCGACGATCAGCGTCGAGGAGCAGGTGATCACCGCAGACCTCGCTGAGCGGATCGCCGCCGAGGTCGGCACGCTGAGCGACCTCGACCGCGCGATCTTCCGGCTCTGCGCCGCAGAAGGCTATGCCTACCAGGCGGCGGCAGAGGAGCTCGGCGTGAGCCATGCGATCGTCCGGAACCGTCTCTCCCGAGTCCGCACCCGACTACGCGGTGCCGTGAAGGAAGCGAGCGACGTATGAACGACAAGACCAGCTCCGAGCAGCTGCCAGAGCTCACCGATGCCGCGGTGGCCCGCATCGAGACAGCCGTGTTCGAGGACATCGCCGCCGAGCGGCCACGTCAGGCGCCTGCGGCAGTGCGCGGCCGAGGCCGTCGGCGCGGGTGGCTGACCGGCGCGGGGATCGCAGCCGCGTTCGTCGTGGGCGTCCTCGTCACTCCCCCGATCCTCACGGCGGTCGGCGGTTCGGCGACTAGCACAGCTGAGGGCGGAGACATGCTGGTCACTGAGGAGTCCCGCTCAGGCGCGGCCGACCAGTCGGCCGCGACGGGCACGGCTGAGTCTGCACCGACCGTCGGAGATATCGCAGTGACCGATCGCGAGATCATCGCGACCGCCAGCGCGACGGTGGAGGTGAAGGACATCTCGGATGCCGCCGACACGATCGGCGCACTCGCCGAGTCGCGCGGCGGCTACGTCGAAAGCACCGAGATCGGCAGGAGCGTCGCCGTCGACGACATCACCGCGCCCGCACCGGCGGACTCCGGCTACGGCTGGATCAGCATCCGGGTTCCCTCCGCCGACCTTGCCGCGGTCATCGACGAACTGGCCGACTCGGGAGACGTGCTCTCGTCCTCGATCTCGCAGCAGGATGTGACCTCGACCGCGATCGACCTGCGCGCCCGCATCGACGCGACCAGGGCATCTGTCCAGCGTCTCAGCGAACTGATGTCCCAGACGGGCAGCGTCGCGGAGCTCATCGAGGCGGAGGTCGCGCTCACAGAGCGTCAGGGACAGCTCGAGTCGTACGAACAGCAGCTCGCCTCGCTCGAGGACCAGGTCGCGATGTCGACTCTCACGGTTGAGCTGACACGCACCGCCGCCGCGACCACCGCCGACCCTGCCGGGTTCTCCGACGGGCTGCTCGCCGGCTGGAACGGCCTCGTCGTGTCGTTGAACGCGCTGGTGATCGCCGTCGGGTTCATCCTGCCGTGGCTCGCCCTGGCGGGAGTGGCGGTGCTGGTCGTGTGGATCGTCCGCCGGTCGCGCCGCATCCGCCGCATCCGCCGCGCCGCCGCCACGAGCGCGAGCACGAACGCGGACTGATCTCGGTCCGGCTGGCGCCGAGCGCGGCAGCCGGACCGAGGATTCACTCGGGAACGACGAAAGCCCTCGGAGAACCGAGGGCTTTCGCTTGTTGTGACCCCAGCGGGATTCGAACCCGCGTTACCGCCGTGAGAGGGCAGCGTACTAGGCCGCTATACGATGGGGCCGTCTGGCGGAACGTTTCCGTCCCGCGACAACTCAACAAGTATGCCATGACGATTCTCGCGCCGCCAAATCGAGCCGAGCCCTCGTCGATTCCCGGGCGTGGCGCGCCGGCACTGCGGTTTGCCAGAGAGCCTGCGAAGGAGTTGACTCGCCTCATGCGCATCACGAAATTCGAACATGCCGCTCTTCGCATCCAGCAGGGCGATGACATCCTCCTCATCGATCCCGGTTCGTTCACCGCTCCCCTGAACGATCTCTCGGGTCTGGTCGCCGTCGTGATCACCCACGAGCACCCTGACCACTGGACGCCCGAGCACCTGGATCGGATCCTCCGCGCCGCCCCCGGCACTCCGATCTACGCTCCTGCCGGCGTCGCCCATGCGGCCGAGGGCTACGACATCGCAGAGGTCGCTCCGGGAGACACCGTCGAGGTGGGCGGGTTCACGCTCCGTTTCTTCGGTGGCACGCACGAGGTGATCCATTCGTCGCTGCCCACGGTCGAGAACGTGGGCGTGCTGATCAACGGTGCCTTCTACTACCCCGGCGATTCTTACGCGGTTCCAGAGGGTGTCGAGGTCGACACGCTCGCCGCTCCCCTCGGAGCGCCGTGGCTGAAGATCGGCGAGGCCATGGACTACGTCCTCGCGGTGGCCCCGCGTCGGGCGTTCGGCACACACGACATGACCCTCTCGGTCGCAGGCAAGACGATGCACCGCCAGCGTCTGCAGTGGGCGACCGAGCAGGGCGGCGGAGAGTTCTCGGTCCTCGAACCGGGCGACTCCCTCGACATCTGAGCGTGGCGGACTCCCCCTCCGCCGAGTACTCCCTCGACGAGAACGGCGTACGAGAGCTCCTCAGGCGGACGAGCCCTGATCTCGCCGCGCTGCCGCTCAGGCTGTTCGCCGACGGCTGGGACAACTCGATCTGGAGGCTCGGGTCGGAGCTCGTCGTGCGTCTGCCGCGGCGCGAGCTCGCCGTGCCCCTCATCACGAACGAACAGCGCGCGCTCCCCGCGATCGGTCAGGCGCTGGCGGCCACCGGCATCCGCACTCCCGTACCGCTGATCGTCGGCGAACCGGGTGAGCAGTTTCCGCACCCCTGGTCGGTCGTCCCCTGGATCACCGGAACGACGGCGCTCGCAACCTCGCGCGCGGAGAACTCTGCGTGGGCCTCACGACTCGCCGACGCCCTGGGGGCTCTGCACGTCCGGGCCCCCGCGGATGCTCCGTACAACCCTGTTCGAGGACGTCCGCTGAGCACGCGGGACGACGCGATGCGGCCACGACTCGATCTGTTCGGGAATCACGCGGCGCTTCGCGACGTCTGGGCCGCAGGTCTCGCCGCATCGGTCGGCTCGGAGCGGGTCTGGGTCCACGGCGACCTCCACCCCGGGAACATACTGGTGGCAGAGGGCAGCCTCGCCGCACTCATCGACTTCGGCGATGTCACGGTCGGCGACCCCGCCTACGATCTCGCATCGTCGTGGATGCTCTTCGACTCATCGGGTCGCGACATGTTCCGCAGCGCGACCGGAGCGCGGTATGACGAGGCCACCTGGGTGCGCGCCAGAGCGTGGGCGGCATACATCGCCCTCGTGCTCCTGACCCAGAGCGACGATCGACCTGAGTACTTCGCCGTGGGGGCGAGCACCGCCGACGCGCTCGACGCGGACTAGCTCTGCACCGCTCGCACGCGCAGCGCTCGGGCCAGGTGATCACGCTGCTCGATGACGATTCGGCGCAGCGCCGCGGGCGCAGACCTGTTCTCGTCAAGCCACGCATCCACGAGATCGAGCGTCGGCGAGGCGGGGAACAGCCCCACGACCAGACGCTGAGCCAGCTCGATGCTCCGTGCTCCCCAGGCGTCGCCGATCCGCTCGAAGTACTCGGCGTCGAACCCCGCGATGAGATCACGACGCCCACCCGCGCGGAAGCCCGCGATCACGGCGTCGAGATGGTCGTTGCTGAGGGCCCCGTCGTTCCAGGCTGCGTCCCAGGCCGCGGCCCGCACCGCCGGATCGGGTTGCGAGGCGAGCGCCCTGCGAGCAGCCGTGCGACCACTTCCGGTGTCGTCGGACTCCAGCTGGGCCGCGACGTCATCGGTCCCGGCGTGGGCTGTCGTGACGAGAGACGTGAGCAGCTGCCACCGCAGATCAGGGTCGATCGTGAGGCCGTCCGGGGTATCGCCGTGCAGGAGCGCGCCGACCTCTGCTGCGCGCGTGTCGTCGAACGCCGCTGCCGACGCGAGAGCGCGCGCCCACGAGAGTTGCGCATCGCTGCCGGCCTCGGATTCCTGCAGCGCAGTCCACGTCGTCTCCACCCACGCCCGCTGCTCGTCCTGTCGCTCGTGGTCGCCGGCATAGTTCCGGATCGCGAAGAGGGTGTTCGCGAGGACACCTGCGAGAAGGCCGATGTTCGACTCGCGCGGGGCGTGCGCGCGCACGATCGAGGTGTATCGCGCCACCGTCAACTCGCCGTCGCGTGTGGCGTTCCAGAGCGACGACCACACGACCGCTCTCGCGAGGGGATCGTCGATGGAGGAGAGCGACTCCTGCACCGTCGACAGAGAAGCGTCGTCGAGCCGCACCTTGGCGTAGGTGAGGTCGTCGTCGTTGAGAAGCACGAGATCGGCGGCGGGGACGTCGATCGGCGTCCGCTCGTCGTGGATGTCGAGCGCGAGCTGGTCGCGACGGATCACGCGCCCGTCGTCGCGGTGGTAGAGCCCGATGCGCAGGCGATGCGGGCGAGGATCGCTCTGCACGAGCGCGGCGCCGCCGTCGGCCTGTCGTTCGAGCCATAGCGTGGAGACCCCTGTCGTCTGCAGCCAGGCCTGCGACCACTCGGTCATGTCACGGCCGGACACCGCGCTCAGTTGCACGAGGAAGTCCTCGAGAGTCGTGTTGCCGAAGGCGTTCGCGGCGAAGTACCGGCGGGCGCCTTCGAAGAAGGCGTCATCACCGACGAAGGCCACGAGCTGCTTCAGCACCGCGGCGCCCTTGGCATAGGTGATGCCGTCGAAGTTCAGCTTCGCCGCCTCGAGGTCGGTGATGTCCGCGACGATCGGGTGCGTCGTCGGCAGCTGGTCCTGCTGATAGGCCCATGCCTTGCGGTTGGCGGCGAACTTGACCCAGGCGTCATGGAAGCGCGTCGCCACCGCTGAGGCGTGCGAACCCATGTAGTCCGCGAAGGACTCCTTGAGCCACAGGTCGTCCCACCACTTCATCGTCACGAGGTCGCCGAACCACATGTGCGCCATCTCATGCAGGATCGTGTTCGCGCGGGCAGCGCGCTGGGCGTCCGTGGCAGCACCTCTTGAGAGGTACGACTCGGTGAACGTCACGAGCCCCGGGTTCTCCATCGCACCGAGGTTGTACTCGGGCACGAAGATCTGGTCGTACTTGCCCCAGGGATAGGGGTAGGCGAAGGCATCGGTGAAGAAGTCGAGGCCCTGGCGCGTGATCTCGAGGATCTCCTCGGATTCCAGGTACTGCGCGAGCGACTGCCGCACGAACAGCCCGAGAGCGATGCGCTGATCCTCGCGCTCCCACTCCCCCTCGACCGAGGTGTACGGCCCCGCTGCGACGGAGGTGATGTAGCTCGAGATCGGGAGCGTCGGAGCGAACTCCACCCGCTGCACACCGACTCCGACGTCGACGCTCGCCGCGACCTGGTTCGAGAGCACCTCCCAGCCCGCAGGAGCATCGACCACGAAGGTGTACGGAGCCTTGATGTCCGGCTGCTCGAAGCACGCCATCACGCGCCGCGAGTCTGCCGGCTCATACTGCGTGTAGAGGTAGGTCAGGTCGTCGGCGGGGTCGTGGAACCGGTGCAGCCCCTCCCCGGACCTGCTGTAGCTTCCGACCGCCTCGACACGCACCACGTTCGTGTCGACGAGGTCGTGCAGCGCGATGCGCGCACCGTCGTAGACCACCTCGTGCTCGACGCCGTTCACGACCACTCTCTCGACGCTCTCGCCGATGAAGTCGAGCCAGGTCGACGACGCGGTCGAGGTGAACTCCAGCGTCGTGGTCGTGGAGAACCCGCTGCGCGCTCGCTCGGGCGCACCTGTGAGGTCGAGTTCGACGCGGATGCTGCGCACGGAGATGACGGCGAATCGCGCCGCGGTCTCCTCTCGCGAGAGGTTGGCTGTGTCCATTCCTCCATCCTTCCATCTGAGGTACCCAGAGGAGGACTCCCGCCGTGTTGCTGTACGCAACAAACCGGCGTAGAGTTGCGCTATGCAACAAAAGGGGGACTCGCGCAGTCGTCGCAACGACAGCGCCGTCGTGCTGAGATCTCTCGTCGCCATCACGCGCCGCGGCCTTGTCGACGCCCGCGCGGAAGAACCGAAGCTGTCGATCACCGATCAGTCGATCGTCATGGCGATCGCCGATGCGCCGGGGATCCGCTCGACCGACATCGCCCGCATGTTCCGCCTCAACCGGTCGACCGTGTCACGTCAGCTCTCGACGCTCGTCTCTCTCGGTCTCGTGCAGGAGACGCCGTCGGCTTCCGGACGCGGACGTCCGCTCGAGCTGACCGCCGAGGGCGAAGATGCCTTCCACAACACACTTCGATCGCTGCAGACGGTGATCGATGCGCATCTCGCGCAGTGGACGGATGCCGAGGTGCAGCGCTTCGCGCATGATCTCCAGCGCTTCGACAGAGGCGACGAGACGGCGTGACCACGGCCCACAAGGCCATCAGAGGAAGAAGAGAAGATGAAGAACATCACTGTTCTCGGCACCGGCGTGCTCGGATCGCAGATCGCGTTCCAGACCGCCTTCCATGGTTTCGACGTCGTCGCGTACGACATCGATCAGCCTGCGCTCGACCGCGCGGCCGAGCGGTTCGAGGCTCTTGTCGGGCGCTACGTCGCCGATGGGGTCGAGAACGCCGCGGACGGCGGCGCGCAGGCCGCGATCGGCCGAATCCGCCTCACGTCCGACCTCACGGAGGCCGCGGCGTCAGCCGACCTCATCATCGAGGCCGTGCCGGAGAACCTCGAGCTCAAGCAGGGCATCTACCGGACGCTCGCCGACGCCGCACCGGCGACGACGATCTTCGCGACGAACTCCTCGACCCTGCTCCCCAGTGCTCTCTCAGAGTCGACGGGACGCCCAGACCGCTTCCTCGCTCTGCACTTCGCGAACGAGATCTGGTCGCACAACACCGCCGAGGTCATGGGAACGCCCGCCACCGACCCCGCGGTCTACGAGAAGGTCGTCGAGTTCGCGACCCGTATCGGCATGGTCCCGATCCAGATCAAGAAGGAGAAGGCCGGGTACCTGCTGAACTCGCTGCTCGTGCCCTTCCTCCAGGCCGGCGCCGAGCTGCTCGTCGACGGGATCGCCGAACCCGAGGCGATCGATGCGACGTGGCGGATCGGCACGGGCTCCCCGGCCGGGCCGTTCGAGATCTACGACATCGTCGGGCTCACCACGGCATACAACATCTCCCGCATGGGAGGCGAGAAGCAGCAGCGCTTCGCCGAGCTGATCAAAGAGCAGTACATCGACAAGGGCAAGCTGGGTGTGGCGACGGGCGAGGGCTTCTACACCTACCCCCGAGAGAGCTAAGCTCCTCAGCGCCCGAGGAGCTTGCGGATCGCCGTCTCCGGCGACACCGTGAGATCGAGAGTGCGTCCGCGCGCATAGAGCCGGAACACGCGCGGATCGATGTAGCTCCCCCTGGCCACCGCGAGGGTGTTGCCGAGCGCTGACGCCGTCGCCTGCACGGCGAGGCGCTCGGCGCGCCGCCGCTCGTTCTTCGTCTCGAGTCGGCCGATTCGTGCAAGGGCGTCAGCCGCGAGGATCGTGCCGTGCAGCGTGCGGAAGTCCTTCGCGGTGAACGAGGCTCCGGCGACCTCCCGAAGGTAGTCGTTGACCTCGCTCGACGTCAGGCGCACTCGGCGGCGACCCTTGCGGTACGCGAGCAGCGGCGCCCGCGGCGAGCCGACGGCGAACTCAGACAGCGCCTCGGCGAGAGCGGCGTCGGTGATCTCGATCGCGGCGAGCTGCTTGCTCTTGGCAGGGAAGCTCAGGGCCACGTCGCTGCCGTCGATGCGCACGTCCCGTCGACGGAGGGTGCTCAGCCCGCGACTGCCGTGCTTCACGAGATAGCGTTCGGAGCCGATGCGCAGTGCGGCGTCGTCGAGCAGCCGGAAAGACACCGCGAGTGCCCGCTCCCTCGTCAGACCCGATTCGCCGATCGCGCGCGTGACCTTGGCTCTGGCCGCAGGCAACGCCGCTGCGAGCTTGAGCGCGCGCGCGAACTTGCGCTGATCCCTCCCCGTGCGCCAGAGCGGATGGTAGAGGTACTGGCGACGTCCCGCATCGTCTGTGCCGACCGCCTGGATATGCGCGAGCGGATCGGCGGCGATCCACACGTCCTTCCATGCCGGGGGTATCGCGAGGTCGCGGATGCGCTCCCTGTCGGCCTCCGCGACCGGGGTGTTGCCGGCGTCGACGTATCTGAACCCGGACCCGGATCGCACGCGTCGGATTCCGGGCGTCTCACCGGGTACGACTCTCGTGAGCGCCATTCTCGTCCTCTCGGTCGCGCCGCGTCCGGCATGGTTAGTGCTCTTCGATCACGATGACCGACGAGAGGCGAGGCGTGAAGGGCATGGCGCGACGCACGGGCGACCTGCTAGGCGACGCAGGCTCGGTGACGCAGGACCGGCCATCTCGAATTCTCCGGTGGGTGCGAGCAGACGCGCAACCGGAAACGACGAAACCCCCGCCTGAGCGGGGGTTTTCGTCTTGCTGGGGTACCTGGACTCGAACCAAGAACAACGGAACCAGAAACCGCCGTGTTGCCAATTACACCATACCCCAAGGGCGAAACCGGAGCCTCGCACCGAGAGTCAAGCCTACCCGAGCCGCGCCCCTAATGCCAAAACGCCTCGGTCCGTCCGGGCGCGTCGCCCGCTGATCACTGCCTGTGCGCGATCACGGCGACGGGCAGGAGAGCGTCGACGCGCTGCTCCCCCACCCGCCTGCCTCGTCAGTTCGCGAGGAACGCCGACAGTGACCGCAGCCGCCGCAGCGACTCATCCTTGCCCAGCAGCTCCATGGACTCGAACAGCGGCGGGGAGATCCGACGGCCGGTGATCGCGACGCGAGGCGGACCGTATGCGATGCGGGGCTTGAGCTCGAGCTTCTCGACCAGCGCCCCAGCGAGAACCTCCTGGATCTTCTCGGGCGTGAACTCGGTCACCGGCTCGAGCGCGACGACGCAGGCGTCGAGGACTTCAGCCGCGTTCGCGGGCAGCCCCTTGAGCGCGTCGGCGTCGTACGAGACGTCGTCGGTGAAGAGGAACCCGACCATGCCAGGTACATCGCCGAGCAGCTGTACGCGCTCCTGCACGAGCGGCGCGACGCGGAAGGCGAGCACGAGCTGCTCGTGCGTCGGCTCGTCGAAGAGGCCCGCAGCAGCGAGGTACGGGATCGTCCTCTCGGCGAAGTCCCGCTCGTCGAGCTTGCGGATGTGGTCGCCGTTGATCGACTCGGCCTTCTTCTGATCGAAGCGTGCCGGGTTGGGATTCACGTCGACGATGTCGAACGCCTCGATGAATTCGTCGAGCGTGAACACGTCGCGGTCGTGGCCGATCGACCAGCCGAGGAGCGCGAGGTAGTTCAGCAGCCCCTCGTGGATGAAGCCGCGATCCCGATGCAGGAACAGATCGGCCTGCGGGTCGCGCTTGGAGAGCTTCTTGTTGCCGGTCTCACCGAGCACCAGTGGCATGTGAGCGAAGCGGGGCACGAACGTGGTGACCTCTGCCTCGATCAGCGCCGCGTAGAGCGCGAGCTGGCGAGCCGTCGAGGGCATCAGGTCTTCGCCGCGCAGGACGTGCGTGATGCCCATCAGCGCGTCGTCGACCGGGTTCACGAAGGTGTACAGCGGGATGCCGTTCGGACGCACCACCACGAAGTCGGGGAAGGAACCGGCGGGGAAGGTCACCTCGCCGCGGATCAGGTCGACGTAGGTGAGGTCCTCGTCCGGCACGCGCAGACGGAGCGCGGGCTGACGCCCTTCGGCACGGAACGCGTCCTTCTGCTCGGTCGTGAGGTCACGATCGTGGTTGTCGTATCCGAGCTGCTTCGCTCGCCCGGCGGCCTCGTTGCGAGCATCGATCTCTTCCGCGGTCGAGAAGCTCTCGTACAGGGCGCCGGAGGCGAGGAGCTTGTCGATCACGCCTCGGTAGATGTCGTGGCGCTCGGACTGACGGTAGGGAGCGTGCGGACCACCGACCTCGACACCCTCATCCCAGTCGATCTTGAGCCAGGTCAGGGCGTCGACGAGCTGGCGGAAGCTCTCCTCACTGTCTCGGGCGGCGTCGGTGTCTTCGATGCGGAACACCATCTTCCCGCCGTTGTGGCGGGCGAACGCCCAGTTGAAGAGCGCGGTGCGGACCATGCCGACGTGCGGCAGTCCGGTCGGCGAGGGGCAGAAGCGGACGCGTACGTCGGCGCCGCTGGCGGTCGTGGTGAGGGGGTGCGGGGTAGCCATATCCCCTCGATTCTACGGCTCGGTGCCGTCTCGCCGTGCGGGCGTCAGCCGCGGGAGCCGATCGCCACCGCCGCGGAGTGCTCGAGCGGAATGACGCCATCGATCGCCCGCTCACGGCACACCGACTCGAACGCGTTGCGGAACGAGCGACGACCGGCGTCGTCGAGTGCACGATAGAACTGACCGGCTCCCCCGACGCCTCCTTCGGCGGACGCCCACAGAGAAGGCGCATCCGCCGACCACGTCCAGGAGATCTCCGACACCTGCGGGCGCGTCCAGCCCGCATCGTCGAGCATTCTCGTGAAGCCGTCGACGGTGCGCTCGAAATCCTTATCCGGCGGGAGCCGCTCGCCCTCCGTCGGGGGCAGCGCCGCACGGTCGCGCACCTCTCGCCAGAGCCACGTCGGCGAGTTCGTCCAGATCGTGGCCGCGACGAGGTCGGCAGAGACTCGAAGGAGCTCTCCGGCCGACGCTCGGGGGTCGGCGACGTGATTCAGCACGAAGTTCGCCACGACCGCATCGAACCCCGCGTCGTCGAACGGCAAAGAGGGCAGAGCTCCCTCGCGCACCACGATCGCTGGATGCTCCCGCACGGCGACCTCGCGCATCGTCGGCTCGGGCTCGCACCCGGTCGCCTCCCAACCGGCGTCGGTGAACGACGCCGCGAGAAGACAGGTTCCGCAACCCACATCGAGCAGCGAGCGCCCCGCAGGGTCTCCCAGCATCCCGAGCAGTGTGCCTGCGGTCCCGACGCACAACGACGCATATGAATCGGCGTACGCGCGGCCCGTGCCCGCCCAGTCCTTCATTCTCTCGGGCGCCCGAGAGGAGAGAGCGCGACGATGACGACGACGATGACAGACGCGGCGATTCCGAGTCCGGCGTAGTCGAAGTTCGAGAGCACCACACCCGCGAGCACCGCACCCGCGGCTGCCGAGAGGCTCATCAGCGAGTCACTGCGCCCCTGCCGGCGCGTGCGGATCTCGGGCGCACTCGCCTCGGTCAGCAGCGCAGCCCCGGCAACCGTCGCCGCGCTCCATCCGAGACCCAGCAGGATCAGGGCGACGATCACACCCCACTCCCGATCGTTCGCGAACACGGCGAACGCCAGCGCCGCGCCGAGGAGAACCTGGCCCAACAGGACCACGCGCAGCCGCCCCCATCGGTCGGCGAGGATGCCGAAGAGCGGCGACAGCGCATACATGCCGCCGACATGCAGCGCGATCGTGATGCCGACGAGAGCCGAGACGTCGGCTGGAGTGGGCGCCATCCCGTGCGCACCGTGCGCCATGTGGGCGAGATGCACCGGAGTCATCGCCATGACAGACGCCATCACGACGTGCGAACCGGCCACCGCGAACATCGCGTAGCGAGCTACGACGGGCCTGTCGGTGAATGCCTTCGCGGTCGCCCCCGCGGCGGCCGCTGAGGCGAGCTGCTGCGCCGCCAGGAGAGGGTCGGGCCTCAGGGCGACGAGGTAGAGGATGAGAGCCGCACACTGGGCGACGAATGAGAAGACGTAGGAACCGGTCTGCGGCGGCATGCCGATCGCCGCGCCGACGATCTCACCCGGCCCGAGCAGTAAGGGGCCCGCGACTCCGCCGATGGTCGTCGCCCAGACGACGATCGAGAGATCCCGCCCTCGGTGCTGCGGCGCGGCGAGGTCGGTGGCGGCG
The DNA here is from genome assembly GCF_044743635.1 of Microbacterium sp. NPDC087589. Lineage (NCBI taxonomy): Bacteria > Bacillati > Actinomycetota > Actinomycetes > Micrococcales > Microbacteriaceae > Microbacterium > Microbacterium sp. NPDC087589. The sequence continues at coordinate 694,406 of NZ_JBIUWV010000001.1, forward strand.
AACCGCGACTGGAGATTGCCCGCGTTGCCCGCGCCGATCATCAGGATGCCCACGAGGAGCAGCGGGAACACCCGCAGCGACGCCGCGAGGATCACGACCGCGATCCCCACGAGCGCGAACAGATTGCCCAGTGTCAGGGCACGACGGCGCCCCACCCTGGCGGCGAGGCGAGCGAGAGGTATGGCGCACAGCGCAGCGCCCAGCGTGACCGATGCCGTCGCGAGCCCCGACAGGGCGTCACTGCCCGAGACGTCTGCGGCGAGCAGCGCACCGAGCGACACGGTGGCCCCGAAGGCGATCCCGCCGAGCACCTGGCCGGTCGAGAGAACCAGCACTGTTCTCCGCTGTACCACCGCCTGCTGCGCCGCCGTGAGGGCGACGACGGTCATGATGCGCGCACGGCGTCGCGCACGGTGTTGCGCAGAATACCCAGACCGGTGATCTCGACCTCGACCGTGTCACCGGCCACGAACTCCTCCACACCCGCCGGCGTACCCGTCAGGATGACGTCACCAGGCAGCAGCGTGAATGCCGCGGATGCGTGCTCGATGATCGCCTCGACGGAGTGGATCATGTCGGTCAGCGGCGCCTTCTGACGGACCTCCCCGTTGACACGGGTCTCGATCGTCGCGACCGAGGGATCGAACTCCGTGCTGATGGTCGGGCCGAGAGGGCAGAACGTGTCGAAGCCCTTCGCGCGAGCCCACTGACCGTCCTTGCGCTGGAGGTCACGCGCGGTGACATCATTCGCGATCGTGTAGCCGAGCACGTGGTCGAGAGCATCCGCCGCCTTCACATTCTTCGCGACCCGGCCGATCACGACCGCCAATTCGCCTTCGTACTCGGTCTGGTCAGAGATCGAGGGGCGCACGATCGCATCCCCAGGGCCGATGACTGCGGTGTTGGGCTTGAAGAACAGCAGCGGCTCTTCCGGCGCCACTCCCCCCATCTCGACGGCGTGGTCGTGGTAGTTCTTGCCGACGCACACGATCTTGGAGCGAGGAATCACCGGCGCGAGGATCACGGCGTCTGCGATGGGCACGCGGTCTCCCGTGGGCTCGTACCCGGCGAAGAGCGGATCGCCCGCGAGGACGACGAGGTCGGTGTCGTCGACGATCCCGAAGAGGATGGCGTCGTCGTGGCTGAATCGGGCGATCTTCATGCCACCAGCCTAGCCAGAGTGCCGGACGACGAGACCCCGCTGTGCAGGTCGCGCAGCGGGGTCTCGGGGAGCTCTTGCGACGATCAGGCGTCGAGACGCAGGAGCCAGCCGTGCTTGTCTTCACGACGGCCGTACTGGATGTCGGTGAGCTCTTCGCGGAGCGACAGGGCGAGCTCACCCAGCGGCTGCGGCTCATCGAAGCCTTCACCGACGAGTGCGCCGATCGGCGTCACGACCGCTGCCGTACCGCACGCGAAGACCTCGACGATGTCGCCTGATGCCACGCCCTCGCGCCACTCGTCGATCGAGATCGGCCGCTTCTCGACCGTGTAGCCGCGGTCCTCGGCGAGCTGCAGCAGCGAGTCACGCGTGATGCCCTCGAGGATGCTGTCGGATTCGGGTGTCACGACGCGCCCGTCCTTGAAGACGAACACGACATTCATGCCGCCGAGCTCCTCGACGTTGCGGTGTTCATTGAGGAACACGACCTGGTCGCATCCCTTCGACGATGCCTCGCTCTGGGCGAGCAGACTCGACGCGTAGTTGCCCCCCGTCTTGGCCTTGCCCGTGCCGCCCTTGCCGGCTCGGGCATAGTCCTCGGAGAGCCAGATGCGCACGGGCTTCACGCCGCCGCTGAAATAGGCGCCGGCAGGGCTCGCGATCACGTAGTACGCGACCTTCTTCGCGGCGCGGACGCCCAGGAAGGCCTCTTTCGCGAACATGAACGGGCGCAGGTAGAGGCTCTGGTCGGCGCCGGACGGCACCCAGCGGCCGTCGACCGCGATGATCTCGCGCAGTGACTGGATGAAGTACTCGGTCGGCAGCTCTGGCAGCGCGAGTCGACGAGCGCTCGCCTGCAGCCGTGCGGCGTTGCGGTCGGGACGGAAGGTGTGGATCGACCCGTCATCGTGGCGGTAGGCCTTGATGCCCTCGAAGATCTCCTGCGCGTAGTGCAGCACGGAGGCGGCGGGGTCGAGCGGAATCGGTCCGTACGGCTGAACGCGCGGACGGTGCCATCCGCCCTTCGTCGACCAGCAGATGTCGACCATGTGATCGGTGAAGACCACGCCGAAGCCGGGGTTCTCGTGAACCTCGGCGACACGACCGGGCGTCGCGGCGGCCAGGTTCTTGGTCACGGCGAACTCCAGTGGAGCCACGGTGGTCTCGGCATCGATGGTGGTCATCTCGTCATCCATTCCTCGTGCGGCGCGCATCCTCGCGTCGTCTCAGCCTACGCCTGTCGTTCAGAGCAGAGCGGTGATCGCGGAGCCGATCTCCGCCGTGGTGCGCGCACCCGTGCGGGCGGCGATGTCGGACTCGACGGCGGCACTCACGCGAGCAGCCTCCTCGGCGAGCCCGAGGTGGTCGAGCAGCAGCGCCACCGACAGGATGGCCGCAGTGGGGTCGGCCTTCTGCTGACCGGCGATGTCGGGAGCAGATCCGTGGACCGGCTCGAACATCGACGGGAATGCCCCACCGGGGTTGATGTTGCCGGAGGCTGCCAGGCCGATGCCTCCGGTGACCGCGCCGGCGAGGTCGGTGAGGATGTCGCCGAACAGGTTGTCCGTGACGATCACATCGAAGCGCGAGGGGTCGGTCACGAGGAAGATCGTCGCCGCGTCGACATGCAGGTAGTCGACCGCCACGTCGGGATGCTCGGCGGCGACCTCGCTCACGATGCGCTGCCAGATGGCACCGGCGTGCACCAGCACGTTGGTCTTGTGGACGAGCGTGACCTTCTTGCTGCGCCGCTCGGCGAGGTCGAACGCATACCTGACCACGCGCTCGACGCCGAACGCCGTGTTCACAGAGGTCTCGTTGGCGACCTCGTGCGGCGTGCCCTTGCGGATCGCGCCGCCGTTGCCGACATACGGACCCTCTGTGCCCTCGCGGACGACGACGAAGTCGATGGCGCCCGGGTCGGCCAGGGGGCCCGGAGCACCGGTGAACAGCTTCGACGGACGCAGGTTGACGTAGTGATCGAGAGCGAACCGCAGCTTCAGCAGCAGGCCGCGTTCGATGTTCGCATCCTTGAGCCGGGGGTCGCCCGGAGTGCCGCCGACAGCGCCCAGCAGGATCGCATCGTGATCCGCGATGGCTTGCAGGTCGTCGTCGGTCAGGGTGTCGCCGGTCTCGAGGAAGCGGGCGGCGCCGAGTGAGAAGCGGGTCTTGTCGAACGTCACGTCGCTGGAGACGGTGACCGCATCGAGGACCTTCTCGGCCTCGGCGACGACCTCTGGGCCGATTCCGTCACCGGGGATGACGGCCAGCTTCACGACACGCGACATGACACTCCTTGCATCGGGATGAACCGGCCAGCACTCGGACAGATGCCGAGCGGGCCGGTTCTCCCAGCGTACTGGTCAGTGCGTGGGGGCCTTGCGCAGTGTGACGGCCGCGATCGCTCCGGCGAGGACCACCAGCCCCGCGCCGATCAGCGAGGTCACCATGACGCCCGAACCGAAGGCCGCCGATGCCGCGTCCCACAGCGCATCTCCGAGTTGCGCAGGAAGCTCCTGCGCCGCCGTGTAGGCGCCCGCGAGCGTCTCCGTCGCCGCATGCGCCGCCTCTGCGGGAATACCCTCCGGGACCACGAGCGCGCCACGGTAGAACGCGGTGATGAGTCCGCCGAGCACTGCCGTGCCGAGAACAGCTCCGAGTTCATATGCCGTCTCCGACACGGCGCTCGCGGCGCCGGCCTTCTCGGCCGGGGCGCTCGAGAGGATGAGCTCGTTGGAGATCGTCTCGGCGCCGCCGATGCCGATGCCGAGCACCACGAACGCGATGATGAGGGGGACGACGCCGTGGTCGGCCGTCGAGAACGCCACGAGCAGATACCCGGCGACGGAGAAGACGAGTCCCGCCGGCACCAGGATGTGGGGCGGCACCCGCCGCGAGATGGGCACCACCGAGAGCCCGGCAACGATCATCGCGAGCATGCCCGGCACGAGCGCCGCACCCGCTGTCATCGGTGAGAGACCGAGTACGAGCTGCAGGTGCTGCGACACGAAGTAGAGGAAGCCCACGAGCGCGACGACGCTCAGCAGATTCACGAGGATCGCACCGGAGAACGACCCTCTGCGGAACAGAGCCATGTCGAGCATGGGAACCTCGGCGCTCAGCTGACGCCGCACGAAGAGATAGCCCATGGCGACGCCGAGCAGTGCCCAGGCACCCGCTGTGAGGCTCGGGCCGTCGACGGCGAGCGACTTGATCGCGTAGACGACGGGGATCATGGCGGCCATCGAGAGCGCGATGCTGACGATGTCTATGCGTCCTGGATTCGGGTCCCGACTCTCGGGTACGAGCAGAGGCGCGGCGATGAGCAGTGGGATGAGCACCGGCACGGCGATCAGGAAGACCGAGCCCCAGTCGAAGTGCTCGAGCAGGAACCCGCCCACGATCGGACCGAGGGCCGCACCTGCAGAGAAAGCTGACGCCCACACCGCGATGGCGAGGCGACGTTGATCGCGGTTCTGGAAGATCGAGCGCAGGAGCGACAGCGTCGACGGCATCAGCATGGCTCCGAAGAAGCCCAGCAACGCGCGCGCGGCGATCAGAAGGCCGGCCGTCGGCGCGAAGGCTGCGACCACAGACACGGCAGCGAAGCCGGTCGCACCGATCAGCAGCATCCGGCGGCGCCCGAATCGGTCGCCGAGCGTTCCCATGGTGACCAGAAGTCCGGCGAGGACGAGCGGGTAGACGTCGATGATCCACAGCTGCTCGGCCCCGGTGGGAGCGAGCGCGATGGAGATCTCGGGGAGCGCGAAGCTCAGCACCGTGTTGTCCACCGACACCAGAAGGACCGGGAGCATGAGGACGACGAGTGCCGCCCAGCCGCGGGCTCCGACACGGGGAGCATCCGTCTCTGTCGTCGGGACCGACGCAGTACGGGTCATGGAACACCTCTCAGGATCATGACGGCAGCGTTACTAAACCGTCCAGCTGGTATAGTAACAGAATCGTCATCTATCAGCGTTACGGTGATGAGAGACGAACAGAGGAATCCCGATGCCCCGACCTCCCCTGGCCCGCGAACGCGTGCTCGACGCGTTCGAGTCCATCGTCATCAACGACGGCGAACGGGCGGCGACGCTGGACGCGACGGCGAAGGCGGCCGGCGTCTCGAAGGGCGGGCTGCTTTACCACTTCGGATCGAAAGAAGACCTGGCGGCAGGACTCCTCGATCGTCTCGACGCACTCACCACGACAGACCTCGAGCGGATGGCCGCGGCAGACGAGGGGCCGGTGGCGTACTACGTGCGCACCTCCGTCATGGAGAACGACGCTTTGGACCGCGCGCTCATCGCCGCGTCACGTCTGGCACAGGGCGGGTCTCTTCCCGCCGGCGAGGCGCTGCGCACCGTGCGGCGTCGCTGGGAGGACATGATCCGTCCGCACGTGCGCGATCGAGCGAGCCTCAACCTCGTGATGCTGCTCAGCGACGGACTCTATTTCAACAACTCACTCGATGTGAACGGCGAAGAGCATCTCGTCCCCCACCGCGCCGAGCTCGACGAGCTGATCGCGCTCGTGCTCCGCACCACCGCACCCTGAGACCGCACCGGAAAGCCAGAGTGGGAGGCGCGACCGCTCGGCCGCCCCTCCCGCTCTCTTCGTGCGTCTGGATCAGATGTCGGTGATCTCGATCTGACGGAACAGGTCGGCGTCGATCTCGGAGCGCAGGGAGTCGAGCAGGTCATCAGACACCGGCGAGTCCAGCGTGAGCACGCTGAGCGCCTGGTCGCCCGCTCCGAGCCGCGAGATCTGCATGCCGGCGATGTTGATGCCGGCCTCGCCGAACTTCTGCCCGTAGACCGCGACGATGCCCGGGCGGTCGGTGTAGAGCATGACGACGTGGTGCTTCTCGATCGGCAGCTCGAGCGCGTGGTCGTTGATCGCGACCAGCTTCTCGGCCTGCTTCGGACCGGTGAGAGTGCCGGACACCGACAGCTGTGAACCGTCGGAGAGTGCGCCGCTCAGAGTGATCACATTGCGGTACTCGTCGCTCACGTCGTCTTTGAGCAGGCGGACGGCGATGCCGCGCTGGTCAGCGAGCAGCGGGGCGTTGACGTACGAGACGGTCTCGCTGACGATGTTCGTGAAGACGCCCTTGAGCGCCGCGAGCTTCAGCACGCTGACGTCGTAGTCGTTCAGCTCGCCGTGCACCTCGACGTCGAGGCTCGTGAGAGGCGACGTCGCGAGGGCGGCGAAGATCTGACCGAGCTTCTCGACGAGCGAGATCCCCGGGCGCACATACGGATCGATGACTCCCCCGGCGACGTTGACCGCGTCCGGGACGAGGTCGCCGCCGAGCGCGAGGCGTACGGAGCGCGCCACTGAGACACCGGCTTTCTCCTGCGCCTCCTCGGTGCTGGCACCGAGGTGCGGGGTCACGACGACGTTGGGGAGGTCGAGCAGCGGACGAGCGGTTCCGCCCTCGGCGGGCGGCTCGGAGGTGAAGACATCGAGTCCTGCGCCGGCGATCTCACCGGCGACGAGGGCCGCGTGGAGTGCTTCCTCATCGATGAGACCACCGCGAGCGACGTTCACGACGAAGGCGGTCGACTTCATGGCCTTGAACTGCTCGGCACCGATCATGCCGGTCGTCTCGGGCGTCTTGGGCATGTGGATCGTGAGGAAGTCGGCCTCTGCGACGAGCTCGTCGAGCGAGAGGAGCTGAACGCCGAGCTGCTGCGCGCGGGCCGAGGTGACGTAGGGGTCGTAGGCGACGACGCGCATGTCGAACGCCGCAAGGCGCGCGGCGACCAGCGCTCCGATGCGACCGAGCCCCACGATGCCGACGGTCTTCTCGAAGAGCTCCGCACCCGTGAACGAGCTGCGCTTCCACTGGCCGGCGGCGAGTGAAGCGTGTGCCGCGGGGATGCGACGGGCGAGGCTGAGCACGTGTCCGACCGTGAGCTCGGCAGCCGAGACGATGTTCGACGTCGGTGCGTTGACGACCATGACGCCGGCCGCTGTGGCCGCCTTGATGTCGACGTTGTCGAGTCCGACGCCGGCGCGGGCGACGACCTTCAACTTCGGCGCGTGCGTGAGAGCCTCTCCGTCGATGTGCGTCGCCGAGCGGATCAGAACCGCATCGGCCTCCGCCAGCGAGGCGAAGAGCGCCTCACGATCGGTGCCGTCGACGGTGCGGACGTCGAAGTCGGGGCCGAGGGCCTCGATCGTGGCGGGAGAGAGAACTTCAGCGATGAGCACGACGGGCTTCGGCACAGGGATCCTTCGGGGCAGCGCGACAGGGGGCCGATGCGCCGCACACCATGGGGGCGCGATCACCTCAACTGTACCCGAGCGCTCCCGCTGCTCCGTGCCGTATGACGACGGGCCTCAGACCGCGACGGTCACGAGGTCCGACATGTTGAGGATGCTGTATCCGATCAGACTCAGCCAGAACACTGCCACGACGCCGAGGCCGGCCAACAGCACCAACGCGAGTTCACCGGCACGACGTCGTCGACCGATCGCATACGCGAAGACGAAGACGATCGCGGGGAAGACCACGCCGAAGAGAAGTGTCACCCAGCCGATGCCGGTGAGCCCGTTCTGCGCCATCGAGACCAGGTGGGCGACGGCGTTCCAGATGGCGTAGGCGTAGAAGAGACCTGCGAGGCCGAGCACGAGCGCGCTGAGCCAGCGAGGAGAACCGGAGGATGCGGGAGGAACCGCCTGCTGCTCGGTCATGACCCGATCACCCCCACCGTCACGAAGGGCCACGGCACGAGAAGCACCACTCCGAGCAGGAGCAGGCCGATACGGATCCATGCAGCCTTGGCCCGAGTGAGGACCCACACCGCGAGGAACCACAGCGCGGGCGCCGCCACCGCGAGCACGAACCACGGTACGTACATGGCATCGGCGACGATCAGATTGGCGAGCGGCTTGAGCCGCAGTCCGCCGACGACCCAGCCGATGCTGAAGAGCAGATAGATGCCACCCACGATGCCGACGGTCAGCAGCATCGCTGTGCTCAACGACGCGCGCTCCGAGCCCTCGCTCTCGACGCGCCCGACCGCCTCGCTCCCCTTTCCGACGGCGTTCCAGCCGTCCGGCAGCGCAGGGTCGTCCGAGGGTCCATCCGTCGGGGCGGACGCCTTCGCCCCGGAGGCCGTCGGAGAGGGCGCCGCTGGAGCCGCGCCCTCGTCGCCATCCCAGTTCAGGGCGTCGTCGGAATCGGAGATCATGTCCCCAGCGTAGGACACGGCGTCCACTATGCTCGGGGGCATCTGGGCCGCAGGGGCCCGCGCCGGGAGGGATCACCGTGGCAGAGCAGAACAAGAACGTCGATCAGGCCGCGGCGAGCGACTCGGTCGACGAGCCCGCTGCAGGGTGGAGACCGACCCCGGCTGCGAAGTCGAAGGCGACCACCTTTCGCTGGATCGCGGCCGTGCTGTGGGCGCTCGCGATCATCGGCGAGGCGGTCTCGATCTTCTGGCTCCTGCGCCAGCGCGAGTATGTCGGCGAGGACGGCGCCCTGGTCCGTGATCCGGATACCGGCCTGCTCGAAGACCGCGGCGTCACCGTGGTGTTCCCGCAGTGGGCGTTCGTCACGCTGCTCGTGCTGCTCGTCGTGATCGCAGCCCTCGCGATCACCGGTTCGATCCTGTGGAAGAAGGCGAACCGTCTCGACCCCGCGCGCAGGTCCGAGACGGTGCGCTTCTTCGTGCAGAACCAGCTCGGCGCGATCATCGCCATCGTCGCGTTCCTGCCCCTGGTCATCCTCATCTTCCTCAATAAGGACATGAGCAAGGGCCAGAAGACCACCGCCGGGATCGTCGGCGTGGTCCTCGCTCTGCTCGCCACTGTGATCGGAGTCGACTTCAACCCGCCGTCGGTCGAGAGGTACACCGCCGACCAGTCGGCCGTGATCCAGCTGCTCGGCAAGGACGAGGTCGTCTGGGTCGACGGCGGCGCCGTCTACCACGTCTGCGAAGACGTGTCTGACATCCAGACGGGCAGCGAGAAGCGCATCGGCACCACGGCAGAAGCCGTGGAGGCAGGCAAATCCCGCCTCACGCTGAAATTCGCGTCCGAGTTGAACGCCTGCGGGCTTCCGGTCCCTCAGAACGCCGACGAGATCGAAGAAGCGCTGCGCGAGATCCAGGCCGGCGCGGTCGACACCGCTCTCCCGGCTCCGGTCTGGACCAACGGCGACGACGCCCCGCCCGTGATCGAGGACGCACCGTCCGAGTAACGGCCGACCGACAGATGAGAGGGGCTCGGTGCGATGCGCACCGGGCCCCTCCTCACATGCTCGAGAACCTGCCCGCTCAGACTCCGGATGCCGTCATGACGACGACCGCTTCGTGACGCAGCGCCGAGGGGATGCTCGCTGTTCGCACACCCGACGCGTCGAACGTGGATTCGACCGCCGAGCCGTCCATCCAGCGCAGCTCGATCCCGTCGAACTCCGCCGGCAGCTCGGCCGTGCCCGTCGTGGGATCGAGCAGGTGCAGGTGCACTCCGGCTGCTGAGCGCGTGTACCGACGCGGCGCCCCGGTCTGCTCCCCCATCCTGATCCACGGACGGGTGGAGTAGATCGCGTCTCCGTTCACCCGCAGCCACGCTCCGAGCTCACGCATCGCACTGCGCTGCAGGTCCGGGATGGAGCCGTCGGCGGCGGGGCCGACGTTGATGAGGAGATTGCCGTTCTTTGCCACGACGTCGACGAGCAGTCTGGTGAGGGCAGCGCCCGACAGTGAATGCCGCGAGTCCTCGTCCCGATTGAAGCCGAACGAGTAGCCGAGTCCGCGGGTCGATTCCCACGGCTCCGGGATGATCTCAGGAATGTCCGTGTACTCGCGGGTGAGGAAGCCGTGGTACGGCACTCCCCACCGATCGTTCACGACGCCGTCTGGCACGGCATCGAAGTAGCGCCTGAGGAGTGCGGCGACCGCGTAGTCGTCCCCCGCCTTCCCGCCGTCGGGCCACTCGATGTCGTTCCAGAGCAGGTCCGGCGAGAACCGTTCGACGAGCTCGTCGAGCTGCGCCGCCGAATAGCGGGCGAAGTGCTCGTCGTTGCGGCGGTAGCGGAAGAGGTCGGTGTCGGACTCGATCGGCGGGAAGTCGCTGACGTGCCAGTCGAGCGCGCCCGAGTAGTACACGCCGAACTTCGCGCCCGCCTTGCGGGTCGCGGCGTGGAACTCCGCGATCAGGTCGCGACGGGGCCCGCGGGCGACCGCGTTGAACCCCGTGGTCTCGGTGCCCCACAGGCAGAACCCCTCGTGATGCTTCGTGGTCGGCACGATATACCGGGCCCCCGCATCCACGAGCTCCCCGACGAAGGAGTCGGCATCGAATACCGACGCATCCCATCGATCGGCGAGGTCCTCGTACGAGGTTCCAGGTCCGAACAGGCGCTGGTGCCGTTCCCAGGTCGGACTTCCTGCGATTCGCACCGTGTTGCCGTACCACTCGGCGTACTGGTGCCACGCGTAGGCGTCTTCGGTGGGGATGTGCACGCCGTCGCCATGCTGCACCGCCCATGCCGGCACGGAGTAGAGCCCCCAGTGCACGAAGAAGCCGAGCTTCGCGTCGCGATACCAGTCGGGCACACCGTTCCCCGGGTACACAGGAGCCGCGGCGCCGAAGTCAGGGCCCGTGCGCTTCTCGAAGTTCATCATGCGGTGGTCTCCTCACGGTCGCCGCGGCGTCCGACCACGGCGGTCAGATCCGGCGTGCCGGACGGGTCGAACGGGTACACGCCCGGCCGCAGCCGGTGATGACCCAGCCGCAGCAGGTCCTGATCGACACCACCGGGCGTGAGCGCGAGCGTCCAACCGCGGGCGAGATCGTACAGCTCGGGCTCCAGATAGCCGATCTTGACGACCACGATGTGGGCGGTCGTGGGTTCCAGTCCGAGCATGCGGAAGTCGGCGAGGTGATGGAAGGGCTTGCGGCGCTCGGTGATGATCGCATGCAGACCACCGACGGCGATCACGACCTGCGTGCCCGCGTCCGGATCGCCCTCGGTGACCGAGAAGACGGTGCCGGTGATCTCGACAGGCGCATGCGGGCCGTCATCCACTCGGGCTCCCGCCGACAGCGACACCGTCGCTCCGGCTCCCGCGGCGACCGCCCGTGCGACCGCATCGGCGTCGAACACCGAGGCGACCAGAGTCGTGCGCGAACCGTCCGTCAGCTCGCTGTGACCGAGCAGGTGCGCGAGAGTCCAGGTGACATCGCCCGCTCCCCCGGCCGTGGGATTGTCTCCCGAGTCGGAGATCAGGTACGGGTGCTCGGCATCCGGTGCGAGAGCCTCGGCGAGGGCCTCCTCGAGCGACCCCGTCTCAGCGACGAACACGAAGTCCGCACGTGCCTCCCAGAACATCCGGGCGATGCGCTCCGCTTCGCGGGTGATGACCTCGCGATCGTCGCCGGTGACGACGACGTATGCCTGGCAGCGGGGCTCGTCAGCCCAGGCATATCCGATCCACACCGAGGCGTCGACGACTCCGGGGAGTGCCTCGATGCCGGGAAGCTCGGCGTAGATCCCCCGAGCGGGCTCCAGCCGCGTGCTCGTCTTCTCGCCCGGCAGCAGCACCGGCACCGGCACCCAGGCCACGAGAGGTCGGCGAAGATGCGGATCGCCGCCGTGCTCGCCGCGCAGCCGCACGAGCAGGTTCCAGACTGCGCGTTCCTTGGTGTTCAGCCAGTCCTCGTGGGGCGCCATTCGGTAGCAGGTGAGCAGGTCCACGGCATCGCGCAGCACCTCCGACACGTTGCCGTGCAGGTCCATCGAGGTCGACACGAGAGTGTCGGGGCCCAGCGCCTCCCGCACCGCACTCGCCAGATCTCCCTCGGCGTCATCGATTCCGACGACGCTCATGGCTCCGTGGATGTCGAAGAAGAAGCCGTCGAACGGACCCTGCTCGCGGATGCCGTCGACGATCGCCGTCTTCATGCGGTTGTAGGTAGCCGGGTCGACGGCGCCGCCCGGGAGCGACCGACCGTGCGTCAGGGGAACCCACTCAGCCGCATCGGCGAGTTCGCGCCCCTCGTCGAGGAACGGGTAGTACCGCCGAAGCCCCTCACCCGTGCGAACCGTGAACGCGTCGTCTCCGGAGATGTGCGGGGAGAACGTGCTCGACTCGATCGAGATGCCACCGATGCCGATGCGCGGCCGTCCGAGCCCTCCCTCGATCACGGGCGGCAGAGCGCCCATCCAGACCTCGCTGGCTTCGGGCGTTCTTCCTGTCACAGCTTGCTCCTCGTCGTCGATGGTCATCGCGCCCTCACCGGCGCCAGTATGCGTCGAGCCGCCTCGATCGCGCCGAATGCGACCGCATCCGCGCCGAGCCTCGCCGGAGTGATCACGAGCGGCAGCCCCGAGACGGGCGGATCGGAGCGCAACGTGGTGAGGATCGCCGGCTCCAGCAGATCCCAGGCCTCAGACACTCCCCCGCCCACGATGGCCCGCGGCAGGTCCAACAAGGTCGCAGCGCTCACGCACGCCAGCGCGACCGCGCGCCCAGCCGTCTCGAAGGCGGCGACCGCGCGTGGATCTCCTGCCCGCGCGCGCTCGGCGACCGCACGTGCATCCGCGACCGGCTCGCCGCCGCGCGCCTCGTATCGGCGCGCGATGGAGGTCCCTGATGCGAGGGTCTCGAGGTGACCGACCTGCCCGCACGTGCAGACGAGGTCGCTGTATCCGGGCGTGTGCCCGATCTCGCCCGCTGCGCCGTGGGGGCCGTGCCGTAGGTCGCCGTCGATGATCACCGCGCCACCGACCCCGGTTCCCAGCATCACGCCGAGCACGTCGTCGTCTGCACGGCGGTCGGCCGCCACCTCGCCGAGCAGGAAGGCGTTGACGTCGTTCTCGACACTCACGGGCACCGAGAGTCGTGCCACCAGCGCATCAGCCAGGGGGAAGCCTGCCCAGCCGACGAAGGTCGCCGATGCCGCGCGGATCGTCCCCGTCGCGTGGTCGACGACCCCGGCGGCCCCCACGCCGACCGCGATCAGCCGGACGGACGCCCGTGCGACGAGATCGAGAGCGAGTGCGGCGGCCGCATCCGCCATCGCCTCCCCGCCCAGGCTGGCCGGCGCTGCCACGCTGCCGCGCGCGAGCACGGTGCCGTCGTCGTCGACGATCAGCCCGGCGATCTTCGTTCCGCCGATGTCGATCCCCACGATGGCGCCCGGCGCTGCGGGCTCACCTGTTCCGGGCATGGTCGTCCTGTGTTCCTCGCCGATCATCGTCATCGTCCGCCGAGCCCCGCCATCGCGATGCCCTTGACCAGGTGCTTCTGCAACACGATCACGAGCAGCGTCGTCGGGATCATCGAGATGATGGCCGCAGCCATCTGCAGATCCCACCGGGTGCCGGTGAGCCCCGCGAAGCTCGCGAGACCGACCGGAAGCGTGCCGTGCGCGTCGTAGTCGACCGTGACGATCAGCGGCCAGAGGTAGCTGTTCCAGAAGGTCAGGAAGGTGAACACCGCCAGCACCGCGACGGCCGACTTCGACAGCGGGAGGATGATCTGCAGGAACGAACGGATGGGCCCCGCGCCGTCCACCCGAGCTGCCTCTTCCAGCTCATACGGAATGCCGCGGAAGAACTGCCTCATGAGGAAGGTGCCGAAGGCGCCGAACGCGAACGGCAGCACGAGCGCCTGGTAGGTGTCCACCCAATCGAACCACTGCATCACCTGGAACATCGGGATGACGAGCACCTCGGCCGGGACCATCAGGGTGGCGAGGAACAGGATGAAGACGGCATCCCTCCCCTTCCAGCGAAGTCTCCCGAAGGCGTACCCCGCCGTCGTCGATACGACCAGCACCACGAGGGTGCCGAGGATCGCGACGATGAAGGAGTTCGCGATGTACGTGACGAACGGCCCGTAGGCGAAGACGTCGACGAAGTTGCTCCATCTCAGCTCCGACCCGATGAGGGTGGGCGGCATCGAGAACATCTCGGTGTTCGGCTTCAGCGCCGAGAAGAACGCGTAGACGATCGGCGACACGAAGATGAGCGCCGCGATGTAGATGCACACGTGCGCGATCACGAGTCGGACGCGGGCCGCGGGGGTCGTCGCGGCACCGCGTGCGCGCCTCAGCTCTCGGGGCGTGCGCATCGCAGCCGTCGGCGTGGTGAGGGTCTCAGTGCTCATAGTGCACCCACTTCTTCTGAGCGGCGAACTGCAGGCCGGTGATCGCGATGATGATCGCGAAGAGGATCCATGCGGCCGCGGCAGCGAGGCCGAGGTCACCGAAGGTGAAGCCCTGCTCCCAGATGAACATGACGAGAGGCTTGGTGGCGTTCCCCGGTCCACCGCCGGTGAGCAACTGAGGCTGGACGAACACCTGCAGCGACGTGATCATCGTCATGATGGTCGCGAAGAAGATCGCCGGAGAGATCATCGGGATGATGATGCTCCAGACGCGCCGGAAGCCCTGTGCACCGTCGATGCTCGCGGCTTCCAGCACGCTCTCGGGTAGCTGCTCGAGAGCGGCGGAGAAGATCAGCATGTTGTAGCCGAGCCCCTGCCACACGCTCATCGCGACGACCATGATCATCGCCCACGACGGGTCTGCGAGGAAGTTGGGGAGCTGGATGCCGAACCAGGTCTCGGAGAGCCCGTTGAACAGGCCCTGCGGCTGCAGCATCATCTTCCACACCAGCACGTTCGCGACCATCGGGGTCACGACCGGGATGAAGAAGAGCACCCGGAGCGCGCCTCGTCCGCGGATCCGCGGGCCGAGCCCGAGAGCGAGCACAAGCGAGAGAGCGACGCTCAGCGGCACGTAGAGCAGGGTGTAGACCGCCGAGTTGCGCAGCGCCGGCCAGAAGTCTGGGCTGGTGGTGAACAGCGTGATGTAGTTGTCCACACCGTTGAAGGCCCGCTCGCCGAAGGTCGGCCAGTCGAAGACGCTCATCACGATCGACAGCCCCACGGGCACGATCGTGAACAGGGCGAGCCCCACCAGGGCTGGGCTGGCAAATCCCAGCGCCTGGCGGGCCTCGACCTTGGCGAGCGATCCTCGACGTCTCGTCGTGATCGTCATCTCAATTTCTTTCGTTGATTACTGCAGAAGTGTCCGGAACCGGATCACTCGCCGAACTGCGCCTGCGCGTTCGACAGCAGTTCCTCCATCGACATCTGGCCGTTGTAGACGCTCACCAGGTTCGGCTGGATGTAGCTGTCGAGCTTCTGCCAGTTCTGCGTCATGTACAGCGGCACGGTGTCGCCGAAGGCGGCCTCGAAGACCGACTGCACCTGGTCGCGGTACTCCTCGTCGAGGGATTCGAAGTACAGCGGCTGCGACGAGACGCGAGCGGGGTACGAACGACCCGACGACGCGATGTAGTCCTGCGCGTCCTCACCGAGGAGCGACCCCATCACTTTGAGGGCGGCTTCGGGGTTCTCGCAGTTCGCGGAGATGCCGTAGCCCGAGCCGAGGATCGGGCCCGGGTTGCCGTCGACGCCCGCGGGCAGCGGAGCCATCCCGGCGGCGAAGCCGGACTCGTTGTTCAGGTAGGTCACCGCGTTCCAGGTGCCGTCGACGGCCATGGCCGCGTTGCCACCCGAGTACTGGTTCTCGCCCCAGCCGGTGTCAGAGGCGGAGGCCACGGGGGCCGCGACCTTCTTCTCGTCGACGAGCCCGGCGTACCAGGACGCCGCGTCGACGAATGCCTTCTCGTCGATGTGGAGGGAGCCGTCCTCTGCGGCCGGCTGCGTCGCCGAATATGCGATCGGCATCGACATCCATTGGTAGCCGCCCATGCCCATGGCGAACCCGTACTTGCCGTCCTTGGTGGCGTCGGCGGCGATGTCGTCGAAGTCGTCGAACGTCCAGCCGATCTCCGGAGTCGCGGCGCCCGCCGAGGTCAGCATGTCCTGGTTGTAGTAGACGAGCATCGTCGCGACGTCGAACGGCACGCCGTAGACCTTGCCCTCGAAGCTCAGGATGCCGTCGGCGCTCGGGTTGAACTCCGACCAGTCGATGCCGGCCGTCTCGAGGTCATCCGCACTCAGCTCTCGGAAGCCCTGGGTGTACCCGCCGAGCTGCGCTCCGCTCATGCCCGTGACACAGGCCATGTTGCCGCTCGCCATGTTGGTGGTGAGCTTGGTGAAGAAGTCGCTCCAGGGCGACGTCTGCAGTTTGATCTTGATGTCGGGGTTCTGCTCCTGGGCGAAGGCGACCTGCGCCTCCAAGGCGTCCACATCGGATTCGCTGCCGGCCCACATGTCGACGACGATCGTGTCGCCGTCAGCCGAACCGCCGGCGTCTCCACTCGCACAGCCGGTCATCGCCACAGCGATGCCGGCGACAGCTATGGCTGCCCCCACACGCAACTTCTTCATTGAATGCCTCCTCGGGAAAGATCAGGTTATTTCGAGAATCGAAGCAACCTAGTAGGATTTCGTATGAAGTGAGATTGTCACACTTCACCTCGACGCCGCAAGCGGAACATCCGATGTTTATCGGAGCTTGATATTTCGTAACCGAGCCGAAACGCAGCTCCTCCCCGCTACGCTGACCTTGCTTCGATCACGAAGGAGCCTCATGCCCGACACCTCGCCCCTCGCCGTCGAGGACCAGCACTCTCGACGCATCCTCGATCTGGTCGCTCGCGGAGAGGCGCGCTCCCGCAGCGAGCTCGCCGCGCTGCTCGGCGTGGCGGCGTCGACCGTCGGGCTCAGGGTGCAGTCGCTCCTCGATGCCGGCGTGCTGCAGGAGGCGGGCGACGGCACGTCCCGCGGGGGAAGACGCCCTCGTGTGCTGCGGATCGCCGGTGACGGCATCGTGCTGTCAGCCGACCTCGGCGGACGACACGCGCGGGTCGGGAAGCACTCGCTGAGCGGAGCGCTGCTCGGCACCGAGTCGATCGCGATCGATCTCACCGACGGCCCGGATGCGACACTCGCACGCGTCGCCGAGGTCTTGGAGCGCCTCGGCGCCGACACGCGGATCCACGCGATCGGCGTCAGCCTTCCCGGACCGGTGGACATCCTCACCGGAACCGTCGACCAGCCGTCGCGCATGCCCGGTTGGCCTGGCTTCCGGGTCGGCGAGCATCTGGCCCGCCGCTTCGCAACGCACGTAGCAGTCGACAACGATGCGAACCTCGCCGCGCTCGGCGAGCACCGCGCGCAGTTCGGCCACATGCAGCACAGCATCACTGTGAAGGCCGGCACCGCCATCGGCAGCGGAGTCATCGTCGACGGACACATCCACAGAGGCGCCACGAGCGCTGCCGGCGACATCACGCACACCCGCATCGACGGCAGCGGCGACATTCCCTGCTCGTGCGGCAACACAGGATGCCTCGAGACGGTCGCCAGCGGCGCGAGCCTCGTGCGTCAGATGCGCGAGCGCGGCAATGACACTGTGCGCACGACCGCCGACGTGCTGACGCTGGCCAGGGATGCCGACCCGCTCGCGACTTCGCTCGTACGGACGGCGGGCACGCACCTCGGCCAGGCGCTGTCCGGGGTCGTGAACTTCTTCAACCCGCACGCGGTCTTCCTGACCGGGGGCATGAGCGCCTCCGAGCCGTTCATCGCCGCAGTCCGCAGTCGCGTCTACGAAGCGTGCCACCCCCTGGCGACGCAGCGACTTCGCATCGAGCCCGCGACCACAGGAGCGGATGCCATCCTGCAGGGCGCCGCAAGGCTCGCCCTCGAGGGCATGGACATGGCGGCAGGCTGATCGGCCACCAGTCCCCTGATCAGTCCGCGAGCGTCAGCTCGATCACCGGCAGCAGCACGTCGGGGCGCCTGACAGGCAGATGGACGGTGAGCGTCCCCTCGACCTCTCCTGCCGGGGTCATCAAGTCGGCCTGCTGCTCGGGATCGGATGCGCTCGTCTTGAGCCACGACCCGTCATGCAGCAGCCGCGCATAGGTCACTCGCCCGGCGAGATCCGGCAGGTGCACGAACCCCATCGGCCAGGAGAACAGGCTCAGGTACAGGCGATCACCTCTGCGCGTGTAGACGCCTTCGCGGGGAGGAGTGAACTCGGCGTGCCCCGCCCCGACCACCGCACCTCTGTGCAGCCGCATCCACTCGCCGATCTCGCCGAGCGTCGCAGAGTCCCGCGGAGCGATGGCCCCGCGCCCGTCCGGACCGATGTTGAGAAGCATGTTGCCGCCCATCGAGACCGAGTCGACCAGCATCTGCGTCAGCAGCGTCGATGACTTCTGGTCGTTATTGTCCCGGTGATATCCCCAGGAACCGTTGAGCGTCTGACATGCCTCCCACGTCAGGGCAACGCCGTCTCGGACGATCGGCGCTGTCGGCTGATACTGCTCGGGGGTCACGAAGTCGGCGGGTATCCCGAGGCGGTCGTTCACCAGCATGTTCGGCTGCAGCTCGCGACACAGCGCGAGCAGGCCTGCGGCATCCCAGTCATCGGGCCCTTTGCCCGCCCATCCGTCCTTCGTCTCGGGGTAAGTGAAGTCGAAGAACAGGTAGTCGATGTCGCCATATGCGGTGAGCAGTTCACGCACCTGGGCGTGCAGGTACTCCCGGTAGATCGACATGTCCCTGCCGACGTTCAGTTCGTGTGCATCGGCATCGTCTCGACGGGGGTGGTTCCAGTCGACCGTGAAATGCGGGTGATGCCAGTCGATCACCGAGTGATACAGCCCCACCTGGAGCCCCTCGGCGCGGAGGGCGTCGACATACTCGCGCACCAGATCGCGCCCCGTCGCCTCGACGGAGGTGAAGTCGGTGCGCTGAGAGTCCCACAGGCAGAATCCGTCGTGGTGCTTGGTCGTCAGCACCACGTAGCCCATCCCCGTGTCCTTCGCCGTGCGCGCGAGGGCGCGAGCATCGAAGAGATCCGGGTCGAAGTGCTCGAAGTACTGTCGATAGTCCTCGTCGGTGAGGCGTTCGTAGTTCTGCACCCACTCATGCCGCGCGGCGCCGCTGTAGAGGCCGAAGTGCACGAACATGCCGAAGCGGGTGTGATCAAACCATTCCTGTCGCATGCCTCCATCCTGGCACAGACATCCGATGTCTAACGAGAGAAGCGGCGAAGACAAAAGAAGAACGGGCACCCCCGGAGGGATGCCCGTTCTTTCGAGATCGAATCAGCGTCAGCGCGCAGCGCTGCCGTCGACGTAGTCCTCGTCCTGCTGCTTCCATGCGAAGAGCGAGCGCAGCTCCTTGCCGGTGGCCTCGATGGGGTGCGTCTCCTCCTTGGCCCGCAGCGCGAGGAACTCCTCACCGCCGTTGTCCTGGTCGTCGATGAAGCGCTTCGCGAACGCGCCGCTCTGGATGTCGGCGAGGATCGCCTTCATCGACTCCTTGACCTCGGGGGTCACGACACGGGGGCCCGACACGTAGTCGCCGTACTCTGCGGTGTCGGAGACCGACCAGCGCTGCTTGGCGATGCCACCCTCCCACATGAGGTCGACGATGAGCTTCAGCTCGTGCAGCACCTCGAAATAGGCGATCTGCGGCTGGTAGCCCGCCTCGGTGAGCGTCTCGAAGCCGGCCTGCACGAGGTGGCTGACGCCACCGCACAGCACGGCCTGCTCGCCGAACAGGTCGGTCTCGGTCTCTTCCGTGAAGGTCGTCTTGATGACGCCGGCACGGGTGCCGCCGATCGCCTTCGCGTACGACAGCGCGGTCGCCCACGCGTTGCCCGACGCATCGCGCTCGACGGCGATGATGTCCGGGATGCCGCGGCCGGCGACGAACTCGCGACGGACCGTGTGGCCCGGCGCCTTCGGAGCGACGAGGATCACGTCGACGCCCTCAGGAGCATCGATGTAGCCGAAACGGATGTTGAAGCCGTGCGCGAAGGCGAGCGTCTTGCCCTCGGTGAGGTTCGGGGCGATCGACTCGCTGTAGATCGTGCGCTGGTGCTGGTCCGGCGCCAGGATCATGATGAGGTCGGCCCACTGAGTGGCCTCGGCGACCGTCTTGACTGCGAATCCGGCCTCCTCCGCCTTCGGCGCCGACTTGGAGCCCTCCTTGAGAGCGATCGCGACCTCGACCCCCGAGTCGCGAAGGTTCTGCGCGTGCGCGTGACCCTGCGAGCCGTAGCCGACGATGGCGACCTTCTTGCCCTGGATGATCGACAGATCGGCGTCTGCGTCGTAGAAGATCTCGGTGCTCACTGGTTTTCTCCTTGATTGGTGTTCGTGTACGTGTGTGAAGTCTGGTCAGCCGCGCAGGACGCGTTCGGTGATGCTCTTGCCGCCGCGGCCGATGGCGAGCAGCCCCGACTGAGCGATCTCCTTGATGCCGAAGGGCTCCAGTGCGCGGAGCAGGGCATCGACCTTGCCCCGGTCGCCGGTGACCTCGATCACCAGCGCGTCGGACGCGTAGTCCACGACCGAGGCGCGGAACAGGTTGGCCACCTCGATGACGTTCGACCTGTTCGCGTTGTCGGTGCGGACCTTGACGAGCATGTGCTCGCGCTGCACCGAGGTCGGGAAGTCGAGCTCCACGATCTTGATCACGTTGATCAGCTTGTTGAGCTGCTTGGTGACCTGTTCGAGAGGCAGGTCCTCGAGGTCGACGACGACGGTGATGCGCGAGATGCCGGGCACCTCGGTCACGCCCACCGCGAGGGAGTCGATGTTGAAGCCGCGGCGCGCGAACAGTCCTGCGACGCGGGTCAGCAGACCGGGGGTGTTCTCCACGAGGAGGCTCAGCACGTGAGTCGACATGGTCAGTCCTCCTCGTCGAATGCGGGCGCGTGCTCGCGGGCGTACTGGACGTAGCTGTTGCTCACGCCCTGGGGAACCATGGGCCACACCATGGAGTCGGCGCTGACGACGAAGTCGATGACGACGGGGCGGTCGTTCGTCTCGAGAGCGAGCTTGATCGCCGCATCCACCTCCTCCTCCTTCTCGACGCGGATCGCAAGGCAGCCGTAGGCCTCGGCGAGCTTCACGAAGTCGGGGATGCGCACCGTGCCGTGCCCGGTGTTCAGGTCGGTGTTCGAGTGGCGGCCGTCGTAGAACAGCGTCTGCCACTGGCGCACCATGCCCAGCGAGGAGTTGTTGATGATCGCGACCTTGATCGGGATGTTGTTGATCGTGCAGGTCGCGAGCTCCTGATTCGTCATCTGGAAGCATCCGTCACCGTCGATCGCCCACACCACGCGATCGGGTTCGGCGACCTTGGCACCCATGGCTGCGGGGACGGAGTAACCCATCGTTCCCGCTCCCCCGGAGTTCAGCCAGGCGTTCGGCCGCTCGTACTTGATGAACTGCGCAGCCCACATCTGGTGCTGTCCGACGCCTGCGGCATAGATCCCCTCCGGGCCGGTCAGCTCACCGATCCGCTGGATCACGTACTGCGGCGCGAGGAGCCCGTCGGTCGTCGGCGCGTATCCGAGGGGGAACTCGGTACGCAGCCCGTCGAGGTACGACCACCATTCCTCGGTGTCGGGGGTCGTCGTGTTGACGGCTGTGCGGAACGCGGACTCGAGATCGACCAGAACGTCGCGGACGTCACCGACGATCGGCACATCGGCCGTGCGGATCTTCGAGATCTCCGCCGGATCGATGTCGACGTGCACGACCTTGGCGTTCGGTGCGAAGAGAGCGGCCTTGCCGGTCACTCGGTCATCGAACCTCGCGCCGAGCGACACGATCAGGTCGGCCTCCTGCAGCGCCAGCACCGCCGGGACGGTGCCGTGCATCCCCGGCATGCCCAGGTGCTGCTGATGCGAGTCGGGGAACGCGCCCCGCGCCATGAGCGTCGTCACGACCGGTGCGTTCGTCGTCTCGGCCAGCGCGAGCAGCTCGGCCGACGCACGACCGCGGATCACACCGCCGCCGACGTAGAGCACCGGCTTCTTGGCCTCGGCCAGGAGCGCAGCGGCCGCGTGGATCTGCTTGCCGTGGGCCTTGGTCACGGGGCGGTACCCCGGCAGGTCGTACTTGGGCGGCCAGACGAACGGCGCCATTGCCTGCTGGGCGTCCTTGGTGATGTCGACGAGCACGGGGCCGGGACGGCCCGTCGATGCGATCTCGTACGCCGCCGCGATGGCACCGGGGATCTCGGATGCGTCCTTCACCAGGAACGAGTGCTTCGTCACCGGCATCGTGATGCCGACGATGTCGGCCTCCTGGAACGCGTCGGTGCCCATCAGCGTCGAGAACACCTGCCCGGTGATCGCGAGCAGCGGCACCGAGTCCATGTAGGCGTCGGCGATCGCAGTCACGAGATTGGTCGCACCGGGGCCGGAGGTCGCGATGCAGACCCCGACCTTGCCCGACGACGATGCATAGCCCTCGGCGGCGTGACCCGCTCCCTGCTCGTGCCGCACCAGGATGTGCCGAAGCTCGGCCGCGTCCATCAGCGGGTCGTAGACGGGGAGGATCGCGCCGCCGGGCAGGCCGAAGACGTCCCTGACGCCGAGGAGCTCGAGCGTGCGGACGACCGCCTCTGCTCCGGATATCTCCGGTGCGGCGGATTTGGGTGCGGGCGGCCTCGGCACGGCCGAGACGGTGTCAGCGGTCATGACACTCCTTCTGATGGTCTGTGGGCGACGTCGGAGGCTGGGATGCCGGATCGACGCGGATCAGCCGGTCGTCGCGCCCTCGGCGGCGGACCGCACGAGACGCGAGTACTTGGCAAGAACGCCACGGGTATAGCGCGGGGGTAGCGGCTCCCAGCCAGAACGGCGGGAGGCGAGCTCCGCCTCGTCGACGAGTAGGTCGAGAGAGCGAGCTGCGATATCGACCCGTATCAGATCACCATCGCGCACGAAGGCGATGGGACCTGCGTCCACCGCTTCGGGTGCTATGTGGCCGATGCACAGGCCGGTTGTGCCGCCTGAGAATCGTCCGTCAGTCAAGAGTAGTACATCTTTTCCGAGCCCCGCGCCCTTGATGGCCGCGGTGATCGCGAGCATCTCGCGCATACCCGGTCCGCCCTTCGGGCCCTCGTAGCGGATCACGATGACGGTGCCCGCCTCGATCTCGCCGTTCGCCACGGCGTCCATCGCCGCACGCTCGCGCTCGAACACCCGGGCGGGCCCTTCGAAGACGGCTGCGTCGAAGCCGGCGGTCTTCACGACCGCGCCTTCGGGGGCGAGTGATCCGTGCAGGATCGTCAGGCCGCCGGTCGCATGGATGGGGTTGTCGAACGTGTGGATGACCTCGCCGTCGATCGGCTGGGGGTCGAGGTCGGCCAGGTTCTCGGCGAGCGTCTTACCCGTCACGGTGAGCGCGTCACCGTGCAGCAGGCCCTCGTCGAGCATCGCCTTCATGATCACCGGGATGCCGCCGTGACGATCGACGTCGTTCATGACGTACTTGCCGAACGGCTTCATGTCGGCCACGTGCGGCACCTTGTCGCCGATGCGGTTGAAGTCGTGCAGGCTCAGGTCGACCTCGGCCTCCCGGGCGATGGCCAGCAGGTGCAGCACGACGTTCGTCGAGCCGCCGAGGGCCATCGCGAGCGCGATCGCGTTCTCGAACGCCTCCTTGGTGAGGATGTCGCGGGTCGTGATGCCCTGACGGAGCAGGTTCACGACGGCCTCGCCGGAGCGGTGCGCGAAGTAGTCGCGGCGCCGATCCGCGGCGGGCGGGGCGGCCGAGCCGGGAAGGCTGAGGCCGAGCGCCTCGGCGACCGACGCCATGGTGTTGGCCGTGTACATGCCTCCACAGGCGCCTTCACCTGGGGCGATGGCGCATTCGATGCGCTTGAGGTCTTCTTCGCTCATGAGACCCGCTCGGCACGCGCCGACGGCCTCGAACGAGTCGATGATCGTGACGTCCTTCTCGGTGCCGTCGGAGAGCTTGACCCACCCGGGTGCGATGGAGCCGGCGTAGAGGAAGACGCTGGAGAGGTCTAGACGGGCGCTCGCCATGAGCATGCCGGGGATCGACTTGTCGCAGCCTGCGAGCAGCACCGAGCCGTCGAGACGCTCGGCCATCATCACGGTCTCGACAGAGTCGGCGATGACCTCGCGCGACACCAGCGAGAAGTGCATGCCCTCGTGGCCCATCGAGATGCCGTCGGACACCGAGATCGTGCCGAACTGCAGCGGGTAGCCGCCACCCGAGTGCACGCCCTCTTTCGCGCCCTGCGCGAGGCGGTCGAGGCTCAGGTTGCAGGGTGTGATCTCGTTCCAGCTGGACGCTATGCCGATCTGGGGTTTGTCCCAGTCGGCGTCGCCCATGCCGACGGCACGGAGCATGCCTCGGGAGGTCGTCGCCTCGATGCCGTCGGTGACGACGCGGCTGCGGGGCTTGATGTCGATGGGCGCGCTGCTGGAGGGATCATGCGAGGACATGACGGAAGTCTATTCCCGCCGGGAGGTGCGCTCGTCCGCGAGCGTCTCCAGAAGCAGAGCGATCTCTTGTGGATTCTCCACACGAAGCTCGGCGGCGCTCTCCCCCGGTCCCACGCGCACGCCCAGATCGTCGCCGGTGAGCACCCTCATCGCGTCCTCGTCCGTGACGTCGTCGCCGGCGAAGAGGATGGCGGTCGCATCGAAGTGCTCGCGAAGTGCGGTCATCGCGGCGTCCTTCCCCTCGTTCCGAGACGAGAACTCCAGCACGCGATGACCGGCGCGGCGCCGCCAATGCGGGAAGCGCTCGGCCACCAGGGCATCGATCTCGGCGAATACCGCCTTCTCCACCTCGCGCGTGGCGGTGCGCGTGTGCACGCCCATCCCGAAGGTCTTGGGCTCGAGCTCGGCACCTTCGTAGCGGTCGATGATCGGGCGTGCGGCCTCCCACAGCTCCTCGCGAGAACCCTCGGCGGACTCGCCGCCGTCGCTTGCAGCATCGCCGACACCCGGATACCAGTACTGGGCACCGTGCGAACCGGCCAGAGCGATCAGCGAATCATCCGTGTGCTCGGTGATGACCCTCAGGTCGTGCATGCTGCGCCCCGACACATAGGCGACCACCGTGTCGGGAAGGGCAGCGAGCCGAGCGACCTGCGTAGCGACCTCGGGCAGCGCCCGGGCTGCCATCGGGTCGGGGACGAGCGGAGACGCCGTGCCGTCGAAGTCCAGGGCGACGACCAGCCTGGGGGTGGCTGCGATGGCGCTCAGCGCCGGGTCTGCTTCTCCGGGGGTCCAACTACGGGTCACAGTGTCTCCAATCGAGGCGGTGTCCTCCCAGTATGACCCGGCGGATCAGCGTCGGCGGACGTCTGCGAGCGCGCGGAGGAACGACGACGACCAGGCGTTCACGTCGTTCTCCAGCACGCGGCGGCGCAGCGACCGCATCCGCTTGCCCTGCTCGGCCGGCGTCATGGCGACCGCCGTCATGATCGCGTCCTTCAACCCGGCGATGTCGTGCGGGTTGACCCGCACCGCCTGTCGCAGCTCATCGGCGGCACCCGTGAACTCGCTCAGCACGAGCACGCCACGGTTGTCGGCGCGGGTCGCCACATACTCCTTCGCCACGAGGTTCATGCCGTCGCGCAGGGCGGTCACGAGCATGACGTCGGCAGCGAGGTACAGCGCGACCATCTCCTCGCGAGGGTAGCCCTGGTGCAGATACCGGATCGCCGTGTGGCCCATCGTGTCGTGATCGCCGTTGATGCGCCCGACCGCGAGCTCGATCTCGTCGCGAAGGTGCACGTAGGCGTCGACGCGCTCACGGCTCGGACTCGCGACCTGCACGAAGGTGACGTCATCGACGCTCAGCCGGCCGTCTTCGAGAAGCTCGCCGTACGCCTTGATGCGGTGCCGGATGCCCTTGGTGTAGTCGAGCCGATCGACGCCGAGCAGGATCTTCTTGGGGTTGCCGAGGCTCTCTCTGATCTCGGCCGCACGCGCCCGCACCTCTGGGCGCGCCGCGAGTTCGAGATACGGAGCCGTGTCGATGGAGATCGGGAAGGCCCGGGCTACCGCGGTGCGGGTACGTCCGTCGTCCGATGGGATCGCCACCGCAGACCCCTTGACCTCGTAGCGCAGACGACGGCGCACCGCCGTCAGGAAGTAGGTGGCGTCCTGCGCACGCTGGAATCCGATGACATCGGCGCCGAGCAGGCCGTTCAGCACCTGATCACGCCAAGGCAGCTGGGCGTAGAGGCCGTGTGCCGGGAACGGGATGTGGTGGAAATAGCCGATCGTGACGTCGGGCCTCAGCTCGCGGATCATCTGCGGCACCAGCTGCAGCTGATAGTCGTGCACCCAGACCGTGCCGTCGGTGGCGACGACGTCGGCAGCGGCCTCTGCGAACCGGCGGTTGACTTTGACGTACGCCTCCCACCATTCGCGGTGGTACTGCGGCGGCGCGATGACGTCATGGTAGAGCGGCCAGATGGTGTCGTTGGCGAAGCCCTCGTAGTAGTCGGCGACCTCTTCGGCACTGAGCGGCACCGGAATCAGGTCGATGCCGTTGATCTCGAACCGGTCGAGCTCGAGGTCGGGCTGTCCCGGCCAGCCCACCCAGGCCCCGCGCGCACTGCGCATCATCGGCTCAAGAGCTGCGACCAGACCGCCCGGGGAGGTCCGCCACTCCTCGTCTCCGTCAGGACCCACGACCCGGTCGACCGGAAGTCGGTTGGCGACGACGACGAAATCTGCGACTGACATGGGTGAGTGCTCCTGACGATGCAGTGGGGGTGCTCCTCAGGCTACAGAAGCTCAGACCGAGGCTACGCGAGGTCGGGTCGCACTGAGGCACCAATTGACAACCGCCGCCGCGAACGCTACCCCGGCGGCGACGATCGGCAGGACGAGGGCGCTGCCCGTTCCCGCGTTCTCGGCGAGCTCGCCTGCCACCGCCGCGCCGAGGGACTGACCGACGACGATGCCCGAACCGAGCATCGTCATGACCGTGGCCGAGCGTCCGAGTGGGCTGCGCGCGGCGCCGAAGCTGTACTGGGTCACCAGAGTCGGCCCGATTCCGATGCCCATGATGGCCAGCGCGACCATCATCATCACGGGCGAGTCGACGAAGAGCAGCAGCAGGCTGCCCGCGAGCAGGATGCCGGAGAACACCAGCCAACGCGCGCGCAGTGAGAACCGCACCGGAAGCCAGGCGACTCCGAGGGCGAGGATCGCCGAGCCGACGCCCATGACTCCGTAGAGGAGTCCGGCCTGCTCGGGGGCGCCTCGATCGGCCATGAAGGAGGTGAGCGCTGTGAGCATCGTGCCGAAGAACATCCCCACTCCGAGAATTCCGACGACGACGATCAGCAGGCGCGGGCTGAAGAGCTCAGACACGGCCGACGGGGCTCTGCCGTCTTCACCTCGGTGCACGGACACGACGCGCGCACTCGGATGCAGGGCGAATGCGCCGACGAACACCACCGTGAGCACGGCCGCGCCGATCAGCGGGGCCCACGGAGCGATCGCCGACGCGAGGATGCCGACGATGAAGGGTCCGAACACGAACA
The DNA here is from genome assembly GCF_044743635.1 of Microbacterium sp. NPDC087589. NCBI lineage: Bacteria > Bacillati > Actinomycetota > Actinomycetes > Micrococcales > Microbacteriaceae > Microbacterium > Microbacterium sp. NPDC087589. Next base: position 721,868 of record NZ_JBIUWV010000001.1, read on the forward strand.
CGGTCTCATCGGCTGCGGACTCATACGCCATGGTGCCGGAGACGGTGCGGGTGCGGAGTGCCTCCGGCATGCGGTCGGCGATCATCGTGACGAGCCGGGAGCGTGACATCGGCGCCACCTGCGGGGCGGTCGCGCCGATGCCGAAGGCGGCGATCAGCACGAGGGCGTCGACTCCACCCGTGTAGACGACGACGGTGAAGAGCACCAGCATCGTCCCGTTGGCGATCGCCAGGATGAGCAGCACCATCCGCTGGCCGAACCGGTCTGCAGCGGCGCCCAGCAGAGGCCCGAAGCACGCCGTGCCCAGGCCGACCGCTGCGGAGGTGAGTCCTCCGAGCGAGAGCGAGCCGCGCGCCGACACGACGACGGTGAGGACTCCGACGACCATCATCGCGAACGGCAGTCGGGCGATGAACGCGATGACGAAGTACGGCAGGCCCGCGATGCGGAGCAGTCCCGGTGAATCCGGCGTCGTCGTCGGGGCGTGGTTCTGAGGCGTGGGCGTTGCGTGTGTCATGGGCTCTCGCGCGTCCGCAGACGCGGGGTCGGGTGCCGCCGCTGTCCGCCGGAAAGCCGGCGGCCGGTAGATACACGGATTGCGGCCGCGAGCGAGCCGCGACTGCCCCATTGTACCGCGCGTACCAGACCCGCGTCTGAACGCCCGACGCTGGGCGCACCGCCCTGACAGAATCCTCGCCCGATTGTCAAGGCTGAGCGGTGCGCGGCCGTCGGAAGGTAGCGTGAAGGCATGAACTACCTCTCGGGCACAGGACTCATCGGCGCGGTCATGACCGGAGTCACTCTGCTCCGCGGCTCCCGCGACACTCGGCTCACGTGGCGGTCTGCGCTCGCGTGGGTGAGCTGGGGCATCAGCCTGGCGCTCGCGATCGGGGCGGTCATCGACACGCGGCGCGCGAAGCAGGGACGCCCTGTGTCGCCGGATTCCCCCGTCTACGCGAAGCAGCAGAGGGAACACGAGAAGGAAGCCAAGAAGGAGTCGAAGGGCATCAAGCCCCTCAAGCGCTGACTCCTCAGCGTGTGAGGATCAGCGCCTCACCCTGACCACCGCCTCCGCAGAGTCCGACTGCGGCGGTGCCCGAACCGCGGCGCATGAGCCCATGAGCCACGTGCACGACGAGCCGTGTGCCCGATGCGCCGATCGGATGGCCGATCGCGATGCCACCGCCGTGGATGTTGACGATGTCGCTGCTCAGACCGAGCTCGAGCTGCGATCGTGCGACCACGGCTCCGAACGCCTCATTGATCTCGACGAGGTCGAGATCCGCCGGCGATATCCCCTGCTTCTCACAGGCCCGCTCGATGGCGCGGGCAGGCTGGGCCTGCAGGGAGTTGTCCGGGCCGGCTGTCTGTCCGCTCGCTCCGACGGTGACGAGCACCGGCCACCCCTTGGCCTGCGCTGTGCCGCGGGTGGTCACGATGACCGCCGAGGCCCCGTCAGAGATCTGAGAAGAGTTGCCCGCCGTGATCGAGCCTCCTTCGGCGAACGCCGCCCGAAGCCCTGAAAGGGACTCGACAGTGGTGTCGGGTCTGATCCCCTCGTCGGCGGTGATGAGCACCGGCTCCCCTCGGCGCTGTGGCACCGCCACCGGCACGATCTCATCATCGAACACTGCGGCGGCCTGAGCCGCCGCAGCACGCTGGTGCGACAGTGCTGCGACCTGGTCCTGCGCTTCCCTGGTCAGGTCGTAGCGGGCGTTGTGCCGCTCTGTCGACGCACCCATGCTCTCTCTGTCGTAGGCGTCCGTGAGACCGTCGTACGCCATGTGGTCGAGCACCTCGACGCTGCCGTACGTCCAGCCGTCGCGTGAGCCCATGAGCAGGTGCGGTGCCCTGGTCATGGATTCCATCCCGGCCGCGACGACGACCTCCGCGTCCCCGGTCCGGATCATCCGAGACGCGTCGATGATCGCAGTGAGACCCGACAGGCAGACCTTGTTCACGGAGTGGGCGGGAACGTCCCAGCCGATGCCCGCGCCGATCGCCGCCTGTCGAGCGGCGTTCTGGCCGGAGCCGGCCGCCAGGACCTGACCCACGATCACTGCGTCCACCTCAGACGGATCGATGGATCCCTGTTCGAGCGCGCCTCTGATCGCGAATGCACCGAGCTGCGGGGCGGTGAAGCTCGCCAGCTGTCCTTTGAGCCGCCCCTGCGGGGTGCGCGCGGCGGCGACGATGACGACATCCTGGTCGGTCGGGTGGTCGTGGGCGATCATCTCGGCCCCTCCGTTCTCTGGGTTCATCGGTCGAGCAGCTCGGCGGGAATCGTGAGCGGTGGCTCGGTCACCTCGACGACCTGTTGCACCGTGACGCCCGGTGCGAGCTCGACGAGGACGAGGCCATCGGGTGTGACGTCGACGACCGCCAGGTCAGTGATGATCCTGTCGACCACGCCGCGCCCGGTGAGCGGAAGCGAGCACTCGTGCACGATCTTCGCGGATCCGTCCTTCGCGACGTGCTCCATCAGGACGATCACACGCGCGGCACCGTGCACGAGGTCCATCGCGCCACCGGGGCCCTTCACCATCTTTCCAGGGATCATCCAGTTCGCGAGATCTCCGGTCGCGGACACCTGCATGGCGCCGAGGATCGCCGCGTCGATCTTTCCGCCGCGGATCATGCCGAAGCTCGTCGCCGAGTCGAAGTACGCAGCACCGGCGAGGACTGTGACCGTCTCCTTGCCCGCATTGATCAGATCGGGGTCCACCGCATCCTCGTGCGGATAGGGCCCGACCCCGAGGATGCCGTTCTCGGACTGCAGCACGACGGTGACGTCATCCGGGACATGGTTCGGCACGAGCGTGGGCAGTCCGATGCCGAGATTGACGTACGACCCGTCTCGCAGCTCGGCTGCCGCGCGTCCTGCCATCTCATCGCGTGTGAGCGCCATCTCAGGCTCCTTTCTTGGCGACGGTGCGGCGCTCGATGCGCTTCGGGATCTCGGTGCCGACCTCTACGACGCGGTGCACGAAGACACCGGGCAGATGGACGCGGTCCGGGTCCAGCTCGCCCGGTTCGACCAACTGTTCGACCTGCGCGATGCACACCCGTCCGGCCATCGCCGCGAGCGGGTTGAAGTTGCGTGCAGCCTTGTTGAAGATCAGGTTCCCGTGCCTGTCCCCAGCCAGCGCGTGCACCAGGGCGAAGTCGGTGGTGATCGCCTCCTCGAGCACACATTCGCGTGGCCCTGCCGTCGTATCGAATGTGCGCACGTCCTTGGGTGGGGACTCCACTGCGACGCTGCCATCGGGGTTGTACAGCCGCGGAAGCCCGCCCTCGGCGACCTGCGTGCCGACACCCGTCTGCGTGAAGAACGCCGCGATACCTGCCCCTCCCGCACGAAGCTTCTCGGCCAGCGTTCCCTGCGGCGTCAGCTCGAGTTCGAGCTCGCCGGAGAGGAATTGGCGCTCGAACTCCTTGTTCTCCCCGACGTACGAGGACGTCATCTTGCGGATGCGTCTGGCTGCGAGCAGGATTCCGAGCCCCCAGTCGTCGACCCCGCAGTTGTTGCTCACGATGCTGAGTCCCGCCGTGCCCTGGGCGAGCAGCGCCTCGATCAGGGCGATCGGGTTGCCGGAGAGTCCGAATCCTCCGACGGCGAGGGAAGCACCGTCTTCGATGTCCGCGACCGCCTCCGCGGCATTCGCCCACTGCTTGTCGATCACGCATGCTCCTTCGAAAGACGTATCTGTTCAGCATCCGCTTCTGCGGCCCTCGAAGGAAGGGGGACTCTTGCGATGTGGACGCAACATGGCTTAGCGTCCACATTATGGAATCCACCGCCGTCGTTCCGGGAGCGCAGGCGATCGCCCGCGCCGCGAAGCTCCTCCGGCTGGTCACCTCCAGCGGACATGACGGCGCATCGCTGCAGCATCTCGCACGCTCTGCGGAACTGTCTCGTTCCACCACACATCGACTCCTGTCCGCTCTGCGTGCGGAAGGGCTGGTCGACCGCGACGAGTCCAGCGCTCGTTGGATGCCTGGGCCGGAGCTCTTCCTCATGGGATCGGTCGCCGCCGCGCGCTATGACGTGACCGCTCTCGCCCGGGACATCGTGCGCTCGCTCGCCGTCAAGACGGAGGAGAGCGCCTTCCTCTCGGTACGCAGAGCCGACGAGACGGTGTGCCTGCTCCGTGAGGAAGGGTCGTTCCCGATCCGGTCGTTCGTGCTGAGCGAGGGCGTCCGATTCCCGCTCGGCGTGGCAAGCGCCGGCCTCGCCATCTTGGCTTTCCTGCCTGACCACGATGTGGACGCCTACTTGGAGCGGCATCCTGAATTGGAGTCCGCGTGGGGCCGATCGCATGGCGCCCGCCCCTTGCGGACACGCTTGGCGGAGACGAAGGAGCGAGGCTACGCGGTGAACCCGGGGCTCATCGTCGAGGGCAGCTGGGGGCTCGGCGCAGCGGTCTTCGATCGGTCGGGGCGGCCGGAATGGGCCCTCAGCCTGACCGGCGTCGAGTTCCGCTTCGGACCTGATCGGATCGCCGATCTCGGCAGGACGCTCCTCGCCCACGCACACCAGCTCTCTGCGCGGATCTCCGGCGCCCGACGCTGACTCGAGACTTTTACATACTGAAAGTTATATACTTTTGGGTATGAATCGCCAGGATGTCATTCCCTCACTCGTGCTCTCGGGGTACGCGCTCGGCCGGATCGCTGCGCAGGATGCCGGCAATGACGCGCCTGCGGCACAGTGGAGGGTGCTGAGTCTGCTCGAGCAAGCCGGATCGAGAAGGGTCGGAGAACTCGCGGCCGCGGCGCGCACCACCCAGCCCGGGATGACGCGCCTGATCGGGAACCTCGAGCGCGAAGGGCTCCTCCTCCGCTCCCCTGACGCTGAGGACTCCCGCGCGATCGCCGTCGCCATCACGGACGCAGGCTCCCGCGCGTTGCAGGCGTGGCGCGAAGAGTTCCGCGACACTCTCGCACCGCGCTTCGCCGATCTCGATGCTGACGAATGGGACGTCCTGACGCGCGCCGCCGAGATCCTCGCGGCGCACACCACCACCGACTCGACAGGAGCTACAGCGTGAACACCCCCGCCACCTCAGTGTGGAAGCAGCCCGCCCAGGTCTGGGCCGTCGCCTTCGCCTGCGTCGTCGCCTTCCTGGGCATCGGACTGGTCGATCCGATCCTCCCGGCGATCGCGGAGTCGCTTCAGGCGAGCCCGTTCCAGACCGAACTGCTGTTCACGAGCTACCTCGCCGTCACCGGACTCGCCATGCTCGTGACCAGCTGGATCTCGAGCCGCATCGGCGCGAAGAAGACGCTGCTGATCGGGCTGGCGCTGATCGTCGTGTTCGCTCTCTTCTGTGCGCTCAGCGGCAGTGTCGACGCAGTCATCGGCTTCCGCGCAGGGTGGGGTCTCGGCAACGCTCTGTTCATCTCCACGGCCCTGGCGACCATCGTCGGATCGGCCACCGGAGGCAGCTCCGCGGCCATCGTCTTGTATGAGGCGGCTCTCGGTCTCGGCATCGCGATCGGTCCACTTCTGGGCGGCCTCCTCGGCGAGCAGAGCTGGCGTGCACCGTTCTTCGGCGTCGTGGTGCTGATGGCGATCGCGTTCCTCGCGGTCCTCGTGCTGCTGCGCGGCCCGGCCGAGAAGCACACCCCTGTGCCGTTCTCCGCGCCTTTCAAGGCGCTCGGCAACCCCGCCCTCGCGGTGCTCGCCACGGCGGCCTTCTTCTACAACATCGGATTCTTCATCCTGCTCGCCTTCTCGCCGTTCCCCCTCGGCTTCGGAGCGATGGGGATCGGTTTCACCTTCTTCGGCTGGGGACTCGCGCTCGCGCTCACGAGCGTGTGGGTCGCACCGCTGCTCATGCGCCACATGTCACGCACCCGTGTCATTCTCACGGTGCTCCCGCTTCTCGCGGTCGATCTGATCGTCGCCGGGCTGCTGGTCGAGTCGGCCACCGCACTCGTGGTCTGCATCGTCATCGGCGGACTACTGCTCGGCGTGATGAACACCGTGCTCACGGAGGCCGTCATGGAGGCGACGGATCTGCCCCGCTCGGTCGCCTCGTCGGCGTACTCCTCCGTGCGGTTCCTCGGTGGAGCGATCGCTCCTCCGCTCGCGGCTGCCCTGTGGCACGCGTTCGATGCGACGGTTCCGTATCTCGTGGCAGCCGTAGCAGTGCTGGTCGCCGCCCTGACGATCTTCCTCGGGCGCAGGACACTCGCGCACATCGACGACGAGCCTGACGAGGTCGCCGTCGAAGATGCCGAGGCGATCCTGCTGGGCGACGCCGCGTGAGACTCGAGCCTGCGGCGTTCGCTACCGTGGGGTCATGAACGATCTCCCCGAGCGCAGCAGGCTCGTACAGCAGCATCTCATCGACGCCGGCGTGACCGCAGAGATCCGCATCCTCCCGGACTCCGCGCGAACGGCCCCCGAAGCCGCAGCCGCGATCGGATGCGACGTCTCCGTGATCGCGAACAGCCTCGTGTTCGTCGCCGACGGGACTCCGGTTCTCGTGATGACGAGCGGTGGACACCGGGTCGATCTCGCCGTCCTGGCACGCAGCACCGGCGCGGCCACCATCGCGATGGCGCCGGCATCAGTCGTTCGTGAGGCCACCGGCCAGGCGATCGGCGGAGTCGCCCCGGTGGGACATCCGACGCGATTGCGGACCTACATCGACGAGGATCTTCGCAAGCATGGTGAGATCTGGGCCGCAGCCGGGCACCCGCACACGGTGATGCCCCTGACCTTCGAGACTCTTCAGCACCTCACCGATGGAGAGGTCGTAACGGTCGACTGAGCGACCGCTATTTCACCGTCACCGTGATCTCGGCCGTCTGCTGATCGTCCGCGTCTTCGGGCACCGCCCCGCGGAACTGGTATTCGAACCGGATCACCGTGGTCCCGTCGCCGACAGGTGCGAAACGATAGGAGACCTCGCTCGGAGCGCCGGTCTCGCCGTCCTGACCGAGATAACGTGATCGTTCATCGCCGGGACCGAGCATGGCGGGATCCGGCTCTCGTGTGATCACCCATGCGTCGCCGACTGTGGAATTGATCTCCCCGAAGTCGACCACGAGGGCTTCTCCGGGCGCGAGGGTGACCGACGATGTCGAGTAGTCGACCCTCTTCTCGGCCGCTGAACAGCCTGTCAACCCCAGACCGAGAGATGCCGCGACCGTCACGATCGCGCAGGCCCTATTCAGTGTCCACATGGCCATCCCCTAGCGTTTGCATCACGCTAGCGCACCGGAAGCCTGATCCTCGGCATCTTCGTGGATGCAGAAAAGCCCCGATGACTGGCGAGAGTCATCAGGGCTGATCCGTGCACCCCCTCGGACTTGAACCGAGAACCCACTGATTAAGAGTCAGTTGCTCTGCCGATTGAGCTAGAGGTGCGTGGCCCGGGAATTCCCCGGCCGAGGAATTACATTACCAGCGGATCGCCGCCGGGCGAAATCGAACCGGGTCCTCCGCGTTCGCCGCGCGTGTCGCCCCGAGTCAGCCCCTCTCGGACTCCCGTGTGCGGGCGGTTATCCTGGAGTCGTGACCGCCTCCCCCCGCGTCGACGACTTCTCTCGCGACCTCGCACTCGCCCTCCGACTCGCCGACGCCGCCGACGCGCAGTCCCTCCCCCGATTCGACAGCCCCGACCTCGAGGTCTCGACGAAAGCAGACAACTCGCACGTCACAGACGCCGACCTCGCGACGGAGCGGGCGATCCGCTCGCTCCTGGCGATCGAACGGCCCGATGACGGCATCTTCGGAGAGGAGTTCGGCGCTCAGGGCAGCACCCATCGGCAGTGGATCATCGACCCGATCGACGGCACCGCCAACTTCCTTCGCGGGGTGCCACTCTGGGGCACCATGATCGCTCTCGCTGTCGACGGCATCCCACAGGTCGGCGTCGTCAGTATGCCCGCCATCGGACGCCGCTGGTGGGCCGCTGCCGGCGCAGGGGCCTGGACCGCGACGGACGCCGAGCCGCGCCGCATCCGGGCGTCCTCCGTGTCGTCGCTCGACGACGCCAGCGTCAGTTTCCAGAGCATCAGCCAGTGGGCTGAATCCGGCCACATCGACCAGCTGCTGGCGCTCGCCGACCGCGTGTGGCGCGATCGTGCGTACGGCGACATCTATGCCTACATGCTCCTCGCCGAGGGGCGAATCGACATGGTCGCAGAGTTCGGAGTCAAGGAGTACGACGTCGCCGCGGCTGTACCGATCGTGCGCGAGGCCGGCGGCCGGATGACCGGGTTCGATGGTGCTGAGACGATCTCGGATCTGTCGACGCTTGCAACCAACGGCGTCCTCCACGGAGCCTTTCTCGATCTCCTGCACGACTGACCCACCGATGAAGGCTCGCGCGATGAACCGCTTCACCTCCGCCGCACTGGGTGCCCTGCTGCTCGCTGCCGCCCTGACCTCCTGCGCGGGGGCGCCGGAGAGCTCCGCCTCCCCCACACCGGACGCACCGAAGCCCTCCCCCGCGGCCACAGCCGAGCCCGCGACCACGCCGACCCCCACACCCACAGCAGAGCCCGCCTGCGACACGATCGTGTCGGCCGGCACAGTGAAGGTGCTCACCGATCAGGGGTGGTCCTTCGAGGAGAAGGAGTTCGTGGTGGGCGGCGTGACGCTGACCGACGGTCTCCTCTGCTTCTGGGCCGACTACAGCATCGCCTCCGACCATGGCCAGCTCTATGGATGGTCGACGATCAGCGCAGAAGATGCCACGACGGCACAGTCCTCGCTGTTGGGAGAGGGCTGGACCCGAGAAGACGGCCCGGACGGCATCTACATCACCGAGAACCCGCAGTTCGCGATGGGCACCGACGAAAACGGATACGGCATGACGTATCTGTTCGGCGACGGATGGGTGAAGTTCGCGGATACGCGCCAGGGGCTGATCCTGATCGAATGGGCCGGGTGACGGCGCTTCATCCGGCCGCGTCAGGGGCGCTCACGGCCCTGGCGCGTCGATCACCTCGTCCACCAGGAGGATGCCGCCGGTGGAGTTCACCGACTGCATGAGATCTTCTATCCAGCGCGTGTTCAGCTGAGGCGGCTCCGGTTCGTCGAAGGTGAAGCGCAGCGGTATCGACGGGTGGATCCAGATGGTGGACCGCCCACCGGGCTGCCTCTCGGGGTGACGCCACGACAGAGTGAAGCTCTCCTGTCGGCGGAGCTTGGTCGCGATGACGATCTTCAGATGCGCGAGTGCTCGATCCTCGATGTGGATCGGAACGTCAGACGCGCCATAGAACAGCGTTGCAATGCCAACCAGAATACTGATCGGGCTGCGGTCGATGTTCACGCGTCGCGGCACGGAGAGCAGATCGTGCGCGGTGTATCGTCGCTCGCATGGAGTCCGAGCTCGCTGACATCGCGGTGAAGCTCTACACCGGGTCGCCGACGGACTTCGTGACCGCACGGAACGCCCGTGCCGCCGACACCGACGACCCTGCTCTCGCTGCTCGGATCCGCGGCTTGAAGAAGCCATCGATCGCCGCCTGGGTCGTGAATGTCTTCGCGCACGAGCGCGGCTCCCAGCTCGGAGAGGCACTGGAGCTCGCCGAAGAGCTGCGCGACGCACAGGCGGATCTGGATGCTCGGGCTCTCGCGCAGCTCGGACGCGACCGGCGTGCCCTCACCAACAGACTCGCCGCGGACGCCGCCGACCTCGCCGAAGCGCGCGGGCAGCGCATCACGGCTTCGACGAGAGAGGCGATCCAACAGACCATCAGCGCCGCTTTCTTCGATCCGACTGCTGCCGCGGCCGTCGCCTCCGCTCGGCTGGTGCGGGAACTGGAACCCGCCGGCACATTCACAGACATCGCCGACAGCATCGTCGGCGGGGGTGCACCTGATGCCCCCTCGGCCGCCGCAAAACCTCTCGACGAGGTCAAGGCGCGCAGAGAGCGGCGAGATTCCGAACGGGCTGTCAGAAAAGCGGAGAGAGCGCGCGACCGAGTGGCGCGCGAGGCGGCCACAGCGGACCGTGCGCTCCGCGATGCTGTCGTGCATGTCGACGAGCTCACACGTCGCGAGCAGGAGCTCGAGTCAGCACTGGCGAAGGTGCGCGTCGATGCGAAACGTGCACGAAGTGACGCCGAGAACGCGGAGACCGAGCAAGAAGCGCTCGCGCAGCGCGTGCGAGAAGCGGAGGACGATCTCCGCGCCGCACAGGACGCCCTCGATCGACTCACCCGGCGCTGACGACCGGTTCTGATCGCGGGTCAGCGGCAAGACGAACTACAGAACGGGCGCGCACGCGTACCGGTATTCTGTGTGTATCCTGAGCGCGGGACTCCACCGGCGGAGCCGAATTCACAGGGAGTGGCATGCGCAATCGGGTTCTCGGGGCCGCTCTCGTCACCGTCGCCATCTTCGCAGGATCGCTCACACCTTCGGTGGCGCTGGCAGCGCCCCCGACGTCGGCGGAATGGATACCCGTGGCCACGCTTCTGGATCAGTTGCGTGTCGAGGCTCCTTCCACCGTCAAGTACAACCGCGACCAGTTCTTCGAAGGCGCAGATCTCGACGGAGACGGCTGCCGCACCCGTCAGGAGGTTCTCATCGAGGAGACGGACATCCCCGCGACCGTCACCGGCGTGTGCACTGTCACGGCGGGTCAATGGTTGTCCTACTACGACAATGTCACGCATCTCGACCCCGCCGCAGTGGAGATGGATCACCTCGTCGCCCTCAAAGAGGCATGGGTGTCCGGAGCGTGGGCGTGGACAGACGAACAGCGACAGGGATACTCCAACGACGTCGATGACGACCGCGCACTGACCATGGTCACCGCGGCCGTCAACACGGCGAAGGCCGACAAAGATCCTGCGTCCTGGTTGCCCTCCTACCGTTCCATTCGGTGCACCTACGTCTCCGAGTGGGTCGCGGTGAAATGGCGCTGGAACCTGTCCGTCGACCCCGCCGAGAAGATCGCCATCCAGACGATCCTCGAAGGCTGCGGCCCTCGGGACACCTGGCTCCCCGCGGCTCCGACTGTGGGGCGCCCCTCCGCGCCGCCGCTGCCGGAGCCCGTTGCCGTGCACCGGTTCTGGAGCCCCGTCTACCAGGGACACTTCTTCACCACGGACGTGGCAGAGCGCGATCAGATCATCGCCCGCTGGCCCGGTGTGTGGACCTATGAGGGGCAGCGGTACACCGCGTTCAAGACCCAGGTCGCAGGCACCATCCCGCTCTACAGATTCTGGAGCAGCACGTACTCGGGGCACTTCTACACCGCAGACCCGGCCGAGCGTGCCGCGGTGATCGCCAGGTGGCCGAACATCTGGAAGGACGAAGGGGTCGCCTATTACGTGTACCCGACGGACTCCACGCAGCCTGACACGGTTCCGGTGGCGCGTTTCTGGTCTGCGTCCGCGGCTCATCACTTCTACACCGCAGACGCGGCGGAACGGGATGCAGTCATCGCGAAGTGGACCAGGGTGTGGTCGTACGAGGGCGACAATTTCCGCGTGCCGGCCGCGGGCATCCCTGTCCCCCAGCCGCCTCGACCGCCCCAGCAGCCCGGGAACCCCGGCGACATCAGGAACTGCACCGACTTCGCGAACTACGCTGCCGCGAAGGAGTGGTTCGACCTCTACTACCCGCACTACGGGGACGTCGCGAAGCTCGACCTCGACCACGATGGGGTCCCCTGCGAGGGCCTGCCGGGAGCGCCGTGATCAGCGGCACGAGCGGCCGCACTCACCGACACACAAGAAGGCCGGCCTCCCCAGTGATCACCAGGGAGGCGGGCCTTCTTGCTTGTGACAGCGACGTGGTGGAGCTGGGGGGAATCGAACCCCCGTCCAACGCTGAGTCTCCACGCCTTCTCCGGGCGCAGTCTGTGAAGACGTTCTGCTCGGCTCCGACCTTTGTCACAGACACCTAAGTCGACGAGCCCAGCCTGGGAAGAGTCCCACGTGACGTCCAGACGCCATCACGCAGCAAGATTCCTAGATGACGCCAGGATCCGTACCGGAATCACATACGGCCTGACGGACTATCGGGCTCGCTTATGCAGCGAGGGCGAAGTCGTTGCGCTTGGTTTCGGCAACTATTTTTTTGCAGAGAGCGTTTACGAGATAACTCTGCATCCTCGGCCCGCTTCTCGTGGATTCACAGGCGCTGTCGAAACCGATCAGCCCCGTGGTCCTTCTCTCGAAGGAGCCGCTGTCACTCTGTGGATTTTTCACTTCGGGAACCGGAGTCCCCGAGCCTCATAGACTACAACGTTCGCCGCGGCTACGCCATTCCCAGCCTCGTCAGGGCGCAGGCGTAGAGTCACGACATGAGCGAAGTCACCGTCACCGTCCGGGGCGAGCATGAGGCGCGGATCGCGCCCGAGCGCGCCACCATCCGCGTCAGCATCCGCGCCGAGGGTGCAGAACGCGCCTCGGTGGTCGATCGCGTCATGCGTCTCACCGAGCCCGTGCGTGAGAGCATCACCGCGCGACACGACACGGGCGTCGTCGTCGACTGGTCGAGCAAGAGGCTGTCGGTGCGGGCCGAGCGCCCGTGGAACAACGAGGGCAAGCGTCTCGCCCCCGTCTATTACGCAAGCATCGATCTGACCGCGACCTTCGCCGAGGCCTCCGAGCTCTCGCTCTGGGTGTCGGACGTGTCGCCGTGGGACGGAGTCGAGGTCGGATGGGTCAACTGGCATCTCACGACCGAGACGAGCTCACGGATCGAACGCGACGTCGCGGCGGCTGCGGTCGGAGTGGCCGTCACGCGGGCACAGGCGTACGCCACAGCGCTCGGACTCGGCACCGTCGTGCCAGTGGAGATCGCCGATGTCGGACTGATCGCGCCCACACCCGCCCAGCCGTTCGCCGGCATGGCGAAGACACGCGGGGCGATGGTTCAGCAGTCCGACGCCGTCGGCGCATCGATGGAGTACGAACCTGACGAGATCGTCATCTCGGCCACCGTCGAGGCGCGCTTCCTCGCTCGCTGATTCCGGCCCGTCAGATGCCGACGGCGAAGGGGGCGAGATCGGCGGCGAGCCGCTCGGACACACGTGCGTGGACGACAGTGCCTTGCTCGCTGTGTTCCACCGAAAGCAACATCCCGGTCTCGTGGATCGCCGCGACCAGATCACCGCGATCGTACGGAACCACTGCGTGAACCTCGACAGCGGGCTTCGGAAGCGCCTCTTCGATGGCCGCCCGAAGCTCCTCGATGCCTTCACCGGAACGCGACGAGACGAAATGCGCTCTGGGCTCGAGGCCCTGCAGCACGAGACGCTCATCGCCCGCCAGCAGATCCGCCTTGTTGAAGACGACGATCTCCGGCATGTCACGGACTCCGACGTCACCCATCACGTCGCGCACGGTCTGCAGCTGACCCGCCGGATCGGGGTGCGATCCGTCGACCACGTGCAGCACGACATCCGCCTCACCGACCTCTTCGAGCGTCGAACGGAACGCCTCCACGAGCTGGTGCGGAAGGTTGCGGACGAATCCGACGGTGTCGGTCAGCGTGTACACGCGCCCGTCTGAGGTCTCCGACCGGCGCACCGTCGCATCCAGCGTTGCGAACAGAGCGTTCTCCACGAGCACCCCGGCACTCGTCAGAGCGTTCAGAAGGCTCGACTTGCCGGCGTTGGTGTAGCCGGCGATGGCGACCGACGGGATCGTGTTGCGCTTGCGCTCGGCCCGCTTCGCCTCTCGGGCGGGACCGAAGTCGCGGATCTGCCGACGCAGAAGCGCCATCTTGGTGCGGATGCGGCGACGGTCGAGCTCGATCTTCGTCTCACCCGGCCCGCGGGAACCCATACCGGCGCCGCCGGCACCGACTTGTCCACCCGCCTGGCGACTCATCGAGTCGCCCCACCCGCGCAGACGCGGCAGCAGGTACTCGAGCTGCGCCAATTCGACCTGGGCCTTGCCCTCACGGCTCTTGGCGTGCTGGCTGAAGATGTCGAGGATCACGGTGGTGCGATCGATGACCTTGACCTTGACGACATCCTCGAGGGCACGTCGCTGGCTGGGCGCGAGTTCGGTGTCGGCGATCACGGTGTCGGCACCGGTGGCTGCGACGATGCCCTTGAGCTCCTGAGCCTTGCCTCGGCCGATGTAGGTCGCGGCATCCGGATGCGGCCGTCGCTGCAGAACGCCGTCGAGCACGACCGCACCTGCGGTCTCGGCAAGGGCTGCCAACTCGCGAAGCGAGTTCTCCGCATCGTCCTGGGCACCCTGCGGGTACACGCCGACCAGCACCACGTTCTCGAGGCGGAGCTGGCGGTACTCGACCTCTGTGACGTCTTCGAGCTCGGTGGAGAGACCGCCCACGCGCCTCAGCGCATGACGATCCTCGAGGTCCCACTGGTCGCCGTCCGAAGACGCGTGCGAGGCCGTGGAGTGGTCCTGCAGCGCCTGCGCGGCGCCGAAGACACGTGCCTCCGTCCTCTTCTCCGCATTCGCGAGCACGCGATCGACTGCTTCGTCACCTGTGGAGTGTGTGGTGGTCTCCGTCATCCGTCCCTTATCTCTGGGTTTTGTTGCGAGCCTTAACCTTAGCCCGCGCTGTCCGCTACGCTCACGGTATGGGGTCCGACCATTACTTCACCGCGGCCCCGGCAAGCCCCGAGAACCTGCGATCGATCCGTGTGACGCTCGCAGGCCGAGAGCTGGAAGTCACCACTGCTGGCGGCGTCTTCAGCCCGGATCGGCTGGATGCCGGTACAGCCGTCCTTCTCGCAAACATGCCTCCGGTTCCGCCGGGAGGCCATCTTCTCGACCTCGGAAGCGGGTGGGGACCCATCACGCTGTCGATGGCGATGGCCGCACCTCACGCGACCGTGTGGGCGGTCGACGTGAACGAGCGATCCCTCGACCTCGTGCGGCGAAATGCTGCGGCTCATGGTCTCAAGAACATCAACGCATCCCTGCCCGAGGATGTTCCCGCCGATGTGACCTTCCGCTCGATCCGCTCGAATCCGCCGATCAGAGTCGGCAAGAACGAGCTTCACGGACTGCTGGAGAAGTGGATCCCCCGGCTCGATGAGCGCAGTGACGCGTGGCTCGTCGTGCAGCGCAACCTCGGCGCGGATTCGCTGCAGCGATGGATCGCCGCGACGTTCCACCCGGGTTTCAGCGTCCATCGGACCGCCACGTCGAAGGGCTACCGCATCTTGAAGGTGCGCAAGCACGGCACCCCGCCGACCGAGCCGATCACGCTCGTCTGAGCCGTCGTCGGGTAGCTCGCGCGTATCAGATCAGGTCGACCTCGCCGCTGAAGACGAGCTGAGCCGGCCCGGAGAGGGCCACATGCTCGCCGTCCTCCGCGGGGAACATGCGCACGCCGAGCGTGCCGCCTGGCACCTCTACGCGCCAGTTGTCCGGTGCCTTCTGACCGGCCCAATAGCGCACAGCCAGAGCCGTGGCCGCCACGCCTGTGCCGCAGCTGAGGGTCTCCCCCACGCCGCGCTCTGAGACGCGCATCGAGACGTGTCCGATTCCGTCCCGCACGAGCGGCTCCCCCGGAACGACGAACTCCACGTTCGCGCCGGCGGGCGGGGCCGGATCGAGAACCGGTGCACGGTGCAGCTCGAGAGAGGACAACTCCGCCTCAGAGGCGAGAGCGACCACGACATGCGGATTTCCGACGTCGATGCCCAGACCGGGTCTCGTGACGGGAAGCCCGTCTGCGGTGACGAGCGGATCATCACCGGAGAGCTTCCACAGACCGAGGTCCACCTGGTAACCCGTCTCACTGCGTGTCACGTCGCGGACGCCCGCACGCGTCCCGATCGGCAGCGTGGAACCGGGTTCGATCGTGGCGAGGCCGGAGCGCACGAGGTAGTGCGCGAAGACGCGGATGCCGTTGCCGCACATCTCAGCGATGGAGCCGTCCGCATTGCGATAGTCCATGAACCACTCGGCACCCGGCTCCTCCTCGAGTGCCGGCTGCCCGTCTGCGATCGCCGCAGAGCGGACGACGCGAAGGATGCCGTCGGCACCGATGCCTCGGTGCCGATCGCAGAGGACGGCGACCTGCTCGGCGCTCAATTCGAGCGCGCCGTCGGGGTCGGCGATGATGATGAAGTCGTTGCCGGTGCCGTGTCCTTTGGTGAATGCGACCATCCACCCAGTCTAGAGATCACGGCTATGCGTCGACGATCAGACGCCTGCCTGTGTTCGACACGGAGAATCGCTCGTACCCGAGGTCATCGTAGAAGCCCAGCGCGCCCTCGTTGCCCTCTCTGACCATGAGCTGCACCTTCGGGCAGCCCATGTCGAGAAGAAGTCGCTCAGCCTCACGGACGAGAGAGCGCGCGATCCCCTGACGGCGATGCGACCTTGCGGTCGCCAGGTAGTAGAGCCATCCCCTGTGTCCGTCGTAACCGGCCATCACCGTGCCGACGATCGGCGCTGCGACCGACCTCGCCTCGCCGTCCTCGACGACCAGGAACAGCTCGGGCTGCACCGTGAGCTTGCGCTCGATGTCGAGCCTGGGGTCGTTCCACGGCCGTGTGAGACCCGCCTCGGCCCAGAGAGCGACCACAGATTCAGTGTCTGACCGATCGAAGGCCCGGACCGCCCAGTTCTCCCCCGAGCGCACAGGAGCCGACGACTCAGCCACGCCGCACGCGGTACCGACCGCACATCAAGTTGCGGTTGCGGGCGACCTCGAGAAGCTCGAGATCCAGCGCCCTGGGCAGCAGCGGCGCCCCTGAACCGAGTGTCACCGGCGCGTACTGCACCCACACCTCGTCGAGAAGACCGGCATCGGCGAACTGCCCGGCCAGGTCGCCGCCCCCGACGACCCAGAGATCCTTGCCATCTGCGGCGGCGACCATCTCGGAGTGCACGGCGGTCACATCACCCACCGCGATACGAACGTCGGCGTCGGCCGGAAGCGCGAGTGATCGGTGGGAGAAGACCCAGGTGGGCTGCTGATACCCCCAGCGCCCCTCCTCGTGGCGCATGACCCATTCGTAGGTCGATGCTCCCATCGCCAGCGCGCCGATGGTCTTCTCGAACGACGCGTAGGACATGGGGCCGTCTTCGTCGATGTCCTGCTTGAGGAGCCAATCGAGCGAGTGCTGGTCAGTCGCGATGAAGCCGTCGATGCTGCTCGCGGTGTAGAAGTGGGTGGCCATGGAACAACCATCTCATCAGGCTCAGACATCAGCCACCGAGGTCGGCGAGCGACTTGCCTCACGGGTCGACGAGCAAAGCCGCGTCGACGGGTGGTTCGTACCAGGTGAGTCCGGGATACCGTTTGAACCACGACACCTGACGGCGGGCGTAGCGCCGAGTGAGCGCCTGCGTCTCGGCGATGGCCTCGGCCTGGGTGAGGTGGCCATCGATCTGCGCGAGAGCCTGGGTGTAGCCGATGGCGCGCTGCGCCGTCACGCCATCTTCGAGCCCCTGTCGTCGGAGCTCCCGCACCTCATCGACCAGGCCCGCTTCCCACATGCGTTCGACGCGGGCGTCCAGCCGCTCGACCAGCGCTCCGCGTTCGACATGCAGACCGATCAGACGAGTGTCGGCGTGCCAGAGCGCGGGCTGTTCAGGCAGGGCAGCGCCGTGCGTGGCGCTGCCCTGTTCGAGGACTTCGAGGGCGCGGATCACACGCCTGCCGTTTTTGGGATCGACACGCGACGCCGTGGCGGGGTCGAGTGCCCGCAGCCGGTCGAGCAGCCCCGCAACGCCCTCGCTTTCGAGCTCGCGTTCGAGCCGCTCGCGGATCACCGGGTCACGGGGTGGGAAGGCGAAGTCGAACACCACACTGGAGACGTACAGACCCGACCCGCCCACGAGGATGGCATCGGCACCACGCTCCTGGATGTCGGTGATCACGGAGCGCGCCAGCGGCTGATACCAGGCGACAGCGGCTTCCTCCTGCACCTCCCGCACGTCGAACAGATGGTGCGGGATCTCTCGACGGTCGGCCGGGGCGAGTTTCGCCGTGCCGATGTCCATTCCGCGGTAGAGCTGCATGGCATCGGCATTCACGATCTCAGCGGCGTTGCCTCGGCTCCGCAGCACTGCAGCGAGATCGAGGGCGAGATCACTCTTGCCCGTGCCTGTCGCGCCCACGATCGCCCAGAGCCGCGGAACCATGTCTGCGCCGCTCGACGCCGGATCGGTCATGCCTCGAGCGGCGGTCAGCTGCCGACGCGGAGCGTCGGGAGACCGAGGGATACGGCACGGGTGCCGTCGGCGGAGATCGGTGCTGGCACGGCGCACGACTCAGCCTGGCCGCGGTCCCATGCATCTCCACCGCGTGTGCGGCGGATCCGCAGCGGGGAGCCCATCGGGTCGTCCGCGAGAAGGTGGAACGGCGCTGCATGGGTGATCGTCACCGAGACGACATCGCCGGGCCGTGGGACAGCGGATCCGGGTGTGACTTCGAAGTGCACGAGTCGGTTGTCCTCCGCTCGCCCGGTGAGCCTGTGAGTCTCGGCGTCCTTCTTGCCTTCGCCCGTCGAGACGAGCACCTCGACCTCGCGTCCGACCTGCTTCTGGTTCTCCTCGAGGCAGATGCGCTCCTGAAGCGCCATGAGCCGGTTGTAGCGCTCCTGCACCACAGCCTTCGGAATCTGGTCTTCCATGGTCGCGGCGGGTGTGCCCTCGCGGATCGAGTACTGGAACGTGAACGCACTGGAGAACCGTGCCTGTTCGACCACCCGCATCGTGTCTTCGAAGTCCTCCTCCGTCTCGCCGGGGAATCCGACGATGATGTCGGTGGTGATCGCGGCGTGCGGAATCCGATCACGGACGCGGTCGAGGATCCCGAGGAACTTCTCGCTGCGGTACGAACGGCGCATGGCCTTGAGGATGCGGTCGCTGCCCGACTGGAGCGGCATATGAAGCTGCGGCATCACGTTGGCAGTCTCCGCCATCGCGTCGATCACGTCGTCGGTGAAGGCGGCGGGGTGAGGACTCGTGAAGCGGATCCGCTCGAGTCCGTCGATCTCACCCGCGGCGCGGAGCAGCTTGCCGAAAGCCTGCCGATCGCCGAATTCCACGCCGTAGGAGTTGACGTTCTGTCCGAGCAGGGTGACCTCGATCGCGCCGTCCTCGACGAGCAGACGGATCTCGTTCAGGATGTCGCCGGGGCGTCGGTCCTTCTCTTTGCCACGCAGGCTCGGAACGATGCAGAAGGTGCAGGTGTTGTTGCATCCGACGGAGATGGAGACCCAACCGCTGTGTGCCGAATCGCGTTTCGTCGGAAGCGTCGACGGGAACACCTCGAGCGACTCCAGGATCTCGAGCTCGGCGTCGCCGTTGTGTCGCGCTCGCTCGAGAAGTCCGGGAAGCGAACCCATGTTGTGCGTGCCGAAGACGACGTCGACCCAGGGCGCCTTGTCGAGCACGGCTTGCTTGTCCATCTGCGCCAGACAGCCGCCGACGGCGATCTGCATCCCGTCTTTGCGACGCTTCACCGAGGCGAGCTGACCGAGAGTTCCGTAGAGCTTGCCCGCGGCATTGTCGCGCACAGCGCACGTGTTGATGATCACCACGTCGGCCTCGGCGCCGTCGGTCGCGCGGATATATCCTGCGCTCTCGAGAGAACCCGAGAGGCGTTCGGAATCGTGGACGTTCATCTGGCAGCCGAAGGTGCGGACCTCGTAGGAGCGCTGGCGTCCATCAAGATCGATTGCTGCTGACGACGACTCGATGATCGTCGGCTCACTGCGAGGGATAGTCATGATTCCCCCATTCTACGAGCGGTTCTCCGACACTGCCGCTGAGAGCGAGAGCTCGACGCTCTCACCCCAGCGTCAGTCCGAGTCGACGAATCGAACCCCGGATGACGACGAGCCGAAAGACCCCTCAGCAAGGGCCGACTTCGCGGCCGTCATCGCGACCGAGCCGTTGTAGCCACGGCGAGACAGCTGACCGACGAGGCGCCGCAGCGCTGTGTCGCCGTCGAGGCGAGACATGGCTCGTGCCTTCGAGCGCGCGAACTCAAGTGCCCGCTCGGCGTCATCGTCGGGAACGTCGTCGAGCGCCGCATCGATCACATCGCGAGGGATGCCGCGCTGCGAGAGCGCCCTCGACAACGCGACCCTCCCCTGCCCCTTGCGCTCGATTCCTGACGTCACCAGCTGGCCGGCGAGAAGTGTGTCATCGAGGTACCCGCGTCGACAGAAATCGTCGATCACGTCATCGATCGCACCCGTGTCGAGCCTCTGGGCGTTCTGTTCGTAGCCTCTGAGCACCATCCGCGCCTCTGACAGGGAGAGCGATCGCGTCCGCAGCTTGCGGACGAGGAGCTCCTCTGCATCGGCACGCAGCCGAGCGGGATCGACGCCCACGCCATCGCCAGACCCGACATCTTGCGACTGCAATGCGCGCAACCGCGGTGCTGACCGAGCCGCTGCACCGCGTGCTGGATGGCGGTCACTGGGCCCACGAGAATCGGTGGCGGTCGGATTCGACTCGCGCTCTGTCGACTTCCATACTCCGGTGTCGGCTGCCGAACGAGTCGTCACGCTCTCGACCTTCGGAGCTTCCCCGTCGACCGACTTCTCACGTGTGTCGTCACGACCGAAGAGAGGGATGATGGGGGCGAGCTGCTCAGGCCCACCCCCGCCATCACTCATGGTTCACTCCGGTCGCGCGGCAACCGCGCACCATCATGCTCATGCCGGACGGCGCTCGGCGAGCTCGTCAGCAGGAGCCTCGGTAGCCCCTCCGATGCCGAGCTTCTGCTTGATCTGCGTCTCTATGGCAAGTGCGACATCGGGGTTCTTGAGCAGGAACGTCCGCGCGTTCTCCTTGCCCTGGCCCAGCTGGTCGCCGTCGTAGGTGTACCACGATCCGGACTTCTTCACGATGCTGTGCTCGACACCGAAGTCGATCAGGCTGCCCTCACGCGAGATGCCGACCCCGTACAGGATGTCGAACTCCGCCTGCTTGAACGGCGGCGCCATCTTGTTCTTGACCACCTTGACCCTGGTGCGGTTTCCGACCGCATCCGTGCCGTCCTTCAGCGTCTCGATACGGCGGATGTCCATGCGGACCGAGGCGTAGAACTTCAGCGCCTTTCCACCCGCGGTGGTCTCGGGAGATCCGAAGAACACGCCGATCTTCTCGCGCAGCTGGTTGATGAAGATCATCGTGGTGTTCGTCTGGTTGAGTCCACCGGTGAGCTTTCGCAGTGCCTGCGACATCAGTCGAGCCTGCAGACCCACGTGGGAATCACCCATCTCGCCCTCGATCTCGGCCCGAGGCACGAGGGCCGCGACCGAGTCGATGACGATCAGATCGATCGCGCCGGAGCGTACGAGCATGTCCGCGATCTCGAGCGCCTGCTCACCCGTGTCGGGCTGCGAGACGAGAAGAGCGTCGATGTCGACACCGAGCTTCGCGGCGTAGTCGGGGTCGAGCGCGTGCTCGGCATCGATGAAGGCTGCGATGCCACCGGCACGCTGCGCGTTCGCGATCGCGTGCAGCGTGAGTGTCGTCTTACCTGAAGACTCGGGGCCGTAGATCTCGACGATGCGCCCACGCGGGAGGCCTCCGACGCCGAGAGCGACGTCGAGAGCGATGGAGCCGGTCGGGATGACGGCGACGGGTGCGCGCTCGTCGCTGCCCAGTCTCATGACCGAGCCCTTTCCGAACTGACGGTCGATCTGGGCGAGGGCTGTCTCGAGGGACTTCTCGCGGTCAGCGGGTGATGGCATGACGTGCTCCTTATGCTCGCGTGGTGCCGCCTGTAGGCTGTCGCGGTCCTCCCGGCTGGGCGGAACTCTCCGACAAGGCGTATGGCTCTTCGGCTTGCTGTTCACCGTACGAGGGACCTCGGACATTGCGTCGTCAGCTCCGCGAAACAGGGAGAACACCGTCTCCGAACCACTTGTGCAGAAGACTACGCCCGTTTCGAACACATCTTCGACGACACGCCGTCACGGCGTGTCCGTAGTCGAACGTGCATCGAACGCCTCAGCGGGTCATCGTTTGCGCGGCTCGAGGCGCCCAGCGCCGTGCCGTCGATCCTGAGGCACATCGGTCTCGGCGCACAGCGCCAACCAGATGTCACGCGGCGGAACTCCCGCATCCAGCGCCTCGTCTGCGGTGCGGCCTGCGAGCTGGGTCAGGATGAGGTCGCTGATGAGAGACGACCCTCGACCACCGAATTCCGCGTCGACTGCGCGGAGGAACTCACTGCGACGCATCAGACGATCAAGAGGATCCGACGCTCAGTGAAGCGAAAGCTCTGGCTCGACGGAAGCCACAAGGTCATCCGGAACGACATCGGGGAAGACCTGGATGCCCTCGAGAACGGAGATGCGGTCGCCCACCTCTCGCATGATGATCGAGATGGGAACATCCAGCGCATCGGCCACCGAGGCGAGAATCTCGCTCGAGGCCTCTTTCTGGCCTCGCTCGACCTCGCTGAGATAGCCGAGTGCCACAGACGCCTTGCTCGCAACCTGCCGGAGCGTACGCCCCTTCTGCAGGCGGAAGTCCCTCAGCACATCGCCGATTTCCTGTCGTACAAGAATCATCGGAACCTCCTCCCAGATCGCCTTCTCGAGGTCTCCCTCGAGGAGACCGCCAGTCTAGTCCTACCGACCTTCACAAAATCTACCTTCGCACGCTGTGCTTTCGGTGTGAGCACATAGGACATAACGGGACGCACGCATCGACTATTCCCGGAGGACCCGTGCAAGCATCGCGATGGCCTCAGCGACCGACTGAGCTCGCACCTGCGCACGATCGCCGTCGAACCTGAAGGCCTCGCTCACGGAGTGATCCGGGGTGACGACGGCGATGTGCACCGTGCCGACGGGCTGACCGTCGGAAGAATCCGGTCCCGCGATCCCTGTGGTCGAGACGCCGACGTCAGCAGGGACTCCGCAGACCTGCAGGGCTCGGCGCGCCCCGGCCGCCATCTGCAGCGCCACCTCGGGATGCACGGGACCGTGCGCATCGAGCAGGCCGTCGTCGACCCCCAGAAGCGTGTGCTTCACCGGAGTGGCGTACGCGACGATCGCTCCCCGCAGCGCCGCTGACGCGCCTGGCACCGAGACGAACTCAGCTGCGAGAGCACCGCCCGTCAGCGACTCCGCTACACCGAGGGTCCAGCCGCGTTCGATCAGTACAGCGAGCACCTCCGACGCGGACGTCACGACGCCTGCCGCGACCCTCGCACCTGCGCCACGATGTAGTCGATCCCGCTCGCCACGGTGAGGATCAGTGCCAGGATCATCAGGATCGCGGTCCCGACAACCCACAGCTGGGGCCCTATCACCACGTGGAGCGGGAGCAGCGCCCAGGAAAGAGCCACGGCCTGAACCGCGGTCTTGACCTTGCCCATCCACGCGGCCGCCACGACGTGCTCCTTCGCGACCATGAGGCGATGGATCGTGATGCCCCATTCGCGGATCAGGATCACGATCACGACCCACCAGTTGAGCTCGCCGAGCACGGCCAGGCCGATGAAGCCCGCCCCTGTGAGGAGCTTGTCGGCGATCGGGTCCCACAGCTTGCCGAAGTCTGTGACGATGTCATGGCGACGTGCGAGATAGCCGTCGACCCAGTCGGTGGAGATGCCCACGACGAAGAGGATGGCCGCAATCCATCGGATGACGATGTCGTCGAGCCCGTACGTTCCGCCCATCAGAAGCAGGACGAAGAAGATCACCGCGAGCGGGATGCGCGCGATGGTGATCGCGTTGGGAAGCTGCCGTGGAATAGCCATCAGTCTCGTCCTGTCAGTCCCCAGGCGTCTTCGTCGCCGTCGTCATCAGCCTCGACCACCGGCAGACCCTGGAACTGGGCTTCCACCGGGTCATGCGGCGCTCCAGCCGCGGTCGCAGCAGTGGTGGGAGCCGCCGGCTTCGGCGGCGCATCGTCGCCTCGCAGCTTGGCCATCACCTGAGGCAGCTGCTCAGCTGTCGCCAGCACGTCACGCGCCTTGGACCCTTCGGACGGACCGACGATCTCTCGCGACTCGAGGAGGTCCATCAGACGCCCCGCCTTGGCGAAGCCGACACGCAGCTTGCGCTGCAGCATCGAGGTGGAGCCGAACTGCGAAGAGACGATGAGTTCGGCGGCCGCGAGGAGGAGCTCGAGATCATCCCCGATGTCCTCATCGACCTCCTTCTTCTTCGTCGGCTCCAGCGCTTCCTGCACATCGGCGCGGTAGTCGGGACGAGCCTGGCGAGTGACGTGCTTGACGACCGCGTCGATCTCCTTCTCGTCGACCCATGCCCCCTGCAGACGGAACGGCTTCGACGACCCCATCGGAGAGAACAGCGCGTCGCCCTGGCCGATCAGCTTGTCGGCGCCGGGGCTGTCGAGGATCACACGGCTGTCGGTGACGCTCGTCACGGCGAACGCGAGGCGCGACGGGACGTTGGCCTTGATCAGACCGGTGACGACGTCGACACTCGGCCGCTGGGTGGCGAGCACCAGGTGGATCCCGGATGCTCGAGCGAGCTGGGTGATACGGACGATCGAGTCCTCGACATCTCGCGGGGCGACCATCATCAGGTCGGCGAGCTCGTCGACGACCACGAGAAGGTACGGGTACGGCTTGAGAACGCGCTCGCTGCCGACCGGCAGCTCGACCTCGCCGGCGCGGACGGCCCTGTTGAAGTCGTCGATGTGGCGGAATCCGAACGACGCGAGGTCGTCGTACCGCATGTCCATCTCCTTCACGACCCACTGCAGCGCCTCGGCGGCCTTCTTGGGATTCGTGATGATGGGCGTGATCAGGTGCGGCACCCCCGCATAGCTGGTCAACTCCACCCGCTTCGGGTCGATCAGGACCATCCGCACATCGGTGGGCCGAGCGCGCATGAGCAGGCTCGTGATCATCGAGTTGACGAAGCTGGACTTACCCGACCCCGTCGAACCGGCGACAAGGAGGTGCGGCATCTTCGCGAGGTTCGCGATGACGATGTTTCCGCCGACGTCCTTCCCGACACCGATCGTCATCGGATGCGTGCTCTTGTGCGCTGCCGGAGACCGGAGCACATCGCCGAGAGCGACCATCTCCTTGTCGGCGTTGGGGATCTCGATGCCGATCGCGCTCTTGCCGGGGATCGGCGAGAGGATCCGCACATCGTTGGATGCGACCGCGTAGGCGAAGTTGTTGCTCAGCTGGAGGATCTTCTCGACCTTGACACCGTGACCGACCTCCACCTCGTACTGCGTGACCGTCGGACCACGCGAGAACCCTGTGACCTTCGCATCGACCTTGAACTGCGTCAGCACGCTCGTGATCTGCTCGATCACCTTGTCGGTGGCCTCAGACCGCATGACCGGCGGAGGTCCTTCGACCAGCAGCCCCGGCGAAGGAAGCACGTACGGGGTCACGGGCGCCTGCGGGCCCCGCTCCCCCGGCCCCGGAGTCCCGAAGCCGTCGAGTCCGGGCAGCTCGGGCACCTCGCCCGTGTCTGACTCGTCATCGAGAAGTGCGGTGTTCTGCTGTCCGGCCAAGGACTCGGTCACCGAGCGCACGTCTGACAGCACCTCTGTCGCGGCATCCGAGGGGTTCTCCACGACCACGGCCTGGTCGTATGCAGGAGTCGGCTCCGAGGTGGTGAGCAGAGCGGTGATGTCGTCGGAGCCGAGAGTTCCCTCGTCGGGGTCCTCCTCGCGGCCGGTCTTGTTGCGTCGCCACCAGGGCAGAACATCCGGGTCGTCGACCTTGTCGGCCTCGTCGATCGCTGCGGCATCCTTCGCAGGCTTCTCCGGGCGCTCGGCGTCGAACATCCAGGCATAGAGATCCCCGAGGCGCTGACCGATGCGGTTCGGCGGGGTCTTGGTGACGATCAGGACGCTGAGAGCGGCGAGGACCGACAGCACGATGTAGGCGCCGACCGGGGTGAGGTACGACAGCGGCTCCCCGAGCATCCAGCCGAACAGCCCGCCCGCCTCGCTGAGCGCGGGCATGCCGTCTTTCGGCTGAGGTCGAACGAGAAGACCCGAGGAATCAGCCCGGCCGGCTGCCGTGTGGCAGAAGCCCGCAAGGGTGAGGATGAACAGCCCGAACCCGATGCCGATGCGCCCGTTGTCATGCACGGACGACGGATGACGGAACAGCCAGCCGGCGAGCAGCAGGAGCAGCACCGGCATGACGAACGCCACTCGCCCGACCAGAAGCCCCACCGAGTACGCGCTGATGTTCGCCGCGACCTCGTTGCCGATGAAGAACCATTCGTTGACCGCTCCGGCGATCGCCAACAGCACGAGCAGGAACGGGAATCCGTCGCGACGATCGTCCTTCTCGAGGGTCTCGGGACCGAATGCTCGGAACAGTCCACCGACACCGTGGGCAAGGCCGTTCCAGGCCCGCACCGCCACCGGCGGCTTGTCGACCTCGTCGATGTACTTCTTGGGCGCTGCCTGAGCCTTCGGAGCAGCCTGCCTCTTGGGGCGAGGCGTGGCGCTCTCGGACGCGCGCGCTGACTTCGTGGTACTCCTGGCCATGCTCTCACGTTACGTCCAGGGGCCGACATAGGCCCGTAATGACGCGGCATTCCGCTGTCTTCCACCGGCGGAGCAGCGAGGAATCAGGACCCGCGATGCACCATCGTGTCGCGGACGCTTCCTGCGTCGGTGACCACGAAGCCCTCCGATCGATACAGGGTCCGCGCGAAGTTGTCCCGTTCCACGCTGAGGCTGAGCCGAGGGTGTCCCTGTTCCCGGGCGTGCACGACAAGACGCCGGAGCAGAGTCCGTCCGACTCCGTGAGCACGCCAGATCGGCTGGACGCCGATGATCAGCTCCGGTACAGCGGTTCCGACAAACCCGAACCCTGCGTCGTCCGGCGCGAGCATGCGGTACCACGCTGCGCCGATCGGCCGGCCATCCGCATCGATGGCGAGAAAGCCCGCATCCGCCGGTCGCATCCATCCGGAGACGTAGCGTCGATGCTCGACGGCGGTGAGGATCTCGTGTCGTGGCCGCGCTCCGCCCGAGCGCCAGTTCGCTGCCTCGACGACCATGTCGCCGAGGAAGCTCCCGTCCGCCTGCACGGCGGGTCGGATCGAGAAGTCGTCCGGCATGAGGAGAGCGTACGCCGCTCGCGTTACAGCCGAGTGTCGGTCGACTGTGAACCCACGAGCGGCGCTGCGGCCGTCACGCCTCGATGACGAGCGGGACGATCATCGGACGGCGACGGAGCTTCTGGTTGACCCAGCGCCCGATCGTGCGGCGGATCACCTGCGAGAGCGCATGGGTGTCGCGCACGCCGTTGCCGGATGCTTCCTTGAGCGCGGCGATGATCTTCGGCGTGACGTCGTCGAAG
Organism: Microbacterium sp. NPDC087589; assembly: GCF_044743635.1. Lineage (NCBI taxonomy): Bacteria > Bacillati > Actinomycetota > Actinomycetes > Micrococcales > Microbacteriaceae > Microbacterium > Microbacterium sp. NPDC087589. The sequence goes on from NZ_JBIUWV010000001.1 coordinate 749,088, forward strand.
ACGGAATCGTCTTCAGCGATGCCGCGAGCGTGGATCTCGGGTCCCGAGATGATGCGACCCGTCGCGGCGTCCACCACGACGATCACGGAGACGAAGCCCTCTTCGGCCAGAATCCGACGGTCCTTGAGATCGGCGTCCGTGATCGCGCCGACAGTCGAGCCGTCGACGTAGACGAACCCGAGGTCGAGCTGACCGACCACGCGCGCGTCGCCGTTCTTCAGATCGATGACCGTGCCGTTCGACGCGATGATCGTGCGCTCGGCATCGATTCCCGTGTCCTGAGCCAGCTTGGCGTTGGCGATCAGGTGACGGTACTCGCCGTGCACGGGAAGCACGTTCTTGGGCTTGAGGATGTTGTAGCAGTAGATCAACTCGCCGGCCGCGGCGTGTCCTGAGACGTGCACCTTGGCATTCGCCTTGTGCACGACGTTCGCGCCGAGCTTGGTGAGTCCATCGATCACGCGGTAGACGGCGTTCTCGTTTCCGGGGATCAGGCTGGACGCGAGGATCACGGTATCGCCCTCACCCGGCTCGATCGCGTGGTCGAGGTTCGCCATCCGGCTCAGAACGGCCATGGGCTCGCCCTGGGAACCGGTCGACATGTAGACGATCTTGTCGTCAGGAAGGTCTCGTGCCTTCTTGTAGTCGATCAGCAGTCCGCTCGGCACCTTCAGGTAGCCCAGGTCCTCGGCGATCGTCATGTTGCGCAGCATGCTGCGACCGAGCAGGGCGACGCGGCGGCCGTGCGCGTGCGCGGCATCGAGCACCTGCTGCACGCGGTGCACATGGCTGGAGAAGCTCGCGACGATGACCCGCCGAGGCGCCTTGCCGATGACCTGATCGAGCACGGGGCCGATGGAGCGCTCGGTGGGAGTGAATCCGGGCACGTCGGCGTTCGTCGAGTCGACGAGGAACAGGTCGACGCCCTCCTCACCGAGGCGGGCGAAGGCGCGGAGATCCGTGATCCGGCCGTCGAGCGGCAGCTGATCCATCTTGAAGTCGCCGGTGGCCAGCACGAGGCCCGCGGGGGTGCGGATGGCGACCGCGAGCGCATCCGGGATCGAGTGGTTCACCGCGACGAACTCGAGGTCGAACGGCCCGACCTTCTCGCTCTGCCCCTCTTTCACGGTGAGCGTGTAGGCCTTGATCCGGTGTTCCTTGAGCTTCGCCTCGACGAGTGCGAGCGTGAGACCGGAACCGATCACGGGGATGTCGCTCTTCAGGCGGAGCAGATACGGGACCGCGCCGATGTGGTCTTCGTGCCCGTGGGTGAGGACGACGCCGACGATGTCGTCGAGGCGGCCCTTGATCGGCTCGAAGTCGGGCAGGATCAGGTCGACTCCCGGCTGGTGCTCCTCGGGGAAGAGCACGCCGCAGTCGACGATCAGAATCTTCCCGTCGAACTCGAAGATGGTCATGTTGCGACCGATCTCGCCGAGGCCGCCGAGCGGGGTGACCCGGAGCGTCCCCTCTTCGAGGGCTGCGGGGTCTGCGAGCGGGATGGACATGCTGTCTCCTCAGTCGGACGCTCGACGCGCCCGTTCGTTCGTTGTGACGCGGCTCACCGCGTTCGGTATCAGCGGGTCGTGCCGTGCACCTTCGGCAGGGCGCCGCCCGCGGCCGCGTTGCGGTCGGGGCGGAAGTTGGAGAAGTCTGCGCCGGGGACGTCCTTCACGAGATCGAGCTCGTCCTCGATGAGAGCGGCCTCCCACTCTTCGGGACCGACGAGCGGCAGACGTACGCGCGGGCTCGAGATGCGGCCGAGCCCGTGCAGGATGTACTTCGCCGCGACGGTGCCCGGCACGTGCGTCATGACAGCGCGCACCAGCGGCTCGAGGCGCTTGTGCTCAGCGGTCGCAGTCGTGAGATCGCCGCGGTTGACGGCGTCGATGATGGCCCGGTACGGCGCCGCAGCGACGTTCGCAGTGACACCGATCAGGCCGGTCGCGCCGATCGCGAGATGCGGCAGCACGTTGGCATCGTCACCCGAGAAGTACATGAGGTCGGTCTGGTTCAAGACGCGGCTCACCTCTGAGAAGTCTCCCTTTGCGTCCTTCACGGCGAGGATGTTCGGGTGCTTCGCAAGCCGGAGGATGGTCTCGTACTTGATCGGCACACCCGTGCGTCCCGGGATGTCGTAGAGGATCACAGGGAGGTCGGTGGCGTCTGCCACGAGCCGGAAGTGGGTCAGGATGCCGGCCTGCGTCGGCTTGTTGTAATACGGCGTGACGATCATGATGCCGTCAGCGCCGGCCTTCTCGCTGGCCTTGTACAGCTCGATCGCGTGCGCGGTCTCGTTGGACCCGCCGCCCGTGATGATCTTCGCGCGGCCGGCTGAGACCGACTTCCCGACCTCGACGAGCTTGAGCTTCTCGGGGTCCGTCAGGGTCGAGGTCTCGCCGGTCGTTCCCGTCACGACGATTCCGTCAGCACCGGCGGTGATGACGTCATCGATGTGCTTCTCGACAGCGGGCCAATCGACTTCACCGTCGGCCGTCATCGGAGTGACGAGCGCGACGAGAACCTGTCCGAAGGGGTTGCCCGAGTGCGTCATGCCCCCAGCGTATCGGTTCGCATGCCCGTCACCCAGACAGCCGGTCACACGCAGGCGCCTAGGCTCATCTGCATGACATGGGTCACGCACGAATCCTCCACGGTGTACTCGAATCCCTGGATCGAGGTCAGGGAGGACCAGGTCACCGGACCCGGTGGCGACGGGATCTACGGCGTGGTGACCATGCGGCATCCCGCGGTCTTCGTGGTCGCGCTCGATGACGAGGACCGCGTCTGCCTCGTGTCGCTGGAGCGCTACACGACAGGCGTCTCGCTCGAGGTGCCAGCCGGAGGAAGCGACGGCGAGGATCCGCTCGTGGCCGCGCAGCGCGAGCTGCTCGAGGAGACGGGATTCGTCGCCGAGGACTGGACGTCGCTCGGAACCATGAACGCGCTGAACGGGATCGCTCACGCACCAGAGCATGTGTTCCTCGCCCGCGCCTTGAGTCCGACGGATGACTCGACGCACACCCAGGCCGAGGAGGGCATCGACACCGTCACGTGGGTGCCGTTCTCCACGGTTCTCAGCATGATCGCGGACGGCCGGATCACCGACGGAGAGACCGTGGCGGCGATCGCCTACGCCGGTATTCGCCTGGGCAGATTCCGCTGATCCGGGCAGCACCCGCTCGTGGCGGAGTGCCGTGGCGTTCAGATCAGATGCGGCCGCGCCGAGCGATGCCCGAGGTCAGCCCACTCGGCAGCAGGCCGGCGACGGCGACGATCACCTTGTAACGCAGAGACGGGATCGAGACGGCCCTGCCGCGCGCCGCGTCCCGAAGCCCTTCTCGGACCACGTCGCCCGCATCGAGCCACATGAACGCGGGAACACCCTCGTGCCCCGGTTGCAGCCCCATCCGCTCGTGGAACGTCGTGTGCGTGAAACCGGGGCACACCGCGGTGACCGTGACGCGGTCGCGGGAGTACTCCGCATTCGCCCAGCGGCTGAAGCCGATCAGCCAGCTCTTGCACGCGGAATACGTCGAGCGCGAGATGAACCCGGCGACGGAGGCGACGTTGATGATGCGGCCACCGCGGCCGCGCATCGGCTGGAGCGCGGCGTGCATGAGGCGCATCGACGCCTCGACGTGAACGCGCAGGTGGCGCACCTCGTCGTCGATGTCATTGTCAGCGAACTGCAACGGCAGCCCGAAACCCGCATTGTTGACGAGCAGATCGACCGGATCGGAGGTGTCGCGGAGACGCTCGGCCACGCGCTCGACATCGCTGTCCACCGACAGATCGGCGGGGAGCACCTCGACGGCGATGCCGTACTCGCTGCGCAACTCGGCGGCCACGGCCTCGAGGTCGCCCGCAGAACGCGCGACGAGGATCAGGTCGGCGCGGCGTCGGGCGAGCTGTCGTGCGAACTCGGCGCCGAGTCCGGCGCTCGCTCCCGTGATCAGAGCAGTGGGCATCAGCGGTCGTATCCGAGGAAGCGGTAACGGATGCCGGAGCGCGACGTCTGCCACTCCCCCTCGTCTACGAGACGCCACCCGGCCTTGGACGGTGCATAGGCGTCACCGTCGACATCGATGTCGAGCTCCGTGACCTCGAGACGGTCGGCGTCGGCGATCACGAGGCGGAAGATCTCAGCTCCGCCGATGATCCAGACCTTGTCGTGGCCGCGCACGGCATCGGTCACCGCCGCCGCGCGACGAGCCCCATCAGCGGACCAGTCCTGCTGGCGGGTGACGACGATGTTCTCGCGCCCGGGGAGCGGACGGAAGCGCTCGGGAAGCGAGTCCCAGGTCTTGCGTCCCATGATCACGGGAGCGCCGAGCGTGACCTCTTTGAAATGAGCGAGATCCTCGGGAACGCTCCAGGGCATGCCGCCCTCTGCTCCGATGACGCCGCCATGAGCCTCAGCCCATATCAGCCCCACCCAGGTCATACCGCGACCGCCGCCCGGATCGGAGCATGGTGCTGGTAGTCCTCGACGATGAAATCTTCGTAGACGTAGTCCAGGATCGACTCCGGCTCCCGAGCGAATCGCAGGGTCGGGTACGGATACGGCTCGCGAGTCAGCTGTTCGCTCACCTGCTCGAGGTGGTTGTCGTAGATGTGGCAGTCGCCGCCCGTCCAGACGAAGTCGCCGGGCTCGAGGCCCACCTGCTGCGCGACCATCAGCGTGAGCAGCGCATAGGAAGCGATGTTGAACGGGACCCCGAGGAAGAGATCGGCGCTGCGCTGATAGAGCTGGCAGGAGAGCTTGCCGTCTGCCACGTAGAACTGGAAGAGCGCGTGGCAAGGGGCGAGGGCCATGTCGGGGATGTCGGCCGGATTCCAGGCCGACACGATGAGCCGACGGGAGTCGGGAGTCTGGCGGATCTGCTCGATCACCTGTGCGAGCTGATCGATGCTCTCGCCGTCTGGCGTCGGCCAGCTGCGCCACTGGACTCCGTACACGGGGCCCAGATCTCCGGACGCGTCGGCCCACTCGTCCCAGATCGTGACGCCGTGGTCCTGCAGCCACTTCACGTTCGAGTCGCCCCTGAGGAACCACAGGAGCTCGTAGGCGATCGACTTGAAGTGCACGCGCTTCGTCGTGATGAGCGGGAAGCCCTTCGAGAGATCGAAGCGGATCTGTCGGCCGAAGACGCTGGTGGTCCCGGTGCCCGTTCTATCAGACTTGTGCGTGCCCGACTCGAGCACGTCTCGGAGAAGGTCTTCATACGGCGTCGGGACGGCTGCGCTCATGTGTGCCAGACTACCCGCCCCGAGGACGGAAGGGTCTGATCGTCACGATGCGACACATCGGCCTCGAGGTCATCCGATCGCCCGTATTCTCTATCCATGTCGCCCGGAACCGCACTCGCCGTCGTCGGAGCGCTGCTCGTGATCGCCGCCGCCGTCGGGATCGTGCTGCGGGTTCTCGACGGACGGCGTCGAGGAGGTGGGCACCTGCTGTTCGATCCTGCCGATGCAGGTGCAGCGCAGCTCGGTTCGCACGCCACGCTCGTGCAGTTCAGCACCGAGATGTGCGCGCGCTGCCCGCAGGTCCGCAGGATGCTGTCGGGCTACGTCGCAGACTCCGACGGCCTGCATCACCTCGAGGTCGACCTCACGCACAGACCCGAACTCTCTGCGCGATACAAGGTCCTGCAGACCCCGACGACGTTCGTGGTGGACGGCTCGGGCGCCGTCCGAGCGCGATTCCACGGCGTGCCGCACCGGCATGCACTCGCCGAAGCCCTCGCCGCCGTCTGAGGGCCCAACGACTGGAACAGAGATGACCACTCCCGCAGGTATCGACCCCCGCGGTCCGCGCTTCGCCGCGACGATCACGACCGTGCTGCTGCTCGCCGCGACCTTCCTCGGCCTGATCGACATCTCGACCGCGAGGTCGTTCGGCTGGTTCGCCTACCAGCCGCTCGCATCGGCGAGCTTCGACTCCGACACATGGGTCATCGTCGCCGCGTCACCCGACCAGCGGGCGCTGGACCCCGGCTTTCTCCTCACTGTCGTGATCGCTCTGCTCTTCCTGTGGAGCGTGCTCTCCCCCGCGACGGCTCCCTGGGGCGTCGTGTTCCGCCGATTCGTGCGGCCCCGTCTCGCTCCCCCCGCCGAACTCGAAGATCCTCGCCCTCCACGCTTCGCGCAGGGCGTCGGCCTCTTCGTCGTCGCCCTCGGGATCGTCCTGCACCTCGCCGGTGTGCCGTGGGCGCTGCCCATCGCGACCGCGGCTGCGTTCATCGCGGCCTTCCTCAACGCCGCGTTCTCGTTCTGCCTCGGCTGCCAGATCTACCTGCTGCTGCAGCGCGCAGGCGTCGTCGGTCGGGCCCCATCCGCGGCCTGAGCGCGGTTCCGCCGGACGCAGCCGGTCGATAGGCTGGCCCCTACGCGAGCGCACATCCCGCGGCGCGAGAACCGGAGGAATCATGCCCGTCACCAGCGAAGCCACCACCACCTGGACCGGATCCCTCACAGAGGGCTCGGGCACAGTCGCGTTCTCCTCGTCGAAGCTCGGCACCTTCCCGATCAACTGGAAGGCTCGCAGCGAGGGCAGCGACACGACCACCACCCCTGAGGAGCTGATCGCTGCGGCTCACGCCTCGTGCTTCAGCATGGCGCTTTCTCACGCGCTCTCGGAGAACGGCACTCCGCCGGAGCGCGTCAACACGAGTGCGTCGGTCACATTCAAGCCCGGGGTCGGGATCAGCGGAAGCCACCTGAACGTCAACGCCGTCGTTCCCGGCCTCTCCCCCGAGGACTTCCAGAGGATCGCCGCTGAGGCGAAGGTCGGCTGCCCGGTCTCGCAGGCTCTCGCCGGCATCGAGATCACTCTCGAGGCCACGCTCGCCTGAGTTCGATCAGCCCCGGGCCACGCGGATCGCCTCGCGGATGCTGGCACGGGCGTCCTTGCGGCGCCCCGCCGCGTCCTGCACCACACCGAGGCGATACCGCGCTCGCCAGTCCGTCGGCGCGGCGTCCGCCTCCCCCGCGTACCTCGCGATCAGCGGGTCCGCATCCGCTCGGGCGATACGTCCGCTCGGAGTGAGTTCGGACTCCGCCTCGGGCATTCCTCCTTCGGCGTCGAGCGCACGACCGAGCCGATCTGCGGCGAACCCGAACTGCATCTCGCGGACGAGCGCCCAGGCGCCGATCGGGGCGAGCACGATCAACGCGACACCCATGCCGATCGACACGGGCGTCCCGACGGCGAAGAACATCACGGCCAGCCAGACGGCGACCGCCAGATAGACCAGCAGCGCCGCGGCCATGAGGCCCACGCCGATTCGCGACATCACGAGCGGATGCCGATGTCGATCATGCTCTCCAGCCCGACGAAGACCCCGTTCGCCTGCGCCGCGAACGGGACCGCCAGCCGGATTCCCGGCGCGTAGGCGAGCGCCGGCTCGACCGTGTCGTGAGTGAATGTCAGGGATTCGCCCGGGCCCGAGAGGATGACCTCCTGCTTCGCGATGACCCCAGGACGCCGGAGCGAATGGATCGGCACGCTGCCCACCTGCTGCCCCCTCGCGCGCTGATCGGCATGCGGAGCGCTGACGGGCCCCTGCTCGGCGCGAGCAGCCGCGATGAGCTCTGCGGTGCGCACCGCAGTACCGCTCGGAGAGTCGACCTTCGCCTCGTGATGTGCCTCCACGATCTCGGCCGATCCGAAGAACGGCGCAGCGGCGGCTGCCAGCGCCGAGCCGAGTGCCGATCCCAGAGAGAAGTTCGGGATGAAGACAGCCCCGGTTGCGGCGTTCTCCACCAGTGGGCGCACCAGTGCGATACGCTCCGTGGACCATCCGGAGGTCGCCACCAAGACGTTGATCCGACGTTCCACCGCCGCGCGCACCACATCGACACTCACCTGAGGCGTGGTGGCATCGATCACCAGATCCGCCCCGTCGAGCTCCGCGAGGTCACTTCGAGAAGTGAGCACGCGACTCACCTCGAAGCCCTCGAGCCCAGCGATCACCGCACCTATGATCGATCCGAGCTTCCCGGTTCCGCCGACGAGTGCTACCTGCGTGGTCATGCGTTCAGTCTATTTCTCGGCGGCCCCCCGACCGCCGCGGCGGGCCGGGGTATCGGGAATCAGACCGGCATGGCGTCGGGGATGCCGGTGCGCAGCTCGAACGGAAGGTGTCCGGTGTCGTTATGCGTGAGCAGCGTCCATGGACGCCCCTGCTTCTGCGCGATCACGGTCAGCCCGCAGTGCGCCTGGTTCAGAGTCATCCACCGCCACTCCGGGGCGCCGAGAACCTCTCGCACGAACCATGAGATCACGAAGTTGTGGGTGATCAGCACCTCGTGCACGTCACCCGGCTTACGCACCAGGAACTCGTTGACCGCGTCGAACATCTGGGCACGGCCGGCGTCGAGCTCTGCCTCGGTGATCGAGCCGAAGAACGGCTCGTAGGCCGCGGGGGTCTCGTCGGTCATGCCCGTGGGCACGCAGTCGAAGAGCAGCGCGGTCGGTGCGGGATCGACCGACGGAAGTCGTTGCGCGATCGCCCGAGCCGTCTCATTCGCGCGCAGGAGGGGCGAGTGCCAGACGGCATCGAGCGGTAGCCCAGAGAGCCGGTCGGCGATGAGCTCGGCCTGGCGCTGGCCGCGTGGCGACAGGGGGCCGTCAGCGAGACCGTGTTCGGCGTCCTGATGTTCACCGTGTCTGACCAGATATATGTAATGCGTCACAAACTCGCTCGCTTCATCGACAGCGTTTGCCGGGATTCACTCCACCCTATGCCAGGTCTGTGACAGAAGCGTTACGACGCTCAGTTGCCCGCGCGTGTGAGTTCGGTGACCTGCGCGCGCGAAAGCGTGACGCCCGCGCCCTGCATCAGCTCGTCGACGTGGTCGGTCGCGAAGGTGTTGACGATCGGTGCCGCGACGGTGCGCTGCGCGAGCAGCCAGGCGATGGACACGGCCGCCACCGGAACCTCGAGTTCGGTCGCCACCTGGTCGAGAGCGCGCAGGATCTTCGTGCCGCGACGGTTCAGGTGACCGCGCAGCTGCTCTCCGCGCACGCCGTGCGAGGTCAGCGCCTTGCTGCGGTGTCTGCCCGACAGGAAACCGTGCTCGAGAGCGTGTGACGGCGTGACGGCGAGACTCTGTGCGCCGGCGACGAGACGCAGATCGCCCTCGAACGGCTGCCGACGGATGAGGTTGTACGGAGAATCGATCACCTCGATGCGCGGGTACCCGGCGGACGCGAGGATGCGGGCCTCGACAAGCCGCTCCGGTGCGAATCCGAATGCGCCGAGGGCGCCGATCTTGCCCGCGTCGATCATCCACTCGACGGTCGCGAGCGTGTCTTCGAGGTTCGTCGTCCGGTCGAGCGTGGCGTCGAGATACAACACGTCGATGCGGTCGACGCCCAGACGCGTGAGCGAGCCCTCGACCGCGCGCACGAGGTTCACGGAGCCGAGACCCGGATTGTCGGCGTGCGCTCCGATCCGCACGCTCAGCAGGGCACCATCACGCCGTCCTCTGGACTGCAGCCACTGGCCGATGATGTGCTCACTGCGCCCACCGGAGAAGCCGTCGGCGGTGTGGATCGCGTTGCCGCCGAACTCCACGTACCGATCGAGGATTCCGTGGCTCGTCTCGAGATCGACGTTCCACCCGAACTCGGCCGCACCGAGCATCAGCGGAAATGTATCGAGCCCGGTCTCGCCGAGAGGTACGCGGATGCTCTCTCCTATTCCCGGGCCGACGATGGGAATGGGCGCGGACGGGTGCTCTGCCGTGTTCTGCTGCCCGCGCTCGGCCGACGCTCCTGCGCCTACGCTGAACAACCGCATATCCTCACCCCCGTCGGCCGGTGCGTACCGACCTCCGTCACTGCCTCGAATGCACCCCCCGGTGCGTACTTCGAGAGTAGGCGAGATCCGGGAACTCGCTGACCAATCCGGGGAACGGCGCAAGAACTTCCCATAACGGTTTGGTCACGTCAGACACGACGAAGCCCGGGTCATCCACGAGGGACGACCCGGGCTCCATCGAAGGAGCAGCAGATTACTCGGCTGCGGCCTCTCCGGCAGGAGCTGCGTCCGCTGCGGGAGCGTCATCGAGCACGGGCTCGAGCGAGAGCTTGCCGCGGTCGTCGATCTTCGTGATCTTCACGAGGATCTTCTGACCGACCGACAGGACGTCGTCGACGTTCTCGACACGCTTTCCACCGGCGAGCTTGCGCACCTCGGTGACGTGCAGCAGACCGTCCTTGCCCGGAAGCAGCGAGACGAACGCACCGAACGTCGCGATCTTCACGACGGTTCCGAGGAACTGCTCACCCACCTCGGGGTTGGTCGGGTTCGCGATCGCGTTGACCTGGGCACGCGCGGCCTCGGCCGACGGTCCGTCGGTCGCGCCGATGTAGACGGTGCCGTCCTCCTCGATGGAGATCTGCGCGCCGGTCTCGTCCTGGATCGCGTTGATCGTCTTGCCCTTCGGGCCGATCAGCTCGCCGATCTTGTCGACCGGGATCTGCACGCTGATGACGCGAGGCGCGGTGGGCGCCATCTCGTCGGGCGCGTCGATCGCGGCGTTCAGGACGTTGAGGATCGTCAGACGAGCATCGCGGGCCTGCGTGAGCGCACCGGCGAGGACCGACGTCGGGATGCCGTCGAGCTTCGTGTCGAGCTGGATGGCGGTGATGAACTCACCGGTACCCGCGACCTTGAAGTCCATGTCGCCCAGAGCGTCTTCCGCACCGAGGATGTCGGTCAGCGCCGCGTAGCGGGTCTCACCGTCGACCTCATCGGAGACGAGACCCATGGCGATGCCGGCGACGGGAGCGCGCAGCGGCACACCCGCGTTCAGCAACGACAGGGTCGACGCGCAGACAGAACCCATCGAGGTGGAGCCGTTGGAGCTCAGCGCCTCGGAGACCTGACGGATCGCGTAGGGGAACTCCTCGCGGCTCGGCAGAACCGGCACGAGGGCGCGCTCGGCGAGGAAGCCGTGCCCGATCTCGCGACGCTTCGGCGAACCGACACGGCCGGTCTCACCGGTCGAGTACGGCGGGAAGTTGTAGTGGTGCATGTAGCGCTTGCTCGTGACGGGCGACAGCGAGTCGATCTGCTGCTCCATCTTGAGCATGTTCAACGTGGTGACACCCAGGATCTGCGTCTCGCCGCGCTGGAAGATCGCCGATCCGTGCACGCGCGGGATGACCTGCACCTCTGCGTCCAGCGGACGGATGTCCGCCAGGCCACGACCGTCGATGCGAGCACCCTCGGTGAGGATGCGACCGCGCACGATCTTCTTCGTGACGGACTTGTACGCTGCGGAGAACTCGAGCGGTGCGGCAGCCGGGAGGTTGCCCGCCTCGGTCGCCTCGATGAGCTCGGCCCTGACACGATCCTTGATCGCATCGTCGGACGTCTGACGCTCGACCTTGTCGGCGATCTGGTAGACGCCGACGAGGTCGTCGTAGGAGCGGCCGGCGACGAAGTCGTAGACCTCCTGGCTGTATGCCGGGAAGACCGGGTAGACACCCGGCTCCTTCGACGAGGTCGATGCCAGCTCGGCCTGAGCCTTGACGAGCTGAGCGATGAACGGCTTCGATGCCTCGAGGCCCTGCGCGACGATGGTCTCGTCGGGCTTCGTGGCGCCGGCCTTGATCAGGTTCCAGCTGCCCTCGGTGGCCTCGGCCTCGACCATCATGATCGCGACGTCTTCGGTGCCATCGGCCTTGGTGACGACACGGCCGGCGACGATCAGGTCGAACACGGCCTCCGACACCTGCTCGGCGTTCGGGAACGCGACCCACTGGTCGGCGTGCTCGCCGTGACCGGGGATGAACGCGAGGCGCACACCGGCGACGGGACCAGAGAACGGAAGACCCGAGATCTGCGTCGACGCGGACGCGGCGTTGATGGCGAGAGCGTCGTAGAACTCGCCCGGAGCGATCGACATCACGGTGATGACGACCTGGACCTCGTTGCGCAGACCGTCGACGAACGACGGGCGCAGCGGACGGTCGATCAGACGGCAGACGAGGATCGCCTCGGTGGAGGGGCGACCCTCACGACGGAAGAACGAGCCGGGGATCTTGCCCGCGGCGTACGAGCGCTCTTCGACATCGACCGTCAGCGGGAAGAAGTCGAAGCCCTCGCGGGGGTGCTTGCCCGCGCTGGTGGCAGAGAGGAGCATGGTCTCGCCGTCGAGGTACGCGGCGACTGCGCCCTGAGCCTGCTGCGCGAGGCGGCCGGTCTCGAAGCGGATGGTGCGGGTGCCGAAGCGGCCGTTGTCGAGAACGGCCTCGGTGGCGGTGATTTCAGGACCTTCCAAGAGGTCTCTCCTTCTTTGTTTAGACTCGCGAGTCCGTATGACGCGCGAGCGCATTCATGAAGGAGCTGATACTGACGGATATGGGCGCGCGGGCATTCCCGCGAATCTCACCTGCGCTGGCCACCAGTAGAAAGCCACCCGACGTCGCGCCGAGGAACCCACCACAGGGGACCAGCTCTCCGCCGATCGCTCCATGAGTCGATATGAAATTGTCCGGTCGACACACGTCGACCACGTCCAGCCTATCAGCGAGGCATTCAATGTCCTCGCTCTGACTGCCGCCTCACGCCGGGACCGCCCGGAGATCAGCCGACTGTGACGTCCCGCGGGGCGCTCGAGCGCCCCAGATAGACGTAGTCGTCATGCTTGGCGACGCGCCCGTCTCCTGCCGTGCGTCCGTGCAGTCGACGCCATACCCACGGCAGCGCGTGCCGACGCCACCAGAGCCCCGCCCCGATCGGCTCGTTCTCATGCAGAGCCGCATCGAGGGCTCCGAGTGCGTCGGCGTGCGGCACGGCGAGCACCTCACCCGCGCGGTACGCGAGGAATCTGTGGCCTCGACTGCTCAGGTGCACGAGGTCCTCACCCCAGTTCGGGCGGTCGGGGAGCGACGGGTGCAGGTCCGTATCGATCAGGATCGCACCCGTGCGCGCCGCGATGCCCGTGAGCGCCGTGGCGAACGCCGCGAACCGCTTCGTGTACATCGCGGCCGCCCGCCGACGCGGAAGGAACGGTGTGACGAGGAGGACATCCGCTCCGTTGCTCCGGAGTCGTTCGACTGCGCCCTCGAGCTCTGCGGCGAGCGCCGGCACGTCGACGTTCGGCTTGACGAGGTCATTGGCGCCGATGAGGATCGACACGAGATCCGGTTGGAGTGCGAGTGCTCGCGGAAGCTGCGTGGCGCACACGTCGCGGACGCGTTTCGACCTGATGGCGAGGTTGGCGTAGTGCAGTCCCCCTCGAGCAGCGAGCAGGAGCGCGAGCCTGTCAGCCCATCCGCGCAACGCACCGTCGGGGGCCGGGTCGCACAGCCCCTCGGTGAGCGAGTCGCCCATCGCCACGTATCGCTGCCACCGACGCGCGTCGACGGGGACGCTGGGCTCTGGGCGCGTGAGGCGGCGAGCGCGCAGTCCGGCATCCACCGCCCGGAGCTCTCGTGCTTCGTCGAAATGCCCCAGGAGCTGATCGCAGACGGTCGCCCAGCTGCGCCCCTGCACCGCCTCGCGTCCTGCCGCGCCGAAGGCCCGGCGCTTGCGCGCGTCCCCGGTGAGGTCGGCGACGCGCATGCGCAGATCGTCGAGATCGCCAGGGCTATAGAGCCATCCGTCGATCCCCATCCGCACGAGGCTGAGCGGGCCGCCGCGTCCGGTGGCGATGACGGGCACCCCGCTCGCGTGCGCCTCCTGCAGGGTCTGGCCGAAGGTCTCGCTCTCCCCCGGGTGCACGAACACGTCGAACGATGCCATCGCCGCGGCGAGAGCATCGCCCTCGAGGTGCCCGAGAAAGAGAGCGCCGGGCATCAGGGCTTCGAGCCTGGGCCTGCTCGGGCCGTCCCCCACGATCACGAGACGCGTCCCGGGGATCGTCTGCAGCACAGCCAGGTCCTCGACCTGCTTCTCCGGGGCGAGTCGGCCCACATAGCCGATCACGACCTCGGTGCACCACTCAGCGCGCAGCGTCGCGCTGCGTCGGGTCGGCTGGAACCTCTCGGCATCCACGCCTCTCCCCCACCGACGGACTCGATCGACACCGAGCGAGGCGAGCTGCTGCGCCGTGTCAGCCGACGGTGCGAGCGTCAAAGTCGCCCGCCGATGGAGCCGCGCGATGTGCGACTGTGCGATGCCCGTCGCCGCAGGGATGCGGTACCTCTGCGTGTATGCCGCGACGTCTGTCTGGTACGCGGCGACCGAGGCCACGCCGAGGTGCTCTGCGGCGAGCGCGCCTCGCCAGCCGAGGGCGAAGGGTGAGGCCAGGTGCACGACGTCCGGGGCGAAGCGACGCAGCGACGCCGCGACCTGGCGCACCGGCGAGGTGCCCACCCGCACGTTGCGGTAGCCGGGGAGCGCGAGGCTGGGCATGGGTTCGACAGCGGCGCCATGGACCTGTGCGGGCATCCCGACCGCATCGGGTGCGATCACGTGCGCGTCATGGCCTGCGCGTTCGAGGTGGCCGAGGATCTGCAGTACGGATCCTGTGACACCGTTCATGTGCGGAAGGAAGGACTCTGTCACGATCGCGACTCTCACACCCCCAGGATGCTGGCACCGACACACGTGATACGCGGGAAACGACCCTCGGCACCAGAAGTTCACCGGATGCTGGAGCGCTGGTCACCGGCTATCCGGACGTTGGTTCCCGTTCACCTGCGCCGAGCACTGTGGAGGCGTGCCGACAGACCTCCTCAGCGGCCCGTGGGCCCTCATGATCATGAGCCTGCTCGTTCTCGGCGATTCGTTCTTCGTCATCGTCCCGGGGGAGATCGCGGTGACCGCACTGGGGGCCATTGCGTCGACCACCGGCGCTCCCCCGCTGTGGGCGGTGATCGTCTGCGCGGCAGCAGCGGCCGCGGCAGGAGACGCCGTCTGCTTTCTCATCGGTCGCAGGGTCGGCACCGATCGCTGGCGATGGATGCGTGCGCCGCGTGTGCGCCAAGCCCTCGACTGGGCGCGACGCCGCCTGGATGGCGGGACGGCCACGGTGCTCTTCACCGCCCGGTTCGTGCCGTTCGCGCGTCTGGCGATCAATCTCGTCGCCGGTGCCTCGCGCATCCACCCGGGCCGATACCTGCTGCTGGTCTCCGTGGCGGCTCTCGGGTGGGCGGGCTACCAGGCGTCTGTCGGTGCCGTCGTCGCCGCGCTGGTGCCGGGTGGCACCGTCGTGGCTGTGCTGGTGTCGGTCGCTGTGGCGGTCGGGCTCGGCGCGGTGATCGACCTCGTGTCCCGTCGTGCCCGGAAATGATCCACCTGCCGGTCAGGGGCGTGCCCTAGGCTGGCGAACATGAGCACCGAAGAAGGCGCCTCCTCCAGCGAGGAGATGAAGCGCAAGTTCAAGGAAGCGCTCGAGAAGAAGAACGCGCACCACCGGCAGGGCGAGGCCCACCTGGATGGCGACTCCGCCGTCCACGGCGCGCCCGCCCCGCAGACGCGGCGCGAGTTCCGACGCAAGAGCGGTTGACCACACGGATGCGGGAGTCGACGGTCGTCGACTCCCGCATCCCTCTTTTCGGCCTACTGCTCAGTTCTGCACTGCGCGAGCCCGCGCCCTCTCCTCTTTGGCTGCCATCTCGTCGAGCGCCGACTCCTTCAGACCCTGGATGTCGACCGCCTTGCTCTCGTCTGCCATCCCGTGATCGTCCACGCCATCGAGCGACGACTCTTCGAACGGCAATGCGCCGCTCAGCACCTGCTGCACCCGCTCGCGATCGATCTCACGCGTCCAGGTGCCGATGAGCAGGGTCGCGACAGCGTTGCCGGTGAAGTTGGTCAGCGCGCGCCCCTCTGACATGAACCGGTCGATGCCCACGATCACACCGACGCCATCGACCAGGTCGGGGCGGTACGCCTGCAGACCACCGGCGAGCGTGGCGAGTCCGGCGCCGGTGACGCCGGCGGCTCCCTTGCTGGCGATGATCATGAACACCAGCAGCCCGATCTGCTCGCCGATCGTCATCGGCTGGCCCATGCCGGTCGCGATGAAGAGCGAGGCCATGGTCAGGTAGATCGCCGTGCCGTCGAGGTTGAACGAGTATCCCGTGGGCACCGTGATACCGACGACCGGCTTCGAGACGCCGATGTGCTCCATCTTGGCGATGAGACGAGGAAGAGCGGACTCCGACGACGAGGTGCCGACGATCAGCAGGTACTCGCGGGCGAGGTACTTCACCAGACTGAAGATGTTCACGCGGGTCACCGCGAAGAGCAGCGTCCCCAGGACGACCACGATGAACAGGATGCAGGTGATGTAGAACGCGATCATCAGCACGCCCAGACTCCAGATGGCGGCGATGCCCGTCTTCCCCACGACCGCCGCGATCGCTCCGAACGCTCCGAGCGGCGCGAGCCACAGGATCATGCCGAGGATGCGGAACACCAGCTTCTGGAGGTTCTTGACCGCCTCCATGATCGGGGCGCCCTTGTCTCCCAGTCCCTGGAGTGCGAAGCCGACCAGCAGCGCGATGAACAGCACCTGCAGCACGCTCTCACCGGTGAAGGCCGAGAAGAAGGTCGTCGGGATGATCCCGAGGATGAACTCGGTCGTCGTCTTGGCTTCGGTGTCGGTGGCGTCGTAGTTCGCGCCGGCCATGTCGAGCCCGGCACCCGGGTGGATGATGTTGCCCACCACGAGACCGATCGCCAGAGCGAACGTCGACATCACCATGAAGTACAGCAGCGCGAGTCCGCCGATCTTGCCGACGGTCGCGGCCTTCGCGATCGAACCGACGCCCACCACGATCGTGCAGAAGATGATCGGGGCGATCATCATCTTGATGAGCGACACGAAGCCCTTGCCGATCGGTTCGAGACTCTGACCGACCTCGGGCCAGATCAGACCGACCGCGGCTCCGAGCACGACCGCGATGATCACCGAGACATACAGCCACGTGTGCCTGTCCCACGCCTGCTTGCCGCGCCGCCAGTGGAATCCGGGAAGCGAGAACCCTGTCGTGATGGCCATGTTTTCCTCCTTGATCATGAACGTCTTCGTCTCATGCCCTCGGGCGCCCTCGCCTTCGGTAAGCTCACGGTCGCGGACTTCGCACGGCGACACCATTTGTGGTCGTATTGGTCTCCACCGATATGCCGGCTCCGCGATCACCGACGATCGGAAGGACGCGATGAGACCCGCCCGCAGTGTCGCCTCACGCGTGTTCGTCGTGCTCCTGATCGCGACGCTCGTCGTCGGCGGGCTGGTCGCCGTCTTCCTGGTTGCAGATGCCCAACGCACCACGCACGCGGAGGCTGAGCGGGTGACCGAGGCGACGGCCGTGACGCTCGCCGCGTCACCACTGGTGACCGACGCGTTGGAGGCCGGCGACGTCGACGCGGCCACACGGGCCCTCGAGCCGTACGCCCTCGATGTGATCGCCGGCGCGGATCTGGACTTCGTGACGATCATGACTCCGGACGGCACCAGGGTGACCCACCCCGACGTCGAGCAGATCGGCGCGACGTATCTCGGCACGATCCCCGACACTGCTCGGACCTTCACCGAGGTCTTCACCGGCACTCTCGGTCCTTCGGTGCGAACGATCGTTCCGGTCGATTCGGCCGACGGCGGCCTGGTCGGCTGGGTGTCAGCCGGGGTGACGACGGAATCGATCTCGGAGATCCTGATCCGCCGGCTTCCGCTGTCGCTCGGAATCACCGTCGGGCTGGTGGCTCTCGGCACTCTCGGTGCCTGGGCCGCCCGCCGGTTCACACGGCGCATCGCGGGTGATCTTCCACCGGGGCAGGTGCGCGATGCCGTGTCTTCGTATGAATCGCTGCGGACGCTCGGCGATGCTCTGCGAGCGCAGACGCATGAGCACGGCAACCGCATGCACACCGCAGTGGCCCTGCTCGAGCTGGGGCGTGCGGAGGAGGCCATCGGAATCCTGACCGAGACCTCACGACAGAGCCAGTCGCTCGTCGATCAGGTCACCGCGCGACAGGCCGGGGACCCCACCGTGGGCGCACTCCTGCTCGGCAAGGCTTCGCAAGCCAAGGAACGAGGCATCGACTGGCGGTTGCAGATCGATCCAGACACTCCCGAATCGCCGCTGTCTCCGGTCGACAGCGTGGCCGTCCTGGGCAACCTGATCGACAACGCGATGGACGCCGCATCCGGCGGAACCGACCGATGGGTCCAGGTCACGCTCGAGCCCTCGACCGACGGCGGCATCGTGCTCGCCGTCTCGGACAGCGGGCCCGGGATCGCCCCCGAGCTCCGGATGCGGATCTTCATGCACGGGTTCTCGACCAAGCCCGCAGGCTCACACGGGCGCGGGGTCGGACTCGCGCTCGTGCGATCCGTCGTTCTCGGGGTCGGGGGGACGGTCGACCTCGAGGCCCACCCGACGACGTTCCGGGTCGTCCTGCCACCGATCAGAAGGAGGCGAGCCCCGTGATCCGCACGCTGATCGTCGATGACGATGCTCTGACACTGGAGCTCCACCGCTCGTACCTCGAGAGGATCGACGGCTTCACCGTCGCGGGCGAATGCACCCGAGCGCGTGCCGCGGTGACCGCCGTACTCGAGCAGCCGCGTGACCAGCCTTTCGATCTCATCCTTCTCGACATCACGATGCCGGATGGGTCGGGCATCGACGTGCTGCGCGCACTCCGTGCCCGTGCGGCGTCGGTCGATGTGATCGCGATCACCGGGGTCCGCGACGCCGAGAGCGTGCGGCAGATGGTCGCTCTCGGCGTGTATCAGTATCTCGTCAAGCCGTTCTCCTTCGCGGTTTTCGACGAGCGTCTCACTGCGTACCGAGCGCACCGCGAGAAGGCGAGATCCACCGACGGCGAAGCGACCCAGGCAGAGATCGACGCCCTGCTCGGACGCTCGACGAGAGCCATCCCTGTTCCGAAGGGGCTCTCCGGGGCGACTCTGCAGAAGGTCACCTCCGAGCTCCGCACAGCCGGAGCACTCTCGGCGAGCGAGGCAGCGCAGATGCTGGGGATGTCGCGGGTGTCCGTGCGTCGGTATCTCGAACATCTGGCTGCATCGGGGATCATCCTTCGCAGCGCTCGCTACGGCGCTCGTGGACGGCCGGAGACCGAGTACGAGTGGAATCGGCGCGCCGACGGATCCGACTGACCCCGCACTGACGGAGACCGATGCAGGCTCTCGCCCCGGCGCTGTTGTCTGCGGCCCGCCGTCGGCTCCGAGTCAGCGCGGGAGACGCCCCTCGTGGAGCAGCGCCTCGGGGTCGGCCAGCGCGCGTGTACGACGGAGGCGGTCGATCGATGCCGTCTGGCCGCACCGTTCCAGGGTCTGCCCGGGGAGGAGGAAGGTCGGTACGGTGTGCGGTGCCGCCGCCCTCGCCAGAACCTCGCTGAACCCCGCCATGCTCGCGCTTCCCGGTTCGCTGGGGACTCCCGGCAATACCGGAACCAACGCATGGAGCAACCAGTCGACTCCGTGAAGAGTCGCGAACCCGGCTCGTCGCGGCTTCTCCAGTGCCCCCCCGAGCATCCGGATGTCGATGCCCATGATCGGCCACTGCTCCGGCTGCTCTCGGAACCGCAGCAGCTCGTCGATCATGTCGTCGTCGAGCGAGGAGAGCGCGGCCGACGCGCCGCGTCCGGGTGTCGGTTCGGTGGGCTCGCCGCTCGACTCCGCGATGAGCCGGGGCGATGTGGGACCCGAGACCTCGCGCTGCACGGTGCCCGCCCGGCTCAATCCACTCACGAGCGGCTCGGCTGGGCCGTTCGCAGAGAGCGCCTGCACCGTGAAGAAGCTGCGACCGCGGATCTCTTCAGGAAGCTGGGGGACATCAGGCATCCGCATCGAGTTCATGAACACGTTCAGCGACGAGGGGGCATCGACGGCGAGGTCTCGGACCGCACGCATCACGGCCGCGGCATCCCCCGCACCGAACGTGAGCTCGGCACCCCACACGGCGGGTGCAGCCACCAGGTCGATCTCGAGGGCTGTGACGATCCCCATGACCCCACCGGCGCCCCGCATCGCCCACATCAGATCGGGGTCGCTGTCGTCGTCGACGCGCTCGTGCTCGCCGTCGCCGCGCAGCATCCACACAGCGCGGAGGTTGTCCGACCCCAGCCCGGCGGTGCGACTGAACCATGAATGGCCGCCGCCGAGGGTGTAGCCGGCGACGCTGACCACCGGGCTCGTTCCGGCCGGGGCGACCCAGCCGGTGCCGTCGAGCGCCTCGACCACGGCGCCCCAGCGGACGCCGCTGCCGACACGCACGGTTCCGGCATCGAGGTCGACCTCGAGGTCGTCGAAGGCCGCCATTCGCAGGATCACGGCACCGGACAGGTCGCCGGACGCACCGTGCCCAGTCGGCTGCACCGCGATCGTGACACCCGCATCGCGCGCTGCATGGACGAGCGTGCGCAGATCGCCCAGATCGACTGGAGTGGCGACTCCGACCGGATGCTGCTCGATCGCGAGGTTCCACGGACGACGAGCATCGTCGAAGGACTCCTCTCCCGGCAGAAGGAGTTCTCCGCGCAGCGCGCGTCGCGCTGCGTCCAGCACAGAAAGGTGGGCCATGACGTCACCGTACGATGCCCCACGGACATTGTCGATGGCCTCATGGCCCACCGTGCGGCCCGTCTCCGGGGCCGCAGACTTTACTCCCCGGCGAGACCGCCGAGCATGTGACCGAACGACCGACCCTCTCCAAGATATGTCGCGGGGTCGTACGGGTCGGCGGCCGCAGCCACCTCACGCTTCGCGATCGCCTCGGCCAGCTCGCGCGCGCCCTTCTCGACGCGCTTCGCGAGAGGAGCGACGTCATCACCGCCACCGCCCCAATCACTGGATGCGGCGAAGACGCCGGTCGAGACCGCATCGGCATGCAGATAGGCGAAGAGCGGTCGGATCGCGTAGTCGATCGCGAGCGAATGCCTCGCCGTGCCGGCGTTCGCTCCGATCAGCACGGGCTTCCCGGTGAGCGCGTCCGGGTCGAGCACGTCGATGAACGACTTGAAGAGCCCGTTGTAACTCGTCGAGAAGATCGGCGTGACGGCGATGAGCGCGTCCGCCGAGACCACGGTGTTGATCGCAGTCTCGAGGGCGGGCGGCGCGAATCCGGTGAGCAGGTTGTTCGTGATGTCGTGCGCGTAGTCGCGGAGCTCGATCACGTCGACGCTCGCCTCGATATCATGACCGGCGAGGGCCTTCACGGTCTCCGCCGCGAGACGATCCGCGAGCATCCGTGTGGACGACGGATTCGAGAGCCCCGCAGACACGACGGCTATTCGACGAGTCGCCATCTCAGGCTCCCTTCCGGCTGAGACCGAACGCGGCACCCGCTGGGGCGGGCGAATCCTGATAGGGCGAGTCGCCCGTCAGGTTGTCACCGCGGTTGGCGCCGGGACGCGCCTGCCGCGTCGGCCCGTCGCCGAACTCGGCCTTCACCCGTGCCACGTGCGTCGGAGCATCCGGCACGCTGACCGGGCGGTCCTTCGCCATCTCCTTGCGAAGCACCGGCACGACCTCGGAGCCGAGGATGTCGAGCTGCTCGAGCACGGTCTTCAGCGGCAGACCCGCGTGATCGATCAGGAACAGCTGGCGCTGGTAGTCGCCGTAGTGCTCGCGCATCGCGGCGTAGCGGTCGATGACCTGCTGAGGCGAGCCCACCGTCAGCGGAGTCATCTCGGTGAAGTCCTCCATGCTCGGCCCGTGGCCGTACACGGGGGCGTTGTCGAAGTACGGGCGGAACTGGTTCACGGCGTCCTGCGACTTCGCCGCCATGAAGACCTGCCCGCCGAGGCCGACGATCGCCTGCTCGGGCGTGCCGTGGCCGTAGTGCGCGTAGCGCTGACGGTACAGCTCGATCAGACGCTGGTAGTGCTCCTTCGGCCAGAAGATGTTGTTCGCGAAGAAGCCGTCGCCGTAGTAGGCCGCCTGCTCCGCGATCTCGGGAGTGCGGATCGATCCGTGCCAGACGAAGGGCGCGACGCCGTCGAGGGGTCGCGGCGTCGAGGTGAAGCCCTGAAGCGGAGTGCGGAACTTGCCCTCCCAGTTCACGACGTCCTCACGCCACAGCTTGTGCAGCAGAGCGTAGTTCTCGATGGCGAGCGGGAGACCCTGCCTGATGTCCTGACCGAACCAGGGGTAGACCGGACCGGTGTTGCCGCGGCCGAGCATGAGATCCATGCGGCCGTCGGAGACGTGCTGCAGCATCGCGTACTCCTCGGCGATGCGCACGGGGTCGTTGGTCGTGATGAGAGTGGTCGACGTCGAGACGATCAGATGCTCCGTCTGCGCCGCGAGAGCGGCGAGGAAGGTCGTGGGGCTCGATGACCAGAAGGGAGGGTTGTGGTGCTCGCCGATCGCGAAGACGTCGAGACCGACCTCTTCGCTGTGCTTGGCGATCGCCAGCGTCGCCTTGATCCGTTCCTGTTCACTCGGCGTCTCACCGGTGGTCGGGTCGCGGGTGATGTCGCTGACCGACATGATTCCGAACTGCACCGGGACGCCTGCCTGCTCGCTCATGATTGCTCCGTCTTCTCCGAATCGGGTGCCCTGCATCCGGTTCTATTCATTTGAATGTATCTGAGTCAACGCGATGCGAGCAACTTTATTCCCCGAGTAGCCTCAGAGGATGCACAGCGACGGATCCGCCACGACGAACCCCGCCACCGGATCCGTCCCGAAGCCCCGCAAGCGCGTCCCGTTCTGGGACAACGCGCGATATGCGTGCATCGTCCTCGTCGTGCTCGGGCACGCGATCCAGCGTCTCACCTACGACTCGGACATCGCGCTGGCGTCGTACCTGGCTCTCTACGCCTTCCACATGCCGGCCTTCGCCATCATCTCCGGCTACTTCTCGAAGTCGGGCTCACCGACGCGAGTCCAGATGGCCCGCGTGATCACCGACATCCTCCTCCCCTACGTCATCTTCGAACTCCTGTGGACCCTGACGAAGTGGCTGGTCGAAGGGCAGGCGGACCCGAACTTCACCAAGCCGTCGTGGACGCTGTGGTTCTTGCTCGCACTCGGCATCTTCCGCCTCGTGCTCCCCTATCTCGCACTCCTCCGCTGGCCCCTGCTGTGGACGGTGATCATCTCGGTCGGGGTGGGCTACCTGCCCAATGTCGACAGCACGTTCTCCCTGTCGCGCACACTCGGCCTGCTGCCCTTCTTCGCTCTTGGTTGGTGGCTGCGCGAGCGTGATGTCGTCGCACGCTTCCGCCTGCTCGACGTCCGCCCCTTGTGGATCCGCGTCGCCAGCCTCGCCGTGCTCGGTACGACCGGCTTCGCTGCCTGGTACTGGATAGACCTCTGGCAAGAGGTCGACCTGCGCCACTGGCTGTTCTACGAGGATGCGTATGCGGACCTCGGCGGAGAGCAGTGGTGGGCGGGCGGCGTGCGCATCGCACTGATGCTGCTGGCGGTGATCCTGAGCGCTGCGTTCTTCGCCCTGATCCCCCGGGGCACGCACCGGTGGACGCGGTTCGGTCAGTACACGATGTATGTGTTCCTGCTGCACTCGTTCGCGCTCTACCCGTTCCGCGAATCCGGCGTGCTGCGTGATCTCGATCCGACGTGGCTGTGGCTGCCGCTCGTGACCCTGCTGTCGGTGGTCCTGGCACTCGGTCTCGCGACGAAACCCGTGCGCTGGCTCTTCCGCCCGCTGGTCGAGCCCCGCCCGCGATGGCTCTTCCGAGACCCGGAGCTCGCTCGAAGCGAGGGCCACCGCAGCGACCCGACCGGTTCTCGTCGGCCACGCCAGGGGGAAGCGGCTAGCCTGAAGCAGTGATCACAGCCGAGACGATCCGCGACCGACTGGTGGACCACGCAGACGCGTCGGGGTTCGGAGCCCACGGGCTTCACGTGCTGGTGGGCTCCGACGCCGCTGAGCACCGGTGGACCGCGGACGTCCGGGAGGAGATCCACTCGGTGGCGAAGGGCGTGTGCGTTCTTGCGGCCGGAATCGCCGCCGACGAGGGCCTCGTGTCGCTCGATGCTCCGATCGCCGAGTACGTCCCTGATACCGCGCTCGGAGACGGCGTCGATCGGATCACGCTGCGACGCCTGCTCTCGATGTCGAGCGGCATCGATCTCGCCTGGTCCGAGACCATGATGACCGACTGGCCCGACCTCGCGACCGAGTTCCTCTCGCGCCCGTCACGTGGGCCGGTCTTCCAGTACTCGAACGCCAGCACTTACACGGCCATGTCCGTGCTCGCGACACGAGTCGGCGACATCGTCGACTACCTGAGTCCGCGGCTGCTCGTTCCTCTGGGCATCGATGACATCGAATGGGAGCGTTGTCCGCAGGGCCGCGTCGTCGCCGGCGGCGGCATCGCGTTGCGTACCGAGGAGATGGCACGCCTCGGTCGACTGATCCGCGATCGCGGTGAATGGGGCGGGCGGCGCCTCGTCTCCTCTGCCGTCGTCGATGCGATGCATTCCGACTGGGTGACGGCGGGTCAGAACCCCGGCTACGAGCGCTACGCCCTGGCCGGATGGGATGGCCCCGGTTCGGTCTGGCGGCTGCACGGCGCCTACGGTCAACTGCTCATCTTCCACGGCGATGCCGTCGTGACGATCACCGCCGACGACCACTTCGGCGCCGACGCCATGTCGGCGTTCGTGGCGGAGACGCTGGGCGCCTGACCGCGCTCCGCGGCCGTCAGCCGAACAGCCCCGCGCCGACGTACGATCCGGGCCTCGCGCCCGCAGGGACCGCCCAGATCCCCGAGCCGACGTGACTGATGTACTCGTTCAACCGGTCGCTGGACAGCCGTCGCTGCAGCGAGATGAACTGCGCAGGATCACGCTGGTACGACAGGAAGAAGAGTCCGGCGTCAAGCCGCCCGAGGTCATTGTTCCCGTTCACGTAGTTGAAGCCGCGGCGGAGGATCCGGATGCCGTCGTTCTGGTCCGGATGCGCGAGCCGCACGTGCGCGTTCTGGTCTATCGCCGAGGACCCGAAGTCCGGTGCGGTGAACTCATCACCGCCGGACAGCGGCGCCCCCTCACCCTTGTCGCGCCCCACGATCACGTTCTGCTCCGAGAGTCGGACCCGATCCCAGGTCTCGATCAGCATCGCGATCTTCCGAGCGACGAGATAAGAGCCGCCCGCCATCCATTCGGGCCGGTCCGGTCCCCCGACCCAGACGTTCGCGTCGAGGGCGGCGGCGTCATCGGCGAGGATGTTCGCCGTGCCGTCCTTGAAACCGAACAGGTTGCGCGGGGTCGCCTGGGCGGAGGTCGTGCGGGAGGTCTTGCCGAATCCGAGCTGCGACCAGCGCAGCCGCGCGCGCCCGAACGCGATGCGACTGAGGTTGCGAATCGCGTGCACCGCCACCTGCGGGTCGTCGGCGCAGGCCTGGATGCAGAGATCGCCGTGCGACGACTGCGGATCGAGGTCATCGCCCAGGAAGGCGGGCAGTCGCTCGAGCTTCTTCGGACGGCGTGCGGCGATTCCGTATCGGTCGCCGTCTTCGTTCTCGAACAGGCTCGGCCCGAAGCCGAAAGTGATCGTGAGACCGGCGGCCGGGAGGCCGAGAGCTTCACCGGTGTCATCCGGCGGCACTTCGGCGTCACCGCCGACCGCACCCGTCGCGCTGACCTCGAGCCCCTTGGCCATTCGCGACGCCGCATACGTCCAGTCCTGCAGCAGCGTGATCAGGTCGTCACGATCGGTCCGCGGCATCATGTCGAACGACGCGAAGTGCAGATGCTCCTGCACCGGAGTGGTGATCCCCGCCTGGTGCGCGCCGAAGAACTCGTATGCGATCTGCGAGTCCGCGTCGGCCCTGGCACGGCCGAGCGCCACACCACCGGCCAGTCCGCCGCCCACGCCCACCGCGAGAGAGGCGACTCCCCCGCCGATGGCGAGGCCGAGGAGACCGCGGCGGCTGAGGCCTGCGGAAGGGGATGCGGCGACAACCGAATCCGGCATGGAGTCGGCTGCCGCGGCATCCTTCGAGCGTTCGTTCACCTGCGAGATCGCACCCTTCGGGTCAGTTGAGGACGGTGCCGGTGAGCTGCGAGAGCGGCTCGGCAAGCGCGTTGATGAGGTCGGTGAACTCGCGCTTGTCAGCATCCGTCAGCTCCTTGTACCCGACGAAGCCCTCGTCGAGCGAGCCGTGCGCCGCGAGCGACTCTTCGAGAGCCGCGTACCCGTCTTCGATCTCGGCCACGAGGATCGCTCCGTCGTCGCCCTGCGCTGTGGCGAAGTCCTGCACGAGAGAGAACGCCATCTGGGAGCCCTCGACGTTGGCGGCGAAGTCGTAGAGGTCGGTTCCCGACCACCAGTCCTCTTCACCCGAGATCTTGCCGGTGGCGACCTCGTCGAGCAGCGCGATCGCACCGTTGGAGATGCCGCCGATGCCCTGGTCGTCCAGAGCCGTCGTGAACTCGTCGGAGTGCACGTAGTCGTAGAGCTCCTGTACGTCCGCGAGCAGTTGGTCGCCGTAGCCGGCACGCTCCTCGGTCGTCGAGGGAGCCCAGTCCTGCCAGGCGGGCGTCTCGCCGTCAGCGTTGAGGGCATCCTCCGCAGGCACCCAGAGATCCTTCTCGATGCGGTGGAAGCCCGTCCAGTCGAGCCCCTCTGCCACGGCGTCGACCTCGCGATAGTCGATGCGCGGATCGAGGGTGCCGAGAGCCTCAGCCACGGGCTCGATGCGCTCGTAGAAGGCCCGCGTCTGTGGGAACAGCGCTCGAGCGGTCTCGTCGTCGCCGGACTCGTAGGCGGCGACGAGCTCGTCGACGGACGGGACGAGCTGTCCGACCTGGTTCTTCACGAACGCCGCGTACAGGTCGACGGCCTGCTGCTTCTGGTCGGCATCCTCACCCTCGATCGCGACGCGGTCCCCGGTCACCGTGAACTCCGATCTGCCGACGCCCTCGCCGATCATTCCCGGCTTGCACAGGGTGAAGTACTCGCCGGGCTGAGCCACCACGGTGAGCGTGCGGGAGGCGGACGGTGCGATGTTCTCGACCTCGCCCACGATGCGCAGTCCGTCGTCGGCGAGCAGGTAGAACTCCGAGGTCTGTCCGCTGTCGTTCGTCACGTCGAACGTGAGTGTGCCGCTCTCGGCAGTCGCCGAGGAGACCGCGCATTCGGAGTCGGTCGATGAGACGTCGAACGCGGCGCCTGCTGCGACATCGTTCTTGGCGACGCAGCCGCTGAGGACGAGTGCGGCCGCGCCGGCGGCGGCGACGGCACCGAGGATTCGGCGAGAGGTGGTCATGCTGCTCCTTGCTGGGTGAGAGTGGGGGTCGAGTCATCGCGGTCTGCGGATGTCGAGCGAGGCGCGGTCGGTCGACGCGAACGCAGCCCACGGAGGAAGAAGAATCCGACGACGACGAGATAGACGGTCCATGCCGTGACCTGCAGCCAGGTCATCCGCGGCATGAAGCCGACGGTCGCCTGCAGGATGGTGGCCCATGCTCCGTCCGGGGCGATGACGCCGGTCACGTCGAACGCCCACCCGAACGGGAACGCCGCCCAGCCCAGCGCGACGGCACCGGTGAGCGCGTCGATGGGCGCCGCGGAAGTGAAGGGGCCGGGCAGGGCGCCTGCCTCCTGCAGATCCATGATCGCGTAGGCGAGGACCCCGGCGGCGACGATCACGAGGAAGCCGCTCGTCCAGGTGAAGAACCGGCGAAGGTCGAGTCGGACGGCGCCTCTGGCGAGCAGCCATCCGATCGCGACGGCGGTCAGGAGCCCGAGCAGCGCCCCGAGCAGCGCAGAGGGGGCGTCTCCGAAGGACTGGACCATCGACCAGAGGAGCAGGGTCGTCTCGATCCCTTCCCTGGCCACCGAGACGAAGCCGATCGCGATCAGCGCCCAGAGGCCGCCATGCGTCAGAGCACGATCGAGCCCTCCTTCGAGCGTCGCCCTCATGGTGCGCCCGGCCCTCTGCATCCAGAAGATCATCCAGGTGACCATGCTCACCGCGAGCAGAGAGAGCAGACCGCCGATGAGCTCCTGCGCTTCGAACGTCAGCGAGTAGGCGCCGAACGTGAGAACCGCACCGATGCCCAGAGCGAGAGCGATCGCCAGCCCGACACCCGCCCAGAGTCGCGGCAGCGCGTCGCTGCGGCCGAGACGGCGGAGGTAGGCCACGAGGATGCCGACGACGAGAGCGGCTTCGAGGCCTTCGCGAAGACCGATCAGGAACGTTGCGAGCACGAGACGGAGACTCTCTGAGGAAGTTGCTTAGGCAAGGCATCCCTTACCTCACAGAGCGTAGCATCACATTGCGGTCGCCTCATGCACGTGCGCGAGACAGCGGGAGTAATGCGACGCAACACTCGACCGCGCACCTCGCGACCGACTTACGCTCGATGCATGGCTGATCTCTCGCTTCCCATCCTCGACCTGTCTCAGCTCGATGCCGGCCCGGAGGCCGCGGCCCGTTTCCGTGACGAACTTCGTGCTGCGACACACGACGTGGGCTTCTTCTATCTGACGGGCACCGGGGTCTCCCCCGAGCTCGAGGCTCGTCTGCACCGGGCCGCGCTCGATTTCTTCGCGCTGCCCGAAGAGGAGAAGCTCGCGATCGAGAACGTCAACAGCCCCCACTTCCGCGGATACACCCGTATCGGCGGCGAACGGACGCAGGGCGAGGTCGACTGGCGCGAGCAGATCGACATCGGCCCCGAGCGCGAACCCGTCGAGGGCGGGCCTGCTTTCAACCGCCTCACCGGTCCGAACCTGTGGCCGGCGGCCCAACCCGAGCTCAAGACGGTCGTCACCGAGTGGCACGACACGCTGACCGAGGTCGCACACAAGCTGCTGCGCGCCTGGGCGGTCACGCTCGGTGCAGACGAGTCCTACTTCGACGCCCCTTTCCGCGATCCGTCGACTCTCATCAAGATCGTGCGGTATCCGGGCACCCATGAGCCGGAGCCCCAGCAGGGCGTCGGCGCCCACAAGGACTCCGGCGTGCTCACCCTGCTCTGGGTCGAGCCGGGCAAGGGCGGGCTGCAGGTCGAGCGCGACGGCGAGTGGGTGTCGGCTCCGCCCATCCCCGGCGCGTTCGTCGTCAACATCGGGGAGCTGCTGGAGTACGCGACCGGCGGCTACCTCAAGGCGACCAACCACCGGGTGATCTCACCCACGGCGCCGGAGGAGCGCATCTCGATCCCGTTCTTCTTCAACCCGGCACTCGACCAGCAACTGCCGCTTCTCGAGCTTCCGGCCGATCTCGCGGCGGAGGCGACCGGCATCACCGAGGACCCGAGCAACCCGATCCACGCGACATACGGGGAGAACGCCATGAAGTCACGACTGCGCGCCCATCCCGATGTCGCCGCGATCCACCACCCCGACCTGGTCGCCACGAAGGCCTGACACCGGTCACAACGCGGGGCCGCCCCCGAGCGCGACGATCTCGCGCAGGGCCTGGAGATGACCGGCGAAGGCCGCGCGGCCCGCCGCCGTCGAGTGGACCCAGGTGCGCGGGCGGTTGCCGAGACTGCCCTTGCGCGCGACGACGTACCCTGCCGCCTGCAGGTGCGTGATGGCCTTGCTCAGCGGCGAGTCTCCGCATTGGAGGATCTCGCGCAGCGTCGCGAAGTCGAGCTCGATGCCGTCGCCGAGCGAGGCGAGCAGGGAGAAGCGGATCGGGGATGCGAAGTTGTCGTCGAGTCGGGTGCGAGGATGCGGTGCCGCGGGCAGGTCAGTCACGCAGATCACGCCCCGGCATGAAGGAGACGGCGACGAACAGGAGGATGATCCCCGCACCCGAGACGACCCCGAGGATCGCGGGCGCGCCGTCGAGCAGCACGAGCATCGACTGTGCGCATACCGACACCGCGAATGCGACGAGATGCGGCCACCGCCACGAGGCGCCGACAGCCGGCAGCCCCAGCTCGCTGCGGGATGCCACGCCCCACGCGAGAATCATCAGTACGACGAGCAGGAGGATCACGCTCGTCACCACCCCTGCGGGTGCTGAACCGAGCATCGTCAGCAGCCCGACTGCGACTCCGACGAGAACGGTGCCCAACCGTGCGGCGCGCGACATCGGAGCGTGAGACGCTCGCGGCGCGCGGGAATCGCCGGATGCCCGCATGAGCTGCGCCGTTCCGTAGCCGCCGAACCCGATCAATACGATCAGAGCCGGCACCAGCATCCCCGCCACCGGGAACGCCGGATCGAACACGACGAAGCCGAATACGACGAGTGCCGTGAGGATCAGAAGACCACCGGCGAGCAACGCGGGCCAGCGGGAACGCGTCATCCGCCACTGCATGCCGTTGCGCTGGGCGATCCCACTCGCCAGCTGCCCCCAGATGAGGAAGCTGAAGAGGATGACCTGATACGTCCCGGCGCCGTCACTGCGGATCGCTGCCGCCATCGCGATCAGATAGGCGGCGGTCGCCACGGCGTTGGCGATCTGCAACCAGGCAAGAGCCCGACGGTCGGCTGACCTCTCGAGGCGCGTCGCAACCGCTTCAGCCTCTTCGAGATACTTCTGAGCGATGTCCGCGCTGGGCGGTGCCAATGCCTCGTGTCCGTCGACCGGCTTCTGTTCCATGATTCCCCCTTCGCGCTTTCCGTGAGGAAAGCTCACTACTTTCCTACGGGAAAGCCGGTCGGAGATCAACCCCGGAACATGACGAAGGCCGCCCCACACCTGGGGCGGCCTTCTCAAGAATGTTCTGCGCGATTGTACGCTGGAGCGCTCTGCGTTATCGGCGGAGACCCAGGCGTGCGATCAGCGAGCGGTAACGCTCGATGTCGACGCTCTGGAGGTAGCCGAGCAGACGACGGCGCTGACCCACGAGCAGGAACAGGCCACGACGCGAGTGGTGGTCGTGCTTGTGCTCCTTCAGGTGCTCGGTGAGGTCCTTGATGCGCTGCGTCAGCATCGCGGCCTGCACCTCGGGGGATCCGGTGTCACCGGGGTGCGTCGCGTACTCTTCGATGATCGCCTTCTTGACGTCTGCTTCCAGTGCCATAGATTCGATCCCCTCTCTGCTTGTTGCGCGGTGCCCGACGCCTGATGCGTGAGCTCTCTTTATCCGCGGCCGATCAAACGGCAACCTGAAGAGTCTACCAGGCATGAACGCGCTCGAGTGACGCAGAGAACCCCGAGCCCTGAGGGCCCGGGGTTCTCGAGAACACCTGATCAGTCCTGCCGCAGAGCGCCCTGCAGGTCGAGGCTGATCGTGACATCCTTGCCGACCAGCACTCCACCGGTCTCGAGGGCTGCGTTCCAGGTCAGGCCGAAGTCCTCGCGGTTGATGACCGTCTTGGCCGAAGCGCCGGCCTTGTAGTTGCCCCACGGGTCGGAGCCGAAGCCACCGAAGTCGAGCTCGAAGCTGACGGGCTTGGTGATGCCGCGGATCGTGAGGTCGCCGTCGACGAAGAGCTCGCCGCCCTCGGTGCGCGCACCGGTCGAGACGAACTCCATCGTCGGGAAGTTCTCGGTGTCGAAGAAGTCGCCGGAGCGCAGGTGCGTGTCGCGCCCCTCGTCCTTCGTGTCGATCGACGTCACGTCGACGCTCGCCTCGACGCGGGCCTCGAGGGGGTTCTCGGGGGCGATCAGGGTCGCACTCTTGACACCGAAGGTGCCGCGCACCTTCGAGATCATCATGTGGCGCACGCTGAAGGTGACCTCACTGTGCGACGGGTCGAGCACCCAGGTGCCTGGGCGGTAGCCGGGAATGTCGATGCTGGTCATGGTTTCTCCTCGGGAGACATCGGCCGCTTGTGTACGGCAACGGATGAGGGGCCGCGTTCACGGCGTCACGCGTTACAACTTACATGCACGCGCATGTATTCCGTGAATGCGCGGATCCCCTCGCCACAACGAAGAAGGCGCCGGACCCACGAGGGGCTCGGCGCCTTCCGGCGTTGATCGGGTCAGCCGACGGCGACGAGATCGATGATGAAGATGAGGGTCTTGCCCGAGAGGAAGTGACCTCCGCCGACAGGGCCGTACGCGAGGTGCGGCGGGATGACGAGCTCACGGCGTCCGCCCTCCTTCATCCCCGGGATGCCGTCCTGCCAGCCCTGGATCAGGCCGCGAAGCGGGAACTGGATGGTCTCGCCGCGACCCCAGGACGAGTCGAACTCCTCGCCCGACTCGAACTCGACACCGGCGTAGTGCACGGTCACGGTGTCGCCGGGCTTGGCCTCGGCGCCGTCTCCTTCGATGATGTCGCGGATCACGAGCTCCGCGGGGGCGGGTCCGGTGGGTGCGTCGAACTCAGGCTTTGTGCGATCAGTCATGCTCTCCATCAAACCCGAGCCGTGGGTCGCCGGTCAACGCGATCACTCCGCTGAGGGCGAAACGGCGATGTGCGCTCATTCGTGCTCTCCAAGCCCTTGACACCCGCGCGCACCGGGTGCACCCTGTTTACAGATCAACTCAGCGCCCGGTAGACATGCAGGCATCGCCGCAGCACCGGGCGCTGAGTCTTGGTACGGGCGCTCGGTCTTGGTACGGGCGCTCGGCCGATCTGCGTCACTCCCGACACGCGGCCATGACGGGACTGCCGTCAGTACGCCAGGAGGGCGGCCCTGGTGGCACGTGTACGTGCGAGCAGAGCCTGTTCGTCTGACGGAGCCATCGGGTCGCGACCGGTAATGGCGCGCTGGCGGACGGATGCGAGCGTCGTCGCGTCCTTGATGAACTCGCGCATCAGCGGGCGTCGATCGCCCCGAAGCTGCGATGCCCATGCCAGGCCCGTCTTGCGCCCGGCGGGAGTCGCGAGCATCGTGACCTCTTCGGGGGTGAACCATCCGGCGGCCGCGTAATCGCTCAGACGAGCCTTCGTCAGGCGCGATTCTTCTCGCCGCAGGGCGATGATGCCGAAGATGAACCCGACGAACAGCGGCACCTGGAGGACGAAATAGAGGAGGAAGAAGTTCGCGAAGGACGATCCGTTCCACAGCCCATGCAGCACCATGGCGCCCAGCATCCCGAGAAGACCGAAGCCGAGCGCCGCGCCCGTGGAGGCATGCCGTCGAGCGGCCAGGCCGATCGCGAACCCGGTGAGCGACGTGAACATCGCGTGAGCGAACGGCGACATGATCGCACGCAGGATGAACGTCACCGTCAGTTGCTCTCCCCCGCCCTCGATGAGGCTGATCGCGAAGTACTGGATGTTCTCGGTGAACGCGAAGCCGGCGCCGACCAGCGCTCCGTACACGACTCCGTCGACCGGCCCGTCGAACGATCGACGCGCGATGAGGAAGATCAGGAAGACTCCGAAGCCCTTCCAGAACTCCTCGACGATGGGAGCCTGGATGACTGCGCCCGCGACCTCCCCTCTGAGCCCCAGGACGGCGGTCAGCCCCAGGTCGACGAGAAGCGTGAGTCCCACTGCGGCGATGGCACCCCAGGCGATTGCAAAGAAGACGAGCGACTTGGGCTCGGGCTCCCAACGGTCGATCATGCGCACGACGAAGAAGACGATCGCGAGCGGCACGAGGGCGAGCACGAGGCCGATGATCGATGCGAGCGGGCCGAGGAACAACCCGAAGTAGGCGATCAGGCCGAGCAGCAGCAGACCGAGGAAGCCGAACAGCGAGAACAGCGCGACACGGCCGCCTCGGCGCACTGCGGGCAGCGCAGGAAGACCAGGGGCGGGCGAAGGCGCAGCGGGGGCAGGCGGAGAGTACGGAGTCGGCTGGGCCAGCACAGACGCGTATTCCGGGCGCTGGGAGAAATGCACCGGCGCATAGCTCGACTGCGCGTACTGCTGAGCGGAGTACTGCCGCGGATCGGCCTGCGGCCGCTGCGGATACGTCGGCGGCTGCTGCGCGGGCGGCGGCGTATACGGCGATGGCTGGGACGGTCCTCCGGAACTCATAGCCAAAGCATATGGCGAACAACCAACTTCCCCGGGTCTGGCGACTTCCTCCAGGCAATCGAGCCGGGCAGCGGATAGCGTAGGAACATGCGGTTCGCTCATCTGCGTCGTGCCGACTCCCCTGCTGCGCATCTCGCAGTTGTGGAGGGTGCCGATGCCATCCTCGTCTCCGATCTCCTCCCCGACCCCCCTGCGACGCTCCAGCAGCTGATCGAGGGCGGCGAGCAGACACTCTCCGCGCTTCGCGCAGCTGTCGATAGCGGCACGGCCACGCGGCATCCGCTCGAGGACTGGGCGTTCGCATCAGCGGTCATCGCTCCTCCCGCAGTCCTCGCAGTCGGCCTGAACTACGCCGCTCACTCGAGTGAGCTCGGTCTGAAGACCGACGCGGCTCCTACCGTCTTCACCCTGTGGCCCAACTCGCTCACGGGCCACGAGCAGACGACATCGTGGCCGCGAGAATTGAGCGAGGCCGTGGACTACGAGGCAGAACTCGGAGTGCTGATCGGCACACCCGCGAAAGACGTCGCAGAGGCGGACGCCCTGTCGCACGTCTGGGGTTACACCGTCGTCAACGACATCACCGCACGGAACGTGCAGTTCTCCGAGGCGCAGTGGTCACGGTGCAAGTCATTCGACGGCTTCACCCCGACCGGTCCGTTCGCCGTCACGGCCGACGAGGTCGCCGACCCGCAGGATCTGCACATTTGGGCGATCGTGGACGGCCAGACCGTGCAGGACGCCAGTACCGACCAGATGGTCCGATCGGTCGCGAAGCTCATCGCCCACCTCTCGCAGTCGCTGACTCTGCTGCCCGGCACGCTGATCTCCACGGGCAGTCCCGGAGGAGCCGGCTACTCTCGCGATCCGCAGATCTTCCTCCGCGATCGTTCGACCGTGACCGTCGGCATCGACGGGATCGGCGAGCTCACCACTCACTGCCGAGTCCTGGACTGACTCGGATTCCGCGCACACGGATACACGAAGGGGGACCCGGCGCTGCGCCGGGTCCCCCTTTCTGCGTGGTCAGATCTCGATGAGGTCCTCGGCCGAGATCACCGGAATCGCGGCGGTGATCGCCTCGAGTCCGGAGAGACGTGCGGGCGACAGCTGCTTGATGACCTCTTCACGCGACATCAAGCCGGCTTCGACGACCAGGTCCGCCACATTCCGGTTGGTCAGGAGGGCGGTCTTGGCCAGAGCAGCTGCGGCAGCGTATCCGATGAACGGCGTGAGAGCGGTGATGACTCCGACCGAGGCACCGACCATGGCACCGAGACGATCCCGGTTCACAGTGATGCCATCGACGCAGTTGACGCGCAGCGTCCACATCGCCTGGCGCATCCAGGTGATCGACTGGAAGATCGAGTGGGCGATCACGGGTTCGAAAGCGTTGAGCTGAAGCTGGCCCGCCTCGGCTGCCATCGTCACCGTCATGTCAGCACCGGCGACCGCGAATGCCACCTGGTTCACGACCTCCGGGATCACCGGGTTCACCTTGCCGGGCATGATGCTGGAACCCGCCTGCATGGCAGGCAGGTTGATCTCGCCGAAGCCTGCCTGCGGTCCGGACGACAGCAGTCGCAGGTCGTTGCAGATCTTCGACAGCTTCATCGCATTGCGCTTCAGCGTCGATGAGAAGGACATGAACGAGCCGGTGTCGCTGGTCGCCTCGACGAGGTCGGCGGAGGTGACGAGGTCGAGCTCGGTGATCTCGCGCAGGTGCTTCAGCACCGCGGGCGCGTAGTCGACGTGGGTCGTGATGCCGGTGCCGATGGCCGTGGCGCCCATGTTGATCTCGAACATCAGCGACGCGTTCTCGGTGAGACGTGTGTGGTCGTAGCCGAGGGTCGAGGCGAAGCCGTGGAACTCCTGGCCCAGAGTCATCGGCACGGCGTCCTGCAGCTGCGTGCGTCCGACCTTGAGCACGTCGTGGAACTCATGCGACTTGTGCAGGAACGAGATGCGCAGCAGATCGAGCTCTTCGAGCAGTGACCGGAGCGTCAGCGACAGACCGATCTTGACGGCGGTCGGGTAGACGTCGTTGGTCGACTGGCTGCGGTTCGTGTGATCGATCGGCGAGAGGAACGCGTAGTCGCCCTTCTCACGCCCGGCGAGCTCGAGGGCGATGTTGGTGATGACCTCGTTGGCGTTCATGTTCGTCGAGGTGCCGGCACCGCCCTGGATCACTCCGACGGTGAACTGGTCGTGGAACTCGCCGTCGATGACACGCTGGGCCGCCCGGTCGATCAGGTCGGCGCGCTCGGGGTCGAGTACTCCGATCTCGCGATTGGCCCTGGCGCTGGCCTGCTTGACCATCGCGAGCCCGACGACGAGGTCGGGGTAGACCGAGATCGGACGCTTCGTGATCGGGAAGTTCGCGTCGGCACGGGCAGTGTGGATCCCCCAGTACGCGTCGGCGGGAATCTCCATGCTCCCGAGAGAGTCGGTCTCGGTGCGGGTGGGGGCAGGCGCGGCAGAAGCCATGTCACATCCTTGTGGGTAGTGGCGAGTGTGTGGTGCGGGGGATGCTCCCAGTCTACGCCTGCGTGCATACGCCGCCAGGGATACGACGGCGGTTCAACGTTTGCGCGAGAACGCCTCGAGGCGCTCGTCGTGACTGAGCCGCGCCATCTCCTCGAGCCACGCCGTCGAGAAGTGATCGCCGGTGGGCGCGTCCGTCACGGGCACCACGGTGTGCGTGATCGTGTCCGGACGCACGTGCACGACCTGGAAAGCCTGCGCGGCATCCATGCCGTTCACATCGGCGGCCGGCCGGGCGACGTTCATCGTGTAGCAGGTCGCCGAAGACACGCTGACCGGCACGCCGGCGAACGTGCCATGCGACGAGTAGTGCAGATGCCCCGCGAGGATGCCGCGGACGTCCGTGTCGCGGATGACCGCCGCCAGTTGGTCCTGGTGTCGCAGCTCGAGGATGTCGAAGAGCGGCAGGTGACTCGGCAGCGGAGGATGGTGCATCGCGAGCAGAGTGCCGTGCGGCGCCGGCTCGCTCAGGACCTCTGCCAGCCACGAGAGCTGACCGGCCTCCAGGTCGCCGTGGTGCCACCCCGGCACACTCGTGTCGAGCGCGATCAGCCTCAGCCCGTCGAGGTCCCACACCCCCGTCACCGGTTCCTGGGTCGGGGGCAGGTCGAGCAGCCCTGCTCGAAGGGCCGGGCGCTCGTCGTGATTGCCCGCCACCCAGACGATGATCGTCCCCAGCTCCTGTGCGACGGGCTCCACTGCGAGACGGAGCCGACGGTACGCGTCCGGTTCCCCCAGATCGGTCAGGTCGCCGGTGATGACGATCGCCGCAGGGTGCGGATGCACTGCCCTGATCGCCTCGAGAGTGCGAGCGAAGTTCGCCTCGACGTCATAGCGTCCGCCGAGCCGCACACCGTTCGCCAAGAAGTGCGGGTCGCTCACATGGATGATGACGTGACTCGCGGGCTCGTGACGACCGAAGACGAACGCGCTGTCGGAAGACGCTGGCATACTCTCAGCCTAGGCGGGAGGGCGACATCGGACCATGACGGATCCACGGCAGACGTAGTAGTGGCGATAGGGTGCTCGGATGGCGAAGAACGAGACGAGACGACGGACCATCGCGGACGCAGGGCTGACCGTCCTGGCGACGGACGGTTCTCGCGGGCTCACGCACCGCGCCGTCGACCTCGTGGCCGGCGTGCCGGTGGGCACCACATCGAATTACTTCCGCAGCCGGCACGCGCTCATCGAAGGTCTCGTCCAGCGCATCGGCGAACGTCTCGCCCCCAGCGACGAGGATCTCGCCCGTCGATCATCAGAGCAGCCGAGCAGGGAGCTCTTCGCCGATTACATCAGAGACATCGTGCGCCGCCTGACCGACGATCGCGATGTCACGTTGGCGCTGTTTGAGCTGAGGCTCGAGAGCAGCCGACGACCTGAGGTCGCCGCCCTGCTGGGCGCGTGGCAGCGAGCAGGGTTCGATGCGGATGTCGGGTTCAACGCGGCAGCGGGTCTTCCGGGCGGCCGACGCGAGATCGCGCTGTTCCACTACGCGATCGACGGGCTTCTGCTCGATCGACTGACATCACCGATCGACCCCGAGACGTCGACCGACGAGATCGTCGACGACCTCGTCGCCGGTCTCCTGCGTTGAATCCGGAGGGCGTCGTACGCGGCGGTCAGTGCCCGACGACGATGATCAGGATGCCGGCAACCACAGCGACCGCGCACAGCACGAAGCACCCGTAGGCGCCGTACAGCGCGATGCGTCGCTGCCCCTCGGTGAGCGGACTCTTCTTCGCCGCCTTGGCGGCCTGCTTCGCCGCCCGCTTGAGCTCCTTCTCAGAGACCACGGTGATGGCGTCGGTGAACTCCGCCGGACTC
Organism: Microbacterium sp. NPDC087589; assembly: GCF_044743635.1. NCBI lineage: Bacteria > Bacillati > Actinomycetota > Actinomycetes > Micrococcales > Microbacteriaceae > Microbacterium > Microbacterium sp. NPDC087589. Next base: position 787,230 of record NZ_JBIUWV010000001.1, read on the forward strand.
ACGACCGGCGCATGCCCGCTGCGGACCAGCAGCCGAAGCCCGAACGCATAGAAGGTCACGACGGCGCAGGCGCCTATCAGCGCCGCGAGGAACACCTGGAGGAATGCACCCCATTCGATGGCGACGCTCACTTCGACTCCTCGCTGTCCGCCTTCTCCGGGCTCTCGACCTTCGTCGCGACGCCGGTCTCCGGTGCCTTCTTCGCGGCCTTCGCCGCAGCCTTCGCCTTCGCCTCGGCCCTGGCCTTGGCCTTGGCCTTCTCGCGTGCCTCAGCGCGGGCCTTCGCCTCAGCCTTGGCGTCGATGATCCGCTGCTGCCTGCGCGTGGGCGGCGTCGTGTCGGGGTGTTCGATCGCGAGCCCCGACTCGGCCACGTCGCTCATCGCGTTCGCATGAGTCACGGCATCCTTGCGGGAGCGGAGGAACAGGCCGATGATCACGGCGAGCGCGAGGACGGTGTCGATCGCGATGCCCCAGAGCCCGAGCCATGTGATGAGCAGCGCTGCGATAGCACCGACCGCACCCGCCGCCGGCAGCGTCAGGAGCCAGCCGATGGCGATCCGACCGGCGGTCCGCCAGCGAACGGTGGATCCGCGGCGCCCCAGGCCAGAGCCGATGACGGAACCCGATGCGACCTGGGTGGTCGAGAGCGCGAAGCCGAAGGCGCTGGAGGCGAGGATCGTCGCAGCCGTCGAGCTCTCCGCTGAGAAGCCCTGTGCGGGCTTGACCTCGGTCAGGCCCTTGCCCAGCGTGCGGATGATCCGCCACCCGCCGAGATACGTACCGAGGGCGATCGTGACCGCACAGGCGATGATGACCCAGAGGTACGGATCCGCCTGCTCGCTGCTCTGCCATCCGACCGTGATGAGCGCGAGGGTGATCACGCCCATCGTCTTCTGGGCGTCGTTCGTGCCGTGCGCAAGCGCTACCAGCGACGACGTGAAGATCTGGCCCCAGCGGAAGCCGTCCCGTCCGTCGGGCTTGCCGTCGTAGCGCCGGGTGATCGAGTACGCGAGCTTCGTCGCGGCGAACGCGATGATGCCGGCCGTCAGCGGGGCGATGAGAGCCGGGAGGATGATCTTCGACAGCACCATGCCGAAGTCGATGCCGCCGACCCCGACGCCGACCATCGTGGCACCGATGAGACCGCCGAAAAGCGCGTGAGACGAACTCGAGGGAAGCCCGAGCAGCCAGGTCAGCATGTTCCAGGTGATCGCGCCGATGAGACCGGCGAAGATCATCGGGAGGAACACATCGCCTTGGATGGTGTCCTCGCGGATGATGCCGTGCGACACGGTCTTCGAGACCTCAGTCGAGAGGAACGCACCGACGAGGTTCAGCACCGCTGCGAGAAGGACGGCCGTCTTGGGCTTGAGCGCGCCGGTGGCGATGGGGGTGGCCATCGCGTTGGCCGTGTCGTGAAACCCGTTGGTGAAGTCGAAGAAGAGTGCCAGTGCGATGACAAGCACGACGATGAGGACTGCGGTTTCCACCGTTCGCTTTCGGTCGTTGAGGAAGAAAGGGAGGTGTCGACGTGATCGACGTGACGAACGAAGAGTTCACCGTGGGTTTCACTTCCGTTAACCGGCCCCGGTAGATCCTCCCACCCTCCCGGGTGCCGGTCAACTCGACCTGGACTAGCGTGGAACTCGTGACTGATGCCCCGATCGCAGACCGCCGCTCGACACTCCGCACGCACCACGGCGACACATTCGATGATCCCTATGAGTGGCTGCGCGAGAAGGACTCCGGCGAGGTGATCGCACACCTCGAGGCCGAGAACACCCACACCGAGGACCAGCTCTCTCACCTCGCGGATCTGCGCGAAACGCTGTTCCAGGAGATCAAGGGCCGCGTGCAGGAGACCGACCTCTCCGTGCCCACGCGGCGCGGGAACTGGTGGTATTACGGCCGCACCGAGGAGGGTGCGCAGTACGGCATCCACTGCCGGACCGCCGCAGCTGAGGACGACTGGACTCCCCCGGTGCTGGAACCGGGCATCGCGGTGCCGGGCGAGACCGTGCTGCTCGACGGCAACGTCGAGGCCGAGGGACATGAGTTCTTCTCACTCGGTGCGTTCGACACCTCTGACGACGCCACGAAGCTGCTGTGGGCCACCGACTTCGAGGGAGACGAGCTCTATACGGTGCACGTGCGCGACCTCGTCACGGGCGAGACCCTCGCCGACGAGATTCCCGACACCGGTGGCGCGTTCTTCACGCCCGACGGCACCGGGATCCTCTACACGACTCGCGATGACGCGTGGCGTCCTGACACGCTCTGGCTGCATCGCCTGGGCACCCCTGTCGCGGACGACGTGAAGCTCTTCCACGAACCCGATGAGAAGTACTGGCTCGGCGCCGGAATCACCCGCAGTCGCAAGTACCTCGTGATCGCTGTCGGATCGAGCATCACCAGCGAGGAGTACCTCGTCGATCTCGCGGGCGATCTGACCGCCGCGCCTCAGATCGTCTGGCCGCGCCGTGAGGGCGTCGAGTACTCGCTCGAGCACGCCGTGGTCGACGGCGAAGACCGTCTGTACATCCTGCACAACGATGACGCTCTGGACTTCGAGCTCGTGTCGGTGTCGGCATCCGATCCGCAGGGAGATCGGCGCGTGGTGCTCGCGCATGAGCCAGGACGCAGGTTGCTCGGGATGGATGCGTTCCGCGATTTCGCGACGGTGGAGTACCGCCGAGAGGGACTCGAGCGTGTCGGGCTGCTCGACTACGCGACCGACGCGGTCGACGACATCGCCTTCGACGAGCCCCTCTATTCAGCGGGCGTCAGCGGCAATCCGGAGTGGCACTCGCCCTTCCTCCGACTCGGCTACACCTCGTTCGTGACCCCGGGGACCGTCTACGAGCTGGACCTCGCCACGCGTGAACTCCAGCTGCGCAAGCAGGTCACCGTGCTCGGCGGGTACGACCCCCTCGACTACGGCCAGAAGCGCGACTGGGCGACGGCATCCGACGGCACCCGAGTGCCGATCTCGCTGGTGTGGAAGCGCTCGTTCGGCGAGCCCGGCTCCGAAACGCGACCGGTGCACCTCTACGGCTACGGCTCGTACGAGCACTCGATCGATCCGGGCTTCTCGGTCGCACGGCTCTCGGAGCTCGACCGGGGCATCGTCTTCGCCGTCGCGCACGTTCGCGGCGGCGGTGAGATGGGCCGGCAATGGTACGAGGACGGCAAGCTGCTGAACAAGCGCAACACCTTCACCGACTTCGTCGCGTGCGCCGAGCACCTCATCGAGCAGGGCGTCACGTCTCCTGAGCGCCTCGTCGCCGAAGGCGGAAGCGCCGGAGGACTGCTCATGGGAGCGGTGACCAATCTCGCTCCCGAGCTCTTCGCCGGAGTACTGGCGGCTGTGCCCTTCGTCGACGCGCTCACGACGATCCTCGACCCGTCGCTTCCCCTGACGGTGATCGAGTGGGACGAGTGGGGCGACCCGCTGCACGGTGCTGACGTCTACGAGTACATGAAGTCGTACTCGCCGTACGAGAACGTCCGTGACGGCGTGGACTATCCGCGGATCCTGGCGGTGACCTCCCTCAACGACACCCGAGTCCTCTACGTCGAGCCCGCGAAGTGGATCGCCGCACTGCGCGTCGCCGGTGCGGCGGACGCTCTGCTCAAGTGCGAGATGGTCGCCGGCCACGGCGGTGTCAGCGGTCGCTACAACTCCTGGAAGGAACGCGCTTTCGAGCTCGCCTGGATCCTCGACACCGTGGGCCTCGCCTCGGAGTGACCGCCCACTCGGTGACCTGAGTTCAGGCCGACAGGCTGAGATCAGGACGCACCGAACAGCGCCGGCCTGATCTCGCACTGTTCTCCTGTTTCCGATAGTCGCATTCGCTCCTGCACATTCTGCGATTCGTCCGATTCGATCCACATCGACGCTGTAGCCCCGCACGAGACGGAGTGCGGCTGCAGAGTGAGTGCATGCGACTGGAGGACTGGCTGCAGGAGCGCGATGGCGCAGCGCACACCGCAGAGATCTTCGCTGCCGGATTCAGCAGACACGCTGTCGCCTCGGCTGTCGATTCCGGGCGGATGCTTCGTCTTCGCCGCTCCTGGATCGCATCGAGGATCTGTGATCCGGCGGTCCTCGCCGCCGTCGGAGTCAGCGGGCGCCTTACTTGTGTGACCGCCGCACGAAGACTCGCGCTGTGGACGCCGGCTCACGACGAGTTCCATATCGCGGTCGCCCCGACTGCGGCGCGATTCGATTCCACCGGCCTGCGCGTCCACTGGTCATCTGGACCGGCACCGATCGGACCACACGCTGTCCTGGATCCGCTGATCAACGTGCTTCATCACGTCGCACGATGCCAGGAACCCTCCACAGCGCTCGCGGTCTGGGAGTCCGCCCTCAACAAACGCCTCATCGCTCCCGAGGTCTTGGCGCGCGTCGAATGGCGCAGCGCGCGAGCGTCACGCATCGCCGCGGTCGCAGACGTACTCTCTGATTCCGGGCTCGAGACCCACTTCGTCGTCCTCATGCGCTCGATCGGCGTGGTCGTCGTCCAGCAGGTCTGGATCGACGGACACCCGCTCGACGCCCTGATCGGCGATCGCCTCGCGGTCCAGTTGGACGGATTCGCGCACCACAGCAGCGCACCGGATCGACGGCGCGACCTCGAAGCAGACGCACGATTACGCCTGCGCGGATACACCGTGCTCCGATTCGACTACCAGCAGGTGCTGTTCCAACCGGAATTCGTGCAGAACGTCGTGCGTGCGGCAATCGCCCAACAGTTGCATCGGCGAGGATGAGTCCGTCACCAACCGAGATCAGGACGACCGCCTGAGAAAAGGAGAATTCAGCTGAGATTCTCCTGATTCGAGCCGGTAGTCCTGTTGTCGCGTCGACGCCTACAGGGCGCGGCGGAAACCGGTCCGGTCTCAGCCGAAGAGCGCTGCGGCCTCGTCGTAGCGGCTGCGGGGAACCGTGTTCAGCTCTCCCAATGCCTCTGCGAAGGGGACACGGACGATGTCGGTGCCCTGCATCGCGACCATCTGGCCCCACGCCTTCTCGACGATCGCGTCGGCGGCGTGGAGTCCGAGGCGGGTGGCGAGCACCCGGTCGAAGGCGGACGGGGACCCGCCCCGCTGGATGTGCCCGAGGATCGTCGCGCGAGTCTCGATGCCCGTGATGCGCTCGATGGCGGGAGCGAGCTGATCGCCGATGCCGCCGAGACGAGGACGGTTGAAGGCGTCGAGGCCCTTGTCGCTGTAGGCCTCGTCCATGCCGAGCAGCTTGAACCCCTCTGAGACGACGACGAGCGGAGCGCGACCACGGTCATGCGCGCTGGAGACGAGTGCGGTGATGTCGTCGATGGACATCGGCACCTCGGGGATGCAGATGGCGTGCGCGCCCGCTGCCATGCCCGCGTGGAGAGCGATCCAGCCGACGTGACGACCCATGACCTCGGCGACCATGCAGCGCTGGTGAGAGTCTCCTGTGGTGCGCAGGCGATCCATCGCGTCCGTGGCGATGTTGACAGCCGTGTCGAAACCGAAGGAGTAGTCCGTGGCGCGAAGGTCGTTGTCGATCGTCTTCGGCACGCCGATGACGTTGATGCCGTCCTTGGCGAGGCGGTCGGCCGCTGCGAGGGTGCCCTCGCCGCCGATCGCGATGATGCCGTCGATCTTGTGTCCGTAGAGCGTCTTGGCGATGTTCTCGGCGCCACCGCGCTCACCCTCGTAGGGGTTGGTGCGGCTGGTGCCCAGGATCGTGCCGCCGATCTTCGACAGCCCCTTCACCTCGTGACGGGTGAGGGGGAAGAAGTCGCCGTCGACGACGCCTCGCCAGCCGTCGCGGATGCCGACGAACTCGAGGTCATAGGTGGTGGTGCCCTTGAGCACGATGCCGCGGATGACCGCGTTGAGTCCGGGGCAGTCGCCGCCGCTCGTCAGAATGCCGATCTTCATGCTTGCCTCAGACGGTTCAGTGGAAGGGGGAACAGGCGACGGTGCCTGCGATCGACACTAGCGGTCCGAACCGACCGGGCGCCATTCGGGGCGATGAAAACCGAGGATCTTGCCGGTCATTCGTGACGATTCACGAGAAATGAGCAGACAACGTGCGAAGCGCAAGAAATCGGCGTCAAGAACTGATGTTCTTAACGCCGATCTCTGGCACTGAGCGCGTGTCAGGCGGCCCCGAGCGCCTCCCGGAGCAGATGCATGAGAGCGCCCAGCTGCACGGGCTCGGCAGCAGCCTCGTCGAGGGCTTCGCCGTCGAGCGCACGCGCTGCGAGGCCTTGCTTCTGATCGATGAGCTCTGCGATCTTCGCGTCGATCGTGTGCGCCGCGATGATCCGCCAGGCAGTCACCGGCTCGTCCTGACCGATGCGGTGCACCCGGTCGATCGCCTGCGTCTGCTCGGCCGCCGTCCACGACAGCTCCGCCAAGACCACGTTCGACGCCGCCTGCAGGTTCAGACCGACGCCGGCCGCGGTCAACGAGCACACCGCGATACCCACGGCAGGGTCGCCGTTGAAGTCGTCGATCGCCTGCTGGCGGACGGTCGAAGTCTGGTCACCGCGGATCGAGACCGACCGGATGCCGGCAGCGGCGAAGTGCTCCTCAGCCTGATCCATCACGTCGATGTGCTTCGCGAAGAACACGACCTTGCCCACCGAGCGCTGGAGCTGAGCCGCGTAGTCTGCCGCCAGATGCGCCTTCGCCTGTCCGATCCGGCGCACCATGGTGAAGACGTTGTCTCCGCCCGTGCCTGCGGCCTTGGACTCCTCGAGCTCGTTCTGAGCGACCAGACGCACGATGTCCTGGTCGATCTCGCCCGGTGCGAGTCCACGGTCGCCCCGTGCCTCGATGATCCGTCGGTATCGGGCGGCGAGCCGCTCGCCCAGTTCGCGCTCGGCCTGACGGATTCCGCGGCCGAACTCATCGTCCAGCTGCACGGGCAGGTCGGCGATGAGCTTGTCGGGCAGATCGGCTGCGACGTCCTTCTTCTTGCGCCGGACGATCCCCATCGAGATCACCGCTTCGCGAGCCTCCGGGTAGAACGCCTTGTCGGCGGGAGTGAAGCCGGTGGCGTCGAGCTTCTCCATCAGCTCCGGCCCCGGCTTCTCCCCCGTGGTCCAGCCGAGGAAGCGCCAGATCGCATCGAAGTCCTCGACGTCGTTGATCAGCGGTGTGCCCGTGAGCGCGAGCATCAGCGGGTTGCCGCCCGGGGTGCGCTCGCGCACGCGGTTGGCGAGCGACAGCACGTTCTGCGAACGCTGAGAGCTGAGGTTCTTGATGAAATGCGCCTCGTCGACGACCATGCCCCGAAGGCCGATCGACGCGAGCCACGACATGTGGCGGTCAAGGATCTCGTAGTTCACGATGAACACATCGGCGAACGCGTCGATGTCGGCACCATCGCCCTGGATCACCGTAGCCCTGCGCTGCGGCGTCCACCGCTCGACCTCTCGCGCCCAGTTCATCTTGACGACGTTGGGCACGACGACGAGCAACGGGTAGGCCCCGGCGACGGATGCGGCCAGCACCGACTGCGCGGTCTTGCCCAGGCCGGGTTCGTCGGCGAGCAGGAAGCTCCTGTGCCCTTCGCGCACCGCTTCGAGAAAGCGCGACTGGTGCACCATGACCTCGAGGCCCTTGGGCGAGAGGTGATCGTATTCCGGGGCCGGCGGCAGGTCCATGCTCGCGGCTCCTCCCCCGGCTCCGGTCTCGAACGCCTTGTACAGGGGCCCCATGAGCTCCCAGCCGTCCAGGCGTCGACGTGGGGTCGTGGCGGCGCGCGGGGTGAGGTCAGGGGCGAGGAACGGGTTCGCCAGCTGGCGCGCCTCGACCGAGGGCGGCGTCACCTGACGCTCTGCGATCCCCGCCGACACCATCGGCGTCTGGACGGGGGCCACGTCGGCGATGATCAGCTCTTCGGGTGCCAGCTCGGCCCCGGACTCGAGCAGCCAGTCACGACGCATGCGTTTCGCCACCGGCGAGGTCGCCTGATCGGCCTCGAGAAGCTGGATCAGCGAGGTGTCGCGCGCCGCCGTCTTCGCCAGGATCGTGGCCACACCGTCGAGCCGCTTGAGCAGCTCGGCGCGGGCGGCGTCGGCGATCTCGGGATCGGCCTTCACTCTCGCGCGCTCTTCGCGCACGAGGAACGCGATGACCTGGAACTTGACCCGGTTCGTCGGGCCGAGCTTTCCTCGCTGTGACTTCGCCTCGATCTCACGCACCTTGCGGGCGAGGATCGGGATGAGGGGTGCCTCGTCATCGCGACGAGACGTCTTCTTGCGCCGTGTTGCGGCGGTTGCCGTGGTCGGCATGCTCCTCCTGAGCGTGAAGGCCGGAGCATCCGTGGGATGCGTCGGCCGTTCTCGGTGTCCGCGTGTGGCGTGAGCCAGGACCGTACGAACAGTGTTCCCGGTGATCGACTACGAGCGAATGACGCGCGAGGTTCAAGGACCACCGAGACTCATTCTATGCCATGCGACCTGAGCGACGCAGATCAGGACACGCAGAGTTCGAGGGGAGTTCAGCTGGAGCGGCTCGACAGCACGCTCTCGGCATCCGTCACATCGGTGGCCATCTGCTCCTTCAGCTTCTCGATCCCCTCGAACGCGACCATGCCGCGCAGACGCTCGACGAACTCGACGGTCACATCGTGACCGTACAGGTCGAGATCGGTCTCGCCGATCACGTGCGCCTCGACCTGTCGCTCGAGGACGTCGTCGAAGGTGGGATTGGTGCCCACCGAGATGGCCGCCCGGTGCCGGAGTCCCGTCTCGTGGTCGACCAGCCATCCGGCGTACACCCCGTCGGCAGGGACGAACGAGTCGACGGATGCCGAGAGATTGGCCGTGGGGAAACCGAGTTCCCGTCCACGCTTGAGTCCGTGCACGACCTCGCCGCGCACATCGACGTTGCGGTCGAGCACGCGAGAGGCAGCGGTGACGTCGCCGGCCATCAGCAGTTCACGGATCCACGTCGACGAGACGCGACGGTCTGACCCGTCGAGGAACACGTCGTCGACGACCTCGACCGTGAATCCGTACTTCGGCCCGAGTTCTCTGAGGAGCGCGGGGTCTCCTGCTCCGCCCTGACCGAATCGGAAGTCCCGACCCACGAGGACGGTGGACACATGCAGTGCACCGGTCAGGATGCTGGCCACGAAGTCTTCGGCGCTGCGCGCCGCGAGTTCTGCGTCGAAGGTCAGAAGCAGGGTGGCATCGAGCTCGAGTTCACCCAGCAGCTCCAGCTTGCGCTCGACCGTGACCACGTTCTCGGGGCAGCGATCCGGTCGAAGCACAGCGAGCGGGTTGCGGTCGAACGTGACGGCGACGGCGCGGACTCCCGACTGTGCCGCGATCTCCTTCAGCCGGCGGATCACCGCTCGGTGACCGGCGTGAACGCCGTCGAACTTGCCGATCGCCACGGCCGAGGGGCCGAAGCCGTCCGGCACTTCCCTCGGGTCGCGGAAGACGATCATGCGCTCGCCTCGGCACGGAGCGCAGGGTGAGGCTCGCGGATCGGGCCGTGAGTGCGCAGCCAGGAGATGCCGAGGACCGGCAGCACGAGCGGGATGAACAGGTACCCCCGCCCGAACATCGACCAGACGGTGTCGTGCGGGAACAGCTCGGGGAAGAAGATGCTCAGCCCACCGACCACCAGGACTCCGGCGAGCTCGAAGACGATCGCCACCCAGGCCACCGCGTACCACCCCCGTCGACTCGCGAGAACGAGCGCCAACGTGGCCAGGATGTACACGACAGCGGCGAGTGCCGAGAGGGAGTAGGCGAGAGGCGCCTCGTCGAACTGTCGGAAGATCTGCACGAAGCTTCGACCGGTCGCCGCCAGCGCCATCACGGCGTAGACGATCACGAGGACACGGCCGATGCCGGTCATGCGGGAGGTGGGAACGGTGGTGCTCATAGCGTCCTCCATTCTAGATCCGGGCGGGAAGACGCGGATGCGCCCCGACCGGCTCAGGCCACCTGGATGGTCCAAATGACGTGCATGCGCCAGACCATGATCGCGACGGCGAGCCCAGCCACGCCGAGTATCACGGTGCTCCAGCGGCTCCTCTCCATCAGCGCCCACAGCACGGCTCCCACAGGCAGCAGCACCGCTGAGACGAGATAGACCCAGTACTCGAGCAGATCACCCGTCGGAGGGTTTCCTGCCAGGGGCGCCACGATCGCGACCACCACCTGGACGACGAGGAGCACCTCGACGAGGGCGAGCGCTCCGACGGTGTAGTCGCTCGGACGCCGACCGGCCAGACCGAGCGAGACGCAGAACACGCCCACCACGGTCGCGACCGCCACCTGTGCGATGGTCAGCCAGAGGATCATCCGGCAGCCTCCGGCATGTTCATCGCGCTCTTGAGATCAGCACCGCGTCTCTCCACGACTCCGACGAGGACGCCGCCCGGGTCGATCGCGGCCGCCAGAGCTCCTGTCAGCCGATCAGCCTGCCCCGTGAGCCTCTTGCCATGACGCAGATCTCTCGCCTCCTCGGCCGACACCGACAGCGGATCGAGAACCCTCGCGGCCGCGGCGGCCGGGGCCAGCAAGGCCGTCTCGACGACGTCGTCGACCATCACCGCATCCGCGACGTCGAAGTCGCCGACGCGCGAGCGCCGCAGCGCCGTGAGATGTCCACCCACTCCGAGCCGGGCACCCAGGTCACGGGCGAGCGAGCGGATGTAGGTGCCGGAGGAGCAGTCGACGACGACGTCGAGATCCAGGAACCCTTCGCCGGACCGCTCGGCGATGACCTCGAAGCGCGAGACCGTGACATCCCGTGCGGCCAGCACGACCTCTTCCCCTGCGCGCACACGGTCGTACGCGCGGCGTCCGTCGACCTTGATCGCCGACACCGAACTCGGCACCTGCGAGATCGCACCGGTGAGCGCTCCGATCCCGGCTGACACGCGGTCGGGCGTCACCGACTCCCACGACTCGGCATCCGCCCGCGTCAGGATCTCGCCATCCGCGTCATCCGTGTCCGTCGTCTGTCCGAGTCGGATCGTGGCCTCGTAGGTCTTGTCGGCTCCGACGATGTACGTGAGCAGTCGAGTCGCTCCTTCGACGCCGATCACGAGCAGACCGGTCGCCATGGGGTCGAGGGTTCCCGCGTGCCCGACCTTGCGGGTGCCGAGCGCACGCCTGGTGCGTGCGACGACGTCGTGGCTGGTCAGTCCAGCTGGTTTGTCGACGAGGAGGATGCCGGGCGAGACCATCTCTCAAGCCTACGATGCGTACGAACTCTCCACCGCACGCCCCTCGCTTGTGCCGGCGCCGGCCCGAGAACCCGGATGGGTTCCCGGTTCGCCTAGGCTGTCGAGGTGCCTTCGACATCGCATCCCGCCGCCGAGGTGTCTCTGCCTCTTGCGGTTTGGTATCGGGCCACAGCACGCGACCTGCCGTGGCGGCGCCCACGATTCCACGAGGACTTCGGCGCCTGGGGCACTCTGGTCAGCGAGTTCATGCTGCAGCAGACACCCGTCAATCGGGTGATACCGCACCTCGAGGCATGGCTCGGCAGATGGCCCACCCCCGCAGCGATGGCTGCCGCCTCGACCTCCGAGGTGCTGCAGCAATGGGCCAACCTCGGCTATCCCCGCCGTGCGCTGTGGCTGCATCGCGCCGCGGTCGAGATCACGGAGCGACACGGTGGCATCGTTCCCAACGATGTGGACGCCCTGCTGAAACTGTCGGGAATCGGCGACTACACGGCCAGGGCCGTGGCCGTCTTCGCCTACGGCGACCGACACCCCGTCGTAGACACGAACACACGTCGTGTGATGGCACGCGCGATCCTCGGGCAGGCGCAACCGGGCCCGCCCTCGCGCCGCGATCTGGAGCTCATGGATTCGCTGCTCCCCGCGGATGTCGTCGAATCGACCGTGTTCAACGCGGCGGCGATGGAGCTGGGCGCGACCGTGTGCACGGCGCGATCGCCGCGCTGCGACATCTGCCCTCTGGTCGACGCGTGCGCGTGGGTGGCCTCAGGGCGACCGGACACCGGCGACACCCGGAGACGCCAAGCGACCTTCGAAGGCTCCGACCGCCAGGCGAGAGGCGCGGCGCTCAGGATCCTGAGGGCCGCTGCACCTGACTCGGTTCTGATCGACTCCGTGCTCGCCGAGTGGCCGGATCCACTTCAGCGCGACCGTGCGATCGACTCGCTCATCGCCGATGGCCTCGCCGAGGCCGATGGCGAGATGCTCTCGCTCCCCCGCTGACCGCGACGGTCAGACGAACTGCCCTATCCGATGGGCGAGCACGGTGAGTTCGACGCGGGTCCTGACCTCGAGCTTCGCGAAGACCCGGCCCAGATGAACTTCCACCGTGCGCACCGACACGTGCAGCGAGTCTGCGATGTCGCGGTTCGAGGCGCCGCCGACCGCCAGCATCGCGACCTCCAATTCGCGAGGCGTGAGCATCGATTCCCAGACTCGCCGGCACGATGAGAGCGGGTCTGCGGTGACGGCGGCGCCGTCTGCGACCTCCACTCGATCGAGACGCTCCGCGATCGCCCTCGCCCAGGCTGTCGCACCGGAGACCTCGAGCAGGTTCCGAGCCATCGACAGATGCTCTCTGCCTACCGCGATGTCGCCTTTGATCAGTGATCTGGTGCCGATCATCGCCTCGACTCGCCCGCGCGAGAAGGGCGAGGTCAGCGTGCGCGCGGCGGCCACGACCAGTGGACGCTCTACACGCCATTCGTCATCCGAACAGCTGGTGATCTGCACCCGAAGCCGCTGGGCGAGAGCGATCTCGGGCGGCTCGATCCGGCGCGGATGCCACGATGCGCCATGCGTGACGACGATCGCCTCGTCGAGCCCGGGAACAGACAACGTCGGCTGTGGAGCGCCGCGGTCTCGCCAGAGGCGCATGCACGCCGCAGCCTCGGCGGAATCGCCCGCCAGGAATGCCTCGATGCCTCGATCCACGAGCTGATCGATACGCCCAGGAGCGGGGAGAGCGGCAGTGAGAGCCTTCGCGAACGGCCCGAGATGACCGAGTACGGCCAGGTCGAGGCGTCGCGCGATCACGACGCCGAGTCCGTCGAACGGCACCGCGACGGGCAGTTCGAGCGCGGCGCACAGCATCCGGTCGCGTGCCGCGCCGATATCTCCGCGCCACATCAGAAGCAGCGCTTCGACGATCGCCCGATAGGCCGCGACGAGCGGGCTGAGCTCGAATCCGGCCACGAACGGATCGGCCTCGACGCCGATCGCAGAATCTCCGGCAGCGAGCAGACGGAGACCTCTGTCGATGTCTCCGTCGAGAGCCGCACGCAGGGCCAGGAGCATGCTTCCGGTGAGCGGGCCGGTGCCGCGCACGTCGTCGCTCTCCCCGTCTCCGATCACGAGCCAGGCGAGCGCGACCACCGGGTCTCGAAGTTCGCTGTCTGCGTCGACGCGCCCGCTCGCGCTTCTGAGCGCCTCGAGCCACGAGCGCATTCCGCGGCGATCGCCTCGCTCCGCGCAGAGCATCGCCGCGAAGGCCGAAGCCCGCGCCCACGAGTACCAGTGGGCGGGGTCATCCACACGCGGCTGGACGACACTCATGTCGACCTCAGGCACCGCCCCGCGCAGATGCGCCTCGGCGACGAGCAGACCGCCGAGCCCCTGCAGACGATAGAGCTCGTCACCGTGGGGGAAGAGACTTCCCAGTCGGCTCGCCGCCTCGACCGCGTAGCCGGCGGCGATCGCCGCGACACCGGCGACGAGCGTCGCCTCATCCTGCTCGATCCCGCTCGAGTGCGCGGCGGCTTCAGCCGCGAGATGGAAGGCGCGCTCACTCAGTCCGGCCTCCGAGTGCTCTCTCGCGATGCGTGTGAGCTCGCCGGCGGTTACGGGTTCGCCGTGCATCGCCGCACGCGCGCCGTGCCAGTCGGCATCTACCCTCTCGCCACGTGCCTCGAAGATCCGATGCAGTCTCGAGTGCACCGCGGCAGCCAATGAGGACGTCGTCGTCGCGCGCAGCCAGATCGCCAGCCGGGGGTCGGCGAGACGCACTCGGCCCGCATGGATGTCGAGAAGTGAGCCGAGCGGACCGCCGGCGAGTTCTGCGGCGGACCGACCCGAGAAGTCGACCAGCGGGTCGAGGCTGTCGTCGAGCCGCAGCGACACGGCGACGAGGACCGCACGATCTCTGTCGTCGAGCTCCAGCTGAGCGAACAGCGCTTCAACGGATGGCACCATGGGCAACGGCGAAGGAAGCGCCCTGAGCCCGTGCCGCTGAGCGGCGTCGAGTCGGGCAGCGACCGCCAGAACCGTCTGCGGATCTTCAGACAGCTCGAATGCGAGTCGCGCCGCGACATGCGGTGCGCAGCTCAGATCATGATCGAGAAGGTCATCGAGAATCTTCTCGATGACCGCTGGTGCGATCGAGGCCGCCCCGTGCGCGCGCGAAAAATCGATGCCGAACTCCCCAGTCCCCCCGGGCGATCACCCGTGGAGCCGAGAGTACCAAGACACCGCGGCGCCCAGACGAGGGCACCGATATTCAGGACTTCGTGTCGTCGTCTTCCTGGCGGAGGTAGGGGTCTGCGTCGCCCGCGTGCGATGCGGAGGAAGCGAGCTTCGCCACCTCGGCATCGCGCTGCTGCGCTTCGCGGAGGAGAGCCGAGATGTGATCGGCGTTCTCCGGCAGCGCATCGGGGATGAACTCGAGTGTCGGCACGAGGCGCGTGCTGAGCTGCTTCCCGACCTCACTGCGCAGCATTCCGGTGGCGGAGGTCAGAGCCTCGCCGCTGGAGAGACGCTCCTCTTCGGTGCCGAGCACCGTGTAGAAGACGGAGGCGTGCTGCAGGTCGCCAGTGACACGGACATCCGTGATCGTGACGAAGCCGAGGCGCGGGTCACGCAACCCCTTCTCGAGGCGCTCCGCAAGGATCACTCGAATGCGATCAGCCAGACGGGCCTGTCGTTCACCAGCCATTGTTCTCTCCCTCTACGTACTCTTCGGGCGAGGATGCATCACGCACCCTCGCCCGAAGATATCGAACTCGATCAGCCGCGAGGCTTCTCGATCAGTTCTGTCGTCTCGATCTCGTCACCGATCTGGATGTCGTTGAACTTGCCGAGGCCGATACCGGCCTCGTAGTCCGTACGCACCTCGGTGACGTCGTCCTTGAAACGACGCAGCGACTCGATGGCGAGGCCGTCTGCGACGACCACGCCGTCGCGGATGACGCGAGCCTTGGCGTTTCGCGTGATCGTTCCCGAACGCACGATGACACCGGCGATGTTGCCGAACTTCGAGGAGCGGAACACCTCGCGGATCTCGGCGACACCCGACTGGACCTCTTCGTACTCCGGCTTGAGCATGCCCTTGAGCGAGCTCTCGACCTCGTCGATCGCGTTGTAGATCACCGAGTAGAACCGGATGTCGACACCCTCACGCTGAGCGCGCTCGCGCGCCTTCGTGTCAGGGCGGACGTTGAAGCCCACGATGATCGCGTTGTCGATCGTCGCGAGGTTGACGTCGGACTCCGTGATCGCACCGACACCGCGGTGGATGATGCGGAGCTGCACCGAGTCATCGACCTCGATCTTGAGCAGCGACTCCTCGAGTGCCTCGACGGCACCGGAGACGTCACCCTTGATGATGAGGTTGAGCGACTCGACCTTGCCCTCTTCGAGCGCACGGGTGAAGTCCTCGAGCGAGATGCGCTTGCGGGCCTTGGCCAGCTGGGCGTTGCGCTCGACCGCTTCACGCTTCTCAGCGATCTGGCGGGCCATGCGGTCCTCTTCGGTGACGATGAAGACATCGCCCGCACGCGGCACCGAGTTGAGACCCTGCACCTGCACCGGACGCGACGGGTAGGCCTCGAGGACCTGCTCGCCGTTCTCGTCTGCCATCGCACGGACACGGCCGTAAGCCGTTCCTGCGACGATCGCGTCACCGATCCGAAGCGTTCCGGACTGGATCAGCACCGTGGCGATGGATCCGCGGCCCTTGTCGAGCTTCGCCTCGATGGCGACACCGCGAGCGGCCTTGTTCGGGTTGGCCGTGAGGTCGAGACCAGCATCAGCGGTGAGCAGCACAGCGTCCAGAAGCTCCTGGATGCCGGTGTTCGCCCGAGCCGAGACGTCGACGAACATGACGTCTCCGCCATACTCCTCTGCGACCAGACCGTACTCGGTGAGCTGCTGACGAACCTTGGCCGGGTTGGCGTCGGGCTTGTCGACCTTGTTCACCGCGACCACGATCGGCACGTTCGCCGCCTGGGCGTGGTTCAGCGCCTCGACCGTCTGGGGCATGATGCCGTCGTCGGCTGCGACCACGAGGATCGCGAGGTCGGTGACCTGCGCTCCACGCGCACGCATGGCGGTGAACGCCTCGTGCCCCGGAGTGTCGATGAAGGTGATCGCGCGCTCGACGTTCTCGTGCTCGGTCCACACCTGGTAGGCACCGATGTGCTGCGTGATGCCGCCGGCTTCACCGTCGATGACGTTGGTCTGGCGGATCGCGTCGAGAAGACGGGTCTTACCGTGATCGACGTGGCCCATGACGGTGACCACGGGAGGACGGATCTCGAGGTCGTCCTCGTCCTCCTCCTCGAGCTCCTGCTCGAGGTTGAGACCGAAGCCCTCGAGGAGCTCCTTGTCCTCATCCTCGGGCGAGACCATCTGGATCTTGTAGCCGAGCTCTTCACCCAGTACCTCGAACGTCGCCTCATCCAGCGACTCGGTGGCCGTGGCCATCTCGCCGAGGTTGAAGAGGATCGTCACGAGGGTTCCTGGCTGCACCGTGTAGCCGGTCAGCGTCTCGATCTTGTCGGCGAAGTCCGCGATCGACGCACCACGGCGCATGCGGATGGTCTCCCCGTTACCGCGGGTGACGTTGACACCACCGACGATCGGGGCGCTCCGCATCTCGAACTCTTGCCGCTTCGCCCGCCGCGACTTGCGCTGCTTGCTCTTGCCGCCGCCCTTGCCGAAGGCACCTGCGGTACCTCCACCAGGACCACGACCGCGACCGCCGCCACCGCCGGGGCGACCTGCGAAGCCACCACCGGGCCGAGCACCGGGACCGCCGCCGGGTCCACCGGCACCGCCGGGACGACCGGGGCCGCCGGGACGCTGCTGGAACGGTGCACCACCGGGACGACCGCCCTGACCGCCGCGCGGAGCGCCGGGACGGGGGGAACCGGGACGAGGTGCACCCGGACGCGGGGCACCGGGGCGCGGAGCCTGCGGACGCGGGATGTTGCCGGGAGTCGGACTCGGCCGCTGGCCCATGCCCTGCGCCGAGGCGAAGGGGTTGTTGCCGGGACGCGGACCTGCCGGACGCTGGCCCATGCCCTGCGCCGACGAGAACGGGTTGTTGCCCGGACGCGGTGCGCCGGGCTTCGGTGCGCCGCCGTCGTTCGACTTCGGTGCAGCGGGTCCGGGCGTGGCCTCTGCCGAAGCAGCGGTCTCGGCCGGAGCCTCTGCGGCCGCGGCGGGAGCCTCGGGAGCCGGAGCGGCAACGGGCTCTTCCGGCGCGGGTGCCGGCTTGGGGCCGGGCTTGGGTCCGGGAGTCGGTCCACCGGTCTTGGCGGCACCGGGCTTCGCAGCACCGGGCTTGGCGGCACCGGGCGTTGCCGCGTCGGTCTTCGCGGCACCGGGCTTCGCAGCACCGGGCTTTGCAGCACCGGACTTGGCAGCAGCGGGAGCCGCGTCAGCAGATGCCTTCAGCGAGGCATCCGACTCGATGGCAGCGCGAAGCTTGCGCGCCACCGGGGGTTCGATGGTCGAAGAGGGGCTCTTGACGAACTCTCCGAGTTCCTTGAGCTTTGCAAGTGCGATCTTGCTGTCGACGCCGAGTTCGGCGGCGATCTCGTGTACGCGTGGTTTACCAGCCACAATTCTCCTGTCTGGGGTCGGTCCACCCAGACAGGGCAGACCACTAGTCGCGGACGGGTCTCATTTCGAGCCGTTCACTTTGTTTCCATAGCCGTTCAGCCTTTGTTTCTTGGTGGGTATTGTTCGATGATCCGCGTATCCAGATTGCCGGATGCGCGAAGTGCTCGGCCGAAAGCGCGGCGCCGCAGAGCGGCATCCATGCATTCCGGTGTCGGATGCACCCACGCGCCTCGCCCTGGCAGAACGCTTCGCTCATCGATGATGAGGACGTCGTCCTGGGACACCACTCTGAGAAGAGTGGCGCGGGGAGCACGCGTGCGACAGCCGACGCACGTTCGAACGGGTTCCATCTTACACCTGTGTTCCCGTCCGACTCACGCGACGGGCGCGAGTCGGACGTGACGAGCAGTCAGTCCAGGACGCTGTCGGGCTGGATGTCGATCTTCGCGCCGGTGAGCTTGGCGGCCAGACGAGCGTTCTGCCCCTCCTTGCCGATCGCGAGGGAGAGCTGATAGTCGGGCACCAGCGCACGCACGGCCCTGGTGTTCGCGTCGAGGATGAACGCGCTGGTCACCTTGGCGGGCGAGAGGGCGTTCGCGACGAACGCGGCGAGCTCCGGATCGTGATCGACGATGTCGATCTTCTCTCCTGAAAGCTCCTCGGTGACGGCGCGCACACGGCGCCCCATCTCACCGATGCAGGCGCCCTTGGCGTTGATCGCCGGGTCGTTGGCGCGAACGGCGATCTTCGTGCGGTGACCGGCCTCGCGGGCCAGTGAGACGATCTCGACGAGACCTGCGGCGATCTCGGGCACCTCGAGCGCGAACAGCTTGCGGACCAGACCGGGGTGCGTGCGCGAGACGGTGATCTGCGGACCCTTGAGGCCCTTCGCGACGCTGGTGACGTACACGCGGAGGCGCGAGCCGTGGGTGTACTCCTCGCCCGGGACCTGCTCCTCAGGAGGAAGGATCGCCTCGACAGCTCCGAGATCGACGTGGATCATGCGGGGATTCGGTCCCTGCTGGATCACGCCGGCGACGATGTCGCCTTCCTTGTCCTTGAAGTCGCCGAGCACCACGTCGTCCGCGATGTCGCGCAGACGCTGGCTGATGACCTGCTTCGCGGCGAAGGCGGCGATCCGTCCGAAGTCATCCGGCGTGGCATCCTCTTCCCCGATGATCGCGCCCTCATCGTCCTTGACGACCTGCAGCACGGCGACGTGCCCGGTTCGACGATCGAGTTCGACGCGGACGCCCTCGGGGGTTGCTCCGTCTGCGGAGACATGCTTGGAGTAGGCGGTCAGGATGGCCTGTTCGATGATCGAGACCAGCTCATCGAAGGGGATCGCCTTCTCCTTCTCGATCCCACGCAGCAGACTCAGTTCGATATCCATGACGACTCCCTATTCAGCTCTCGTCGCGCGGGTGTGCACGCGCGACATCCGTACCACGATACCCTGTGCCCACCGCTGGTCGCCACGAAGGCGGCCGCACCGGTGCGGTGCCGACCATGAAGGAGGACTCAGTGACGACGTACGACGCCATCGTGATCGGGGCAGGGATGTCCGGCGTGACGGCGGCTCGCATGCTCGCCGACGCCGGAGCGGACGTCATCGTCCTCGAGGCGAAGGATCGCGTCGGCGGCCGCATGCACACCGATCGCACCGCGGGTTTTCCCGTCGATCTCGGCGCGTCGTGGGTCCACGGCATCGAACGCTCCGCACTGTGGGACCTCGTACAGGCGCTCGGAATCCCGACGCTCGAGTACACCGTCGGCAGCTTCCAGGCCGGAGGGCGCCCGATCGAGAACTTCGACGGCGACGGCAGGCCCATGGATGCCGCGCGCGCTTCTCAATGGGTCTCCGACGTCGAGGAGGCCGATCGCCTGCTGCTCGAGAAGATCGAACGGTCCTCCCCCGGCGACACCTACCTCGATGTCACCGAGCGCGCGCTCGACCGCACCGGCTTCGATCCTGAGCGCATCGATGAGATCCGGGAGTTCTTCCGCCACCGCGTCGAAGAGCAATGCGGAGCATGGATCGGCGACCTCGACGCGCACGGGCTCGACGAGGACGCGATCGACGGTGACGAGGTCATCTTCCCTCGCGGTTATGACGAGCTCCCACGGCGCATCGCCGCCGAACTAGACATCCGCCTGGGCCAGGTGGTCACCCGCATCGCCCGCACGGATGCCGGAGTCACGGTGTCGACCGAGAACGGGGATTTCTCCGCACGGAGCGCCGTGGTCACCGTGCCGCTCGGAGTGCTCAAGGCGGGGTCGATCGACTTCGCCCCTCCCCTGCCCGACGCGGTCGCGGGGCCGATCGCGAGGCTGGGCATGGGGGTGTTCAACAAGGTCTTCATCCAGTTCCCGGAACGCTTCTGGAATGAGGACAGCTATGTCCTGCGGGCGCTCGGCGAGGCCGGTGAGCACTGGCACTCGTGGTACGACGTGTCGGCCGTGAGCGGGCTTCCCACATTGCTGACTTTCGCTGCCGGTCCGTTCGGCCGCAGGATGCAGGAGCTGTCCGACGACGAGATCGTCGCGGATGCCGTGCGCGCTCTTCGTGCCCTCTACCCTGACGCCGTCGGCGAGCCCACCGCGCACTGGGTCACCCGCTGGGGGCACGACGTGTTCTCGAACGGCTCGTATTCGCATCTCGCGCTCGGATCGTCGCACCACGACCATGACGAACTCGCGGGTCCCGTCGACGGAGTGCTGCACTTCGCCGGCGAGGCGACCTGGGGCGACGAGCCCGCGACCGTGGGGGCGGCCTTCTCTTCAGGTCACCGCGCCGCGGGGCGGATACTCGGGCACGAAGTCGATCTCGCCGCGTTCGCGGAAAGAATCACAGCGCGGGAGCGGACTTCAGCGAGTTGATCGCACCGATCAGGCGGAACAGACTGCCGACCTGACGCTGATCGAGGTGCAGGGCGAGACGCGGAAGGTGCAGCAGATCGTCGTCGGCGACTTCGGGTGACCGCGGAGCAGTCCGCTCGATTCGTCCGCTCGCCAGCATCCCCGCGAACCGCTCATTGAGGTCCTCGAGCTCCGCATCTGTCGGCGCGACCCGCAGCCTGAGCACGAGCGAATCCCCGACCCAGCGCAGCGAGTCGTAGTTGCGCCAGAACCCTGCGATCACGGCTGCGGCCGACTCGACGGAGTCGGTGATGACGACGCGGTCGAAGTCACCTTCAGAGATCACGCCAGTGGGCTGCAGATCCTCGTCGATGAACCGCTTGAGACCGTTCCAGAAAGTGCCGCCCGGCTCGTCGAGCAGGACGATCGGCGTCGGCTCGGCCTTGCCGGTCTGCTGCAGTGTGAGCAGCTCGAACATCTCGTCGAGCGTGCCGAACCCGCCGGGCAGACAGATGAAGCCGCTCGACTCCTTGATGAGCATCAGCTTGCGGGTGAAGAAATACTTCATCGCGACGACCTGGTCGCTTCCCGCCACCAGGCTGTTCGCCTTCTCTTCGAACGGGAGCCTGATCGAGACGCCGAGGGATAGAGCGGGGCCGGCGCCTTCTGCCGCCGCCTGCATGATTCCCGGGCCGGCGCCGGTCACCACCATCCATCCGTCTGCAGCGAGAGCGCCTGCGACATCGCGAGCCTGGATGTAGAGCGGGTCATCCTGGCGCGTCCGCGCCGAACCGAAGACCGTGACCTTGGGCACCCCATGGAACGGCGCGAAGAGGCGGAACGCATCCCGCATCTCGGCCAACGCGGCCGACGCGATCTTGAGGTCGAGCCGGTCGGTGCCGTCCTCCCCCAACAGCACCGCAGTGCGCATCATGCGCATCACGAGGCGGCGGTCGGTCTTCACTCCCGCCTCATCCAGGACGGTGTTGATCTCGGCGCTCAGCGATTCCGGCAGCGATTCGTCGGTCATGCACTCAGCCTGTCACGACGGCATGTCGCGTGGGTCGGCGCAACGCCGCCCGATGCGCTGACCACGCGCGCGGGCCGGTGTCAACGCCCCTGCGAAGTCGGACCTCCTGCGCCACAGTGGCGGCATGACAGAGATCATTGGACCGGAAGCGCTCGCGCGCGTGACCGAGCTCGTCGAGGACATCGACTTCACGATGCTGACGACGACTGACGAAGACGGCAATCTGGTGAGCAGGCCGATGTCGACCCGGCAGATGGACGATGCCGGAGACATCTGGTTCTTCACCGCGGAAGACACCGAGAAGGTCGAAGAAGCGCGAGCTCACCACCAGGTGGGCCTCGCGTACTGCGACGCCAAGGGGATGAGATATGTCTCGGTCGCCGGCGAGGCGTCCGTCGTGCACGACCGGGCGAAGATGGAGGAGCTCTACTCGCCCTCGCTCGACATCTGGTTCGAGGACGGCCTCGACACCCCCGGGATCGCGCTTCTGAAGGTGACGCCGACGGTGACCGAGTTCTGGGAGCCCGGGCTGGGCAAGATCGCGATGGCGGCGGGCGCGCTCAAGGCGCTGGTCACCAAGGACACGCCTGATGACGACATCATGAACCACGGCCGCATCGTCAGCTGACGAGCGGCTCGACTCCGCAGAGACGGAATGCCACGCACCTCGGACGAGGTGCGTGGCATTCTCCGGTCTGTACGGTCAGCGTCGGGACAGCTGCTGCAGGGCCTCGGCGACCGATACCGCTTCACGGTCACCCGTGCTGCGGTCCCACAGCTCGACCTGGCCCTCGGCAGCGCCACGGCCGACGATGACGATCTTCGGCACACCGACGAGCTCTGCGTCTCCGAACTTCACTCCGGGCGACACCTTCGGACGGTCGTCGTAGAGCACATCGAGGCCCGTGGACTCGAGCTGCGCCGAGAGCTCGGTCGCCACGTCGAACGCCACCTGATCGCGGCCTGCTGCTACGACCTGCACATCGAAGGGAGCGACGGATGCGGGCCAGATGAGCCCCTTCTCGTCGTTGTTCAGTTCGGCGATGATCGCGAGGATGCGGGTGATGCCGATTCCGTACGAGCCCATCGTGACGGTGACGAGCTTGCCGTTCTCGTTGAGCACCTTGAGGCCGAGTGCCTCAGCGTACTTGCGGCCGAGCTGGAACACGTGGCCGATCTCCATTCCGCGGGCGAGCTCGACCGGGCCCGAACCGTCGGGAGCGGGGTCCCCCGCCTTGACGTTCGCGATCTCGACGATCCCGTCCGAGAAGAAGTCACGACCGGCGACGACCGAGTGCGCGTGCTTCTGATCGACGTTCGCGCCGGTGATCCAGGTGGTGCCCTCGCTCACGCGGGGATCGACCAGGTAGCGGATGCCGGTTGCCGACTCCTCGCCGAGCACGGCGCCCGTGGGCGACCAGGGACCGATGTATCCCTTCACGAGCAGCGGGTTGTTCTCGAAGTCGTCGGCCGTCGCCGTCTCGACCTCGGCGGGTGCGAAGGCGACCTCCGCTCGCTTCTCGTCGACTTCGCGGTCACCCGGGATGCCCACGACTACCAGCTCACGCGTTCCGTCGAGGTGAGTCAGGGCCAGCACGACGTTCTTGAGCGTGTCGGCGGCGGTGTACTCGCCGCCCAGGTGCGCATTCGCGTGCGCGACGAGCGTCTCGATCGTCGGCGTGTTCGGCGAGTCGAAGATGACGGGAGATGCGTCGGCATCGAACTCGATGGCGTCGGGCACCGCCGTCGTGAATGCCTCGACATTGGCGGCGTAGCCGCCGGCGCTCCGCACGAACGTGTCCTCACCCACAGGGGTCGGGTGAAGGAACTCCTCACTTCGCGACCCGCCCATCGCACCGGCATCCGCCTGGACGATCACGTACTCGAGACCGAGGCGCTGGAAGATGCGCTCGTAGGCATCGCGCTGCGCCTGGTAGCTGACGTCGAGGCCGGTGTCGGAGGAATCGAAGGAGTAGGCGTCCTTCATCGTGAACTCACGGCCGCGGAGCAGACCTGCACGGGGACGAGCCTCGTCACGATACTTGTCCTGGATCTGGTAGAGCGTGAGAGGCAGATCCTTGTACGAGGAGTAGAGGTCCTTGACGAGGAGCGTGAACGCCTCTTCATGGGTCGGGGCGAGCAGGTAGTCACCGCCCTTGCGGTCCTGCAGACGGAAAAGCAGGTCGCCATACTCCTCCCAGCGACCGGTCGCTTCGTAGGACTCACGCGGCATCAGAGCGGGGAAGTGCACTTCCTGTGCCCCAGCGGCGGCCATCTCCTCGCGGACGACCGTCTCGATCTTGGCTTTGACGCGCAACCCGAGCGGGAGCCACGCGAAGATCCCGGCGGCCTGCGGTCGGATGTATCCGGCGCGGATCAGCAGCCTGTGGCTCGCGACCTCTGCGCCTGCAGGGTCTTCACGGAGCGTGCGGAGGAAGAAGTTCGAAAGACGAGTGACCACGGGCCAAGTCTACTGACCGGTGGTCACCCCGTTTTCGCGGTGGGTCAGTTGAGCGCGGGGAGGCCGTTCGGGATCACGCCACCGGCGTACAGGCTCGCGGCGAGGTCCTGGACGGCCGTGAGCGCCACTCGCTGCGGAAGAGGACCGTACGAGATGCGGGTGACCCCGAGCTTCTCGTACTCCGACGCGGCGAGAGTGCCCGGGAGGCCGATGACGCTGAGCTTGCCTTCACCGAGGCCGTCGACGAGCTGGCGGGTGATATTGGCGTCGAGCATTCCCGGGACGAAGACCGCGGTGGCTCCGGCGTCGAGGAACGCGCGGCCACGCTGGATCGCGTCGGCTACGCTCTCCGCGACCGGACGGTGCCCGGCACGCACGAAAGCATCGGTACGTGCGTTCAGCGCGAACGGAACGCCCTCGGCCTCGGCGGCCTTGACGATCGCCTCGACCGCCGCGACGGACTCGTCGAACGGCTTGAGGCGGTCTTCGACGTTGGCGCCGACGACACCGGCGCCGATCGCCAGGCGGGTGGTCTCCCCCGCGTCGCCGTATCCGTCGTCGAGATCGGCGGTCACCGGGACCGAGACGGATGCTGCGATGCGACCGACCATGTCGATCATGATGTCCCGCGGGATCGCGCCGTCCTCGAATCCGAAGGAGGCGGCGATGCCGTGCCCTGCGGTCGCGATCGCCTTCGTCTCGGGCAGCTTCGCGACGGCGCGGGCGGACACGACATCCCACACATTCACGACACGGAGGATCTCCGGGGCTTCGTAGAGTCCGATCAGGGTCTTGGCCTTCGCAGCAGTGGTCATACCCCCACGCTAACGCCCAGTATTCCGGTCTGGGTCGGACGGACACGCGAATCACAGGTTCGCGAGGGGACGCAGTGCATCGGCGATCGTCCGGAGTGCCACCTCTAGGTGCTCGTCGAGGTGACCTTCATGGCGGCCGTGCTCTCGCACATTCCGGGATGCCGTTGTTCTGTGTTCCCGGCTGGGTTTCGGGGTCTGATCTGCGGTGGGAATGTCGGTGGTGGGTGGTGTGATGTGGGTATGACGGCACTGATGGACGCGACGGTGGAGCAGGTGGGCGCGCTGGGCGCGGTCGCTGAGATGCTCGTCGCGGTCGATCGGACGATCGGGTCGTTGCTGGCCGCCCGCGACGGTCTTCTCGCGCTCGGTTCGCGCATCGCTGTCGAAGCAGCAGAGCAGGCCGACGAACCGAGTGCTGATGGTGTCGATCTGGCGGTGCGGGCGGTGGCGGCCGAGTTCGGGGCGGCGCTGCGCATCAGCGACCGGACGGTGCAGAGGCGGATGCTCGACGCGGAACTCGTGGTGTCTCGGTTCCCCCGGGTGTGGCAGGCGCAGGGTGCCGGGCTGATCAGCGCCGCGCATGCTCGGGTGATCGTCGACGCCGCCATGCACCTCGACGATGCGGCCGACCGCGACGCGTACGCAGGGCAGATGGTCGATTTCGCGAAGACGGAGTCCCCTAATCGAGTGGGGCGGATGGCACGACGAGTCGCAGACCGGTTCCAGCGGCGCAGCATCGATGATCGTCACAAAGACGCGCGCCGCGAGCGCGGTGTGTGGGTCAAGAACCGCGCAGACGGCATGGCGCAACTGAGCATCTTCGGTCCGGCCGCTCTCGTGCACGGCGCGTTCGAGAGGGTCACGGCGATGGCAAAAGCCGCCTGTGCGGATTCGTCGAGCGCCCCCCGCGCCGCGTCGACTCATGGCTCGCGGACGCTCGGGCAGGCCAGCTGCGATGTCGCTCTTGACCTGCTCCTCACCGGCGCGCCCGCAGGACACGACACCGCCGACGGCATGCTCGCCTCGATCACCCCGACCGTGACTGTCACTGTCCCCGTGCTGTCGCTGATCGGTGCGAGCAGCGTCCCGGCCGAGCTGAACGGCTGCATCCCGATCGATATCGACACCGCACGTCTGCTCGCCGGCATGGCACCCGGGTGGGCCCGGATCCTCACTCACCCTCTCACCGGCGCGATGCTCGCCGTCGACCGCTACCGGCCGTCCGCCGCCCTCACACGGCACTTGAGAGCCCGCGATCAACGATGCCGGTTCCCGACCTGCGGGCATGCCTCCCGAGACGGCGATCTCGACCACACCCGCGACCATGCTCTCGGCGGCGCGACCACGGCCGACAACCTCGGCGTCCTGTGCCGCCGACACCACAGACTCAAACACCACAGCCCTTGGCACGTCGAGCACCTCGACGACGGCACCTTCGCATGGACGAGCCCCACCGGCAGGGTCTACATCGACAGAGCACCGCCGCAGAACACCACCACTGTCCCCGACGACGACTCCCCGCCGCCCTTCTGACCCTAGGGCGGAGGATGACGACGCGACCATGCCCGACATCACGCCGTCCTCTGTCCGCGGCGTCATAGTGTGGGGGCATGCCTCAGCGCCGATCGCACGTCGCCCCATCAGCCGCGCAGACCGAACTCGCCGCGGCGCTCGCGGCCCTGCGCGAGTCCCTCGACGCGCCCACAGACTTCCCCGCCGCGGTCGTCGCCGAAGCGGAGGCCACGAGAACGACGACCCCCGAGCTCGATCTGCGCGACATCCCCTTCGCGACACTCGATCCGCTCGGGTCGCGCGACCTCGACCAGGCCTTCCACCTCGAGCGGCGGGAATCCGGATACACCGTTCGCTACGCAATCGCCGATGTCCCCGGCTTCGTGACTCCCGGAGGGGAAGTAGACGCAGAGGCACGCGTCGAGGTCAGACGCTGTATGCGGCAGATGGCAGAATCCCTCTGCATCCGAAGGTGCTCAGCGAGGATCGCGCGTCGCTGCTGGCCGACGTGGACCGCCCCGCACTCGTCTGGACTTTCGCCCTCGATTCTGCGGGAGTCGTCGAAGAGTTCCGGCTCGAGCGGGCTCTGATCCGCTCGAGCGCCCAGCTCGACTACGCCAGCACACAGGCGGCGCTCGACCGAGGCGAGGGCGGTCCGGCCGCGCTGCTTTCGGAGATCGGTGCGCTGCGGATCGAGCAGGAGAAGATCCGCGGCGGCGCAAGCCTGAACCTCCCCGACGAGGAAGTGACCCGAGCCGCCGACGGCACATACGCGATCGAGCGTCGGCATCCGCTTCCCGTCGAGGAATGGAACGCGCAACTGTCCCTCATGACCGGCATGGCGGCGGCGTCACTGATGCTGGACGCCGGCATCGGCATCCTTCGAACCATGCCAGAGCCCGACGAAAAGGCATTCGACGCGTTCCGCCATCAGACCGAGGCTCTCGGGCGCCCGTGGACGACGGGCGCCTACGGCGACTACCTTCGCGAGCTGGATCGCGAGGACCCGATGACCCTCCCGATTCTCGAGGCTGCGGCATCGCTGTTCCGCGGCGCCGGCTACGTGGCCTTCGACGGGTCGGTGCCGCCCGACATCGAGCAGGCGGCCATCGCCGCACCCTACGCGCATGCCACGGCGCCGCTGCGCCGTCTCATAGATCGCTGGTCGCTCGAGATCTGCCTTGCCGTCTCCGAAGGACGCGAGGTACCGAGCTGGGTTCGCGAGTCTCTTCCGGATCTGCCCGCGCTGATGCAGGAGTCCGGTCAGCGTGCATCCCGGCTCGACTCCGCGACGATCAACTGCGTCGAGGCCGCGTTGATGACGCCGCTCGTGGGCGGGACGGTCGAGGCCACCGTGATCGAGATACGCGGCGAGCGCGCGACGGTCCAGATCGCTGATCCCGCCGTCACCGCCTCTGCCCCGATCCCCGCCGATACGATCCCCGGAGCCGTCGTGAGGCTCCAGGTCGTGCGCGCCGACATCGCCCGAGGCGAGATCGAGTTCAGCGCCTGAAGGCATAGGCTTCCGCTGAGCCAGGCACACGTGCTCGCCGCCGGACTCGGCGCCCGGCTCGGAGCAGCGACGCGCTGATCCCCGGAGGTGCACAGCCCGAAGGGTTACGCTGTGGACGTGGACCACTTCGCCGTCGCGGAACGATTCGTCGCCGCCCGCTACCCCCGGGCGGATATCGCCATCGTGGCGGGAAGCATGGCGCGTGGCGACCGCACGTCGACCAGCGACATCGACCTGCTGCTCCTCGGAGATGACCTCTTCGATGTCGACGGACAGACGAGTGAAGCCTCGACGCACGACTTCGACGGAGAGATCTTCGAAGTCTTCGCCTACACGTCGACGGGCTTCGACGAGTGGGCGGCACGAGGCATCGCGCAGCACCGCCCGGTGACGGTGCACATGCTCGTCGACGGCATCGCGATCCGAGATGATGGCCGGCTGGCATCGGCCCGACAGCACTGGCGGAGTGTGCTCGACGCGGGGCCGTCACTCAGCGCGAACGAGTCCGCGTTCCGCCGCTACGTCATCACGGATGTGCTCGACGATCTGGAGGACGCCACGGGCCCCGTCGAACAGCACGTGGAGGCATCCATCCTGTTCGAGCGGATCGCAGAGCTCATGCTGCTCACCGAGGGGCGGTGGATAGGGGCGGGCAAATGGCTGCCCCGACGCCTTCGAGAGCTGAGCGTCGACAGAGCCGACCGCTTGACCAACCCTCTGCTCGAGAACGACTACACGACCTTCGCAGCTCGCGTCTCCGCTGAGCTCGAGCGGGCCGGCGGCCGCGTGCAGGCCGGATTCGTTCGCTGAGCGGACTCAGACCGCGGGAACGGCCTTCGTGGTCATCACCAGCAGCTGGGGATCCGTCAGATCGAGCGCGACCGAGATCGAGACGAACTCGGAAAGAGACGCCACGTGCGTTCCGCCGCAGAGGATCTCGGCGTGGCCATCCGGCAGTTCGCAGTGCCAGCTGCGCCGATCCACGATGGTCGGGCCCTCGGCCACCACGCGGCTCATCGCACCGGAGGCGACCCACGCGGCCAGCTGGGTGTTGATCGCTGCCACCCGATCGTCGAGCGACGCCGCGAACGTCTCGGTGTCGAAACCTGCTCGGCGCAGGCTCTTGCCCAGACGGTACTCGTCGACGGCGCCGTCTTCATGGATGCGGCTGGACTGATTCGCTCTGACCTCGAAGTTCGGATTGCCCAGAGCATCCGCTCCCGGGTCCTTGCGCCACAGGTCGGCGAGAGCGATGTCGAGGGCCAACGACGCGAGGTGGCAGGCGGTGTGTCCCCGGCTGAAGCCAGCCCGCCGTGACGAGTCGACCGACAGCTCCACACGCGCGCCCTCGACCAACCAGGACGGCGCCTCACCCTCAATCGGGTGGGCGACGAGCCAGGTCCACCCTTCAGCACCACGCTTCACCGGGATGTCGGAGCCGACAGCGAACTCGCCCTCGTCGGAGATCGCCGCCATCACCGCCTCGGAGACGCGAACGACGGATTCGTCGCGCGCAATCTCACCGCGGTCGCCCGGCTGATCCGGCCACGTGTGATCGACGGGGTGAAACGGCGTCGCGTCCACGACGACGACGGTGCCCGCCGCGCCGGACTGGATACGACTGACGGTGCTCGAACCTGCGACGCCGCCGACGGGAAAGGATACGACAGTGGACGAGGGCATAGAGCTCCTTGAGACGGACCGACGCGCGGCGGTCAGGCCGTGACGACCTGCGCGGTGCCGAGCGGCGCCTCAGGTCCCATCTCGGCCGCGATGCGGTTGGCCTCTTCGATCAGCGTCGCGACGATGTCTGCTTCGGGCACGGTCTTGACGACCTCACCCTTGACGAAGATCTGTCCCTTGCCGTTGCCCGAGGCGACTCCGAGGTCGGCTTCGCGCGCCTCGCCCGGACCGTTCACGACACAGCCCATGACGGCGACACGCAGCGGAACGGTCATGTCCTTGAGTCCCTCGGTCACGTTCTCGGCGAGCGAGTAGACGTCGACCTGGGCGCGTCCGCATGACGGGCACGACACGATCTCGAGCTTGCGCTCCCGAAGGTTCAGGGACTGCAGGATCTGGTGTCCCACCTTGACCTCTTCGGCCGGCGGCGCTGACAGCGAGACGCGGATGGTGTCACCGATGCCCTCACCGAGCAGGATGCCGAAAGCAGTGGCGCTCTTGATCGTCCCCTGGAACGCGGGTCCGGCCTCGGTCACTCCGAGGTGCAGCGGCCAGTCGCCCCGTTCGGCGAGCTGGCGGTAGGCCTTCACCATGACGATGGGGTCGTTGTGCTTGACCGAGATCTTGAAGTCGTGGAAGTCGTGCTCCTCGAACAGCGAGGCCTCCCACACAGCACTCTCGACGAGAGCCTCAGCGGTCGCCTTGCCGTACTTGGTCAGAATGCGGCGGTCGAGCGAGCCGGCGTTGACGCCGATGCGCAGCGAGACGCCTGCGGCCTTCGCGGCCTCGGCGATCTTGCCGACGTTGCCGTCGAACTCGCGGATGTTGCCCGGGTTCACACGCACAGCGCCGCACCCCGCGTCGATCGCGGTGTAGATGTAGCGGGGCTGGAAGTGGATGTCGGCGATCACGGGGATCTGGCTCTTCATGGCGATGATCTTCAGCGCGTCGGCGTCGTCCTGATGAGGGACGGCGACACGGACGATCTCGCATCCGGATGCGGTGAGCTCCGCGATCTGCTGGAGAGTCGCGTTGATGTCCGTCGTCTTCGTCGTCGTCATGGACTGGACGGTGACGGGGGCGTCGCCGCCGACGAGCACCTTGCCGACCTTGATCTGGCGAGACTTGCGGCGCGGGGCGAGGACTTCGGGGATCTTCGGCATCCCAAGATTCACTGCTGGCACAACCCCCAGCCTACGCCGCCTGGATGCACGCAGGCTGGATGTCGCACGGCGAGGATGCGCGTCATACGGCCTGGGCGGCGGCGCGCGGTGTGATAGTTTTCAGCCCATGCTCGCGAACTTCACCTGGTGGCCCGCCTCCTAGGCGGTGTGTTCGCGTTCCCACGAATCCAGACCGCCTCCGGGGCGGTCTTTTCGTTGAGCCGAGCCGGAGCCATGCACAGGAGACACCGATGACCCTCTCACGTCTTGCCGAGCTCACCGCAGATCCCACGGCATCCTTCGTGCTGATCGCGCGCGACGGCGCAGACACCGTCGAGCTGCTCACCGGCGAGGTCGTCGATGTCGACCTGCTCGCCGACATCCCCCTCACGATCGACGGAACCCCGCGCGAGATCTTCACCATGGTGCCCTACCGCCAGGTGCGGGAGCGTGGCTTCGTCGCTCAGGACGACGGGGCGCCCCTGCGCTGCATCGTGGTCGATGAGCACCTGCATATCGCTACACCCGCGCTGCTCGCGGCGCTTCCCTCGGACAACGTGCCGCTGCGCGACGGTGGCTTCGACATCCCGGACGAGGAGTACGCCACGATCGTCGAGACCGTGATCGCCGACGAGATCGGACGCGGCGAGGGCGCGAATTTCGTGATCCGCCGCGACTTCACCGCCGAGATCGACGTCGACGATCGCACCGCAGCCCTGACCTGGTTCCGCGCGCTGCTCACGCACGAGCGCGGTGCCTACTGGACTTTCGCGGTCGTCACGCCCGGACACATCGCGGTCGGCGCGAGCCCCGAGGCGCACGTCGTCGCACGCGGCGGCATCGTCACCATGAACCCCATCTCGGGCACGTTCCGCCACCCCGCGGGTGGAGCCACGAAAGAGACGCTGGTGGACTTCCTCTCTTCGACCAAGGAGACGGAAGAGCTCTTCATGGTGGTCGACGAGGAGCTCAAGATGATGAGCGCCGTCTGCTCCGACGGAGGACGCATCACCGGCCCCCATCTGAAGGAGATGTCGCGCCTCACCCACACCGAGTACATGCTCCGTGGCCGCAGCGCGCTGGATCCCCGCGACATCCTCCGCGAGACGATGTTCGCGCCGACCGTGACCGGCTCGCCGATGCAGAACGCGTGCGCCGTGATCCGCCGTCATGAGAAGAAGCCGCGCGGTTACTATTCCGGCGTCGCCGCCCTGTTCACTCCGAACGACGCCGGTGGGCACGACCTCGACGCGCCGATCCTGATCCGCACCGTGTATCTGCAGAACGGCTCGCTCAGCGTGCCGGTGGGCGCGACGCTCGTGCGGCACTCCGACCCGCACGGCGAGGTGTCGGAGACCCACGGCAAGGCCGCCGGCGTGCTCGGAGCGATCGGCGCGATCGATCGCGACAGCGTCGCCGAGGCCCGCGATGATGCCGACGCTCCGGGAGAACGGCAGCCCCTCGCCCACGACCCCGCCGTCGCGGAGCTTCTCTCCTCGCGCAATGCACGCCTGGCGGACTTCTGGCTGAACCCGCAGGGCGACGATCTGACCGGGCCCTTCGCCGGCCGATCGGCGATCGTCGTCGACGCGGAAGACCGCTTCACCACCATGCTCGCCCACCAGCTGCGCCACCTCGGGCTGGATGTCACGATCCGCGCCTGGAACGACGTCGATGATGCGGAGCTCGACGCGTCCGACCTCGTCGTCGCCGGCCCAGGACCCGGCGATCCCCGCGACGTCGAGAGCGACCGCATCACCAGGTTGCGCGACGTCGTGTCCCGACGTGTGGACGCCAGGTCGCCGCTGCTCGCGGTGTGCTTGAGCCACCAGATCCTCAGCGATCGTCTCGGCATCGCGCTGACCCCCCTCGCCGCACCGCATCAGGGGTTGCAGAAGTCGGTTCCCGTGTTCGGCGAGGACGCCTCGATCGGCTTCTACAACACATTCACGGCGCGGGTGATGCCCGGCACGACGTCGACGGGAACGGTCGACGTGTCGGCCGACCCCGAATCAGGCGACGTCTACGCGCTTCGCGGCGAGCGCTTCGCCTCGGTGCAGGGCCATCTGGAGTCGATCCTGTCGCGCGACGGCATCCGCACTCTCGAGCGCCTGGTCTCGCACGCGCTCACGTGATCTGAGAGCGGATGCCGGAGCGCCCCAGCCCTCGAAGGCAGCCGCGCCCCGACGGTGGCTCAGCCGCCGAAGATGTTCACCGGGTTGAAGACATCGGCGAGCAGCAGCACGGCACCCATCACGATGAGCAGCGCGGCGACGACCACGGTCAGCGGCACGAGCCTGGTGGCATCGACGGGCGGAGGCGGCGGCCGACGGAACAGCTTCGCCCAGGCGCGGCGGATGCCGTCCCACAGCGCGACGACCACGTGACCTCCGTCGAGCGGCAGCAGCGGAATCAGGTTGAACACGAACAGCGCGACATTGAGGGATCCGAGAAGCCCGAGGAGCACGGAGAAGCGGTTGAGGATCGGAGCATCGATCGCCGCGACCTCACCCGCGATGCGCCCGACGCCGACGACGCTCAGCGGACCGTTCGGGTCGCGCTCAGACCCGGTGACCAGGGAGACACCGGTGTCCCAGATCCGAACCGGAAGGGTGAGGATCATCGACCCCACGCGCGCGACGGTGTCGGCCGCCATCTGGGGTCCTGCCGACAGCGGCTGCGGGACGAAGCCCATCTGCGCCGCCATCCCGACATAGCCGACGTCCTTGACGACGGGTTGCCCATCCTCCCCGATGACCGGCTGCCCGCTCGCATCCGTGATGGTGCGCTCAGCCTCGATCGGCGTGATGCTCAGTGTCTTCTCGGCGCCGTCTCGAAGGACGACCAGTTCCAGGGTCTGGCCTGGAGCGGCCTGCACGATGGCGGTCGCCTGTGCGAAGGTCGAGACGGGCTGATCGTCGACGGACACCAGCACGTCGCCTGGTCGGATGCCTGCCTCGGCAGCCGGCGTCGCCGGGTCATCGGGCTCGCACTCGGTCGCCGTCGATCCGGCGGGCAGAACGCACTGATTCACCGAGGCGATCGTCGTGGTTCCCTGCTGCACACCGATTCCGGACACCAGGACGGTGAAGATCACGATCGCGAGGATCAGGTTCATCAGCGGTCCGCCGAGCATCACGATGACGCGCTTCCACACGGGCAGGCGATAGAAGACGCGGTCTTCGGAACCCTCCGCGATCGTCTCGTCGTTCGCCGATCGTGCGTCCTGCACGAGAGCGCGGAAGACGCCCTTCGCCGGGCCGGAT
This sequence comes from Microbacterium sp. NPDC087589, assembly GCF_044743635.1. Taxonomy (NCBI): domain Bacteria; kingdom Bacillati; phylum Actinomycetota; class Actinomycetes; order Micrococcales; family Microbacteriaceae; genus Microbacterium; species Microbacterium sp. NPDC087589. The sequence continues at coordinate 821,376 of NZ_JBIUWV010000001.1, forward strand.
GCGGCGGAGGCCGGGTACATTCCCGACATCGAGATGAATCCGCCGAGCGGCAGCAGCTTGAACCCGTACTCGGTCTCGCCGATGCGCTTGGACCAGAGCCTCGGACCGAAGCCGATCATGTACTGGCCGACGCGCACGCCGAACAGCTTCGCCGGCAGGAGGTGTCCGACCTCGTGCAGACCGATCGACAGGCCGAGGCCGATCAGCATGAACACGATGCCACCCAGATAGAGCAGTGCTTCCACTCCCCCAAGCTAGTGCTCGCCGCCTAGGAATCAGCCCCATGTGGTGCACAGGTCGATGGCGAGACACGGTTAGGCTTGTGGCGTGACCTCCCGCCAGCTGCGACTTCTGCGTGCAGCCGCGGCATCCGGTGCGGCCACGCTCGTCGCCGCCGCATCGCACACCACTGCGGGCGGAGCCGCCCCGCATCCGCTTCTTGTGCTCGCCGTCGCGACGCTCCTCGTGCCGCTGGCGGCGCTGCTCATCGGCGCCCGGGCATCCCGCGCCCGTGTCGCTCTGACGGTGCTGGTCAGCCAGGCGCTCTTCCACCTCGTGTTCCAGCTGCTCGGGACCCCCACCGGCGCGACGGCGATCGCGGGACACGAGCACCACCTCGACCTCGCCGCTCTGGGCCCCGTGGTCGCCGCGACCGCTCCTGATGCCCTCATGCTCGCCGGTCACGTCTTCGCAGCGATCATCACCATTGCCCTGGTGTGTCACGGCGAGTCGTCGGTGCGGGCGATCGCCGGTTGGGTGCAGGCACGCCTGCGGCACACGGTCACGGTGTTCCGACCGGTCCACGAACGCCCCGCCTTCCCCGTGTGCGCGATCCGAGTGCCGATCGAGAGCGACTTCTCGGTGTCGGTATCGCGCCGCGGTCCTCCTGCACACGCCTGATCACGCATCGCCTCACCGAGGCGTTTCCACCTTCCCGCGGATGTCGCGCATACCGACGCGCCCGCAGATCAGCACACAGGAGTATCACCATGCGTTCCACCACCACCAGCACCACCCGCCGCAACGTCACCGCAGGACTCGTCGGGGGCGCGATCCTCGCGCTCGCCATCCCTGCGATGGCGAGCGCACACGTCAGCGTCAGCCCGGACGAGCTGATCGCCGGAGACCACGGCGTGCTGACCTTCTCGTTCGCCCACGGCTGTGAGAACTCGCCGACCACCTCGCTGAAGGTGACGATGCCCGAGGGCCTCGCCTCCGTCGCACCCACCATGGACAGCGACTGGACGATCGACATCGAGAAAGGGGATGACGGGCTCGTCAGCGCCGTGACCTACACCGCCCTCGAGCCGGTGCCCAACGAGCTGCGCGGCGCGGTCAGCATGGCTGTCGGGCTCGACGAAGACGCGCCCGACTCGCTCGCATTCCCGGTCATCCAGACATGCGTCGAAGGCAGCACGGAGTGGACGGAGCTCGCCGAGGAAGGCGAAGACCCCCACAGCCTCGACGCGCCGGCTCCAGTGGTCCAGGTCGCGGCAGCCGCTGACGGACACGGAGAGCACGACTCCGCGGACGAAGCAGGAGACGCGGACACCGCCGATTCGGAAGCCGCCGACGAGACGGACTCCTCGAACGAGCTCGGTACGGCGCTGGGCGCGGGTGGCCTCGTCGCCGGAATCGTCGCGCTCGTCGTCTCCGTACTGGCGTATCGCCGCAAGGCGTGACCCCCTGGCACGTCTCCTCGGCTCGACGCAGCCGAGGAGACGTGCCGCACCCGGTCATCGCGTCGCGGGCGTGAGATCATGGATGCGACATGTCGATTGAACAACAACCGAGCCTGCCTCCCGTGCTCCGCCCCGCGAACCCGCCCCGGCGTGAGCTGTCCGAACTCGCCTCTCGATTCGCTCGAGCCGTCCGCGGCGAGGTGACCGGAGTCACCCTGTCCGGCATCACGCTCGCCACCGCTGATCTGCGCCCCGGCGAGGCCTTCGTCGCGATCCGGGGCGTGAACCGCCACGGAGCCGAATTCGCGGCCACGGCCGCCGAGAAGGGCGCCGTCGCGATCATCACCGACGATGACGGCGCAGACATCGCGCAGCCTGCCGGACTCCCCGTGATCATCGTGGACGACCCCCGTGCCGTGCTCGGCGCTCTGAGCGCGTGGGTCTACGGCACGGGTGCGGGCGAGCCGCTCCCCCTGCTGTTCGCCACCACGGGGACCAACGGCAAGACGAGCGTCTCGCACCTGCTCGAGGGCATCCTCGACCAGCTCGGCGTCGTCACCGGACTCTCGTCGACGGCCGAGCGCCACATCGCCGGTGAGGTCATCGTCTCGAGACTGACGACCCCGGAAGCCTCCGAGATGCACGCACTGCTCGCGCTGATGCGCGAGCGCGATGTCGAAGCCGTGGCCGTCGAGGTCAGTGCTCAGGCGCTCTCTCGGCATCGCGTCGACGGCATCCGCTTCGACGTCGCCGGCTTCACCAACCTCAGCCACGACCACCTCGACGACTACGCCGACATGGAGGAGTACTTCGAGGCCAAGCTGCCGCTCTTCCGCCCCGACCGCGCGACGCGCGGTGTGGTCTGCCTCGACTCCGCCAACGGGGCGATCGTGGTGCAGCGAGCCGAGATCCCCGTGGTCACCGTCGGCACCCCGTCGATCGCCACAGATCCGGACGCCGCGGCTCGCGCCGACTGGGTCGTCGTGATCGACGATGAGCGCGCATCCGGAACCACCTTCACCATGACCGGCCCGGCAGGAACCCTGACCACGACGGTTCCGGTCATCGGTCCGCACATGGCCGCGAACGCGGCGCTGGCGATCGTGATGCTGCTCGAGGGCGGCTACGCGTGGGACCGCATCGCCTCGGCGCTCGACCGTGACGGCGGCATTCTCGCGCACCTCCCGGGTCGCACCCAGCTCGTCTCCGGAGACACCGGCCCCGTCGTCTTCGTCGACTTCGGGCACTCTCCCGACGCGTTCGAGAAGACCCTCGCCGCGGTCCGCCGCGTCACCCCGGGCAAGGTGCTGATGCTCTTCGGCGCCGACGGCGATCGCGATGCCAGCAAGCGGTACGACATGGCACGCACCGCGGTCGAGGGCAGCGACATCCTCGTCGTGACAGACCACCACCCTCGTTTCGAAGACCCGGACTCCATCAGGGCCGCTCTCGTCGCCGGCGCACGCGCAGCGCGGCCCGACGCCCAGATCCACGAGTACTCACCTCCGGAGGCGGCCATCGTCGCCGCGGTCGGATTGGTCGGAGACGGCGACTCGATCCTGTGGGCAGGACCTGGGCATCAGGACTATCGCGACATCCGCGGCGTGCGCACACCCTATTCGGCGCGTGAGCTGGCGAGACGGGCGCTGCGCGCGGCCGGATGGCCCGTGCCCGACTCGCACTGGCCTGTGCCCTACCCCGACGAGGACTGACCTCGGCGAGTGGCCGCAGCGATCCGCTGCGGCCACTCCCGCATCAGGCCCGCGCGATCAGCTGATCAGCCTTGCGCCGCGCCCACTCCTCGGCGTCGGCGAGCGACTCGACCGTCAGCGACTCCGGGGGCTCGTGTGCGTCGACCACCCGTGAGATCGTGTCGACGATGCCGAGGAACGGCAAGCGTCCCTCATGGAAGGCATCCACCGCCTGCTCGTTGGCCGCATTGTAGACCGCGGGGAAGGTCGCGCCCGCTCGGCCGACGAGCTTGGCGAGATCGACAGCCGGGAAGGCGACGTCGTCGAGCGGCTCGAAGTTCCACGACGTCGCCTGAGTCCAGTCGAGAGGGCGACCGACCCCGCCGACGCGGCTCGGCCAGTCGAGCCCCAGCGAGATCGGAAGACGCATGTCGGGCGGGGATGCCTGGGCGATCGTCGAACCGTCGACGAACTCGACCATCGAGTGCACGATCGACTGCGGGTGCACGACGACGTCGATGTCTTCGTAGGCGACGTCGAACAGCAGGTGCGCCTCGATCACCTCGAGACCCTTGTTGACGAGTGTCGCCGAGTTCGTCGTGACCATCCGACCCATGTCCCATGTCGGGTGCGCGAGCGCTTCCTGCGGCGTGACCTCGAGCATCTGCTCGCGCGAACGCCCACGGAAAGGCCCACCGGATGCCGTCACGACGAGGCGTCGCACCTCTGCGTGAGTTCCGCTTCGCAGCGCCTGCGCGAGCGCGGAGTGCTCAGAGTCGACGGGGACGATCTGGTCTGGGGCGGCGGCTGCGAGAACCAGCTCTCCGCCGACGATGAGGGATTCCTTGTTCGCGAGAGCGAGGGTTCGGCCGGCTTTCAGCGCGGCGAGGGTGGAACCGAGTCCGATCGATCCGGTGATCGCGTTGAGCACCACGTCGGCGTCGACATCGCGCACCAGTTGCTCGGCCTCGGCCGCGCCCAGTGCGGTGCTGTCGACGCGGAAGCTCTCCGCCTGCTCCGCGAGCATCTCCGCGTTCGACCCGGCGGCGAGGCCGACGAGCTCGAAACGACGAGGATTGGCGCGGATGACGTCGAGCGCCTGCGTGCCGATGGAACCGGTGGAGCCGAGGACGATGATGCGACGCATGCCGCCAGCCTATGGCAAGCCCCCGGCCCGCCGTCTTACGGGGCCTGCTCCACCGGCGTGGTCGCGAGGATGTCGACGACGAAGACCAGAGTCTCGCCGGTCAGATCGGTGTCGTTGAGCTCGCCCTCACCGTAGCCGTCCTTCGGCGGCATGGCGACGACTACCTGAGACCCGACCTTCTGGCCCTCGAGGGCCATCTTGAACCCGGGGACCACTCCGCTGGTCGGGAACTGCGACGGAGCCGCATCGCGGCTCCAGCTGGAGTCGAACTCGGAGCCGTCCGACCACTTCACGCCGCGGTACTGCACCGTGACCAGGTCGCCCGCGCCGACGACGGCGCCGTCGCCCTCCTTGAGGACGGCCACCTCGGTCTCGGCGGGGGCATCGGAGTCGGGAATCGTGATCGTCGGCGAACCGGCGTCGTCGAGCTCGACGACGGGCATGCCATCGGTCGCATCGACGTCGGAACCGGTAGCCGTCGTGGGAAGCTGCTCGATCGTCTCGACGTAGAGGATGCTCGGGTTCATGCCCTCCTGCGCTGCGGGAAGGGTCAGGACGACGCTCGAGCCGATCGGAAGACACTCGGCCGCGACAGTGAAGACGGTGGACTGGGTCGGGTCGACGATCTGCTGCGGCTGCTGAACGGCGAGGAGAGCGGACAGCACCCCGTCGGGGCCGCGCTCCGAGGTGCTGAGCACCTCGTTGGTCGTGGCATCGATGAGCTGGTAGCGCAGCGAGACGAGGTCTCCGGGCATGACGTCATCGCCCTCACCCTCGACGACCACCGTCCGCTCGGCCTCGGCGAGATCCGTGCCCTCGGGCACGGAGACCTTGGCGTCTGCCCCGGATCCCTCGACGGACACGGCATCAGAGCCTGCGCCCGACGCGATGTCAGCGAGGCAGGAGCTCTCGGAGCCGGCATCGGGGGTGGCGGTGGACTCTGGGGCAGCCCCTCCGGAGCACCCGGCCAGCAGAAGAGTCGCCGCGGCGACGGTGGACAGGACGATAAGCGGACGCTTGCGCACAGTTGAACCTCAGGATCGCGGGCGGGAGACCCCATCATCTCGCACGCCCCTTTGCTGATGCTGTGAGGCGCGCGCGAGCGCTTCATTCCCACCCCGGCATGATTGCCGGGGTAATCTTCTCTGATGACGTCAGACCAGTCCGTGGAGCCCGAAACTTCGCCCGCAGAGACTGAGAAGCCTCGTCACGCCGGCATGGCCTATGCGCTCGGACGCAGCCTCATCACCCCGTTGGCGCGCACGATCTACCGGCCCCGCATCGAGGGCAGGGAGAACGTACCGAAGAACGGCGCGGTCATCTTCGCGAGCAATCATCTGTCGTTCATCGACTCGATCGCGATTCCGGTGGCTGCTCCACGACCCGTGCATTTTCTGGCGAAGTCCACCTATTTCGAGGGGACGGGGTTCACAGGCTGGCTCAGCAAGACGTTCTTCGAGTCCATCGGCGCGATCTCCGTGCGCCGTGGTGCGGGCAAGGCCGCCCTCGACGCCCTCGACGTGCAGCGCCAGCTGCTCGATGAAGGCCTCGCCGTCGCGCTCTACCCCGAGGGCACGCGTTCGACCGACGGGCGCCTGTACAAGGGACGCACGGGAGTGGCTTTCCTGGCACTGCAGACCGGAGCACCGGTGGTCCCGGTCGGATTGATCGGCACGGACAAGGTGATGCCGGTCGGCGCCAAGATGCCGACTCTGAAGGAACGCATCACGGTGCGTTTCGGTGAGCCGCTCGACCTCTCACCTCATGGCCCCGCCACGAGCGGTCGCGCCCGCAGACTCGCGACGGACGAGATCATGGCCGCGATCCATGCCCTTTCCGGTCAGGAGCTGGCCGATGCCTACAACGAGGCTCCCGCGCAGGGCACGATCGAGAAGATCAAGCAGGCGCTTCCCCACGAGCGCCGCTGACACGTAGCTGCCGTTCAGGCCGTCTCGGCCCGCACAGACGCCTCGTGCCGCACCGGGAAGTTCATCGAGTTCGCGATGAAGCACCATGCGTTGGCCTGCGCATGAGCGCGCTCGGCCGCGTCGATCATCGAGACATCGGCGACGACGACCTCCGGACGCAGCATGACCTCGACGAACGCACCGCCGCCCTTTCCGTCTTCTCGCATCATCCCCGAGGCCGAGTCCCGATAGGAGACGACGACGACGCCTGCGGTGACGCACGCGTGCAGGTAGGAGAGCAGGTGGCACTCGGAGAGCGAGGCGAGCAGCAGATCCTCGGGGTTCCACCTCGACGGATCACCGCGGAACGGCTTGTCGGCGGAGGCGAGGATGTCGGGCTTGCCTGCGACCTCGAGCGTGACGTCGCGACGATATTCGCGATAGCCGCTGGTACCGGTGCCGGTGTTGCCGGTCCAAGTGGAGCTGAGTGAATAGCGGTGCTCGCCGAGCGGCGCTGGTCGATCTGCCATGTCGACAGTCTGCCACTGGCACGCCCTCGTCGATCTCCATGGCTGGCACCGCGTGCACTCAACCAACGATATCCTTGGGAGGTGCTGGAGACTCTCACCGTTCAAGATGCCGTGGAACTTGCCGTCGTCGATCGGAGCGGGTTCGTCGAGTCCCGCCATGCGGGAGCGGCGGTGGTCCTCTCACCTGATGGCGATGTCGTCGCGCGCTACGGGAACGCGGATGCCCTGATCCTGCCTCGCTCGAGCCTCAAGCCGTTGCAGGCCGTGGCGTGCATCACAGCGGGAGCCGCTCTCGAGGACGAGCAGCTCGCCCTGTCCACCGCGAGTCACAGCGGCACCGACCGTCACGCCGCAGTGGTCCGCGACGTCCTCACCGAGGGCGGTCTCACGGAGGATCACCTGGGCTGCCCCCCGGCGTGGCCCGGTGATACGTCGGCCCGCGACGAGCTCGTACGCGAGCACGGTGCGCAGACCCGCATCCGCATGAACTGCTCCGGCAAGCATGCGGCGATGCTTCGCGCCTGCATCGCGACCGGCTGGCCCACCGACAGCTACCTCGATCCCGCCCACCCGCTCCAGATGCACATCCGCGATGTCATCGAGCGTCTGACCGGCGAGAAGGTCGCGCACACGGCGATCGACGGGTGCGGCGCCCCGGTCTACGCGATCACGCTGACGGGCCTCGCCCGCTCGATCCACCGGATCGGCACCGCCTCGGATCGCTCCCCCTTCGCCCTGCACCGGGTCGCCGGCTCCCTGGTGCGCGCCGTGCGCGAGCACCCGTGGACCATCGACGGCCCCGGCCGTCCTGACACCATCGCGATCGAGAAGCTCGGAGTGTTCGCGAAGGGCGGCGCAGAGGGAATCATGGTCATGGTCGCTCCGAACGGAACGACCGTCGCGCTGAAGATGCTCGACGGCGGCGCACGCGCATCGACCATCGTGGCCGCGACTCTGCTCGCACGCGCAGGCGGACTCACCGACGCCGAGGTCGCGACTCTCGCCGATGCTCTGCCACTCGAGGTGCTCGGTGGCGGCGCGGAGGTCGGAACCATCCGTCCAGGCAGCGGTATCTGACCACACGACGCACCGCACTGCTGATCACCTGGGTGCGAGGGGCGGGATGAGGACCCGACGAGGACCGGCGTCGCCGATCAGCGACCACGCACGTCCGGCATGCGGTCTCGCGTAGGGCGGGAGTTCGCGAACGCCGGCGAGCTGTCGTAGTTCAGTGGCGTTCTCTGCCCGGATGAGAGCCTCTCCCTCCCTCCGCACTCGCTGCCACAGCGGCCAGTTGCGTTGCCACGCATCCGCTTCGCCGAGCAGCAGCGTCGGACGCGTCGACGCCTGCAGGTCGCGTAGCTCCCCCGAAAGCGCCACGACGTCGCAGCCCGGAAAGGCGTCGGCCAGCGTCTCGGCGACCGTCGACACCCCCGCGGTGACGAGCGCCGTGAGAGAGGCACGCGGCGACCAACCGTGGTCGTCCCGATTCCGAGAGACACTGCGGCCAGGGGCCGACGAGCGCAGTCGCTCCTCGGGAACCCACACCAGCTGGACCTCGCGATCCCCCATCCGCATCCGCCCCGGCGGTCGGTCGCGATCGAAACCTGCGGAGTCCCCGCCTGCGGCGAGATGATCGACGCGGCTCGGCATCCTCAGCAGCCCCCGTTGTGGCAGCAGATCGAGAAGCCGCCCCAGGGGGCCCGCTGCTCTCGTCGCTGTGAGCGCGAAGGTGGTTCCGGACCCGTGCCGCAGGATCTGCTCCCAGAGCTGCGCGACATGCTGACCGTACTCGAGCGGCAACTCGCTGATCCTGACGTCGACATCGTCGCAGAGGACGAGCCCTGCGCCGCGTGCCCCGTCTGCGGCCAGCGCGACCACGGCGTCCCAGGCACGCTCCGGATCGGACGGTATCCAGATCGGGTCGGCATGCTGCTTCGCCAGCGCACGCAGAGCCGAGGTGCGCCCCGACCCGGGTCCCCCGAGCAACACGATTCCACGGTCGGAACCGATCGAGAGGACCTCGAGCGGCTGCCGCTGACGCTCCGGATCGTCAGCTCGCCCGAGGATGGCATCACCCTTCCGCGACTCGGGCTGAAGCGCGGCCAGCGGCAGCATCCGCGGAAGAACGGGCAGCCACGGGCTGTGCGGAATGTCGGCGTCGGCCCACCTCAACGTGACGGCTCTCAGATCGGCGGCGCCCGTCAACGCCACTCTCATCACCATCGGTTCAGCGTCCTGAGGACGACGGACCAGCGCCAGGCCCCTGGCCTCCACCCCGCCCGGAAGCTCAGCCGCCGCGTCGGTGCCGATGACTGCTCGGCTGTCTGCGGCGTCCGCGACACGCAGACTCACCCGGAGCGGGCAGTTGGCCGCCAGCGCGTCGCGAATCACGCCCGACGCACGTTGGGTTCCGAGGATCAGATGCATGCCGAGCGCTCTGCCCCTGGCCGCGATATCGGTGAACACAGCCCCGAGGTCGGCATGATCCTGAAGCAATGCCGCGAACTCGTCGACCACGATCACCAGCCTCGCCATTCCGATCTCCCGCACATCACGTGCACCGGCCTCCGCGAGGACGGACTCACGGCGGCGCAGCTCTGCGGTCAGGCTGGAGACTCCCCTGCGCGCGCCCTCTTCGTCGAGATCCGTGATGACAGCGGCCACCTGCGGGAGCATCCGAAGCGGTTCGAAGGCCGTGCCCCCTTTGAAGTCCGCCAGGACGAATGTCACTCGGTCCGGTCCGTGGCTGCTCGCCATGGCTGTCACCCAAGACACCAGCAGCTCGCTCTTGCCGCTGCCCGTCGTGCCCGTGACGATCGCGTGTGGCCCGTCGTCGACGATGTCGAGGAGCATGTCGGCGCGCTCGCCTCGGCCGATCACCGCCGCCAGCCCGATCTGCGACGAGGGCTGGCGCAGATCGCCGAGCGCGACCCCGGCCGGGAGCGACTCCAGCTCGTCGCCCTCGCTCGATCGCTCCTTTCCGATCGCGAACGCCTGATCGAGGGACATGCACTCGGCGGCGACCTCGATGATCCCCTGCGGCGTTCGCACGCTCGCGCGGTGCGGCTCGACGACGTCGACGACCGTCGTGATTCCCTCGGGGACGTCCTCGTCGCGGTCGAGCAACCAGATCACGGCATCAGCCGCCGGCCGAGAGTCCCCGCTTCGGGCCACCGCCAGACGAAACGCACCGCGCCGCGCGAAACGCGCCTGCGGGAGGCCCGCGATTCCCAGCTCATCGAGATGCGGGCCGACCACCGATATCTGAGAGGCACCGAATCTCAGACACAGCTGCACCACGAACGCTCTCGCGACAGCGGCGGCCACGGGGTGCGCACCCCGCAGTCCGACACCGCCGCTGAGCGGAACCGTGATCGGCACGTTCTCGAGCCTGGCGCATCGTGCCCGGAACTCGCGTTCGCGCTCCCCGTCACCTCCGGATGCGCGCACCGCACTGTTGCCGACACCGCTGCCGACGACGATCTCCGTGTCGGCATCCGGCGGTTCGAGGCCGCGCAAGGGCGGTTGCTCAAGGCCGGCTGCCGCATCAGGATGACGGTGCCATCGCATCTGGCGCTCATCGTCGTGGAGCCGTGACAGCTGGGCCTCAGCGAGCGACCACGCCGCCGCGCTCTCGGTCTCGGCGACCCGGAACGCTTTTCGCCGGGAGCGAGACCCGTCGATCAGCGACGCGAAGATCATCAGCGGTCCGAGAGCCGCGAAGCACAGCGAGAACAGCGAGCCGGTGACCATCCAGAGCACCACTCCGGCGCCCACCGGCACGAGCGCCGCGATGAACGGCGTGGGTGGCCTGCGCGCCGGCGCAGGGGCGGCAGGGATCGTTATCGGCAGAGAGTCCATGCCCTCAGTGGACCTCATGCGAGAGGCGCGGAGCGCGCCGTCCACAGGGATCGGACGTTATTCGGCGGAGTCGTCCGGTGTGGAGGAGGACTCGTCCGGAGAGGAGGACTCGTCCGGAGAGGAGGACTCGTCCGGAGAGGAGGACTCGTCTGCGATCTGCACGATGACGAGCGTCACGTTGTCACGGCCTCCGTTCTCCAACGCAGCCGCGAGCATCGCATCGACGGCAGCCGCGGGATCTGCGTTCTCACGGAGAAAGTGCTGGATGCCGTAGTCGGTCAGCTCTTTCGTCAACCCGTCCGAGCAGATCACGAATCGATCGCCCGGGCGGACATCGAGCGTCACGTAGTCGGGAGCAGTGAGCTCACTCGCTCCCACCGCTCGCGTGATCACGTTGCTGTACGGATGACCTTCGGCCTCTTCGGGGCTGATCTTGCCTGCTGCGATGAGCTCCTGAACGACAGAGTGATCGGTGGTGATCTGCACCAGACGCTCGTCTCTGAGAAGGTACACACGCGAGTCGCCGATGTTGAGCGAAGTCCAGTGCGGCTCGTCGCCCTCGAACTCGAGGAAGACGCCGGTGAGTGTGGTGCCGGTGCCTTCGTCCGTGGTCTCCGGATGGTCGGCGATATCGGCGACGGCCAGCTGGAGAGCTCCCTCGATGGATCCGCGATCGACCGCGCCCGCAGCGACGACGGCATCAAGTCGTCTGACCGTGCTCCTGCTCGCGATCTCGCCACCGGCGTGACCGCCCATGCCATCGGCGACGATGAACAGCGGGTAGTCCGCGAAGAACGCGTCCTGATTCGACTCACGGCGCCGACCGACATCGGTCACACCCGCCCAGGACAGCAGCAGCGTGCGCTGCGCAACCGTGACGCTGCGCGTCTTCGTCGTCGTCTCAGCCACTCGTCGCCTCCGAATTGCCTGCGGGTCGGGCTACCCCAGGACACTCACACATCGTAGTGGACGCTGCGACAGTCGCACTCGCACCCCCGACCGTCACGCGGCGTCCGGTGGCGCCGAAACGGGGCTGCGACATGACCATGCCTCCACGTTATCGTCTTCTGCCGCGGCCCTCCGACACCGGGCGATACCATCCCCGCACAGCACAGAGCCCCCGACCGAAGTCGAGGGCTCTGTGTCGAGTCAGATCAGGCCGGAGGATCCGTGGGATCCTTCGGCGGCGTCTGCGGAGCTGCCGGTGGCGCTGCAGGCGGAGCGGGCGGAGCCGTCGGAGGAGTGGACGGCGCAGCCGGCGGAACACCGGGAGCGGCCGGGGACGACGGTGCCGCGGGCGGAGCGTAGCCAGGCTGGGCAGGCTGGGCCGGCGGCGCGTAGCCGGGCTGAGCGGGCGGGGCGTATCCCTGGGGTGCAGGGGGCGCATAACCCTGCTGAGGCGCACCGTACCCCTGAGGAGCGCCGTAGCCGGGGCCTGCTGCCGGGCGCGGCTGCACGGGAACGCCGTCCCAGACGGTGGAGTCAGCGAGGAGCTTGTTCGTCACCCACGACGCGGGAACGATGTTCGGGTTCCAGCGGGACTTGTCGAACGCATTGATACCGAGCCACACCACCGGGAGGAAGAAGTACAGGATCACCCAGACCGCGTCCTTCTGCAGCTTGAGCCCGACCCGCCAAGCCGCGATCAGGTCGAGGATTCGGGCAGCGATTCCGACGAGCGGAAGGATGAGGAACCACCCGAGGAAAGGAATGATCGCGCCGAGGATTCCCGCCCCCACCAGATAAAGGAGCAGCCACGGACTCAGATCACCGAGCTTGTAGAAGATCATCGAGTTGTATACAGGCACCCACGCGCGCCATTTGCCCTGAACTCCTGCCTTCTCGAAGACCTTCATGTAGAACCATGAATAGATCGCGTAGATGGCCAGAGGCAAGACCGTGTAAAGCAGAATCAGAGCGACCAGTGCGCCGCCCGAGAGCCCGCCATAACCGTAGTAGTCGTCGTACATGATCCCTCCGGATCCGATGGTGCGACGCCGTGCGCGCCGCGTCACCCACCATAGCGGTGCGCCGATATTACGGGCAACGACCCACGCCGCGGGCTGTCACACCGCCAGATGCGGCTGTTCAGCCGGCGACAACGAGCTCCAGTACGCCGTCCACGGTCGACTTGCGCATCGCAATCGCGCGACTTTCTGCCCAGTTCCGCAGCACCCGTTCGGACCGGACCCGCGGACGGTCCTCTGCCAAAGCACGCACGAGCAGCCCCTTGGACTTCTTGTTGAAGTGGTTGAGAGCGCGCCCGTGTTCTGTGACGACCCGCACGTAGGAGGAGGACACCGCGTCCGGCACTGGGCCGAGCGCGACGTACGCCTCGCTCCGCAGATCGAGCACGAAGTCCGGGCCCTCCCCCGCTATCGCCTCGGTGGTCGCGTCAGCCCAGTGTCGGCGCAACGCGGGCAGACCCGGCAGCGAGGTCCCCGCCGCCAAGCGGTACGGCGGCAGGGGGTCGAGCGCGCCGATCGGACCGAGCGGGGCCGAGTGGATCCACACGTGCGCGCCGAGCCAGCGACGGGATGCAGGAGCGAGGCTGGTCGCATCGAGCCCGTCGTACAGAACGCCTGTATAGCGATCCACCGCCGGCATGGTCGCCGCCGAGAGCAGCATCCGATTGTGACCGACATCGCCGGCCTGCTTCGGACTGAGCTTCAACACCCTCCGCGCGTGCTCCTCGTCTCCCGCCAGCTCGATGAGCGCATCGATCACCTCGTGACGCTTCACGCCGAGGCTCGGAAGCGCGAGCGCGCTCACATCGAGAGGTGCACCGTTCCCCCCTGGTCGCTTCGTCTCTGACGGCGGCAGCAGAATCTTCATGAAACCTCGGTGATACAGACGCGTCCGCCCCGACCCCAGAGGGGCCGAGGCGGACGCGATGAACTGAACTGCTCAGGCGATGAGAGCCGCGTTGCCTGCCACGATCGTCAGGACGTCGCTCTCCATCGAGAGGAATCCGTCCTGTGCGTTGGCGAGCACCTTGGTGCCATCCGTCTGCGTGATCCGCACCTCGCCCTGAGCGAGGATCGCCAGGACCGGCTCGTGGCCGGCCATGAATCCGATCTCGCCCTCGACGGTCTTGGCGACCACGAGGCTCGCCTCTCCCGTCCAGACCTCCGCATCCGCGGAGACGAGGCTGACATGCAATGCCATGATCAGCCGTTCTCCTTCTGGATCTTCGCCCACTGCTCTTCGACGTCGGAGATGCCACCGACGTTGAAGAAGGCCTGCTCGGCGACGTGGTCGAAGTCACCGCGGGTGATCGCATCGAAGGACTCGATGGTCTCCTTGAGCGGGACGGTCGAACCCTCCACACCGGTGAACTTCTTGGCCATGTAGGTGTTCTGCGAGAGGAACTGCTGGATGCGACGTGCACGCGACACGACGATCTTGTCCTCTTCGGAGAGCTCGTCGACACCGAGGATGGCGATGATCTCCTGCAGTTCCTTGTTCTTCTGGAGGATCTGCTTGACCGTGGTGGCGACGCGGTAGTGGTCCTCGCCCAAGTAGCGGGGGTCCATGATTCGCGACGTCGAGGTCAGCGGGTCGATGGCCGGGTACAGACCCTTCGATGCGATCTCACGCGAGAGCTCCGTGGTGGCGTCGAGGTGGGCGAACGTGGTCGCCGGAGCCGGGTCGGTGTAGTCGTCGGCCGGGACGTAAATCGCCTGCAGCGAGGTGATCGAGTGGCCACGGGTCGAGGTGATGCGCTCCTGGAGCACACCCATCTCGTCGGCGAGGTTCGGCTGGTAACCCACGGCAGACGGCATGCGGCCGAGCAGCGTGGAGACCTCGGAACCGGCCTGCGTGAAGCGGAAGATGTTGTCGATGAAGAGCAGCACGTCCTGCTTCTGCACGTCACGGAAGTACTCCGCCATCGTCAGAGCCGAGAGGGCGACGCGCAGACGCGTTCCCGGCGGCTCGTCCATCTGGCCGAAGACGAGGGCCGTCTTGTCGAAGACTCCCGCCTCTTCCATCTCGTGGATCAGGTCGTTGCCCTCACGGGTGCGCTCGCCGACACCGGCGAACACCGACACGCCACCGTGGTCCTGCGCGACGCGCTGGATCATCTCCTGGATGAGGACGGTCTTTCCGACACCGGCTCCACCGAACAGACCGATCTTTCCACCCAGCACGTAGGGGGTCAGGAGGTCGATCGACTTGATGCCGGTCTCGAACATGGTCGTCTTCGACTCGAGCTGGTCGAAGTTCGGAGCCTTGCGGTGGATGGGCCACCGCTCGGTGACCTCGATGGTCTCGCCGGGCTCGAGGTTCAGGACCTCGCCGATCACGTTGAAGACCTTGCCCTTGGTGACGTCGCCGACGGGGACCGAGATGGCCTCGCCGGTGTCGCGCACTTCCTGGCCGCGCACGATGCCGTCGGTCGGCTTCAGAGCGATGGCACGAACGAGGTCGTCGCCGAGGTGCTGAGCGACCTCGAGGGTGATCTCGACCGAGGAGTCGCCGATCACGATCGTGGTCTTGAGTGCGTTGTAGATGTCGGGGATCGAGTCGTGCGGGAACTCGATGTCGACAACCGGACCGTTGACGCGTGCGACGCGCCCGACGACCGCGGTCGCCGGCTGGTCAGCCGTAGCGGTGGGGGTCATTTTCGTCTCTCTCCTGATGGTCTATTTGCTCGATGAGAGCGCGTCGGCGCCGCCGACGATCTCTGCGATCTGCTGCGTGATCTCCGCCTGACGCGCGTTGTTGCGCAGACGGGTGTAGTCGGTGATGAGCTTGTCGGCGTTGTCGCTGGCGGACTTCATCGCCTTCTGCGTCGCGGCCTGCTTCGCGGCAGACGACTGCAGAAGCGCGTTGAAGACGCGGCTCTGGATGTACACCGGCAGGATCGCGTCAAGAACGGTCTCGGCGTCCGGCTCGAACTCGTACAGCGGGTAGACGGCGTTGCCTGCCTCCGAGTCGTCGGCTTCCGCGATCTCCAACGGAAGCAGACGCACGGACTCGGGCGACTGCGTCATCATGCTGACGAAGCGGTTGTACACGAGGTGGATCTCATCGACGCCGCCGTCGTCTGCACCGCGCCCGAAGTCCTCGAGCAGCTTCGCCGAGATCTCCTCTGCGGTGTGGAACGACGGAGTGTCCGTGTCGCCGGTCCACTCCGCGGCCGCCGCGATGCGACGGAACTGGAAGTACCCGACGGCCTTGCGACCGACGAGGTAGAACACCGGCTCCTTGCCCTGCTCACGCAGGAGCTCCGCCACCTCGAGGCCCTCACGGAGGATCTGCGAGTTGAAGGCTCCGGCAAGACCGCGGTCCGAGGAGAAGATCACGACCGCAGAGCGGCGGATCGTCTCGGGCTCGCGAGTGAGCGGGTGGTCGACGTTCGAGTGCGTCGCGACGGCGGACACGGCCCTCGTCACGGCCCGCGCGAAGGGACTGGACGCTTTGACACGTCCCATCGCCTTCTGGATGCGCGAAGCCGCGATGAGTTCCATCGCCTTCGTGATCTTCTTGGTCGTCTGAGCAGAGCTGATCTTCTGCTTGTAGACCCTGAGTTGAGCGCCCATGAATTCAGTTCCTCACGCGGTTACGCGCGACGACCCTTGACGATCTTCTCCTGGTTGACGTCCTCAGCCTCTGCTGCAGCGTGCTCCTCGTGGCCGGGAGCGCCGATGGCGTGTCCCTTGCCACCCTGGAACTCCAGGATGAAGGCGTCAGTGTGCTTCTCGAGCTCGGCGACGGTGTCGTCGTCGAGGACGTTGGTGTCGCGCAGCGTCTCGAGAACCTTCGTGTTGCGACGAAGGTAGTCGAGCAGCTCGCGCTCGAAGCGCAGGACATCGGAGACCTCGAGGGTGTCGAGCTTTCCCTTCGTTCCGGCCCAGATCGAGACGACCTGCTCCTCGACGGGGTACGGCGAGTACTGAGGCTGCTTGAGCAGCTCGGTCAGACGCGCACCACGGGAGAGCTGACGACGCGAAGCCGCGTCGAGGTCGGACGCGAACATCGCGAACGCCTCGAGAGAGCGGTACTGCGCGAGTTCGAGCTTCAGGGTTCCGGAGACCTTCTTGATCGACTTCACCTGAGCGTCACCGCCGACTCGCGAGACCGAGATACCCACGTCGACCGCCGGACGCTGGTTGGCGTTGAACAGGTCGGACTGGAGGAAGATCTGGCCGTCGGTGATCGAGATCACGTTGGTCGGAATGTAGGCCGAGACGTCGTTCGCCTTGGTCTCGATGATCGGAAGACCGGTCATCGAGCCTGCGCCGAGCTCGTCGGACAGCTTGGCGCAACGCTCGAGAAGACGCGAGTGCAGGTAGAAGACGTCGCCGGGGTACGCCTCGCGGCCCGGCGGACGGCGCAGGAGGAGCGATACGGCACGGTAGGCCTCAGCCTGCTTCGACAGGTCGTCGAAGATGATGAGGACGTGCTTGCCGCCGTACATCCAGTGCTGGCCGATGGCCGAACCGGTGTACGGGGCGAGGTACTTGAAACCGGCGGGGTCGGATGCCGGAGCGGCCACGATCGTGGTGTACTCCAGGGCGCCGGCCTCTTCGAGCGCGCCCTTCACCGAAGCGATGGTCGAGCCCTTCTGACCGATAGCGACGTAGATGCAGCGAACCTGCTTGTTGACGTCGCCCGACTCCCAGTTGTCCTTCTGGTTGATGATCGTGTCGATAGCGATCGCCGTCTTGCCGGTCTGGCGGTCACCGATGATCAGCTGACGCTGACCACGGCCGACGGGGATCATCGCGTCGATGGCCTTGATGCCGGTCTGCATCGGCTCGTGGACGGACTTGCGCTGCATGACACCGGGAGCCTGGAGCTCGAGCTCGCGCACACCATCGGTGGCGATGGACCCGAGGCCATCGATCGGGTTGCCCAGCGGGTCGACCACTCGGCCGAGGTAGCCGTCGCCGACGGGAACGGAGAGGACCTCACCCGTGCGGGTGACTTCCTGGCCGGCCTCGACGCCGGTGAACTCGCCGAGCACGACGACACCGATCTGGTGCTCATCGAGGTTGAGCGCGAGTCCCTTGGTGCCGTCTGCGAATGTGACGAGCTCATTCGCCATCACGCCGGGAAGTCCCTCGACGTGCGCGATGCCGTCTGCCGCGTCGATGACGGTGCCGACCTCGGTCGCCGCGGCCCCAGTGGGCTCGTATGCTGCGGCGAAGTCCTTCAGCGCGTCACGGATGACGTCGGGGCTGATCGATAGTTCTGCCATTGTCTTCCCTTTGTATCTGGGTGCGCGGTTCCCCGCGCGAAGTCGTGTTAGCCGGCGAGCTTCTGGCGAAGATCGGCGAGACGGGCGGAGATGCTGCCGTCGATGACGTCATCGGCGATCTGCACGCGCAGGCCTCCGACGACGGCGGGGTCTGAGACCTCGTTGATCGAGATCTTGCCGTCGTAGCGACGCGAGAGTGCGTCGCTGAGACGAGTGCGCTGTGCATCGGTGAGCGGCTTGGCGGTGTGCACCGTCGCCACCACGCGGTCGCCCTGATCTGCGACGACCCGCGTTGCCCGACCGAGCATCTGACGGACGCGGCGATCGCGAGGCTGGCGGACCAACGACGAGACGATCACAGCGGTCGCGTCGCTGACGCCACCTGCGAGCAGCTTGTCGACGAGTGCGCCCTTGGCGTCCTCTCCCCCGAGGCGGCTCCCGAGCGCGAGCTCGAGTTCCGCGTTCGCGGCGATCACGCGGGTGAAGCCGAACAGCTCCCCCGCGATGTCAGCCTGGGGCGCGGCGATCGCGGCAGCCCGGATGGCGAGCTCCTCGATGCCGTCCACGAGCTGCGAGGCCGACGACCAGCGCTCGGCGACGACGGTCTTCAGGACGCTCTGGGCATCCTGAGAGAAACCGCCGAACACCGCTGCGACGACGTTCTGTCGCGCCTCGACCGGAGCCGAAACGTCGGCGAGCGCGCCGCTCAAATGAGACGACTCCGCCACGGCACGTGCGGCTGCGAACAGCTCCCGTGCCGTGTCGAGAGTGACGTCCTTCGCTGCGGCAAGCGCCTGGGTGGATGCCGCGAGTGCCTGAGTGGTCGCGCTGCCCATTACTGAGCCGCCTTCTCGGATGCTTCGAGGTCTGCGAGGAAGCGGTCGACCACTGCGGTCGCACGTGCATCGTCGGAGAGCGTCTCGCCGACGACGCCACCGGCGAGGTCGATGGCGAGGGAGCCCACCTCGCTGCGCAGGGAGACGAGAGCGGTCTGACGCTCGGCCTCGATCTGCGTGTGCGCGGTCGCGGTGATGCGAGCAGCCTCGCTCGACGCGGCGTCCTTGGCTTCGGCGACGATCTTCTTGCCGTCCTCACGGGCGGCCTCGCGGATCTCACCGGCCTCGGTGCGTGCCTCGGCGAGCTGCCGGGTGTACTCCTCGAGCGCGGCCTCAGCCTGCTTCTGTGCTTCGTCAGCCTTGGCGATGTTGCCCTCGATGGCGGCGGACCGCTTGTCGAGCATCGCCGTGAACTTCGGAAGGGCGACCTTCCACACGACGACGAGGATGACGAGGAACCACAGACCCGACCAGATGATGTCGTACCACGCGGGGATCAGCGGGTTAGGCGTTTCTCCCTCAGCCGCGAGGTTCGTGACAAGAGCGTTCAGCATCCTGTCTCCTTCAGAAGTCGGTAGAGATTACGGGAAGGGGATGAATCCGACGGCGATGCCGACGAATGCAAGCGCCTCGGTGAAGGCGATACCGATCCACATGAGGACCTGAAGGCGACCGGCCAGCTCGGGCTGACGGGCGACGCCCTCGATGGTCTTGCCGACGACGATGCCCACGCCGATGGCCGGACCGATCGCTGCGAGGCCGTAGCCGACCGATGCGAGGTGACCGTTGATGTCTGCGAGAACCGTAGTAGCGTCCACGGGTTTTTCCTTTCGTTGGGTGGGACGGCAGTTGCCGACCCGCTCAGTGCTCTTCTGCGACCGCGAGCTGGATGTAGACCGCGGTGAGGACGGTGAAGACGTATGCCTGGAGAACGGCGACCAGGATCTCGAAGAGAGTGAAGGCGCCGCCGAAGGCGAGGGTTCCGACACCGAGAGCGGCCCAGCCGCCACCTGCGGTGAAGAAGAAGAACTGGGTGGCCGCGAAGCACAGCACCAGGAGCATGTGGCCGACGACCATGTTCATCAGGAGTCGGAGCATCAGTGTGACTGGCCGGATGATGAACGTCGAGAGGAACTCGATCGGCGTCACGATGATGTAGACCGGCCACGGAACTCCGGCCGGGAACAGGGCGTTCTTGAAGAAGCCGAGCGGGCTCTTCTTGATACCCGCGTAGATGAACGTGAAGTAGCTCACGAGGGCGAGCGTCAGCGGCACGGCCGCGATGCTCGTGCCGGCGATGTTCAGGAACGGGATGATTCCCGTGATGTTCATGAACAGCACCATGAAGAAGATCGTCGTGAGGATCGGCAGGAATCGGTTGCCGTCCTTGCGTCCGAGCAGATCGTGCGCGATGTTGGTGCGGACGAAGTCCAGACCCATCTCGACGACGCTCTGGAAGCGGCCGGGGACGACCTTCATGCGACGGGTTCCGAGAACCAGGAGCAGAACCACCACCACGACGGCGAGGAACTGCACGAGGTGGATCCGGTGAACGGGAATGACCCCGAACGCGTCGAAGAGGATCTCCGGGAAGAACTCGTCGATCGAAGGTCCGTGGAACTCGCCGTCAGTGGCGAGCTTGGGCATCAGGGTCGCAGCAAGATTGAACAGCGCGGGCTCCAGCTTCGGGGCACCGGTCAGAACCGGGGCGACGATGGTCGGTGTGCTTCAAGCGCAAGCGCTCGCGAACGAGCGGCGGGCACGTGACAACACTATCAGAATCTGAGGGTGTCCTAAGACCGCGCGGCCTCTTCTGCCGGCCCGTCTTCGTCGCGGGACTCGGGGATCAGGTTGTGCCGCCCCGGGGCGCGATCCTCGGGCACGACGGTGGGCAGCTGCACGCCGGGGGCGTAGTCGCTCGGCGCCTCGGAGGGAAGGGACGCGTCACTCACGTTGGGCAGTCGCATCCGCGTGAGCACGATCACGTCGATCACCAGTGACACGATCACACCGGCGACGATCGAGAGGAAGAAGACCATGGGGTTCAACCACGGCTGACCGGCCAGGAGGATCATCACGACGAGGAAGACACCGAGCTTCAGCAGCCAGCCCCCCAGCACGATCGCGAAGAAGAGCTGCACGTAGAGCGGGTCCCCGAACCAGCGGTTGGCGATCAGGATGCTCAGGGCCGTGATGCCGAGGAACAGCATGGCGAGCACGACACCGAGCAGACCGCTCACGAGGCCCTCTCCCCCGCCGACGAGGAGACCGATCACCCCGGCGACGATCGCGAGGATCACCATCGAGAGGGCGGACCAGAGCAGCGTCCTCCGCAGGATCGGGTTGCTGGAAACGGGGCTCGGGCTCACGGGGACTCCACGGGTGTCGGGTCGGGCTCAGCAGACGCCGCGGGCTTCCGTCGGCGCAGAGGGTTCAGGGTGATGACGAGGCATGCGGCGATTCCCACGAGGCCGAACACGACTCCGGGGATGTACTGTCCAGGCCAGTCCTCGCGGGCACCCACGTACATGAGGAGGACGGCGAGGGAGATGACCGCCGTCCAGGCGTAGAAGATCAGCACGGCGTCGCGGTCGCGATGGCCGAGGTCGAGCATGCGGTGGTGAAGGTGCTTGCGATCGGGCGAGAACGGTGACTTGCCGGCGTTCATGCGGCGCAGGACCGCCAGGCCGAAATCGAGCAGCGGCAGCAGCACCACCAGCAGCGGCAGCAGGATCGGGATGAACGCTCCGAGGAGCTGCGATCGACCGAGGCGCTCCGGGTCGAGGGCGGAGGGCTCGAGCTGACCCGTGACCGCGATCGCGGACGTCGCCATCAGCAGGCCGAGGACCAACGCCCCGGAGTCGCCCATGAAGAGCTTGGCCGGACTCCAGTTGAAGGGCAGGAACCCGAGGCATGCGCCGATCAGCACGGCCGCCAGGAACGAAGCGAGGTTGAAGTAGCTGGATGCACCCGTGTCACGCGTCAGGATGTAGGAGTACGCGAAGAAGACCCCGTTGGCGATCAGGCACACGCCGGCGACGAGTCCGTCGAGGCCATCGATGAAGTTGACCGCGTTCATCACGATGACGATCGCGAACATCGTGATGGTGATGCTCAGCCAGCTCGAGAACACGATCAGATCGCCGAACGGCAGCGAGAGGATCTGCAGCCCGCCGCCCACGGTGATGATCCCGGCCGCGAGGAATTGCGCGCCGAGCTTGATCATCCAGTCGAGATCCCACAGGTCGTCCACGACGCCGATGACGGCGATCAGCAGCGACGCGGCGAGGATCGACCACATCGTCTGGGGCGGCATCCACATGGTGGCGAAGAACGGGTTCGCGGCGGAGAAACCGATCGCGGCGGAGATGCCGAGGAAGATGGCCACCCCGCCGAGACGCGGGGTAGGAGTGGTGTGCACATCCCGCTCGCGGATGGTCGGGTAGAGCTTGAACCGCAGGCTCAGCTTCCAGACCGCCCAGGTCAACGCGAACGTGATCGCGGCGGTCAGGATGATCGTGAAGAGGTACTGCTTCACGAATCCCCATCCGATTCCGGAGCCTGCGCCTCGGGCTCGAGCAGGTCGCCGAGCACCTCCTCCAGCCGCTCACGGCTGACCGCGCCGACTCGGAGGATGCGCACGCCGCCCGTGGTGGGCTCAGCGCCGCGGGGCACCAGCGAGGTCGCGTCGACGATCGTCGATGCGATCCCATCACGGCTGATGCCGTCTGCGAGGTAGACAGAGACGCTGTCTCCGAGCATCCGCTCGGCATCGAGCGCGGAGATCGCCGACTCGCGACCGGTGAGGTTGGCGCTCGACACTGCCAGAGGACCCGTCTCGGCGAGCAGCTCGAGAGCGACGCGTCCTTCGGGCATCCTGACGGCGACTGTGCCCTCCGTGTCGCCCAGGTCCCAGACGAGGGACGGCTGCGCGGGGAGGACGATGGTCAGCCCACCGGGCCAGAACGCGTCGACGAGACGCTGGACGGGCTCCGGCACCGACTCCGCGAGCGCGTGCAGAGTCTCCTTCGTGCCGATGAGCACGGGCGGGGGCTGGTTGCGACCTCGCCCCTTGGCGTCGAGGAGACGTTGCACCGCTGCCGGCGAGAAGGCATCGGCAGCGACGCCGTAGACCGTGTCGGTGGGCATGACGATGAGTTCGCCGCGACTGATCGCCTGGCGGGCGTGGCGCATACCGGCGAGGAGCTGGGCCTCATCGCCGCAATCGAAGATGGAGGACATGACGATCCGATTCTAGTTGGGGATGCCTGTGCGGTTCGTGTCCGCGTCTCACGGGCGCAGGGCGGTCGTCGCCCTGTCTCGCAGGGTGAGGTCGCGGTGGGTCGCGGCCGCCCTCCATCCGTCGCGAGTGAGGATGCTGCGAATCTCCTCGCCCTGCAGTTCGCCGTGCTCGATGACCAGCAATCCGCCCGGATGCAGCAGCTCGAGGGCGCGCACGCTCAGGACCCGGACGATGTCGAGCCCGTCTTCTCCCCCGTACAGCGCCATCGACGGATCGAAGAGGCGCACCTCGGGATCGCGGGGAACAGCGGCGTCGGGGACGTACGGCGGATTGGAGATCACGACCGACGCCGTTCCGTCGAGTTCGGGGAATGCGTGCGCCAGGTCCTCATTCACCAGGGTGAGGTTGGCCACACCCGCTGTGTTCCGCACCGCCCACGGATAGGCGTCGGACGAGAGCTCTGTCGCGAAGACGCGCGCATGGGGCACTTCGGTGGCCATGGCGAGAGCGATCGCGCCACTGCCGGTACCGAGGTCGATGCCGATCGGCTCCGGTTGCGGGGAGCCCAGGAGTGCGTCGATCGCATACTGGACGACGGTCTCGGTCTCGGGCCGAGGCACGAAGACCCCCGGTCCCACCGCGAGCTCCAGATGCCGGAACGGCGCGGTTCCGGTGATGTGCTGCAGTGGTTCCCGCGCGGCGCGGCGGATGACCAGGGCACGCAGCGACTCTGCATCCGCCTCGCCCACCGCATCGCCGCGGATGATGACGGCCTGCACCTCGCCCCGTCGCAGTCCGAGGACGTGACCGGCGAGCAGCTCGGCATCGACGAGGGGATCCGTGACGCCCGCATCGGCGAGCTGTCGGGCCGCGGCATGCACGACGGAGGCGAGGGAGAGATCGGGCATGGATCCAGCGTAGAGCGCGGCAGGTGTCATATTGCCCACCCCTCCAGGACCCTCGCATAGGCTGGAGCGCGCAGTCCCCCCGCACAGGAAGGCTCTCCCCATGCCCGGAATCCACTCCGACATCACCAGCGCGTTCGGCAACACTCCCCTGGTCCGCCTGAACCGCGTCACCGAGGGCCTCGGCGCCACCGTGCTGGCCAAGCTCGAGTTCTACAACCCGGCCTCGAGCGTCAAGGACCGGCTCGGCATCGCGATCGTCGACGCCGCAGAGGCATCGGGCGAGCTGAAGCCCGGGGGCACGATCGTCGAGGCGACCAGCGGCAACACCGGCATCGCGCTGGCGATGGTCGGCGCCGCGCGCGGATACAAGGTGATCCTCACGATGCCCGCGTCGATGTCGAAGGAACGGCGCATGCTCCTCAAGGCGTTCGGCGCCGAACTCGTCCTCACCGACCCCACCAAGGGCATGACGCATGCGCTCGCTGAGGCGGAGGACATCGCCGCCCGCACGCCGGGTGCGGTGTTGGCGAAGCAGTTCGCCAACGAGGCGAACCCCGCGATCCACCGCAAGACCACGGCCGAGGAGATCCTCCGCGACACGGAGGGCTCGGTCGACTACCTCGTCGCCGGCATCGGCACCGGCGGAACCATCACCGGCGTCGGCCAGGTGCTCAAGGAGCGCGTCCCGGGCGTGCAGATCGTCGCCGTCGAACCCAAGGATTCCCCGATTCTCACCGAGGGACACCCTGGACCGCACAAGATCCAGGGCATCGGACCGAACTTCGTGCCCCCGATCCTCGATCGCGATGTCCTCGACGAGGTCATCGACGTCACCTTCGACGACGCCATCCGTGTCGCACGTGAGACCGCTCGCAAGGAGGGGATCCTCGTGGGCATGTCCAGCGGCGCCGCGATCTGGGCCGCTCTGGAGGTCGCCCGCCGCCCCGAGGCTGCGGGAAAGACCATCGTCGTCATCATCCCCTCGTTCGGCGAGCGATACCTCTCGACAGCTCTGTACGAAGACCTCCGCGAAGGCTGATCCGCTCGATGGGCATGATCGGTCGAATGCGCGAGGACGTCGCGGCAGCCCGCCTTCGTGACCCCGCGGCGCGCAGCAACGCAGAGGTGGCGCTGCTGTATCCGGGGCTGCACGCGATCTGGGCGCATCGCGTCTCGCATGCGCTCTGGCGCAGACGGCTGCGCCTCGTGGCTCGAGCCACCTCGCAGATCTCGCGGTGGGTGACCGGCATCGAGATCCACCCGGGGGCGCGGATCGGCCGTCGCTTCTTCATCGACCACGGTATGGGAGTGGTCATCGGCGAGACGGCCGAGATCGGCGACGACGTGATGCTCTATCACGGGGTCACACTCGGGGGCCGCACGCGAGACTCCGGTAAGCGGCACCCCACTCTCGGCAACGGCGTCGCCGTCGGCGCGGGAGCGAAGATCCTGGGGCCGGTCACGATCGGCGAGGGATCGGTGGTCGGGGCGAACGCCGTGGTGACCCGTGACGCGCCGGCCGACAGCATCCTCGTCGGTGTGCCGGCGAAGCCGCGGGCACGGATCATGGGTGAGGACACCAGAGCCGTGCTCGCCGCACCGGACTACTCGATCTGACGCTCTCGCGAGGGCCTCACGCGCCGCGGCGCGAACGGACCTTGTCGACCTTCTTGCGCAGGAAGATCAGCGGCAGCAGCACACTGCCCAGCGCTGTGATGAGCCAGACGATCACGGATCCGAGCAACCAGCCCGTGAGATCGACGATGCGCAACCCGCCGATCGGCAGCAGGACGACGATGACGAGGGAGATCAGCGTCGAGAAGATCCCGATGCCGCCCATCAGGACCGGCGCGTAGCGATCGGCCATCCTGCTGACCCAGGGTGCGAGCACGCTCTGCAGGATCGCGAAGATCACGATGCAGACCACGAATCCCCACCACTTGTCCCACTCGATCTGGAAGCCCTCGAGCACGAGATCGGCGACGATCAGGCCGAGGCCTGCAGACACGAGATACATGAGCGCGCGGAACAGAAGGGTGATCACGGCCTGAGCCTACCGCTCGCACTGCGCCACGGCTCATGACCGGCGGCGCGTCAACTCAGGAGTCGGAGCCCACCGCTGCGAGTCGCGCCTCTTCGTCTGCCTGGATGGCACTGACGATGATCGGCTCCAGCGCCCCGTCCATCACCTGGTCGAGGTTGTAGGACTTGAAGCCGGTGCGGTGGTCGGCGATCCGGTTCTCCGGAAAGTTGTACGTGCGGATGCGCTCCGAACGATCCATCCCGCGGATCTGCGACTTGCGCGCGTCCGATGCCGCGGCATCCAGCTCCTCCTGCTGCTTCGCCAGCAGCCTCGCGCGCAGAACGCGCATCGCCGCCTCGCGGTTCTGCAGCTGAGACTTCTCGTTCTGCATCGACACGACGATGCCGCTCGGCAGGTGAGTGATACGCACCGCCGAGTCAGTGGTGTTCACCGACTGGCCACCGGGGCCGGACGATCGGAAGACGTCGATCTTCAGATCGTTCTGATTGATGGCGATCTCGTCGGGCTCATCGACCTCGGGGAACACCAGCACTCCGGTGGTCGAGGTGTGGATGCGCCCCTGCGACTCGGTGGCGGGCACGCGCTGCACGCGGTGCACGCCGCCCTCGTACTTGAGGTGCGCCCAGACGCCCTGAGCGGGGTCGGTCGACGAGCCCTTGATCGCGACCTGGACGTCCTTGTAGCCGCCGAGGTCGGACTCGTTGCGCTCGAGCAGTTCGGTCTTCCACCCCTTGGATGCCGCGTACTGGATATACATGCGCAGCAGATCGGCGGCGAACAGCGCCGACTCGGCGCCACCCTCCCCCGCCTTGATCTCCATGATCACGTCGCGAGCGTCATCGGGGTCCCTCGGGATCAGGAGTCGCCGGAGCTTCTCCTGCGCCGACTGCAGGTCTTCTTCGAGCGACGGCACCTCGGCGGCGAACGCCTCGTCCTCACGAGCGAGCTCACGCGCGGCGTCGAGATCTTCGGATGCCGCCACCCACGCCTCGTAGGCCGCGACGATCCTCGACAACTCGGCGTAGCGCCGGTTCACGCGCTTCGCCCGAGCAGCATCGGCGTGCACCGCCGGGTCGGAGAGTTCCTCCTGCACCCGGCGATGCTCGTCGATCAGAGTCTGGACGGACTCGAACACTCCGGCTCCGCTCAGCGGATGTTGCTGTCGTGTCCGTGCGAACCCGAGGGCAGCGTCGGAATCGACTTCTGCATCTGCACGAGGAACTCGACGTTCGAGTGGGTCTCCTTGAGCTTGCCCAGGACCACCTCGAGCGCCTGCTGCTGGTCGAGGCCCGCGAGGGCTCGGCGCAGCTTCCACGTGATCTTGACCTCATCGGTCGAGAGCAGCATCTCTTCGCGGCGGGTGCTCGACGCGTTCACGTCGACGGCCGGGAAGATGCGCTTGTCGGCGAGCTGACGCGACAGGCGCAGTTCGCTGTTTCCGGTGCCCTTGAACTCCTCGAAGATGACCTCGTCCATCTTGGAGCCGGTCTCGACGAGAGCCGTGGCGAGGATCGTGAGGGACCCGCCGTTCTCGATGTTGCGCGCAGCGCCGAAGAAGCGCTTGGGCGGATAGAGCGCCGAGGCGTCGACGCCACCCGACAGCACTCGGCCGGAAGCGGGCGCCGCGAGGTTGTACGCACGGCCGAGGCGCGTGATCGAGTCGAGCAGCACGACGACGTCGCGGCCCAGCTCGACGAGACGCTTGGCGCGCTCGATAGCGAGCTCGGCGACCGTGGTGTGATCTTCTGCCGGGCGGTCGAACGTCGAGGCGATGACCTCGCCCTTGACCGTGCGCTCCATATCGGTGACCTCTTCGGGGCGCTCGTCGACGAGCACGACCATGAGGTGGACCTCGGGGTTGTTCTGTGCGATCGCGTTCGCGATCTGCTGCAGGACGATCGTCTTGCCGGCCTTGGGCGGCGCGACGATGAGGCCGCGCTGTCCCTTGCCGATCGGCGCGACGAGGTCGATGATGCGCTGGGTCAGCTTCTCGGGCACCGTCTCGAGACGAAGACGCTCCTGCGGGTAAAGAGGCGTGAGTTTGCCGAACTCGACGCGGGTCGCCGCGTCGTCGATCGACAGACCGTTGATCGAGTCGACCTTCACGAGAGCGTTGTACTTCTGACGACCCTGCTGCTCGCCTTCGCGCGGCTGCTTGATGGAGCCGACGATCGCGTCGCCCTTGCGCAGGTTGTACTTCTTGACCTGTCCGAGCGATACGTAGACGTCGCTCGGGCCGGCGAGGTAGCCGGTCGTGCGCACGAATGCGTAGTTGTCGAGCACGTCGAGGATTCCGGCGATCGGAACGAGGACGTCGTCCTCGCCGATCTCGGTGTCGAACTCGTCGGTAGGCACACCACCGCGGCGCTTGTTGCGCTGACGGTTGCGGCCGTTGCCACCCTCGTCTTCGGCGGGCGCGTTCTGCTGCTGAGGCTGCTGCTCGCCGCCCTGCGCGGTGCCGTTCTGGCCGCGGCCCCGGTTGCGGCTGCGATTGCGGTTGCGGCCGCGGCCGCCCTGCTCCTCGCCGCCGTCAGCGGAGTCCGAGGAGGAGTCGGCAGCGGGAGCCGTATCGGCCGGAGCAGCGTCGGCGGGCTTCTCGTTCGCAGGAGCCTCGGTCTCGGCCGCAGGCTTCTTCGCCGTGCGGCGTCCACGTCCGGAGGTCTTCTTCGGCTCGTCGGCGGCGCCTGCGGCATCCGCGGAGCCTGCGGTGTCAGTGGCGCCTGCGGTGTCAGCGGCGCCTGCGGTGTCAGCGGTGTCGTTGCCGTCGGCGGTCTTCGCAGCGCGGGCCTTGGCGGACGCTGATGCGGAAGCTGCAGGAGCCTCGGCTGCGGCGGCGGGAGCCTCGGCGGTCTCCGCATCGGCCTTCTTCGCACGACTGCGGCGGGGGGCCTTGGCCTTGGGCGCCGCGTCAGCGGCGGGGGCCTCGGCTGCGGGGGCGTCGGATGCGGGTGCGCTGTCTGCGGATGCTGCGGCCTTCTCCGCCTTCGCGGCGGCGGTCGCGGTGCTCGCTCGGCGCGGGGCGCGCTTGCGGGCCGGTGCAACCTCGGTCGCGGCAGTCGTCGCGGCGTCGGAACTCGCGGCCTGTGCCGGAGCCTCGGCGGCAG
This sequence comes from Microbacterium sp. NPDC087589, assembly GCF_044743635.1. Lineage (NCBI taxonomy): Bacteria > Bacillati > Actinomycetota > Actinomycetes > Micrococcales > Microbacteriaceae > Microbacterium > Microbacterium sp. NPDC087589. The sequence goes on from NZ_JBIUWV010000001.1 coordinate 850,539, forward strand.
ATGCCGCCTGGTCGTTCTGGGTCTCGGAGAAATTCTCCACGAGTACTCCCTCTTTGGTCTCGGGGACATGAGCGGCACGCGCACAACGGGTGCTGCGCGCGATCGCACGGACTGACGCTCGGCGCCAGCCAGCCTCTGCACTGGGTTCTCGGAAAGAACAAGGTTCTCGGTGAGAGCAGTGCGACAGGGGTTTGCGTGCGGGTCTTGCAGAGTTGCAATGGGGCCAGATTCACGCAGTCACGTGGAGCCCTCCGCTCGATTCCCCACTGTACCACCACGTACGTCGACCGCGAGCAGCAGCGCGTCCCACGGGGTGTCGGTCGTTGATTCGGCCAGTTCCACGGCGTCCTGACGGCTTCCGGGTCCGTCAGCGAGCACGAGGACGCTCGGGCCTGCACCCGAGACCACGGCGGCGAAGCCCGCCGCGCGGAGTGTCTGAACCAGCCGCTGGGTCTCGGGCATCGCCTCGGCCCTGTAGTCCTGGTGCAGACGGTCGGCCGTGGCGTCGAGCAGCAGCTCGGGACTCTGCGTGAGTGCGGCGATGAGCAGGGCCGAGCGCGAGACGTTGAACACCGCGTCTGCCGTCGAGACGTGAGGGGGCTGCAGTGAGCGCGCCTTCGAGGTCGACATCGTGTACGACGGGACGAGCACGAGCGGGGAGACACCACGGTGCACGAGCAGCTTCTTGTGCTGTGCACCGCGTTCGCCCATCCACGCGATCGTCAGTCCGCCGAACAGCGCGGGCGCCACATTGTCGGGGTGTCCCTCGATCTCGGTGGCGAGACGCAGCATGTCGGTCTCGCTGATCTCGACATCGCCCTCGAGCAGGCCTTTCGCCGCAAGGATGCCTGCGGCGACCGCCGCACCGGAGGAGCCGAGTCCGCGACCGTGCGGAACGCCGTTCTCGGCGACGATGCGCAGTCCCGGAAAGGGCCGGTCGACGTCGGCGTAGACGTGCGCGATCGTGCGGACGATGAGATTCGAGCCGTCGCGAGGAATCTCCCCCGCACCGGAGCCGGTGACCACGATCTCGAGCTCACCGACGGCGAGCTCGGTCACCGACAGAGTGTCGTAGACGCTGAGCGCGAGTCCGAGGGTGTCGAATCCGGGGCCGAGGTTGGCACTGGTCGCCGGGACCGTCACTTCGACCGTGCGCCCCGCTGCCATCGTCACTCGCCTTCCACGCGGAGCACCGAGACGACCCGTTCGACGACAGAGCTGCCGGCGAGTGCATCGACCGTGGCGCTGAGCGCGGCATCCGTGGCCCGATGGGTGCCGATGACGAGACGAGCGGTGGGCTCGTCCTCCCCTTCGACGGTCTGTACGACGGTGGCGACCGAGACCGCTCCGTCGCTCAGGATGCCGGCGACGGTCGCGAGCACACCGGGCGCGTCCGCGACCTCGAGAGTGATCTGGTAGCGGGTCGTGACGTGACCGATCGGCACCACGGGGAGGTTGGCCCTGGTGGACTCCCCCACGCCGACACCGCCGGCGATGTGCCGGCGAGCGGCCGACACGACGTCTCCGAGCACAGCGGATGCCGTCTGCACTCCGCCTGCTCCTGCGCCGTAGAACATCAGCGAACCTGCGGCCTCGGCCTCGACGAAGACGGCGTTGTTGGCGCCGTGCACGGAGGCGAGCGGGTGCGACTTGGGAACGAGCGCCGGGTAGACGCGCACCGAGATCGACTCGGTGCCGTTGGCCTCGATGCGCTCGCATACGGCGAGCAGCTTGATCACGAAGCCGGCTGCTCGTGCCTCCTCGATCATCGAGGCCGTGATCGTCGTGATGCCCTCGCGGTACACGGCGTCGAGCGGAACCGCCGTGTGGAACGCGAGGCTCGCGAGGATCGCTGCCTTCTGTGCGGCGTCGAACCCCTCGATGTCGGCAGTCGGATCGGCTTCGGCATAACCGAGGCGCTGCGCGTCGGCGAGCACCTCGGCGAAGTCGGCACCCTCGGTGTCCATGCGATCGAGGATGTAGTTGGTCGTGCCGTTCACGATCCCCATGATGCGCACCACGCGGTCGCCCGCGAGAGAATCGCGGAGCGGCCGGATGATCGGGATCGCGCCGGCAGCGGCCGCCTCGTAGTAGACGGATGCGCCCACGCGGTCGGCCGCCTCGAACAGCTCCGGACCATGGGTCGCGAGCAGCGCCTTGTTTGCCGTCACAACGTCGGCACCGGAGCCGATCGCCTGGAGAATGCTGGTGCGGGCAGGCTCGATGCCGCCGATCAGCTCGATCACGATGTCGGAGCCGAGGATCAGCGAGTCGGCATCCGTCGTGAACAGCTCCTTGGGCAGGTCGGCCTCACGCGGGGCATCGAGGTTGCGCACCGCGATGCCGGCCAGCTCCAGCGTGGCACCCGCACGGTCGGCGAGTTCGTCGCCGTGTCGCAGCAGGAGGGCGGCCACCTGGGAGCCGACCGCTCCGGCGCCGAGGAGCGCCACCCGAAGTCGTCGGTACTCAGTCGTCATTGCATCTCTCCTTAGGAGGGTTGTTCAGTCGTGCTACGTCGGGGACCGCGTCGTTCGTCGCGCGGATCACCCGTGGTTCTCGGACGCCTCGACCCCGACATCGCGCGACAGGACGTCGGCGATGGTCTCACCGCGGACGATGATCGTCGACCGGCCATCGCGCACGGCGACGATCGGAGGGCGCGGGACGTGGTTGTAGTTGCTGGCGAGCGGCGCGCAGTAGGCACCGGTGGAGGGGACGGCCAGCAGGTCGCCGGGGCACACGTCGGCGGGGAGGTACTCGTGGTCGACCACGATGTCGCCGGACTCGCAGTGCTTGCCGACCACCCTGCTGAGCTGCGGTGAGCCCGTGCCGAGCCGCGAAGCGAGGCGAGCCGAGAACTGCGCTTCGTAGAGCGCTGTCCTGGCGTTGTCGCTCATGCCGCCGTCGACGCTGATGTACCGCCGCGTGGCTCCGGTGTCGAGCGCGACGTCTTTGGTGGTGCCGACCTCGTAGATCGTCACCCCTGCGGTGCCGACGATCGCTCTGCCGGGCTCGAACGACAGAGCAGGCACCGCGATACCGCGGGCGGCGCACCCCTCGGCGACAGCGGTCACGATCTCACCCGCGAGCGTCTCGATGGGTGTGGGATCGTCGACGCTCGTGTAGGCGATGCCGAACCCTCCGCCGAGATTGAGCTGAGGGACCGCTCCACCCTCGAGCAGTGCGGCGTGCAGTTCGAGCACGCGCGAGGCCGACTCGCGGAAGCCCGCGACGCCGAAGATCTGCGATCCGATGTGGCAATGGAGCCCGGCGAACTCGAGGCCGGGGATCTCGCGGATGCGGGCCACGGCCTGCTCGGCGTCGGGCAGCGGGAAGCCGAACTTCTGGTCCTCGTGGGCCGTCGCAAGAAAATCATGGGTCTCGGCGTGCACGCCGCTGATGACCCGCACCAGCACCCGCTGCACAGTGCCGGTCCTGGCGGTGATCGCCGCCAGACGCTCGATCTCGACCGCGCTGTCGACGATGATCGTGCCGATGCCCACGTCGACGGCGCGCTCGAGCTCAGCGACGGACTTGTTGTTCCCGTGGAAGCCCAGGGATGCCGGAGAGACGCCCGCGGCGAGCGCGACCTCGAGTTCGCCGCCGGTGCACACGTCGATGCGGAGTCCCTCGTCGATCACCCACCGCGCGATCGTCGTGGTCAGCAGCGCCTTGCCCGCGTAGTAGACCTGGACGGTCGTTCCGTGGTCGGCCGCAGCCGTGTCGAAAGCAGAGCGGAAGGCGCGAGCTCGAGAGCGCACCTCGTCCTCGTCGATCACCAGCAGCGGCGTGCCGTACGTCTCGGCCAGAGCGGTCGCGGTGATCCCGGCGATCTGCAGAGCTCCGTCGTCACCGCGAACTGCGGATGCCGGCCAGACAGCGGCGGGAAGATCATTCACGTCGTCGGGCACGACGAGCCATTCCGGGGCGAGCGAGTCGGCAGGGGAAAGCAAGGAACACCAATCGTGGGACGAGTCTCGGGCGGATGCGCGCACTGCGAGGTTGCCCCCGATTCTAGGGCACGGTGCATGCCGCGTCAGTCATGGTGACGCTCGGCGTCAACCCCCTGCAGACACTTTCCGCGACTCGTAAGGTGGTGGAGATGAGCACCGAATCCGCAGCACCCGATGCCGCCCGCCCTGGCCTGATCGCGCGCGTCAGCACTGCGACGATCCGGTGGGCTCTGACACGTCGACCGGTACGGGCCTTCCTGCTCTACTCCGAGCGCCGCGGACCCATGCTGGCCGACAGCGTGACGTACCGTGCGCTGTTCAGCGTGTTCGCCGCCGTTCTGCTCGGCTTCTCGATCGCTGCGCTGTGGCTCGCCGGCAACCCCGATGCCTGGGACGCGATCATCTCCGCGGTCCAGGCCGTCGTGCCCGGCCTCATCGGCGAGAACGGGGTGGTCAACCCCGATGACCTCAAGGAACCGATCTCACTGTCGATCGCCGGCGCCGTCTCGACGATCGCTCTGATCGGCTCGGCGCTCGGGGCCGTGGGGTCGCTGCGCACGGCCGTGCGCGTCCTCGCCGGGACCGCGCACGCCGACGTGCTGTTCATCTGGGTCATTCTCCGCAACCTGCTGCTCGCGGTCGGTGTCGCCGTGCTGTTCGTCGCGGCAGCGGCCGTCACCTTCGCCGGCCGGCTCGGAATCACCTGGATCAGCGGTGTGCTCGGTCTCTCCGAGGATTCACCCGTCGCGTCCTGGGGCATCCGGATCATCTCGCTCCTTGTCGTGCTCGCGCTCGACACCGTGCTCATCGCAGGGGTGTTCCGACTGCTCTCCGGTCTCCGTCCATCGGGGCGCTCTCTCTGGATCGGAGCACTCATCGGGGGCATCGGACTGCTCGTGCTGCAGGAGCTCTCCGGGCTGTTCATCGGAGGCGCGACGAGCAATCCGCTGCTCGCATCCTTCGCCACGCTGCTCGCGCTGCTGATCTGGCTCAACCTGTCGACCCAGGTCATCCTGGTCTCCTGCGCCTACATCGTCACGTCGGAGGAGGAGCGCACAGACCGCGTGCATGCCCGGTTCGGCGCGACGACCTTCCCGCAGCGACGCGTGCAGCGCGCCGAGGCCGAGGTCGCGCTCGCGACGTCGGAGCTTCGCGCAGCGCAGAAGGCCGAGCGGGAGGCCCGCCTGGGTTCCGACGACGACTGAGCGTCACCCCTGAGGGCAGGTGCCCTTCTCGAGCAGGCTCTCATCGGTCGCGATGGCACCGTCGACGTCGACGTCGATCACCGCCTCGGTTCCATCGATCTCGAGGTCGGTGAGTGCGATGCCGGCGGGCAGCTGATCGGCGATGCAGATGCGCTGTGTCTCGGTGAGCCGTTCTCCCAGCGCTCCGAGGGTGAAGCCGACCTGATCCGCATCGACCTCGAGTCCGCCGATCGTCAGCCCGACAGGGGTCAGTTCGAGGTCTCCCTCTGCGACGCCGGGAGTCACCGTCAGGGAGATCGGGATCGCGATGCCCAGCACGCTCACGGAGCCGGCGACGGTCGCGTTCGGCGCCTCGAGAGTGACCGTGTCGATCGGCAGGTCTGTGTTCGAGAGCAGAGCGGTGAACTGCGATTCGTCGATGCGGATGGTGCCCGACGCGTCACGCAGATCGCCGCCGCGCAGCGGGACACCGGTGGCAGTGACGTCGACGGCGCCGGTGATCCCTTCGAGAGTCACGGAATCAGTGGAGAGGTGCAGGCGGTCGAGCGTGCCACCGATCAGCTGAGGCAACAGGATGCCGTCGGCCTCGACCGCGAGTTTCTGGTCAGCGGGAAGGTCGAGCTGCTCGATAACGATCCCCCGCACCGTGCCGGGCAGGACCGCCCGCGCGATGAACTCCGCCGCGACGACGACAGCGGCCAACACCACGATGACGATCAGCAGCACCCACGGCCAGCGTTTGCGCGTGCGTGCGGGTGACTCGACACCGTCGACAGATGCACCGTCCTTTCCGCCGGGGATCACGAGCGTCGGATGCTCGGAATCCGCAGCGGGGTAAGGAAGGGTGTGGTTGTCGTCGCTCATGCTGCCATCCTGCCCTACGGCGTCCGACGGCAGGAGGAATCACATGCGCTCTGGCGCAGACACTCCGAGCAGGTCGAGCCCGTTGCGGAAGACCTGCCCCGCGGCGTCGTTCAGCCACAGCCGCGTGCGGTGCACCGTCTCGACGGGGTCGTCGCCCTGCGGGATGACCCGACAGTTGTCGTACCAGCGGTGGTACAGGCCCGCGAGCTCCTCGAGGTAGCGCGCGACGCGGTGGGGCTCACGCACCTCTGCGGCGAACGCCACGATGCGCGGGAACTCCTGCAGCGCGCCGAGCAGGGCGCTCTCTGTCTCATGCGTGAGCGTCTCGGGTGCGAACTCCGAACGATCCACTCCGGAGTCGGCGGCGTTGCGCGCGACGTTGTGCGTGCGGGCATGCGCGTACTGGACGTAGAACACCGGGTTGTCGTTCGTGCGCTTCTGCAGCACGTCGAGATCGATGTCGAGGTTCGAGTCAGTCGAGCTCCGCGTCAGCGCATACCTGGCCGCATCCACGCCGACGATCTCGACGAGGTCCTCGAGCGTCACCACGGTGCCGGCACGCTTCGACATGCGCATCGGCTGGCCATCGCGAACGAGATTCACCATCTGCCCGATCAGGATCTGCAGATTGACGTTCGGCTCATCTCCGAAGGCCGCGCACATCGCCATGAGGCGCTGGACGTAGCCGTGGTGATCGGCGCCGAGCATGATGATGCACCGGTTGAAACCGCGCTCGCGCTTGTTGAGGTAGTAGGCGAGGTCGCCGGAGATGTACGCGGGCTGTCCGTCGGACTTCACGACGACCCGATCCTTGTCGTCTCCGAACTCCGTCGTGCGCAGCCACAGCGCCCCGTCGGCCTCGAACATGTGTCCCAGTTCCTGCAACCGCGAGATCGCGCGCTCGACTGCCCCCGACTCGTGCAGGTCGTTCTCGTGGAAGTAGACGTCGAAGTCGACGCCGAACTCGTGCAGGCTCGCCTTGATCTCGTCGAACATGAGGTTGACGCCGTAGGCGCGGAAAGCCTCCTGGAGGTCTTCCGGTGACAGTGTCGAGAGGTCGCCGTCATACGCAAGCTCGACGCGCTTCGCGATGTCGAGGATGTACCCGCCGCCGTAGCCGTCTTCCGGAGTCGGCTCCCCCAGGTGCGCAGCGACGAGGCTGCGGGCGAAGCGATCGATCTGTCCGCCGTGATCGTTGAAGTAGTACTCGCGGGTGACTCGCGCACCCTGGGACTTGAGCATGCGGGCCAGCGAGTCGCCTACGGCCGCCCAGCGGGTGCCTCCGAGGTGGATGGGACCGGTGGGGTTCGCGGATACGAACTCAAGATTGATCGACTCATCTGCACGCGAATCGTTGTGCCCGTACTCTGTGCCCGCCTCGACGATCACCTTCGCCAGGGCGCCGGCGGCAGCCGCATCGAGGCGGATGTTGATGAATCCGGGGCCCGCGACCTCCGCGCTCTGCACGCCGTCGACCTGCGCGAGCCCGTCGGCGATCTGCTGCGCGAGCTCACGCGGGTTCGTGCCGAACGGCTTCGCCAGGCGCATCGCGATGTTCGATGCCCAGTCGCCGTGGTCGCGGTTGCGGGGGCGCTCGAAGACGATGTCCGAGGCGGTGAGCGCGAGCGGCTCGCCAGGACGTCGTTCCTCGGCGATCGGTGCGAGGACGGCGAGGAGGGCTGTGGCGAGCGTTTCAGGGTTCATAGGCCTCCCAGTTTACGGCGCGTCACGCGCCCGAATTTGCGAGGGCGAGATCGTGATCTACAGTCATGCCATGAAGGACGCATCCGCCCGTCGTCGACTGCCCACAGCAGGCCTCGCCGTCGCCGTGATCCTGGCGCTCGCCGCAGTCGTCCTCGGCGTCTGGCGCCCGTGGGTCCCGATGCCCTCCTCGGCCGCCGTCAGTGCCGAGGCAAGTGAGCAGGAAGCAGTCGAGATCGCGCCTGCCCCGCTGCTCCTTCCCGAGCATCCGACCGTTCTCGTCTTCGGCGATTCCTGGACGTACGGCTCGGCTGCTGCCGACCCGACCCTCGGCTATGCGTATCGGCTCGCTGACCTGATCGATGGCGAGACGATTGTCGACGGCGTCCGCGGTAGCGGCTACCTCAAGCCCGGCCTCGACGGCCCCGCCTTCGGCGAGCGCATCGCCGCTCTGGATCCGACGCTCGCCCCCGACCTGATCGTCCTGCAGGGATCGATCAACGATCGGACTCAGGGCGAGGCCGGGTACAGAGAAGCCGTCACGGCCGCCTGGGACACGATGGCGGCGAAGTATCCGGAGGCGACGATCGTCATTCTCGGCCCGGCGCCGCACGAGTTGCCCGTGGGTGCTGAGACCGCTCGCATCGACGCCGATCTCGGCGAACTCGCCGCCGCTCGCAGCTGGTGGTACATCTCCCCCATCGCGCAGGACTGGATCACCGACCAGAACTATCTGTCGGTCATCGACGTCGAGGTGGGCCGCAAGCATCCGTCGACCGACGGCCACCGCTACCTGGCCGAGAAGCTGGCCACGGCACTCGGCGAACTGGGCGACGCGCCGGTGACCGAGGCCAGTGAGTCGGAGACCACTCCCGAGCAGTGATATTGTCGATCGGTACGCCTCCGTAGCTCAGTGGATAGAGCGCCGGTTTCCGGTACCGTAGGTCGCAGGTTCGACTCCTGTCGGGGGCACACAAGGGATAGATGCGGAACGAGTCTCGAGTCGTCCGCAGGATTCCGCATCGCGAAGAGCCGCCTGGTTTCAGGCGGCTCTTCGCGTCGATGTGCTCCGGTCGGAGGGATGACCGGGAGCACCGCTCACCGCCTATGATTCGTGAGATGTTGCGCAATCGCCGGCCGAAGGACGTCCACGGTCCCACACGCACCTCTCCCGCTCCGGCCACCGCTGGAGGGCTCTCCCCCAGCCTGCGCGTTCTTCTGGCGCTCGCGGGGGCGACCGTGGCTCTCGCCGGGGTGTACTTCGCCAGAGAGGTGTTCGGGCCCGTCGCGCTCGCGATCGTGATCGTGGTGATCTGCGAGCCCCTCCGCCTACCGCTCGATCGGCGCGGCTGGCCCCGCTGGGCGAGCACGACGGCAGTCATCGCTCTCGCCTATCTGATTCTCGTGGCCATGGGGGCGCTGCTGTGGCTCGCAGGCACGCAGTTCGCTCGATTGATCACCGACCTCGTCTCCGAGGGCGGCCTCACCCGAGCCGCAGATCAGCTCGTCTCGTCTCTGCAGGCGCTCGGGCTGGACGCGGAAGCCTCGGATGCCGCGGCTTCGGTGCTCGACCCGGAGACACTCCTCGGGCTCGTTCGCAGCGTCGGCGGCACGGTGCTCAGCGTGGCGACCGCGCTGTTCTTCGTCTGCGCGTACATCATCTTCATGGCGGTCGATGCTGCCCGCTACCGCCAGGCGCCGGCGCTCTTCGCAGCGACCAAGGGCGCGACGATCGAGCGCATCGTGCGCCTCAACTCCGGCATCCGGAGGTACTACGTCGTGAACGCCACGTTCGGCGCCATCGTCGCGGTCATCGACGGGCTCGCACTGTGGTGGATGGGGATCCCGGTTCCCGTCGTCTGGGCGATCCTCGCGTTCGTCACGAACTTCATCCCGAACATCGGGTTCATCCTCGGACTCGTGCCACCGGCCATCCTCGCGTTCGTCGTCGGCGACTGGCCCCTGCTCCTCGCAGTCATCGCGGTCTACTGCGTGGTCAACGTCGTGCTGCAGGTCCTCGTGCAGCCCAAGTTCGTCAGCGACGCCGTCGACCTCAGCCTCACACTGAGCTTCCTGTCGGTGATCTTCTGGACGTTCATCATCGGACCGCTCGGAGCGATCCTGTCCATTCCCCTGACCCTCCTCGCGCGCACTCTGGTGCTCGATGGCGACCCCAGCACCACGTGGCTCCGATGGCTCTCCGGCGACCGAACAGCGATTCCTCCGGAGCCCCCGTCCTCCGAGGATAGCTCCGACACGCGACCCCGACGCCGGCGTTCCGCACGCGCCGGTCGAGCGACCGACCGCTGAGCAGCGGGCTCCCTCAGTCGGACGCACCGCTCCGAGGCTCTTCACCTGCAGGCGCAGGCTCGTCGTCGCGGCGTGGTTTCGCGCCCGCACCGGAGCCGAGCGAGATCGTCGAGAGCAGACCCAGCGACAGGAACGCTGCCGCGGTCCACGCGGCGAAACGTGTGCCGTCAGAGAAGGCCGCCTTCGCGTCGTCTGCGATCTCGGCGGTCTCAGGCTGAGCCTCCAGCCCGCTGATCGCCGCGCCGGCGCTGTCGACGACGGACGACACGATCTGATCCCGCTGATCCGCCGGAAGCCCCCTCTCGTCGAGTGACGACGCGAGGATCCCGGCCGTGCTCGTGAACAGCACCGTGCCCAGGACGGCGACTCCGAGCGCTGCTCCGAGCTGCCGGGAGGTGGACTGGGTTCCCGACGCCGCGCCGCTGTCGGCGACCGGGACATCGGCGAGCACGACACCCGTCAGCTGAGCGGTGGCGAGGCCGACGCCGAGTCCGTAGACGAAGAGGAACGGGATGAGGGGCACCCACGAGGCGTCGGGTGCGATGACGAAGCCGACTCCGGCGACGCCGACGATCTCGGCCAGGAGTCCCGCTCGCACGACCCAGACCGGTGCGATCTTGCCGCTCGCCGCACCTGCCGCACCGCTGGCGACGAACGACCCGCCGGCAAGGGCGAGCAGCAGCAGGCCGGTCTGCAGCGCATCAAAGCCCAGGACGAACTGCAGCCACAGCGGCAGCGCGAGGATGATGCCGAACTCCCCCAGTGAGACCACCGTGGCGGCGATGTTGCCATTGCGGAACGACGGGATGGAGAACAGACGCAGTGCCAGAAGGGTCGACCTGCCGTGGCGTTCCCGATGCACACCCCACGCGATGAAGGCGACGAGCCCCACGAGAGCCGACGCGAAGGCGAACGGGATCGGAGACACATCCAGCGGCCAGCTCCAGTCGCCGATCTGCGGGCGCTGGTCGACGAGCCACCACCCGTAGGTGCGTCCCTCGATCAGACCGAACACGAGACTCGCCATCGTGATCACCGAGAGGATCGCTCCGACGACGTCGATCTTCATCGCTCGATCGCTGCGCGATTCGGCGACCGTGAGCAGCACACCGATGATGATGATGATCCCCAACGGGATGTTGATGCCGAAGGCCCATCGCCAGGAGAACGCGGTCGTCAGCCATCCCCCGAGCAGCGGTCCCACGGCGGCCATGCCACCGATCGTGGACCCCCACACGGCGAAGGCGATGCCGCGCTCGCGTCCTCGGAACGTCGCATTGATGATCGACAGGGTGGTGGGCAGGATCATCGATCCCCCGACTCCCTGCGCCAGGCGGGCGAGGATCAGCATCCCGCCGTCGGGCGCGAACGCCGCGAGCACCGAGGATGCCGCGAAGACGACGACGCCGATGATCATCACCCGCCGTCGTCCGAGTCGATCCGCCAGACTGCCGAACACCAGGAGCAGAGCGGCGAACACCAGCGTGTACGCCTCCTGCACCCACTGCACCTCGGTGGAGGTGATGCCCAGGTCATCGACGATCGCCGGAATCGCCACATTCACGATTGTCGAATCGACGATGATCAGCGACACGGCGATGCTGATGAAGACCAGGCCCACCCAGCGCAGGCGAATGTAGCGTTCCATGACTACTAGCTTAGCTAGCAATAAGCGAAGTGTGCCTTCTCAGTGGACGACTTCTTCGCTCCCGCCCGGTGCGGCCCTCGCCCGCCCAGGGTGAAGGTGGCTCCGTCTCTCACTCGGCGGGTGTCACGATGAGCCGAGGAACGATCAGTCCTGAGCAAGCGAGACCGAGAGAATCGAGGGCGCGATGAATGAACCCGCACAGCTGCGGTCCTGGCGCACGGGCGCGACGCGCGACGCGATCGAGCGATTCGTCCTGTCCGTCACCGAGGGCCCGGATGCGGTGCCCGTCGAAGAGCGCATCGCCGTCTTCGACAATGACGGAACCCTGTGGGCCGAGAAGCCGATGCCGACGCAGCTTCACTACGTGGTCGAACAATGGCGTGTCGCCGCAGAACTGGACCCCGAGCTCGCTCAGAAACAGCCCTACCTCGCCGCGGTGAGCGGTGATCTCGCCTGGCTCGGAACTGCCATCGACAAGCACTACTCCGGCGACGATTCGGATCTGGCAGTCATCCTCCAGGCGCTCGGCGGGCTGACCGACGGCGTGAGCGTGGAGAAGTACGCCGATTCGGTGAACGAGTTCTTCTCGACCGCGACGCACCCGGTGCTGCAGCGGCCCTACGCCGACGCCGTCTATCAGCCGATGGTGGAGCTGCTCCGCTACCTCGAAGGACATGGCTTCACCTGCTACATCGTGTCGGGGGGCGAGCGCGACTTCATGCGACCCATGACGCAGAGCAACTACGGCATCCCCCCGGAACGCGTCATCGGGTCGGCTTTCGGGCTCGGCTACGACGCGGAGAAGGCCGTGGTGCGGTACGCGCCGTCGTTGGCGTTCTTCGACGACGGTCCGGAGAAGCCGGTCCGCATCTGGAGCAGGATCGGGCGCCGCCCGCTGTTCGCGGCGGGGAACTCCAACGGAGACATCCCGATGCTCGACTTCGCGCGCCGCGGCCCGCGCCCTGGGTTCGCCCTGCTGATCCATCATGATGATGAATCGCGCGGCGACGCTCCCTATGATGCCGGTGCCGAGACGGCACTCGACAGTGCAGCCGACGCCGGATACGTCGTCGCGAGTGTGCGTGACGACTGGGAGAGGGTGTTTCCGGACGCCTCCGGATCCCTGCAGACATGACTCCGGTTCCGCCCGCGCCGCCGGAACGCTTCGTGATCGGCGCCGCATCGCCCCCGGCGGGTGAAGTGTCGGCTGCCTCACGCAGCCGCGATGCCAGCATGGGCACATGAGCGACCATGCCACGCGGCGCGCGCCGCGGTTCCTCCTGCCGAGCGTGGCGGGATACCGTCGCGAATGGCTTGCACCCGACGTCGTCGCCGGTCTCGCAGCCGGAGCCGTGGTGGTGCCTCAGGCGATGGCCTACGCCACCATCGCGAACCTCCCGGTGCAGGTGGGCCTCTACACCTGCATCATCCCGATGCTCGTGTATGCGCTGCTCGGCGGCTCCCGCGCCATGAGCGTGTCGACGACTTCGACGATCGCCACTCTCACGGCCACGACGCTGGTGACCGCATCCGTCGCGTCGAGCGTCGAGGATCCGGCGGGAAGCCTGATGACCCTGGCGATGCTGGTGGGCCTGCTGCTCGTCGGAGCGCGCCTTCTGCGGTGGGGATCGCTGGTCGAGAACATCAGCGCGGCGACGATCCTGGGTGTGAAGATCGGCGTCGGCGGGACGGTCGCGGTGGGGCAGCTTCCGAAACTCCTCGGAGAGACCTCCGAAGTGTCGGGAGAAGGGTTCTTCCGCACCATCGAGGCGGCGATCGCGGCGGCATCGAGCATCGACCTGCCCACCGTCGCGCTCTCGGTCGGGAGCCTGGTGGTCCTCCTCGTGCTGAAGCGATTCGCACCTCGGGTCCCCGGAACCCTCGTCGTCGTGGTCGGCGGAATCGTGCTGGTAGCCCTCGCTGGCCTCGACGAGCGAGGTGTGGCGCTCATCGACCCCGTCCCCTCCGGCCTGCCGACACCGGGCCTGCCCGACCTCACGCAGATCGGTGCGCTGCTCCCGGGCGCCCTCGCGATCGCGGTGATGGTGTTCCTCGAGACCGCGGCAGTCGCGCGCAGCATGCGGCGTATGTCAGAGCCGGCGATCGACGCCGACCAGGAGCTCGTCGCGGTGGGCGCTGCGAACCTCGCCGGCACGTTCTTCACCGTGCTCCCCGCCGCAGGTGGATTCTCGCAGAGCGCTGTCAACCGCGATGCCGGCGCCAGGACGCAGCTCGCGACCCTCGTCACGGTCGCGCTCGCGATCGTGGTCGCGGTCTTGCTCGGGCCGGTGGTCTCGCTGCTTCCCCAGGCGACTCTCGCCGCGGTGGTCTTCCTCGCCGTCGCCGGACTCATCGACATCCCTACGCTCGTGCGCTGGGCTCGCATCAGTCCCATCGACTTCTGGATCGCCCTCCTCGTCGCTGTGCTCGGCTTGACCGTCGGGCTGCTCGCCGCGGTGGCGGCCGGGGTGGCTCTCACGCTGATCCTGGTTCTGCGAGAGCTCAACATCCCGAAGCTCGAGATCGTGGGGGAACGAGACGGGCGCATCGCGATCCACACCGTCCGGGGGCTGTACACCGCCAACGCACTGGCATGCGAGCGGGCGATCATCGAGATAGCGACCACTCGGCCGGAGCCGGTGAGAGTCGTGATCCTCGACGCTCTGCGGCTCGACATCGTGACCATCACGGTGCTCGACATGCTCGAGGACCTCGATCGAGAGCTGTCGGCGACGGGGATCGCGTTGCACATAGCCGCGTTGCCGGAGCGCGCCACGTCGATCGCGGTGAAGACGGAGTGGTACCAGCGCATGATCACGGAGGGCCGCGCGCACGCGAGCGTCGAGGAGGCGTTCACCGCGACAGAAGAGCGGTGAACGCCTCCAGCGCTACTCGCGTGACAGCATCGCTGCGGCCTCGAGTTCGAGGTCGAGATACTGCTCGGCACTCACATCGACGCCGACACCGACAGCTTGCCGCCGCTGAACGGGAACGGCACCCCGTATTGGCTGCTCACCGGATCGGCACTGTCCCATCCGATGCAGAGACCGTCGCCACACAGTGTGAACTTGCCGATCTGGGCGCGCATCGGTCCAGAGGCCACGGCTTGGTCGTCGACGTAGAGTGTTGCGGTGCCGATCGACTCTCCATGCTCGCCGGCTCCCTCCCGCACGAATTCGACGCCGAGCGTGTGCGGTCCAGGAGTCAGCTCGTCGGAGGTGAACGTCTGCTCCGGCGGGATGCCGAGGAAGTTGTAGACATACGTCAGGCGGCTGTCCTTGATGAACAGGGAGTGCCCGCCGAATCTCGATCCGTGGGCGAACAGCACCCCCTGCGCACCTTCATCGAGCACGACATCGGCGATGATCTTGTACGAGCGCCCTCGCACGTTGACTGCGACGCTCTCGGGCACAGCCGCAGTGTCGGGGTAGTAGACGTAGCGCTCGCGCGGCTTCTCGGCCTGAGGCCGATCGATCGTGAGCTGCTCTCTCGCGGATCGGTCGTCCAACGGAAGGACGAAGTTGGCGTCGGCCTCCTCGAACCACGCGGCGATGAGCTCCTGCAGCTTCTCGGGTTCGCTCGCGGCGAGATCGTTCGACTCCGACCGATCGGTGTCGACGTTGTAGAGCTCCCACACGTCGTCCTCGAAGTGCCCTCTGCCGGTGAGCGGCGCGTGCACGGCTGCCGCCTTCCAGCCGTCCTTCCAGATCCCCCGGGTGCCCAGCATCGCGTAGTACTGCGTCTTCTTCTCGGTGGCCGCATCCGGCGCAGCATCGAAGCTGTACTTCATCGACACTCCGTCGAGCGGATGCTGCTGCACGCCCCGGAACGTCTCCGGCATCTCGATGCCGACCACGTCGAGCACTGTGGCGACGACATCGACCGAGTGGTGGTACTGATGGCGCAGCTCTCCCTGCGCCCGGATTCCCTTCGGCCAGTGGATGACCATCGGGTCGCAGGTCCCGCCGGCGAACTGCGAGTAGCGCTTGAACATCTGGAACGGTGTCGAGAACGCCACCGCCCACCCCGTCGGATAGTGGTTGTAGGTGTCGGCGGAGCCGAGGCGATCGAGCATCGCCAGGTTCTCGGCGAGGTCGTCGGGATACCCGTTGAAGAACTTGTTCTCGTTGACCGAGCCGTTGGGCGATCCCTCCCCTGACGCGCCGTTGTCGGCGCAGTAGAAGACCAGCGTGTTCTCCAGCTGATCGCTCTCCTCCAGATAGTCGATGATGCGTCCGACCTGCGCGTCGGTGTACTCGGAGAATCCCGCGAACACCTCGGCGAACTTCGCGAACAGACGTTTTTCGTCGTCGTTGAGCTCGTTCCACGGACGCACCTCGTCGGCGGGGTTCGCCACGTCGTCCGGCAGCGGGTTGATCGGGGTGAGGGCGGTGCCTTCGGGGACCACGCCCTTCTCGATCATCCGAGCGAGAACCCACTCGCGATATGCGTCATAGCCGTCGTCGAACACCCCTTTGTACTTGTCGATGTACTCCTGGGGGGCATGGTGCGGCGCGTGGTTGGCACCGGGGCAGAACCACATGTACCAGGGCTTCGACGGGTTCGACGACTGCTGATTGCGGATCATCCGCAGCGCCTGATCGGCCAGATCCTTCGAGAGGTGGTAGCCCTCCTCCGGAGTCGCCGGCGCCTCGACGAAGTGATTGTCCTCGACGAGGTCGGGATACCAGTTGTTCGTCTCGCCGCCGAGGAATCCGTAGAAGCGGTCGAAGCCCAGCTGGAGCGGCCACATCGAGCGGTTCCCGCCCGGGGCGACGTCCTCCTCCGGCACGTTGTGGTTCTTGCCCACCCAGAACGTCGAGTATCCGTTCTGCTGCAGGACCTGACCTACCGTGGCGCACTCGGCGGGGAGCCGGCCCGCGAACCCGGGGAAACCGTTCGTTCCCTCCATGATGACGCCGGCGCGGTTGACGTGGTGGTTGCGACCGGTGAGCATCGTCGAGCGCGTCGGCGAGCACAGCGATGTGGTGTGCCACTGTGTGTAGGTGAGGCCCGACTGCGCGAGTCGATCCATCGTCGGCATGTTGATGCGGCCGCCATACGGCGACCACGAAGCGAGCCCGGTGTCGTCGTAGAGAACGACCAGCACGTTCGGTGCCCCCTCCGGGGCCACAGGAAGCTCATACGGCGACCAGTCGGGCACCGAATCTCGGACATCCAGTGTGATCTTGCCTGAGAAGTCCGCGTTGAATTCCGATATCATCTCTCCTTCGTCACGCCGCGGGAACCGACCCGTCACGTGCAGAGTAACCACGCCATCCCGCACAGCACCCACAGCCGTCACCCACGAAGGGTGACCCGAGTCATCCGTCGCCGAGCCGCCTTCGCGTCACCTCTGCCAGCGCATTCTGCAGCGCGTCACCGAGACGAGGCTGCTCGACGAAGACGTTCTCCTCTCCCACGACGGCGCGCACCCCCGTGGACGCGAGCTGTGTATGCACTCGCTGCCCGACACCGGCGACCATCAGCGTTCCTCCAGCCGCCCTGAGCTCCTGCGCGTAGGTGCGGATCATCGTGAGGAACGTCACGCCGAGTTCATCCGTGCCCCGCAGCCGGATGATCACGAAGGAGTCGGCCGCATCATCCTCGGGGTCGGGCAGCTGCTGCCGGAATGAGGGCGCAGACGCGAAGAACAGGCTTCCGTATGGAGTGAGCACGACGGTCGCGCCCGATTCGACCGTCGTGGGCGGATCTTGCTCGATGGGGCGCCCGCCCGGTGCGTCGAAGACCCACCGACGCACCCGCACCCGATTCGACTGGCGCGCGATCTGCAGCACGATCGCCAACCCCACACCGGCGATCACCGCGTACTGCAACGGGATGAGGAGGGTCAGCGCGAACGTGACGAGGAAGACGGCGATCTGCACGGCCCCCGTCTTGAAGACCATCACGATCTGCCGTGGCTTGACGGTTCGCACCCCGACCAGGATGAGCAGAGCGGCGAGAGCGGGCATCGCAATGTAGCCGATCAGAGGTCCGAAGAGCAGCACGCTGACGATCATGACGACCGCCGCGACGAGGTTCGCTGTCGCGCTGCGGGCACCGGCGGCGCGTGCGAGGGCCGTCGCCGACATCGACCCGCCCACGGGGATGCCCTGCAGCATGCCTGTGGCGATGTTCGCGATCCCCTGTCCGCGGAAGTCGGTCGACGCATCGGGGTACCGTCCATCCGGATTCGGGATGGATCCCGAGATCGCGGCGCCCTGCACGAGTCCGACCAGAGCGAGCGACAGCGCAGGCACGATGAGGACGAAGAATGTCGACAGGTCAGGCAGGGAGATCGAGGGAAGACTGCGCCCCGCATCCGCCACGTCTCGGATGGTCGCGACCGCGTCGGCCGGCAGCACGACGGCGAGCACGGATCCGACGACGATCGCGACGACCATCGACAGGGCGCCGAGCGGAGTCCGCTCGAGCAGGAGGATCAGCATGATCGTGATCGTGCCGACGAGCACGGACCACCAGCTGATGTGCAGCAGATTCACGAAGATGTCGACGACCCGCAGCAGCCGGTCGTCGGCATCGCTGTCGAACCCCGTGAAGTTCTCGAACTGACTGAGCACGATGTTCACAGCGACCGCGTTCACGAACCCGATCAGCACCGCGGTCGGAATGAACCGCACCAGACTGCCGAGCCGCGCGATGCCGAGGCCGAGCATCAGGACGCCGGTCATGACCGTCAGCATCGCCATCGCGGCCATGCCGTCTTCGCCGTGCACCTCAGGGACATCGGCGATGATCACCGCCATCGCCCCCGTCGCTTGTACCGACATGAACACGGAGCCTGTGGCGAGTGCCCCGGCGAACGTTCCCACGATGTACGCGTTCAAGCCCATCACCGGGTTCACCCCGGCCAGCAAGCCGGACGCGAGCCCGTCGGGAACGCTCTCGACGCCGAGCACGATGCCGGCTTTGAGATCGCCGACGACGGTGCGTCGCGAACCGAACCGACGCCGATAGCGCAGCCACCGCTGACGCAGGTTCACCTCTGCCATGCGACGAGCATCCGATCTCAGATCTTGATCGGGAATGTCAGCACGATCACGACGCCGACGACAGCGAGAACTGCGCTGAGTGCCAGGAACGTCCGGCGACGCCATTCAGCGCTCTGATGCTGCGAGAGAGCGGCGAAGAACAGCACGAGCGCGAACAGCACGGTGAGCAGCGAGTAATCGTCGCCTCTCTGGTTGTTGACGAGCGCCTCATCGAACTTCGCATCGGCACGGGCGTTCAGCTCCGCAGCCTCGACGGCTCCGGGAGGGACGTACTCCTCCATCGCGAAGGGCCCCCGCGAGCCCCTGTCCTCCGCGACCCATGCGTCGAACGCGATCGCGAACTCGGGGGTGAACCGCGCCTCGATGAAACGCACCAGCTCCTGTCTGCCATCAGCCTCGGCGAGCACCCATTCGGTGTAAATGGTGAGGTCGTACTGGCGGGCGGCCTGCGCGGTCGACTCCGCCGAGGCCGCCTGCACGCGCGCACTCGAAGCCTGACTGAAGGCGATCGACATCTCGCCGCCCCACTTCGACGCCTCGAATCCGCACCACGCGGTGATCACCGCGGTGACAGACAGGAGGACGACCGTGACGATGTCGAGGACCTGCCTGGAGCGGGTTCTGTCTGGTGTGGATCCGTCGGTCATGGGCCCATTGTCGACGCGGATCGCGCGCCACGTGCACGCACTCTCACCCGCCTGGGGTGACCGACGCGCGCCTGACGCCGCCGAATCGGGCAATCTGGGCGCATGAGCCGGCAGACCAGCGCGTCGACCGCGCACCGAGCGCGACCATGAGCGTCGACGACTTCTTCCCGGCAGGCATCACGACCGCGCAGGTCGTCCTGGCGATCCTGTCATTCGTCGTGGGCTGGGTGGCCTCGCATTTCGCACGGACGGGCGTGCTGAAGCTCGCCCTGCGCACCCCGGGCATCACCGATTCGGTCGCGCACCTCGCCGCCCGGATCACGCAGTACATGCTGCTGCTCGTCGGGATCGGCATCGGCCTCGCCTTCCTCGGAGCGAACATCCAACCCCTGCTGGCCATGACTGCTATCGCCACGGTGGTGCTCGTCCTCGTCCTCAGAGGTGTGGCCGACAACTTCGCGGCCGGAGTGCTGATCCAGTCGCGTCAGTCCCTGCGGCTCGGCGAGGAGATCTGCGTCGACGGCCCGGATGGTCCGGTGCGAGGCGTCGTCGTCGAACTCACCGGACGTTCCGTCATCCTGAGTTCGTCCGACGGCCTGACCGTGCACGTTCCCAACGCCGGCCTGCTTTCCGCAGTCCTGATCAACGACTCCCGCCACGGATCCCGGCGGAGCATGATTCAGGTGCGGATCGCACGAACCTCGGCACACGATCTGAGCGACGTGATCACGCTGCTGACCGAGACCACCGCGAGCGTCGAAGGGGTGCACTCCCGCGAGCACGTCTCCGTGCTCGTGCAGTCGGTGTCGCCGAACCGGTGGATGCTCGCAGTGCGCTTCTGGCACCACCCGCTGCACCGTTCGTCCGTGGCCTCCGCTGCGGTGATTCGCCTGTCCGCAGCGCTGGAGAGCGCGGACCTCGACGCGGTGATCACCTCCGATCCCGGCGGCCCTCCCCTGGTCGCGGCGGATCCGCTCTAACTCACCGCGTCAGGTGCCGATACCGGGTCCTGCGCTGTCGACGTCGCTGCGTCTGCCGACGGGTCCACATCCATCTCCTTCGGCTCCGAGGGCCTGCGGAGCAGCTCAACCAGGACCGCGACGACGAGCAGACCGACACCGGCCCCGATGACCGATCCGAACGAGACGGGCCGAGAAGCGATCAGCAGCACCGTCACCACCACGACCGCGGCGATGAAGATCGGTCCCCGGAATCGGTCGATTCCCCGGCCGAAGGCACCCGTCGTGAGACCCCTGCGCTCTGCCGCACCTCGCACGGCGGAGAATCCGCTGTCGACGAGGCCTCTGAACCCGGCGGCCGCGCGACTCGATCCGGCGAGCCAGGCCCACATCGCCGCGAGCACGCCGATCAACGCGATCGCGGCGATCGTGCCGGCCAGCAGCGAGGTCAGCTGCTCGAACAGTGCGGTCGCGGCGGCGGCGGACATGATCTCCGGGCTCACTGCCCTGAGGAAGACGCCCCTGCCGATGCCCAACCCCGCCGACAGGAGGAGGAAGACGAGAGCGATCGCCGCGCTCGACCAGAGCACTGCCCGCGGTCGATCACGCATCAGCAGCACCCCTGCGACGACGAGTGCGACGACGAGCCACGGCAACCAGAAACCCCCGATGTCGGCGACCTGGTAGACCGTGCGCACCAGCGCCAGAGAGTCGGCCTGAGCGATCGGAATCGACCTGTCGATCTCGGGGATGACGTCGGCGAGACCGATCCCGCGTTCGGACATCGCCTGCTTGACACGTTCGATCACGACGCCGAGCTCGATCGTGACCGCCCCGTCGTCGCTGAGCTGCACCGCCGTCCCCGGGGCGTTCTGCAGGATCGCGGTAGCGCGGTCATGCGTGAACCGCAGTGACTGGGTCCAGATGTCTGCGAACTGCTCGGAACGCACCACATCGTGCACCACACCGTCGATCAGAGAGATCGCACCGTCAGCCGCGGGTCCCTCGAGAAGCGTGAGCGCCGTATCCGCGCGCGGCGGGAGCCCCAGCGACCGGATGCCGTCGAACACCTCTCCGACGACCGCGGAGACGTCGACCTGTTCGTCGATCGCCGCGCTCACCTGTTCGGCGACGAAGTCCTGCACATCTGGGTCGGAGGCGAGCGGCGCGAACGTCGCGACGAAGCTCTCGGTCTCGACGAGCTGCAGTCGCGCCCAGGTCCCCATCGCCGCGACGGGGGCGAGGACGACCGCAAGCACGAGGAGGACAGCACCGATGACGCTCCTGCCTCGGATCCGTCGTCTCTTCGGCGTGCGTAGTTCGTCGTTCTCGCGTTCGAGGGCGACCACACGTTCGCGCAGCGCATCCAGCTCACTCATTCGAGTTCCCTCCGTCTCGCATCGCTCAGCCGAACGCGGCGATGCCCTTTCCGATGATCACCACGCCCAGCACGATGAGGAGAACGGTCATGATGACCGCATTCTCGACCTGGAGCCAGTCGCGCAGTCTGCCCAACGGCGCTCTGAGCGAGTCCGCTGCGATGAGGAATCCCACCACCGGCACGAGCACCGTCGAGCCGGCGATCACCGTGTAGACGGCGATCACGACAGCCGCCGCCCCCACGTCGAGCGACGCACTCCCGAGGCTGACGCCCGCGCTCGCCCCGAGCAGCAGATTCTTGGGATTCAGCGCCGCAAGCAGGAGGCCGAGCCCGAGGGCAGCGACGAATGACATTCCGTCGATCTGACGCATCCACTTCGGCATCTCGACCGCTGACCCCGGCTTCGGCCTGCCACGCCACTGCCGCACGGCCATGAGCAGCATGAGCACACCGAGGGCGAGCTGCACGATGCCGAGGACGGGAGTGGCGCCGTCGTCCGACTGCTCCGGCAGGACCGATGAGAGGAAGGCGAACAGCACCGCCACGATCACGATGCCGCCGAGCCACCCGACGAGGAATCCGACGCCCGTCGACCGCGCTCGCGGCGACATCAGCATGAGTATCCCCGCGATCACGGGAAGCGGGCTGATCGCGATGCCGACGGCGAGCGGAAGAAGTTGCCCGATCACCTCACCCATCGCACTCCTCCTTCTCTCTCATCGACGGTTCCGCCGATCAGCTCAGCAGCTTCTGCTTCGCCGCAGCGAACTCGTCGTCCGACAGCACCCCGGAGTCGCGAAGCGATGCCAGCTGCTGCAGCTTGGCGATCATGTCGTCCCCTGCCGCCGGTGCGACGGGCGCCGGTGCCGGCGTCGCCGGCGCATACTGAGCCGCGGCAGCCTGCGCTGCCGCATCGATCTGCGCCTGCTGCTGCGCGGCCTCGTACTGCTCCTGCTCGCGCTGCCCTTCTGCCCTTCTCTGCTGATTGCGCATCGATGCCCCGGACACCGCGGATGCGGTGCCTGCGACGACTGCTGTTCTTGCGGCGAGTCCGATCAATCCCGGACGGCCGAATCTCCTCAGAGGCATGTCACTCTCCTTCCTGCTCGAGGATGTCCATCATGGCGTTGACCACGGGGGCGGGCACGCGGTCTGTCCGCAGCACCTCTCCCCCCGCTCGTGCGAGGCTCTCGGCGAGCGTCCGCGCGAAGGCGAGTTCGAGAACGACGATGGCGGCCGAGCTCCCCGGAGGCACGGCCTCGGCGAGCATCTCGATGTCCTCATCACCGGCCAGCCCGGCTGCGAGCGGCTCGAGTGCGTCGAGACCGGGAAGATCGCCGTCTTCGAGGTCGAAGATCTCGATCTCACCCTCATCGGATTTGGCCAGTACGACGATGTCGAGCAACCGCACCGTCCCTGTGCCGACGAGGTCGTCCAGTGCACCGAAGATGCTCGGGTCCGGATGCCTCCCCTCGAACCCGACGAGGTAGTACTCCACGGGTCCGTAGCGGAAATCATTCATCTCGTGTTCCTCTCTCTGACGGTGCGGGTTCGCGGAGCTGCTCGATCGCCGCACGATTCGTCTCGAAGACCCGCTGGCCCTCGAGGATTCCCAGTCTCTTCAGCCGCCCCTCAGCAGAGACGCGCAGACGACTGAACGAGACGGTGACGTCGCGGGATCGCATCGAGTCCATCAGGCTCTCGAAGGATTCCGCTGCGGTCACGTCAGCGTCGGTCACCGCCTCCATGTCGATGACGAGGTGTCGCACGGCCGCGGGTCCTGGTGCCTCGACGGCCGAGCGCACCGCGGTGGCGAAGGCGTCCGCGTTCGCGAAGAACAGGGGTGCTGCCATGCGCACGACGATGATCCCCGGCGCGGTCATCGCGCCGGGCTGCGCCGCGTCCAGGAGCGACGCCGCTGGACGGTCGTCGTCGGCGAGCACATCGATCGCCGGGCTCGAGGCGCGCCGTGCCAGGTTGATGAGTGCGAGCACGAAGGCGATGAGGATGCCGGGAATCGAACCGATGAAGAGCGTGACGAGGAAGCAGACCGCGCCGATGGCGAACTCGAACCGATCGATCCGCCACAGAGCGGCGAACTCCTTGATGCCCAGCAGCGGGAGGATCGCGACTCCGACGATCGCCCCGATCGCCGGCGACGGAATGTCCTCGAGAAGCCCGGTGCCGAAGAGCAGGAGCAGCAGCGTCCCGGCCGCGAGCACGAGCGAGGGCAGCTGCGTGCGCGAGCCGGACTGGTCCATCGCCGCGGTGCGACTCGTCGACGACCCGACGGCGAAGCTGCCCTGCGCGCCGGCGGCGACGTTCGCGACACCGAAGGCGAGGAGGTCGCGGTTCGGCGACGTGCGGTAATGCCGCTTCTCACCGTAGGAGCGGGAGACGAGCAGGCCCTCAGCCGTGGTCACCAGAGTCAGAGCCATCGCCGAAGGCACGAGCAGCAGCCATGTCTGCCAGTCGAGCATGGGCCAGGTGAGCGTGGGGGCGCCCGCCGGCACTTCGCCGAGCACGGCGACGCCGCGTTCGGCGAGGCCGGTGCCGAGCACCAGAACGGTCGCGGCCACCATGACGACGAGCGCCCAGGGCACGACGCTGAGCAGCCGGCGACCCAGGATCAGCACTGCGACGGACGCCACGGAGATCGCGAGGGACCACGGATTCGTAGTGCCGATACCGGTGACGAGGCCGGCGACCTTGTCGACGAACTCTCCTCCGGAGTCGATCGAGACGCCGAGCATCTTCGCGATCTGCGAGACGAGGATGTCGAGGGCGAGGCCTCCCACGAAGCCGACGAGGATCGGCTTCGAGAGGAAGTTGGCGAGGAAGCCCAGTTTGAACACCGCAAGAAGGACGAACATCACGCCGCAGATGATCGCCTGAGCGAGAGCCATGGTGGCGTAGTCTTCGGATCCGGCGGCCGCGAGCCCCCCGATCGAGGACGCGACGAGCGCTGCTGCAGCGGCATCCGGTGAGGCGACGACCTGCCGAGACGACACGACGAGCACGTAGACGATCGTCGGGATGACGAGGGCATACAGCCCGGCGGTCGGGGGCAGTCCCGCGATCTGCGCGTATCCGATGTTCAACGGGATCGCGATCGCGAGGAGGGTGACCCCGGCGAGCAACTCGCGCACGAGGTTATGCCGGGTGACGCCGACGAGCGGTCTCTGCACTGCGTCACCTCCGCACTCGCGCCCTCGATGCGGGGCGACGTGCCCATGGTGACAGCGGCGACGTGAGACTGTGGTCCCTCGCTCACCCCAAGGGGGTGAAGGGGCTGCTCACCCCAGCGGCGGCGTCGTCTCGCGGTCCTGACGCGGTATCCACACCTGGCGGACGATGATCAGGATCGACGCCGTGATCGGGATGGCGACGAGAGCTCCCAGCAGACCGAGAAGAGTCGCGCCGACCATCGCGCCGATGATCACGAGCACGCTCGGCACCGCCGCTGCGCGACCCATCACTCTCGGCGTGACGATGTACGCCTCGATCTGGATGTACACGAAGTACGCGACGACGAACACCAGGGCGGCCGTCGGGCTCACGAAGAGGGTGGCGACCCCGCCGATCACGATGAACACCAGCGACCCGATCATCGGCACGAGGGTGACGAAGAACGCCACGATGGCCAACACCACGGGCGCGGGTGACCCGACCGCGAGCTGAAGAACGAGCACCACGGCCGCATTGATGGCCGAGAGAGTCACGCCTCCGGCCACCACGCCGCCGACCGACGACGTCACCTCGTCGAGGAGGCGCGAGAAGCTCGCTCGTCGATAGGCCGGGACGAGCTGCGCCGCCGTCGCCTTGATGGTCTCCAGTGACGCGACGAAGTAGAGAGTGAGCACCGACACCATCACGAAGCTCGAGACGGCGCCGATGACGCCGAAACCCGCTTTGAGAACCCCGCCCGAGATCGTCAGGAACGACGACAGGGTCGTGAGCGACGAGAGCCCGTCAGCGATGACCGCCGACAGATCGACACCGAGGTTCTGCTCGAGGTCTCGATACCACTGGCTCTGCTGCATCGAATCGATCGTCTCCGGGGCGTTCACCACCACCGCTGCGAGCTGGCGAACGGTCGCCGGTACGACGAGGAGGAGGATTCCGACGACGAGGAGAAGAAATGCGACGGCGACGATGGCGACGCCGGCCGGCCGACTCACGCCTCGTCGTTCGAGTGCCCGCACCGCGGGGTCGAGGCCGAGGGCGAGGAAGGCACCCAGGAAGATCGACATCAACACCGTCGAGATCCCTGCGATCGTCGCCGCGAGCGCGAGCGCGAGGAGCACCCCGAGAGTCACGACGAAACCGGACCGAAGCGGATGAGCGGGCAGGACGCGCCATAGGTTCCCCCACCGCGAGGGAGGCGGCTGATCCGTCGATGGATCCAGCGAGCTCGTCTCGTCCATGAGGGGACTGTATCGAGCGACGTCGCGTGCCCCGGACGGCAGCTCGCCCCCTCAGGGTGAGGCGGCGGCGAATTCGACGATCCACGGTGCCACTATCGCCAGTGACAGAAACGCAACGAGAGGAGTCTGCTGTGTCCATATGGGATAGCTTCTGGGCCATCATCTGGTGGTTCTTCTGGGCTTTCGTATTCATCTCCTACCTGATGGTGCTCTTCAACATCGTCGCCGATCTCTTCCGCGACCACGCGATGAACGGATGGCTGAAAGCGCTGTGGATCATCTTCCTCATCTTCGTTCCCTTCCTCACCGCGCTGGTGTACCTGATCGCCCGCGGCCCGGGCATGGCCGAGCGGAACATCTCGACCATGCAGGCGCAGCAGCACGCGGCAGACAGCTACATCCGCAGCGTGGCCGGCAGCAGTCCGAGCGATGAGATCGATAAGGCAGCGAAGCTCCTGGCCTCCGGCACGATCACGGATGCCGAGTTCGCCGCCATCAAGGCCCGGGCCCTGGCCTGATGCCGAGGACTGGGGCGGACGGGCGAATGCCTCGCGAAC
This sequence comes from Microbacterium sp. NPDC087589, assembly GCF_044743635.1. Classification (NCBI taxonomy): domain Bacteria; kingdom Bacillati; phylum Actinomycetota; class Actinomycetes; order Micrococcales; family Microbacteriaceae; genus Microbacterium; species Microbacterium sp. NPDC087589. The sequence continues at coordinate 877,207 of NZ_JBIUWV010000001.1, forward strand.
TGGGGGCTGTGCAGATCCTCGTCGTGAGAATCGGGTCCGACCGCCCCACTCCTGCGCTGCTCGAGTCCTTGCTGCGGCAGGTCGAGGGCAGCACTCTTCACCTCCTGGACTTCTTCCTCGTGCATCGGCGCAGCGAGAGAGGCTACGACCTGACCGAGGTCGACGAGGCGGAATTCGCCCTCGCGGGGCTGTCGCTCCAGGTGCGCGGTCTCGTCGGCACCGACGACGCCCGTCGCATCGCGATGGAGCTTCCCCTCGGCGCCTGGGCGGCCGTCGTGCTGGTCGAGCCGATGTGGTTCGACCGGCTCGCCTCAGACCTCGCACGCCTCGGGCACCCTCTGATCGACACCTTCGCCGTATCTGCACCGCGGGCCAACGCCGTGTGGGATCGCGCTCGTCGCCGGTTGTGAGGAGCCTCGACGGCGAACGGACCCGCAGCGCGTTCACAACGTGGTGCGGACGGCCTCTCGCCGCGACGAGACTCCCAGTTTGCGGTAGATCGAGCGCTGGTGCGTCTTGACCGTGTTGATCGACAGCGACAGGGCACGTGCGATCTCGGGCAGGGTCCGAGAGGTCTGCAGCTGGCGGAACACGTCTTTCTCGCGACCCGACAGAGCCTCCGAGAGCGAACCGGCGGCGTCCGAGGCGAGGCAGCGGCCGATGAAGTCCTCGAACTCGGTGCCGTGGTGCACATGCTCGCTCAAGAGCCGACGCACGGCCGTCTCGCGGTGACCGAAGGGCAGACGCACGTTCTCGCCGGCCGCGACCGCGATCGCGGCCTCGCACAGGTCGTGCGCCTTGTCGTGGTCGCCCACGTGACGGCGCATCACGGCGGCCGTGATCAGGGTGGATGACTTGACGTACGACACCTCGGCGAAGATACGCATCGCCCGCAGCATCTCCAGTGCCGCCGAGTAGTCGCCTCCCCTCCGGAGCACTCCGGCGAGCGCGACTCCGATGATCGGCAGGTCGGGGATCGGCAGATGTCGCCGCGCGATCCGCAGCGCTCTTTCGCCGTTGCCCACGGCCTCCTCGAGCACGGCGATCGCAGATTCACGGAACACCGGCCAGGCGACGCCGTGCAGCATCTCGAGCGGGATCTCCTGGATGCCGATCGCCGCCCGCCGGCACGCGGCGGTGTCTGCCCCCTCAGCCGCGGAATACGCCAGCATCATGCGGGCGATCGCGGTGAACGACGGATCATGACCGCTGCTGAGCAGCACGGATTCGAACTGCCGCACGGCGTCGTCGGGCTCTCCCGCCCAGTACGAGACCAATCCTGCCGCCGCCGCGGTGCTGCCGCCCGCGTATCCGGTGCCGGACGGCAGAGCGGGGCCGGGCGCGGTGATCCGTGCGAGCGTGGACGTGGCGTCAGTGAAGCGCCCCGCCCACGTGTGTCCGAACGCGAGGTGTCCGAGCGCTCGCTTCCACAGACCCACGTCACCCGATGCCTCGATCTCCCTGGCCGCGGCCGAGAAGTACTCGGTGGGCAGGGTCGGGTTGGTGGGATAGCGGATCTCCGACCAGCCGATCAGGTAGTTGACCGCCGCCCGATCGCTCATGAGTGCGTCGGATGTCGTCAGGAGCGAGCGAAGAGTGGTGCTGGCCGCCATCGCGTGCTCGCGATCATCGGCGACGAAGAGCTGCGCGATCGCGAGCGTCGTCGAGCATCCTCCGCCCGCCCGCGAGTGCGCTGCCTCGGCGCGGTCGAGGAGCTGACGGGCGAGGTGGTGCTCGCCCAGCACGTCCGTCGCGCAGGCTCGTACCGCGAGGATCTCAGCGTCGTCCGGGAAGTCAGCCATCAGCACGGTCGAGACGCGTTCGACCTCTGCAGCGCACGCTCCCATGACGAGGCGCATCCACTGCCGCATGAAGGTGGTCCTCGCCTGCATCGGCTCGCCCGCACGCAGGGAGTGGGTGACCGACGCCAACGGATCGATGTTCTCCAGGAAGCGCGCAACTCGTCGGTGGCGTTCGGCGTATCGTGCCGGGTCCTTCCGCGCGATGTCGACGCACTGACGCGCGAACGACCCGTGCCAGCGGTAGACGACGCCCTGCGGGCTCTCGAACCGATCGAGGAAGAGCCCGAGTCTGACGCATTCGTCGAGCATCGATACGGCATCAGCACGCTCGGTGACGGCGGCAGCGAGCTCGGGGGTGAGCTCGTGGCAGATGGCCGCGTCGAGCACGAACTCCACGGTCCTTGGCGGCAGAGCGCTCAGCACGTGGTCGCGCACGTAGTCGCCCAGGAACGCCGACGCGGTCGCCGCGTCCGATGACGGGCGGGCGCCGCCGATCGTCACGAGCTTCACGGCGATCGGCCACCCGTGGGTCTCCTCCAGGATGCTCTCTGCGTCGAGCCCGGTGCCGCCTACCCCTCGGAGTCGGTCTATCTCGCGCGCGGTGAAGCGGAGGGTGTCGGAGCCGACGAACGCCCCTGGGTCCATCAGATGCTCGCGCGACAGGGTGATCTCGAGCAGGGTCGTGCCGACCAGCACGAGGTGCAGGTTGTCGGGCGGCTGTTCGGCCAGCATCCCCAGCAGACCGTCGCGCCAGTGCTCGCCGGCTCGCTGGGCGTCATCGACGACGAGATGCACGATCCCATCGACGGCGTCGAGACCGTCGCAGATCTCGGCGTAGGCGCGCAGCGGGTCGGCGAGACCACGGGTGAGCGCAAGAGGCCGACCGTCGCGCTCGCCGCCGACGATCAGAGCATCCACGACCCCCTGTGCCAGCACGCCATCGTCGGCATCCGCCGCGGTGAGCGCGAGCCAGGCGAGACCGTCATTGCCCGATGCCCACTCCGCGACCGCGGTGGTCTTGCCGTACCCGCTCGGCGCGCTCACGACGCTGAGGTGCCTTCCCGTCGACGCTTCGATCAGCGCGTCTGTCACACGCTCTCGGCGCACGCCCCCCGGTTGTCGCTCCGGCGGGCGGAATCGCACAGCGGGTATGGGACGAGTCTGGCGCGTGGGGGAGGCCATGCGCTCAACATAGCGACGACCGGAATATCGGGCAAGGGGTCTCTCTCAGTCATCATGTCGCCTGGTAGGAGCGCTCCCACGTCGGCGTTCGCGGTGGCACCTCACCCGCATGGGATGAGAGACGCACCATTCACGCCGCCTGCGGTGCACTCTGAGAGGAGCGCTTCGGATCGCGAGCAGGGAGATCCTCGATGACGGAGGAGGCGGGAATGGGCGAGCTGCTGATCACCCTCATCCCCGTCGCGCTCGGCGTCGTGCTGAGTCCGCTGGCGATCATGGCGCTCGTGGCTGTGCTGCTGTCTCGGCGCGCGAGCGCGAACGGCATCGCCTTCCTGATCGGCTGGGTCGTGGGTCTCGCCGGTCTACTCTTCCTGGCACTCTGGCTGTTCGGCGTCTTCGAGGTGCACGGGCTCCGCACACCTCCGCTGTGGGTGCCGATCCTCCGCCTGGTCATCGGCCTGTTCCTCGCGGGTGCCGCCGTGTGGGTGTATCGCAAGGGCACCGCGCGAGTGCGCCAGATGGCCGCCGCGTCGTCTCCGCAGCAGGTCGTCGCAGCGGCTCCACAGCTGCCGGGGTGGCTGCATGCGGTCGAGACCTTCCGACCTGTGCGCACCGGGTTCCTCGGTCTCGCGCTGTTCGTGCTCAACCCGGTCGATGCCTCATGCGCGATCATCGCCGCCCTCGACATCTCGTTGGCGCAGATCGGTGGTGATGCCGTCTGGGTCGCGCTGGCCTTCATCGTCGTCGGCACGCTGCCGATCGCCGTTCCGGTGATCTACGTCGCCGTCAAAGGCGAGAAGTCGCAGCCGTTGCTCGACGCCGCTCGGCGATGGGTGGCTGGCAACACCCACATCATGAACGCCGCACTGCTCCTGGTGATCGGCGCCCTCAAGCTGCAGAAGGCTCTCTCGGGGCTGTTGTGAGTCGGCTCGTCGGCAAGTCTCGACGTGCGACAGCGGGCAATTAGGTTGTGCACAATCTAATCGTGTGCAATGCTTGAAGAATGGCCGTGACCGATGAGATGGTGTGCTTCTCGCTGTACTCCGCCGCGCGCGCGACCACGCAGGCGTACAGAGCTCTTCTCGCACCGTGGGGCCTCACCTACCCGCAGTATCTCGTGCTCGCGATCCTCTGGATGGAGGGCGAGCAGACGATCGGCTCGCTGGGCGATGCGATGCAGCTCGACTCGGGCACCCTCTCCCCTCTCGTCCGACGCCTCGAGCAGGCGGGCTACGTGAGTCGAGCCCGCAGCTCGGCCGATGAGCGTGTCGTCACGGTCGTGCTGACCGAGTCGGGCACGGCGCTGCGCTCCGAGGTCGCGCCGGTCCACACCACGATCGCAGCCCTCGCCGGCATGCAGGACGACGACCAGCGTCACCGTCTGATCGCCGAGCTGCAGCAGCTCACCGAGCGGCTGCAGAAGACTGCGGCCACTCCCTCCGCGCGCGGACCGCGCGCCGACTGACCACAACCAGGAAGGAATCCACACCATGGACGCTCTCTACACCGCCGAAGCACTCGCCACCGGAGCCGGACGCGCCGGCCGCGTCGCCACGAGCGAAGGCAACCTCGAGCTCGACCTCGCCATCCCGAAGGAGATGGGCGGCAGCGGCGACGGGGCCAACCCCGAGCAGCTGTTCGCCGCCGGCTACGCCGCGTGCTTCCACTCGGCGCTGCAGTCCGTCGCCCGCACGCAGAAGGTGAAGATCACCGACTCGTCGGTCGGGGCCCGCGTGCAGATCGGATCCAACGGCGAGGGTGGTTTCGGACTCGCCGTGCAGCTCGAGGTCGTCATCCCCGACCTCCCTCACGAGCAGGCGCAGGCACTCGCGGACGCCGCACACAAGGTGTGCCCCTATTCGAACGCGACCCGCGGCAACATCGACGTCGAGATCACCGTCACCGACGACTGATCCACCCCGAACATCCCCCACGACCGATCCCACAAGGAGACACCATGCGCGCACTCACCCACGACACTTTCGGCGATCCCGAACAGGTGCTGACCGTCACCGAACGCCCCACCCCAGAGCCCGGCCCGGGTCAGGTTCGCCTGCGGATCGTCCTCTCCCCGATCCACAACCATGACCTGTGGACCATCCGCGGCACGTACGGCTTCAAGCCCGAGTTGCCGGCGGCATCCGGCACAGAGGCCCTCGGCATCGTCGACGCTCTCGGCGAGGGCGTCGACAGCCTGACCGTCGGCCAGCGTGTCGCCACGGGCGGCACTTTCGGCGCCTGGGCCGAGTACGTGGTCGCGAATGCCGCGGGGCTCATCCCGGTACCGGAGTCGCTCAGCGACGAGAGCGCGTCGCAGCTCGTCTCGATGCCGTTCAGCACCATCAGCCTGCTGCAGTTCCTGGGGGCCGAGAAGGGTGACTGGATCGTCCAGAACGCAGCGAACGGTGCGGTCGGACGCATGCTCGCCCAGCTCGGCGCTGCTCGTGGCGTGAACGTCATCGGCCTCGTGCGCCGCGCGGCCGGTGTCGACGAACTCCGCGAACAGGGCATCGAGAATGTCGTCTCCACCGAGAACGACGGCTGGCGCGAGCAGGTCGCCGAGATCACCGGCGGAGCGCACATCGCCTACGGGATCGACTCGGTCGGCGGATCGTCGGCGGGCGACGTGCTGTCGCTCCTCGGCGAAGGTGGAACCCTCGTCGCGTTCGGTGCCATGAACTCCCCCACGATGGAGATCGCGTCCGGCGACGTCATCTTCAAGCAGGCCACCGTCAAGGGCTTCTGGGGCAGCAAGGTCATCCAGACGATGGATGCCGCCACGCGCGGCGCCCTGTTCGGCGAGCTCATCCAGCGGGTCAGCGACGGCACCCTGACGCTGCCGGTGGCTGGCGTCTTCGACGCTGCAGACGCCGCGGACGCGGTGCGTGCGAGCAACACCGCGGGCCGCGTGGGCAAGGTCCTCTTGAAGTTCTGAACGTCCTGTGCGTGACCACCCCCGTCAGATTCGACCTCTGACGGGGGTGCGCTCGGCCCCGTCGCCGCCCTCCGGCATCGTCATCTCGGCGCGCACACCGAGAAGTCGCACTTCCCGGTCGTGATCGATCGTGGCACCGAGTGCGAGAGCCGCATCGACGACGTCAGAGCGCTCGGTCGTCGGTTCCGGCAGCTTGCGGCCGAAGGTCTTCGTCTCGAACGGGGCGTACCGCACCTTGAGGTGCACGCGGACCACCGGGCGTCCTTCGGCGGCGCAATCGTCGAAGGCCTGGCCTGCCAACTCGACCAGCGCCGACTGCACCTCCGCGGTCGTCGTGAGGTTCTCCTGAAAAGTCGTCTCCCGGCTGTGGCTGCGCGCCACCCAGGGGGTGCTGTCGACGACAGCAGGTCCGAGACCCGACCCCAGGCCGTGATACCAGACGCCCATCCGGGGTCCGAACTCCGCGATGAGCTGACCCTCGTCCGCGTCGGCGAGCTCCCGGACCGTCCTGATGTCATAGCCGGCGAGCCGCTTCTGCACCTTCGGCCCCACACCCCAGAGGCCCCGCGTGGGCTTGTCGCCCATCACCTCGAACCAGTTCTCGGCGGTGAGCCGGAACACACCGCGGGGCTTGCCGAACTCGGTGGCGATCTTGGCGCGCACCCTGTTGTCGCCGATGCCGACCGAGCAGTGCAGGCACGTCGACTCGAGCACCGCACTCTGAGCGATGCCTGCGATCCCCTCGGGGTCGTCCGTCGTGACACCGAGGAAGCATTCGTCCCAGCCGATGACCTCGAGCACCACCCCTGGCAGCGCGCGCAACGTCGACATCACCTCGGTCGATGCCGACTCGTAGGCTTCGTGGTCGACCGGCAGGAAGATCGCGTTGTCGGGGGCCTTGCGCGCCGCGACCTTCAGCGGCATCCCCGATCCGATGCCGAACTCGCGTGCTTCGTACGATGCCGTCGACACGACCGCTCGCTCCGTCGGGTCGCCCCTGCCGCCGACGATCACGGGAAGCCCCGCCAGCTCGGGTCTGCGCAGCACCTCGACCGCAGCGATGAACTGGTCCATGTCCACGTGCAGAACCCAGTCGCTCATGCATCGAGTGTGGCCCGTGTCACCCGGGAAGTCACCCTTCGAAGACGATCAGCGCACCGAGGTCAGCCGATCGAGACGCCGATCGACGTCGCGATCACGGCGAGCAGTGGCAGGGTGCCCTGCATCGCGGCCGCACGCACCTTCGTGCGGTCCGACAGCACGAGCACCAGCGCTGCGGCGAGCATCATTCCCGTGCCGGCGAAGACCAGAGTCAGCCCGACCGTCGTCAGGCCGATGATCACGAAGCCGACACCGAGCAGTGCGGTGAGCGCCAGGAACAGATTGTAGAAGCCCTGGTTGAAGGCGAGAGACTTCATGGTGATGGCATCCGCCTCGCTGGCGACGCCGAAGATCTTCCTCGTCTCGGGCTCGGTCCACTTGAGCGATTCGAGCGCGAAGATGAAGACGTGGAACGCGGCGGCGGCCGCGGCGAGGACGAGTCCGACGATGAGCATGACTCGATCGTATCGGCCCGCGGTCCGGTCAGATGAGGAAGATCGGCAGCAGCCCCGGATTGTGCGCGTGCACGAGCACGGCGAACACGACCGCATCGAACAGCAGGTGGACCGTCACGACGTATGCGAGCGAGTGCGTGCGCACGAAGATGAAGCCCTGCAGGAGGGCGAACGGGATCGTCAGCAGGGGGCCCCACTCGCGGTAGCCGAGCTCCCACAGGAAGGAGACGAACACGATCATCTGCAGCACGTTGGCGAGGACATCGGGAAAGTGCCGGCGCAGCAGTGCGAAGACGGTGCAGATGAAGAACAGCTCATCCCAGATGCCGACGGCTCCCACCCCGACGAAGAGTCGCGCGATGAGGTCCGGGGAGTCGACGACGGGCCAGTTCTGATAGACGCCGCTGGTGATGAAGTAGAACGGCAGGATCAGCCAGCCGAGCACGAGGACAGCGACGAGCCAGCCCCACTGCAGTCGCCCCCATCGCTGCCCTGTCCGCCAGGGGAAGCTGATCGCCCGGTCTCGGAAGACGAAGCGGGAGACGATGTACGGCACGGCGACTGCGCCACCGAGAGCCAGCGTGAATCGCAGCATCGCGAGGTTGTCGAGCTCCGCCGCCAGCGGGATGACGCTGACGATCAGCATCCCCAGTGCGATCAACGAGAGATCGCGGGTGAGCGACGGCTGACGGCTCACTCCGATCACGCGAGCGCTGTCACGCCGCGTGCCGACGCTCACCATCTGATCCGGCGACGAGGGCATGCGCCGTTCGACGAGCCAGGCCGCGCCGACGCCGAGCGCGAGCAACGCCCAGCCGAGCCAGGGGATCTGCACCACGAAGAACGCCGGTGCCGCGAGGCACACGAGCAGCGCAGGCACGACAGCGGGCCACGTCGTCGACGTGCGCTGAGCGTCGATCACGCGCGCGACTTCCGCCGATACACGAGATCGCGGATGTCGCGCCCCTTGGCGATGCCCTTGCGCTCGAAGGCCGTCATGACGCGTCCGTCGAACCGCTCCGCCCATTCGCCGTCGAAAGCACGCTCGAACAGCGGCTCTGCGTCCAGCACTTCACGCATCTGCAGCGCGTAGTCCTCCCAGTCGGTCGCGAGCCGGAGCAGACCTCCGTCTCGAAGCGCGCGGGCCGCGGTGTCGCCGAACCCCTGGCGGACGAGCCGCCGTTTGGTGTGCTTCTTCTTGTGCCACGGATCGGGGAAGAAGATCCAGACCTCCGCCGCGGCGGCCTCGGGAAGGTACGACGAGAGCACCTCTGGCGCATTCGCCTCGACGACGCGGATGTTGCGAGCGGCCTCGCGGTCGGCATCCAGCATCGTCCTGGCGAGCCCTGCGCGGAAGACCTCGACCGCGAGGAAGTCGTCGTTCGGGCGAGACGACGCCGCCGCGACGATCGCGTGCCCCTGTCCCGATCCGATCTCGACGAACAGATCGGCATCGCGTCCGTACTCGACGACCGGATCGAGGCGCGCCTCGGGGTGCACCGAGGTCCAGGCGACGTCGCGAGGGACGTCGAGCAGGTAGTGCGGGCCGAGCTCTTCGAACGCGCGCTCCTGCGCATCGGACATCCGGCCGCTGCGGCGCACGAACGATACCGGCTCGTCACGGAAGGTGCGTGGTTCGGGCATTCTTCCAGGGTAGTCGGCGGCGATCGACGCCACAGACACAGCGGATCAGGGCGCGGGCGCGGTCACGAAGTCGATCAGCTCCTCGACACGGCCGAGGAGCGCGGGCTCGAGGTCGCGATACGTGTGCACCTTCGACAGGATGTGCTGCCAGGCCCGACCGGTGTCGCCCTGCGTCTCGTAGGGCCAGCCGAACGCCCGGCAGATTCCGGTCTTCCAGTCGGTCCCTCGAGGGATCTCGGGCCATTTCGTGATGCCCAGAGCCTTGGGGGTGACGCACTGCCAGACGTCGACGAAGGGATGTCCGACGATCCGCACGTGCTTCCCGTGCGGACCTCGGGCCACGGCATCCGCGAGCCGGGACTCCTTCGAACCGGGCACGAGATGATCCACCAGAACCCCGTAGCGGCGTGATGCGCTGGGCGGCTCTGCGGCGAGCAGCTCATCGAGGAGATCGACTCCCTGCAGAAACTCGACGACCACGCCCTCGACCCGCAGGTCTGCGCCCCACACCTTCTCGACGAGCTCGGCGTCGTGCTTGCCCTCCACCAGGATGCGGCTGGGCAGCGCGACCTTGGCCCGCTGATCGGCGGCCACGAAGGAGCCGGATGCCGTGCGTCGGAGCCCCTGCTCCTTAGCCGCGGGAGGGGTGAGTCGCACCGGCGATCCGTCGATCAGGAACCCGCCACCGAGCGGGAAGAGTCGCTTGCGCCCGACCCGATCCTCGAGCTCGACATTGCCGCCCTGCACCCGCGTGACCGCTCCGCAGAATCCGTCCTGCGCGACCTCGACGACCAGATCGAGCTCGGCGGCGACCTGCGGCACCGGCTTCGCCGCGCGCTCCCGCCAACCAGCTGCGAGCACATCCGATCCGTACCTGTCGTCCATGCCATCCAGCGTATGTGTCTCCGCTGAGGGCGAACGGCTATCCCCGCTCGGAAGCTGTCGCGTGTCGGCCTCAGTGCATAGACTCGTGCCATGGGGCTCGGCTGCCGGTCGGAGGGAACACGATGAAGACACGGTGGCTGGCGCTGGCCGCACTGACCGCGGCAGCGGCCGCAGGGGTGTTCTCCGCCTCGGCCGCATCTGCGACCGATCCGGTCACGCTCGACTCGGGATACGTGACCGACGACGCGGACGCCCTCAGCGCCAGTGAAGAGGATGCCGTCGAGGCCCGGCTCCAGACGCTCAGCGACAACTCCTCTTCCGACCTCTTCGTCGTCCTCGTCGACGACTTCACCTCGCCGTCCGACAACGCCCAATGGGCCGACACCGTCGCAGAGAACAACAACCTGGGCTCTGAGCAGTATCTCCTCGCCATCGCGGTGGACGGACGCAGCTATTACATCTCGGCCGCGCCGGACGGCCCGCTCAGCGACAGCAAGCTCGACGAGGTGGAAGACAAGATCCAGGGTCTGGCCGCACAGGAGGACTGGGAGGGCATGATCGTCCTCGCCGCCGACGAGATCGAGGGCGACGGCGGGGCAGGCGCTCTGCGAGCCACGGTGATCGTGGTCGCGGTCATCGCGCTGGGCCTCATCGTGTGGCTCGGCATCGCGCTGGTCCGTCGCTCCCGTCGGAACGCCGAGATCCGCAGACGCGGGGCGATGCCGGAGAAGCCCGATCCGAACGACCCGTTCTCGACTCTCACCGACGAGCAGGTGCAGACGCAGGCGGGTGCTGCCCTCGTGCAGGCCGACGATGCGATCACCTCGAGCCGGGAGGAACTCGGCTTCGCCGTCGCTCAGTTCGGCGAAGCCGCCACCGCGGCGTTCACAGGGGCCGTCGAGACCGCCAAGGCCAAGATGTCGGAGGCTTTCGATCTCAAGCAGAAGCTCGACGACGAGATCGAGGACACCGTCCACGACCGGCGCGCCTGGCACATCCGCATCATCCAGATCTGCGAAGAGATCGACGACATCCTCGACGAGAACACCGAGGCGTTCGACGCCCTTCGCAAGCTCGAGCAGAACGCCCCGCAGGAGCTCGAACGAGTGAGGGGCGAGCGAGCAGCGCTCGCACCCGTCCTCGCCGGCGCGGCCTCCGCTCTCTCGGCTCTCGCCGACACCTACGACCCTGCGGCGCTGTCGACCGTCGCCGACAACCCGGCGCAGGCCCAGGAGCGCGCGCTGCTCGCAGACCGTTCCATCGAAGCCGCAGCAGAGGCTATCGCCGCGGGCAGATCCGGCGAGGCGGCCTTCGCGATCCGCACGGCCGAGCAGTCGGTAGCTCAGGCAGCTCAGCTGGCGCAGGCGATCACCGCACTCGGCGCCGAGCTGACGAACATCGAAACGCAGGCACAGGCCCTGGTGGCCGAGTTGCAGGCCGACATCGCCGCCGCGCAGCAGCTGCCTGACTCCGGCGGAGCGATCGCCTCGGTCGCTGCAGCGACCGTCCAGCAGCTCGAGCAGGCCCAGACCGGTCTCACTGGGGCCTCACGCAGCCCCCAGCGGGTGCTCGACGCCCTCTCCGCGGCGAACGCACAGATCGATGCCGCGATCGCGCAGGGCACGCAGGCCGTCGAGCGCGCCCGCCGAACGCAGCAGATGCTCGAGCAGACGCTGACCCAGGCCGGCTCCGAGATCCGCGCGACCCGCGAGTACATCGAGACGCGCCGCGGCACGGTCGGGTCGACCGCCCGAACTCGGCTGTCGCAGGCCGAAGCCTCCCTCACCCAGGCTCTCAACCTGCGCGCAACGGACCCCGACGCAGCGCTCACCGAAGCCGGCCGTTCGGTGGATCTCGTCCGTCAGGCCACGTCGTCTGCGCAGGCCGACGTCGAGGCGATGAACCCGAACCGGTACCAGAACAACGGCTGGGGCGGTGGGGGTGGCAGCATCTTCTCCGGCTCCGGCGGTTCCGGCCTCGGAGGGGACATCCTCGGCGGCATCATCGGCGGTCTGCTCTCCGGAGGCGGCGGCGGCGGTCGCTCCTCCCGCAGCAGCAGCTGGCGCTCCAGCGGAGGCGGCGGATTCCGCAGCTCCGGTTTCGGCGGCAGCCGCTCCAGCCGCTCCAGCGGCCGCAGCGGCCGTTCGGGAGGGCGACGCTTCTGAACCGCACACACATCGACCCCAGACATCGAGTCCGACCCTCTGAAAGGAACCACGCATGACCAAGCAGTCCATCTTCGGACGTATCTCGACCCTCGTCCGCGCGAACATCAACTCCCTCCTGGACTCTGCGGAAGACCCGCAGAAGATGATCGACCAGCTCGTTCGCGACTACACGAACAGCATCGCCGATGCCGAGTCGGCCATCGCCGAGACCATCGGCAACCTGCGCCTGCTCGAGCGCGACCACGAGGAAGACGTCCAGGCGGCAACCGAGTGGGGCAACAAGGCACTCGCCGCCAGCCGCAAGGCCGACGAGATGCGCACCAAGGGCGACGCCGCAGACGCCGACAAGTTCGACAACCTCGCGAAGATCGCTCTTCAGCGTCAGATCAGCGCCGAGCGCGAGGCGACCGGCGCCGAGCCGCAGATCGCCGCGCAGACCGAGATCGTCGACAAGCTGAAGTCCGGCCTCAACGGCATGAAGGACAAGCTCGGCGAGCTGAAGAACAAGCGCAGCGAGCTGCTCGCCCGCGCCAAGGTCGCCGAGGCGCAGACGAAGGTGCAGGATGCGGTCTCATCGATCAACGTCCTCGACCCCACCAGCGAGCTGGGCCGCTTCGAAGACAAGGTCCGCCGCCAGGAGGCTCTCGCACAGGGCAAGATCGAACTCGCGGCGTCGAGCCTCGACGCGCAGTTCGAGAGCCTCGAGGATCTCGGTGAGCTCACCGAGGTCGAGGCTCGCCTCGCCGAGCTGAAGGCGGGCGGCTCCGCTCCTCGCCAGGCCATCGAAGGCTCCTGATACTCCTGCGGGTGCCTCGGATCCTCGCATCCGAGGCACCCGCTCCTCTTTCTCAGCTGGAGGCACCCATGGTGCGTTTCCTCGTCGTCCCGCAGTGGCAGGGCTCCCCCGCCGCCCGCGCGATGCTCCTCGTCGACGGCGCCTCGGCGATTGCCGGTGATCTTCCGCGCGCGGCGACCACCGTGCTCGACGTACCTGTCGAGGCGGGTGAGTCTCTGGGAACGGGCGTTCGCCGCCTCAGCGCGCTTCTGCGCACCAGAGAGCTCGTCCACGAGAGCATGACGGCCGACACGGTGATCATCGGCGGCGATTGCAGCGTGACGGTCGCCGCGCTGGCTGCTCTCCCCGGCGGGACCGACGACCTCGCGGTGGTGTGGTGCGACGCCCACGCCGATCTGCATACGCCCGACACGTCGCCCTCCGGCGCCTTCTCGGGCATGGCGCTTCGGGCGGTACTGGGCGACGGCGAGCCTCAGCTCGCCGTCACGCCCGGAATCCCTCGCGACCGAGTGGTCACGGTGGGCATGCGCAACCTCGAGGATTCCGAGGTCACGGCTCTCGACGGCCTCACACAGCTCTCCGTCCAGGATCTCGACTCGCCCGAAGCGCTGGCCGACGCGGTCGAGGCGACCGGCGCACGGCGCGTGTGGGTGCACATCGATGTCGACGTGCTCGACCCCGCCGAGATCGCCGGCGTCTCCTCCCCCGCCCCGTTCGGACTCGCGCCCGCGACTCTGAGCGCCGCGATCCGCGCACTGCGGTCGCGTGTTCCGCTGGCCGGCGCGACCATCGCCGGGTTCGCGCCCCGCTCACCCGCCGATGCGGTGGACGACCTCGGCGCCCTGCTGCGCCTCGTCGGTGCCGTCGCATGACAGCTGACTGGCGGCCCGCTGCCGAGCTCGCCCTGGCCCGAGGGCGACGACTCGACCGAAGAATCCCCGCGTTCCTGCTCCGCTCGCCGATCAGCCGGCTCGGCTACTGGTGGGGCACGACCGTCGGCTGGATCTGGGGCTCGTTGTGGAGCACCGGCCCCGTAGAACGACGCGCAGGCCTCTGGGTGTTCCGGGGGATGCCGAACTGGACGTTCAATCGCGGTGGGGTCTGCGTGGGCGGCTGCTTCCTCACCGGCGACTCCCGACCGAGCGACGCGATGCTGAGGCACGAAGCAGTGCACAAAGCGCAGTGGCTGCGCTACGGAATCCTGCTTCCGGTGCTCTATCTCTTCGCGGGCCGAGATCCCCTGCGCAACCGCTTCGAGATCGAGGCAGGGCTCGAGGACGGCAACTACGTCCGTCGCAGCAGAGCTCAGCCGTAGACGCCCAGCCCTGGGTCGCAACCTGGGTCGCAGACGGGCAGAGCCCTCAGCTGCAGACGGGCAGAGCCCTCAGCTGCAGACGGGCAGAGCCCTCAGCCGCAGACGGGCAGAGCCCTCAGCGCTCGACGGGAAGAAGTCCGAACCGCTCGGGCGCGTAGATCTGAGCGGGCTCGATGTCGAGGGTGCCGGTCAGATGATCGACGATGTCGGCTGTGCCGAGGTAGCCGCCGAGAAGGGTGACGCGCGTCTCGAGCTCGTCGTCGCAGAGCATCTCGTCCGCCCAGGCGCAGGTCGCTCGCGCGAGAGCCTCACCCGGAGCGCAGGCGCGACCGGTTCCGGGGGCTCCCGACCGCTGAGCTCGAGCGAGCCACGTGACGGTCATGCGGCCAGGCGCGTCGATCATGCCGATGTCCGAGGCGTCAGCGACCTCGATGAAGATCCGGCCCGATGCACAGAGCGGCAGCGTGGTGAGGAACACCTCGAGCTCGGCCAGCGAGTGCTCGTCGGCCGTCACCAGGTGGTGAGCACGACGACGTGCGGCGCGGCGCTCAGCACGCGTGCTGCGGGTCTCGAGGAAGGTCTCCATGATGCATCCAGCATACAGCACGTGAAGGGTTGCCTAACCTTGCTCGGGAACTTCTTCCACGAGCGCTTCGCGAAGATCCTCGAGCTCCTGATCCGTCATGCCGTGTGCACGGAGATACTCGGTGGCCGAACCCCACCGCTCGTCCACCTGCTCGAGAAGCGCTCTCATCACGGGTGCAGGCGACTGCGTGGCCAACGCGACCGCGTGCACCGCCTGCGGATGCTGCGACCTCAGATACGCGGCTATGCGATGCGACCGCTCGGCCGGCAGCAGCGACTCCGTGAGCGCATAGTCCTCGATGATCGCCTCACGGTCGGCACCCACTGCGGCGAGCGCAAGGGCGACCGTCACCCCGGTGCGGTCCTTGCCCACCGTGCAGTGGACCAGGGTCGGCTCTCCCGCCGCGATGATGCGGATGGCGGCGACGAGCCTCTCTCCACTCTCCTCGAGAAGATGGAGATAGAGGTCTTCCAGGCTCGTATCCGTCTCGAAGAACGAGCGCACGGATCCGAGGAAGAGCGGAAGGTGAGTGGTGTCGGGCCCCTCGATCTCGGTCGGCTCCGCGGCGACCTCTTCGCCGTCGCGGAGGTCGACGATGTGCGATACGCGACGGCGAACCTCGTTCACGCCCGCCGTCGTGGCGGCGGAGAGCTGGCCGGACCGCAGCAGCCTTCCCGAGCGGATCCGTCCGCCCTGCGCGGGCAGCCCGCCGACGTCGCGGAAATTGTTGACGCCGTCGATGTCGAGGACGCTCACGCCTGCGCCTGCGGGGCGCGCGGCGGAACAGGGTATCGTCCGGCGATGACGACCCTGTTGAACGCGTTGATCGAGATGCAGGCCCAGCTCAACGCCGCGTACTCCTTCTCCGTGAAGACTCCCCCGACGCGGTTGTAGACCTCGTCGGAGATGCCCTCCTCCGAGATGAACGTGAAAGCCTCGGCGAGCTCGAGTGCCGCCTCCTCACGGTCACTGAAGACATCGCTCTCTCGCCACGTCGCGATCTGCATGAGCGTGTCCGTATCGATGCCGGCCTTGAGCGCCCTGTCGACGTGCAGACGCGTGCAGTAGCTGCATCCGTTCAGCTGCGAGGAGTGGATCATCACGATCTCCTTGAGCCTGTCGTCGATGCCGTTCGCGGCGCAGATGTCTCCGACCGTACGTGCGAAGGCGTCAAGGGCCTGATAGGCCGCCGGCTCGGTCTTGGAGAGGTGCACTCGCGTCTCGCTCATGCCTCAATGATATTCCGTTGTGCACTCGCTCCGGCAGGCCACCGCCGCAGCAGAAGAATGCAGAATGGCAGTTCATATCCTGCAGTTCTTCGCTTTATGACAGGCACGAGCGCAACCCCGGTTGGCACAGTGTGTTCGCATTTCCGCACGACCCTGAAAACAGAGGAGAATATGCAGGTGGCGATCGACACCAGCGAGTTCAGTTATCTTCCCGCACAGGCGCAGGCGATGGGAGTCCCTGTGCCATCTGTCCGGCGCGTGGCGCTGACCCTCCCCGACGGCCGTCACGTGAGCGCGCTGCGGTTCGGAGAAGAGACACCCCGCGTCACGCTGCTGCACGGCGCCGGCCTCAACGCCCACACATGGGACACCACGGTGCTCGCTCTGCAGCATCCGGTGCTGGCGATCGACCTCGCCGGGCACGGCGAATCGTCTTGGCGCAGCGATGTCGACTACACCCCTCGCACGCTCGCGGTCGATGTCGCGGCTGCACTCGATGCCTGGGCCGATGGCCCACAGGTGGTCGTCGGCCAGTCACTCGGCGGCCTCACCGGCGCCGCGCTGGCCGCCGCTCGACCCGACCTCGTCTCGGAGCTGATCGTCGTCGACATCACCCCTGGCATCGACACCTCTGCCGGCCCCGCTGCTCTGCGCGAGTTCTACGCCGGCCCCACCGATTTCGAGACCCGCGACGAGCTCGTCGACCGCGCGATCTCTTTCGGGTTCGGCGGCACCCGATCCGACACCGAGCGCGGCGTCTTCCTCAACACCCGCGTGCGCGACGACGGACGTGTCGAGTGGAAGCACCATTTCGCCCACCTCGCCGCCCAGACGCTGACAGCCCACGCCCCCGGCGATGTCTCGGCGCCGTCGCTGCTCCACACCACCGGATGGCAGGATCTCTCGGAGACGACAGCTCCGGTGACACTCGTCCGCGCGATCGACGGCTTCGTGAGCGAGGCGGATGCGGAGGAGTTCTCCGAGCGCCTGCCCCATGCTCGCGTCACCGCCTTCCACGCCACTCACAACGTTCAGGAGACCGCACCCGCGGAGCTGGCGTCGCTGATCTCCTCGACCCTCGCTTCCCGCAGAATGTGACGTCCCGTTCCACATTTCGCCCTCACCACCCCGACACATCCCTAGGCTCGATCCATCGGCACACAGCAACTGCCGCACCGAGAGGAAACCACCCATGTTCCGACGCACGCGACGACTCGCGCTGATCTCCGCGATCGCGGCGAGCGCCATCGTCCTCACGGCCTGCGCAGGTGCCGCAGAGCCTGAGACCACCGAGCCGGCGGGAGAGCCCGACCCGGACGCGACGCTCCAGGTGGGCCTCGTCCTCGAGCCCACGAACCTCGATATCCGTCGCACCAGCGGCGCAGCGCTCGAGCAGATCCTGATCGACAACATCTACGAGGGTCTCGTCAGCCGCACGCAGGAGAACGAGATCGTACCCCGGCTCGCGTCCGACTACGAGGTCTCCGAAGACGGACTCACCTACATGTTCACGCTGAACGAGGGCATCACCTTCCACAGCGGAACCGCGCTCACCTCCGCCGATGTGGTCGCCTCGTACGAGGCCGTGCGCACTGACACGACGCTGCAGGGCAACGCCGAGTTCGCCTCGGTGGCCTCGATCACGGCTCCAGACCCGACCACGGTGCAGATCGTGCTGACGGAGCCGAACCAGAACTTCCTGTTCTCGCTGACCGGCCCTGCCGGCCTCGTGTTCCAGACCGGTGACACGACCGATCTCAAGACCGCCGAGAACGGCACGGGCCCCTTCACCCTGACGCGATGGAGCAAGGGCAGCGCCATCACGTTCGCCCGCAACGAGGCGTACTGGGGCGAGCCTGCCGGAGTCGCCGAGGTCGAGTTCCAGTACATCCCCGACTTCACGGCCGGAGTGAACGCCGCCCTCGACGGTGGCGTCCAGGTGCTCACCGCAGTGGATCCGAATCTCGCCCCGCAGCTCGAGGAATCCGGCGACTTCTCGCTCACGACCGGCCGCACCACCGACAAGGCGACGCTCGCGTTCAACAATGCCAAGGCTCCCCTCGACGACGTCCGAGTGCGCGAAGCACTGCGTCTCGCGATCGACCACGACGCTCTCGTCGAGGCCGTCGGCGCAGGCTCCACCCTCTACGGACCCATCCCCGAGCTCGACCCCGGCTACGAAGACCTCTCCGATGTCGTCTCCTACGACCCGGAGAAGGCCAAGGAACTGCTCGCCGAGGCCGGACAGGAAGAGCTCGAGCTCACCCTGACGATCCCGAGCTTCTACGGCACGACGGTTCCGAAGGTCCTCATCTCCGACTTCCAGAAGGTCGGAGTCACGCTCGACGTCGACTCGGTCGAGTTCCCGACCTGGTTGGAGGACGTCTACACCAACCGCGACTACGATCTGAGCTTCGTGCTTCACGTCGAGCCGCGCGACTTCGGCAACTTCGCGAACCCCGAGTACTACTTCGGCTACGACAACGCCGAGGTGCAGAGCCTCTACACCGAGGCGCTGACCGAGGTCGACCCCGACAAGTCGGCGGACCTGCTCGCCGAGGCCGCTCGGATCGTCTCCGAGGACCACGCGGCGGACTGGCTCTACAACGGCGCGACGATCACGGCCGTGAGCCCGCTCGTCACGGGGTTCCCCGAGGACTCGATCAACTCGCGCATCGACCTGGCCGGCGTCACCGTGGCCACCGAGCAGTGATGACGCGCACGTCGTGATCCGCTACACGCTCGTCCGAGGAGCCCTGCTCATCGCAGGGCTCCTCGTGTCGAGTGCGGTGATCTTCCTGACGCTTCGGGTGTTCCCCGGCGACGTCGCTCAGCTGATCGCGGGAACCCAGGCGTCAGCCGCAGAGGTCGAGGCCCTCCGCGAGTCGCTCGGCCTCAACCGCCCCCTCACCGCGCAGTACGCCGAGTGGATCGGGGGCATCTTCCGTGGGGACCTCGGCACGTCCCTGCTCTCCGGCGCCTCGGTCGGCGAAGAGCTCCTCGAGAAGGCGCAGGTCACGGTGCCCCTCGGCATCCTCGCCCTCCTGATAGCCGTGCTCATCGCGGTGCCGTTCGGCATCCTTGCCGCGCTGCGCCGCGGCGGTCGCGGCGGCACCGCCCTCAGCGTCGGCGCACAGGCCCTCGCGGCCGTGCCGGTCGTCTGGGCGGGGATGATGCTCATCGTCGTCTTCTCGGTCTGGCTCGGCTGGCTCCCGCCGCAGGGCTTCCCCCGCACCGGCTGGAGCACGCCCTGGAAGGCGATCGAGTCACTCCTGCTGCCCGCTCTCACGATCGGCATCGTCGAGGGGGCGATGCTCATGCGGTTCGTCCGCAGCGCCACCCTGCAGGCGGCAGGCCAGGACTTCGTGCGCACAGCGGCAGCCAAAGGTCTCACGCGCACGCGGGCGCTCATCTCGCACGGCATCCCCGCCGTCGGGCTCTCGATCATCACCGTGCTGGGCCTCCAGATCGCCGGGATCATCGTCGGGGCGGTCGTGATCGAACAGCTCTTCACGCTTCCCGGGATCGGACGGATGCTGGTGGCAGACGTCGGCACGCGCGACCTGATCAAGGTCCAGAGCGAGCTCCTCGTACTCACCGGATTCGTGCTCGTGGTGGGATTCCTCGTCGACCTGGTCCACCGCGCGGTCGATCCTCGCCAGAGGGAGGCATGATGCGCGGCTGGCTTTCGAGACTCGCACGATCCGCCACCGGGCGATTCGGCCTGATCGTCGTCGCCGCGGTCGCGCTCGCCGCACTCGTCTCACTGTTCTGGACTCCGTTCGATCCCCAGGAGTCCGACGTGCGCGCTCGCTGGTCGATCCCGAGCTGGCCGCACCTGCTCGGCACCGACGACACGGGCCGGGACATCCTCAGCCTGCTCATGGCAGGTGCTCGCACGACCGTGTTCGTCAGCATCGGCGCCGGTGTCGTCGCGACCCTGGTCGGCATCGCCCTCGCCGCCCTGGGCGCGCTCACCGCACGCTGGCTGCGCGAGACCGTCGCCGTGCTCGTCGACATCCTGATCGCCTTTCCCGTGCTGCTGATCGCCATGATGATCTCGTCGGTCTGGGGCGGCTCGCTGTGGGTGGTGATCTGGTCGGTCGGCATCGGCTTCGGCGTCAACATCGCCCGCGTCACGAGACCCGAGCTGCGCCGTGTGCAGCAGAGTGACTTCGTCCTCGCCGCGCGGGCATCCGGCCTCACGGCCGGGCAGAGCCTCGCTCGCCACCTCCTTCCGAACGTCGCCCCCGTGTTCATCGTGCAGCTCTCGTGGTCGATGGCGGTCGCGGTGCTCGCCGAGGCCGGACTGTCGTACCTCGGCTTCGGCGCCTCGGTCACGGAGCCGAGCTGGGGACTGCTTCTCGCCGACCTGCAGCGGTACATCGGCGTGCACCCGCTCTCGGTCATCTGGCCGGGGCTCGCGATCACCATCACCGTGCTGGCGCTCAACCTGCTCGGCGACGGGCTGCGCGAGGCCACCGATCCCACGCTGCGCCACCGTGCGGCAGAGGTCCACACCCCGGCGGTGATCGCATGAGCCTCGAGGTGACAGACCTCGTCGTCCGCATCGACGGACGCACCGTCGTCGACGGCATCTCGTTCGAGGTGCCGGACGGATCCCGTCTCGGCCTGATCGGCGAGTCCGGCTCCGGCAAGTCGCTGACCGCCCTCGCAGTGCTCGGTCTGCTTCCCGAGGGCGCGGTCGCGAGCGGCAGCATCCGCTGGAACGGCACCGAGCTGATCGGACTTCCGGATCGCGCACTGGCGAGACTGCGCGGCGATGAGATCGGGATCGTGTTCCAAGAGCCCCGCACCGCGCTGAACCCGATCCGCACGGTCGGCAGACAGATCGCCGAGTCGATCCGCATCCACGAGGGCATCGGTCGGCGAGAGGCCCGCGAGCGTGCGATCCAGGAGGCCGCGCGCGTGCGGCTGCCCGACCCCGCCTCGATCGTCGATCGCTATCCGCATCAGCTCTCGGGCGGTCAGCGGCAGCGGGTGGCGATCGCGATAGCGCTTGCGTGCCGGCCACGCCTGCTCATCGCCGACGAGCCGACGACCGCTCTCGACGTCACGATCCAGGCCGAGATCCTCTCGCTGCTGTTGAACCTCGTCGAGGAAGAGGGCATGTCTCTCATGTTCATCACGCACGATCTCGCGGTGCTCGCACAGGTCGCGACCCACGGCGTCGTGCTCGACGACGGACTCGTGGTCGAGGCGGCTCCCGTCAGCACGCTCCTCACAGCCCCGACGTCCCCGATCACGCAGGGACTCCTCCGCGACGCCACCGCGACGCTCTGGCGTCCTGAGGGAGGCGCGCGATGAGCCTGATCGAGGCACGGTCGCTGCGGCGCGACTTCGTGATCCCGAAGCGTTCGACGTTCGAGCGCACGCGCCGACAGACCGCACTGGCACCGACCGACCTCGACATCGTCGAGGGGGCGTCCGTCGGCATCATCGGCGAGTCCGGATCGGGCAAGTCCACCCTCGTGCGGCTGCTTCTCGGCCTCGACCACCCGACGTCCGGCACGGTCACGGTCGACGGCAGAGCGGTGGACGTCTCGGCATCCGCTCGATCGCTGCACTGGCTGCGTCGTCAGACCGGGCTGGTGTTCCAGGACCCCTACGCATCGCTCGACCCGCGGATGACCGCTGCGCAGATCATCCGCGAGCCTCTGTGGGCGCTCGGCATCGAGGGGGATCACCGAGCCAGGGTGCGCGAAGTGCTCGAGCAGGTGGGCCTGGAGCCCGAGATGGGCGATCGGTACCCGCACGAGTTCTCGGGCGGGCAGCGGCAGCGCATCGCTCTGGCGAGGGCCATCGCCCACCGTCCTCGCATCCTCGTCGGCGACGAGCCGCTGTCGGCCCTCGACGTCACGGTGCGCGCTCAGATCCTCGAACTCCTGATCGAGCTGCGTCGCACCAGTGACCTCACGCTCGTCCTGGTGTCGCACGACATCGGCGTGGTGCAGAATCTCTGCGACACCGTCGTGGTGATGAAGGACGGCCAGATCGTCGAGCGAGGGGCCACCGCCGACGTGCTGCTGCACCCGACTCACGACTACACGAAGACACTGCTGGCCGCGATCCCGGTCATCACCGATCCCCCTGCGTGATCGCGGCTCTCAGCGCCCGGAGCTCGTGGTGAAGAACTTCCGCCGACGGCTCGGGCGCAGGGCCCGTCGCATGTAGACGGTGCCCAGGTCGCGGCCGAACTTGTGACCGACGCGACCCATGCGCCCGGCCTCGACGAAGCCGAGCTTGGCGTGCAGTCGAATCGACGCGTCTGCTTTGGTGTCGCTGATGACGGCCACCATCTCGCGGATGCCGAGCTGCTCGCATGCGTCGATCAGCGCCTGCAGCAGTGCGGCTCCGAGGCCTTTGCCGCCGGCGCCCGGCCCGAGGTAGATCGAGTCCTCGACGGTGTGCCGATAGGCGTTCTTCCCCGCCCACGGCTGAGCCAGCGCATAGCCGATCACGACGCCTGCCGGCGAGACGGCCACCAGGAAGGGCAGTCCGAGCTTGCTCAGCAGCGCGAACTTCTCCCGCCAATAGGGGATACTGCTGCGCCGCTCGTCCAGCGTGACGACCGAGTTGCTGACGAAGTGGTTGTAGATCTCGCGCACGTACGGCAGATCGCCAGACCGTGCAGGGCGGATCGAGTACGAGAACACGTCGGGTTCCGGCTGCGGGCGCAGATGGCGCGGCAGCACACGGCGGCGATCACCGGGCTCGAACTGCATGCGATCAGCTTAGAGGGGGCTCGCCGCCGATGCGCCAGTCGACCGGACTCGCACCGAGCCCTGCGAGCATCTCGTTCGCCCGCGAGAACGGGCGGGAGCCGAAGAACCCCCGCCGGGCGGACAGCGGCGACGGATGCGCCGAGGCTATGACCGGCGTCTCTTCCAGCAGCGGCTGGAGTTTCGCCGCGTCCTTCCCCCAGAGGATCGTGACGAGCGGCCGATCGCGGGCGACGAGGGCACGGATCGCCAGCTCAGTCACCTGCTCCCACCCCCAGCCACGATGGGATCCCGCCTCGCCGGGGCGAACAGTCAGCACGCGGTTCAGCAGCAGCACCCCCTGGTCGCTCCACGCGGTGAGGTCTCCGTGCGGCGCGGGTGGGATGCCGAGATCGCTCTCGAGCTCGGTGTAGATGTTGCCGAGACTGCGTGGCAGTGGGCGCACGTCGCGCTCGACCGCGAATGACAGGCCGATCGGATGCCCGGGAGTCGGGTAGGGGTCCTGACCGGTGATGAGCACTTTGACGCCGGCCATCGGACGCTCGAATGCACGGAGCACGTGCTCCCCCGCGGGAAGGTACCCCCTTCCCGCAGTCTGCTCGTCGCGCAGCCGCTCACCCAGGGCGGTGATCGTCTGCTGTGCCGGAGCCAGTGCGTCAGCCCACTCCGGGTCGATGAGACCGTCGTCGGCGAGCTCAGCGAGGGTTCTCGCAGGCATCGTTCAGTCGACCGGTCGCACGCGCAGCGGCCCACGGGCGAGCAGATGATTCGCCGACTGCGCGACGGGTCGCATCGTGATGAGGTCGAGGTTCACATGACCGGGGGCATCCAGCGCGTAGGCGATCACGTCGGCGACGTCCTCGGCCTGCAGCGGCGACTCGACCCCCGAGTACACGGCCTCCGCCGCGACCGAGTCGCCTCCCAACCTGTTGAGGGTGAACTCCTCGGTGTGCACCATGCCGGGGGCGATCTCGGCGACACGGATCGGCTCGCCGTTCAGCTCGAGCCGCAGAGCGTGCACCAGCATCGCCTGCGCGGCTTTGGCAGCGTTGTAGCCGCCTCCGCCGGGGTAGGCGACCTGTGCGGCCGTGGACGTCACGAAGACGGTGTCGGCGTGGCCGTCTGCCGCGGCCGCGCGTCGCAGCAGCGGCAGGAGACCTGCCACCAGACGCTGACTCGAGAGCACGTTCGCGTCGTACATCCACTGCCAGTCGTCGATCGACGCGTTCTCGACGCGGTCCGTTCCTCGTGCCCCGCCGGCGACCTGCACGAGCGCGTGCACCGGGCCAGACGCCTCGAGCTCGGCGATGAGCGCAGCCACGGCATCCGGGTCCGTCAGATCGCACGCGATCGTCGAGGCACCCGTCTCGGCCGATAGCGCCGCCAACCGGGACGCTCGTCGTGCGACCCCGACCACTCCCCAGCCTCGCGCACGCAGCGCGCGCACCGTGGCCTCTCCGATACCCGAACTCGCACCCGTCACGACTGCACGCCTGTTGACCATTCCTCCACCGTACGATGTTCGTGCGACTATCTCGCCGCGCGCACCGCCACGTCGCGCTTTCCGGTCGACGATGCGATCGATTTCTGCGACCTCGCCTCGCTGGTGAGCACCACCGCGACGCCGATTCCGCACAGGAGGAACCCTGCGACGGTGACCATGGTCATCGGCTCCCCCAGCAGGAGGCTGCCGGCGAGTGACGTCGCGGGCGCGATCAGGAAGAGCAGAGCCTGCAACGCGGTGATTCCCACTCGCTGCAGCAGCCACCAGTACAGGCCGTAGGCGGCGAGGGTCGGGAACACCGCGGTGAGCACGACGGCGAGCCAGAAGGAGGCGGATGCCGGCGGTACCAGGGTTCCGGTCGCGATCGCGATCACCAGGAGCAGCACCGCGGTCACCGTCACATGGACGGTCAGAGTGAGGAGCACGCCGGTGCTCACCGCCGACCTCCGCTGCAGCAGGGTGCCGATGATCAGGCAGACCATCGCGACGGCCGGCAACAGATACGCCATCGGAGTCGCCTCGGACGACCCGAACTGCGAACGCACCACCAGGAGCACGCCGACCGCTCCGATCACGAGCCCGGCCCATTGCGCGCCTCGCACTCGCAGACCGAGCACGGGGCCGACCAGCACAGCCACGACGAGCGGCTGCACCGCGTCGATGAGCGCGACAGTCCCTGTCGCGATGCCGGCCGCGACGGCGCCGTAGACCGCGACGCAGTATCCGAACTGCGCGAAGAGCCCGATCATGGCCTGCGCGCGCAGGTCACGAGCACTCAGGCCCTTCGCTCCGCCGGAGAGATGGAGGATGGCGAGAAGCACGACTGCCAGAGGCACGAACCGCCAGACGAGGAGCGTCAGCGGTGACACCTCCACCGTGGCGTACGCAGGAATGATGAATCCCGAACTCCAGGTCACGATGAAGGCGACGGCGGCGGCGACCGTCACCACCGCGCGAAGTAGACCGATCTGTTTACTCATCCTTTGACTATACAGACTGGTATAGTCAAAGGATGACGCAGTCCGTTCCCGAGCTCGCCCCGCTCACCCCCGGAGGGCGACGCGTCCTCGATGCCGCGTCGAGGCTGTTCTACGAACGCGGCATCCACGCAGTCGGCGTCGACACGATCGCCGAGGCGGCCGGCGTGACGAAGAAGACCCTCTACGACCGCTTCGGCTCGAAGGAGGCGCTCGTCGTCTCCTACCTCCAGCACCGCGACGCTCGCTGGCGGGAGCATGTGGCTGCACATCTCTCCCGCGTGCCCGGACCCGGCCCTGATCGCGTGCTCGCGATCTTCGACGCGGCCATCTCCTGGTCCGATGAGAACAGCCCGAAGGGATGCAGCGCGATCAACGCACGCGCGGAGATCGGCGACGGCAACGACGAGCACCCGGTGTTCCCTGAGGTCTCGCGCCAGAAGGTCTGGCTGCTCGACGTGTTCGAGGAGCTCTGCGCCGAGGGGGGAATCCCTGATCCCCGCTCGATGGCGCAGGCGATGATGCTGCTGTACGAGGGAGCGATCGTGACGGTCGGAATGACGACGTTCGCCGAGCCGTTCGTGATCGCACGCTCGTGGGCGGCGCGACTGCTGAGACAGGGCTGATCTCCCCCGTCATCAGCCTGCGGATTCGATCCGGGTTCATTACGTCACATTTCCCACCCGCTGTTGACAGCCGCCGATATTCCGTACCCTCGCATCAACGGCATCAGTCGAATCGACCTTCCAACAGTTCCAGGGGGAACACATGTCCGCACCCGAGACCTGGCGTTTCGAGACCAAGCAGATCCACTCCGGAGCTGCTCCCGACCCGGTGACCAAGGCCCGCGCAACACCGATCTACCAGACCACGTCCTACGTGTTCGACAGCGCGGACCACGCGGCGAACCTGTTCGCGCTGGCCGAGTTCGGCAACATCTACACCCGCATCCAGAACCCGACCCAGGACGTCCTGGAGCAGCGCCTCGCGGCCCTCGAAGGGGGCACCGGCGCCCTCGTCCTCGCCAGCGGTCAGGCTGCATCGACGTTCGCGGTGCTCAACATCGCCGAGGCCGGCGACCACATCGTGTCGTCGAGCTCGATCTACGGCGGCACCTACAACCTGTTCAAGTACACGCTCGCGAAGCTGGGCATCGAGGTCACGTTCGTCGAGAACCAGGACGACCCCGAGGAGTGGCGCCGCGCCGTCCGCCCGAACACCAAGCTGTTCTTCGCGGAGACCATCGGCAACCCGCAGATCAACATCCTCGACATCCGCACCGTCGCAGACGTGGCGCATGAGGGCGGCGTTCCGCTGATCGTGGACAACACGATCGCCACGCCGTACCTGATCCGCCCGTTCGAGCATGGCGCCGACATCGTCGTGCACTCCGTGACCAAGTTCCTCGGCGGCCACGGCACCACCATCGGCGGCGCGATCATCGACGGCGGCACCTTCGAGTGGTCGAAGAACGTCGAGAAGTTCCCCGGGCTCACCGAGCCCGACCCCTCGTACCACGGCGCCAGCTACACCGCTGCGGTCGGCGACCCGCTGGCCTACATCATCAAGGCCCGCGTGCAGCTGCTCCGCGACCTCGGCTCGGCCATCGCCCCGCAGAGCGCCTGGAACCTCATCCAGGGCATCGAGACCCTCTCGCTGCGCATCGAGCGTCACGTGCAGAACGCACAGGAGATCGCCGAGTGGCTGGACGGCCGCGACGACGTCGCGTCCGTCAACTACTCGGGGCTGCCCTCCTCTCCCTGGTACGCCAAGGCGAACGAGTACGCGCCCAAGGGCGTCGGCGCGGTGCTGTCGTTCGAACTCAAGGGCGGCGTCGAGGCCGGTCGCGAGTTCGTGAACAGCCTGTCGCTCTTCAGCCACCTCGCGAACATCGGCGACGTGCGCTCGCTCGTCATCCACCCTGCGTCCACCACGCACGCACAGCTCACTCCGGAGCAGCAGTTGACCGCGGGCGTCACCCCTGGGCTCGTGCGCCTGTCGGTCGGCATCGAGAACATCGACGACCTCAAGGCCGACCTCGACGAGGCACTCGGCGCGGCTCGCCGGGTCTCGGAGGCCGCTCGCGCCTGACCCATCCATCGGACACCGCAGGTGCCCCGGGCTGCGGCTCGGGGCACCTGCTCGTTTCGGGGCCCGTTCGGTGCACCCGGGTGCGTAACGTGCGTCCGACGGCCCGCGTGCCAGGCGAGAATGGGAGCATGGACTGGCAGACGACCTCTGAAGACACGGTGCCTTCGGCGCCCGTGACGGAGGCCGACGTACGTCTGCTCCGCGCACGACCGCCCGCGACCGGCGCCTGGCGCGACGGAGACCCGGCGGGCGGACGCAGGTTCGCCTCGTTCGGCGCCTTCCCGACCGAGAGCGGCGCCGAGCTCCCCGGCATCCGTCTCGCATTCGAGACGTGGGGCGAGCTGAACGGCGCCCGCGACAACGCGATCCTCGTGCTCCACGCGCTCACCGGCGACAGCCACGTGCGCGGCAGCGCCGGGGCGGGGCATCCGACCGCAGGCTGGTGGGAGGACATCACCGGACCAGGGGGGCCGCTCGACACCGACCGCTGGTTCGTCATCGCGCCGAACATGCTCGGCGGATGCCAGGGCTCCACGGGACCTGCCAGCATCGCGCCCTCCGGATACGAGTGGGCGTCCCGCTTCCCCTATCTGACCATCCGCGACCAGGTGGCGGCACAGGTCCGCCTCGCCGATTCCCTCGGTATCGAGACCTGGGCAGCTGTGATCGGCGGGTCCATGGGCGGGATGCACGCCCTCGAATGGGCCGTCACGCACCCTGACCGCGTCGCTCGCCTCGCGGTGCTCTCGTCGCCGCCCGTCACGACAGCCGATCAGATCGCCCTGAACACTGTGCAGATCGAGACCGTGCGAATGGACCCGAGGTTCCAGGGTGGCGAATACTACGATCTGGCCGACGGGGACGGCCCGCATCGGGGCTTGGCCCTCGCCCGGCGCATGGCACTGCTGAACTACCGCAGCCCGATCGAGCTCAATCAGCGATTCCAGCGTTCGTGGCAGTCGGGAGTGTCGCCTCTCGGTCGTGGCGGCCGCTTCGCGGTCGAGTCGTACCTCGACTTCCATGGCAACAAGTTCACCCGCCGTTTCGACGCGAACAGCTACATCACCCTCGTCGAGGCCATGAACTCTCATGACGTCGGCCGTGACCGCGGCGGCGTCGAAGAGGCGCTGCGCGCCGTGACCGCCACGACGCTCGTGCTGGGGATCGACAGCGACCGGCTCTTCCCCGTCGACGGCCAGCATCGCATCGCGCGGAGCATCCCGAACACTCTCGACGGCGCCGAAGCCGTAGTGCTCACCAGCGACTTCGGTCACGACGGATTCCTCATCGAGACAGAGGCGGTCGGCAGCAATCTGCGGCGGCTGCTCGCGAGTTAGCGCTCGTCGATCGTCCAGGGCAGCGCACCGGTGCGCAGCCGCACACCGTCCCACTCGAAATCCCTGCCCTGCGGCGATTCGATCACCCGGGTCGAGAAGTGCCGCGCCACCCCCGCGGAGGCGAGCGCGGCATCGACGGAGGAGAAGCGGCTGAGCTGGTGCAGTGTGATCCAGGTCGGCGGGAAGAGCGTCCACTCTCCCGTCGCGTGCCTCGACAGGGCTTCTGCCGGGCTCAGCCACATCACGTCGACGACCTCGTCGACCGAGAACCGCGGATCGTCGTCTGGCGCCGAGGCGAGGAAGAACCAGGTCCGAATCCGGACGGGCGCCTCGACCGGGGGCTGCCAGCGCGACAGCAGCACGGGATCGCTGATGATCAGACCGACCTCCTGCTCCGTCTCGCGAACCGCCGCTCGACGCGCATCGTCGCTCTCATCTGACCCCTCTCGGCGGTCGGACGACTCCACCTTGCCCCCGGGGAACACCCAGGCCCCTGCGAACGAGCCGCGATCCGGGCGACGCATCAGCAGCACGACGAACCCCTCGGCCGTCGGACGCAGCAGCACGGCAGTCCCAGCGACGGGGAGATCGTCGATGTCGGTCACAGCCCCACTCTATGAGGCGGACTACCGCTCACACCGCAGCGAGCACCGGTCTGCGCGCTTCCGAGCGATAGGACAGCAGGGCGATCGCGAGGCCTGCGACCGCGAGCGCCGCCCCCGTCCATGACGGCGCGACGAAACCCCATCCGGCGGCGATCACCAGACCGCCGAGGAACGCTCCGAGGCTGTTGCCGATGTTGAGCGCAGAGTGGTTCATCGCTGCGGCGATCGACTGGTTGTCTCCGGCGACATCCATCAGCCGGGTCTGGATCGTCGGACTGAGCACCGAAGAGACGAAGCCGACCACGAACACGAGCAGCGCGAGTGTGACGATCCAGAATGCGAGCACGGCGAGGAGAGCGAACACCACGGCCATCGCCGCGAGTCCGAAGAGCAGGGTGCGTCGCAGATCGATGTCGGCGAGGTGTCCGCCGACGAGGTTGCCCGCTGTCATCCCGAGCCCCATGAGCACGAGCACTATGGGCACCGCCCACTCGGGAGAGCCCGCCACCTCGGTGACCAGTGGCGCGATGTAGCTGTAGACCGCGAAGAAGCCGCCGAAGCCGATCGCTCCGATGCCCAGAGTGAACCAGACCTGGGGAATGCGAAAGACACCGAGCTCCTCGCGCATGGTGCGCCCGGGCGAGCCGGGGTGCTTCGGCACGAAGAACGCGATGCATACGGTCGCCAGGGCGAAGACGAGAGTCACGACCGCGAAGGCCGCCCGCCATCCCCAGAGCTGGCCGAGGAAGGTTCCCAGCGGCACCCCGACCACGTTCGCCACGGTCAACCCGGTGAGGATGAAGGCGACTCCCTTGGCGCGGTTGCCCGGCCCCATGACCTCCGCCGCGACCAGCGCGCCGATGCCGAAGTAGGCACCGTGCGGCAGACCCGCGAGGAACCGCGAGGCGCCCACGAGCTCGAAGGTCGGCAGGAACACCGTGAGCGCGTTGAACACGGTCAGCGCCAGTGCCAGCCCGATCATGACCCGGTGCCGAGGAAAACGGGCGACGAAGCCTGCGATCGTCGGAGCGCCGACGACCACGCCGAGCGCGTAGAGCGAGATCAGCCACCCGGCCTGACTCAGCGCGTCTTCAGGACTGCTGGCCCACAGCGTGGGCAGCAGCTCGTCGGCGATGTTGGGCAGCAGGCCCATGACCACGAACTCGGTCATGCCGATGCCGAAACTGCCGATGGCGAGGGAGAGGAGCGCCCACTTCGCCGCACCCCTCGATTCAGTCGAGGGATTCACCTGTCGATTCTACGGGGTGTCGGCGACATCGATCGCCGCTTCGAGCCGCTCGATCTTCGCGTCGAGCTCACCCGTGTAGCCGGGGCGGATGTCGGCCTTGAGCACGAGCGACACCCGCGAACCGAAGGGCATCACGGCTTCGGTCGCGCGCTTGACGACGTCCATGACCGAGTCCCAGTCCGGGCCCTCGATCTCGGTGAACATGCTGGTCGTGCGGTGCGGCAGGCCCGACTCTCGCACGACTCTGACCGCGGCGGCGACCGCATCGTGGACCGACGCGTCGGAGCGCTCGGCTCCGTCGGAGGGGACGCCGCTCGGGGCGACGGAGAAGGCGATCAGCATGGGTTCACTCCCTGGTGGTGGACGGACGGCGGGCGGGCACGTGGACGAGGGCGCGGATGCCGACAGCGAGGAGCACGAGCAGCCCGACGTTCCGCAGAGTCAGGATGGCGACGGGCAGCGTCTCCGCACGCAGCAGCGCGTCGTAGCTCAGCGGATAGATCAGGCACGTGAAGGCGCACAGCGCGAGCACGAGGAGTGCAGGGGCGACCGCTCGTGTGCGGTCGAGGACGAGCCAGAGGATGACCGGAGCGATCAGCCAGGTCTGGAACTGCGGAGAACCGACCTTGTTCATGACGATCAGGGTCGTCACGAGACTCAGCGCGAATGGCGGGAACAGCCGGGCGAAGGAGGCGCCGCGTGACGCCTTGAGCCCGCCGATCACCGTGATCACGACGACGAGTGCCGCCATCAGCGGTGTGAGCACAGCGCTCACGGCATCCGCACCCTGAGCACTGATCTGGAAGGTCAGGATGTCGAAGCTGTACTCGATGCGGGCGGCCCCGGCGATCGCGAGCCACAGGAACGGGGTCGCAGCGACGGCCTCGATCTGCAGACCGCGTCCGGTCTGCTCCGTCAGGAACCCGAAGATCTCGGTGTCGGCCCCGATGGCGACCAACACGATGAGGACGGCGGCCGACACCGCCGCGGCGGTGAGCAGGACCCGCATCCGGCTCCTGGCTGCCACCATGGCCGCGAGCAGCAGCGCACCCGGCCAGATCTTGATCCAGGCGCCGATTGCCAGCAGCGCGGCTGCGGCAGCGGGGCGGCGCACCAGCCAGAGTCCGCCGATCACCGCGAGCGGCACCGTGATCGCGTCGATGCGGTACATCGCGATCGGTCCCAGCAGAAGCAGGGCGGTGATCCAGAACCATGCGGCGATTCGCCGTGGCTGCGACGGCGAACGCCCGACGAGCACGGCGAAGGCGATCGCATCGAGCACCGTGACGAGCGCCGCCCAGGCGATCAGATAGGCCTCGGAGGCTCCCAGCACCGCGATGAGCGGTGTCGACAGGATCTTCGCGAAGAGCATGGGCACGAGCGCGAGCTGCGGATAGACCCACGTCTCGGTGACTCCGACGATCGCCCCACCCGACAGCGCCGCCGACGACCAGGGCTCGTACACCAGCACCACGTCGCCCATAGGCTGGCTCGGATACAGCCAGCCGGCGACCGCCGTGACGAGATGCACGAGTCCGAACGCGCTCCACAGCGCGACGAGACGCATCGAGGAGGCTCGGCTCACGCGACGACGTCCGAGAATGCGCGAGGCAGAGCCTCGGCGACGTCGAGCGCCACGATCGGATGCCCCGTCGCGCCGCCTTCCGCGCCCGAGGCAGAGGCGAGGACCCCGGCATGGCCGTGCAACCAGGCGGCTGCCGCTGCGACCTCGGCCAGTGGTGCGTCGGCGTTCGCGGCGATCAGCGCGCCGAGCACCCCGCCGAGGACATCACCGGTGCCCGCCGTCGCGAGCCAGCCGGTGCCCGCGTGCACACGGATGACGAGTCCGTCCGGATCCGCGATCAGCGTCTGCGCGCCCTTGAGCAGCACGACGGCGCCGACGGCATCCGCGACCCGGGCGACTGCGCTGACGCGGTCGTCGACGGCACTGTGTCCGAGCTGATCTTGCAGCCGTTCGAACTCCCGTCCGTGCGGCGTCAGCACCCGCGGCGCACGGCTCCCCCGCGCCAGGTCGAGTGCTCCCGCGTCCACGATCACAGGCACGACCCCGTCGAGCAGGTCGCGCAGCTCGCTCTCCGCCTCGGTGCTCCTGCTCGCGGCATCCGTCCCTGACCCGATGACCCAGGCGCCGACGCGTGCGTCGGCCGCCCGCGGACTGACCACGGTCTCCGGGCGTCGTGCGATCACGGCGTCCGCGGCTCTGCCCTCGCCGATGTAATGCACGAATCCGGCGCCGGCACGCCACGCCGCCTCGACGCCGAGCACTGCGGCACCCGGATAGGCGGATGATCCGGTGCGCAGGCCGACGACACCGCGAGAGTACTTGTCGTCGTCGGCTCCGGGCACGCGCAGGAAGCGTGCAGTGTCGTCGCGGGACCAGTCGCGTGCGTCGGGCATGACTCCACGTTAGTGCGATGGCCCGCACCGCCCCACCCGGCCGGTAGCGTCGAGGGGTGAGCATTCTCTTCTCCCCTCTGAGCATCCGTTCCGTCACGTTCCGCAACAGGCTCTGGGTGTCTCCCATGTGCATGTACAGCGCGGTCGACGGGGTCGTGCAGGAGTGGCACCACACCCACCTCGCCCAGTTCGCCTCCGGCGGCGCGGGTCTGATCGTGGCCGAGGCCACGGCCGTCGTGCCGGAAGGCCGGATCTCGCCCAGGGATGCCGGGCTCTGGAACGACGAGCAGCGCGACGCGTGGGTGCCGATCGTCGACGCCATCCATGCGCGCGGAGCCGCAGCGGGCATCCAGCTCGCGCACGCCGGCCGCAAGGCGTCGACGTGGTGGCCCTGGGCGGACGAGCGCGGGTCGGTGCCCGAGTCTCAGGGCGGATGGACGGCCACGGCGCCCTCCGCCGTCCCGTTCGAGGGGTTCGCCGAACCTGCGGCGCTCGATCAGGACGGCATCGACGCCGTCATCGAGGGGTTCGCGACGGCGACCCGCCGTGCCCTCGACGCCGGATTCGACGTGCTCGAGGTCCACGGTGCGCACGGATACCTGCTGCACCAGTTCCTCTCCCCTCTGTCGAATCTGCGAGACGACGAGTACGGCGGCTCGCTCGAGAACCGCGCTCGGCTGCTCCTCAGGGTGGTCGACGTGATCCGCGAGGTCGCGGGCGAGGATGTGCCCGTGTTCGTGCGCATCTCGGCGACCGATCACGCCGAGGGCGGCTTCACCCCCGACGAAGCGGCGACGGTGAGCGCTTGGGCGACCGAGCACGGAGCCGACCTCGTCGATGTCTCCAGCGGAGGGCTCGTGGCCCATCAGCAGATCAGCGTGTTCCCCGGGTACCAGGTGCCGCTCGCCGAGGCCGTGCGACAGGGCGGACGCATCCCGGTGACGGCGGTCGGGCTGATCACCGCCGCCGAGCAGGCGGAGCAGGTGCTCGTCGACGGCGCGGCCGACGCGATCTTCGCAGGTCGGGAGTGGCTGCGCGATCCGCACTTCGCGCTCCGGGCCGCACACGAGCTCGGCGCCGAGATCAACTGGCCGCCCCAGTACGAGCGGGCGCGCTGGCGCTGACACGCACCCCGCAGAGAAGCCCCCGGGTCCGCAGGGACTCGGGGGCTTCTTCGTGATCGCAGATCAGTGGCCGCGGATGCGACGAGTCGCGTCCTGCACCTCGCCGACGAGCTCCTCGAGGATGTCCTCGAGGAAGAGCACGGCGGTCGTGCGCCCCTGAGAGTCCCTGACCTTCGCGAGGTGGCGTCCGGCTCGGCGCATCACGGCGAGAGCGTCCTCCAGATCGGTGTCCTCCTGCACCGGAACCATGTGGTTGATGCGCTTCGAGGGCAGCGGCTCGACCAGCTTCTCGGCAGCACCAGGTCCGTCCGATGCCCGAAGGACGTCCTTGAGGTGGACGTATCCGACAGGCGCCCCCTCGTCGTCGACGATCACGTAGCGCGAGAACCCGTAACGGGCGACGGCCTTCTCGACGTCGTCCGGAGTCGTCGACTGCGGAAGCGTCACGAGATCGCTGAGCGGCACAGCCACATCGCGAGCCTTCTTGTCGGTGAACTCCACCGCCGCCGCCACAGTGCCCGCCGTATCGGTGAGCACCCCCTCTCGCCGGGACTGGTCGACGATCGTCGCGACCTCATCGAGCGTGAACGTCGATGCGGCCTCGTTCTTCGGCTCGACCCGGAACAGCCGCAGCACGCCGTTGGCGGCCGCGTTCAGCACCCAGATCACCGGCATGAAGATCTTCGACACGAACACGAGGGGTGGCGCGAGGATGAGCACCGCGCGCTCAGGCAACGAGAAAGCGAGGTTTTTCGGCACCATCTCGCCGAAGACCACGTGCAGGAACGACACGATCAGCAGGGCGATCGCGAACGACACGGCATCGACGACGCCGTCCGACCAGCCGAGCGCGTGCAGCGGCACGGCGAGCAGGTGATGGATCGCAGGTTCCGAGACGTTCAGGATCAACAGCGAGCAGATGGTGATGCCCAGCTGCGAGGTCGCGAGCATGAGCGTCGCATGCTCCATCGCGAAGAGCGCGGTCTTGGCGGCGCGCGATCCGCGGTCGGCCTTCGGCTCGATCTGCGACCGGCGCGCGGAGATCACCGCGAACTCGGCCCCCACGAAGAAGGCGTTCGCCACGAGCAGCACGACCAGCCAGGCCAGTCCTCCCCAGTCGTTCATCGTCCGACCACCTCTGCGGGAAGATCCTGACTGGGGACGTAGCGGATGCGGTCGACACGACGACCGTCCATGCGGACGACCTGGAGCGTGCCGGTGTCGAGGGCGACCTCGTCACCCACGGAAGGGACGCGCTCGAGGATGCTCATGACGTAGCCGGCGACGGTGTCGTACACGTCGCCCTCCGGAACCTCCACCCCCGCCCTGCTCCGAAGCTCATCCGGCCGCAGTTCTCCGGGGAAGGTGATCCCGTCTCGGCCGCGGACGACTCCGGCGCGCGTGCGGTCGTGCTCGTCCGAGACCTCGCCCACCAGCTCCTCCACGAGATCCTCCAGGGTGACGAGCCCCGCGGTGCCGCCGTACTCGTCGACCACGACGGCCAGCTGGTATCCGCGGGCTCTGAGCTCGGAGATGAGCGCGTCGACGTGCACGGTCTCGGGGACGCGAAGCGGATCTGTCGAAAGCGCGCCCACCGGCACCTCGCCTCGTCGATCACGCGGAACCGAGATCGCGGCCTTCAGGTGCACGACCCCGGTGATGTCGTCGAGGTCGTCGTCGTAGACCGGGAAGCGGCTGTGTCCGGTCCGGCGGGCGAGCTGGATGACGTCGTCCGCCGAGTCGCCGACCGCGAGGGCGTGCATGCTCGGACGAGCCGTCATCACGTCGGCCGCCGTCAATCGGGAGAACGTCAGCGTGCGGTCGAGCAGGCTCGCGGTATCGGCTTCGAGCAGCCCGGCGCTCGCCGAGCGGCGCACGAGAGAGGACAGCTCCTCAGCGGAGCGCGCGCCGGACAGCTCCTCTTTCGGCTCGATCCCCATGCTCCGCAGAACTCCGTTCGCACTGCCGTTGAGCACCACGACAGCGGGCTTGAAGACGGTCGTGAACGCGACCTGGAAAGGTATGACGAGCTTCGCCGTCGCAAGCGGCAGAGCCAAGGCGAAGTTCTTGGGCACGAGCTCGCCGAGGATCATCGACAGCACAGTGGCGACCAGCATCGCGACGATCGTGGCGATCGGACCGACGGCCGCCTCGGGGATGCTCCATGCCACCAGAGTGGGGCCGAGGAGGTTGGAGAGCGCAGGCTCCATCGTGTACCCGGTCAGCAGCGTCGTCAGAGTGATGCCGAGTTGAGCGGACGACAGATGGGTCGAGGTGTGCTTCAGCGCGCTGATGGTCAGCGACAGGCGGGATTCGCCGCGGGCCTGCCGCGCTTCCAGATCGGCGCGGTCGAGATTGACGAGGGCGAACTCGCTCGCGACGAAGAGCCCGGTGCCCACGGTGAGCAGAAGCCCCACGCCCAAGAGGATGTAATCCATCAGTCGTTCCTCCCGGTGCGGGGAGGCAGGCAATGGGGCGATGTACTACAACTGGGAGGGTCGTCCATGGTGTCCACGATTCTACGGGATCGCGGCACGTTCGAGCACGGACCGCTACCAGCTGACCGGGAGCGCCTTGCCCTCTTCGTATCCGGCGGCGGACTGCAGTCCGACGAGCGCCCGTTCATGGAACTCGGGCACCGACGAGGCACCGGCATAGGTGAACGACGAGCGCACGCCCGATGTGATCATGTCGAGCAGATCCTCGAGGCCGGGGCGCAGCGGGTCGAGGTAGATCTTCGACGACGAGATCCCCTCCGCGAACAGCTCCTTGCGGGCGCGCTCGTACGCGTCCAGACGCCCGAACCGGGCCTGCACCGCCTTCGTGGAGGCCATGCCCCAGGACTCCTTGTAGATGCGACCCTCGGCGTCGCTCTGCAGCTCGCCAGGCGCCTCGATCGTGCCCGCGAACCAGGAGCCGACCATGACCGAGGCGGCGCCGGCGGCGAGTGCGAGCGCCACATCGCGCGGGTACCGCACTCCGCCGTCCGCCCAGACGTGCGCGCCGAGCTCCTGGGCAGCCTGGGCCGTCTCGAGCACAGCCGAGAACTGCGGTCGGCCGACGGCGGTCATCATGCGCGTGGTGCACATGGCTCCGGGCCCCACGCCGACCTTGAGGATGGAGGCGCCCGCTTCGACGAGGTCCTTGACGCCGTCGGCGGTGACGATGTTGCCCGCCACGATCGGAATGCCGAGGTTCAGTGCGGCGACGGCGGTCAGCGCGCGCAGCATCCCCTCCTGATGTCCGTGCGCAGTGTCGACCACGAGCACGTCGACACCGGCGTCCGCGAGGGCCTTCGCCTTCGCGGCGACGTCTCCGTTGATGCCCACTGCCGCCGCCACGGCGAGGCGGCCGTCGACGTCCAGCGCCGGTCGATACAGCGTCGATCGCAGGGCGCTGCGCGCGCTGAGCGTTCCGACGAGGTGACCGTGGTGAGTGATCGTCACCATGTCGACGCCCGCGTCGGTGATCACGTCGAACGCATGGCGCTCCGATCCGATGTCATCCGCATCGAGCGACGGCGTGCCGGCGTGCACGAGGTCGCCCAGCTGCGCATCCGGCAGCGCGGTGGCGAGCCGTGTCGCCGCCAGGACTCCGAGAATCCGCTCCGCGTCGTACGGAGCCTCACCCGTGGCCACGACGATGCCGTGGCCTGCGGTCGCGGGCATCAGCCGGAGCGCGTCCGACACCGATGCCTCGGGAGGCAGCACGATCGGTGTGTCCCAGAGCACCGGCTGCGCCTTGACATCGCGGATCGCGGCATCGAGACCCTGCAGCGGCATGTCCTGCGGGAGCACGCCGAGCCCGCCGCGCCGCGCGAGCACCGCTGCGAGCCGGGGGCCTGTGACGGAGTTCATGTTCGAGGCCACGATCGGGAGGGTGGCGGGGGTGCCGTCCTGTGGGGCGAGATCGACCTGCAGACGACTGGTGACGGCGGATCGTCGCGGCACGAGGAACACGTCGGAATAGGTCAGATCGACTGTGGGTGACTCACCGGAGAACTCCATACCCCCACGGTACTCAGATAGCGGCGCCGAGGGCGCATGCCTTCGCCGAAGGGGCGAGGAAACACGTTAGGCTTGGAAGTCGAGAGTGTGCGGGCCCGGACGCATCCTGCGACCTGGTGTGCACATATGGACTTCAGCGATGAAAGAGGGCGATCGAGCGTGTCGAACCAGGTGACCGGCGTCGGGGGCGACGGGGGGTTCGGAGCCAATTCCTGGCTCGTGGAAGAGCTCTACGAGCAGTACAAGGTGAACCGCGACTCCGTCGACAAGGAGTGGTGGCCCATCCTCGAGAAGTACCAGTCGGATGCCGCGACCGGCGCCGCAGCTCCCGCACCCGCTGCCGAGCAGCCCGCGCATCCGGTGACCGCGCCCATCCCCGTCATCGGCGCTCAGCCCGTGGCGCGGACCACGACCAAGCCCGCTGCTGCCGCCCCGATTCCCGCGCAGGCCCCCAAGCCCGCGGCGAAGGCCGAGGCTCCGGAGTCTGCGGAGCCCGTCGAAGAAGACAAGGTCACGCCGCTCCGCGGTCTCCCCAAGACCCTCGCCGCGAACATGGACGAGTCTCTGACCGTCCCCACCGCGACCAGCGTCCGCACCGTGCCCGCGAAGCTGATGATCGACAACCGCATCGTCATCAACAATCACATGGCGCGCACCCGCGGCGGCAAGATCAGCTTCACCCACCTCATCGGCTGGGCGCTCATCCGCACGCTCGACGACTTCCGCAGCCAGAACGTGTTCTACGCCGAGATCGACGGCAAGCCCTCGGTCGTGGCACCGGCGCACGTGAACCTCGGCATCGCCATCGACCTGCCGAAGCCCGACGGCACCCGCGCGCTGATGGTCCCCAGCATCAAGCGCGCCGACACGCTGACGTTCAGCGAGTACCTCGTCGCCTACGAAGACCTCGTGACGCGAGCCCGCAACAACAAGCTGACGGCCGCCGACTTCCAGGGCACCACGGTGTCGCTGACCAACCCCGGCGGCATCGGAACCGTGCATTCGGTCCCCCGCCTCATGAAGGGGCAGGGCTGCATCATCGGCGCCGGTGCGCTCGAGTACCCGGCTGAGTTCCAGGGCGCGAGCGAGAAGACCCTCAACGAGCTGGCGATCGGCAAGACCATCACGCTGACGAGCACCTATGACCACCGCGTCATCCAGGGTGCCGGTTCCGGAGAGTTCCTCAAGAAGGTGCACGAGCTGCTGATCGGGCAGCGTGGCTTCTACGACGACATCTTCGCTGCGCTGCGCATCCCGTACTCGCCGATCCGCTGGAACCCCGACATCGCTGTCGACCTGGCTGAGCGCGTCGACAAGCAGTCCCGCGTGCAGGAGCTCATCAACTCGTTCCGCGTGCGCGGACATCTGATGGCCGACATCGACCCGCTCGAGTACGTCCAGCGCTCGCACCCCGACCTCGAGATCGAGAGCCACGGGCTCACCTTCTGGGACCTCGACCGCGAGTTCGTCACCGGCGGGTTCGGCGGACGTCGGGTCGCCAAGCTCCGCGACATCCTCGGCGTCCTGCGTGACTCGTACTGCCGCACGCTCGGCATCGAGTACATGCACATCCAGGACCCGGAGCAGCGTCGCTGGTTCCAGGAGAAGGTCGAGGTCAAGTACCAGAAACCCGGCCACGACGAGCAGCTGCGAGTCCTCCGCAAGCTCAACGAGGCCGAGGCGTTCGAGACCTTCCTGCAGACGAAGTTCGTCGGTCAGAAGCGATTCTCGCTCGAGGGCGGCGAGTCGCTCGTCCCGCTGCTCGACGAGATCCTCCAGGGTGCAGCCACCTCCGGTCTCGAGGGCGCCGCGATCGGCATGGCGCACCGGGGCCGTCTGAACGTCCTGACGAACATCGCCGGCAAGACCTACGGCCACGTGTTCCAGGAGTTCGAGGGCACGCAGACCCCCGGCAACCAGCGAGGCTCCGGCGACGTGAAGTACCACCTCGGCACCGAGGGCACCTTCGTCGCCGACGACGGCTCCGAGCTCCCGGTCTACCTCGCCGCGAACCCGTCTCACCTCGAGACCGTCGACGGCGTGCTCGAGGGCATCGTCCGCGCCAAGCAGGACCGCAAGCCGATCGGCACGTTCGCCTGGCTGCCGATCCTGGTCCACGGTGACGCGGCGTTCGCCGGTCAGGGCGTGGTCGTCGAGACTCTGCAGATGTCTCAGCTGCGCGGCTATCGCACCGGCGGCACGATCCACGTCGTCGTCAACAACCAGGTCGGATTCACGACCCTCCCCAACGACTCGCGCAGCTCGGTGTACGCGACCGACGTGGCGAAGACGATCCAGGCGCCGGTGTTCCACGTGAACGGCGACGACCCCGAAGCCGTCATCCATGTCGCGCAGCTCGCATTCGAATACCGCGAGAGGTTCCACCGCGACGTCGTCATCGACCTCGTCTGCTACCGCCGCCGCGGCCACAACGAGGGAGACGACCCCTCGATGACGCAGCCGTTGATGACCGACCTCATCCAGGCGAAGCGATCGGTGCGCAAGCTCTACACCGAGTCTCTCGTCGGTCGTGGTGACATCACCGAAGAGGAGTACGACGAGGCCAAGGCCGACTTCCAGAACCGCCTGGAGATCGCCTTCGCCGAGACGCATGCCGCCGAGACCGGTGCCAACCAGATCCCCCAGGACCTTCCTCCCGCTGACGAGCAGGTCGGCGCCCCGGAGATCACCGGAGTCTCCAACGAGGTCATCCAGCTCATCGGCGACGCGTTCGTGAACAAGCCCGAGGGTTTCACCGTTCACCCCAAGCTGCAGCAGCAGCTCGAGAAGCGTCTCGACATGAGCCGCAACGGCAACATCGACTGGGGCTTCGGCGAGCTGCTCGCCTTCGGTTCGCTGCTCGTCGAGGGCACGCCCGTCCGGCTCGCGGGGCAGGACTCGCGCCGAGGCACGTTCGTGCAGCGCCATGCGACCCTGCACGACCGTTCGAACGGGCAGGAATGGCTGCCGCTGTCGAACCTCTCCGAGTCCCAGGGGCGCTTCTTCGTCTACGACTCGCTGCTGAGCGAGTACGCTGCTCTCGGCTTCGAATACGGATACTCGGTCGAGGCACCAGAGGCCCTCGTGCTGTGGGAAGCCCAGTTCGGGGATTTCGTGAACGGCGCCCAGTCGGTCATCGACGAGTACATCTCGGCGGCCGAGCAGAAGTGGGGGCAGCAGTCCAGCGTCACGCTGCTCCTCCCCCACGGCTATGAAGGTCAGGGACCGGACCACTCGTCCTCGCGCATAGAGCGCTTCCTGCAGATGTGCGCGCAGGACAACATGATCGTCGCGCGCCCGTCGACGCCTGCGTCGTACTTCCACCTGCTGCGTCGTCAGGCGTACGCCCGGCCGCGCAAGCCGCTCATCGTCTTCACCCCGAAGGCCATGCTGCGTCTGCGCGGAGCGACGAGCCCCGTCGAAGCCTTCACGCAGGGCCGCTTCGAGCCCGTGCTCGACGACAACCGCGGTCTCGATCGCAACGCCGTGAAGCGCGTGCTCGTGCACTCGGGCAAGGTCCACTGGGACCTCAAGGCCGAACTCGACAAGAACCCGAACCCGGAGGTTGCGCTGGTCAGGCTCGAGCAGCTGTATCCGACCCCGATCGACGGGCTGAAGGCCATCACCGACGCCTACCCGAACGCCGAGCTGGTGTGGGTGCAGGAGGAGCCGGAGAACCAGGGAGCCTGGCCGTTCCTCGCTCTCGCAT
This sequence comes from Microbacterium sp. NPDC087589, assembly GCF_044743635.1. NCBI lineage: Bacteria > Bacillati > Actinomycetota > Actinomycetes > Micrococcales > Microbacteriaceae > Microbacterium > Microbacterium sp. NPDC087589. The sequence goes on from NZ_JBIUWV010000001.1 coordinate 919,069, forward strand.
TCGCCGACGTACCCGGTGACCGCAGCTTCCGCCCGGTGTCGCGTCCGGCGTCGGCATCGCCCGCGACCGGTTCGTCGAAGGTGCACGCGGCAGAGCAGGCGAAGCTTCTGCGAGACGCCCTCACCATCAGCTGACGGGCTGTCCGAGAATCAGAGAGGGGCTCACGGGTGATCCCGTGAGCCCCTCTCTGTGCCGTCTGTCGTGGTGGCGGCTGCTTGTCGCTCAGTACCAGATGCCCAGAAGCGGGGCATCTGCCGTGCGGAACGCGTCGTCCAGCGTCGCCGCCGCCTCAGCCGATGCGCGCAGACGGCCCGCCGCACGCAGTCGAACAGCGCTGACCCCTCCCGCATAGATCGACGAGAGTGCCCCGACACCGAGAACGACGTCAGCCTCTGCGTCGTCCTCGATCCGCGTGACATCAGCCGTTCCGTCGGCATCCGTGGCCAGTCGCCACGAGCCTTCGGCGAAGCCGAGTGGATCCTCGACTCGGAACACCACATCGAGGGGGGCCCGGTATGTGCGCGCGCCGAGCGCAGCCGACACGTCGAGGATGCGCAGCCACCCGTGATCGTGGGGGGTGAGCTCCACGCCTCGCTGGTCATTGACGAGCCAGGTGATCGGATCGTCGATCGGACGCAGATCGACGATCACCTTCGACACCAGGTCGTGCTGCAGAGCGAATCGCCACAGTGCGGACAGCGCGTCCGTCGTGGTCGAGGCGAGGTGGTGGATCGCCATGTCGGCGCGGAAACTCCCCTCGACCTCCTTGAGCGTGTAGGCCATCGCCCCCCGAACGGCTCCGTCGGCGTCGACGTAGTGCACGCCTCGCACGGCCCGTGGCGCTGTGTGGCCGACAGACAGCCCGGCGATCCGCTCCCAGCGAGCGTCCCACCCCGCGATCTGACCGGAGCGCTGCGTTCGCGCCTCCTCATGCAGGGCGGACAGGTCCTTCTGAAGCGTGTCGCGATCGACGTATTCGATGCGACCATCCGTGGTCGGCCCGTTCCAGCCCGCTCTCGGCGCATCGATCGACACCTTGGCTACGGGGATCGCCGAGGCGAATCCATACCGCTCGTAGATCGTCGCCTCCGAGACCGTGAGGCCGGCGAGCGCCACTCCCGCACCCGCGGCGGCACGCAGCTCTCCTTCGAGGAGGTTCCGTGCAATCCCGCGGCGACGATGAGTGCCCGATACTGTGACAGCGCTGATCGCCCACATGGGCACCTCGCCGCCTGGAACGGTCAGCGGGGTCACCCACGAATTGACCGTGGCGACGGGGAGATCGCCGTCAGGGGCGTCCTCCTCGAACACGCCGACATTGCGTCGAGTCGCGAGCAGTTCACGGTCTGCCACGATCTGCTCGGGCGTGGGATCGGCATCGAGGAAGCCGCGTGCTTCCGCCCGCAGGAAGGCCTCGGTATCAGCATCCGACCCGTTGTCGACGAGTCGATAGACGAGGTTCTTCGCCGCGAGGCGCCCAGCGGACATGGGATCAACAGGGACGGTTAGCGCGTCGGTCATCCTTCCACCCTATGGGCAGACGCGACAGGCGGCGTCTCGCGTCAGTGCTGCGAGGCCTGCACCTCACGCAGTCGCGCGAACACCTGGTCGCGCAGTTCTTCGGGTGCCGTCTCCTTGCACGCGCGGGCCACGACCTCAGTGAGGGTCGTCGCCACCAGCGCCTCGTCCCGGCAGGACGGGCACTTCTCGAGATGCTCACGGATCTCGGTGTGCTCGGTGTTGCACACCTCGTTGCGGAGGTACTCCTCGAGGTCCTTGCGGGCCTTGTCGCAGCCGCAGTCGGTCATTTCTTGCTCCTCGGGTCGGCCGCAGAGATTCCCCGCTCCACGGCGTAATCGGCCAGCAGCTCCCGCAGCATTCGCCTGCCTCGATGCAGGCGGCTCATCACAGTGCCGATGGGTGTCTTCATGATGTCCGCGATCTCCTGGTACGCGAAGCCCTCCACATCAGCGAGGTACACCGCCAACCTGAAGTCCTCGGGAACAGCCTGCAGCGCGTCCTTCACGACCGATGCGGGCATGTGGTCGATGGCTTCCGCCTCGGCCGAACGGCTGTGCGAGGCGGTGGTCGACTCCGCACCGCCCATCTGCCAGTCCTCGAGCTCGTCGATGGTGCCCTGGAACGGCTCACGCTGCTTCTTGCGGTAGATGTTGATGTAGGTGTTCGTGAGGATCCGATACAGCCACGCCTTCAGGTTCGTGCCCTGCGAGAACGTCGCCCAAGAGCCGTAGGCCTTGACGAAGGTCTCCTGCACGAGGTCAGCAGCGTCCGCCGGGTTGCGCGTCATGCGCATCGCCGCGGCATAGAGCTGATCCATGAACGGGATCGCCTGTTCCTCGAATTCGCGCCGAGGGTCGCTGACCGTCTCTGCGGTTGCCGTGTCATCCATCACCGGCCAGTCTAGGCGGGTGAGGTCGACCGACTCGCGTTCCAGCGTTGCGAGCATGCTCTCTCCTTCTCGGCGTGCGCCCGTATTCGATCATCCGGACACTCGCGTTTACTAAGGTGGGAACCGATGAGCGCCAACAGGTATTCCCCCTCCCCTGTCCAGGGCGTCTATGTCGCGCCGACCAGCACCGCAGCCGTTCATGCGACAGTGACCATCCCCGGCTCGAAATCGCTCACGAATCGCGAGCTCATCATCGCCGCGATCGCGGACGGACCGGGCAGACTCATCGCCCCTCTGCACTCCGACGACTCCCGCCGCATGATCGACGCCCTCCGCGCCCTGGGCGTCGGCATCGAAGAGATCGACGGCGACGGAGAGTTCGGGCCCGACCTCGCGATCACTCCGGCCAAGCTCGTCGGCGGCACGACGATCGACTGCGGCCAGGCCGGCACGGTGATGCGCTTCATCGCACCGTTGGCGGGGCTCGCCCAGCGTGACGTGCATCTCACTGCGCACGAGACGGCCCTCCACCGACCGATGGGCGGCCTCATCAGCGCTCTGCGCGACCTCGGAGTCGACATAGACGATGAGGGCACGTGGGCCCTGCCGTTCACCGTCCGCGGCCACGGTCGCATCCGCGGCGGGCGCGTCGAGATCGACGCCTCGGCATCCAGCCAGTTCGTCTCGGGACTCCTGCTCGCCGCCCCGCGCTTCGATGTGGGTCTGCACCTCGTGCACACCGGCGAACATCTGCCGAGCCTGCCCCACATCGACATGACCATCGAGGCGCTGAGCCGGCGCGGCATCCGGATCGAGCGCCCCGCGACGGGTGAGTGGCTCGTGGAGGCGGGCGTGCCACGTGCCAAGGAGATCGCCATCGAGCCCGATCTCTCGAACGCCGCCCCGTTCCTCGCCGCTGCACTTGTCACGGGTGGCGCGGTGTCGGTGCCGGGTTGGCCGGTGCACTCCACCCAACCGGGCGCTCTGCTTCCCGAGATCCTGCAGGCCATGGGCGCGCACGTCGGCCGTCACAGCGGCACGCTGACGGTCAGGGCGGGGACCGAGATCCGCGGACTCGACATGGACCTGTCTGCGGCGAGCGAGCTGACCCCGACGCTGGTCGGGCTCGCTGCATTCGCGTCCGGCCCCACCACCATCCGCGGCATCGGTCACATCCGACTCCACGAGACCGATCGCATCGCAGCTCTCATCGGTGACGTGCGCGCCCTCGGCGGCGAAGCGGAGGAGCTCTCCGATGGTCTGCGCATCATTCCGCGAGAACTGCACGGCGGCCGCTGGGCGGCGCACCACGACCATCGGATGGCGACGACGGGAGCCCTCATCGGCCTGCGGGTTCCCGGGGTCGAGATCGACGACATCGGCACCACGTCCAAGACCCTTCCGGAGTTCACCCTCCTGTGGGAGCGAATGCTGCGAGGCGCGTCCACGTGAGCTGGCTCGACGACTCCGACGACCTCGAGGACGACTTCGAGGACTATGACGAGAGCAGCATCCGCACGCGCCCGAATCCGAAGGCCAACCGCCCGCGCACCAAGCGACGACCGGCTCATGACGACGCGCAGATCGGCCGCGTACTCGGGGTGGACCGTGGTCGCTACTCGGTGCTGATCGACGAGGACACGCCCGACGAGCGCATGATCACCGCGGCACGGGCGCGGGAGCTCCGCAGGAACCCGATCGTCACCGGCGATCACGCCAAGGTCGTCGGCGACGTCTCGGGCGAAGACGGCACTCTGGGCCGGATCATCGGCGTCGTCGACCGCACATCTCTTTTGCGGCGCAGCGCCGACGACACCGACCAGGTCGAGCGGGTCATCGTCGCGAACGCCGATCAGATGCTCGTCGTCGTCGCCGCCGCCGACCCCGAGCCGCGCGCCCGCCTGGTCGACCGCTACCTGGTAGCCGCGTTGGATGCCGGTGTGCGTCCGCTCCTGGTCGTCACGAAGACGGACCTGGCCGACCCCAGTGCCTTCCTATCGCATTTCGACGGACTCGATCTGCGCGTCTTCACCAGTGCGGAGGACGAGATGCCGGTCGACGAGATCGGCGCTGCCCTCGTCGGGCACTCCACGGTCTTCGTGGGGCACTCCGGTGTGGGCAAGTCAACCCTCGTGAACGCACTGGTGCCCAGCGCGCTTCGCGCGACGGGGCACGTCAACCAGGTCACCGGCCGTGGCCGACACACCTCTTCGTCGACCGTCTCGCTGCGATACGTCAGTCCGGCGGGCAACGGCTGGGTGATCGACACCCCCGGCGTCCGATCCTTCGGACTCGGACATGTGAACCCCGCGAACATCCTCGCCGCCTTCACCGAGCTGGCGGACATCGCCGAGAAATGCCCGCGCGGCTGCACGCACCTCGCCGATGCTCCGGATTGCGCGCTCATCGAAGCGGCCGAGAGCGGCGAGCTGAGCGAGACAGGACGAGCCCGCCTGGACTCGCTGCAGCGGCTTCTGCAGACCTTCGCCGACAAGGCGGAGCAGACCCCCGGCCGGTAGGCTGGGTGTGTGACTGTGCGCCTCGACTCCGGATCCGCTGCCCCCGACTTCGCTCTCCTCGACCAGGACGGTGCGACCGTCCGCCTCGACGATCTCCGCGGCCAGAAGACGGTCCTCTACTTCTATCCGGCCGCGATGACGCCCGGCTGCACGACGCAGGCGTGCGATTTCCGCGACAGCATCTCATCTCTCGAGAGCGCTGGATACCGCGTGGTCGGGGTCTCGCGCGACGAGCCTGCGAAGCTCGCCGAGTTCCGCGAGCGCGACGGCCTCACCTTCACTCTTCTCAGCGACCCCGACCACGCCGTGCACACCGCGTACGGCGTCTGGGGCGAGAAGATGAACTACGGCAAGGTCGTCGAGGGCGTCATCCGCTCGACCTTCGTGCTCGACGAGCAGGGCACGATCACCCTCGCTCAGTACAATGTCAAGGCCACGGGGCACGTGGCCCGTCTGCGCAAGTTGCTCGGCATCGACGCCTGACAGTCACTTCGCCGGGCGCTCGTTCTCGGCGCGTGTGCTCGCGATCAGCAGCGCGAAGCACAGCAGAGCCGGCAGGCCGACCCCGACCGTGAACGCCCAGACGATCGGCTGCAGCGTGAGCGAGGCGAGTGCGAGCGCGATGGCGAGCACCTGGAAGACGACGCCGCCCGAACGCGCCCACGAACGGCCCGTCCTTGTTCCGATGGCAAAGGCGATGAGAGCGCCAGCGCCGATGAGCGTCAGTACGATGAGGGCGAGCGCCGTCGGCAACGATGCGGCATCACCGGCGCCGAGACCGACGAGTTCGATGAGGGCGAAGACGGCCAGTGCGGCACCCTCGGCCGCGAGAACCGCTGAGGCCGCCAGAGCGAGGCCGGGTGAGCGCACTGTTGTCTCCTGAGAATCGAATGAGAACGGCGGAAACCCTTGATTTCGCCGGTTTCATGTAACAGAATGGACAGCGTCATGTGCTCCCACAGCGGCGTGGGGCGGGCTTCGCGCTCGCATCACAGAAAGCGGGCATCCGTCCGTATCTCATACAGGGTAGCTGAACCCGATCTGCACCCGAAATCCGAGTCGTCGCAATGCGATGATTTCTGAAAAACCACACCGAGGAGCCCCCATGGACTGGCGCGATAAGGCCGCCTGCCTGACTGTCGACCCCGAGCTGTTCTTCCCTGTCGGGAACACCGGTCCGGCCGTCGACCAGATCGAGAAGGCGAAGACCGTCTGCGCCACCTGCACCGTGACTGAGATCTGCCTGCAGTACGCCCTCGAGTCCAGCCAGGACTCGGGCGTGTGGGGCGGCCTCTCCGAAGACGAGCGCCGTGCCCTCAAGCGCCGCGCCGCTCGCGCCCGCCGCGCTTCCTGAACGTAGAGAAGCGGCCCGAGACGATGTTTCGGGCCGCTTCTCTGTCTCCGCTCGGTATCGCGGGCGATGCTTCGCCTATGTGGTCAGCCAGCGGAGCGGGATGTCGATGACGACCTCGGTGCCCTCGCCTTCGCTCCCCCGCCATTCGATCGATCCGCTGAGCTCGCCCTGAATGAGGGTGCGGATGATCTGCGTTCCCAGCCCCTGACCGATCCGTCCCTCCGGCAGGCCCTTTCCGGTGTCGTGCACCGTGACGCGCAGATTCTCCTCAGTACGCGCCGCATCGATGGTGACCATGCCCTCTTGCCCGGCGAGGCCGTGCTCGACGGCGTTCGTGACGACCTCGGTGAGAGCGAGCGCCAACGGTGTCGCGTACTCGCTCGGCAGGACGCCGAAACGACCGGTCGACCGCGTGCGCGCACGGGTGTTCGGCGCCGATGCGACCTCGGCCACGAGCTTGAGGACGCGATGGAACACCTCGTCGAAGTCGACCTTCTGCGTCAGGCCCTGGGCCAGCGTGTCGTGCACGACGGCGATCGAGTCGACGCGTCTCATCGCCTGCGTCAGCGCATCGCGTGCCTCATCGGAGTGCGTGCGTCGCGCCTGGATGCGCAGCAGCGACGCGACGGTCTGCAGATTGTTCTTGACTCGGTGGTGGATCTCGCGAATCGTCGCGTCCTTGGTGATCAGCTCCTGCTCCTGATGGCGCAGTTCCGAGACATCGCGACACAGGAGGATCGCGCCGATGCGGGTTCCGTGATCCTTCAAGGGAATCGCGCGCAGCGACACCGTGACGCCGCGCGCTTCGATGTCGGTCCGCCACGGTGCGCGTCCGGTCACGACGACGGGCAGAGACTCGTCGACCTGTCGAGACGGCGGCACGAGCCTCGTGGTGACCTCCGCGAGGGATTCGCCCTCGAGCTCGTCATCGAACCCCATGCGATTGAACGCCGAGAGCGCATTCGGGCTGGCGAACGTCGTGATCCCGTCGACATCGATGCGGATCAGGCCGTCGGACGCGCGCGGCGCGCCTCGGCGAGGAGACGTCGGGGCAGCCGGATCCGGGAAGCTGCCGTCGGCGATCATGCGGAAGATGTCGTTGGCGCACTCGTCGAACGTGATCTGCTGCCGAGACGGAGTCCGAGCCTCGCCGAGGTTCGTGTGCCGGGTGACGACGCCGATGACACCGGCCTGATTCTCACCGCCGCGACGTTCGTTGACGATCGGCACAGCTCTGACACGCGTCGGGGTCTCTTCGAACCAGTCCGGAGAAGACGAGTCCACGATCTCCGCCGAATCGAATGCCCCCTGCACCTGGGTGCGCCACTGAGGGCGCACCCGCTCACCGACGATGTCCCTATAGAACAGGGTGGCTGCTCCGCTCGGACGGGCGTGCGCGACGGCGACGAAGGATCCGTCGCCGGTCTCGATCCAGACCACGATGTCCGCCGAAGCGAGGTCCGCGAGAAGCTGTCCGTCACCGGCGAGTCGGTGCAGCCACTCGACATCGTGGTCGGCAAGACGGCCCTGGGCATTGGCGAGGTCGCTGAGCGTTGACACCCCACCAGCCTAGAGCGCGCCGGCTCAGAGAACGGCCAGCGACGTCGCACGCCAGCGACGGTCCAGCCCTTCGAGCTGGATCGCCACCGCCCGGGTGCGGCCGGGCCCCGCCACCACCACGACCGCTTCGACCTTGCCGTCGACAGGCTCTGTCACGCGGATCGACAGGATCTCGAAAGTCGGGCGCGCAGGCGAGACCCCCCTCGCGCTGCGCGCCCTCGCCGAGAGGTTCGCCCGAGTCACCAGACTCCGATACGCGTCTTCATTGAACCAGCGAGCGAGCTGATCGACTTCTCTGACTCCCGCGAGCACCTCGAGCACACCCTGCGTCAGGCTTCGCAGCAGCGGAAGCGGATCGGGCAGCTCGGCGCGAGGCGTCGGCTGAGGGGCGAAGTACTCGTGAAGCATCATCTGAGGCACTCTCCATCGGGAAGACTGCGCCAAGTAGAGCATGCGCACGACCGCCGTTCGGGTCGTGTTCGTGATGTATGTGGATAACTCGCACATGCCTTCCTGGACATCACTTACGGTGGGGCGCGTGCACTGGGACCGACTGTTCGAAGACCTCGAAGGCCAGCTCGCCTCGGAGTGGGAAAGCGAGCGCGCGGCGCTGGACGCGGAATCCGAGCGATTGCGCATCTCGCGGCTCGAGCTTCGCGCCCGCCTGAGGGTGCTCTGCGCCTCAGCGGCTCCCGCGACGCTCGATCTGCCGGGCGGAAGACGCGTCCGGGCCCGACTGAACACGCTCGGATCCGATTGGATCGCCGCCACGATCGCGCAGGCCGAGGAATCGACGACCAAGCGATCGACCTTGATCGTCCCGCTGCACGCGGTGCGCGGGCTGACCGTGGATCACGGCCTGCTGCTGTCGAGCCTGGACCACGAAGACGGCTCCGCGCCCGTGCTCCGCGAGCGCATGTCGCTCGGGTTCATTCTGCGTGATCTCGCCCGGCGACGGGTTCCGGTGAGGATCGTCAGCGTCGACGACTCGGACATGCATGGAACGATCGACAGGGCGGGAGCGGATCATCTGGACCTCGCTCTGCATGATCCGGGCGATGCGCGAATCGCCTCGTCGGTGCGCGGCTTCCAGATGATCCCCTTCGCTGCGGTGGCCTCGGTGCAGACCGCCGGAGATCACATGCCGTGACGGCGGGAAGTACCCCAGACCTCCGGAAAACTCGCCTCGTTCGCCTGTCGCCACAGCGCCATCCGTCTGGCCTCTTCCGACTGCTCGGCAAGATACTCCGAAAGACTCGACTCCTCGATACGCCATCTGGCCGGGGCGCCGAGCTTGGATCCGCGCAGACGACCCTCAAAGACGAGTTCGACGACCTCGTCGACCTCGATGCTCAGCAGCTCGGCCACCTGCGCCGGAGCGAGGAAGCCTTGCGCGGGCTGAGAGGAATGAGGCATGCTCCCATTCTCCTCCTGCCGCGCCGGAGCGTCAGCGCGGATCCGATGCTGTGGATAAGTCTCGAGCAGCCGCTTCGATTTCTGTGACCATATCGGCATGAGCAAGTTCGTCCGTTCCCGCCGCGCCGTCTGGGGTGACGCGCGCTTCCTGATCGGCATCGCCGTCGTCGCACTGTCGATCGGCGGCGTCTGGGCCGTCGTCTCCTCCTCGGGCACCACGACCCCTGTGCTTCAGGCGACGCGCACGATCGCGCTGGGTGAAGCGCTCGTCTCGGGCGACTTCCAAGTGGTCGAAGTCGGCCTCGGCACTGTCACGGATCGATATCTGGCACCGCAGGAGCTCCGACCCGGTCAAGTCGCGTCCCGCACGCTCTTCGAAGGAGAGCTCTTGGCGACCTCTGCTGCTGAGGACGCCGACGCCAACAGGACGACCACGATCGTCGTCGAGAGCAGCACGAGGATCCCGGCCGAGGTCGCCGCCGGGAGCATCATCGAGCTCTGGCACTCGCCATCGGTCGACGATGGCGGCGGCCATGGACCCCCTCGTATCCTCGTGGCGGACGCCGTCGTCGCATCGGTCACGAAGACTGAAGGGATGCTCGCGGCGGAGGGCACCACCGCAGAGATCGTGATCGACCGAGCGGATGTGGCCGAGGTGCTGTCCGCGATCACCGGCGGCTCTGTTCTCTCGGTCGTGCCGATCGGTTCGACCTCATGACCTCGGTCGTCATCGCCGTTCCGGAGGCCCGCGCGCGCGTCCTGGCCGACGAGCTCGAGATGGAGGGCATCCGCGTGGTCTCGATCGTGCAGCCGAGCAGGGTCCTCCCCCTGCCCGAAGGCGTCGATGCCGCCATCGTCGCCGCGACCCGTGCGGTTCTGACATCCGAGCTCATCGCCGAGTGCGACAGGGCAGGCGTGCGGATCATTCCGCTCGGCGACAGCGACAGCAGACTGCTCGGGCGCTACGGACTCACCTCTGCACTCCCGACGGATGCGAGCGGCTGGCAAGTCGCGGCGGCGCTGACCGCCGACATCCCCGACACCGTCGACCGTGCCGCATCACCTCCACATCGCGTGACGGCGGTGTGGGGCCCTTCCGGTGCGCCTGGAAGGTCGACGATCGCGATCCAGCTCGCCGTCGAACTCTGCCGGACAGGTCGGCGTACCGCCCTGGTGGACGCCGACACCGTCGCACCATCACTGGCGCTGCTTCTGGGACTCAGCGATGATGCGCCCGGCATCGCCGCAGCGTGCCGACGCGCAGAACTCGGCGCACTGGACTCAGCCGAGCTCACGAGGCTCGCGACGGTCCTCGAGACGAGCGCCGGAGAGATCGAGGTCCTCGGCGGCATCAATCGCCCAGGGCGATGGCCGGAGCTGGGAGCTCTTCGCCTGCAGACCACTCTGCGCGCCTGCCGCGGCTGGGCGGAGGAGACCGTCGTCGACGTGGGCAGCGCCTTCGACGCAGACGACGAAGCCACCTACGACCTCACCGGACCACGCCGCCACGCGGCCACGGTCGCGGTGCTGCAGGAGGCGGATTCGATCATCGCGGTCGCATCAGCCGACCCCCTCGGCATCAGTCGTTTCGTGAGAGAACATGCCGAGCTGAGAAGACTCACGACCCCCACACCCATCAGGGTCGTCGTGAATCGCGTGCGACCCGGCCCCTTGGGCATCGACGCGCGTGGTCAGATCCGGCGCACCCTCGAGAGATTCGCGGGCATCACCGACATCGCTTTCCTGCCGTTCGATCAGCGAGCCGCTGATTCCGCTCTGCTGCACGCGCGGCCGATGGCTGACCTCACCCCGCGCTCGACCCTGGTCGCCGGCGTGCGTCGCATCGCAGAGACGTGGGCCTCTGCGTCGTCGCAGCCGTCTACTGGCGGTAGCTCGAGAGGAAGTTCCCGAGGCGCTCGACGGCTTCAGCGAGCACGCGAGGCTCGGGGAGCGTGACCAGCCTGAGGTGATCGGGCGTCGGCCAGTTGAAGCCGGTCCCCTGCACGAGAAGGATGTGCTCCGAGACCAGCAGGTCGTAGACCAGCTTCGCATCGTCCCTGATCTCGTGGACGTTCGGGTCGAGGCGAGGGAAGGCATACAGCGCACCGACGGGCTTGACGCAGGAGACACCGGGAATCGACTCGAGTCCTTCCCACGCGATGTCGCGCTGCTCATGCAGGCGTCCGGTCGGAGCGATCAGGGAATCGATCGACTGCACTCCCCCGAGAGCCGCCTGCACCGCGTACTGCGCAGGCACATTCGGGCAGAGGCGCGTGGATGCGAGCAGGTTGATCCCCTCGAGGAACCCCTTCGCATGGTCCTGAGGCCCGGTGATCACCAGCCATCCGGAGCGGAATCCGGCGACTCGATACGTCTTCGAGAGTCCGTTGAACGTCAGGCACAGAAGATCGGGCGCCAGCGTGGCCGTCGGGATGTGCACCGCATCGTCGAACAGGATGCGGTCGTAGATCTCGTCGGAGAGCAGAAGCAGCTGGTTCTCTCGCGCTATCTGAACCATCCCCTCGAGGACCTCGCGAGAGTAGACGACACCGGTCGGGTTGTTGGGGTTGATGATCACGAGGGCTTTGGTTCGAGGGGTGATCTTCGATCGGATGTCCTCGAGGTCGGGCTGCCAGCCGTTGTCCTCGTCGCAGAGGTAATGCACAGGCGTGCCGTCGGCCAGACTCGTCATGGCGGTCCACAGCGGATAGTCGGGCGCCGGGATGAGCACCTCATCACCCTCGTCGAGAAGCGCCTGCATCGTCATGGTGATGAGTTCGGACACACCGTTTCCGAGGAAGACGTCCTCAGGATCGAAGCGGGGGAACCCGGGGATCTCCTCGTACCGGCTCACCACGGCGCGGCGCGCCGAGATGATCCCCTTGCTGTCGCTGTACCCGTGAGCGGTCGGAAGCGCCGCGAGCATGTCGTGCACGATCTGGTGCGGGGCCTCGAAGCCGAAGATGGCGGGGTTGCCCGTGTTGAGCTTGAGGATCCGATGCCCCTCGGCCTCGAGCCGCGCCGCCTCGACGAGCGTGTTTCCACGGATCTCGTACAGGACGTTCTTGAGCTTCGACGACTGGTCGAAGTGGCGCGTTGGTGTCATTGCGCAAGCCTACAATGACGCGAAGAGGGGCCGATCCATCCGGACCGGCCCCTCTTCGCACGTCCTGCTACTTCTTCTTCTTGCTCTGCGCCCGGCGCTGCTCTCGGTTGCCGGCAGGCGCTGCAGAGGGCTCCGTACGCTGACCGAATGCTCCTCGCGGACCATCCTCGCCCTCGGCGGGTTCGGCCGGCGTCTGACGCGCGGCAGCCGCCTGGCGGAGCTTCTCGGTCGCCGCCTGCTGCACCTGACCGCGGTCGTTGCGCACCTCGACCTCGCCGGCGTCGTTCGCCGCCGAGTACTCGAGGCGCTGATCTCCCGCACCTTCGACGAGTCCCTTGGCCTCCACCTCGGCGGTCTGCGAGTCACCTGCTCGGCGAACCTCGACCTCGAGGTTGTAGAGGTACCCGACGGACTCCTCTTTGATCTGCCCCATCATCGACTGGAACATCGCGTAGCCTTCACGCTGGTACTCGATCAGCGGGTCGCGCTGCGCCATGGCACGAAGACCGATGCCGTCCTTGAGGTAGTCCATCTCGTAGAGGTGGTCGCGCCAGCGGCGATCGAGCACCTGGAGCACGACCCGACGCTCGAGCTCGCGGGTGGCCGCTTCTCCGAGAGACTCCTCGCGGGTCTCGTACGCGATCTTCGCGTCGGAGAGCAGCTCTCGCGTCAGCCCGTCCGCAGTGATCCCACCCTTGCGACCGGCGGCCTCCGACACGACCTCGTCGATCGTCACGCTGACCGGATAGAGCGTCTTGAGCTCCGTCCAGAGCGCGTCGAAGTCCCAGCTCTCGTTGTGGCCCTCGCCTGTGTGATCGCGCACGACGCCGCTGATCGCGTCTTCGATGAAGTGCTGGACCCGGTCGGCGATGTCGTCGCCCTGCAGGATGTGGCGGCGGTCGGCGTAGATCGCCTCTCGCTGACGGTTCAGGACGTCGTCGTACTTGAGGACGTTCTTGCGCATCTCGGCGTTGCGGGACTCGACCTGCGACTGAGCGCTCCGAATCGCCCGCGACACGAGACCCGACTCGATCGGGACGTCGTCGGGGAAGTTGGTCCGAGCCAGGATCGCCTCAGCGGCCCCCGACTGGAACAGACGCATCAGGTCGTCGGTGAGGCTCAGGTAGAAGCGGCTCTCACCCGGATCGCCCTGACGACCGGAACGGCCGCGCAGCTGATTGTCGATTCGACGGGACTCGTGGCGCTCGGTGCCCAGAACGTAGAGACCGCCGGCCTCGATGACCTTCTCGGCCTCCTCGGCGACGATCGCCTTCATCGCCTCGTAGGTCTCGTCCCACGCGACCTCGTACTCCTCGGGCGTCTCGACCGGGTCGAGACCCTTGCCCTTGAGATCCTGCACGGCGAGGAATTCGGCGTTGCCGCCGAGCATGATGTCGGTTCCACGACCGGCCATGTTGGTGGCGACGGTGACGGCACCGAGGCGTCCTGCTCGCGCCACGATCTCTGCCTCACGCGCGTGGTTCTTCGCGTTCAGGACCTCGTGCTTGACGCCCTTCTTGGCGAGGAGTCGCGACAGGTACTCGCTCTTCTCGACGCTGACCGTGCCGACGAGCACAGGCTGGCCGTTCGCGTGGCGCTCGGCGATGTCCTCGACGACCTGGGCGAACTTGGCGGTCTCGTTCTTATAGACGAGATCGGACTGATCCTTGCGGACCATCGGCCGGTTCGTGGGGATCGGGATGACGCCCAGCTTGTAAGTCGACATGAACTCGGCAGCCTCGGTCTCGGCGGTACCGGTCATGCCTGCGAGCTTGTCGTAGAGGCGGAAGTAGTTCTGCAGCGTGACCGTGGCGAGAGTCTGATTCTCGGCCTTGACAGGCACGGCCTCCTTCGCCTCGATGGCCTGGTGGATGCCTTCGTTGTAGCGGCGCCCGACCAGGATGCGGCCGGTGTGCTCATCGACGATCATGACCTCGTCGTTCATGACGACGTAGTCGGTGTCCTTCTTGAACAGCGCGAGGGCCTTGATCGAGTTGTTGAGGAAGGAGATCAGCGGGGTGTTCGCTGACTCGTACAGGTTGTCGATGCCGAGGTAGTCCTCGACCTTCTCGATCCCGGGCTCGAGCACGCCGACAGTGCGCTTCTTCTCGTCGACCTCGTAGTCGATGCCGGCTTCGAGAGTGCGGGCGATCTTCGCGAACTCGGCGAACCAGCGGTTGGCCTCTCCCGACGACGGGCCGGAGATGATCAGCGGCGTCCGTGCCTCGTCGATGAGGATCGAGTCGACCTCGTCGACGATCGCGAAGTAGTGCTCGCGCTGGACGAGGTCTTCCTTGCGCCACGCCATGTTGTCGCGGAGGTAGTCGAAGCCGAACTCGTTGTTCGTGCCGTAGGTGATGTCAGACGCATACTGCTCGCGGCGCACGGCCGGAGTCTGACCCGAGACGATGATTCCCGTCGACATGCCGAGTGCCCGGTAGACGCGGCCCATCAGCTCGGCCTGGTAGCTCGCGAGGAAGTCGTTGACCGTGATCACGTGGACGCCCTCGCCCGCGATCGCATTCAGGTAGGCCGGGAACGTGGCGACCAGAGTCTTGCCTTCACCGGTCTTCATCTCGGCGATGTTGCCGAGGTGAAGAGCGGCACCACCCATGATCTGCACGTCGTATGCACGCATTCCGAGCGTGCGCTTCGCCGCCTCACGCACTGCGGCAAACGCCTCGGGCATGAGCTGGTCGAGCGACTCGCCCTTCGCGAACCGCTCGCGCAGCTCGACGGTCTCGTTGCGCAGTTCATCGTCCGTGAGCTTGGAGATGTCCTCTTCCAGCGCGTTCACGGCCTTCACCACCTGGTTCAGGCGGCGAATGACCCGCCCTTCTCCCGCGCGCAGCAGCTTCTCAAGAGGATTCGCCACAGATGTCATCTCCCTGTCGATGGTTCCGGCGGCGCCGCTTGTCGGGCGCGTGCCAGGCATACTTTGCCATGTTACCGGTCCGTGACCTGCACGTCGTCTGCATGGCGCGCCGCCATGACGTTTCCGAGTATGTATATATTGATCCACGACACCGGGAGGTCCATATGTCGGTCAGACAGAGTCTGCTCGCGATTCTCGCGCAGGGCCCCTGCTACGGATATCAGCTGCGCCACGAATTCGACCGCCGCACCGGTTCGGTCTGGCCGCTCAACGTCGGTCAGATCTACAACACGCTCGAGCGCCTCGAGCGCGACGGACTCGTCGAGCGCGGAGCGGCCGATCTGCACGGCCACGTGTACTGGGAGATCACCGACGCCGGCGCATTCGAGGTCGACCGTTGGTTGGCATCCCCCGTTGCACGGAGTCAGGCCACACGCGACGAGCTCGCGATCAAGCTCGCCGTCGCGGCGACCCTTCCGGGCGCGGACGCGACCCGCGTGATCTCGGCCCAGCGGGCCGCGTCGGAGAAGCGCCTCGGGGAGCTCACCACGGCCAGGGAGTCACGCGAGGACGACAGCGCCCAGGGGCTCGCGTGGTCGCTCGTCGTCGACTCGATGATCTTCACCGCAGAGGCCGAGCTCCGCTGGCTCGATCATGTGCAGACGCGTCTGGCACAGCATCCCCAGCACGCGCTCGCCCTGGAGCTGACGACCGAGCGACCGAAGCGCGGCCGGCCGGCGAGGGCAGAGGTCGCGGCGCTGGTCTGAGCACAGTTCGCCTGGAGCGGATGCACAGCCAGGGTTGCCGCCCGGGAAACTAGGATCAGTCCTATGGCTGGAATATGGGGCAGACGCAAACGCGAGCAGGAACAGCTCGCCGCACAGGACGCCGACCTGGCTCGCCGCGCAGAGCAGGCGCTCGTGTCCGCGGACGAGCGCATCAGGAGCACCTCTGACGAGTTGGCATTCGCAGAGGCCGAGCTCGGCGAGCAGCTGACTCGGGACCTGAAGAAAGCACTGAGCGCCGTGCGCACTCACCTGCGCGAGGCCTTTCAGCTCCACCAGCTCAACCACGACGAGATCCCCGACACTCCCGAGGAGCTCCGCACCCGCAACGCCCGGATCATGCAGCTGTGCGACTGGGCGCAGGATCTGCTCGATGAGAAGACATCGGACCTCGAGACATCGATCTCGAAGGTGCGCCGAGCGCCAGAGGTCATCGCCCAGGTTCGAGCGGATGCCGAGACACTGAGCGCGCGAATCCCGCACACCAACGAGACCGTCGCCCGTCTGTCCTCCCGCTACTCGGACTCGGCGATGCACCAGATCACGGCCAGTGCGGCTGAAGCCGAGCAGCTGATCGCCTTCGCCACTCATGGCGCGGCAATCTCGGAGCGGCGTCGCGCCGCCAAGCAGAACGAGGAGGCGAATCTCGCCCTGGAGACCGCCACCGAAGCGACACGCCGCGCCTCCGCTCTCCTCGATGCCGTGGAGGACTTCGAGATCGAGGCGCTGCGTGCGGAGTCGACCCTCGCCGAGGTCGTCGCCGACTCCAGGAACGACCTCATCGCAGCACGGACCGCACCGCAGGTGCCGGCCGTCGCTGCCGCGGTCTCCGCCCTGCAGGACGCTCTCAGTGCCCTGTCACCCGCCGGCTCACCCGGAGACCCCTTCGCGGAGCTGTCGCGGCTGCGCGAGGCGAACACGGCTCTCGACGACGCGATCGCCACCGCCCGCCACCGTGAAGCGCACCCGCTGCCCAGCATCCAGCAGGTGCAGCATGCGATCGACGACGCGGACCGCCAGCTCGGTGTCGCGCGCGGACTCATCGCCGGGCACCGTGGCTGGATCGGTGCAGATGCCCGCACCCGTCTCGCAGAGGCCGAGAGGCTGCGCGTCGATCTCTCGGACCTGCTTCCGGCGGAGGAGACCCGCGACGAGGCATTGGCCAGCGCTCGACGCGTGGCGCACCTCGCCTCGGAAGCCCTGCAACTCGCTCAGCGTGACATCGATTCATCCCGACCGCAGGACCAGGGCTGGGGCGGCGGCGACGGCTGGGGCGGCGGCGGCTGGAGGGGTGGTGGCCGACGCGGCGGGGGCAGCGACGTCGCCTCCGGGATTCTGGGCGGTCTAGTGATCGGGAGCATTCTCGACGGGATCTTCGACTGAACCCTCACGAGCAAGATACGACGACGGCCCGGCTCCTTCTGGAGCCGGGCCGTCGTCGTATCAGCCTCAGGAGGCGAGCGCCTCAGTGGGCGGAGCCTGCGTCTCGAGCGCGATCACGCCGTAGTCCCAGCCCTTGCGCCGGTAGACGACGCTCGGGTGATCGGTGCGCACGTCGACGAACAGGAAGAAGTCGTGTCCGACGAGCTCCATGCGGTCGACCGCCTCTTCGACCGTCATCCATTCCGCCCCGAAGTTCTTGGTGCGGATGACCACCGGCGAGTAGACCTCGTCATCGTCGTTCTGGATCGGAACCGTGCCGGTCGCGACCGCGCGAAGCACCTCCACGGATGCCGGCTGGACGTCGATGCCCTCCAGCGCGCCGCTCTCCTTCTCGAAGTGCGCCCCACGCGGATGCTGACGTCCGTCGACTCGCTTCTCCTTCGCCCGGCGAAGCTGTTCGGCCATCTTGTCGACGGCCATGTCGAGTGCGACGAACTTGTCTCCGTCCGTGGCCTCGGCGCGCACGACGGGACCCTTGCTGACGAGCGTCAGCTCGACGGTCTCATCCGGCACGTGACCGTTGCGATACACCCGGTGGGTGACCTTGACATCCAGCCGTTGCGCACGTGACGCGAACGTCTGGATCTTGGCGATCTTCTCTTCGACAACGGTTCGGAATCGATCGGTGATACCCACCCCGACGCCAACGATGCTCGTTTCCATTGCTGCCTCCTTGTCCCGGTCCTCCCGGCCAAGGGCGGACCGTGGTCGCCTTGTGAACCCCAACGGTAGTCCGCCTGACCTCGGAAGTCACGGGTCATTTGCTGCGTGTCTCCGATGCGTTCGCATTCTGTTCGCCGAGACGAGGTGTCGCGGCGAGCGCGACCGCCGAGACGACGCGGACGCCGGCGTCTCTCAACGTGCGAGCCGCCTCATCGAAAGTCGCTCCCGTGGTCACGACATCATCCACCAGCACGACGGCCTGGCCTCCGGTCATCCGTCGCGATCGCATGCTCCCCCGCACATTCTCTGCCCTGCCGGCCGAGTCGAGTCCGCGCTGATCCGTGCGTCGGCCTCGCAGCACGAGCAGGCGATGGGGTGCCGCACCCGCCCGTCGGATCAGAAGCTCGGGGACGCGGTAGCCCCGTCGCCGGAACGCGCTCCGCGACGTCGGGATCGGCACCAGGCGCACCGGATCATCGATCGCGGCCTGTGCCGCGATGACCTCGGCGAGAACCTCGCCCACCGCCGCTCCGAGCGGGCGGGCGAGCATGGTCTCTCCGTCATCCTTGAGCCTGCGGATGCAGCGGGCTGCGATCGACTCGAACGGCATGGCGGCCCGGACGAGCAGACCGGCCGGCGTGCGTCGCACGAGGGGCGTGGCGCGGATGCCCTGCCGACAGGCGTCGCACAGCAGCGTCTCGGGTCGGTCGCAGCCCGCGCAGGTCGCCGCGAGCAGAAGCGCGAGCACCTCGACGCCGATGGCGTGGGCGAGCGGATGCGACGGCATCCGTCGATCCTGCCGCACAGGCCCGACGCCCCGATCCCAGACCGATGCGGATCCCGCGCGCTGTGAACGCGCAGCCCCCACCGACCTGCCGTGCAGAGACAGTCGCTCTCAGTGACCTGCTCTGGTGGCGAGAAGAGAGACTCCGGTGATCGACTCGCTCCACGCCGACCCCGTTCGCGCGAACACGGCTCCGTCCGCGCCGAGAACCCGGAGCCCGGTGGCGGATCGCGAGCCAGCGATGGACACCGCACCCGTCGGAGCGACTTCGGCTGATCCCGGACCTCCGACGACCTGCGTGACGACCATCCGGTCGGCGGGGTCGGTGAGGAGGCCCAGTCGGTCGGCTCCCAGCCAGACGAGGCCCACAGCGCTGCCGTCGAGCTGCGCCAGCGGTTCGGTCGGTCCGAGTTCGATGGGCAGCCCCGTCTCGTCCCGGATCACCGAGGAGACGACTATCCAGCGCTCGCCTCCGATCACGACGGCGGCTGCCACCCTGGCGCCATCGGCCGACACTCGGATGGCGGAGACCGCCGATGCTTCGGGCCACGCCCCCGCGATGCTCTGCGGGGCGACATCGCTGCCGATCGCCTGCAGAGAGGCGGGAGCATTCGACGGCACCGACCAGGTGTAGTCGTAGGGGTCCATCGACGGCCGCACCAGCGACGGGCGTGCATCGAGTTCGTCGAAGCCGCCGTCGCCGGCGAGCCAGACATGTCCGTCGATCAACTGCACGGCAGCGCGCGAGCTGTCGGCCGAGACGTCGATCGCTGCGACCGGCTGACCGGCGTTGAGGATCTGATCCGTGACACCGGGTATCGGGGTGATCTCACCGCCCACGAGCATCCCGAACGTCCCGTCCTTCACGACGAGGCTGCCGGCATCAGCCGCGTCGGTCACGACCTCGACGACGCCCGCTTCCAACGCCCGGCCGTCGACCGTGAAGCGCACCTGATCGATCTGCACCCCTGCAGCGACGAGGGTGGCCTGAAGCTGTGTGCGCATGCGCGCGAGGGTCGTCGGTTCGAGACCGAGTGCAGCGCGGTTCAATGCGACGTCGGCGATCTGATCCTGGTCGATCGGCACGGCGTCGCGGGCGAGCTGCACCGCCTGGGGGAACGCGCTCTGCACCGCCGGGTCGAGCCACGGGCTCGGCACACCGCCGATCAGTGACTGCGCGATGGTCGTGGCAACCGTGGCGCGCCTGGGGAACCAGCGCACGTCGGGGACGAGCCGCTCCCACGTCTGATCGAAGTACTGCAGCGCATAGTCGTCGTAGACGCGCGAGAACCTCGACTCGTCGATCACGACGCCGTCCGGGGCCTCGGCGATTCGCCACTGGCCCTCGGTGCGCTCGACCACGAAGGCCGAGTTCGACGCGCCGGACGCCTCGGAGTACGCCCCGGTCGCGTCGACGCTCGCCACCTGGTCGAACGCGACCCTCACGTCCGCCGTATCGCCGTCGTCGACCTCGTCGTCGTCTTCGTCGTCGAGGTTCGAGGTGAAGGAGCGCGTCGCGGCGCTCATGTCGATCGAGACTCCCGTGTTCGGACGCCAGGTCGACGCGAGCTCGGGGGTGAGGAACGTCCGAGCGGTGTCCCAGTTGTCAGCCGGAGTGATCGCGGCCTCCATGAAGCCCTCGACGATCTCCTCAGGGCTCGCACCGTCCACAGGGCCCGAAGCCAGCGGAAGGAAGTCCTGTCCCTCCGGAGGCGCACCGAGTGGGATCCCGCGTTGCACGTCTCCCGTCGTCGGGAGACCCGTGCATGCGGACAGGAGGAGTGCAGCCGCCGCGATCGCGATCCCACGCAGAGCCTGTCGAGTCTTGGACGTCATTCGATGCTCCCTCGGTCGAAGAGCTCTGCCGGCACGTCGGCGAGCTGTATCGGCTGCGTGGCGTCATCGATATCGGCGAAAGTCTCCTGCGGCTCGATCGGCACGGGCGAGGGTCCATCCGTCGCGTCGCCCCTGCGAGGAAGAGTCAGGACGAAGTTGGTGCCGACCCCGAGCTCGGACCAGACGTCGAGTGAACCACCGTGCAGAGTCGCGTCGCCGAGCGCGATCGACAGCCCGAGCCCCGTGCCCCCGAGCGTGCGCTGGCGAGACGGGTCCGCGCGCCAGAATCTGTCGAACACCCTCTCCGCATCGGCCGGATCCATGCCGAGACCGAAGTCGCGGACGCCGGCGGCCACCGCATGCTGGTTGCTGTCGACGGTGATCACGATCGGCCGTCCCTCGCCGTGCTCGATCGCATTGCCGATCAGGTTGCGCAGCACTCGGCGCACCCTGCGCGGATCCATGTCCACAGGCGAGTACCCGCCCGGAGCCACGAGTCTCAGCTGGCTGCCGCGGTCGTCGGCGAGGGGCTGCATCTGCTCGATGATGTCCTCCGCGAGGTGCGCGAGGCTCGTCGCCTCGAGTTCGAGCTGCACGGAGCCGGCGTCGTAGCGACTGATCTCGAGCAGATCCGACAGCAATGTCTCGAACCGCTGCACCTGCGTGTGCAGGAGCTCGGCGGTGCGTGCGGTCGTCGGGTCGAACTCACCCCGCTGATCGTTCAGCATGTCGGCGGCGAGACGGATCGTGGTGAGAGGTGTGCGCAGCTCATGCGACACGTCCGAGACGAAGCGCTGCTGCACGAGCGACAGCTCGCCCAGTTCTTTGATCTGGGACTCGATGCTGTCGGCCATGGCGTTGAAAGAGCGCCCGAGAGTGGCTATCTCGTCTTCACCGTGCACGTCGATGCGCACTCCGAGGTCGCCCGACGCCAGACGCGCGCTGGTCTCTGCGGCCTCGACGATGGGTGTCGACACCGTGCGGAGAACGATGAAGGAGATCACGGCGACGATCGCGACGAGGCCGATGCCGGCGACCCAGAGGGTGCGCTGCACGAAGACCAGGGTGTTGTCGGCATCAGCGAGGTCGTAGGCGAAGTAGATCTCGAACGGACCGGCCTCGGGCACGCGCAGCTGCTGGCCGACGATGATCCCCGGCACCTCTCGACCGCCGACCTCGAGTGGCACGGACTGCCACGACTGCCAGTCGTCGAACTCGACCACCCTGTTTCTGAGGCCGGAGCTGATCAGATTGTCACTGAGTCCTGCGGTGAAGCCGTTGAGCGCGACGTCCGGGTCGACGTCCATGCGGAATCCGGCGAGACCCTCAGCCGTCGAATTGCGCCCCAGGTCTTCCTGCACGCTGTCCCACAGCTCGGGCAGGGCTGCCGGGTCGTCGCCGAGCGCCGTGGCGTCGAGGGTCGCCTGCGCCTGATTCACCGAGCGTGCTGCGTCATCGAGCGCCTCGTTCTTGCGCGACTCGAACAGATCGTTCTGGATCACGAGAGCCATCGTCACGCAGGTGATCAGAATCGCGGTCGACGTCAACAGCAGCGTGATCGTCAGCGTCCGGAATCGCAGGGAGCTCCGCCACAGCGCTCGAAGGACGCTCGGCCAACCACGCCAGTCGCGGATGACAGCGACCGCCGTGGTGGTCGCTGTGGTCGCGGCCATGGTGGGCCTAGCCCGCGCCCCCGGCACGGTAGCCGACGCCCCGCACCGTCATGACGATCTTGGGGTTGTCCGGGTCGAGCTCGACCTTCGCGCGCAGGCGCTGCACATGCACGTTCACCAGCCGGGTGTCGGCCTTGTAGTGATAGCCCCACACCTGCTCGAGCAGCATCTCTCGCGAGAACACCTGCTGCGGCTTCGAAGCCAGGGCGACGAGGAGCTGGAACTCCAGAGGCGTCAGGGCGATCGGAGCCGTGCCACGGCGCACCTCGTGGGCGTCGACGTCTACGGTGAGGTCTCCCACTCGCAGCTGCTCCCCCACGTTCTGCGACGTGGGCCGCAGCCGCGTTCGGATGCGCGCGACGAGCTCCTTCGGGTTGAAGGGCTTGACGATGTAGTCATCGGCTCCGACCTCGAGGCCGCGCACCACATCGGCCGTATCACTGCGGGCCGTGAGCATGATGACGGGGACTCCGGATTCGGCGCGGATCCGCGAGCAGATCTCGATGCCATCCATGCCCGGCAGCATCAGGTCGAGCAGCACGAGGTCCGGGCGCTGCGTGCGCCACTCATCGACCGCCCGCGCACCGTCGGCGCAGAACACCGGTTCGAAGCCCTCGGTGCGCAGCACGATGCCGATCATCTCGGCGAGCGCGGTGTCGTCGTCGACCACAAGAATGCGTGAGGTCATAACTGTTACCTTATGGCACTCAGTACCACGGCCCCCATGTCTACGCGCCGACGGGTCTTGTGACACGATGGGAGCGCACGACGGAGGGAGTGCCGGTGAGCGGCCAGACGTGGACCCCTGCCCCGAAGAAGGGCATCATTCCGCTGCATCCGCTGACGTTCGGGATGCTGCTGAGCAAGTCGTTCGCCGCGCTGCGACACAACCCCAAAGTCCTCTTCGGGTTCGGCGTCGTGATCCAGCTCGCCGTCGTCGTGTTGAGCGCCACGGTGATGGGCTTCGTGTTCGTCACGACGTTCACGCGGCTCGAGTCGCTCTCGCCGTCCTCTCCGGACTTCGAGGCGGTGTTCGCAGGCACCATCGCGATGAACATCGTCGCCGGCATCGCCGTGGGGCTCGCGTCCGTCGCATTCACCGCCCTGATGCAGGGCGTCGTCGCCGCCGAGATCGGATTCGCCGCGATCGGTGTGAAGGCGAGCCTCAAGACCCTCTGGCGCAAGATGATCCCGTCGTTCTGGCGGCTGGCGGCATTCGCGTCGCTGTCCGTCATCTTCGTCTTCGGCGTGATCGTGATCCTCTTCGTCATCATCGCCGGCTTTGTCGCGAGTGGGCTCGGCGGTTCCGTCGAAGCCATCGGCGGCATCGTCATCCTCGTCCTGGTGCTGCTGCTCGCCATCATCCCGCTCATCGTGTGGCTCACGACCAAACTGCTCCTCGTGCCGTCGATCCTCGTGCTCGAGCGCGCGAAGTTCCGCGACGCGCTCGTGCGATCATGGCGCCTCACCCGGGGTCGTTTCTGGATCGCCTGGGGAGTCACCTTCCTGATCGGCGCCATCATGGGTGTCGCGATGCAGCTCGTGAATCTGCCCGTCTCGCTGGTCAGCTCGATGCTCGGATCGATCATCGCCCCGACCGGCTCCGCCGACACCGCGGCGATCATGGGCTTCGTCTTCGCGCTCCTCGCCCCGCAGATCCTGCTGCTCGTGCTGCAGGCCATCACCCTCGTGGTGCAGAGCACCGCCGGCACCCTGGTGTACCTCGACAGCCGGATGCGGTACGAGGGGCTCGACCAGGCGCTGATCAGTCACGTCGAGAGACGCGATCTCGGATGGACGGATGAGCAGCTCGGCGATCCGTTCATCGTCGACTCTGAACGCGCCGTCACGAGCGCTCCGCCGCCGAAGCAGGTCCCGGAGTGGGCGACGATGACACCCGCCGGCTATGAGATGCAGCAGTACCCGGGGCAGCAGTACCCGGGGCAGCAGTACCCGGGGCAGCAGTACCCGGGAGCGGGATACCCGGCGCAGGCGTACCAGGGCCAGCCGCCCTATGCACAGCAGTACCCGGCACAGCAGTACCCGGCACAGCAGTACCCGGCACAGCCGCCGTATCCGGGAGCGGTGGCACAGAGCCCGCCTCAGCCGCCCGCGGGCGCCTCAGAGCCGCCCGCGTACTCGCCCCCTCCTGCTTCTGCTCCCCCGGCCGCCTCAGGGTCGCCTGACGATTCCACCTGGGCCGCGCCGGGAGCAGGCAGCGAAGGATCTGCATGATCCGCTCGCTCGACGACGTGCGGATCCCCGACGGAGACGAAGCGCGGCAGTGGGCCGAGCGGGAGCTCTCCGATCCGCGCTATGCCGACGCGAAGCCCACCTGGTTCGACCTCGTCGCGCGCGATGTCGGACGGTTCCTCGCCGATCTCTTCAGCTCCGACAACGGCGCCAGCGTCGGGCCCTCTGCCCTGATCATCGTGAGCATCATCGTCTTCGGTGCGCTCGTGGCAGCCCTCATCATCTGGGGCCGCCCCCGCCGCGCTCAGGGGATACGCCGGCCCGGGGCCGGCCTCCTCGGCGCAGAAGACGACCGCTCAGCCGCGCAATTGAGAGCAGATGCCGATCGCTGCGCTCGCGGAGGCGACTGGGACGAGGCGACCATCCTGCGATTCCGTGCGCTCGCCAGAGGGCTGCTCGAGCGCGACCTCATCGATCCCTCCCCAGGAGCGACCGCACAGGCGATCGCTCGCGAGGTCTCGGTCGTCTTCCCCGCAGAGACCATGCCCGTCCGCCAAGCCGCGGTCTCTTTCGATGACGTTCGCTACCTCCGGCACCCGGCGACCGCTGAGAGCTATGCCGAACTCGCGGCCACCGACGACCGGCTCAGCGCGCTGCGCCCAGAGGCGGTGACCGCGTGAGCGTTCTCGAGCAGCGCGATGCCCCGACCTCGACGGCCGAACGTGCACCTCGCGGAACACGATCGCGGTCTCTGCTCGGATGGGCGATCGTCGTGGCGCTCGTTCTCGGAGGCGTCTTCGTGGCCATACAGGTCGGTGTGCGCATGCCCGATCAGCGCGGCTCACTCGACCCTGAGAGCGTGGGAGATTCCGGAGCCATGGCCATCGCCCAGATCCTGGAGGACAACGGCGTCGAGGTCTCAGTCTTCCGCTCACGGGATGAGGCACGAGCCGCGCTCGATGACGACACCACGCTCGTGATGGCCAATCCGTACACGCTCACAGACGAGGCGATCTCCGAGCTGATCGAGCCGGCGGACCGAGTCGTGTTCCTCTCGAGCAGCACGCACCTGCTGAATCTCCTGCGCATCGGCGACAACGCCACGCCGGACTCGACCCCGGTGCAGGCCGAGTGCGGCGCCCCCGAGTTCGCTGAGGTCGGCACCATCCGCCCCGATCGGCTGTTCACACCGGCCGACGGCGTGGAGGGCTGTTTCGGCACCGGCGGCGCGGCCGCCGTGCTCATCGACGAGAGAGACGACACGACGCGGGCTGTGGTCGAGGGCGCGCGCCTCTTCAGCAACGCCTACCTCGCGGAGGACGGAAACGCCGCCCTCGCACTCGCTCTGCTCGGTCAGACCGACCGGATCGTCTGGTATGTGCCCAGCTTCGGCGACACCGACATCGAAGGCGAGACCGAGGACACGCTCGGCTCGCTCACCCCCGGATGGGTGACACCCGCCATCCTGCTGCTGATGATCGCCGGCGTCGCGGCGGCGCTGTGGCGCGGTCAGCGCTTCGGTCCGCTCGTCTCCGAGACCCTTCCGGTCACCGTACGCGCCTCGGAGACGATGCACGGACGGGCCCGCTTGACCGCCAAGGCAGGTGACGCCCCACATGCGGCGGAGGCTATCCGCGACGGCAGCAGGCGCCGGCTCGCCCGCCGACTCGGACTCGCCGTCACCGCCGGCGCCGAAGAGGTCGCGGATGCCGCAGCCGATCGGCTGCGCATCCCGCGCGGATCTCTGCACGACCTGCTCGGGGGCGCGACACCCGCCGACGACCCATCGCTGATCGATCTCGCGCGACGTCTGCAGGAGCTCGAGAGCGCGGTCGACGCCTCCTCCTTCACGGAACGGACATCTGAATGATCCACCGATCCCACCCAACCGCCGTCCATCCATCCGAACGGAAGCCGAGGACACCACGTGACCACTGAGACATTCGACGACGCCGAGCTGCGTCAGGCCATGCATCGTGTGCGCACCGAGGTCGACAAGGCCGTCGTCGGCCAGGCGGGCACCGTGACCGGCCTGCTGGTGTCGCTGCTGGCCCGAGGACATGTGCTTCTCGAGGGCGTGCCCGGCGTGGCGAAGACGCTCGTCGTGCGCTCGTTCGCGCGCGCGCTGAGCCTCGACACGAAGCGCGTGCAGTTCACACCCGATCTCATGCCCGGCGACGTCACAGGCTCGCTCGTGTACGACGCTCGCACGGGCGAGTTCGACTTCCGTGCGGGTCCGGTGTTCACGAACATCCTGCTCGCCGACGAGATCAACCGCACGCCCCCGAAGACGCAGGCCGCCCTGCTCGAGGCGATGGAGGAGCGTCAGGTGTCGGCCGACGGCGTCAGCCGACAGCTGCCCGATCCCTTCCTCGTCGCGGCGACGCAGAACCCGATCGAGCACGAGGGCACCTACTCGCTTCCGGAAGCGCAGCTCGACCGCTTCCTGATGAAGCTCGTCGTGGGCATGCCGGAGCGGGACGCCGAGGTGTCGGTGCTCCGCAAACACGCGTCGGGCTTCTCTCCTCGCGAGCTCACCGGCGTCGAGGCCACCGTCTCCGCCGACGAGATCCGGGCGGCGCAGGATGCGGCCGGGCGCGTAGAGGTCACCGATGACGTCCTCGGCTACGTCGTCGATCTCGCCAGGGCGACCAGGCAGTCGCCCTCGGTCGAGCTCGGCGCGAGTCCTCGCGCCTCGACGGGCCTGCTGGCGGCCGCGAAGGCGTGGGCGTGGCTCAACGCATCGACCGCAGTCACCCCTGATCACGTGCAGACCATGCTCGTTCCGGTCTGGCGGCACCGACTGCAGCTGCGTCCGGACGCGCAGATGGAGGGCGTGTCGGCGGATGCCGTGCTCACGTCCGTCGTGCAGCAGACCAGGGTGCCGATCTAGGTGTTCGTCACCGGCCGTCTCGCGCTTGCCGTCGCCGTCGGCATCGTCCCGCTCGTCCTCGCCGGACTCGCGGAGTTCCCGCCCTATGCCGCGCTGGGCATCTGGGTGCTGCTGTGCGTGCTCCTGGTAGTGCTCGACGTGCTGCTGGCACCGAACCCTCGCTCCGTCATCGTGACGAGACGCGTGCCGACCCGCGCCCGGATCGGAGAACTGGTTCCTGTGAGCGTCGCGCTGCAGAATCAGGGCAGCCGCACCCTCCACGCGGTGATTCGCGATGCGTGGCAGCCGACGGCAGGGGCGGGCGAAGCGCGTCAGCGACTCAGCATCCCGCCGGGTGAACGGCGCCGCGTCTCGATGCCGCTGCTGCCCAGGCGTCGAGGGGAGCTCGCGAGCGAATTCGTGATGATCCGGTCGCGCGGTCCGCTCGGACTGGCCGGACGGCAGGCCCGCCACATGGTCCGCGGCACCATCAGGGTGCTCCCCGCCTTCTCGTCGCGCAAGCACCTGCCCTCGCGGCTCGCACGGCTGCGCGAGCTGGACGGCAACACGAGCATCCAGGTGCGCGGCCAGGGAACCGAGTTCGACTCCCTCCGAGAATACGTCCGAGGCGACGACGTGCGGTCCATCGACTGGCGGGCGACGGCGCGGGCAGGAACCACGATGCTGCGGACCTGGCGACCTGAGCGCGACCGCCACGTCGTGATCATCATCGACACGGGGCGCACTGCGGCCGCCCGTGTCGGCGACGGCACGAGGGTCGACGCCGCCCTCGAGGCGTCCCTGCTGCTCGCCGCGCTCGCCGCACGAGCGGGTGACCACGTGCATCTGCTCATGTACGACCGCGTCGTGCGGGCTCGCGTCACCGGTGTCGACGGCACCGCGCTTCTCCCCGCGCTGACGGACGCGATGGCCCCGGTGCACGCTCGACTCGTCGACACCGATTGGCCGGGCGCATTCGCCGCGGTTCGCACCCTCACGACCCGCCCGGCGCTGATAGTGGTGCTCACGGCGCAGGATGCCGCCGAGTCGGCTCGCGGATTCCTCGGCGCCTTCCCCGACGCGAGCAGGGCGACGTCCATCCTCGTCGGATCCGTCACCGACGACGGCATCGCGGATCTCGCGGTGCAGCGCGGTTCACGGGAGGAGATCTACCTCGCGGCGGCCGCCGAACGCACCATGCGCGATGCGGAGAACGTGGCCGATGCGGTACGTCGCGCCGGAGGCGAGGCCATCGCCGCCGACCCCGAGTCTCTGCCTCCCAGAATCGCCGACCGGTACCTCGAGCTCAAGGCCGCCGGACGGCTGTGAGCCGCCCGGGGATCAGCCGGCGAGAAGTCGCGGGGTCCCCGCCTCGTACTCGACGAGGTCTCCGGTCTCGCCTCGGCGATGGGCACGACCGCCGATGACGAGCATGTAGATCAGGAACGCGGCGAGCGCAGCGACGCCGATGCCGATCTTGATGGGCCAGGGCAGCGCCCACCCGGTCACGAAACCCTCGATCAGGCCTGAGACGAAGAGTGCGAAGACGAGTCCGATCGCGACCGTGGCGAGCGAGCGTCCCTCTGCGGCGAGAGATTCGCCTCGCGAACGGTGCCCCGGAGCGACCCACGACCAGAACAGGTGGAGTCCGCCCGCCGCGGCGACGAAGATCGACGTCATCTCGAGAAGGCCGTGCGGGAGGATGTAGAGGATCATCACATCGACCTGGTCGTGGGCGGCCATGACGGCGCCGGAGACTCCGAGACCCATCGCATTCTGCACCAGGACGTAGATCGGCCAGAGTCCGGTGATGCCGAACAGGACGCACTGCAGTGCGATCCAGGCGTTGTTGAACCAGACCATGCCCATGAACTCCGCTGCGGGGTTCTCGGTGTAGTAGCCGGTGAAGCTCTCATCGGCGTACTGCTCGAGAAGATCCGGCGGGCCGAGGGTGGCGAGGAGCGCGGGGTCTGCTGAGATCCACGCGGCGGTGCCGACCACGATCGCGATGAACGACACAGCGACGACGAGAGTGGTCCAGCGCAGCCGGTACAGAGCGGCCGGCAGCTGCCTGGAGAAGAAGCGGCCCGTCTGGGTGAGGATGTTGTCGGACGCGCCCGTGAGACGCAGCCGCGCGCGCACGAGGATCGTCGAGAGGTACGCACCCTGAGGAGATTCGCCCACCGAGGTCTTGAGCTCGGCCAGATCAGCGGATGCCGCGCGGTATCGGACGATCAGCTCATCGACGTCCGCCCCGTCGAGCCGGGCGCGGCTCAACTGATCGAGTCGCTCCCACTCGGCGCGGCGTGCATCTGTCAACGCATCGGCATCCACCTGATTTACTGTACTCATGTCCGCCGCGCTCGATGCATCCGACGAGGTCCTCTCCGGAGAAGCCGTCGCGATCGACGTGCAGCCGATCGGCTTCGTTCTGCGAGCCGCGGGGGCGATCATCGACCTCCTGGTCGGCATCGCCGTCTTCCTGCTCACCCTGTTCCTGCGGATCTGGCTGCTCGACATCGGCGTGCTCAACCAGGCGACCGACACGATCGCCCTGATCGCTTCGATCGTGATCAGCTTCGTGGTGCTGCCGATCACGATGGAGGTCGCGCTCAAGGGCCGCAGCCTCGGCAAACTCGCGGTGGGCGGTCGCATCGTTCGCCTCGACGGGGGTGCGACCGGATTCCGGCACGCCTTCATCCGGGCGCTTCTCGGCGTTCTGGAGATCTACATGACGCTGGGCAGCGTCGCGGTGCTCGCCGGGGCGTTCAGCGCCCGATCGCAGCGCCTCGGAGACATGGTCGCCGGCACCTACAGCCAACGCGTGCGGACGCCGAAGCTCACCGCCAGCGCCCCGGTGCTGCCGCCGATGCTCGCCGGCTGGGCGCAGATCGCCGATGTGGCCCGTCTGCCCGACCGCCTCGCCCGTCGTATCTCGCAGTTCCTGCAGAGCGCTCCGCGCATGGTGCCGACTGCGCGAGCGAGGGTGGCGCAGGACCTGCTCGCCGAGGCCTCGCCCTTCGTCTCTCCCCTGCCCCAGGCTGCGCCCGAGGTCGCGCTCATCGGCATCACCGTGCTCCGGCGAGAACGGGAGCACAGGGCGCTGCAGAACGCCGATCGCCGAGCGGAGAAGCTCACCGGTCGTCGCGTCGGCGTCTGAGGACTCATCCCGTCGGACCGTGCGCAGGCGCAGGTCAGAATCGGATGGCGTCGATCACCTTCACCCGCAGTGCGACCAGCGCCGGGATGAAGCCCGCGACGGCACCCACTAGGATCGACGCCGCGAGACCGACGAAAGCCGCTCGCATCGGGAACGGCGGGACGTCCTGGATACCGTAGAAGAGCGAAGTCACCACCCAATCGGAGCGGAGCACCGCGACCACGATCGCGATGCCGACGAGACCGGCCACCGTGGTCGCCACGAGGCTCTCGAGGAACACCGAGAAGAAGACGCGTCCCGACGTCGCCCCGAACGCTCGGCGCACGCCGATCTCACGCACCCGCTGCCGCATCGCGACCAGCTGGATGTTGATCAGGCTCAGCGCGCCGAGCCCGAGGATCACGGCGGCGATGCCGCCGGTGACCATCTCGAACGTCGCCTGTGCGTCGAGAGCCCCGGGTTGGGCCGCCCAGTCCGATCGGCTGACCGACACCGTCTGTCCTTCCGGAAGCCCTGCGCGCAGGTCCATCGCGAGCACGGGTGCGATCTCGTCGACCTGCCCCTGCCCGAGCCAGATCTCATACTGCGGCCATGCTGCCTCCGGCAGTGCATCGACGCGAGCACGATAGGCGTCGTAGAGGATGTCGACGCGCAGCTCCTCGTCGCCGAACCCCTGCCGAGGAACGACACCCACGACCTGATATGTGCCCCCTGCCGGCCCCGCGAGTGTCAGAGTCGGATGCTGAGCGACGGGTGTCCGTCCGATGCGGTCCCACAGCGCCTCTGTGATCACGACCGGCGGCGAGAGCGCGGCGGAATCGGCATCCCGCATCCAGCGTCCTTCGAGCAGCTGCTCGCGGTGGATCTCCGAGTAGAGCGGGTCGATCAATCGCGAGTTGACATCGACGATGCCATCAGGAAGCTGCACGGGGACGACCAAGCCCTGCGCTATGCGCGCGGTGTGGCTGAACTCGAATCGCTCGGTGACTCCGGTGAACCGCTCATCGAAGGCGTCGAAGTCGACGGGCGCGCCATCGTCGCTGCTGATCGTGACGACCAGCGTCGCCGCCCGACCGCCCCAGCGGTCCGACTGCTCGGCCTGGAATTGGCGCTGATACTCGGAGATCGCGACGACGCCGGTGAGCGCCGCCACCGAGACTGCGATGCCGATCAGGCTGAGCAGCACCCGCAGCTTGTGCACGCGGATCTCCGACCAGGCGTCCGAGAGCGCACCGAGGATGCCGGTCATGACGCTGCTCCCCTGCGCGAGTACGGCATGGCCGGGATATCGGGCGTGGTGGAAGGCGCAGATGCCCCCGAATCCGCGGATGCGGCAGAGGGGACGGAGGCTGAGAGAGTGGAGGCCTCGAAGGCGCGGCTGAGGTCCGCCGTCTCGAGGACTCCGGCGTCGAGCCGGTAGTGCCGTCGAGCGCGGGCAGCCACGTGGAGGTCGTGCGTGATCGTCACGAGTGCGGCGTCGGTCTCGGTCGCCACCTGGTCGAGCAACGACATGACCGACGCCCCCGTGTCGATGTCGAGAGCCCCGGTCGGCTCATCCGCCAGGATCAGCACGGGGCGACGCACGAGAGCCCTCGCTATCGCGACCCGCTGCTGCTCGCCACCGGAGAGGCGGTCGGCGACCTGCTCGATCCGATGGCCGAGGCCGACCCGCTCGAGCATGTCAGCGGCGATCTGTCTTCTGTTCCAGAACATCCGACCCCGGGCGTGTCCGAGCGGCATCATCACGTTGTCGAGTGCAGTGCGCCCAGGCAGCAGATTGAACTGCTGGAAGACGAAGCCGACGTTGTCGCCGCGCAGCCTGTCCAGCCGCCCCGAGCGCATTCGCCGCACTTCGCGGTCTTCGAACGACACGGACCCGGTGGTCGGCGCATCGAGCATTCCGAGGATGTTGAGCAGCGTCGACTTGCCCGAACCCGACCTGCCGACGATCGAGACGTGGTCGCCGGCACTCACCTCGAGCGTGATGCCCCGCAGGATCTGCAGTTCCGAGTCATCGGCAAGCCATACGCTCTTCGTCACATCGCTGAGCGCGACGAGCGTCACCAGCTGACCCCGCTGTCGCACTGCTCGACTCCGGGCTCGATCTCGTAGCAGAACTCCTCGACCGGTGCGACGAATCCGGGAACGAACTGCCTGATCGATTCGCCCTCTTCGAGGCCGGAGACCACCTCGACCATAGTGCCGTCGTTGACGCCGAGCTCGACCGGGCGCTCCTCGGGTTCGGCGCCATCGCCGGCATCGACCCATACATTCCCCGTGCCGGCACCGCCCTGCACCGCAGTCACCGGGACCACCAGGGCGTCATCGACCTGTCCGAGCGCGAGATCCATCGTCGCAGGAAGACCGGCGAAGACGACCTGGTCGCCGGTCACCGCGCATCGGACGCTCGCGGTTCCCTCGGCGCTCACCTGCACCCGGACTCCTGTGCAGGCGAACGGCGCGGGTCCGCCGGTGATGGTCACCGACGCCTCGGACGGCGCGTTCACCAGGCGATACAGCTGCACCGGTTCCACCGTCGCGAGCAGGTGGTAGCGCGCCGGCGTGAGCGTGAAGATCTCGGTTCCCGCAGACGTCGCCTGCCCCTTCACCAACGCGATCTCCGAGACATCACCCGCCTCGGATGCGACGACGTCCACGTCCCTCTTCGGTTCGTCCTGCCTGATCGTGAAGAGCTTCTGGCCCGCCGCGACAGCCGCGCCCTCCGGCACGTGCACCGCGATGACCGTGCCGGTGACCTCGGTACGCACCGGGAAGGCGTCGTCACGGGCGACGTTGCCGCTCAGGGTGAGGGCGTTCACGACGGATCCTCGCTCGACCGGGATGATCGGGTCTCCTATCGACGCCTCAGGACTGACCATCGCCTCGCTGCTGTCAGGGAAGAACGCGATCTTCACGAGCGCTGCCGCGCACGCCCCGAAGACGAGCACGAGAAGAAGGGGGAAGATCCAGCGTCGCCAGACGATCACAGCTGCCTTTCCGGCGGCGCCGCCCTGGCGCATCCGCGGTCAGCGTAGCCGCATGCGTCGAAGACTCACCGCCGCGGGGCGGCGTGTCTATCCACCGAAGTGAAGAACTCAGGCGCGCAGCGCCTCATGTCGGATCACGAGCCAGCCAGCGGGCACGGAGAGCCGATCCGCGTGCTGCGCGCACAGGTCGTGAGCGTTCGGATGCCGCGCGGTGCCCAGCGGCCCGAGCGCCGCCATCTGGTCGCCGTAATCGTAGGTGAGCGTCGCCACGGCTTCACGCGCGCAGCCGACCTTCGAGCAGAGTCTTCCGTCCATTCACGCCAGGCTACGTCCAGGTTCTCCGGACGAGCGGATGCCGCGCCGCCCCGGCCGACAGACTCGGCCTAGACTTTCGCTATGCCCCGTCGTCCCCGCACCCCCGCCGCACCCCGACGCGGCGCCAGGCACGGACGCCACGGACGCCTCGGACGCAGTGAGGTCGTGCGCCCTCCGCTGGCCCCGCTCGACGGGCGCATCGACCGGTTCGATCTGACGGTCGGCACGGCGGTGGAGTTCCTGCGCGGCACCTGGCCGGAGCTGCAGGAGGTGCGGTTCGAGATCGGCGCCATGCCCGCCTTCGATGCCACAGACGAGGTGCCGCGCTGGCACCTCGATCCTGAGAAGGCGCGGATCGTGCTCTTCCGACTCCCGATCGAGCGGCTGCTGCCGCCCGGCCACGACGACGGCGCTCACCGGAGGATGGCCATCGAGAGCGCCGTCTTCAGAGCCGCGGCGGAGTACGTCGGCCGCGAACCCTGGGACCTCGGCGGCCACGACCACTGAGGTCGCTGAACCGCCTCACCGAACCGATCGTCACGGGTAGACGGTGATGCTCTGCTGCGCCCCCGGCGCGGGCCAGACGGGCCAGGCCGCGAGCTCGCCGGCGCCGGTCATGGTGACTGACGCATGCACGGGTGCCGACGTCGACATCGAGTAGACCGTGCGCGGCTCCACATCGACCGATGCGGAGGACCCGGCAGGCACGGTGACCTCGATCGGGTCTCCCCCCGCTGCAGGCGCGACCTGCACCACCGCGTCGGCATCCTCGCGATTGACGAGCACGAGGCGGGGACTCGGACCGGCAGGAACGGCCACGTAGACGTCATCCTCGAGCGCCGGGGCCGGTGTGACCCAGGCGAAGTCATCCTGCGGGCCGACGACGTCCTGCTGTCTCACTCCGGCGAGCACGGGGTTGTCGGATTCGATGCTCATCGTGTAGCTCCCCGGAGAGAGCGCCGACAGTGACAGCTCCGTCGGCACATCGGCGGTGAGCGGCACCACCAACTCGTCGGCGATGACCGACGATCCGACCGCGCTGACCCTCACCACGGCTTGGGAATCGACCTCAGGCGACATCAGACGCAGAACCGCCATGTCGGCATTGTCGCCCTGGTTCTCGAAGACCTCGATCCCCGGAAGCACCGGCTGACGCTGCGCGGCGGGCACCGCATCCTGCAGATCGATACCCGCTGGGTCGAGGGTTCGAGTCAGGGACGACTGGAGCACCGCGCGCACCGGCGCGCCCGTCGCCGTCACCTTGACGATCGGGAAGTCCGAACCGGCGGCGATCGATGTCAGCGGGAGCGCGATCTGCGACTCTGCGGGGACGATGACGGTGCTCAATGCCCGCACCGACCCGTACACGCCGAGCGACACCGTGGAGGGAACGACGCCCGGATTGGTGAGAACCACGAGATCCTCTGTCCCGGTGGCGACAGTTCCGCCCACGAGCCAGGATTCGATGCTCGCAGGGCGACAGGGAGCCGCGGCGAGACCGGACAGGTCCTCCTCTGTCAGACTGGCGGACTCCGTCGCGCCGAGCAACGGCGCTCGGCGCGCGTCGACGGTGCCGACGAGGCGCTGAGCGGATCCACCGTCGGCGAGGTCCCTCGCGGGCAGGGGACTCGACTCCGGTCGGCCCGAGGAACCCTCGACAGTCAGCGCGGGGGATGCGGCCGACACCATTTCCAGAGGGTTGGACGGATCACGTCCTACGGCGCGGAGATCTCCGTTGCACACGAGCACGGTGTCGCCCGGAATAGGCGTGACCTGTGCCTGGGCAGGTTCATGCACGACTGTCGGCCACGACGCGGTGATGCCGAACACGACGCCGACGACGCATGCCCCCGCCACGACGGCGCCTGTCAGCACACGAGCGCCGGTGGCCGCCACCCGGAATGCACGTTTCCCGGTCATCGTCGATCCCCCTCGTCCTGTTCGGAGTCTCGGTCGACAGGACCGGTCGTGCCCGCGGCGCGGGCGGAGTCATCGACGGCGTCGCCGGGGCCCTTCTCAGCATCGTGGTGTGGACCGCTCGATGAGGTGGTCTCGCGGTGCGCATCGATCTCCGGTGCCTCGGAGGATCCATCGCCCGTCGTCCCGTCGGCATCAGGGACTCCGGCATCCTCACCCGCCGGGTGCGGATCCTCATGGCTTTCGGGTCCTTCGCGGTCCTCGGGGTGTCGCGGCAGCACGAGCGGCTCTTCCGGCGCTCGTCCCACGATGCGAGACCTGGCGCGGGCCGCTCGCCGCGACGCACGCGTCGGCACCGACAGCAGCAACGCGGCGAGAACGAGCACGAGCTGGATCGTGATCACGAGGCGGGCCGTGGCCTGCTGAGCGGATGACAGCGGGGCGCGCGGCGATGCATCGGCCTCGAGCCGATAGAGCACACCGCGATCGGTGGAGCCGGCCTGGACGAACCCCGCCCGCTGGTCGAGCGACGTCACCGCCGCAGTGCGCAGAGAGCGAGCGCGATCGGATTCTTCGCCGGAGACCTGAGCGACCAGGACGTAGGAGATCCCCGTCTTCCCCAGTTCATCGGCCGCATCGAAATCCCGCGCCGAGAGCAGGTCGACCGCCAGCGTCGTGAGGTCGGCGCCGCGCAGTTCCGTCGCTGTCGAGAGGATCGTCGTCTGGGCGCTCAGTGTCTCGCTTCCGCCCCAGGCGACCTCGGTCGCGAGACCTCCGTCGTTCTGGGGGGTGAGCACGAGCGTGCCGATCTGACGATCAGCGCCCGCCTGTGCGGCGACGTACGCCGGCAGCGTCGACGCAGGGCCGTCGCGGAGTTCGGAGGAATCCGAGTGGAATGCGGCGAGCGCCGGAACCGCGCACACCGCGACCGACACTGCGGCGACCGCTGCGCTGAGGACTCGCACCCGCGGCATCGACAGCGCGGTGTCGAGAGTCACGAGAGCGGCTCCCGTGACCCCGACCCAGGCGAGACTGAGACCGGAGCCGGGCCAGATCGCGACAGGCACTCCCTGGGCGAAGGACACCGCGACGCCGACCGCGAGGAATGCGGTGGCAAGGCCCGAGAGCGCGACGACGAGAAGCGTGATGCCCGCTCGCCATCGCGGAGCGACCGACGACGCGAGAGCGAGGAGCGCGAGCGGGGCCAGCAGCACGCCGACCCACGGAGCGAGCTCGACGCCGAGCCAGGAGGCCCATCCGCCCATGTCCGCGGTGGGGAACCCCGTAGCCAGGGCGAGCCTGCCTGCCGCATCGGCTGTCGCCTGCGGACCGTTCCAGACCGAACCGGGATCCGCGAGCGCCGCGAGGACGTCTCCATTGCTGAGCTGCCAGAGCACGAGCGGAGCGAACAGGGCGACCGCAGGAACTGGCACCCAGAGCAGGCGGATGGCCCCGCGGATCCGCGCCCCGGCGAGAGTGATGCCGAGCGCGACGACCCACAGCAGCAGCAGCGCAGGGGCGAGCGACGGCGCGCACGCCGCCACCGCGGCGAAGAGGATGGATGCGGCTCCTGCCGCGCCCCACGAGCGGTGGGCGACAGCCGCTGCGTGGAAGAGCCAGGGCAGGAGGAGGTGCACCAGCACGCCGGCCGGACGGCCATCGACCAGCGCGGTGAGGAAGGTCGGCGCGAGCGCCCAGACGATCCCGGCGAAGATGCGCAGGCCTGCACGATCGGTCACCCGCGTGGCGGCGAACCAGCCGCCGAGCACAGCGAGAGGCAGCGCCAGCACCCAGAGGAGCACGAGCGAGAAGGAGGGGGCACCCGGCCAGAGCGAGCCGAGCACCGCGAGCACACCGGCGAACGGATCAGCCGGCCCCACGACGTCGACCCCGAGACCTCTCAGCCCCCAGGCGGCATCGCTCCAGAGCGCTCCGACCGTCTCGCGGAGCGGAAGCAGCGCTCCGCCCCCGAGCACCGGCCAGGCGAGGATCATGGTGAAGGTCGCGAGGCTGACCACGAGTGCGCCGAGCACCGCCCAGGCGCCACCGCCGGAGAAGAACCGAAGCTCGCTGGCAGCGCCGCCTTCGCTGCCGTGACCGTCGTCCAGCCGTCGACGCAGGTCGGAACTGCTCACCCGGAGCGGCGCGATGCTCGACCAGCTCGACGTCCGGAAGGAACGGATGCGCGCACGAGACCGAGCGATCGCGCCGAAGCGGAACATCGCTGTGACAGCAGCAGCCCACTCGGGGGCGACTGCCTCCGGCCGTTTGCTGACCAGATCGGTCATCGATCGCCAGAGCGCCAGCGGGAGCAGGCTCAACCAGTGCAGCGGCACGGCGATCGCCGGAGCATAGGCCAGCCGACGATGCAGCTGCGCGAGCCTGGTCGCGAACGCGCGCCTGCCTCGCGCGGTCGGCAACGCCCCTGGTCCGTCCGGCGAGACCGACACCCTCGCCGACGGCGCGAGCACGACGCGTCCGCCGCCCAGTCTGGCGCGGACTCCGAGATCGAGCCCCTGGTCCGCCCCGGCGAGGGCCGGATCCGGCGTAAGCGCGCCACGGACCTCGCCGCGGATCAGCATGCCGCGGATGTCTGCGCCCAGCGCGTCGTCGCTGCCATCGTGCTGTCCCTGGTCCAGCTCACCTGCGGCCAGCTCGACAGCGCGTCCGAGTGTCGTCATGCTGACTCCGAGGGAGACGATCTCGCGATCGTTGTCGGTATGCACGAGCTTCGGTGCCACGATCGCCGCAGACGGCGAACGTTCGAGGGTTCCGATCAGTCGCTCGAGAGCGCGCTCGTGAGGCGCGGTGTCCTGCGCGAGCAGCCAGACAGCACTCCCTTCGAGGACGCGGGGCCTGGCCAGCTCGACCGCGTCGGCGAAGGACGTGCTGCCGCGTGCCTGGATGATGCCTTCGACAGCGCTGGCGATGGCCCCGCTCTCGCGAGCCGAGGCCGCATCGCCGCACATCACCAGGGTGATGGCGGCTGGAGGTGTGGTCTGGGAGCGCAACGCATCGAGTGTGCGGAGCAGCTGCGCACGGGCGGAAGAACCGGGGCGCGCGACGATGATTGCATGAACTCGGGCTGGCATGACGTGGTCAGCCTAAGCGCGCGGCATGGGTCCGAGGCCCACCTGCTTCGGCGTGGCCGCGATCAGCTTGCGCGACGCTTGAGCTTGCGGCGCTCGCGCTCGGAGAGACCGCCCCAGATTCCGAAGCGCTCATCGTTGTTGAGCGCGTACTCGAGGCATTCTCCGCGGACGTCGCAGGATGTGCAGATCCTCTTGGCGTCGCGGGTGGATCCGCCCTTCTCGGGGAAGAAGGCCTCGGGATCGGTCTGCGAGCAGAGCGCGTCGCTCTGCCATGCCAGAGCATTGTCGTCGTCGGTCTCGATCTTCCGAACCCCGGGGACACCGAGGTTGATCGGATCGACGAACCAGTTCTCCGGTACGTCTGAACGGTAACCCGTCATCTCGCTCTCCAACCCCTAAATTCCGCCCCCTCGGCGGGCCGTGCACAACTAATTACACCCGTGTCATTCGCATCGGTCAAGTCGCGGATCGTAAACCCTCAATACGGTCTTGAAGGTTTTTGACCTGTGCACGGCGTGTCGCACGCTCGCTCCGAAGCTCACCCGTGCGCGGCAGGGTCGCCGGGAGAGGCGACGAATGCCTCGCCCCGGCCGCTGATCGTCAGGCGCTGCTCGTCCATGGTCGCGAACGCGACCGTGCCGACCGGGACGTCGCGCAGCGCGTCGTCCGCCCCGCTCACTGCGACATGACCGGCCGTGGCGAGGACCATGGTCGGTCCGTCCACGTCGATCACGACGCTCGCGCCAGTGAGATCGATCCTTCGCAGTGAGAAGTCGGAGACAGGGACCGGGTACTCGGTGACCGCATCCGTCGCCACCGGACGCAGCACAGGCACCTCACCCGTCGTCGTGTCGAGGATCGAGAGCAGCTCGGGCACATCGATGCGCTTGGGAGTGAGGCCCCCGCGCAGCACGTTGTCACTCGCCGCCATGATCTCCACGCCGAGCCCGGCGATGTAGGCGTGCAGCATCCCGGCCCGCAGGAAGACGCCCTCTCCCCTGCGCAACACCACGTGGTTCATGAGGAGCGCGACGACCACACCCGGGTCCCCCGGGTAGGTCTCCGAGATCGCAGCCACCCCGCGAATGGTGGCGGCCCACTCCCCTGACGCCGCGCCTGCGGCCGACCGCACAGAAACCACGATGTCATCCACCACAGTCCGCGCCTCGCCCGACAGCAGCCAGCCGATCGTGTCGCGCAGCACATCACCGGGACCACGGAGACGGGAGGCGAGCTCCTCGACTCCCCCGCTGTCCCCCAGCACCTCGAGCAGCCGCAGGGTGTCATCGATGGGACGCAGCCCGCTCAGCGACTCGAAGCGATCGCTCAGGGCGACGATCAGCTCCGGCTTGTGGTTGTCGTCGCGATAGTTGCGATTCGGATCTGCGGCGGCGAGCGCCGACTCCCGCGCCCACCCCTCTCTCGCCTGCTCGATGGTCGGGTGCACCTGGATCGACAGCGGCGATGCCGCCGCGAGCAGCTTCAAGAGGTAGGGCAGGGATCCACCGGTGACGGCGTCGAGCGTCCCGTCGCCCTGCACATCGGCGGGGTCCCCGGGGTGGTCGCCGAACCACACCTCCGCTTCAGGGCCGCCCGCAGGGGTGCGGCCCTCGAGGTCGGCGAGGAGGGTCGACGACCCCCAGGCGTAGTCACGGGGCACGTTCGACAGGCTGAGCAGCATGTCACCAGGGTATTGGCATGCGAACTCGACGTGCCACGACGCACTGCATCAGGTTCGTCGCGATCTCCGCGCGGTAGCCTGAACGCGATGGCGCAATACACGAAGCACCCGGTCGCCGCCCCGCCCACCGCTCCAGAGCGCGAGTCGACGGGGCATCTTCTGCTGCGCGGCTACATCGGCCTCGTGCTCTTCGCGACCTTCGCGCACTCGGCGGTCTACAACCTCGTGGGCGAGATCGGCGCCTTCGTCACGCTCATCGCGTTCCTGATCGCCACTCTCGCCATCGGCGTTCCGATGGTCGCTCGCGGCCGTCCGGCCGCGTTCGCGTGGCGCCGCCTGCCGTGGGCTGCGATCGCCTACACAGTGCTGGCACTGCTCTCGATCGCGTGGTCGCAGTGGCGGGGAGCCACCGTCGTCACCTGGGTCCTGCTCGCGACCGTCACGGTGAATGCCCTGTTCATCGTGCACGTGCTGTCGTGGCAGGAGATCGTACGAGCGCTCGCCTCCGCATTCAAGTGGATCCTCGGGCTGTCCCTCGCGCTCGAGCTGTGGGTCGCCCTCGTGGTGCGGGCTCCGATCCTCCCGAACTTCTTCGTACGCCCCGACGGCGAGACGAATGCGCACTGGTACTGGGTCAGGGGCAACCTGCTCGACGGCGGTCGCATCCAGGGAATCGTGGGCAACTCCAACGTGCTCGCCATCGTCTGCCTGTTCGCGATCCTCACCTTCGGCGTGCTCTTCGCCGCCCGCGCGAGGTGGCGCACGACTCTCGCCCTCTGGACTCTGTTGGCGGGCTACTTCTTCCTCCGAGCCGGATCCGCCACCGCCTACGCGTGCGCGGCGGCCGCGGCCTTGGTGCTCGTCGTGGCGCTGCTGATGCGCCGCACGAAGACACCGGGAGCGCGGACGAGGCTCTACGTGGTGTTCATCGGCGGCACCGCGATCGCAGGAGCCGCACTCTGGCTGCTGCGGGAACCCCTCTTCGCACTGCTGGGGCGCAGCGCAGACCTGACCGGCCGCTCCGACAAGATCTGGGACCAGGTCCTCGCGCGGGCGGCCGAGCACCCGATCTTCGGCAACGGCTTCTCGAGCCCCTGGGTCCCGTTCGACCCTGCCTTCGCCGGGTGGATCGAGGATCACGGCATCACCGTCTTCCACGCCCACAACATGTGGCTCGACGTGCTGATGCAGCTCGGAGCCGTCGGCGTCGTGCTCGTGGCGCTCGCCTACTTCAGTCTGCTCTGGCGTTCGTGGTTCTTCGCGGTCGACAGGCCTCGCTGGGATCTGAAGTCCGACCGCGGCTACTCGTCGATCACGGTGCTCCCGAGCCTCTTCACCGTCGTGCTGCTCGTGCAGGGGCTCACCGAGTCGACGCCCATCATGCTGTGGGGCTGGATGCTGCTCGTGCTGCTGACGTTCAAGATCAAGGTCGTGCCGCTGGTGGGCGTGGGCGAACGGGAGCGCGTGATCGAGCGCGGCGAGCGAAGCCGGCGGGTTCCGTGACGCCGCAGCGTCGTCTGAGCGCGCTGCTCGGCTCGGCCGAGTTCGCTCGCGCATACACGGTGGCGGTCCTCACCGCGGTCTTCTCGTCCTTCACGATCGAGGCCGCGGCCTCGCCCGTCACCCTCGCAACGGTCATCGCGGTGCTGTGCGTGCTCGGCGCCGGGGTCCTGTGGGTGCGACGAGAAGAGCTCTCCCTGCTTCGCATCGCTCCGTCGTCTCTCCTGGCCTTCCTCGCCTGGGCGGCCATCAGCATCGTGTGGACGCCAGACAAGTCGGCCACCGTCTTCGGATGGATGGAGCTCTTCGGATTCGCGTTCCTCGCGGTCACGGTCGGTCACATCCGCGACACCCTCCAGACCGTCCGGGCTCTCGGGGACTCGCTGAGGTTCCTCCTGCTCGTGTCGCTCGGCCTGGAGATCCTCTCCGGTGTGCTGCTCGACACCCCCTTCCTGTTCCTCGGAATCCAGGGCGACCTGGCCGTCGGGGGTCCGGTGCAGGGAATCTTCGGCAGCAGGAACATGCTCGGATTCGTCACGGTGATCGCGCTCATCACGTTCGTGATCGAGTGGCGGACGCAGTCGCTGACGGCGCGCATCGCGATCCCGTCGATCGCGCTCGCGTCTCTGCTGGCGTTCTTCTCGTCCTCCCCCACCGTGCTGGTGCTCGCGGCCGCTGTCGGGGTCGTCGCCGTCGCGCTCGCCATCGTCCGTCATGCGCCTGCGGAGAGACGGACCATCGTGCAATGGGTGCTCGGAGCTCTCGTCGCCATCGCTCTCGCCGCGGCCTTCGCCCTGCGCCACGCGATCATCGCGCTGCTCGACGCGGGTTCCGACTTCTCGATCCGGGCGACCCTGTGGAACACGATCCTCGATTTCGTCGCTCTCAAGCCCGTGGAAGGCTGGGGCTGGTTCGGCTCTTGGGCCCGCGGCGAGTTCCCCTTCACCTACATCAACTTCCTGCTCGACGACCACCATCAGAGCGCGCTGAACGCCTACTTCGACGTCCTGCTGCAGCTCGGCGCGGCAGGGCTCGTGCTCTTCCTCCTGTTCGGCGGAATCGCCACCATCCGGTCATGGCTCGTGGCGAGCGTGCGGCGTTCGGTCGTCTACGCCTGGACGCCTCTCATGCTCGTCACTCTCGCGGTGGAGTCGATGTTCGAGAGCTTCACCCTGGTCGGCGCCGGGTGGTTCATGCTGGTCCTGTGCGCCCTGCGGGCCGGACAGACGAGGTCGTGGCGCGAGAGCATCGACGCCGCCCACACCGGCGCGATCCCCACCCTGCGCCCCGAACGCTGAGCTCTGCGCCGCGCCCTCGGCGGATTCCGAACTGCGCCGGGTAGGGTGGACCTGCTCGCGGCGCCCTGCGGGCCCCCAGCCACCGGAGATAGCACCTCGTGACTCACGCCCCCTTCGACCCGGCGTCCGCGACGATCGTCATCGTCACGTACAACCGGTCTCACCTCCTGACCGGTCTCCTCGAGAGCATCACCGCGATGGACCCGAAGCCGGGCCATGTGGTGATCATCGACAACGCCTCGTCCGACGACACCACCGACGTCGTGGAGTCCTTCCGCCCTCAGCTCGGCGCGGAGGTCGTCTACCGCCGACTCGAGACGAACACCGGCGGATCGGGAGGCTTCAGCGAGGGTATGCGCACCGCATACGAACTCGGCTCCGAGTGGATCTGGATGATGGACGATGACGTCGAGGTCGTGACCGACGGTCTGGCCAAGATGGGCAAGTGGGCTCCGCGCTTCAAGAGCATCCAGGGCCGCCGCTATGACTACGACGGCAGTGAGTTCTACTGGCAGTACCGGATCGCCGAGCGCATGGGCATCCCGATTCCGTTCGCGCCGTCCGGTTTCGACGCGTCCGGCTTCAAGGAGATGAACAGCGGATGCTTCGAGGGGATGTTCATCCATCGGTCCATCGTCGCG
The DNA here is from genome assembly GCF_044743635.1 of Microbacterium sp. NPDC087589. NCBI lineage: Bacteria > Bacillati > Actinomycetota > Actinomycetes > Micrococcales > Microbacteriaceae > Microbacterium > Microbacterium sp. NPDC087589. The sequence continues at coordinate 963,149 of NZ_JBIUWV010000001.1, forward strand.
CAGATCGGTCTGCCCGACCACCGCTTCTTCATCTACTGGGATGACCAGATGTACGGGTGGCTCGCCTCGCGCAAGACCACCGCGGTGATCGTCGACGAGTTCGTCCTGCGACGCACCCGTGAGATCAAGCAGTGGGACATGGGCATCCGTCACATGAATGCGTCGAGCAACGCCTACCGGTTCTACATCATGCGCAACCGGGCGTACATCAAGCACTATTACCGCGTGCACGGCAACTACAACCCTGTGCTGTTCGGACTCGGGACCTCGATGACCTTCGCGAAGGAACTCATCCGCCTGCTGTTCGTCGAGCGCACGGTGCGAGGAACGAGCAATCTGTTCCGCGGACTCAAGGAGGGCGGCAAGCTCGGCCGCGATCGCTCCTGGACGCCCATGCCCGCTCTGGAGGACTGACACCATGACCGACGAACCACAGCCGGACCTCCGCTGGGCCCCACTGGAGCCGAAGCCCCGCAATCGTGGTCGAGTCTGGCTCATCGTCGGACTCGTCGTCGCCGCGCTCGTCATCGTCGGCGTGCTGCTGTTCTTCCTCCTGCCGCGCGGAGAGTCGCCGGCTCCCGGCGCCAGCGGGTCGCCATCCCCTTCGGCATCGCCGTCTGTGTCACCGTCGGCGTCCCCCTCGTCGACGCCGACGCCCACCCAGACCGAGGTCCCCCCGCCGACGGTGGCACCTGTGCCGACGACACCGGTCACGGCCCCGCCGCCCGCGGCTGACCCCTCGGTCGATGCCTTCCGCGGGCAGGTGCAGGGATGGCTCGACGACGCGCTGACCGGGCTTCAGATCGCGAGCGGGACCAGCGGTCAGGACGCGACGTCCGTGATCGAGAGTCTTCAGGCCGACGCCCAGCGACTCGGTGGCACCGCACCCCCTGGGTCCATCGAATCCGCCTGGGGCGCTGCCGTGAACGACTACGTCCAGACGCTCGCCACGTTGCACTCCGAAGTCGCTGCGGGCGCACCTGCGACAGTCGACAGCGCACGCTCTGCAGTGAACGAGCTCCGCGGCATCGTAGGACTCTGACGGCGAGACCGAGTCCCTCTTCGCTCTCGTTCAGCCGACGCCGGACTCGAGGCGGCGCAGGCGCTCCTCGTAGTGAGCGGCGAGTTCGAGACGGATTCGCGCGCGCTCGTGTTCGGCCCGTGCACGGCCGAGCGCGCCGTCGGCGTCCAGATCTCCTGCATCGAGACGGACCCGCAGCCATTCGAAGCGCTGCTCGAGTGCCGCGACCTGCGGCGCGATGCGGTCGAACTCGGATCTGATGTACGAGAAGTCAGCCTGGGTGCCGGCGAGGCGTGCCTCGTAGTCGCGCTGCGCGGCTTCGAACTGCTCGAGGGCGCGGCCGAGTCTGGCGTCCACTCTCGCATCCACACGGCGTTCGACGACGGCGTCCAGTCTGCGACGGAGTCGGTTCAGCATTCAGTCCTCAATCATTCGGGTGATTGTCGATGGTCTGTGAAGTTCAGCGGTGATAGCTGACGCGGCCGGATTCGATCCAGCCCCGCACGAGCTCCGATTCCAGTTCTATCCGGTGCTCGGCGCCGACAGCCGAGGGATCGCCGTAAGCGTGGTTCCAGGATGTCTGATCCGGGGAGTCGACGAAAGAGAATCCGGTGGCATCGACCTGAGCCTCAGGGAACAGGCGGGTCGCGATCCACAGCATCACGGTTCCCGTCGTCGCCCACTGGCCGCCACTGCGCGGATCAGCGCCCATCGCCTCGCCGAGAGGCAGCACCACCTCGCGGTTCGGCATCGTCACGATTCCGAGATCAGCGGGCCAGAAGGCGGGAAGCTTCGGATTCTCCCAGAGCAGGCGCCCCGGCTCGATCATCAGATAGAGACGCTCGGAATAGCCGGCGAAGAACCAGGGGGTCGGCCGCACGCCGCGGTTGAACACCACGACGTCGGCACGGCGCCCCACAGACGGCGCACCGTCGACGTCGTCCACGCGGAAGCCGTTGACTCTGAACACGACGTCCGCCGTGTCGATCGTCTCGGCCCGCTCGTCTGACGGCTCGAGCGGCTGGTTGCCGACGACCGCGATCCGGCGCACCGCTTCGGCTCGTCCGTATGCGCTGACGAGCGGACGCAGTCGGTCGTAGAACTCGGCCTCACCGGCCATCGCCCTGTCATCACCGACAAGATCCGTCGCATGCCCCATGAGACCTCAGCTTAGGGCACGTCGACGCCGGCTCCAGCGGCACGGCGGTGAGTCCGCCACAGGACGCGTCTAGAGTTGTCGGCGTGACTTCTTCGCAGACCATCCAGCTCTCCTCCGCGAACATCGGTGCGGGCTCGCCGGTGTTCACCATCGCTGAGATGTCGGGAAACCACAATGGCGATCTCGATCGCGCGCTCGCGATCGTCGACGCCGTCGCCGCCACCGGTGCCGACGCCCTCAAGATCCAGACGTACACGGCCGACACCCTCACGATCGATTCGGACAAGCCCGCTTTCCAGGTCGCGGGTGACCACGGTCTCTGGGGCGGCCGCAACCTGTATTCCCTCTATCAGGAGGCGCATACACCGTGGGAGTGGCACGCGCCGATCTTCGAGCGCGCACGCAGCCACGGACTCATCCCCTTCTCCACCCCGTTCGACCCGAGCTCGGTCGCGTTCCTCGAGGAGCTGGGCGTGGAGATGTACAAGACGGCATCCGCCGAGATCGTCGATCTGCCGTTGCTCCGCGAGGTCGCCCGCACCGGCAAGCCGATGATCGTGTCCACCGGCATGGCGACGCTGTCCGAGATCGATGCGGCCGTCACCGCCGTCCGCGACGCCGGCGGCACCGAGCTGGTGCTTCTGGCCTGCACCGCCGCGTACCCCGCGGTTCCCGAGGAAGCACGGCTGGGCAACATCGAGGCACTGCGGAACGCATTCGACGTCCCGGTGGGACTCTCGGACCACACGCTCGGCATCGGAGTCGCGGTCGCGTCTGCAGCCCTCGGTGCGGTCGTGATCGAGAAGCACGTCACACTCGACCGCACGGATGGCGGCGTCGACGCAGATTTCTCCCTCACTCCCGACGAGTTCCAGGCCCTCGTCGTCGCCTCCGAACAGGCACGTGTCGCGTCAGCGAGCGGTGTGTCGTTCGGACCGACAGCCCAGGAAGAAGCGGTACTCGCTCTTCGCCGGTCTCTGTTCGTCGTCGCGGACGTGCGTGCCGGCGACAGTGTGAGTCCCGAGAATGTGAGGTCGATCCGCCCGGCCGGAGGACTCCGTCCCGATGATTTCGCTCTCGTGAGCGGACGCACGTTCACGAGAGCCGTAGAACGCGGCACGCCACTGACCTGGGACGTGCTCTGAGTCACACTACGACAGTCGCCATCTCGCCACGGTGAGGAAGCCGTCTGCATCCGCGGGCAGATGCGGAAGATAGCCGGCACGCTCGAAAACCCGACGAGACGCCGCGTTTTCTCGGTGCACCGCAGCGACCAGGCGGATCGGGGGCAGTGCAGTGAGCGCGGCCTCCGCCGCCTGAACCGCTGAGGCAGCGATACCGCGACCACGACTCTCCGGGGCGACCGTGATCGAGATCTCCCACTCGTCTGCCGACCGCCTGTCCCAACGACAGGTGGCCACCGGCACCCCGTCTGATTCGATCATGAGGAGTCGACGATCGGGATCCTCGAGGCTTCTCGCCAGCCAGTCGTCGTGCGACCCCCGGTCGATCTCGCCGCGCGAGCGGGAGTTGAGACGGACGGTCGGGTCGTTGCGCCATTCGAAGAGCTTCTGCCCGTCGTCGATCGTCGCAGCCCGAGCGATCACCGCAGGCCCGGCTGCGATCTGTGGACGCGTGCTCAGCAGCTGCTCCCACGAGGTCACTATCCGCCAACTGCCGAGGCCGTCGACGATCTGCTTCAGTTCTGCAGCCGTCTCGGCGAGCGCTACCGGTGAATCGAGAAGATCTGCGAGCAGGCCGATACGCTCGTCGAGGCTCTGATGGAGCGGCTCCCCCAGGCCGATCGCGAACCCCCGCTCGACGGCCTGGCGGTAGCCGACTCGCTGGTTGTCCGCCACGCAGACGAGTGCCATCGGAAGGCCCATGCAGGCGAAGTCCCAGACGGACGTTCCGGCCGCCGTCACGGCCAGATCGTGGTCTCGGGCGATCGCAGGGAGGTCGTCGACGAAACCCAGGACCTCGACCGAATGCCGCGAGGACTCGGCCGCTGAGAGCACCTCATCGCGGCGGCGGGGGTCGATCACGGTGATCTTCACCGTGGAAGGCAGGCGGTCGAAGGCGGCGATGACGCGAGCGGTCACACCGTGGGGATCCGTGCCGCCCATCACGACCAGCACACGAGGCGACGCCGATGGCGTCGTCCGCACATCGCGCTGTGCGAGCACCTGCGAACGCACCACCGCGGCGGCGATGCCGGCCAGCTGGCTGAGACTGCGCTCAGGGCTCGCGAAGGTGTGCTCGGAGGCCAGATTGGCATCGATGGCCAGATCGGCGTCGCGCACGCCGAACGGACCGTCCTGCATGTTGCTGATCAACGGTCCGAGGGAGGAGAGATCGGGAACCTCGCGGTAGCTGTCCAGATGGATCACGTCGACGCCCCGCGCGAGATCGGCGAAGTCACCGAGGCTCGCCGCGGGTCCCTGCGTCGTGAACAGCTCGAGCTCAGGCTCCATCCGTCGCAGGATGTCCGCGCCGACCTCATCGACATCGCCGAACACCGACGCCGACCACCCGCGGTCGCGCGCGGCACGGGCGATCGTGAGCGTGCGCATGAGATGTCCCATGCCCGACTCGACATCGGCGTTGCAGTGCAGGAGGACCCGTCGCCCGCTCATCGCACGTTCCTCTCCTCCGGGGCGCGCCTGCGCCCACCCGATAGGATAGGCCGGGCATGGAACAACCCGAGCATCCATGCGATCACGACAACGCTGAGGAGACAGAGTGTCGGTTCTCGAGGGCGCGAGCATCCTCATCACAGGCGGCACGGGGTCATTCGGCAAGGCGTTCATACGCCACGCCCTGACCCACCTCAACCCCCGGCGTCTGGTCATCTTCTCGCGGGACGAGCTCAAGCAGTACGAAGTGCGACAGCAGTTCGGCGACGACCCCCGACTGCGGTGGTTCATCGGTGACATCCGCGACGAGCGGCGTCTCGCGCGTGCGCTGCACGGCGTCGACTACGTGGTGCACGCCGCTGCGCTCAAGCAGGTCGACACCGCCGAGTACAACCCGTTCGAGTTCGTCAAGACGAACATCCTGGGCAGCCAGAACGTGATCGAGGCATCGATCGACGCCGGTGTGAAGCGCGTCGTCGCGCTCTCGACCGACAAGGCCTCGAGCCCCATCAACCTGTACGGCGCGACGAAGCTCACCGCCGACAAGCTCTTCATCACGGGCAACCACTACGCTGCCGCATACGACACGAGATTCGCGGTGGTGCGCTACGGCAACGTGATGGGATCGCGGGGCTCTGTCATCCCGTTCTTCTCCCGCCTGGGCGCCGAGGGCAAGCCGCTTCCGATCACCGATCTGCGCTGCACCCGGTTCTTCATCACCCTCCCCCAGGCCGTCGAGATGGTGGTCGACACGTTCGAGCTCATGCAGGGTGGCGAGCTGCTCGTCCCCCGCATCCCCTCGATGAAGGTCACGGACCTCGCCCACGCCGTCGTGCCGGGAGCCGAGCTCGTCGACGTCGGCCTGCGCCCGGGCGAGAAGCTCCACGAGGAGATGATCAGCCCGGAAGAAGGACGCCGCGCGGTCACGGTCAGTGACGGCAAGTACTTCATCATCCAGCCCGATCTCGCCTCGTGGGGTTATCAGATGCCTGCAGGTGCCGTACCGGTACCCGAGGGCTTCGCCTACCGCTCGGACAGCAACGACCGGTGGTATTCCCAGCAGGAGATCGCGGAGATCATCGAGGCGGGGATCTGACGGTGCTGCCATACGGGCGTCAGTCGATCTCCGAGGACGACATCCAGGCGGTCGTCGACGTGCTCCGCGGCGACTGGCTCACGACGGGCCCGGCGGTCGCCGCCTTCGAGGCGCGGCTCGGTGAGGTCGCCGGAGGGCACCGGGCGGTCACCGCGACCTCGGGAACTGCGGCGCTCCACATGGCGTACGGCGCCGCAGGAGTGACCCGGGGCGACACCGTGATCTCGACGCCGATGACTTTCATCGCCACGACGGCGATGGCGTCGGTCCTGGGTGCGAACATCGTCTTCGCAGATGTCGAAGAAGACACAGCGCTGATCGACCCGGATGCGGTCGACGCGCTCGTGGACGAGCGGACGAAGGTGATCGCCGCCGTCGACTACGCGGGCCACCCTGCCGACTACGACAGGCTCTCCGCCGCGGCCGCACGGGTCGACGCCCTCGTCCTCGATGACGCCGCGCACTCGATCGGCAGCACGTACAAGGGTCGACCCGTGGGCGACCTCGCTGACCTGACCACGTTCTCGTTCTTCCCCACCAAGAACCTGACTACGGGCGAGGGCGGCGCTCTCGTCGCCAAGGATCCGCTGATCGCACAGCGCGCCCATGAGTTCCACTTCATCGGACTCGTGCGCGACGCCGATCGGTTCGCGATGACGACCGAGGGCGCCTGGCATCAGGAGGTCCACGAGTTCGGCTTCAACTACCGACTCGATGACATCGCCTGCGCACTCGGCCTGTCCCAATTGGCACGGCTCGACACGTTCAGGCGGCGACGCGCCGAGATCACTCGTCGCTATGACGCGGCTCTGTCGGGCCTCGACGGTGTTCGCACTCCGATCCAGCGCGACGATGTCGAACTGATCCGGCATCTCTACCCGGTGCGCATCCTCGATCAGCGTCGTCGAGAGGTCTTCGACCGGATGCGTGCAGACGGCATCGGGGTGCAGGTCAACTACATGCCCGTGTACTGGCACCCCGTCTATGCGGATGCCGGCTACCGCCGCGGCATGTGCCCCCACGCAGAAGCCTTCTATGCCGAGGAGCTCTCGCTCCCCATCCACCCGGAGCTCACGGACGATCAGGTCGATCAGGTCGTCGAGTCGCTCGTCAGGGCTCTCCGTTGACGCGCATCGGCATCATCACCCAGGCGCGGATGACCAGCAGCCGCCTTCCTGGCAAGGTGCTGCTCCCCGCCGGGGGCCGGTCGATGCTCGATCACCATATCGACAGGCTCGTCGCCACCGATCTGTCCGTCGTCCTCGCCACCACGACGAACGCCGTTGACGACCCTCTCGCGGCACTGGGGCATGCGCGAGGGATCGAAGTCTTCCGCGGCAGCGAGGCCGACGTGCTGAGTCGATTCGCGCAGGCGGCGTCTTCCGCGGGACTCGATGTCGTCGTGAGGGTGACCTCGGACTGCCCTCTGATCGACCCCGCGCTCATCGCTGAAGGCGTTCGCCGATTCGTCGAACTGGATGATTCTCACGCCCACGTCTCCAACGTCCTCGAGCGGACCTACCCGCGGGGGTTCGACTTCGAGGTCTTCTCTGCGTCCGCCCTCGCCGCCGCCGACAGGAACGCCACCGAGCCGGCCGAGCGCGAACACGTCACCCCGTACCTCTACGCGGGACGTTCGCCGCGTTCGAGCATCCACTCGATCACCCGGCGGATCGATGCCTCGCGCTACCGAGTGACCCTGGACACCCCGGAGGACCTGTCCGTCATCCGGGCGCTCATCGAGGTGCACGGCGCTGCATCGCTGGACGTCTCCGAGATCGTGGCCGTCCTGGATGCTCATCCGGAGCTCGCCGCCGTCAACGCGCTCGTGGAGCAGAAGAAGCTCGGCGAATGACCGTGAGGGCGACCGCCCATCTGCGTCAGCCGCGGTTGTAGTCGGTGTTGTATCGGTCGAGGACGTCTGCGATCGGCCCGTCCAGGGCGAGCGTACCCTTGTCGAGATACAGACCGCGGGTGCAGAACCGGCGGAGGTCCCGCTCGTTGTGGCTGACGAAGAAGAGCGTGCGCCCCTCGGCGAGGAGCTCGTCGATGCGCTTGTAGCATTTGTCCTTGAACGCCTTGTCTCCGACGGCGAGCACCTCGTCGACGAGCAGGATCGGCTCGTCGAGCTGGGACACGACCGAGAACGCCAGGCGCACCTTCATGCCGTTGGACAGGTGCTTGTAGGGAGTGTCCTCGAATCCGGCCAGCTCGGCGAAGGCGATCATGTCGTCGTAGCGCTCCGCGACCGCGTCGCGCGGCATCCCGTGCAGACCCGCCATCAAGGCGACGTTCTCCCGCACAGTCAGATCTCCCACGAAGCCGCCCGTGATCTCGATCAGCGGGGCGACTCCACCGTGCACCGCCACCGCCCCCTCGTCGGGGAGCAGCACGTTCGCGACGAGACGGAGCAGCGTGGACTTGCCCTGGCCGTTGCGTCCGACGACGCCGATCGACTCTCCCTGCTGCACCGTGAACGAGACGTCACGCAGCGCCCAGAACTCACCCGAGCGCGCCCGCCGCGCCGCAGGGGCGAACAGGTCTTTGAAGTTCTGGCGCCCACGGCGATTGCGGCGGAACCGAACGCCCAACCCGTTGGCCTCGATCGCGACGGTCATCCCAGCTCCTTCAGCACGGTGCGTTCGAGGGACCGGAAGGTCCATACGCCGAGCGCCAGAATGACGAGGGTCATGCCCACGCTGACGAGCAGCGTGAAGAGATTCCACTGGTCGGGGAAGAACGGCATCCGATAGAGCATGAAGATCCCCGCGAGCGGGTTGAACGCACCGAGAGTCTGGAAGATACCGGGAAGATCTGTCACGTTGTAGATGATCGGAGTCGCATAGAACATGGCGCGCAGAATCAGCGCGGTCGTGCGCTCCAGGTCGACGAAGAGGACGCAGAGCGGCGCTACCAGAAGCCCCAGGCCCACGAGCAGGACGGTCTGCAGGAAGACCGCGACCGGAACCCAGAGGATTCCCCAGCCGACCTGGACCATGTGGGCGGGATCCTGCTCCACCAGCAGGTTGATGATCACGAACGCGGCGAGCACCGGCAGGGAGAAGAGGAACTCGACGCCCTTGCTCAACACGATGCGGTTCACCCAGATCGATCGAGGGATCGCGGTCGAGCGCACCAGCCTCGCGTCCTTCTTGAACGCGCGAGTGAAGTCGGTGACCGACGTGTTGAACCACACCCAGGGCAGCAGGGCGCTGATGAGGAACACGATGTACGGGTCCTCACCGACATCGCGGTTGAAGATCTGCGTGAAGACGAACCAGTAGATCACGCTCATCACGAGCGGATCGAGCACCGACCACAGGTAGCCGAGCAGGCTCGTCGAATACCGCACCTTGAGGTCCCTGGCCGACAGCAGCCACAGGGAATGCAGATAGCGCCGGGGCGTTCCGGGTGCCCCGGCAGCAGTGTGACTCACAGTGCCGAGTCTACGAGAGCGAGTTGTTCCACAGCGACAGCGCCGAGCCGATGGCCATGTGCATGTCGAGGTACTGGTACGTGCCGAGGCGTCCGCCGAAGTGCACGCCGTCCTCACCCTTCGCGAGCTCACGGTACGCGAGCAGACCGTCACGGTCGGTCTGGGTGTTCACAGGGTAGTACGGCTCGTCGTCGCGGTTCGCGAAACGGGAGAACTCGCGCATGATGACGGTCTTGTCGGAGTCGTAGACGTCCTTGCGCTCAGGGTGGAAGTGCTTGAACTCGTGGATGCGCGTGAAAGGCACGTCCATGTCGGGGTAGTTCATCACACTGGTGCCCTGGAAGTCGCCGATGTTCAGCACCTCCTGCTCGAAGTCGAGCGTGCGCCAGCTGAGAGCGCCCTCCGCGTAGTCGAAGTAGCGGTCCACAGGTCCCGTGTAGATGATGGGCAGCTGTCCGACCGTCGCCTTCTTGTTCAGCGGCTGGTTCTCGTCGAAGTAATCGACGTTCAGCTTCACCTCGATGTTGGGGTGATCGGCCATCCGCTCGATCCACGCGGTGTAGCCGTCTGTCGGCAGCCCCTCCCACGTGTCGTTGAAGTAGCGGTTGTCGTAGGTGTAGCGCACGGGGAGACGGCTGATGATGTCGCCCGAGAGCTTCTGCGGGTCGGTCTGCCACTGCTTGGCGGTGTAGTCCCGGAAGAACGCCTCGAACAGAGGACGGCCGACGAGGGCGATGCCCTTCTCCTCGAAGTTGGCCGCCGTCTTGACGTCGAACTCCCCCGCCTGCTCGCGCACGAGGGCCCGCGCCTGGTCGGGCGTGTAGGCCGACTGGAAGAACTGGTTGATGGTGCCGAGGTTGACCGGCATCGGGAAGACCGTTCCCTTGTGCGTCGTGTAGACCCGGTGCACGTAGTTCGTGAAGCTCGTGAACCGGTTGACGTACTCCCACACCGTGGCGTTCGACGTGTGGAACAGGTGGGCGCCGTAGCGATGGACCTCGATGCCCGTCTCCGGCTCCGCCTCGCTGTAGGCGTTCCCGCCGATGTGGTGGCGACGGTCGATGACCGTGACCTTGCGGCCGGCGTTGGCGGCGCGTTCTGCGATGGTGAGGCCGAAGAAGCCCGACCCGACGACAAGAAGATCCATGTTGCTGCTTTCTGCCCACAAGGCTCACATCCGCGCGGCGTCGCGCACGGCACACAGCAGACAACTCTACCGGCAGGGAACTCGGCGCAACCTGTCAGCCCGCCTCGGCGCCGAGGGGTCCTCCGACCTCCAGCATTCCCTGCAGCATGGGAGCGAGCGTACGCCCGTACGTGTCGGAGAGGTGATTGTCGTCGATGTACACGGCGATATTTCCTATCGACGCCCGACACACGCCCTCGGGGCAGAGCCAGGGTCGGAAGTCCACGGCGATGACCCCTTCGGCCTCCGCCAGATCGTCGAGGTCTTCCCCGACGGCGAACCCGGGTTCGGGAACGTCGCACGACGCCGCAGCGGCGCCCGGCGCGACCTCGGATTCCTCGAGGGCGCACTGGTACATGTCGACGTCGAAGCGCGGGTTGTCTCGCACGGCGATCACTGGGATCCCGTTGGCGGTGAGCTGGTCGGCGACTTCTCGGATCCCCTCCACGAGCACCTCGGGAGACCCAGGCGTCGCCCGAGTCACGACGAGGTACACGGCATCGGGCTGCACCCTCGTCGCATACTCGATCGCAGCGGCACGCCACTCCTCGCACGGCGGACCCGAGGCCGACCACGTCGGTGCTCCGATGCCGATCGCGCATCCGCCCTTCAGCAGGGCGACGACGCCCCACCCTTCCTGATCGGCGAGAACGGTGAGGGGGGACATGAGCTGTTGCGCGTGCGAGTCCCCCATCACGAGCACCCGCCATGCATCCGAGTCCGCTGCATTCGCGGTCTGCACGCAGCTGCCCTGCAGCACCGGTTCGACGGGCTCGAGCTCCCCGTCGCAGCTGCCCTTCAGGTCCACCCACTCCTCATCGAGCGCCGTGGCCAGAGGGATCAACGGCAGATCGGCACCCGAGAGGTCGATCGGCGTATCGATCTGCGCCGCCCCCGGATATCCCCCGGTGTCGCTGGCCAGCAGTGCGGCCTCTCGCTGTTCCACCGTGAGCTGCCATGCGGCAAGCGGCGCGGCGACGACGAGGACGGACGCCGCGAGCACGAGCGCACCGAGTCGATGCGAGCGATCGAGGACAGCTGAGTCTCGAATCGGTCGCTCGACCAGCATCGACACGAGCCTCGCCAGCACGAACGACACGAGGACGATTCCGAGGCCGGCCAGCCATCCCGGCTCGGAACGCCCACTGAGCATCATCCAGGTCACGAGCACGGGCCAATGCACGAGGTAGAGCGCATAGGCATCGCGCGAGATGTAGCGCAGCGGTGCTGATTCCAGGACCATCGCGGGGCCTCCACGCGGGCGGTCGCGCCCGGCGACGATGACGAGCGCCGTGCAGATCACCGGCCATAGGGCCAGATACCCGGGGAATCCGCCCTGCACGTCGAGCACTATTCCGCACATCACGATGCCGACGATTCCCGCCCATCCGAGGACCGCCCCGATAGACGGGCGAACGCGGACGTGGGGCAGAGCGATCGCGACGAGTGAGCCGGCCGCGAACTCCCACAGCCGTGTACGGGTGTCGAAGTAGGCGAACGACTGGGCCCGCATCGTCTCGACCACCGAGAACCCGAGCGAGACGACGAAGATCGCACCGAACACCAGCGCCAGGGCGGGAACGATCATGCGCTGTCGTCGGCGGAGCACCACCCACACCCCCGCGATGATCAGCGGCCAGAGTATGAAGACCTGCCCTTGGACCGACAGTGACCAGAAGTGCTGGAAAGGACTGGGCGTGACGGACTCGCGCGCGTAGTAATCGACCTCTGACAGTGCCAGCGTCCAGTTCTCGACGTAGAAGAGGCTCGACCACGCTTCGCGCCACACGCGCGGCCACTCCGTCTGCGGGTACGCCGCGAGCGCGACGCCGAGCACGCCGACGATCGTCACGGCGGCTGCGGGCAGCAGCCGCCGGAAGCGGCGCAGCCAGAACGATCCGAGTGCGAGCCGGCGCTGAGACTCGAGCCGCCGCACGAACGACGCGGTGAGAAAGAACGCGGAGACCATCAGGAAGACGTCGACACCGCCCGAGACGCGACCCAGCCACACGTGGTACGCCACGACGAGCAGAATCGCGAGCGCACGGAGACCGTCGATGTCCGCGCGGTACGTCGCAGGGCGCACGGAGTCAGCCACGGGAGGCCGAAGAGATATCGGTCGCGTCGGATTCATGAAGAGTGCGGCGTATCGGCGGGGGTGTCGCCGCAGTCGTCTCGGGTCGACCGTCTGCCGCTTTCAGCCTATCTGCTCTGCGCCAGCAGTCGCTCAGCGGCTGCTTCGATATCGGGTCCGAGCAGTCTGGCGTACTCGAGGTTGAGGTGATCCGCGTCGTAGTAGACCGGGATGCCACCCACGACGGCGTAGCACGAGGTGGCATCGCAGAAGCGGTCCGTCAGGTCCAGCACGCCAATCGACGCAGATCCGGCCTCCGCACCTGCGGCGACCATGGGGTCGGCGGGGTGCGCCTCGGCGCGAGGACGCGCGCAGGCCTGCGGCTCGTCGGAGTTGTGGAGCACGCAGTCGGGGCTCCTGACCTCGGCGTTGAACGGAGGGTCCGCGAGCGCGAGGACTGTGATGCCCGCATCATTCCAGCGCTTCCAGTACTCCAGCAGCCCGTGCGACATCTGATCGATCTGCGGCCGGTCGCTTCCATCATCCACGAGCTGAAGCCGAGACGCCATCGCGGTGATGACGAGGTCGGGTTCGTCGTCGATGACGGTCTCGGCGAGGTCACGCGACCACTCGCGACACCTCTCGACGTCGGCGGCGCCCCACGCGCTGCGGAATCCGATGAAGTCGACATCGGCCACGGGGCAGCCCCCGTAGAAGCTCGTATCGACGATCCACCCGTTCTTCTCGGCGATGTCGAACACGGCTCCCTGCCACTGCTGCGCGTGCGAGTCGCCGATCAGCCAGACCCGCGTCGGATCCTCCGCGCCACGCGAGAAGTCGCACTCGTGCGTGGTCTTCAGATCTCCATAGGTGAGGATCGGCAGGAACTCACCGCACTCCTCAGGGGTGTAGAAGTACTCGTTCTTCTTCGTCATCACCGAATAGTCCGCGGCCCCGAAAGGGTCGGCGCACTCCGCCCCCGGTGCGAGCGCCGAGGGCCCCTCGCAGGTCGCCGCGATGAGGTCGTCAGGTGGACCGTCTGCCGCGACCCGCGCACTGTATGACGCGAGGACGCCAGCCACGAGAGCAGCGATGACGATCATCCCGGCGACCATGAGCCCGGATGCGCGGCGTGAGGAGCCACGCCAGTATCTCCAGGTCTGGCCGGCGTCCTCGACGAACCTCTTCGTCAGCGCGGCCAGCACGAGCGCTATACCCAGCACCGCGACCTTCGACAGGGTGGTCGCCTCGCCGCCGATGACGAACGGCGCGACCACGATCAACGGCCAGTGCCACAGGTAGAGCGAGTACGAGATGCCACCGACCCACTGCACGGGTCGCAGGGCCGTCGCCTTCGCATGCCAGAGAGACACGTATCTCTCTCCGGCGAGGATCACCGCCGCGGTGCCGAGCACGGGCACCAGCGCGGTGTACCCGGGAAAGGCTGTCGTGTGATCGTAGGCGAGGGCGGCGCAGACGATGAGGGCGAACCCGAGCAGGCTGACGATGTCAGCGGCGGTGCGCCTGAGCGGTATCCGGCTTCCGAAGAGCGCGATCGCGCCGCCCACGGCGAACTCCCATCCGCGCGTGAAGGTCGCGAAGTACGCCTGAGGCGGGGCGACGATCGTGTAGACGACGCTGGCGGCGAAGGAGAGGATGCCCACGACCGCCACGACCGCGATCAGCCCGTTGCCCGTCCTCCTCCTCGTTTCGCGACGCGTGCTCGGACCTCCGGTGCGCCGAGACACCGCGAGGGCCGCGAGCAGCAGCAGGGGCCAGACGATGTAGAACTGCTCCTCGACCGACAGCGACCAATAGTGCTGGACGGCGCTCGCCGCATCGTTGAGCGCCGAGTAGTCGACCGACATCGATGCCAGGAACCAGTTCTCGACATACCCCGCACTCGCCGCGGCCTCCCATGCGCCTCGCTCCCAGCGAGGGTAGGGAAGGAACACCACGAGGAGCACGAGCGACACTGCGAGGACGAGCATCGCGGCCGGGAGCAGGCGCCGGATCCGTCGGGCGTAGAACGCCCCGAGTCGCACTCCCCCGGTGCGCCTCATCTCTCCCACGAGGTGTCCTGTGATGAGGAAGCCGGAGATCACGAAGAAGACATCGACACCCACATACCCGCCGGGCAGGCGAGACGGCCAGAGGTGGTTGAGCACGACGAGGCCGATGGCCACGGCGCGAAGCGCCTGGATGTCGGTTCGGAAGACCCGCGCCTTAGGGGCCGCGATGATCGTATCCGCGGTCCTCAGCGACGCGCTCACGGCGAGAGATACTCCCGAAGCAGTTCGTCTCCCGCTCGAGGGGTGAAGCCGATGCCGTGCACCCGCGTCAGATCGAGCACGCTGTTCAGCGGGCGCGGGGCGACGGGGGACGTCGCCGCGGCGAAGTACTGATCCGTCGACACACCCGAGACGCAAGCGGCATCGTGGCCGGCAAGCTCGAACACACGGCGAGCGATGTCGGCCCAGGTGACGACCTCACCCTCGGAGGTCAGGTTGTAGACCCCGAACGGCGGACGGGTCTCGACCAGAGTGCGGATGAGGCGAGCGATCTCGCTCGCGAAGGTGAGCCGCCCGCGCTGGTCGTCGACGACCTTCGGGTCCACGCCCTTCGCGGCCAGCGAGGCCATGGTGCGGACGAAGTTGCTCCCGCTGCCGATCACCCAGGAGGTGCGGACGATGTAGTGACGAGGGGCCGTCGAGACGGCGAGATCGCCGGCGGCCTTGGACTGGCCGTAGACACCGAGAGGGCACACGGGATCGTCCTCCGCGTAGGGGCGATCGGCCGAACCGTCGAACACGTAGTCGCTCGACACGTGCACGAGCGTGATGCCGTGCTCTGCGGCGATGCGTGCCAGCGCAGCCGGCCCTGCGGCGTTGACCGCCCACGCGTCGCGCCTGCCGTCTGGCGTCTCCGCACGATCGACGGCCGTGTATGCGGCTGCGTTGATGATCGTGTCGTAGTCGCGCCACCGGCGCGCATCCGCCAGTGTCGCCGACCCGAGATCGACATCGGCGCGCGTGGTCCACTCGACGCTCGGCATCCCGTCGAACTCGGCCTGAAGCGCAGTTCCCAGCTGTCCGCCCGAGCCGATCACGAGAGTCTTCCGAGGAGAGACCGGCTCCACATCTGCGAGACGCGGGTGTGCGAGATCCTTCGCAGAGACCTCAGCCTCAGACAGCGGGATGGGCCATTCGATCGCGGCGGTCTCGTCTGCGAGATTCAGGAACGAATAGGATGCGTCCGGCGACCAGTGGTCGTTCACGAGATAGGTGTAGGCCGTGTCGGGCTCGAGAGTCTGATACGAGTTGCCGACGCCTCGAGGCACGAAGATGGCCTTCGAAGGATCGAGCTCGGCGGTGAAGACCGCGCCGAACGTCGGTCCCTCGCGCAGGTCGACCCAGGCGCCGAAGATACGACCGGTCGCGATGGACACCCACTTGTCCCACGGCTCGGCGTGGATCCCGCGCGTCGTTCCGACGGCATCGTTGAAGGAGACGTTGTTCTGGACCGGGCCGAAATCGGCGAGGCCGAGTGCCGTCATCTTCTCGCGCTGCCAGTTCTCCTTGAACCACCCGCGCGAGTCGCCGTGAACCGGCAGATCGAAGATCTCCAGCCCCGGAATCGTCGTCTCTGTGCGACTCAGGGACTTGCCGAAGTCGATCTCGCTCATCGGGTCACTGCCCCTTGGAGGCGTAGAACGCCTCGGTCTGATCCTTGGCCGGCGCCCACCACGACTCGTTGTCTCGGTACCACTCGATGGTCGCCGCCAGCCCGGACTCGAAGTCGGCGAACTCCGGCTGCCAGCCCAGCTCCGTGCGCAGCTTCGTGGAGTCGATCGCGTACCGCAGGTCGTGACCCGCGCGGTCGGTGACGTGGTCGTACGCGTCCTTCGGCTGACCCATCTCTTCGAGGATCAGCTCGACGACGTCCTTGTTGTTCCGCTCGCCGTCAGCGCCGATCAGATACGTCTCGCCGATCCGACCCTTCTCGAGGATCGTGAGCACGGCAGACGAATGGTCGTTGGCGTGGATCCAGTCCCTGACGTTCTCGCCCGCCCCGTAGAGCTTGGGACGGATGCCGCGGATCACGTTGGTGATCTGGCGAGGAATGAACTTCTCGACGTGCTGGTACGGCCCGTAGTTGTTCGAGCAGTTCGAGATCGTCGCCTGCACGCCGAACGAGCGGACCCAGGCGCGGACGAGCAGATCGCTGCCGGCCTTGGTCGACGAGTACGGCGACGACGGGTTGTACGGAGTCTGCTCGGTGAACCGCTCGGGGTCGTCGAGCTCGAGGTCGCCGTAGACCTCATCGGTCGAGATGTGGTGGAACCGCGTCTCGTGCCTGCGCGCCGCTTCGAGCAACGTGTACGTGCCGATGATGTTGGTGTCGAGGAAGGGGCGGGGGCTGTGCAGCGAGTTGTCGTTGTGCGACTCCGCCGCGTAGTGCACCACAGCGTCCGCTTCTGCGGTGAGTCCGTCGACGAGCTCAGCGTCCGTGATGTCGCCGTGCACGAACCGCACCCGGTCTTCGGGAAGCCCCGCGAGCGAGGCCCGGTTGCCCGCGTAGGTCAGCGCGTCGAGAACCGTGACCGTGTGGTCGGTGTGCTCGACCGCGTAGTGGACGAAGTTCGAGCCGATGAAACCGGCGCCTCCGGTGACGAGGATGTTCGACATCAACGACCTCTTTCCAGGGTCTCGAGCAGGTATGTGCCATAGCCGGATTTCACGAGCTTCGTCGCGCGCTCACGCAGGTCATCGTCGGTGAGGAAACCCTGACGCCAAGCGACCTCTTCCGGCACGCCGATGCGCAGACCTGTGCGGCGTTCCATCGTGCGCACGTAGTCGCCGGCATCCGACATCTGGTCGAAGGTCCCGGTGTCGAGCCACGCGGTCCCGCGCGGCAGCACCTCGACCTGCAGTCCGCCCCGCTCGAGATAGGCGCGGTTGATGTCGGTGATCTCGTACTCGCCGCGAGCACTCGGCTCGAGGTTGCGGGCGATCTCGACCACGTCGTTGTCATAGAAGTAGAGCCCGGGTACGGCGTAGTTGCTCTTGGGGTGCTCCGGCTTCTCCTCGAGGGAGACGGCGCGACCGTCGGCATCGAACTCGACGACGCCGTAGGCATCGGGCTCTGCCACCCAGTAGGCGAACACGGCACCGCCCTCGACGTCCGTGTAGCGCTTGAGCTGGGTGCCGAGTCCCGGACCGTAGAGCAGGTTGTCGCCGAGCACGAGGGCGACCTTGTCGTCGCCGATGAAGTCCGCTCCGATCACGAAGGCCTGCGCGAGGCCGTCCGGCGATGGCTGCTGCGCGAACGTGAGGTTCACGCCGAACTGCGAACCGTCACCGAGCAGACGCTCGAACTGCTCTGCGTCGTGAGGCGTCGTGATGATCAGGATGTCCCGGATCCCTGCCAGCATCAGCGTCGACAGCGGGTAGTAGACCATCGGCTTGTCGTACACGGGAATCAGCTGCTTGGAGATGCCGATCGTAATCGGGTGCAGTCGAGTGCCTGAGCCGCCAGCGAGAATTATGCCTTTCACCCCCATATCGTGCCACATCCCGCCTGGGACCCAGAACGACACGATTTACTTGCGTCACACCGTTCACACTGGCATCATCGGTATATTTCCGCCACAATGAGCAGGTGACCGGCTCAAAATCCCCCCACCTGCTCGGCATCCTTGCCAGTGCAGCGGCTGTCGTCCTCGCCGCATCCCTGCTCGTGGCGACGCCGGCCAGTGCCGTGTCGCCCTCCTCCTCCGGCGGTCTGTCCACGGCCGCGACAGCACTGGCATCGTCGGCTGCGGCGACGGCCCCGGTGGATGCGTCCATCCGCGAGACCGCGAACCTCGCGCAGTTCAAGCCGGGGAACATCATCTCCGATGCCGTGTTCTTCCAGGGTGACACGATGTCGGCCGGCCAGATCGACTCGTTCTTCCGGGGGAAAGTGGCGTCATGCCGCAGCGGATACGTCTGCCTCAAGGACTACCGTCAGAACACGCCGAACCGCCCGGCAGACAGCTACTGCCGTGGCTACAGCGGAGCGGCGAACGAGTCGGCGGCGACGATCATCGCACGGGTCGCGAAGTCGTGCGGCATCAACCCGCGTGTGCTCATCGTCATGCTCGAGAAGGAGCAGAGTCTCGTCACGCACACGTGGCCGAGCAGCTGGCGCTACGACATGGCCCTCGGTCAGGGTTGCCCGGACACAGCGGCGTGCGATCCGGCATACGCAGGCTTCTTCTACCAGATCTACGGTGCGGCCAGGCAGATGCAGATCTACGCCGAGGGGCGCTGGTTCACCTACTACGCGCCGGGAAAGACCTGGAACATCCTGTATCACCCCAACCGGGCCTGCGGCTCGGCCCCGGTGCGCATCGAGAACAAGGCGACCGCGGCGCTCTACTACTACACCCCCTATCAGCCGAATCGGGCGGCGCTCAATGCCGGCTACGGCAGCGGGGACGGGTGCTCGAGCTACGGCAATCGCAACTTCTACCAGCTCTTCACGGATTGGTTCGGCAGCACGCAGACATCGGGCGGTGCGTCGGCGACCCTCGTGCAGGTCCCGGGTCGCGCGGAGATCTACATGGTGCAGTCCGGCGTCCGCCACCATGTCGTCGCTGCCGAGGATCTCGCCGCGCTGCGGTCGAGACTCGGCGGGGCTGTCTCCGTGGCCGCGGCGTACCTCGACCCGATGCCCGAGGGCAAGCCGGTCACGCGGTACGTGCACGACCCTCGCACGGGGACGCTGTACCTCCTGGAGCCTGACGGCACCCGCCATCGCTTCGTGGATGCGGGCCAGGTCGCGCTGTTCGGATACTCGTTCAGCTCGTACGTCAACCTCACCGGCGCCACGGCCGACCGGTTCTCCGAGGGTGCCCCCGTCGGGTCGTTCTTCCGCTCAGGAGCGGAGCCTGAGGTCTACCTCTATCAGTCAGGCGTGCGCAGGCACGTCGCCAACCAGCAGACGTGGCTCGAGGTGTCCAAAGGAACATCGGGGTATGTCGCGTCGATGAAGCCGTCGGCGGCCGCGGCCATCGCTCACGGCCTCCTCGTGATCAAGGCGAACAGCCTGATCCGCGCCGCGGGGTCGCAAGAGGTGTATCTCACGCTCCTCGGCGACCGCCTGCTGCGTGTGCCCAGCACCGCGCTCGCCCGAGAGTTCGGAGCCACGAACACCACCATCGTGCCGAGCAGTTCGGTCTCGGCGAATGCGAAGGTCGGGTCGACGCTCGCCCCGGTCGTCTCGTGCGGCAACAGCAACATGATCGCCGCGGGCGGCAAGCTCTATCCGGTCTCGGGCACGAAATTCGGCGGTATCAAGCCGACCAAGCTGGGCGCCGGAGAATGTGGCGCGATGCCCCGCGCGAAGACCTCGGTCTCCGATCCGCTGTTCATCCAGCCGCAGGGGGCACCTGAGATCTACGTCGTCTCGGGAGGCACGCTGCGACACGTGCCCACCCCCGCGGATCTGCTGGCGCTCAACGGATCGAGACCGCTGCGGGTGCTGCCCTGGTCACAGGCAACCGTCCAGTGGCTCGGCACCGGCCCTGCGAGCCTCCCCGCGAATTCCTTCGTGCGCTTCACCGGACGCGAAGAGATCTACCGATACGAGAACGGTGTGCTGCGTCATGTGCGCAGCATCAAGACCCTGATCCAGCTGAACGGGGGAACGCCGCCGCGGGAGTATGTGCTCCCGGGCGACCAGCTCTCGGGATTCAAGATCGGCTCCCCCCTGCTCACCAGCGGAGTAGATTTCGTGCAGTTCACCGGTGCGCCGGAGATCTACCTCTACGAGAACGGCAAGCTGAGGCACGTGTCGTCCATCTCGGTTCTGCTCAGACTCGGCGGCGGGCGCGCGCCCGCGGTGCTCCAGATCGCGCCCTCTTTCAAGGGTGACTACGCGGTCGGCGCTCCGATCACGTGACCGGTCGATCCGATAGGATCGGGGGACTATGAGCTTGTCGTCGGACCGTGTCCTCGTGATCGTCCCCGCGTGGAACGAGGCCCGCAACGTCGGACGCACCGTGCAAGAGATCCGCGCCGCGAGCGCAGACTTCGATCTTCTCGTCGTCGACGACGGATCCACCGACGACACCGGCACCGTGGCCAGAGAGGCCGGCGCGACAGTCATCTCCCTGCCGTTCAACCTCGGCGTCGGCGGGGCCATGCGCACCGGGTTCACGTACGCGAAGCGTCACGGCTACAGCCGCGCGATCCAGGTCGATGCAGATGGGCAGCACAATCCCATCGATATCGCTCGGGTCCTCGACGGTCTCGACACTGCGGACATCTCGATCGGCGCTCGTTTCGCGGACGTCGGCGACTATTCGGTTCGGGGCCCGCGCCACTGGGCGATGCTGTTCCTGGCGAAGACCGTGTCCAGGGTCGCCAAGACCCGCCTGACAGATGTGACGAGCGGCTTCCGTGCTGCCAACCGCAGAGCCATCGAGCAGTACGTCCGCTATTACCCCGCCGAGTACCTCGGCGACACCATCGACTCCCTCGTCGCAGCGTGTCACGCTGGATTGACCGTGACGCAGGTGCCCGTGGCCATGCGGCCACGGGTCCATGGCACCCCGAGCCAGGGTCCGATCGGAGCGTCGATCTACCTGCTGCGTTCGGTGTTCACACTCGGCCTGGCGATGCTGCGCCGCCCCGGTTCGACGAGCCAATCGACGAGTGTCCGCGAACGGGAGGACGCACAATGATCGTTGCCGTCGGGATCGTCCTTTCGCTGTTCATCCTCGCACTGGTGTTCTGGATGCTCCTGACACGACGTCTTCGCGAGAAGTACGCGGTGATGTGGATCGTGATCGCGCTGAGCGTCCTGCTGCTCGGGATCTTCCCGCAGCTCCTGCTCTGGGCGACCGCGCTGCTCGGCGTTCAGGTGCCAGCCAACCTCCTGTTCGCTCTCGCGATCACCCTGCTCCTCGGGGTCTCGCTGCATCTCTCCTGGGAGCTCTCGCAGGCTGAGGACGAGATCCGCCGCGTTGCGGAGGAGGCCGCGCTGTCCCGCGCCGAGGTAGACCGGCTGGACAGCCGCATCGCGGCTCTGGAGGCGCAGCACCGAGGCGGCGGCGCCGACAGCGCTCCCCCGGCATGACGTCCCGAGCCCCGAGCGGCGGCGTCTGGGGGGTCGTCACCGTTCATCGCCCCGCCGGGGTACCTCCGCTTCTGGCCGATCTCGCTCCTCAAGTCACCGGAATCATCGTGGTCGACGACGGCAGCGGCTCTGAGTTCGATTCGGTCCGCGCGGACATCGCATCGAGCGGAGCACTGGTGGTCGCCTTGGAGCACAACTCCGGCATCGCCACCGCCCTGAATCGCGGCATCCGCTGCGCCCTCGACAATGGCGCGACCGCGATCGTGACGTTCGATCAGGACTCGACCATCGCCCCCGGCTTCGTCGACGCTCTGAGCGCCGCGCGGGAACACGCCCTGGCGCACGGTGTCCCCGCCGGTCCTGCCGTTCCGGAGTTCTTCGCCGACGTCTCCCAAGCCGGGTCGTCGACGCGACACGAAGTGGTCTACGCCGCGCACGCGATCCAGTCCGGCATGTACCTCCCCGCCGATGTGGTCGAACGGGTCGGCCTGATGGACGATTCCCTGTTCATCGACCTCGTGGACACGGACTTCGAGCTCCGCTGCCTCGATTCCGACCTGCCGTGCATCGTCGCCCCTGGCGTCCGGCTGCCCCACCGTCTGGGTGCACGCTACCGCTTTCCCGGACCGCTGGGAGCGCTGCTGCCCGCGCTCACCCTCAGCACGCCGTTCCGCTACTACTACAGGGCCAGGAATCGCATCGTGCTGGCGCGGCGCCACCCGCGGCACCGCGCGCGACTGCGCAGCGACGCACGAGCCGACTACGCGTACTTCGTGATCGCGTGGATGCTGGCGAAGCCCCGATCGACCATGCGGAGGCTCCTCGTCGCGGGGTTCCGAGACGGACGCGCCGAGCGGATGGGGAGGATGCGTCCAGAGCTCTCCGCTGAGGCGGCCCGCGTCACCTGGCGCGCTCGCCCTCTTCCGTACGCGCAACCCCACTGAGCGCTGTCTACGGCTTCACGGTGGGGGTGCGTCGACGACCCCGGATCAGCCAGCCCGCGGCCCAGCTGCCGAGATACGCGATGACGAACGGCGCCGGCACGACCTGTGCGCGTCGGACTCGGCGCAGCATCTGCACGGTCTCGAGCAGCCGCCGCCCCGAGCCGAATCGCCGATCGGTATCGATCGCAGGCGCCGCGTGGGGATCGCGCGCGACGAGTGTCTGCGCCATGAGCTGGCGCCAACCCACGTAGATCCAGAACAGCATCCGAGCCATCGCCGACGGTGACGCCGACCCCTCGTACCGCATCGAGAATGTGACAGCGTTGCCCCAGGCTCTCCGCAGCGTCGCGATCGGGCCGAGCCGCAGCCTGCTCGGATCACCGAACACGTTCGCGGAGTGCTGCACGTAGTCCTGCACGACGTCATCGACGATCCGGCCGCCTCCCCGCGCCATCCCGACGACGGCGAGCCAGTGATCGTGCGCGACGGTGTGGGAGGAGAGTCGAGGGAAAGGCAGCGCCGTCGACAGCAGGTCGGCACGGAAGAGGCACAACGAGCCGGTGTACTGATTCACGATCATGGTGGAGGCGGCATCGAGCTGTCGTCGCTCGGTGAATCCGAGCACATCATCACCGGGGTGCGACACCAACCGGGCCTGCCCGGACACGATCGCGGCCTCCGAGAGGTGCGGAAGAAGAGTCTCGAGCTTGTGGGGGTACCAGAAGTCGTCCTGGTCGCTCAGCGCCACCCATTCGGCCTCGGCAGGCACCGCCGCGAGCCCCCGCTCGAAGTTCAGGTAGAAGCCGAGTCGTCGCCCGTCTGCAAGGACGCGGAAACGATCGTCGTCGGGCACGACATCGGCGAGGACCTCCTCGATGGTGTCGAGCTCTCCGTCGACGGAGATGATGCACTCCCAGTCAGTCACGGTCTGGTCGCGTATCGAGGCGATCTGGCGGGCGAACAGCTCCTGAGAGGGTCGATAGGCGGCGAGCACGATAACTCCAGCCATTCGTCCCTGACCTCTCCTTCAACCCGACTCCAGTAGTCTAGGCTCGCACGCGTTAATGTCCGCGCCATCCCGAGTGGTGTCGGGCCGCAATGGTCCGAGGGGTCCCATCCATGAAGGTTCTACTGTCACGCTTCGCGGGCTTTAGTGCCGTTCCTCTGATCTCTTTCATCGCGCCGCTGTTCTTATTGCCCATCATCCCGAACGTCTTCGGCTTGGAGGCGTGGGGGTCGGTGGGCACGGCTCAGGCCGTCGGAACCGTCTGTGCGATCGTCGCGGGGTTCGGCTGGAACATCTCCGGCGGAGCGCGCATCGCGCTCAGCGCCGACGACGCCGCCCGGAGTCAGATCTTCGGAGACTCGTTCTGGTGCCGCGGCCTGCTCGTGGTGACGGCCGGAACGGTCGGCGCCGCACTCAGCTCGGCGCTCGTCCCGGCCGAGTTCCGCCTTGTCGCCGCACTCGTGACTCTTGCCACCACCGCTGCGGCCATGACCGTCGTCTGGTATGCGGTCGGTGTGGGCAACGCGCGGGTCGTGCTGCTGTTCGAGACGGTCCCGGTGAGCATCAGCGTCGCCCTGGCGATTCCGCTCCTCCTGCTCACCGAGCAGTTGCTGTGGTACCCGATCCTCACACTGATCGGCTTCCTCACGGGCCCGGTCATTCTGAACCTCCGGCTCTACCGACGACCTGTGCCTCCGTTCGCAGGCAGGCGGATCCTGCACGCGTATCGTGCGAACCTCTCGGTCGCCGCAGCTGAGACCATCGGCGGGACCTACACGTCCGCGCCCATCCCCCTCGCGCAGGGTCTGCTCGGCGCGGCGGCCAGCGGTCAGGCCACCTCGGCCGACAAGTTCTTCCGCATCGCCCTCTTCGCCATCACCGTTCTGTCGAACACCCTTCAGAAGTGGGTGCTCGAGGTCTCTTACGCTCATGGTCGGCTGCGCCGCCATCTCGTGGCCTTCGGGCTCCATGCCGCCCTCGCCCTCCTCGGAGGCGCGGCGCTGACGGTGCTCGGCCCGGTGTTCTCGTCATTGCTGTTCGGCGCGAAAGCGACGCCGGAGATCGCCGTGTTCCTCGGCTTCGGCGCGACCTTCGCGCTGACCAGTCTGACCACGCCTTTCATCCGCAACGTCCTGGTACCGGCCGGCCTGAACCGCTACGTGCTCTTCGGCACCCTCGGCGCTGCTCTCGTCGGAGTCCCGCTCATGGTCTTCGGAGCCCAGTGGGGCCTCAGCGGGATCATCACTGGGCTCGCGGCCTCAGAGCTCGTGATCCTCGCCGTCGTCGTGACAGCCGGAACCCACCATCTACTCCTGGAGAGACGATCGGCTGTCGCTCTCGTCGCACCCGCTGACGGAGGCATCGTATGACCAAGACCGTGAGCGTCTGCATGGCCACGTACAACGGCGCACGGTTCGTCAGGCACCAGCTCGAATCGATCCTCGATGGACTGGGCCCCGACGACGAGGTGGTGGTGGTGGACGATGCGAGCACGGACGATACAGCAGATGTCGTGGCCGCTGTCGGAGACGGTCGCATCCGACTGATCCGCTCCGAGACCAACCGCGGATATGTGAAGGCCTTCGAGGCCGCGATAGCCGAAGCGACCCGCGAGATCATCTTCCTCTCCGACCAGGACGACGAGTGGGTCCCTGGCCGCCGTGCGCTGCTGGTCGAGGCGCTCCGCGACCGGTCGATCGCGGCAGGTGACCTCGTGCTGCTCCCTGACGACGCCCCGTTGCGCTCCCCGCTCACCGGACGCCCCTGGCGTCTCGAGGCGCTGCCATCAGGAGGCTCCCTGGCCAATGAGCTGCGTCTGCTCGCCGGGGACGCGCCCTACTACGGCTGCGCCATGGCTTTCCGACGTGAAACCAGGGACGTGATCCTGCCCTTCCCGGAGTTCCTCGTCGAATCCCACGATCTGTGGATCGCGACCGTCGGCAACACTGCTCGCGGGCTCGCCCATGTCCAGAGCCCGGTGCTGCGCCGCCGCCTGCACGACGCGAACGCGTCGTCGCCGAAGCCGCGAGGGCTCCGCAGGGCGCTGCAGTCGCGGTGGATGCTCATCCGTGCGTGGCGAGAAGCATCGCGACGCGTCGCCTCGGCACGCTGACTCGACATCGTGCTGCGAGCTGAACCGCAGCTCAAGAGCCCAGGAGCTCAGCTGATGTCGGCCACGTGGGCCAGCGACGATCGCAGGCCCCGTGGCGTGCCGTGGCGCAGTACGAGGGGCAGCGCGGCGATCCCGTGCAAGCGCGACATGAGGCGCACTCGCGCGGTTCGCGCTGTGCGACTCCACCCTCGGTCAGCGGCCGAACGACGCGCGATGCGGTAGTACCGCCGCTCATCGAGAAAGCGGCTGCCGTCGAGAAGCGTCTTCTGCGACGCGCTCTCCAGATGACGGCGATAGGAGAACGCGAGCGTCGGCGTGTAGGCCAACGTGCCACCGTCGAACGCGATGTCCATCAGCAGCGCCAGATCCTGGATGACGGGAAGGTCATCCGTGAAGTCGATGCGGCGGAGCGTCTCGACACGGAGCGACAGCGACGGCCAATAGAGCCAGTTTCCCCGGATCAGCGTCGTGGCCATGTCCGGGCCGCTGAACACGCTCACGCTCCGTCCCTTCGGAGCGAGGTGGCGCTGCTTGATCCGGTCGACGAGGGGAAGGACGACGACCCCGTTCTCGTCGATGACCTGAACCGCCGGCTGGATGACGTCGGCGTTCGGCACCGCGCGAGCCGCAGCGCGGACGACCTCCACATAGTTCGGGTGCAGCAGATCGTCGCAGCCGAGGATCGTGACGAATTCCCCTGACGCGCGCCGCACAGACTCCCGGAAGTTCTCGGTGATCCCGACGTTGCGCTCGTTGCGGGTGTAGACGATCCGCTCATCCCGCTCTTCATCGAAGTGAGCTGCGACCGAGTCGTCGGGATAGCAGTCGTCGATGATGGTCAGCTGCCAGTCCGGGTCCGTCTGGGCGCGCACGGAGTCGACGGTCTCATAGAGCTGATCCGGGTCGCCCCAGAACGGCACGAAGATCTCGTACGTCATGAGCCGAGTCCGCATGAGATGATCTTGAAGAGCTTCGCGTCACCGCGCTGCTCGACGAGCTCGACGTAGGGTGAGCTGTCGAGGTCATCGAGTCCCGAATAGTCTCCGTCGTTCTCCTGGAAGTCCCCGTCCGCGCTGAAATCCAGGACGTATGCGACGCCGGTGTCCTCGAGAGCGTCGCAGACCTCCGGCGAATCGCCGTCCGTGCTCAGCATGGTGTTGATCGCTTCGGCATCGTCGGTGAGGTCCATCAGAAGGTGGGGCATGAGGACCCGCCTTCCGCTCACACCGTAGGCGAACGACGCACCCGTCCACGGGTCACCCGCTATGACCGCATCGTCAGGGACGAGCTCCGCGAGATCCTCCATGAGATCGAGCTCGTCGGGAGACACGATCGGTCCGCCGGGGCGGAGTTCGTACGTGTACTCGATGTCGGCGGCCGCCTGCCGGATCGCGGCGTTCTGGGTGACTCCGACGAGCGCGAGCACGACGATGGCGATGAGGACGACGGGCCGGCGCTCGGAGAACCGCCGCGCCCTGACCAGCAGCCGTTGCCGGAGAAGCCACGTGACGAGGACGATTCCGCCCAGCGCCGCGAGCGGCAGGACTCCGATGGCCCAGAACGCGGCGATACGGGGCGGGTTGTTGTACCAGGGAGCCGTGAACCAGAAGCGGAGCGTCTCATACGGCGACGCGGACACGATGATGTACAGCACAGCCGAGATGACCGCCATCGCGAGGATGGACCACCGCGCATAGCTGCCTCTGCGGATCACGCTGTACGCGCCGATGATCATCAGGGCCGTGATCCCGAGCGAGCTCGGGTAGCCGTAGACGCCCGCTGCGACGACCTCGCCGATCGAGTCGGGAACCGTGTTGATGATCGGCCAGTAGATCTGGCTCGCGGGGGGCCGCACCACCTGCAGGAGGACGACTCCCGCGGCGGCGTATGCGATCAGCAGACCTATCCCGATCAGTCGCGGCCGACCTGGAGTTCTCATCTCGTGCAGGAGCCTGGCGAGGACGAAGGGCACCGTGAGCGCGACGACCGCCATGAGCGCTCCGGGGTGCGCGACACCCAGACCTGGCACGACGAGCACCAGCAGCAGCGCCCAGTCCTGACGACGCGGCACCCGTCCGGGCCTGAGCAGCCACCAGGCGACGGCGATGGCTGCGGGGGCGACGGCGAGGCCGAGGAACAGCGGGTAGAGCACGCCGTAGTGCAGAAGCAGGAACGGGAAGGCCGGGAAGGCGGCGGCGAGAGCTCCCGCGATCACCGTCATGATCTGGTTGCGCCCCAGAAGCTCGCGCACCAGGAGCACCGCGCCGATCGGCCAGACGACCGCCGCGACGACGATGATCATGGCGTTGGCCGCAAGCGGCACGGAGGCTCCGCTCAGCGCGACGACGATCGAGACCATCGCATGCCAGCCGGACGGGTAGAAGGGAACGCCCGCCGGCGATGTCATGCTGCCCAGCCACAGGGGCGATGCGTTGCCGGTGTCGAGGACGTACTGGACCGCGTTCAGATGGAAGAAGTTGTCATAGCGCTGCGAGAAGAACTCCGTGTCGTGCATGCTCCTGACCAGCACGAACGCGATGAGAACGGCGGGCACGACGATCGAGACGATCACGGCGACCAGTTGTCTCGCGCTCGCGCGAGGAGGAAGCGGCGCCGGCTTGCCGACGTGCTTCGACCAGAAGTATGCCGCGACCGATGCCACCGCAGTGAGGGCGAGGACCGGTACGACGCTCCAGCGGATCCCCACGAACGGCGCTGCGAGGGCGGCGACCGCGACGAGGGAGACGCTGAGCGCCGGGGCGAGCGCGAGGAGTCTCATCCCCCGCAGGCGAAGGAGGAAGCCCAGCAGCAGTCCCGGGAGGAAGAGGAGAGCACCCGTGACGAAGACCGCGGGCAGGATCGAGACCCAGCTCACGCCGCCTCCGCCTCTGGATACTTGATCTTCGGGTTGAAGGTGATGCCCTTCACCCACTTGCCGAGCAGCTTCGCGCGCAGGTCCAGCGGAACGCGGCCGCGGTGGAGGCTCACGAAGAGTCGCGCACCGAACTCCACGAAGTACAGGAATCCGCGGTGGTGCAGCTGCCACGACGCCTCGTTGCGCACACCGTATGAGAACTTCCACAGGCTCTTGCGGTCGACCATCGCGAAGTTCACACCCCTGTTGTCACCCATGTCATGGACGACGACGCTGTCGAGCACCTGCACACCCGGGCAACGCGCGGTGAGGCGAAGCGTGTACTCGCGGTCGTCGAACCAGATGAAGTATTCGGAGTAGGGAAGCCCGTACTCCGCGATGGCCCACCGAGGGATCAGCACCGAGACGAATGAGCAGGCGGTCACCATGACGTTCTTCTGCCCCTTGACGAGCAGGCGCCCCCAGTCCCACGTGGTGACCGGGTTGTTCATCTCGCAGATGCTGCCGTCGGTGAACTCCACCACCGAGCACGCGAAGGGCACGTCCCCGCCGAGCTCCTGGACCGCCCCGTCGAAACCGGCGATGAGGCTCGCGAGCGCCTCCGGCTTCGGATAGCAGTCGTCGTCCATGATCCAGACGTGATCCGCACCGGACGCGTATCCGCGCAGCATCCCCTCGGAGAACCCACCCGCTCCCCCGGAGTTGGTCGCCATAGTCACGACTTCGAGAGGAACCGAGGTCTCAAGCTCGGCCAGATACTCCGCCGTGCCGTCGGTCGAGGCGTTGTCGATCACGAACAGCGTCTCGACCGGGTGCGTCTGCGCCTCGATCGATGCGATCACGGTCTTCAGCTTCTCGAGCCGATTGAACGTGACGACCACTCCAGCGACACTCACCACGAGCCCACCTCTTCCTTGAACCATGAACTCGCGGACTGCCGGGACAGCAGCTTCTTCTCAGCCTTGCGCTCCGTGCGCCACAGCGCTTCCCTCGCCTCTTCGTCGTTGACGAGCGGGGCCACAGCCTCGGCGAGCCTGCGCGCGGCGAGGCGCGCATATCGAGGGACCAGAGCCGACTCCGGGATGATGTCGCCCTGAGCCCCGACATCCGTCGAGATCACCGGCACTCCGTGCGCGATCGCCTCGAGGGTCGTGAGCGTGAGGCCCTCGTTGTGCGAGGCCACCACGAGCACGTGGGCTTCGTCGAGCGTCTCGGAGACCGGGGTGTCCGAGGTGCGCCGGATGATGTCGGCCCTCAGCCCTTCGGCCTCGATGATGTCGTCGACCCAACTCGACAACTCGCCACCACCGTGCAGGATGAAGCGGAGCGAATATCCCTGACGCTTCAGGCGTCGCGCCATCGTGAGGAAGACCTCCGGCGCCTTCTGCCGCGCCATCCGGCCGACGAACGCGACGGTGAACTGCTCCCCCGCGGACCGCGGGCGGAACACGGCATCCTTCGGCTTCACGGTGAGTCCGCCGAGCGGTGCCATGACGACGCGGTCGGCGGGGATCCGCTGCACGTCCGTCATCCAGCGGGCGAGGCTCGGCGAGATCACGTGGTGCGTGGTGATCGACTTCGATGCGATCGCACTGCTCAGGGGATAGCCACCGCCGGTGTACTCGACGATGTGAGTGCTGTCGATGATCGGGATGCCGGGACGCGACGCGGCGATCCAGGAAACCCGGTCGTAGAGCCACTGATTGTGATGGATGACGACACCGCGCACGTCGAAGGTGCGCAGCAGCGAACGCAGCAGCGGTTCGACGCCCGCTGTCTGGGAGTCGACGGTGGGCTCGGAGAAGGGGATGAGCAGCGCCCCGTCGAGCTCGGGACGTGTGACCCACGGCTGATGCGAGTCCCGATTCGTCAGCACGATCGGGAGCAGGCCGGCCTCACGCACCAGACGTACCGTCTCGAAGGCCCAGAGCTCAGCGCCGCCGAGCTCGAACCAGTGGAGGCCGATGATCACGGCCTTCTGCGCTCCTTCGAGGACCGGCGCGGCCGGCACGATCACCTCGTCCTCGTGCGCACCCCCTCGACGGAACTCCGCTTCGTAGTCACGAGGCTCGATGGCCGTCGTGAGCTTGCGACGGAATCTGAGCAGCGAGAGATCACGCGCATCGTCGTAGAGAAGCGGGGCACGCGACTTGACGCCCCTCGCGATCCGTCCGATGACCCCGGGGCGCTGTGGGCGGTAAGGGTCGGAATCGAGAACGCCGTCGCGGGACACGTGCAGATGCCTGGTCGGCGACGCCACGAGCCCGGCCGAGACGGCCTCCGTGTGCTCGAGCTCACGCTCCTCCGCGGAGACGGAGCTGACGATGTCGAAGCTCTCGATGCGGTGACGGTTGTTCCTCGAGAGCCCGTCGAACGTGCTGTCGTCAGTCAGTCGAGGGGTGGTCTGCGGCGTGCCGTCGTAGAGATGGACCCGCAGCGTCCGCTCAGGCGCCATGAGCGCATGGAAATTCAGCGCTCCGACGAGAAGGCGGCGTTCACGCTCCGACAGATCCACACCGGTCTGCGGGTCCGCGAAGCTGAAGAGTGCAGGCTGATCGAGAGCTTGAAGAGGTGTCACGGATACAGTTTGCTTTCGGATCGACGGACGCACGAGACCTCCGCGAGCCTACCAGCGACGGTGCCACTGACCCTGGGTTGCGCCTGTGTCGCGCGTTCGAGGTTTCCCCATCGATCTGCCAGGGACGATGCGTCAGGGATCGTATGATTGCTCACGGTGCGCCCGAGACCGTCGGCGCGTCGGAAGGTGGAATCGCGGTGCAACAGGCTCGCACAGCCGACGACCAGAGAATGACGACTCCTGGCGCGAATCGAGGGCTCCTCGAGGTCTTCCGGCAACGGCATCTGCTCTCGCTCATCGTGCGCAAGGAAGTGCAGATCCGCTACCGGGGTTCCATCTTCGGATGGCTCTGGTCGTACGTGAAGCCGCTCGTGCAGTTCGTCGTCTTCTTCGTCGCGATCGGCGTCTTCCTCGGCCTGAACGACCGGGTCGACTTCTTCCCGATCTATCTGCTCTCGGGCATCACGGTCGTGACCTTCTTCAACGAGGCGTTCTCGAACGGCACCCGATCGCTGGTCGACAACGCCGCGCTCATCAAGAAGATCTACCTCCCTCGCGAGATGTTCCCGATTGCGAGCATGATGATCGCCGCCGTGAACACGGTGCCGCAGATCATCGTCGTCATCGCGATCTCGCTGTTCTTCGGCTGGGCTCCCTCATTCGCGTCCCTCGGTGCGATCCTCCTGGCCCTCGTGATCATCGCGGTTCTGGCCAGCGGTCTCGGCCTCTTCTTCGGTTCGATCAACGTGACGTTCCGCGACGCGCAGAGCTTCGTCGAGATCATCGTGATGGTCGCGATCTGGGCCTCGCCCGTGATGTACGAGTGGACCCAGGTCGCCAGGGTCGTGCCCGAGTGGCTCTTCGTCCTCTATCGACTGAATCCGATCACCGCCGCCGTCGAGCTGTTCCACTACGGGGTCTGGTTCCCGCTCGGACCCGATGCCTCTCCGAGCCCCGACGTATGGATGTTCGGGCTCATCGCACTCGTGACGTCACTCATCGCGCTGGTCATCGGCCAGCTCGTCTTCCGCCGACTGGAGGGCCGCTTTGCCCAAGACCTCTGATGCGCAGCCTCTCCCGCGGATCATCATCGACGACGTCCACAAGACCTTCAAGCTCCGGCACACGCATTCGATCAAGGAGACTGCTCTCGCAGCGATCCGCCGCAAGCCGCTGACGACGGACTTCCACGCCCTCGACGGCGTCTCGTTCGAGATCCAGCAGGGCGAATCCGTCGCTCTTCTCGGGTTCAACGGATCCGGCAAGTCGACGATGCTGAAGCTGATCTCGGGGGTGCTCGAACCGGATTCCGGCACCGTGCTCACTCGCGGCCGCGTCGCCGGCCTCATCGAGGTCGGGGCGGGGTTCCACCCGGATCTGTCTGGGCGCGAGAACATCTTCCTCAATGCCGCGATCCTGGGCATGAGCAAGAAGGAGACCGAGGCACGGTACGACGAGATCGTCGCGTTCAGCGAGATCGAGCAGTTCATCGACACCGAGGTGAAGCACTATTCATCCGGCATGTTCCTCAGACTCGCCTTCTCCGTCGCGATCCACACCGAGATGGACGTCCTGCTGATCGACGAGATCCTCTCTGTCGGCGACGAGCCGTTCCAGAAGAAGTGCCTCGCCCGGGTCCGCGAGCTCCATGCCCAGGGCAAGACACTCGTGGTCGTCAGCCACGACCTCAACATGGTGTCGAACCTCTGCGATCGCGGGATCCTGCTTCAGAAGGGCAAGGTGCGCTTCGACGGACCCAGCAAGGACGCCGTCGAGGTCATGCGGTCCTGATCAGGCCCCGGAGCCCCCGACCGGGGCTTTCGGGGTTCACAGATCTGCGTGCAATCCCCATACGCGTTCGGCCGCGCCGAGCCAGGAGAAGGAACGCGACCGGTCGGCGCCGAGCACACTCAGACGACGCGCTCCGTCACCGACCGCATCGGCGACTGCATCGGCGATGTCCGTCGGCCCGGTGATCACTCCCCCGTCGGCGATCACATCGCGGTGCACTCCGCTGTCGACGGCGACCACGGGCACCCCGAGGGTCATCGCCTCGACCGCACGCCAGGGCCACACGGCGTGCGAGCTCGTGGCCACCAGTGCGGATGCTCCTGCGAGGACAGCTGCCCGATCCTCAACCGGCAGCGACCCGCGGATGTGCGCCCTCGATTCGGGCAGTCCTGCGGCCGCCGCGACCTCGGCCAGCCTCGGCTCGGTTCCTTCCGGCGCGTCGAGCACGACAGCTTCTCTGCCTGCTGCGATCGCCGCTCGGAACCCGTGCTCGAGCGAATCGGCGGAGCCCGTGAGTACCAGGTAGCCCGCTGGCAGAGACAGGGAGGCTCGTCGTGCTGTCGCGTCGAACGGCACGACGAGACTGCACGGGGCCGCACCGGGGATGACGCGGATCCGTCCGCTCAGCTTCGCGATCTCTGCCAGTCGTGCGCCGACCGCATGCGAGGGCACGACGACGGCATCAGCGTGCTTGACGGCTCGTTTCAGCATCGCCCTATGCCACGCGACGGCTGACTTCGGGAGCGACTCAGGCTCTTCCCACGCCTGCAGATCCCACAGAGTGACGGTCGTCTGATCGTGGTCGTGCACGCGGTCGTGCCGCACCAGCGGCGCCATCAGCGTGGGCGAGTGGATCAGACCTCCGCCGACCCCCCGCACGATCCCCAGCTGCCATGACGCCGCGAGCTCTCGTCGCGCGAGCGACAGTCTGCGCACATCCGAGAGGCCCGGAATCGGCACCTCGACCCCGGACGGGACGATCGCCTCGACCTCGCACCCGGAAGGGGCGGTCGAGATGAGCGCTGCGGTGAGGTCGGATGCCGCCGATGCGTGATCCGCGTGCACGACATGCGTCAGCTGATCCAGAACCACACGCAGCCGAGCACCCATGCGACAACAGTAATCGCCCGACCGCCCCGAACCTGGGAGCGTGACCGCGAGCGACGAGGATCGAGTCATTCCGCACCCCGATATGCCGCTACGTGCTTGAATGCAGGGGTGAGTGACGGACGCCTGCCTGTACGTCGTCGATGGTTGCGGTGGACCATCGGCGTGATCGTGATCCTCCTCGTGCTCGCGATCGGCTGGGTCGGCATCCGCGGCATCGGTGCCGTGAACAACCTGCAGGAGGTCGCGGCGTCGTCGTCGAAGCTCAAGCAGGCGATCGGCCAGGGCGACCTCGACAAGGCAGCGTCGCTCTCCTCCCGCATCGCGCACCACGCGGAGTCGGCTCACGACCTGACATCCGATCCGATCTGGCTCGGATTCGGCCTCCTGCCGTGGATCGGTCCGAACTTCTCGGCGGTGAGCGACGTCGCCGAGATCGCCGACGACGTCGCCTCGGACGCTCTGCTCCCCGTTCTGGAGGCAGCTGACGCACTCGACCTGGCGAGTCTGGGGCTCTCGGGTGGAGCACTCGACCTGGCGCCTTTCGCGCAGATCGAGCCCTCGCTCGCTGACGCGAGCGCGACGCTGACGTCGGCCGAGACACGCGCCCTCGGCATCGACGCGGACGCGACCCTGCCGCCGCTCGCCGATGCGGTGCGGGAGATGAGATCGACGGTCACCCAAGCAGCCACTGTGGTCGGAGCGCTGCACGGAGCGTCCGCATTGCTGCCGAGCATGCTCGGCGCGGAAGGGCCCCGCAACTACGTGCTCGCGATGCAGAACAACGCCGAGCTGCGATCTTCGGGCGGCATCATCGGCGCCATCGCGCTTCTCCACGCCGAGAACGGCAGGATCACGCTCGTGCAGCAGGCGTCCGTTCCGGACTTTCCCGCCCTCGACACCCCCCTCCCGCTCAGCGAATCGACCGTCGCCCTCTTCGAGGATCGCCCGGGTCGCTACATGCAGAACCTGACGAGCATTCCCGACTTCACCGAGGCGGGCCCTGCGATCGCGACGCGATGGCAGAACCGTTTCGGGCAGCCGGTCGACGGCGTCATCGCGGTCGACGCCGTGATGACCGAACACCTCCTCGCCGCCACGGGGCCACTCACGTTCGGACCCTTCACCGCCACCGAGGAGACCGTGGTGGATCTGCTGCTGTCCGAGATCTACGCCGCCGTACCCGATCCGATCGCACAGGACGAGATCTTCTCGCAGGCGGCGGGAGCACTTCTGTCCGCTGCGCTGAGCACGGCGGATCCGAAGGATCTCGTCGCGGCGCTTTCGGCGTCAGCAGATGAGCGACGCATCCGCATCTGGAGCGCACACGAGGACGAGCAGGCGATCCTGGCGGCGTCCACCCTCGGTGGGGCCCTGCCCGAGGACGACACTCAGACTCACGTCGGCGTCCTTTTGAACGACATCACGGGCGGCAAGATGGACTTCTATGCCGGCGCCGCCATCACGACCTCGATCGGCACCTGCGATGGCGAGGCGACCACACAGGTGACGGTGACCTGGAAGAACGATGCACCGGCCGACGCCGCAACCTCGCTGCCGCCCTACGTCACCGCTGACGGGTTCTACGGCGTGCCCGCCGGCTCGACCCGGACACTGATCACGGTGTACGGCCCCGAAGGTGCGACTCCGTCTCACATCGACCGCGACGGAGAAGAGGTGAGCGTGCAGACGGCACTGCTCGGCTCCCGTTCGGCGGTTCAGCACGAGGTGCTTCTGGCCCCCGGGGAATCGTCGACGATCACCGTCGAATACCAGGGAACCGGGGCCGGAGAGCGGCTCACGGTGGTCGACCACACGCCCATGGTGACCACGCCGGAGACATCTCGCGAGCAACTGCGCTGCGCATCGTGACTTTCCTGATTCCATGATGTAGTGTCAGTCCCACTGGGGAATAT
Organism: Microbacterium sp. NPDC087589; assembly: GCF_044743635.1. Classification (NCBI taxonomy): domain Bacteria; kingdom Bacillati; phylum Actinomycetota; class Actinomycetes; order Micrococcales; family Microbacteriaceae; genus Microbacterium; species Microbacterium sp. NPDC087589. The sequence continues at coordinate 999,213 of NZ_JBIUWV010000001.1, forward strand.
CTGAGTTCTGCAATTCTGTCGTGGGGACAGGAAGAGCTCACGCAGTCGGATGCAGGGGTGTATTCGAAGGCGATTCCGCGTGTATTTCTGGGGAGAATCATGCTGAAGAAACTGGCTGCAATCAGCCTTACCGCTGGCGTACTCGTGCTCATGGCACCTGCTGTCGCCTCCGCCTCGCCGGCCGTTCAGACGGAGTCGGACTCGTATGCGGGCACCCCGCGGGTGACTGTCGATGATCCGATCATCGACATCTGCGAAGTGTCCACCGTCGTATTCGGCGCAGGTTACTTCCTGCCGTCCGAGAACGTCGGCGTGTCTGTCTCCGGCCTCAACGCCGGCGACTCCGTCATCTCGGGCAACACGGCGGCCGCCGACGGCAGCCTCGTGGTCACCTTCCGTCCGCCGTCGGACGGCGAGGGCTCCTATGCACTCGCCTTCAGCGGTTCGCGGTCGTACACGGCGACCATCACGGTCTCAGAGGGTCATGACTCCGCCGTGAGCTGCGACCACGACCCCGGCGTCGCGTCCGCAGGAACGGAGCTCCCGCTCACCGGCGGTGGGCTCGAGCTCGCGCTCACGGGCGGCAGCGTGTCGCCGTGGGTTCTCGGAGGTGGGGCAGCCGCGCTCGTGGCTGGTGGAGTGCTCGTCGCGACAGGTGTCACGCGCCGCAAGCGCGCCTAGGTCAGATTCCCGCCCTGCGGGAATCGACTGGACGACGGTGATCCCTCCCCCTCCGATCACCGTCGTCTGGTGAATCCGGTGATGCACCGGAGGCCCACGGCCACCACTTTCACTCTCAGGTGGTGGCCGTGGGCTCACTCATGTGCCGAGGTGGAATCGAACCACGGAATACCACCCGCGGCATCGCCGATCACGGTGTCGGTGTCGGGCTCTCCGTCGGGGGATGCAGCGACTGCTGGATCATCTCGTGGATGTGGCCGTAGTCGGGAGCATGCTCGTCGACACCGTTCTCGGGAGTGAGCTCGATCGTCGTGACGGTCTGCTCACGCGCTTTGGTCATCAGATCGAAGAACTCGGGGAGCTTGTCCTGAGGCAGATCGGTGCTGACCAACTCTGTTCCCGCCGAAGCCACCTCGTTGAACCGCGTGAGCACGGTCTGCGGCGTGAACTGGGCGAGAATCGCCTCCTGCAGTTCGCGCTGACGCTTCATGCGGTCCCAGTCGCTGGTCGTGTATCGCGACCGCGCATACCACTGCGCCGTGTCACCGTCCATGTGCTGCTGACCGACCTCGATCCAGCCGATCGCCCATGCATCCACGTCATACGGGTCCGTGCCCTCGGGCGGACCGCCCTTGGGCAGCCGCTCCGTCACGTTGATGTCCACGCCGCCGAGCGCGTCGACGAGAGCTGCGAAACCGTGCATGTCGACGAACACGTAGTACGGGATCTCGATCCCGAGAACACCCTCGGCCGCATCCTTGGTGGCCTCGATCCCCGCATCGGAACCATGCCCGGCCGCATCCGGATACAGGCCGGTGCCGTTGTCGTCGCGGCAGATCTCCGCGGCGTTGCGGACGTGGTTCATCCAGCCGTTCCATCCGCACGAGCTCGAGCTGTGCCCCTCGAAGCCGTTCGGGTACAGCGCCAGCATCGGGCTTCCTTCGCTGAAAGGCGCGTGAGGAAGCTCACGGGGAATGCCGGTGATCGTGACGGCACCGGTGGTCGCGTTCACCGAGACCACCGAAATGCTGTCGAACCTCATCGAGTCGCGGCCCTCACCGCTGTCGGCTCCCAGCAGCAGGATGTTGTAATACCCCTCGCTCGGCGGCAGACTCGGACCGCTCTGACCGAAGATCGTGTTGATCGTGCCTCGCGCGGTGCCGACATAGGACGCGGCGTATCCGGTGCCCGTTCCGACGAGACCGAGCAGGAGCAGGGCTACCAGAGGGATGGCGAATTTCGAGGGCCCTGGAACTCTGACCAGTCTGACGAGCCGCAGCACATCGAAGGTGAGCACCGCCCACAGTACGAGGTATGCGATCAGCAGCACTTGGACGAGTGTGAGGACGACCGCCGAGAACCATCCGCCGCCGACCGTGAGCCACAGCAGCACCGGCCGAGCGAAGAGAGCCAGCCCCGCGCCCACGATGACGAGGAACCATGCGAGCAGTGTCGCTCCGAGACCGATGCGCCCGAGCCGGCGATTGCCGGCGAGCACCTGAGCAGCACCGGGAACCAGCAGGTTCACCAGCACGAGCCACCAGCCGCGCTTGGTCATCATCCCTGCATCTGCGGTGTTCGGATGCCGCAGGGGGCGGGTCTCGATCAGCGGTCGCGCCGAACCTCGCGGCGGCGCAAGGGTCACAGGGACCCCTTCAGCCGTTCGTTCTTCTCCTCGACCTGCGCCTCGAGGTCGAGCGCATACGTCTCGATGCGATCGGCGAGGTCATCGTCGGAGGTGCCGAGAATACGCGCGGCGAGGATGCCTGCGTTGCGGGCTCCCGCGATCGACACCGTCGCGACCGGGATGCCTGCCGGCATCTGCACGATCGACAGGAGAGAGTCCATCCCGTCGAGGTAGGCGAGCGGCACGGGGACGCCGATGACCGGCAGCGCCGTCATCGAGGCGAGCATCCCGGGAAGATGTGCGGCCCCACCGGCGCCGGCGATGATCACTCGGATACCGCGACCGCGCGCTTCCCGCGCGTACTGCATGAGTTTGTCCGGGGTGCGGTGGGCCGAGACGACCTCGACCTCGTGTGGGATCGCGAAGTCCGTCAGCGACTGAGAGGCGTCGCTCATCACGCGCCAGTCGGAGTCGGATCCCATGACGACGCCGACGAGGGGCGCGGTGGAGGAGTGCAATGGCTCAGTCACCCACTCAGGCTACGGTCTGGTGCTGGGAGAACCCCCGAACGGCACACCCCTGGTCGCACCCTCAGTCGAAGTGGGCCGCTGCTGCACGGGCCACGTACACCGCATCGTCGAGATCGTCGGAGGTCACATTCACGTGTCCGACCTTGCGACCAGGACGCGGGGCCTTTCCGTAGGTGTGGATCTTGGCCGAAGGATGCGCCGCCATCGCTCCCGCGAAACGGTCGCCGAGCGAACCGCTCTTCGGTCCTCCGAGGATGTTCACCATCACGGACCACGCGGCCTGCGGTGCCGTGTCGCCGAGGGGCAGATCGGCGACCGCACGAAGGTGCTGCTCGAACTGCCCGGTGACGGCGCCGTCCTGGCTCCAGTGGCCGCTGTTGTGCGGGCGCATCGCGAGCTCGTTCACGAGAATCCGCTCATCATCGGTCTCGAAGAGCTCGACCGCGAGCATGCCGGTGACCCCGAGCCCCTCGGCGATCGACCGCCCGATCTCCTCGGCGACCTGGACGAGACGGTCGGTCGCATGCGGCGCCGGCGCGATCACCTCGGCGCACACGCCCTCACGCTGCACAGTCTCGACGACCGGATAGGCGACGATCTCGCCGCTGGGACGGCGGGCCACCTGCTGCGCGAGCTCTCGAACGAACCCGACCAGCTCCTCGACCAGCAGAGCCTCTCCGTCGGCGAGCCCGTCGAGCCAGTCCTGAGCTTCGCTCGCCGCTCGGACGACACGCACGCCCTTGCCGTCGTAACCACCGCGCGGCGTCTTCACGACACCCTGCCCCTCGTGCTCGTCGAGGAAGACCTGCAGCTCGGACGCATCGCGAACCGACGCCCAGTCGGGCTGGGGCACGCCGAGCTCTTCGAGCCGCGCCCGCATGAGGAGCTTGTCCTGGGCGAACTGCAGCGCATCGGGCCCGGGATGCACAGCGACGCCCTCGGCGACGAGAGTCCGCAGCACCTCCTGAGGGACATGCTCGTGGTCGAAGGTGACGACATCGACGTCCGCGACGAACGCGCGGACGACATCGAGGTCGTGATAGTCGCCGACCGCGGTCGCAGCGAGCTGCGCCGCCATCCCCTCATCCTCAGCGAGCACCCTCAGGTCGAGTCCGAGCTCGACCGCCGGAGCGATCATCATCCGAGCCAGCTGGCCTCCACCGATCACACCAACGCGCAGCGCCATGGGCCGCCTCCATTCGTCCTGACCATTCTCGCGCATCGGCACGCACGCAGTTCACTCGTCGCGCCGATGACGGCGAAGCGCTATCGAGCTCCGAACTCGGCTGTCCCGTCGTTCCCCGCCTGCGCATCTCGGTGCGCGAGGATCTGACTGACCTCGATCTGATCGGCGAGCGTCTCGTGCACGAGCGTCACATTCGGCACATTGGCGAGGCGCAGCGGCGCGTCGACCCCGTTGGAGAGGGTGATCGTGCCGACGCCCCAGATCCGCTGGATCACGCCGCGGCGGACGCCGATCGTGTAGCCGCGCGCATGCGACATCTCCTGTCTGTTGCGCGCACCGATGCCGCGGTTCACGATGACTCGCCGGGTGGTGAGCGTCACCGAACGCGAGTACCAGACGACCCAGGGCACGACCACCAGCAGGAAGACGATCGCCGCGGCTGCACTCAGCAGCATCCAGTTCTCGAAGGGAGCCGGGAGATTGTCATAGAAGAAGGTCGTGGCACCGAACACGGCGATCAGCACCAGCGCCGACCAGAAGAGTCTCCTGGCGTGTGCGCGGAATCGAGCGATGAGCAGCTCTTCGGCGGGCGCGCCCGGCGGTGGCATCGTCGGCCTTCCGCCGAGAGTCACGGGCTGAGTCACCCCTCCATTGTGCCCGCAACCACCGACATCGCCGCTCGCACGCCGGGCGTGTCAGACTCATGCCGGCCGGACGTGCACCACATCGCCCGCAGAGATAGGCCTCTCGGCACCCCCCGCCAGCACCAGGAGCCGACCGTCGGCGTCCAGTGCTGTGGCTGTTCCGACGAGCACGGAGTCCCCGGGAAGCGAGACCCTCACGCCGAGGCCGATCGTCGCGCAGCGCCCGCTCGCCGCGGCATGAAGGCCGCTCGAGACGGCATCACCGGCTGCGGCGAGATCGGCGACCAGCTCGTCGAGCGCGCGCAGATAGCTGGCGAGCAGCTCATCGGCATCGGCCTCGACGCCGAGCACGGCGAAGGACGTCGCAGTCGGCACCGGCAGCTGAGACTCCGTCATCGCCGTGTTCACGCCCGTTCCCACGATCACGGCATCCTGAGTCGCCTGTGCCAGGATCCCGCAGATCTTGCGACCGTCGACCAGCACATCGTTCGGCCATTTGACAGCCACCTCATGGTCCGGAAGCTGCTCGGCGATCGCATCCGCCATCGCCACCCCGGCCGCAAGAGGGATCCAGCCGCGCGCATCGGGCTGGGGCAGCCGCCGCAGCAGGACGGATACGGCGAGCGACGCGCCCGGCGCAGCCGTCCAGGAGCGACCGAGCCTGCCGTGACCCGCCGTCTGATTGTCGGTCAGGAGCACACTCAGGTGCGACATCGAGCGCGATTCGCGCGCGCGCTCGCTCAGGATCTCATTGGTAGAGCCCGCGTCGGTCAGCACCTCGAGATGCGAGGCGACCGCGGCAGTGAGGGGCAGGTCCATCGTCAGACCTCCTCTTCGTCGGCCTCTTCGTCGTCGTCGTCCTCGTCGGTGCGCACCGCCCCGATCTCGTGCGCCTGCCAGTGCTCCCACTCCTGCATCAGGCGTTCGATCGCGGCGTGGAACTTCTCGGTCGCCGCTCCCGGCGTCGTGTCGCCGAAGTAGTGCTGCACCCACATGCGCAGCCTGGCGATGGCCGCCTCATCGGCACGGACGCGTTCGACCTCGGCGACGATGTCGCCCGCGGCGTCCGCGCTGAGCCACTCGCAGTCCGACAGGTAGCCGTTGGTGTCGATCGACGCGCGCTCGTCTGCCGGTCGCGTGATCATCAGCGGCTTGCCGACGGCGAGGCGGTCGTAGACCATCGCCGAGATGTCGACGACTGCCACGTCGGCGGCGGCCAACTGCCATCCGAGTTCCGGCCCGTTGTCGTACACGTGCTGCGCAGCGGGGTCTGCGGCGTTGGCTGCGGCGATCGCCGCGATGATGCGACGGTGCGCTGCGCCGTACTCGCCGTCGATGACTCCGCTCCGAGGGTGCGGCCGGTAGATCACGCGGTGCCCGCGGGACGCGAGCAGCGTCTTGACCAGCGTCTCACCATGCGTGGCGATCGACCCGTAGTGCGCGCTCGGGCGGTCGCCTTCCCATGTCGGGGCGTAGAGCACGACCGTGCGCTCGTCGGGCAAGTACGGCAGCGTGCCCGAGTAGTGGTCGGCCTGCGGGCGGCCGATCTCGATCGTGCGCTGATCGATGTCCCAGTCCCAGAGCGTCCTCGACAACCGGTCACGCGCGGCTTGCCCGGCGACCAGCGCGTAGTCATACGCCTTGTACTGATTCGTGGTCATGTACATCTTGTCGGACTCGCCGTGGTTGATGAACACGTGCCAGCGTCTGCCGTAGCGGAACATCTGGAAGTTGCGTGTGTTCTGGTTCACATACAGGACGACACGGATGTCCTGCGACGAGATGAACCTCTCGAGGTCGCGGATCGTGGGAACGAATGCGACCGGCGGGCCATCCTCGTCGAGCAGCTTGTCTGCGCCGGTCGCCGACCGCGACAGCACGACGACCGGCCAGCGCTTGGACAGCTCGGCGAGCGGGCGGTACCACTGCCTCATCTGGTACATGTTCACGTCGCCGTCGGCGAAGTACACCGCCACCTGGTAGTGCTCCGGCTGGTGCGGTTCGTGTTCGGCGAGGCGACGTCGCACTCGCTGCACAGCCTTGCGGGAGGCGAGCGCCCGCTTCAGCAGACGGTAAGCCTTCTTCGCGTCGGACACTGCACCCATCCCTCCAGGATACCGAGTACGAGGGCGCAGGCCGACGGCCGCCTCCAGGGACCCCCGCTCCCGCGAATCAGCGAACGTCCGAGCAGTGCATGCCATGATCGTCATGTGCCCGACAACGACATCGCCGCCCCCGAGACCGGAGTGTCGTTCGTCATGCCCGTGCTCAACGAGCGCGCGTACCTCGAGCACGCGGTCGCCTCCGTGCTGACGCAGGAGCTGACGGTCCCTGCCGAACTCGTGCTCGCGCTCGGCCCGTCCACCGACGGCACGACAGAACTCGCTCAGCGCCTCGCCGAGGAAGATGACAGGATCCGGCTCGTCGACAACCCGGCCGCACACATCCCTGTCGGATTGAATGCGGCGATCCGGGCCAGCCGCTTCGCGACGATCGTCCGCGTCGACGCGCATTCCGAACTCGCCCCCGGCTATGCGGCGCTCGCGCTGCAGACTCTCGAGCGCACGGGCGCCGCCAACGTCGGCGGTGTCATGCGCGCCGACGGCCGCACGCCGTTCCAGACGTCGGTGGCGCGCCTCTACAACTCGCCGGTCGGTCTCGGTGGAGGCGCGTATCACGGTGGCACTCACGAGGGCGAAGCCGAATCCGCGTACCTCGGCGTCATGCGTCGGACGGTGCTCGAAGAGGTGGGGCTCTTCGATGAGTCGATCCGCCGTGGAGAGGATTGGGAGCTCAATCTCCGGATCCGTCAGGCAGGACACGTCGTCTGGTTCGACCCGAACCTCTCAGTGACCTACTGGCCACGCGAGAGCTGGCTGCGCCTCGCGCGTCAGTTCCGAGCGACCGGAGCATGGAGAGGCGAGCTCGTGCGCCGATACGGACGCCGCAACGGCATCCGCTTCTTCGCTCCCCCTGCCCTGGTGGGCCTCGTCGCCGTCGCTGTCGTCACCGGGATCCTGCAGCTCACCGGCGTCCTCACTGGAGTGCTCTCGCTCATCGTCTCGGCCGTCGTGTACCTGCCACTCGCGGCATACCTCTTGCTCGTGGTCGGCGTCGCCTGCCTACCAGGCGGGGGCGGTCTGCGTCAGAGGCTGTGGACACTGCTGGTGCTGCCCACCATGCACCTCTCCTGGGGCCTCGGGTTCCTCGGTGGCGTGCTGCGGGGTGCTCGCGGCACCCTCGATGCATCGCGTCTCGGCACCCGCAACACGCCACTCCCCTAGCGCACCGACGGCCGACCGCATCGACTCACCTGGCGACGTACCCCTGGTCGAGGATGCGTGCGACGACCCGCTCTGCCGAGTGCCCGTCGTCCCTCGGGTTGAACTGCGCCCGCCAGGCTCGATATCGCTCGGCGTAGACGCTCTCGTGTGCACCGTCGGCCAGCGCAGCGACGAGCTCATCCTGCGAGTGCACGAGCGGCCCCGGCGCGCGCGTGGCGAGATCGAAGTAGAACCCTCGTAGCTCTCCTCGGTAGTGATCGAGGTCGGGAACGAGGAAGAACATCGGTTTTCCCGTCACGCTGAAGTCGAACATGACCGACGAGTAGTCGGTGATCAGCACGTCGGCCGCGAGCAGGAGCTTCGAGGTCTCGGGGTACCCGGTGACATCGATGACGCGGGCGCCGGCTCGGTCGCGTCCGGTGTCGATCGTGCGAGAGTGCCCGCGCACCAGCACGACGGAGTCGGTCTGCCTCGCGAGTTCCTCGGGGTCGATGAAGTCGACCATCTCCGTCCGATCATCGCGCCATGTGGGTGCATACAGCAGCACCCGCTCGCCGTCGGCGATACCGAGGTCGGCGCGGATCGCAGCGGCATCACCGGTGACGAGGGCGTCGTTCCTCGGATACCCCTCGACCCAGATCGGCCGCCCCAGGAAGGCATATGCCTTGCGGAGAATGCGCTCTGAGTACGTGTTCTGCGCCAGGAGCACGTCCCAGCGGCGAGACTCCTTGACGACGGCCGCCATGCGACGAGGAGCGAAACCGGGTCGGTGCAGGGCGAGCCGCTTCAGCGGGGTGCCGTGCCAGGTCTGCAGCACCCTCTGACCCGGTTTGCGGACGAATCTGCGACGCAGCCAGTCGTTGACGATCAGCAGCCGCGACGACGCACGGGCCCGCCACCACTCCGGGCTGCCCTCTACGACCGCGATCGCCCCGTCCGGAACCGCCACGGACAGGTCGACGACGCTCCAGTAGCGCACGACGTCAGGCGCCTGTGCGACGAGAGCTCGGTCGATCGCCTGCGGGTTGCAGCCGACGGTGCGGCCGTAGAAGCTCTCGAAGAAGACGGCATTCTCGGTGGCCCCGGGGTGTGCGAGATAGCGCCCCTCGAGAGTCGCCTGGCCCTCGTTCGTCTCATAGGCGGGGTCGATCGGCGCCGCGATGCGCACTGTCGCGCCCTCGACGGCGATCCGCACGCCCGCCAGCACCTCCGCGGCGATGAGGAGATCACCGAACTCGGCATCCGCGATGCGCAGCTCGTAGTCCCCCGTGGGAAGCGGCAGCTCCGGGCCGCCCCACCGCGACGCGCGCAACGGGAACGTCGCCTTCCAGGTCTTGCCCCCGCCGGTGATCCGAGCATCGACACGGGCACGAGGCCCGACCAGCTCTGCCGTGGTCGGGCGCTGTCCGGCGCCTGCGATGACCAGCGTCTCTGCCGCCTCATCGATCCGGGCCGTGGTCATGCTGCTCCCTTCGGCGCGGGAATCCCCCGCGCACGGATTGTCTCGTAGACGCGCCGGGTGTTGCCTCCGTCGCGGAAGGCATGCATCTCCGCGCTGAGCGTACCCGAACGCTCAGACTGCGCGGCGAAGACGTCGTGATCGGCCAGCAGCGCCGACAGCCGCGGCAGCAGGGAGTCCCAGCTCGTCGGGGCGTCATCGCCCGCGACGTCCTCGAATCGTCCGTAGAAGCCGCGGGTGCGGGCATAGTCCTCGGCGTCCGGGGCGAGGAACAGCACGGGCATCCTCAGCAGGCCCACGTCGTAGGCGAGCGACGAATAGTCGGTGACGAGGACATCGACCGCCGGCAGCACGGGCGTGACATCGGACAGCACACCGGCGCCGAGCATCCTCACCCTCCTGCTGGGCAGCGGGGGCGCGTACCCGCCCTCGCCGAGCGGATGGGAGCGAACGAGCAGCACGGCGTCACTCTCTTCGAGCATTCGGATGATCCGCACCCACTGCACGGCCGTCGGAATCGCCGGGTCGTCGGCTCCGTCACGCCACGTCGGCGCATAGAGGATCGTCCGCGAATCGGTCGGCAGACCGTTGAGCACGCGATCCAGAATGTCGGATGCCTTCGTTCGGCGCTCGACCGGATCACCTGATGACAGCACGTCGACACGCGGCTCGCCGGTGACCACGACTCGGCCGTCACCGAGCGCGAACGCCGACTCGAGACGCCCTCTCGATCGGTGCGATGCGGCCGGCAGGACTCGGATCCGCTGAGCGGCACGCCGGTAGAGGATGCCGATGAGGCGGCGCAGCACCGGGGCGCCGGGGATGTTCGGCACCTGTGTGGTCGCGGGTGAATCGAGTCCGATGCGCTTGAGGGGGATCCCATGCCACAGCTGCACGACGAAAGCACCGGACACCGCATAGCGGTTCACGTCGCCGAGGCCGTGCGTGACCACGACAACGCGAGCCCGCGCCGTCGCCCACCACCCTCGCAGGCTTCCCTTGCGCATCGTACGGAGACCGAGCGCCGCGGCGTCGCTGTCCTCCCGATCGGAGGATGTGAGCCATACGGTGTCATGGCCCTCCGCCGCGGCGAGGCGCTGCAGGGCGAGAGCGCCGTCTCCGATGCCGGCGCCGCACCCGAACACCCACCGAGCACCGCGCGGGATGACGAGCGTGCCGAATCGCCCGGCGAGGTAGAGAGGTATCCGAAGCAGCTTGGCCGCATTGCCGGAGCCGAAAGAGAAGGACGCCACCCCGCGAGCCTATCGCGGGGTGGCGTCCTTCTCGGTGAGCCGGATCGCTCGAGTCAGCCGGCGAGCTCGCCCAGGGTGACGTCGATCTCGTATTCCTTGCCTCCGCGGATGTACGTGACCTTCGCCTCGCTGCCCGCTGCTGCTGCGCGGACCTGCGCCGTGAGGTCGCTGGCGCTCGTGATGGGCACTCCGTTGAAGGCGGTCACCACATCGTCGGCCTTCAGTCCGCCGGCAGCGGCAGCGCCGCCTCCGGTGACATCGGCGATATATGCACCCGAGACATCGGCGTTCTCGACGCTGGCCGCGTCTCGGACCGACGCGCCGAGCAGGCCGTGGCTGGCTGCGCCGTTCGCGATGATCTCCTCCGACACACGCTGGGCGATGTTCGCGGGGATCGCGAACCCGATCCCGATCGACCCCGACTCCTCGGAGCTCCCGGAGCTCGCGATCGCGACGTTGATGCCGATCAGCTCGCCCTTGGCGTTCACGAGCGCACCACCGGAGTTCCCGTGGTTGATAGCGGCGTCCGTCTGGATCACCGCGATCGAGATCGACTCGGACGTCTGCTGCGACCTGTTGCCCGGCAGATCGAACTGGAACGGCCCCTCGCCCTCTTCGGGGGTCTCCTGCTGGTCCTGCGGAGCGTCCTCCGACGTCGAATCGGGCAGAGCCGACGACGCGATCTGGATGCTGCGGTTCAGCGCGCTGACGATGCCGGTCGTGACCGAGTTCGACAGACCGAGCGGCGCGCCCAGTGCCACCGCGGTGTCACCGACGTTGAGCTTCGACGAGTCGGTGAAGTCGATCGGCGTGAGATCCGTCGCGTCCTCGAGCTTGATCACGGCGAGGTCGTAGATCGGGTCCGTCCCGACGATGGTCGCCGAGAAGATGCGACCGTCCGAGGTGGTGACCCGGATCGTCGGATCAGCCACGGCGCCGCCCAGAGTCACCACGTGGGTGTTCGTGAGCACGTAGCCGTCGTCATCGATGATGACGCCCGAACCACTGCCGCCCTGATCGGAGCCGGCCACCTCGATGGTGACGACCGACGGGAGCGCCGCGGTCGCGACGGCGGTCGTCTCGTTGACGGACCCTGGGTTGTTGACCGTGATGGTGTCGGGACCCTGTGCCACGCCCGTGGACCCCTGATTCGAGATCCCGTTGAGAATCGCTCCACCGCCGAACCCGGCGACGCCGCCGACGAGGGCGGCCGCGAGCACGATCGCGGCGAACTTCACTCCTGCGCGGGGCTTCGTCTCCTTGACCTTCGAGGAGCCGTCGACCGGCTGGCCGGGCTCGGCTCCCGTGTGGAGGCCGAACGCCGCACCGGGGGACGACGCGGTCGGCCCTCCGAAGGGCGCCTGGTGCGGTCCCGGCTGGTGCTGTCCTGCCTGGTGTCCTGGGGCTCCGAAGAAGGGCTGGGGCACAGTCGGGGCGGCGGGCGCCACCGGGGCGGTCGGAGCCTCGAATGCCGGAGCGGCCGACGACGCGAACGACGAGGGCACGTAGTGTCCCCGGTGCGGTCCCGGCGCGGTGCCCACGCCGGGGGTCTCAGCGGCGGCATTCGTCGTCGAACGGTCGACGCCCTCTGCTGCCTCGGTGGACGGCGCTGCGTCGTTCGACGCAGGTGCCGAGTGGTCCTGGGTGCTGTCTTCGTTCATGGTGTGTGCTCCTTCAACAACGCCCTCTTAGAGTGACGCCTGTATCTGTGCGTTTCGTATGGCGAAGATGAGTTTCACCTATGGCCTTAGCCTGTTCTTCATGAGTGTCATCCCCGGAGCATGGCGGCGCACGGCGGCGGGAGCCGGTCTGCTCGCGCCAGACGGAAGCGTCGCGCCCACCATCTTCGCAGAGATGTCCGCTGCTGCGGCCAGAACCGGTGCGATCAACCTCGGCCAGGGATTCCCCGACGAGGACGGCCCCGCACAGGTGCTGGATGCTGCCAGGGAGGCGATCTCCCGCGGGGTCAATCAGTATCCACCCGGCAGAGGGAACCCCGATCTGCTCGAGGCGATCAGCGAGCACCAGCGGCGCTTCTACGATCTGGAGGTCGACCCTGCGCGCGAGGTGATCGTGACTGCCGGGGCGACCGAGGCGCTGACGGCGACCCTGCTCGCCCTCATCGACGGTCCGGACGATGAGGTCGTCGTCTTCGAGCCGTACTACGACTCCTATGCGGCCGCGGTCGCCCTCGCGGGTGCCCGGCTGCGCACGGTGCCGTTGAGAGCACCCGACTTCCAGCCGGACCTCGAGCTGCTGACAGCCACGGTCTCCGACAGCACACGCATCATCCTGATCAACGATCCGCACAATCCCACCGGTGCCGTGTTCGATCGCGAGGTGCTCGCAGAAGTCGTCCGCCTCGCCGAGTTGCACGACGCGATCATCGTCACCGACGAGGTCTACGAGCATCTCGCCTTCAGAGGCCCGCACACCCCGATCGCGACGCTTCCCGGGGCTGCCGAGCGCACGCTCACGATCTCGTCGGCGGGCAAGACGTTCTCGGCCACCGGCTGGAAGATCGGTTGGGTGCACGGCCCCGCAGAGCTCATCACCGCTGTGCTGACCGTCAAGCAGTACCTGACGTATGTGAACGGATCGCCGTTCCAACCGGCCATCGCCCTGGGCCTGCGGCTCGGAGACGATTTCTTCACAGGGGCCGCGGCGGCGTTGGCTCACAAGCACGAGATCCTCGGTGCGGGACTCCGGGCTGCGGGGTTCACGGTGTTCCCGCCGCAGGGCGGCTACTTCACCGTCGCCGACGCATCAGCGCTCGGTGGGGCCGATGCCGCGGAGTTCTGCCGCGCGCTCCCTGAGCGCGCGGGAGTGGTGGCGATCCCCCTGACCGCCTTCGTGTCAGAGACGCACCGCGACGACTACGCCGGGCTGGTGCGCTTCGCGGCGTGCAAACGTGTCGAGATCCTCGAAGAAGCGGCGAAGAGGCTCGGGTCGAGCTTCTGAGTGCCCTGCCGATTCAGCGCGGTCCGACGGCGTATCTGCGCACCCTCAGCGACGGGTTCACAGCGCGCACGCGCTCGATGGCAGCGCGCTCGACGGCCGCGACCGCGATGCCCTCTGTCGTTCCGACTCCGGCGAGCACGACACCCTGCGGATCCACGATCTGCGAATGCCCGACGCCGATCGGGGTCGGGTGGTCGGCGGCGATCACATAGGCGGTGTTCTCGATCGCTCGCGCGGCCAGCAGCGTCGTCCAGTGGTGCTCCTTGAGCGGGCCGCGCACCCACTCCGCGGGCACCACCAGGGCGTCAGCGCCGGCGTCGATCAGAGTGCGCGACACCTCGGGGAAACGCAGGTCGTAACAGGTCATCAGGCCGAATCGGAGTCCGGCGACCTCGAACGTCGCCGCACCTCCGACCTCGCCCGCCTCGATCCAGTCGGACTCGGTCTGGCCGAACGCGTCATACAGGTGCTGCTTTCGGTAGGTCGCGAGGATCCCGTCGCCACGAACGGCGACGATCGTGTTGCGCACGTGCGTCGTGTCTGAGGCGCGCTCGACCAGTCCGGCGACGATCACCACGCCGTAGTCGGCGGCCAGGGAGATCAGCGTCGCCACGAACTCGCCATCCAGCGTCTCGGCGTTCTCGGCCAGAGTGGCGTCCATCGGATCCACGAAGTAGCTCGAGTACTCGGGGAAGACGATCAGGCGCGCACCGCGTGCTGCAGCATCCGCCGTCAGCTCCGCGATGCGGTCGCGATTGTCCTCCCGCGACGAGGTGGGCGCGAACTGGCAGACGGCGACGGGAACGGCGGCGGAAGCGGTCTCGGTCATGCTCACATCCTCCCCCATGGCACCTGTGGGCCCTCGATTCGCGGACTCCTGATTCGCGTGTTAGGCTATAAAACGTGCCGCGGGGTGGAGCAGTTCGGTAGCTCGCCGGGCTCATAACCCGGAGGTCGCAGGTTCAAATCCTGTCCCCGCAACGAGAACGCGACACAAGAAAGCCCCTGATCGGGAGAAATCCTGATCAGGGGCTTTTCGCATGCCCGTATCCACCGAGTCGTACGACGAGGTGGGGTTATCGGCCAGAAAGAGTGGATGGGGTCGGGTGTGTCATCCGCGTCCTGCCCATCCGGTGCGTAGCCAGAGGCCTTCGCCCGCGTCGAGTCCTGTGTCGTAGAGGGCGGGTCCGTGGGGTTCGTCGGGCTCGGTGTCGGGCTCGGGTTCGGGTTTGGTTCGGGCGAGGCTGAGGGCTCGTTCGAGAGGGAGCTCGTGAAGTACGAGGAACCACTCGACCGCGCGGCGGCGGTGTTCTTCGCTCATCCCGCGATGACGGCGGAGGATCTCGCGAATCTGTGCGTTGATGCCTCCCTCGAGAGGACTCGTCGTGCGGGGGTTGCCGTAGGTGATCCAGGTGAACAAGGTGTCGTTGCGGGAGACGCGGCGGATCAGCATCCAGGCCTTGCGGAGCCGGTCATGGGTGAAGCCCCATTGCCCGTTGCGGAACAGCGTGCGCTCCCGGGTGAGGTGCCCGAACGTCTGCCACCACTTCTCCAGCTTCAGCTGCCAGGCGATCGCGGCGTCCTCGTTCTGGACCTCGCTGAGCCGCATCACCAGAGCGCGAAGAGCGCGTCCGGCGTCAGTTCTCGGGTTGCGGGTCAGGTGGCGAGAGACATTCATCTGCAGGTGGAACAGGCACCTTTGGTGTTTCGTCTCGGGCCAGCAAGCCGCCAGCGCGGTCGGCAGGCCGGTCCCACCGTCGGAGACGAGGATCCCGGGGGCTTCGACCTGGTTTAGGAGCGCCTTCCAGGCAGCGACGGATTCTCCGCCTGACCATTGCCAGGCGAGGACGTTGCCCTTGTCGCTGAGCGCGATCAGCAGGCAGTAATCACCGATCCAGACCCCGTCGACGAGGACCGCGTGAAAGATCGCCGTCGCGGGCTCCAACTGGGGTTCAACATCCCAGCACCAGGCCGTGTCACGACGGAATGAGCGGCCCGTGGTCGTGCCATCGATCTCGGCCTGAGTCTGCTTCCCGGTCAGCCATTTCACGAACCGGGACAGCTGCTCACGCCTCGTGACGTCGGGACGCCGGCGAACGGATGATGCCCCGCACCCCGGGCACCGCCACCGTTGAGTCCCGGACCGATGCCGACCGTTCTTCACCAGGCGGGCGCCGCATACCATGCACGTCGTCGAGTTCGAGGGAAGATCCACGAGTAAGCCTCGCAGACCATACCGCCCCCCGATTCCCCCCCCGGAATCACGCGCCTAGATCAAGAACCCATCCACTCCTTTTGGCCGGTAACCCACGAGGTGGGCGAGCCGTTCGTCGAGCTGAGCGGCACCGGCGCGGGCACGTGCCGCAACTGACCGAGGGCCACCATCTCCATCGGCGTCCTCCGAGGCTGCGACGGATTCGACCGGAAACGACGGATGCCGCCCCTCGAGAGGGGCGGCATCCGTCGTTGCGGAAGGTTACTCCCCCGCGGTCTCTTCCAGTCCGAGCAGCGTGTTCACCGCGTCAGTGAGGCGCTTGTCAGCCTCGGCGAACTTGGTCAGGTCGCCTTCCTTGAGAGCTGCCTCGCGGTCGGTCAGCGCCTGCTGTGCTGCCGCGAGGGCCTCCGCCTCGACGTCGGTCGGCACGGTCGGCTCGGTCGGGACCTCACCGGCGTCGGGATCCGGTTCGGTCGGCTCGACCTGGTCGTCTCCACCGGCGGCACCCGCGTCGCCGCCGAACAGCGTGTCGAGCGCCGCGGTCAGCGTGTCCTCGAACGCGACCCTGTCTCCGAAGGCCACGAGGACCTTCTGCAGACGAGGCAGCTTCGTGCCCTCCGAGGACTGCACGTAGACCGGCTGCACATAGAGCAGACCGCCACCCACGGGCAGGGTCAGCAGGTTGCCGTAGAGCACCTCGGACTCTCCCTGCTGCAGCAGGTTGAGCTGCGGCACCACGGCGGTGTCGGAGTTGTACGTGTTCTGCACCTGGCCGGGGCCGGGCACCGTCGTATCGGTGTCGATCTCGAGCATCCGCAGCTGGCCGTAGCCTTCGGCCTTCACGCCCGCCTCCGACCCGGCATCCGAGTCCACCGCGAGGTAGCCCATCAGCACGTCGCGGTTGCCACCGCTCCCCGTCGCCGACGGGATGAAGGTCGAGAACATCGAGAAGCGCGGGGAGTCCTGCCCCGGCATCTGCATAGTCAGGTAGTACGGCGGCTGCAGCACCGCGTCGCTGCGCGGGTCGTTGGGCGTCTGCCAACGGTTGTCCTGCTGTGCGAACGATCCTGCGGTGTCGATGTGGTAGATCCCGAGGATGTCGCGCTGGACCTTGAACAGGTCGGTCGGGTATCGCACGTGGCTCATCAGATCAGCCGACATGTCGCTCACGGGCTTCAGCGTCGACGGGTAGATGTTCTGCCAGGTCTGCAGCACGGGATCCTCTTCGTCCCACGCGTACAGCGTCACCGAGCCGTCGTAGGCGTCGACCGTCGCCTTGACGGAGTTGCGGATGTAGTTGATGTCGTCGATCGCGAGGGCGGGCGACGGGAGGTTCGAGTCGGCGATCGCCTCCGACAGACTCACGTTCGTCGAGTACGGGTAGGTCGCGCTCGTCGTGTAGCCGTCGACGATCCAGACGACGCGTCCATCGACCACAGTGGGGTACGGGTCGCTGTCGAGCTCGAGGTACGGCGCGACCTTCTGCACACGCGTCTTGGGGTCGCGGTCGTAGAGGATCTGGGATTCCTCGTTCACCAGGTTGGAGAACAGGATCTGCTCCGACTGGAACTTCAGGGCGTAGAGCAACTTCGTGAAGGTGCTGCCGACCTGCGGTCCGCCGTCGCCCTCGAACGTGGTCTTGGTCTCGTTCGAGCCGTCCTTGCCGCGCGGGTAGTCGATCTCCACGGGGTCGGTGCCGTCGGGAGAGCCCACGATCGAGTACTCGGGCGAGTTCTCGCCGAAGTACACGCGCGGCTCGAAATCCTCCTGCTCGGTGAGGAACCCCGAAGTCGGGATGCCGCGCTCGAGGAACACCGGCTCGCCGTCGGGCGTGCGCTGATTGCCCGCCGCGACCACCAGGCCGTAACCGTGCGTGTAGACGGCGGCACGGTTGTTCCAGTTGCTGACATCGACGCCTTCCATGTCGAGGTCGCGCACGGACACCACGGTGTCCTGCATCTCGCCGCCGATCTCGTAGCGGTCGACATCGAGGTTCTGCTGGAACTGGTAGTACCCGCGGTACTGCTCGAGCTGGCGCACGGCCGGGCTGATCACGGCGGGGTCGACGATGCGGATGGATGCCGTGGTCTCGGCATCTGCACGCAGCTGGCCGGCCTCGGGGTCGGTCTTGGCCTCGAACGGAGTCGTCTCGAGGTCGGCGACCCCGTACGCCTCCTTGGTGCCGTCGATGTTCCGCTGATAGAACTCGGCCTGGTAGGCGTTCTGGTTCGGGGCCACCTGGAAGGTGGTCACTGCCCACGGGAAGCCGACGCCCACGACGAGCGAGGCGACGATCAGCAGCGCCGTCGCGGCGAGCGGGAAGCGCCAGCGACCGATGACGGCTGTGACGAAGAAGAGGACAGCGACGATCGCGGCGATGATCGTGAGGATCGCGAGACCGGGGATCGTCGCGTTGACGCCGGTGTACGCGGGACCGACGATGCGGTCATCCTGAGCGACGAGGGTCTTGTAGCGGTCGAGCCACAGGCTCGCCGCCTGCACCAGCAGGTACAGCCCGGCGATGATCGCGATCTGAATACGAGCGGGCTTCGAGATGCGCAGCTCGCCCTGGCCGATCCGGACCGACCCGTAGAGGTACGACACCAGGGCCGTGACGATGAGAGTGAGCAGCAGGACCGCCGACACGAACGCGAGGAGGATCGAGTAGAAGGGCATCGCGAACATGTAGAAGCCCGTGTCGACGCCGAACTGCGGATCGACCGCATCGGTGGCGACACCGTTCACCCACAGCCACACGGTCTTCCACTGGCTGGCAGCGGAGAAGCCCGCGAACAGGCCGAAGAAGATCGGCATCCCCCACATCGCGAGACGGCGGAGCGGCTCGATGACTTCCTGGTACCTGTCGAGCTGCGAGCTGAGCCGCACGTAGACGGGTCGCAGGCGGTACGCGAGCTGGATGGCGACGAACAGCGGCACTGCCATGCCGAGGAATCCGACGACGAACATCACCGCCGTGGCGATCCATTGGGTGGTGAGAACTCCCTCGAAGCCCAGCTGGTCGAACCAGAGGAATTCGGTGTAGAGCGACGCGAAGACGAAGAAGGCGGCGATCAGCGCGGCGATGATCGCCAACGAGATGCCGAATATTCGTCGCGAGGTTCGGGGAGTGGCCGGGTTCGGTGCAGAAGTCGAGGTCACCTTCCCATCCTAGGCACGCCTTACTGTGCTGCGGCTGTCATCCCTGTCACGGGGAGGTCACGACGTCGCATGACGGGAGCGATCCGACGTCGCCGCCTTCGGCGATCACGTCGAGCGCTGCGAGCGATTCCTCCAGCGTCGACGTGCTGATCACGGTGAGACCGTCCGGCACGTGGCCGGTGACCTCGTCGCAGTTCGTCGACGGCGCGAGGAAGTAGTCCGCTCCCGCATCACGTGCACCGTAGAGCTTCTGCCGGATGCCGCCGATCGGTCCGACGGTGCCGTCGGCTTCGATCGTTCCGGTGCCGGCGACGTTCTCTCCGCCGTTGAGCTCTCCCTCGGTGACGGTGTCGATGATTCCGAGTGCGAACATCATCCCGGCGCTCGGGCCGCCGACGTTGTCGAGCTGGAGCGTCACATCGATCTCGAAGTCGTAGTCGGTGCGCAGGGTGACTCCGATCAACCACGTCGTCACGTCGCCGTCGGTCTGCTCGGCTGGCGTCACCTCGACGACCTGCTCTTCGCCGCCGCGCTGCACGGTGAGTTCGACCGGTGCACCCGCAGCATCCTGGATCGCCTGACGCAGCTGCTTGGCCGAGGTCACCGCGGTGCCGTCGACGGCGGTGATGACGTCTTCCGCCTCGACAGCACCCTCGGCCGGCGCACCCTCGACGACCTCCTGCACGACGACCTCGGCTCCGGTGTCGTAGCCGAGCTCGTTGAGCGCCGCGGCGGTCGCCTCGTGCTGCGAGTCGACCATGAGCGTCGCGTTGCGTTCGTCTCGCTGCTCTGTCGTGACTCCCTCGGGGAACACCGAGTCGAGCGGGACCACCGCTTTCGAGGAATCCGTCCAGGCCAGTGCGAGTTCGAACCAGCTCGGCGTGCGCTCGCGGTTGCCGACGACCTGCACCGTCGTGAGGTCGAGCGACCCGGCGGTCTCGAAGGTCTCGGTGCCCTCGACCTGGATGAGGGGAACCTGCTCGCCGTCTGCACCGGCCGCCGTGCCGAGAGTGTCGTAGACCGGGCCGGGACGCTGGATGACGTACGGCGTCGGGAGGAAGGTCAGCACGACGAGCGCGATCAGCGCGACGACCAGCGCCCAGACGCCCAGTCCGAGCTTCACAGGCCGGGTTCGATCCACAGGGTTCCTCCGTCGTTCGCGGGCGGCGTACAGCGATCTGCCCGCTTCGGGGTCTCGCGGCCGATCCTGTGACTAGCGTAGATGCCACGGCTTTAGGCGTGCTGAGAGGCGAGCGACATGTCAGACAACGACCCGACCCCCGAGGACTTCCAGGAGTTCCTCCGACGAATGATGTCCGGCCAGGGTGCCGGCGATATCGACCCCGAGGCGCTGCAGAACGCCTTCGCAGGCATGGATGGAATCCAATTCGACCCGGCGATGATGCAGACGATCATGTCGCAGCTGCAGGGCGCGTTCGGTGGTGACGCCTGGGAGAACGCGCTGCGTCAGGCCCTGCACATCGCCAACCGCGACGGCCTCGGCATCACCGACGGCTCACGGAGTTCCCTCGTCGACTCGTTCGCACTCGCCGATCTGTGGCTCGGCGAGGCGACGACGATCTCCGAGCTCGGCGAGTCGCCCAAGGCGATGACGCGCGGCGAATGGGTCGAAGCGACCCTGCCCGTGTGGAAGGAGATCGCCGGCCCCGTGTCGACCAGCATCGCGGATGCGCTCACCAGCGCGCTCGACACGCAGGTGCCCGAGGAGATGCGCGACGTCGTACAGGGTGCGGGCAAGCTCATGCGCGGTCTCGGCGGCTCGGTGTTCGCCGCCCAGTTCGGTCAGGTGCTCGGCAATCTCGCGCTCGAGGTCGTGTCGGGCGGAGATGTCGGCATTCCGGTGCTTCCCGCCGGCACCGCGGCTGTCATCCCGCAGAACCTGACGGCTTTCGGCGACGGTCTCGAGATCCCCGAAGACCAGATCACCCTCTACGTGGCGACCCGCGAACTCGCCTACGCCCGGCTGTATCGCCATTCGAAGTGGCTGCATCTGCACGTCATGGCGCAGATCACCGATTTCGCCCGTGGAGTCACGGTCGATGTGGATGCACTCGAAGACGTCGCGAGCCGCCTCGATCCCTCGAACCCCGAAGAGCTCCGCGCGGCGATCGAGGGCGGCGCTCTGCTGCCCACGCAGACGGAGGCGCAGCGCGAGGCACTCGCTCGTCTCGAGAATCTCGTGGCGACGATCGACGGGTGGGTCGACGTCGTGACCGCACAGGCCACCTCCCGCCTCCCCGACGGGGCGCGGATCGCCGAGGCGGCCCGTCGACGCCGCGCGGTGGGCGGCCCGGCTGAAGATGCTCTCGGCGCCCTCGTGGGCCTCAAGCTGCGGCCTCGTCGGCTGCGCGAGGCGTCGGCTATGTGGCAGGCGGTGACTGACGCCGTGGGCATCGCAGGGCGCGACGCGCTGTGGGACTACCCCGACCTCATGCCCACCTCGGAGGACATCGACGACCCGTCTGCGCTGGTCGCGCGGCTCCAGGCGAGCGCGCGAGGAGAACAGCCCGTCGCAGATGAGTTCGACGAGGCTCTGGCGCGTCTGCTCGACGGCGACGACTTCTCGGAGGAGCAGCCGGAGAAGTCGGAAGATGGCCAGGACTCAGACGGCGGTGATGACCCCGGAGGCGACCGCCCGGTGTGAGCGGGATGCGCTGACTTTTCCACGGATGCCCGAGACTCCCCCACCGGGAGCTCGGGTTTCCGCAGAATCGAGGGATGTCTCCTCTGACGCCCAAGACCATCACCCGCCTGGATCCCGCCGTTCCGTTGCTCTGGCGGGACGGCGAGACCCTGCAGATCGGCATCGAGGGCACGCTGCGCATCGCGGCATCCGAGCCGTGGGTCGAGCGTCTGATCGGTCGGATGGCCGCCGGGTTCCGGCGCACGGCCTTCGATGTGGTCGCGCACGCCGCCGGTGCACCGCGAGCGGAGGCACGGATGCTCCTCTCACGACTCGAGCCTCTGCTCGTCGACGATGCCCCGGCTCCGAAGGCCGCATGGGTGGAGAGCATCGACGTCGCCGATGCTCGCTGCGACTACCGCATGCGCGAAGCGCTTCTCGATGAGGGCATCGCCGTCGGAACGCGTGAAGACCCCGCCGACATCGGAATAGTGCTGGTCGAGGGCGCCGCCGCCGCCCTGCACTTCGCCCGCTACCTTCGCGATGACACCTCGCACCTCCCCGTGGCGCTCGAGCGAGGGCGGACGACCGTCGGCCCCCTGGTCATGCCCGGCGAATCCCCCTGTCTCACCTGCCGAGACGAGCATGAGCGCGAGCGCGACGACGCGTGGCCGCGCATGCACGCTCAGCTCATCGGACGAGCGTCGGGCCCGATCAGCGCCGCACGGATCGCCGACGCGGCGACGCTCGTCGCACGGCTCCTCGCGGAGACGTCGTCAGCGGGCTCATTCGTCGAAGTCAGCGGCGATGGTCGGCGCGAGTGGCGCTCGGTGACATTTCACGAAGAATGCCGGTGCCGCGAGCAGTCGTTCCCATCTCTGCCAGGAACCGCGACGGCGCCCGCTCCCCTCGCCCCGCTGAGCGCGACCATGACAGCGAGAGAGTACGCGCGGCCCGCGTGACGCCGACGTAGGCGAGGCGGCGTTCTTCGTCGATCGCCTCGAAGCCGGTGGCATACGAGATCGGAAGTGCACCCTCCGCCCAGCCGGCGAGGTGGACGTGCGGCCATTCGAGACCCTTGGCGGCGTGCAGGGTCGAGAGCGTCACGGTGCGCATCGTGGGCTCGTGCTGGTCCTTCGCTCGCGCCATGAGCGCATCGCTGAACGTGCGCAGGTTCTCATCCGGTCCGGCATCTTCAGCGAGACGCAGAATCGCGCGCCGAGCCTCCCATCCGTCGCGCTGCGCGCCACCGGCCGCGGGCGGCTCTTCGGAGAGCCCCAGCTCGCGGAGGACGCGTTGCACGCCGGGGAGGAACCCCTGCTCCGTCGGAGCGACGGCTGCGGCCCGCAACGCCAGGATCGCCTGACGCACCTCCGGCATCGCGAAGAATCGCGTCCCGCCCAGCACCGATGTCGGGATCCCCTCTGCGGCGAGCGCCTGCTGCAGCACGGCGGATTGCGCATGAGCGCGATAGAGCACCGCGACCTCCGAGGGCGATGCCCCGGATTCGATTCGGGCCGCCACGGCAGCGGCGATCCCCTCAGCCTCGTCGCGCTCGGAGTCGTACGCCGTGACCGTGGGCGATTCCGCGTTGAACGTCTCCCTCGCGGGGATGAGTTCGAGTGCCCCCGGCCGACCCTTCATGAGGGCGTTGGCCGCTTCGAGGATCGGCGCCTGCGAACGGTAGTTCGTCTCGAGCCTCACGACCGTGGCATCCGGATGCCGCCGCTCGAACTCGAGCAGAAAGCGCTGCTCGGCGCCGGCGAACGAGTAGATGGTCTGGCTCGCATCGCCGACGACGCAGATGTCCTTGCGGTCACCCAGCCAGAGTTCGAGCAGCCGGTTCTGGAGCGGCGAGACGTCCTGATACTCGTCGACCGTGAAGTGCCGATACTGCTCGTGCACCGAGGCGGCGACGCGCGGCTCCGCTTCGAGCATGCCGGCGCACGCCAGCAGGACGTCCTCGAAATCGAGTTGGCGCCGCTCGTCCTTCAGCGCCTCGTAGCGCTGCTGCAGCTCGACGAACTGCGCGGAGTCGATTCCGCTCATCGTTCGACCGAGCAGCGAGTGCTGTTCGATCGAGAGCATCGACACCTTGCGCCATTCGATCTCCGAAGCGATGTCGCGGAGGGTCGCGGTGCTCGGACGCAGACGCATCGAGTCGGCGGCCTGGCCGAGCAGCCTCACTTTGTTGTCGATGATCGACGGAGCGGGCGAACCGGCCAACGTCGGCCAGAAGAAGTTGAGCTGGGCGAGTGCCGCGGCATGGAACGTGCGTGCGGCGACGCCCTCGACGCCGAGGGCGCGCAGACGTCCCCTGAGCTCTCCCGCTGCCTTCGCGGTGAAAGTCACAGCCATCACCCGTGACGGCGAATACGCGCCTGTGTCGACACCGTGGGCGATCCTGTGCGTGATCACACGGGTCTTGCCCGTTCCCGCGCCGGCCAGCACGGCGACGGGACCGCGCAGAACGGATGCCGCCTCCCGCTGTCGATCGTCGAGGGCTTCGAGCGCGCTCACGCGCGCTCCTCGAACCATTCGAGGATGAGCGCGCGGGCGATCGATGCGGGCCCAGGCAGACCGACCGGTCCGTCGCCGGCGAGGGCGGACCCGATCTCGTCGCGGGTGAACCAGCGCACGTCGATGATCTCCTCACCATCCGGGCGCAGCACGTGGTCATCCAGAGCCACCGCGCGGAACCCGAGCATGAGCGAGCGAGGGAAGGGCCAGGGCTGAGACGAGACATAGCGCAACGAGGCCAGGCGGACGCCCGATTCCTCCTCGAGCTCTCGGTGCACGGTCGACTCCAGAGACTCGCCGGCCTCGGTGAATCCGGCGAAGCAGGAGTACATCCGTCCGCCCCAGTTCGCGTTCGCGCCGAGCAGGAGTCGTTCGCCGTCTGAGCTCTCGACCGCGACTATCACCGCGGGGTCCGTGCGGGGGAAGTGCTCGCGCCCGCAGACGAGGCATCGACGCGACCACCCTGCCTGACGCACCTCAGTCCCTCCCCCGCAGCGCGGGCAGAAGGGCGCGTCGCGCAGCCAGCCGCCGAGCGCGAGGGCCTCGATGAGCAGCTCGGTGTCGTCAGAGCCGAGACGAGCGCCCAGGTCGCGCAGACCCAGCCAGACCTCATCAGGAGTGGTATCGACGGTGTCGCCCTCCGGCGGCAGAACGGCGAGAAGCACCGCGGTTCCGTCGCCGTCGCGGCCGAGGAGCGCCCAGGTCGCGTCGCCGATCTCGGAGGCGGGCACCCGCAGCAGTGCGGCCGGATCGAGCTCGGCACCGGAGATGCGCACCCGACCGTCGCGGACGGCGATCACCCTCGTCGCCTCCTCGGCCCGGAGCCGATCGAGGATCCCGGGCTCGACACGCAGATCAGCTGCACGGTCGAGGGAACGGCTGCTGTCGGCGATCATCGGCTCCCTCTCTCACGGGCGTGGCGGAAGCGGGACCGCCCCCTCGTCCACCTACCCTGGAGGCATGGGACGCTCTCCATTCACTCTAGCCGCGGCGGTGACTGCCGCACTGCCCGGCGCCGAGGTGACCGGAGCGCGCGTGCTCAGCGCCGACGGTGACGGCCGCTTCGACTCCGCCGTCGCCACCCTCGCGGACGGACGCGAGCTCGCGATCCGCGTGGCCGACGACGACGAGACCTCGCGGGAGCTCGCCGCGGAGGCCCTCGCGCTGAGGGCTCTGACGGCCGGGGCGCGGGCGATGCTGCCGTTCAGCGCTCCCGAGTACATCGGCGAGACCCGACTCGCGGACGCACACGCACTCGTGACCGAGCTGCTGCCCGGATTCCAGATCGAAGCCGCGATGGTGCCCGCGGGCCGAGGCGCCGCCGAATCGATGGGCGCGGCGATCGCCGCCGTGCACGCCCTTCCCACGTCGGTCGTGCGAGGCGCCGGGTTGACCACTCGGTCTGCGCAGGAGAGCCGCGACGAACTCGCCCGACTGGTCGACACCGCGGCCTCGACCGGGCGCGTCCCCGCTCGACTCACGGTGAGGTGGCGCGACGCCATCGCCGACGACGACCTCTGGCGTTTCGAATCGACAGTGGTGCTGGGTGGAGTGCAGTCCACCTCGTTCATCTTCCGCGACGACCCGGATCTCGGCCCCGAGGTCACCGGACTCATCGGCTGGCATTCGCTGGCCGTGGGCGACCCTGCGATCGATCTGTCGTGGCTGTCGACCGCCCCTGATGCTGCAGACGACGTGCACGCCTCGTACGCTCGCGCCGCAGACCGCGGCCCGGACGCGGCTCTCGAGGTGCGTGCTCGACTGCTCGCAGAGCTCGAGTTCGCCCGCTGGCTGGTGCACGGAGACTCGCTGCACAGACCCGACATCGTCGATGATGCCGCCGCACTTCTCGAGGCTCTCGCCGAGGGACTGCACAGCGACGATCTCGGCGTGATCGCGTCGCGCAACGAGGGCGTCGAGTCTGCTCTGGACGCGCTCGACAGGGTTCCGGCGAGCGCCGCCTCGCGTGTCGACACATCGATGCAGACCGATGCGTACAACCCGAACGATCTCTGGCACGACGACAGCGACGCCCAGAGCACGAGCGATCTCAGCGACACCGCGGATGCCGCCCGTCGCCTTGAGGTGGGCGGCGTCGAGACCGAGGACCTGTCAGGCGTGCGCGACCAGCTCTCGGAAGATCTCGATGCGGAGCGGCGTACGACTGATGACGCCCGTCACGCCCACGCGCCAGAGAAAGCGGACGGCTCCGACGAGGGGTCGCCGGAGGACGAAGCTCAGCGTGCCGCGCGAGCGGCGCTCCAGCGCTGGAAGAGTTCCGACTCGGAATAGACCCGGTCACCGCGGATGACGAGGTCGTCCGCGACGTAGTAGAGCGCGACGTCGATCTCGTCGAGCGGCACAGCGAATCGGCGATGGTACGCGAGGCGGTACAGCGCGAGCTGCAGCATCCGCTCTTCCCGCTCCTTGGGCGTGCGCGGGGCCTTGCCCGTCTTCCAGTCGACGATCTCGATGCGCCCGCCTCGGTCCTCGCGTCGATAGACCGCATCGAGCTTGCAGATGACGATATGTCCGTCGTCACCCGGCAGTGTCCCGCCGCCCAACGCGAAGTCGATCTCGATCTCGACCGCGATGGGCTTGAGGGATCCCCACTCGCTGGCCTCGAAGATCTCCTGGAGCGTCGAGAGGTCGGCGGCGTCGGCAGACGAGACCTCGGCTCCGCCGACGACCTCGCCGAAGGAGGGGTCGTCTTCGTCTACCTCCCAGAGTGCCTCGTCGACACGCTGACCCGCGCCGACCAGTTCGCTGCGTCGCTCGACCCATGCATGGAACAGCGTGCCCAGGCGCGTCTGCCGATAGGGCCGCTCCGGCATCGGCCGGACGATGGAGGACACCGTGCCGCGGAAGTCGGTGACATAGTCCTTGAAGCGGGAGGCGGGCACGCGGGTCGGGGGCGCCGCATCAGCGCCGCGCAGTCGGGCCGCGCGCTCCGCGAGCAGACGGACGAGCTCCGGGGACGCCATCGGGTCGCTCTCGGCCGCAGCTCGCACGGCCGCCGCCGCGGACTCGACGATGCCTCGCCGAGCACCGAGTGGGTCGAGCGGCCAGGTGAGCGTGGCGCCAGGACCGTCGTAAGGGTTCTCGTCAGGATCCACGGGCTCGATCTGCTGTCGCCCGAGCACCTCCATCGCCTCGATCAGATAGGGGCTCGGCGCCTTCGGCTGCTTCTGCCCCGCCCAGTGCGCTCCGGTCAGAAGCAGGTGGCTGCGTGCCCTGGTGACGGCGACGTAGGCGAGTCGGCGCTCCTCCTCCTGCTGGTACTCGCGATAGGAGTCCTTGAACACGGTGATCGCACCTGGTGCCGTCTTGCTCCTGCTCGTCAGCGATGCGATCCCGGCCTTCAGCCGCTTGGCCGGATCGAGCTCCTCGTCAGAGGGAGGAATCCAGCTGAACGTCGGCAGTGCCGCACTGTCACCGCGCAGGGCGAACGGCAGCACGCCGAAGCCGAACCAGCCCGAGGTGTCCGTCGGTCGCGAAGGCAGCTCGCCCTCCACCATGCGGACCACCGCGACCGCATCCCACTCCAGGCCCTTGGAACCGTGGATGGTCAGCAGCTGCACCACCCCGGGCTCCGGCGGCTCCGGGCGCGGCACCAGCTCGTCTGTGCTCTCAGCCTTCTCGAGCCAGGCGAGGAGGCTCGAGATGGTCCCCCGCTCGTCAGCGGCGAGGAACGAGCGGACCTCGTCGGTGAACGCACGCAGCTGCGTGGCGGCGATGCGGGCCGGCCCCCTCGTCTCGTTCGCAGCGAGCTCGATATCGAGACGCAGCTCGAGTTCGATGAGCCGCAGCAGGTCGGGAAGCGGGAGCGACGAGGCTCGACGGAGGCGTTCGAGCATCTCCCCCGCTGCGCGTATGCGAGACCGCCCCTCCGGCGTGATACCCGCCAGCAGGCGGTAGTCGTCGCTGAGGCCGCGGAGCACATCGACGGCGTCGATGATCGACAGCGCCTCGTCAGCTCCGCGCGACGCGCGGATGCGCTTTCGGAGTTCGTCGTCCAACGGCAGCAGCCCGCTGTCGCGCCGGGAGAGCTCCGCAGCAAGCTGCTGCAGGGCGGCCATGTCGGCGACCCCGACCGAGAATCGTGGGCCGACGAGGAGTCTGATCAGCGCAGAGCCGGCGGTGGGATCGTGCAGCACCCGCAGTGTCGAGACGACATCGACCACCTCGGGCGTGGCCAGGAGACCGCCGAGGCCGAGGATCCGGTGGGGAATGCCCTGCGCAGCCAGGGCTGCCGCGACGGTCTGCATATGGCGCTTCGACCTGAACAGCACCGCGCCGGTGTGCGGCTTCGCGGGGTCATCGTGCGCCGCACGACGCTCAGCGAACCACTCTGCGACCGCGTGCGCCTCCTCATCGACCGTGAGCGGGAAGCTCACCTCGACCGACCCGGCGCCCGCACCCGGGCGAGCCTCGAGAGGTGGCACGTCCAACCCCGGTCTGCGCAGAGGACCGAGCATGCGGTTGGCGACACCGAGGATGCTCCGGTCGTTGCGCCAGCTCGTCATCAGGCTGTAGTTCCCGACCGTCTCCTGCTCGGAGAAGGTCCGCGCGAAGGCATGCAGGTTGTCTGCGCTGGCGCCTCGCCATCCGTAGATCGACTGGTGGGGGTCGCCCACCGCCATCACGGCCGAGTCGCGGAACAGCCGCGCGAGGAACTGCGTCTGGATCACAGAGGTGTCCTGGTACTCATCCAGGAGCACGACCTGATGCTGCTGTCGCAGGTCGTCGCGCACATCGGGCGACGACTCCACGATGTCGTAGGCACCGCTGACCTGGTCGGCGAAGTCCAGCACGCCGCGTCGCTCCTTCTCGGCGATGTACTCGCGGACCAGAACCGACAGGGCGGGAAGGGCGCGCAGGTTCGCCACCGCCGTCGCGACATCCGCATTGCTCCTGTACGGTTCGAACGCCTCGGCCTGGCGCAGCGCGATCCGATCCGCGCGGTCCAGGTCGACCCTGTGGTCGAGAGAGTCGCCGGCCAGGCGCTGAACCGCGTCGACCACTCCCGCCACCGATCGGTCTATCTGCTCCAGCTCAGGCAGGTCGGCGCGCAGCACGACGTCGCGCACCAGCATCCAGGACGCTGCCTGGCTGAGCATGGCCACGTCGGAATCGCGTCCGATGCGCGCCGCGTGCTCTCGCACGATGCCGTCCGCGAACGCGTTGTAGGTCGACACCTTCGGGCGGATCAACAGGTCCTCGGCCGAAAGCGCGACCGCGTCACCCGCGGTCCCGAACCGCTCGGCGAGTTCGTCGAGCACCTGCGATCTGACGACGTCGCGCTGACGACCGTTCGCAGCCTTCGACACCCTGTCGAGCGCGTTGCTCGCGACGATCTCGGGCAGGTGCGGCAGCAGGCCCCTTCTCCCGTATTCGTCGATGAGCGCGAGCCGGATCCCGATCCGCTCCGCGAGCTCACCCGCAGCCTTGCGTGTGAAGGTCAGCCCGAGGATCTGATCACGACGAACGTGCCCGTTCGCTACGAGCCAGACGACGCGACCGGCCATCGTCTCGGTCTTGCCGCTGCCCGCTCCCGCGATCACGAGAGCCGGCGCCGGCGGCGACTCGATCACCCGCTGCTGTGCCTCGGTGGGCGGCGGCAGACCGAGCGCGGCGGCGACATCCAGTGCAGAGATCCCGTTCCCCGCTCCCGTCCACGCCGTCACGCGCTCACCGCGGCGACGGTGTGGATGCGGCACGGCTGGACGCGCCATTGGGTGTCTGCGCAGTGCGCCTCGACGTGAGCGGTGAAGCTCGACGCCGACATGCCTCGAGCGGCCTCGGCGATGCGACCGAGGAACTGCACTCGCTCTTCACCGGCGAGAGTGTGCTGGTGCGCGACACGGAAGTCGCTCCCGGCCAGCGTCTTGGCCACCAGGACGAGCCGCGCACCGGCCAGTGCCGCCGGATCCGCTCCTGCGATGAGACCCTCCTGCACAGCCACCTGGTATGCGGCGAGCTGCGCGTGGTCCGCCACCTTCTGCTCGCTCTCCGGCTCGTACTTTCCCGTCTTCAGATCGACGACCACGACGCGCTCTCCCCCCGGCGCATCGGCCATTCGTGTCCACCTCTGCCCTCGCGCCTTCGCGTGCTCCCCGCCCCCTGCGGTGTACGCCTCGACCCTGTCGATGAAACCGTGAACGACCGCATGGTGCGGATGAGGGTCCGGCTCGGTGCTCGTCGCGCGGACGGTCGGCGGAGCCCCGACCTCTTCGGGGACCTCGACCGCGAACCGGAACTCGACCTCGCCGGCGATCACGCGACCGCCCTCCTCGCTCACGTCCGAGAGGTAGCTGTGCAGTCGATCGATGTACAGGTCGGCCCGGCGGCGCTCCTTCCTGCCGATCCAGGCGGTCTCGAAGTCGAGCTCGGGCCAGTGTTCGGCGAGAACTTCGCGCAGGCGATCCAGTTCCCCCTCGGGCACCTGCTCCATCGCCTCGTGGATGATCGTGCCGATCCCCGCCGACGGCGGCATGACGGTGTCGCCGCCGAGCGCGGAGACAGCCCAGTTCAACTCGCACTCCTCGAAGGACTCCATGCGCGACGGCGACACCCGAGCGGCGTCGACCGCGAGGTCGTGCAGTGGGGCGTCGGTCGTCGGCGGAGTCACGCCGTACCACTCGGCAGGGTCTGCGCCAGGCACGCCCTCCCTCGCGAGCACCGCCAGCTGCGCAGACGCGTGCCCTCGCGCACCAGGGGACGTCGAGGTCGTCAGCACTCGGCGATGCCGTGCGACGAGCCCCCGCAGAGTGAGCGGATGCTCCGCCGAGGCATGCAGCTCTGGTGGATCAGGAGGAGGGAGGAACCCGAAGAACGGACTGGGCGTCAGGTCATCGTCGTCGACCGCGGTGATCAGGAGTCTGCGGCGGGAGCGGGAGATCGCGCGCACGAAGAGACGCAGCTCATCGTGAAGGGCCGCGCGACGCCGGTCGAGCGTCTCGGGCGGGTTCTCTGCTGTTCCGGCGCGAGCGGCGAGCAGCGCATCAGCGAGACGCCAGGTCTGCAGCATCCCGCCGCGCAGTCGCACGTTCGGCCAGATGCCGTCCTGCACGCCGGCGACGACGACGGCGTCGAACTCGGTGCCCAGCGCAGTCGCCGGAGTGAGCAGGGTCACCCGACCTGGCCGATCGGGACTCGCCAGCGAGTCTTCGGGCACCTCGCTGTCGAGGATGTCGCGCACGAACGCCTCGGGCTTCTCGTTCGGGGTGCGCTCGACGAATCGCTTCGCCGCACCGAACAACGACACGAGAGCGTCGAGGGCTCTTGCGGTCTCCGCACCGCTGGGCTGCAGCGACATCTCACGCCACGCGACCTGGAGCTTGCGCCCATCGACCGCCCTGGACTGATCCCAGACTCTCCAGAGCAGATCATGGATCGTCTCGCCGGCGTCCGCCGCGGTCGCCACCTCGGCGATGGTCGAGGCGAAGCGTGCAGCCAGGCGGGATTCCTGCGCATCGATGAGAGTGAAGTGGTCGGGCGAAGCCAATGCCTGGCGCAGCAGCTCGCGAGCCGGGGTGGATCCGCCGAGGTCGAGTTCGACATGACGCAGACGTGCGCGAAGGCGCCGGAGGCCGATCGCATCCATGCCGCCGAAAGGCGTGCGGAGCGCCTCCTCCCAGTCCTGCGTGGTCCGGTCGTCAGGCGCGGTGAGGGCCAGCCGCACGATGCCGACGATGTCGCGCACGATCGGCTCAGAGCCGAGGGGACGCTGCACGCCCGCGGCCCTCGTCGGAATCTCGCGCGCCGCGAGTTCGGACTCGAGCTGTGTGACCTGGCGGGTGTCGTGCGCGATCACGGCGATGCGATCCCAGGGAACGTCGTCGGTGAGGTGCCATTCGCGCATGACCCCCGCGATGCGGTCGAGTTCTTCGTGCGGCGACGGCGCGACGAAGGTGCTGACGTCGGTGGGGGCGCCCGGCGCCCGGGCCTCGAGCGGTTCGGGGGCGCGCCGGTGGTCGACGCGGCCTGACGCCCCGATCGCCTGCGTGACGGTGCGGGTCAGCGCCGTGAGAGCCGGCACCTGCCGGTGGGGCCGGTCGAGGACGTGCACCTCGCCGAGCGCGGCCGCGAGCTGAGCGAACAGCTCTGGGCTCGCTCCGCGGAAGGCTCCGGAGGAGATATCGGGATCGCCGAACGCGAGCACCGCCGTGCCTCGCGCGCGCAACGCCTCGACCACCGCGATTCCACCGCGTGTCAGCTCTTGCGCGTCGTCGATGAGCACAGCCTTGAGATCGGCGAGCGGCCCCAGCTCGGCCGGCTCTGCCGTCTGGAGAATCGTGCGCGCCTCGGCGAGCAGATCTGCGGCGTCTCGGTGAGATGCCCGCGCCAGGTCGAGCACAGCGCGGTATTCGACGAGGAAGTCGGCGACGGCCGACCACGCGGCATCGTCGGCCGCGCGCAGCTCCTCGGGCTGCGCACCGAGCTCGACGCACTCGGCGAGGAACGCTCGAAGCTCGGAACGGAAGCCCTTCGATGCGCGGACCGCGGGGCTCAGCGCCTGCGGCCACTCGATGCGCTCATCTTCCGCATCGCCCGCGAGCAGCTCGGCGATCAGGCGGTCCTGGTCCGCCCCTGTCAGCAGGGCCGGCGGCTCTGCTCCTGCGCGCACCATCGCTCCGCGCACGACCTGGAAGGCGAACGACCCGAGCGACCTGGCCAACGGGCCGGGCGTGGCCTGACCGATCCTGACTCCGATGCGGTCGCGCAACGCGGTGGCCGCCTGCCTGCTCGGCGTGAGGACGAGCAGCTGCTCCGGACGCATCCCGACAGCGTCGAGCAGATGCACCACGCGCTCGGTGAGCGTGCGGGTCTTGCCTGTGCCCGGCGCCCCGATGATGACGCCTGATGCCGACGCGTCTGCACCGATCACGGCGTTCTGCGCGGCGTCATCTGTCATGTCCTCCACGCTACTGCGGCGCACGGACATCGCCGCCCGCCGCCGTCCCACGACGCTGTGCGCTCAGGGCGAAACGGGCCCGATCGGCGGATCCGGTCGTCTCGCCGCCCGGTAGAGTTGGGCGCAGTCGTCGGCCTCCGAGGTCGACTCGACCACAGCATCGTCGACTGGAAAACAGGAGTACGCGTGGAAATCCGCATCGGCATCATCAACACCGGCCGCGAGCTCAGCTTCGAGACCGCTTCGAGCGCGGACGAGGTCCGCACGCAGGTGTCCTCGGCTCTCGAGCAGAACACCTCTCACCTGAGCTTCGCCGATGTGAAGGGCAACTCCTACCTGGTTCCGACCGCGAACCTCGCCTACATCGAGCTCGGCACCGAGGAGTCTCGTCGCGTCGGCTTCTTCGCCTGACGCCACGATGTACATCCTCCTCGCTCTCGTCGGAGCGTGCGCGCTCGGCATCGCGGCCCACTACATGATCGGTGGCCGCGAGCTGCGCGGAGTCGTCCTGACTCCCGCGATCGCCACCGCCGTCGCCGCGCTCCTCTACACGGGCCTTCAGTGGCTCGGCGTCGGAGAGGGCAGCATCTGGCTGTGGGTCGCGAGCATCGTCGGCTCCGTCGTCATCGCCGCAGGGGCCACCGTCGCGATCGTCGCCTCACGGCGCCGGTCCGACGCGTCGGCCAAGGCCGCACTCGGCATCTGAACGCCTCGGTCTACGAGGCGAGACCCATCGCATCCATGCGGCGGGCGTGCGCGCCCATGAGCTCGGTGTAGACCAGCTCGACACGGTCTTCGCTCATGGCCGCGAGCTCGGGCTGCCGCAGCGCCGAGCGACACACCAGAATCGTGTCCCCCACCAGACGACGCGCCCACATCGAGAGCAGCGACCGCCATTCGCCGTCGCCGTCGATGGTCTCCTGGATGATCGCGACGATCTCGTGGCGCGCATCGTCCTCGGCCAGGATGGCCGCCACCCGCTCGCCCGTCTCGCCGTAGCTCGAGGCGAGCGCGAAGTAGAAGTCGTCCAACATCCCTGCGGTGATGTAGACGGCCAGCAGCGTCTCGCGCGGACGCGCCCCGATCGTCTTGCGACGGAACGCATCGAGATTCTCACGGAACGGGAGCATGAGCTGCGTCGGATCGTCACCGCGCTCGGCGATCAGGTCGACGATGGCCCGATGCTTCGTCAGCGCAGCGCCGGCCGCACGCGACAGGGATTCCTTCTCGGAGAGTTCGGGCGTCGCCCTGATCAGTCGGGTGAGTGTCTCGAAGTACCCCAGCTGGAGGTACGCGGCCTGCCCGAGGAATCGTGGGAGCTCCGGTGCGAGTTCGGCGAAGTCGACACGCGTCGCCGCGCCTTGATCCCCTCGACTGCGCAACGTCAGTGTGCGCCGGGGCGTCCTACGCTTCCAGAACCAGTTCACCACGGGGTTCACAATACTCGGACGAAGGGGTCCTTCCGGGCGCCACCACCCCCTCGGGTAGGCTGTCGGTGTCCCCGCCGTCGGAGCGGGGCCCGCGCCTGTGGCACAAAGACGGCGTGGATCCGTGAACGTGGCGATCCTCGCAGGTCGCCGGACAGGCAATCTGAACATTGACAACCTTCGCTGATCTCGGAATCGATCAGGACATCATCGACGCACTCGCCGCCAAGGGCATCGTCGACGCCTTCCCGATCCAGGAGCAGACCATCCCCCTCGGCCTTCCCGGCCAGGACATCATCGGCCAGGCCAAGACCGGCACCGGCAAGACCTTCGGATTCGGCATCCCCGTCGTGCAGCGACTGGGACTCGACCCCGAGCACGGCGTCAAGGCGCTCATCGTCGTCCCCACCCGCGAGCTCGCAGTGCAGGTGTACGAGGACATCGACCTGCTCACGAGCAACCGTTCGACCAGCGTCGTCGCGATCTACGGCGGCAAGGCGTACGAGGGTCAGATCGACCAGCTCAAGGCCGGGGCGCAGATCGTCGTCGGCACGCCGGGTCGTCTGATCGACCTCGCCGGCCAGCGCCTGCTCGACCTGTCCAACGCGACAGAGGTCGTGCTCGACGAGGCCGACAAGATGCTCGACCTCGGCTTCCTCGCCGACATCGAGAAGATCTTCCAGAAGGTCCCTGCGGTGCGGCACACGCAGCTGTTCTCGGCGACCATGCCCGGCCCGATCGTCGCGCTCGCTCGGCGATTCATGTCGAACCCGATCCACATCCGCGCCAGCGACCCCGATGAGGGCCTCACTCAGGCGAACATCAAGCACCTCGTCTACCGGGCGCACTCGCTCGACAAGGACGAGATCATCGCCCGCATCCTGCAGGCCGAGGGTCGCGGCAAGACCGTCATCTTCACGCGCACCAAGCGCGCCGCGCAGCGTCTGGTCGACGAGCTCTCCGACCGCGGATTCAATGTCGGCGGCGTGCACGGCGACATGGGCCAGGATCAGCGCGAGCGCTCGATGGCGGCCTTCAAGGCGGGCAAGCGTGACGTGCTGGTCGCGACCGACGTCGCCGCCCGCGGTATCGACGTCGATGACGTCACCCACGTGATCAACCACACGATCCCCGACGAGGACAAGACGTACCTGCACCGCGTCGGCCGCACCGGGCGCGCGGGCAAGACCGGCATCGCCGTGACGTTCGTCGACTGGGAAGACCTGCACAAGTGGGCGCTGATCAACCGCGCCCTCGAGTTCGGTCAGCCCGACCCCACCGAGACGTACTCGTCGAGCCCGCACCTGTTCGAGGACCTCGACATTCCCGCGGGCACGAAGGGCCGCCTCGTGTCGGCTCCGAAGACGCAGTCGGTGAAGACCGAGCGGGCTCCGCGCCCAGAGCGGGCAGCGGACGTCGCAGCAGAGGGCACCGACGAGGGCGGCACCCGTCGCCGTCGCCGTCGCCGTGGCGGTTCGACCCCGGTGGGTTCCACGTTCGCAGAAGGCGCTTCAGAGGCTCCTGCCGATGGCTCGCAGTCCGCACAGTCAGCTGATCGCAGCGCCGAGGGCGCCGGCACCCATGACGGCGCCGGCAAGGAGCACCACGACGGCAAGCCCGCCCCGGCGCGTCGTCGCCGCCGCCGTCGTGGCGGCTCGGGCGGCACGGGAGCAGCTCCGGTCACCGGAGCCTGAAAGACCTCAGAGGGGGCGGATGCTACAGCAGCGGCATCCGCCCCCTCTGCTGTCTCGCCTGGGCGCACCGCAAGAAGCAGGCGGCAGAACACCCGAGGTCAGGCGTATCGCGGTGAGGTTCCGGTCGCGCGCTCGATGAGCCGCTGCACCATCTCGTCGGAGGTCGTGTTCTCGCCGGGCAGATTCGGTTTTCCGGTGCCGTGGTAGTCGCTCGATCCCGTGATGATCAGGTCGTGCTTCGCCGCGATCGCATGCAGCGCCTTCTTGCCCGACGCGGTGTTCTCACGGTGATCGATCTCGAATCCGCCCAAGCCCGCAGCGATCAGCCGCTCGATGAAATGCAGCGGCATCATATGATCGCGGGCGACCGTCGCGGGATGTGCGATGATCGCCACTCCTCCGGCGTCCGTGATCAGACGCACCGCTGTGAGCGGATCCGGCGCGTAGTGCGGTTCGTAGTAGCCCTCGCGCGGGTGCAGGATCCCGTCGAACGCCTCGGTACGATCGCGGACGATCCCTCGTGCGACGAGAGCGTCGGCGATGTGCGGGCGGCCGACCGTCGCGTCGAGGGTGGTCTGGGCGAGGACATCGTCCCAGTCGAGGTCGTAATCGCGACCGATGCTGCGGACGATCCGCTCGGCTCGGCCGATTCGATCCCCTCGGATCCGGTCGGTCTCGGCTGTGAGCGCCTCGTCGAGCGGGTCGAACAGATAGCCCAGCACGTGCACGCTGCGCCATTCGTGCTTCGCCGAGAGCTCCATGCCGGGGATGAACGTCATCCCGAGCTCGGTCGCCGCCGTTGCGGCCTCATCCCACCCCGTGGTGCGGTCGTGATCGGTCAGCGCCATCGTGCGCACCCCGAACCGCCGCGCCTGATGCACGACCTCGGCGGGCGCCTCCGTGCCGTCCGAGTGATTGGAGTGCATGTGCAGGTCGGACGGACCGGCGAAACGGCGGGAGCGAGCGGTGGCCATGCTCCGAGCGTACCGACGACGGCAGACCCCGGTCGCGCATGCCGTCGCTCTAGGGAGTTCACAGAGAGGACTTCTAGGCTGGAGGAGATGTTTCGACTACTGGGGATCCTCTTCACCGTGCTGTTCGCGATCGCGACGGCAGTCATGGTGTGGCCGCAGTTCTTCCGCCTCGAGCAGACCTTCCCGTTCGCGCAGATCGTCGCCGCCCGTGGAGTCGTGCTCGCAGCGTTCCTCGTCATCGCGGCACTGTCGCTGCTCTTCCTCCTCGCGAAGCCGTTGCGTGGCTTCGCGGCATCGGTCCTGATCGTCGCGCTGCTCGGGGCGGGGGCGACCGGAGCCATCGGCTTCCTACGCGGTTTCGGTGCGGACACTCTTCCCGCGGCGACGGATTCGAGCATCAGGGTGCTCACCTGGAACACCGCCGGTGACGAGGTGTCTGCCGAGGAGATCGCCCGCGAGATCGTGGATCGAGGCGCCGACATCATCGCACTGCCCGAGACCACGGAGGAGGTCGGAGAGCAGGTCGCCGTGCTGCTGCGTGACCAGGATCACCCGATGTGGGTGCACCACGTGCAGTTCAAACCCGACGTCGTCGACGGTCCCAAGTCGTGGCACACGACCGTCCTGGTCTCCCCCGACCTCGGTGAGTACTCCGTGATCGCATCGTCGGAGGACGGCTCGAACAACACCGGCTCTGTGCCCAGTGCAGTGCTGATGCCGGTCGATGGCCAGGGTCCGACGATCGTCGCCGTGCATGCCGTCGCACCTCGCATGGACGACATGGCGCAATGGCAGAGCGATCTGCGCTGGATCGCCGACCAATGCCCTGCGGGCGACTTCATCCTCGCCGGGGATTTCAACGCGACGATCGACCACATGGCGGGACTCGGCGTCGACGGCGGCGACATGGGCTATTGCCGCGACGCGGCCACTCGATCAGGCAACGGTCTCAGCGGAACCTGGCCGAGCTCGCTGCCGGCGCTGCTGAGCACGCCGATCGACCACGTCA
Organism: Microbacterium sp. NPDC087589; assembly: GCF_044743635.1. Taxonomy (NCBI): domain Bacteria; kingdom Bacillati; phylum Actinomycetota; class Actinomycetes; order Micrococcales; family Microbacteriaceae; genus Microbacterium; species Microbacterium sp. NPDC087589. The sequence goes on from NZ_JBIUWV010000001.1 coordinate 1,037,397, forward strand.
TGGCATCGCCCAGCTGGACGACCACCGGATCGGTCGTGATCGGCGGCGGCGGTGGCAGCGACCATCGCGGCCTCGTCGTGCAGCTCGAGCCCGCAGGCTGACATCCCGCGGTCGTCGCACAGGTGACAGACTGGAGGGATGAGCACCGCAGAAGGCGACACGATCGCAGAGCCCACCACAGAGACCCCCGTCGAAGCCACGACCACGAACCGGAAGCAGCCCTTCCCGCGCGGATTCCTCGACACGATCTCGACGGGATGGGCCGAGCGACCCGAGTCGATTCCCGCGCCCCGCGCACAGGCGCCGTTCGCCGCCGTGCGCCGCGCCGCCGTCTCCGCCGCCTTCCCCGGCAAGCGTCTGGTCATTCCGGCCGGCTCGCTCAAGCAGCGCAGCAATGACACGGACTACCCGTACCGCGCACACTCCGCTTTCGCGCACCTCACCGGCTGGGCATCGGATGCCGAACCCGACTCGATCCTCGTGTTCGAGCCGACCGACTCGGGTCACGACGTGACGCTCTACTTCCGAGAGCGCGCCGACCGCACCACGACCGAGTTCTACGCGGATGCCACCGTCGGCGAGTTCTGGATCGGCCCTCGCCCGTCGCTCGCCGGGGTCGCCGCAGACCTCGATGTCGCGACCGAGCACCTCGCAGAGTTCTCGAGCGCCGAGGGCGAGCTCGTGCTCGAGGAGGACGACGACCTCACGCGCTTCGTCTCAGAACTTCGTCTCGTCAAGGACGAGTACGAGATCGCCGAGATGCGCAGGGCAGTGGACATCACCGCTCAGGGCTTCGAAGACGTCATCCGTTCGCTTCCCGACGCGATCGCGCACGCCCGAGGCGAGCGGGTCGTGGAGGGTGTGTTCCACCGGCGCGCTCGCGAAGACGGCAACGGCGAGGGCTACGACACGATTGCCGCATCCGGCCCTCATGCCTGCTACCTGCACTGGACCCGCAACGACGGAACGGTCGTGCCCGGAGACCTGATCCTCGTGGATGCCGGCGTCGAGGCAGACAGCCTGTACACCGCAGACATCACCCGCACGCTCCCGGTCTCCGGCACCTTCACCGAGGTGCAGCGCCGGGTGTACGAGACCGTGCGCGAGGCCGCGGATGCCGCGTTCGCCGCCGCGCGGATCGGCGTGCGCTTCCGCGAGGTGCACGAGGCCGCCATGCGCGTGATCGCCGCCCGCGTCGCAGAATGGGGTCTGCTTCCGGTGACCGCGCAGGAGGCGCTGGATGCGGATGCCGGTGGACAGCACCGTCGCTACATGGTGCACGGCACGTCGCACCATCTGGGCATCGATGTGCACGACTGCGCTCAGGCCCGTCGGGAGATGTACTACGACGGCATCCTCGCCCCCGGCATGGTGTTCACGATCGAGCCCGGTCTCTACTTCCAGATCGACGACCTCACCGTGCCCGCTGAGTACCGCGGTATCGGGGTGCGCATCGAGGACGACATCCTGATGACCCAGGACGGTCCGGTCAATCTCTCCGCCGACATCCCGCGCACCGCCGACGAGGTCGAGGCCTGGATCGCCCGCGTCCAGAGCTGAGCCGGCTGCGTGCACGAGGACGAACTCGAGCTCACCGAGGAGACCGCTGGGCGACTGATCGCCCAGCGGTTTCCGGCGCTCGCCCACCTGCCGATCGAGCGCGTACGCACCACGGGCACCGCTGCGTCGGGTGATGCCTACGCGGGCGCATCCGCGACGATCTCGACCTTGAATCCCTGGTCGTTCTCGACCCACCCCGCATAGTGATCCGGCCCGCCTGCATGCGGATACCGGTCCTGATACAGCGGACGCCATCCATGTGCCTCGGCATCGCCGATGATCGCGTCGACCTCTGCCCGGGTGCCGCCCCAGAACGCCAGGTGATTCATCCCGGCGCGACGGCGGTCGTGATCGGCGCGTGTGAGGTTCGGTGACGTCGTCACCGTCACGTACGCGTCCTCCGCCGACCAGGTGCGCCCACCTGGCCACTCGCCGGTGAGGTCGAGACCGAGCCGTTCCAGCAGCCAGCCCCAGCTGCCCGAGGCTTCATCGATGTCGGGCACCCAGATCTCGACGTGGTGCAGGCCCTTCACGATTGCCGCACGAAGTCCGAGACGAACGGTGCGAGCGACGCGCCGATCTCGGACGCCGGGCGCTTATGCCCCTTCACTTCGAAGGTGTGACCGCCGCCCTCGATCCAGACGACGCGGGCGTCCTGACAGGTCGAGACGACTTCCTCGAACTGCGTCACAGGCTGGATGAACGGATCGTTCGTGCCCTCGATGAACAGCTGCGGAACGCTGATGGTCGGAAGGTGCTCGGCCCGCGGCTTCTCCGGCTTGCCAGGCGCGTGCAGCGGGTACCCCAGGTACGCGAGCCCGTCGACGGAGAGTCCCTGCGCGACGGCCATGGACGCCATCCGCCCGCCGTACGACTTGCCGGTCGCCCAGATCGCCGCAGCCGGGTCCTGCCCGCGCGCGAAGGCGACCACGGCGTTCCAGGTCGCGATCGCGTGCGTCGCCGGTCCCGGCATCCGACGCCCCTGCTCGACGTACGGAAAGTTGAACCGCAGCGTGGAGTGTCCCCGGGAGGCGAGCTCTTCGGCGAAGCCGGTGAGGAAGGGGTGGTCTTTGCCGGTGCCCGCGCCGTGCGCGACGATCACGGTCGATCCGCTGTCCCCCGCCGACCAGTCCGCCGAGACGGTGGCCGGACCGGCGGGCAGATCGACGAGGATCTCGACCATCAGGCGCGCAGGTAGGGAATCGCGAACGGCACCCTCATGACCTTGCCGCTCGAAGCCTTCACCATGCCCATGATGACCAGGACGACGTGGAAGACCGACAGCGCGAAGTAGATCGTGATCGGGATACCGATGGGGTAGAACCCGCTCGACGGAGAATCGGCCGTGAGGGAGAACAGGATCACGAAATGCGAGATGAGCAGGACCGTCGACACCAGCAGGTACGTCAGACCCCAGTTCGCGGCGGCCCGAGCGTTCTCACTGGCCACGCCTCCGAAGCGACGCGACGATCCGCCGCTGACGGCCATGGCGATCCCTGAGGCGAATCCGCCGACGAACGGGAACGGTATCAGGATCAGAAGGCCGAGAGCCCACGGGAGAAGGCCGCGCGGGGGCACGGCAGCGGGATACGTGCCGACCGGATAGCCCTGTGCCGGGTAGCCCTGTGCCTGATAGCCCTGTGCCTGATAGCCCTGTGCCTGATAGCCCTGTGCCTGATACCCCTGGGAAGGAGGCGTCTGCGGCGGGGCATATCCGACCGGCTGCTGAGGCGCCGGAGCGTGACCTGGAGCCGCGGGGGGAGCGTATCCCGGAGGCTGCGGCGCAGGCTGCTGCGCATGCCCCGGGGTCTGGGGCTGAGCGTAGCCGTACACGGGTGCGGGCGGCACCGGCCCCTGTGCGGGAGGCATGACAGGTGCGGGAGGAACAGGAGGCACCGCGGGGTGTGCGGGCGTCCCAGAGGAGTCGGCCTCGCGCTGTGCGTCGGACATCAGATGGTTCCCGTCGAAGTGGGCGGATGACCGGGCTTACCCGGGTCAGGCGAGTCGATCGGAGGCGCGGTCGGATCTGCGGGGCGCGGCGGAACCGTGGGCTCTTCCGGAGCGGCCTCGGGGCCGCCGAGCGGCGGGGTCGGTCCGGCTCCGGGAGTCGGGGCCTCGGGCGAGACGGGAGGCCCTGCCGGAGGCGCAGGAGCGGGCTGGCCGCCCGGAGCGATGCGCTCGCCGTACCTCGGCGGCTCGTCCAGGTCGACGGGCGCACGCACCGGTGCGGGCTTGGCCCCGCCCAGGGCGAGACGCGCCTTCGCGAGCGATGTCGTCTGCACTCGCACCTCATAGTGGTCTGCGGCGAACTGGGTGACGCTCGCGAAGTCGCGGCGCCGACGCACGATCGCGTACGTCACCAGGCTGAGGAGCATTCCGAGCGCGACGCCGATGAAGACGAACCCGACGAAGAGCTGGATCGGCACCTCGGGGTTGCCGATCACGAGGATCGCCGAGAGGAAGAGGCCGATGAGGACTCCGTTGATCGCACCCGATCGTGCGGCGGCGGCATAGCCGAGTCGCCCGGTGATGCGCTCGACCGTCCGGACGCTCTGCCCGATGATCGCGATGTCTCGGGCCGGCACCTCCTGGGCGATCAGTTTCGACACCGTCTTCTGGGCGCCTTCGTAATCGCGGGTGGAGGCGACGATCTCGCCCTCATCGCGGCTGTCAGCTGGACGGTTCAGCATGCTCATCCCGCCATTGTTCCATGCCTTGTGGTGACAGGGCCGGGAGTGTGTCGTGCCTCGGCCAGCCAGAGGCCGCAGCACGACCCCGCGCACTACGCTGGACGAGTGAGCACACAACGGGTATTCGCCGCGCGCCTGGCAGGCTGCGCCGTCTTCGATCCCGTGGGCGACCGGCTCGGCAAGGTCCGAGATGTCGTCATCGTGTACCGAAGTACGGCCGCCCCGCGTGTCATCGGACTCGTCGTCGAGATCCCCGGACGCCGACACGTCTTCCTGTCGATAGGCCGGGTGACGTCGATCCGTGCGGGCCAGGTCATCAGCACCGGGCTCATCAACGTTCGCCGCTTCTCGCCCCGTGCCGGCGAGGTGAGGGTTCTCGCAGAGCTCCTCGGTCGACGCGTCAGCCTCGTCGACGGCACCGGCACGGCTGTGATCGAAGATGTCGCCATCGAGCCGAACCGCCTGGGCGAGTGGGCCGTCAGCCAGCTCTTCCTCCGTCGCCCGAAGACGAGCGCGTCTCCGTTCGCGAAGGGCCCGACGACCTTCGCCGCCTGGAGCGAGGTCGCCGAGCAGCGCTCGCCCGGCGAGTCGCAGTCGGCCGAGCAGCTCGTGGCCTCTTACTCCGAACTGCACGCCGCCGACCTCGCGAACACTCTGCTCGATCTGCCGCAGCAGCGCATGATCGAGGTCGCAGAGGAGCTCTCCGACGATCGTCTCGCCGATGCTCTCGAAGAGATGCCCGAGGACGAGCAGGTGCACATCCTCGACCGCCTCGGCGATGAGCGAGCCGCCGACATCCTCGACCAGATGGAGCCGGACGACGCCGCAGACCTCCTCGCCCAGCTGCCGCCGAATCGTCTCGAGCAGCTGCTCGAACTGATGGAGCCGGAAGAGGCCGAGGACGTCAGGATGCTGCTGCGCTACGGCCCTGACACAGCCGGCGGTCTCATGACGCCCGAGCCCATCATCCTCTCCGCCGACGCCACCGTGGCCGAGGCGCTGGCGCTCATCCGGCGTCACGAGCTGCACCCGGCCCTCGCCGCAGCCGTGTTCGTGACCCTGCCGCCCTTCGAGACGCCGACCGGCAGACTGCTCGGCATGGTGCACTTCCAGAGGATGCTGCGCTACCCGCCGCACGAGCGTCTCGGCGCGATCATGGACGACAGCCTCGACCCCGCGCGCGTCACCGCGTCGGCGGCCGAGGTGGCCAGGATGCTCGCGAGCTACGATCTGGTCTCGCTTCCGGTGATCGACGCCGCCCATCGGCTGGTCGGCGCGATCAGCATCGACGACGTCCTCGACTATCTGCTGCCCGACGACTGGCGCACGCATGACAGCGACGAGGCGACGATCGCGAAGGAGGTGCGCTGATGCCCCGCTCGCGCTCTCGCTCCTCCCAGCTCGACGCCCCGCTCGGCCGGGGCACCCCTCGGCAGCGGCCGACGTCACGCGATCGCTTCGGCCGTTTCACCGAATGGGTCGCCCGCGCCATGGGCACCCCGGCGTTCCTGCTCATCCTCACTCTGTTCTGCGTGCTCTGGATCTGCTGGAACACCCTGCTGCCCGACCACCTGCGATTCGACGACGCCGCGCTCGGCTTCACGGCCCTCACTCTCATGCTGTCGCTGCAGGCGTCGTACGCTGCCCCTCTGATCCTCCTCGCGCAGAACCGCCAGGACGACCGCGACCGCGTGCAGATCGAGCAGGATCGCCAGCGCGCCGAGCGCAACCTCGCCGACACCGAGTACCTCGCGCGGGAGATCGTCGCACTGCGGATGTCGCTCGAAGAGCGCAACAACCAGGTCGTGACCCGCGATGTGCTGCGCCACGAGCTCAAGGCGCTGCTCGCCGAGCTCGGCGAGCAGGACGACGAGGGGATCGAGCGACGCCCCCGCGGTCGCTCCACATCATCATGAGCTCATCCGACTCCGTCCGAGCGGCCGTCGCCGCTGTCACCGACCCCGAGCTGCGCCGCCCCATCGGCGACCTCGACATGGTCAGAGAGATCAGTGTCGATGGAGCACACGCGCACGTCGCGATCGTGCTGACGATCGTGGGCTGTCCGGCAGCGGCCCGCATCGAATCCGATGTCCGCGCCGCGGCCGCATCGGTGCACGGCATCGCCGAGGTGGACGTCGAGGTCGGCGTGATGACACCGTCCGAGCGCAAGGCGCTCACCGAGAAGCTCCGTGACGGGCGGCCCCCTCGCCAGATGCCCTTCGGCCCGGACTCCCTCACTCGGGTGATCCTGGTCTCGAGTGGCAAGGGCGGCGTGGGCAAGTCCACTGTGACCGCGAACCTCGCCGTGGCGCTCGCCGCTCAGGGGCTCTCGGTCGGCCTTGTCGACGCCGACGTGCACGGCTTCTCGATCCCGGGGCTCCTCGGCATCCCCGCCGGAACGCAGCCCACGCGCATCGACGACCTCATGCTTCCGCCGGTCGCCCACGGCGTGAAGACCATCTCGATCGGCATGTTCCTCCGTGACGGCGAAGCCGTGGTCGCCTGGCGCGGACCGATGCTGCACCGCACCGTGCAGCAGTTCCTGACCGACGTGTTCTTCGGCGACCTCGACATCCTGCTGATCGACATGCCTCCCGGCACCGGTGACATCGCCATCTCGATCGGGCAGCTGCTGCCCCACGCCGAGGTGCTGGTCGTCACGACACCGCAGACGGCAGCATCCGACGTGGCGATCCGCAGCGGGCTGGTCGCCCGTCAGACCGGACAGCGGGTGATCGGCGTGGTCGAGAACATGGGCGCCCTCACTCTTCCGGACGGCACCGTGGTCGACCTGTTCGGCTCCGGCGGCGGCGCGGCAGTGGCCGACGCGCTGTCGGAGACGCAGCCCGCGCCCCTGCTCGCATCGATCCCCCTCAGCCCCGCGCTTCGGACGGGAGGCGACGAAGGCGTGCCCGTGGTGCTCAGCGCCCCCGGGGACGCGGCCGCCGTCGCGATCCGGGATCTCGCAGCATCCCTCGCGACTCAGGGGCGAGGCCTCGCCGGCCGATCGCTCCCCATGACCCTGGGCTAGCACGGTCGTGGCTCTCGCCGTCGACGAACAGCTGCTGAGGGGCATGGCACGCGACGCCGCGATCTACGCCCTCACCCGCCCCGTCGCGATCGTGATGTGGATCGCCCTCCTCGCGGCATTCGTCGTCAGCATCCTCAATCTCACCGCCATGCGCGGCGCCCAGGGCCTGGCGGGTCTGCTGCCCGTCGCCAGCATCGCCCTCATGGTCTATGCCGTCGTCATGACGGTCGTCGGTGCCAGACGCGCTGTTCGGGCCGCCACTCCTCCCGGCAGCACCGTGTGGCTTCGGCTCGACGACAGCGCTCTTCATGTCGGAGCCGGCAGCCGATCGTCGGACATCGCGTACAGCACCTTCCAGAGCGTGCGGGCCGGCCGACATGCCGTGCTCTTCACGCTCCGCGGGGCGTCTGCGATGACGGCGGTCCCGCGTGCGCTGTTGTCAGACGATGACATCGCGACGCTCCGGTCGAGGATCGACTGACCGCGATCAGGGCGGGAGACGGCCTCGTCCGAGTCACGTGGCTTCGGGATCGAACGGCGGCGGACTCGCGAGAGAGAACTCGGGGCGCACCCTCGGTATCCGCACGGGCTTCACCGTCGGCTCGGCGACGACAGCCTCCGCCTGGGCGGGCCCTGGCGCCGTGTCGTCCTCGAAGAGGGCGTCGCGGATGATGCGCCTGGGGTCGTACTGCCGAGGGTCGAGCTTGCGCCAGTCGACGTCGTCGATGTCGGGACCCATCTCGTCGCGGACGCGCGTCTTGGTGTCGCGGAGGAACTCGCCGGCGCGCCGAGCGAGCTTCGCGACGCTCTCGGCGTAGCGGGGCAACCGCTCCGGTCCGATGAGCAGCGCAGCGATCAGACCGATGAGCAGCAGCTTCTCGAAGGTGATCCCGAACTGCATGTGTCCAGGCTACCGCCGCGCCTGCCGTTGTGCCGCGCACCGAGCGCATACGCTGGGAGAACACATATCTCAGTCGGGAGAATCAGTCAATGAGCGAGAACGATGCGAACGCACGTTTCATCCGCGAGTCGATCGTGGAGCCTTCGCCGATCGCCCGCGCGCGTGCGCACGCCATCGAACTCGGCGCCTCGCCGATCAGCGCTGCCGTCGGCTCGCAGATCGCCGTGCTGGCCGCGGCGACGGGTGCCAGATCGATCGTCGAGATCGGCACCGGGGCAGGCGTCTCCGGCCTCTGGCTGCTGCGCGGAGCACCGCAGGCCGTGCTCACCTCCATCGACAACGAACCGGAGCATCTGGCTGCAGCCCGTCAGGCGTTCTCCGACGCCCGAGTCCCCCCGACGAAGGCTCGTTTCATCACGGGTCGCGCCGCTGACGTGCTCCCGCGCATGAACGAGGCGTCGTATGACATCGTGCTCGTCGATGCAGACCCCGAGAACGTCATCGACTACGTCGAGCACGGTCTGCGGTTGGTTCGCACCGGAGGAATGGTCCTGGTCCCCCGGATTCTCGGTGGCGGACGAGTGGCCGACCCGGTGCAGCGTGACGAGGTGACCTCGGCCTATCGCTCGCTCGTGCAGGAGACCCAGGAGTCGTCCGCGGTGCTCGCGACCGTCTCGACCTCCGGCGAAGGCCTGCTGCAGCTGATCAGCGTCGGCGAGGCCTGAGCCGCCGACGCCCCGCACAGACGGAAGAGGGCGACGGATCGATGATCCGTCGCCCTCTTCGTGAATCCGCGTGCGCGAATTCGAGTTCGATCAGGCGGGCTTCACGACGGCTGCCAGCACGTCGTGGAGTTCCTTCGCCTCTGCGTCGTTCACGGAGACGACCAGACGGCCGCCTCCTTCGAGCGGGACGCGCACGATGATGAGTCGTCCTTCTTTTACGGCCTCCATGGGTCCGTCTCCGGTCCTCGGCTTCATCGCTGCCATCGTGGGCTCCTTTTCCTCCGGTGGTATGCGATCAGTTTATCGGGTGTTACCGGAACCTGGATGTCCCCTATGAAGAAATGCATCAAGCCTTAACATTCACGGCACCTGCCAGAACGTGTTCCCCAGGGCATAGATGTGGTAAATCCAGAGCCACTGACCCAGTAGGCAGACCGCCAGAACCCCGAGCCGCCAGAGGCGAGAGCGCGGCACGGCAAGCGCTCCCCAGGCAGGGCTCAACGGCAGAAGCAACCGGAAAGTACTCGACTGGGGGAAGAAGACGGCGAGCAGGTAGAGAAGGTAGCTCGCACTCCACAGCCTCAGATCGGAGCCGAGGGCGCGCACCTGCGGCAGGTAGAGCAGAGCAGCGCCTGCCGCGACGACGAGGAGCGCGAGGGCAGCCGGACCCCACGCACCGGGAAGCCCCCACTGAGCGAACCAGAACTGGGACGCCTGGATCCAGCCTTCGAAAGGCACGAAACCCTCCACGCCGCCGATGAGCCAGTTCCTGCGCCAGGCGAGCTCGGTCGCGAGGTACGCGCCAGGGTCGCCGGTGACGATGCCGGCGATGACCTGCCACGAGAAGCCGGTGACCGTGGCGAGGGCGCCGAGCGCCACGATGTGCACGATCTCCCGCGGGGCGAGCGGGTCCTCTCTGCGGCGCCACCAGCGGAGTATGCCGTGCAGACCGAGGTAGAGCGCGAATGCGAGGATCCCCGGCCTCGTGAACGCCATCACGGGGATGAGCAGATAGAGCCAGACGTAGTTCCTGCGCATCGTCGCGTCGAGCGCCAGGAAGAGCAGGAGGAGGAACAGCGTCTCGGCGTATCCGACCTGGAACATCGCCGCGATCGGGCCGGAGGCGAAGAACACCACCGACCACATCGTCGCCCGCGCCCCGATGCGATCACGCAGCAGTCGGTGCAGCGCGAGACACGCGAAGTACCCGGCCACGAGAGACAGCAGGAACGCGCCCATCCCCCACGAACCGAAGACGAACCCGACCGTCTTGGCGGCGAAAGCGAACACCGGCATGAACGCCCAGGCGTTCTCTGCGACCTCACCGGATTCGGTGAGCGGAAGAGACGAGGGATACCCCTCTTCGGCGACGAGCCAGTACCACTGCGCATCCCATCCGACGATGAAGTCGGCGAGCCCCGGCTCTGCCCCGAACCTCGACAGGGACGTCGACTGCGTCGCCGCCGCGATCATCATCGCCGTCGTCACGGCGCGCGCCGTGAGGTAGATCACAGCGATCCGCAGCGCCAGCGGCGCCGCCGCCCATCGGCGGGTCGCCGTCAGCGCGAACTGAGCCATGCGCGCAGTCCTCGCTCGACGGCGTCGATCTGCGCGAGCGGCACGCGCTCCTCGTCGTGGTGCGCGAGGTGCGGGTCTCCCGGTCCGTAGTTCACGGCGGGGATGCCGAGGGCCGAGAAGCGCGCGACATCGGTCCATCCGTACTTGGGGCGCGGCTCGGCGCCGACCGCAGCGACGAAGTCCTGAGCGATCGGCGCGTCGAGACCGGGCCGCGCACCTTCCGCGGCGTCGGTGATCTCGACGTCGAAGCCGGCCAGGAGGTTGCGGATGTGCGCTTCCGCATCCGCAACCGACTTGCTCGGGGCGAACCGGTAGTTCACCTCGACCTCACACGCATCGGGGATCACGTTGCCCGCGACTCCTCCGGTGATCCGGACGGCGCTCATGCTCTCGCGATAGAGCAGTCCGTCGACTGCGATCTCCTTCGCGCGGTACTCGGCCAGACGCGCGAGGATCGGGGCCGCCCGATGGATGGCGTTCTCGCCGATCCAGGCGCGGGCGGCGTGCGCGCGGACGCCGGTGGTGCGCACGATCGCACGCATCGTGCCGTTGCATCCGCCCTCGACCTCGCCGTTCGACGGCTCGCCGAGGATCGCGAAGTCGGCCCGGAAGAGATCGGGCCGCACCGCGGCGAGGAGCGCGAGCCCGTTCTTCGACGCCTCGACCTCCTCGTTGTCGTACCACATCCAGGTGATGTCTACCGAGGGCTCGGTGAGCTCGGCGGCGAGCTTGAGCTGCACCGCGGTGCCGCTCTTCATGTCGACCGTTCCGCGGCCCCAGAGGTGGGCGACACCGTCGATCACGATGTCCTTCGTCGGCACGTTGCCGTTGATCGGCACGGTGTCGATGTGTCCTGCGATCGCCACCCGTTGGGCTCGTCCGAGGTTCGTGCGGGCGACGATCGTGTTGCCGTGGCGGATCACCTCGAGATGCGAGCACACGGAGATCGCCTCCTCGATGGCGTCCGCGAGCGTCGTCTCGTCACCCGAGACACTCGGGATGTCGCAGATCGCGCGGGTCAGGTCGACAGAGGACGCTGTCAGATCGAGCATCATGCACCCAGCCTACTTACCCCGACATCTGTGCGATCGTCCACGTCCGCTCGCGATACCGTGGAGGCATGACTGAGGCGCGCACCGTGTGGGGTACCGGACTTTCGACGATCGCCGGCGACGGCACAGTTCTCGACGCGTGGTTCTCCGAGGTGCTCACCGAAGCGCCGTCGTCCGAAGACGCCGCGGCCGCACTCGTCGCGCTCGAGGCCTTCGCCGGCCCCGACGAGCGCCGCAACGTCACCGTCGAGACCGTGCAGCTGCACATCGATCTGGATGCCGCGCCCACGTCGACCGTCGACGCCTACCTGCGGCTGCATGCGCTCTCGCACCTCGTCGTGCGACCGAACGAACTCAACCTCGACGGCGTCTTCGTCCACCTGCCGAACGTGGCCTGGACCAACGCCGGCCCCGTGCACCCCGATGACGCCGCACGACTTCGCCCGCTGCTCCAGCGCGCTGGGATCCAGGTGCAGGGGCTCGACAAGTTCCCGCGGCTCACCGACTACGTGCAGCCTGCGGGCGTGCGCATCGCTGACGCCTCGCGCGTCCGCCTGGGCGCCCACCTCTCCCCCGGCACGACCGTGATGCACGAGGGCTTCGTCAACTTCAACGCGGGCACGCTCGGTGCGTCGATGGTCGAGGGCCGCATCTCCCAGGGCGTCGTCGTGGGCGACGGCAGCGACATCGGCGGCGGCTCGTCGATCATGGGCACCCTGTCGGGCGGAGGCGCCCACCGCGTCTCCATCGGTTCGCGCACGCTGCTGGGCGCGAACGCAGGAATCGGCATCTCACTCGGCGACGACTGCGTGGTCGAGGCGGGGCTCTACGTCACCGCCGGAACGAAGGTCGTCCTCGTCGACGGCCCCGTGACCGCAGAAGGCGGCAAGAAGACGGTGAAGGGCGCCGAGCTGTCGGGGCAGGATGGACTGCTGTTCCGCCGCAACTCGCTGAGCGGCGCAGTCGAGGCCGTGCGACGCGCGGGCGTCGGCGTCACTCTGAACGAGGCACTGCACGCCTGAGCGACTCGCGGAGGCGTGCCGCGTCCCAGGCTTCTCCCCCTGACGCGTGATAGTGTCGAACCGACGATCCTCGCCACGCGAGACGTCTGCGTCGTCGACACGCTCCCGCGCCACTTGCCTGGTTCTGGCCTTTTCGAACGGCGAAACGATGCGCGATCCCGCGCCGTCGCCCACCCTTCCGCACCCGGCCCGTTGGTACGTGCGTGCATTTTCACGGAGATACACCCCTATGACTTCCTTCCTCGATCTCGGCGTGCCCGCCGACCTCGCCGCCGTCCTCACCAAGGACGGAAAGACCGAGGCGTTCGCGATTCAGCGCGACACGCTTCCCGACTCGCTCGCCGGTCGTGACCTGCTCGGCCGCGGCCGCACCGGCAGCGGCAAGACGATCGCGTTCGCGCTCCCCCTCGTGGCCCGCCTCTCCGCGTCTTCGCGCAGCAGCCGCCCTGGCCACCCGCGTGGACTCGTGCTCGCCCCGACCAGGGAGCTCGCCACCCAGATCGCAGCGACCATCGCACCGCTCGCCGAGGCCAAGGGCCTGCGTGTCACGACCGTCTTCGGCGGCGTCAGCCAGCGCCCGCAGGAGCAGGCGATGCGCAGCGGCGTCGACATCGTCGTAGCCTGCCCCGGCCGTCTGGAAGACCTGATGAAGCAGCGGATCGTGCAGCTCGACGCCGTCGAGGTCACAGTCCTCGACGAGGCCGATCACATGGCCGACCTCGGGTTCCTCCCGGGCGTCACGCGCATCCTCACCGCCACGCCGGCCGGCGGCCAGCGTCTGCTCTTCAGCGCGACCCTCGACCGCGGCATCGACACCCTCGCCCGCCGCTTCCTCTCGAACGCCGTCAGCCACGAGGTCGATGAAGAGAGCGTCCCCGTCGGCGAGATGACCCACCGCGTGCTGGTCGTCGACTCGACCGACAACAAGACCGAGCTCGTGCGCGAACTCGCGTCCGGCACCGGCCGCCGCATCCTCTTCACCCGCACGAAGCACCAGGCCAAGAAGCTCGCGAAGCAGCTCACCGCGGCGGGGATCCCGGCCGTCGACCTGCACGGCAACCTGTCGCAGAATGCGCGTGAGCGCAACCTCAGCGCCTTCTCGGCGGCCCCCGAAGCCGGCGGCGTCCGCGTCCTCGTCGCCACCGACGTCGCAGCACGCGGAGTGCATGTCGACAACGTCGATCTCGTCGTCCACGTCGACCCGCCGATGGAGCACAAGGCGTACCTGCACCGTTCGGGCCGCACCGCTCGTGCCGGGGCAGCCGGAACCGTCGTCACGGTGGTGCTCCCCGAGCAGCGACGCGATGTGAAGGACCTCCTGCGCAAGGCAGCGATCAGCGCGGCTCTCGAGCCCGTCACGACAGCCGCCGTCAGCGAGCTGGTTCCCGAGCGCGCCGCACACGTGCGTCCTGCTCCCGTCCAGCAGCAGCAGCAGCGCCAGGCACCCAAGCAGCGTCCGGCTGGCGGTGAGCGCAACTCGGCCGCCAACCCGCCGTCGCGTCGCAGCCGTCGTCCCCGCTCGGGCCAGGGCGGCCAGGGTGCACCGGCAGCGCAGGCCGGCTCACGCCAGGGCGGATCCCGTCAGAGCGGCCAGTCGCGCAGCCAGGGCGGCCGCGGCTGGAGCTCGCAGGGTCGCTGACCCCAACTGTCACAGAGGCGGGTGCGCCGATGCTCAGGCATCGACGCACCCGCCTTTCTGCGTACTGCCGCGAAACCCGTGGTGTCGCGCGCGACGTCAGCGCGTCTGGAAAGTGCGCTCTGGAGACCCTGTGTAGAGCTGCTGCGGGCGACCGATCTTGGTCTGCGGGTCGAGCTGCAGCTCACGCCACTGCGCGAGCCACCCGGGCAGACGACCGATCGCGAACAGCACGGTGAACATGCGCGTCGGGAAACCCATCGCCTTGTAGATGACCCCGGTGTAGAAGTCCACGTTCGGGTAGAGACGACGCTCCTTGAAGTAGTCGTCTGCGAGAGCAAGCTCTTCGAGCTCCTGAGCGAGGTCGAGCAGCGGGTCCGTGACGCCGAGCTCGGCGAGGACCTCACCTGCGGCCTCCTTGACGAGCTTGGCGCGGGGGTCGTAGTTCTTGTAGACCCGGTGCCCGAAGCCCATGAGCTTCACGCCCTCTTCTTTGTTCTTCACCCGCTCGACGAAGCGAGAGACGCTCTGACCGGAGTCACGGATCTGCCCGAGCATGGTGAGGACGGCCTCGTTCGCACCGCCGTGCAGCGGCCCGGACAGGGCCTGGATGCCCGCGGAGATCGACGCGAACTGATTGGCGCCGGTCGAACCGACGAGGCGCACGGTCGAGGTCGACGCGTTCTGCTCGTGGTCTTCATGCAGGATGAGCAGCAGCTCGAGAGCCTTCGACATGACGGGGTTGACCTGGTACTCCTCGGAATGCACACCGAAGTTGAGCTTGAGGAAGTTCTCGACGAAGCCGAGGGAGTTGTCGGGGTACAGGAAAGCCTGGCCGACGCTCTTCTTGTGCGCGTAGGCGGCGATGACCGGCAGCTTCGCCAGCATCCGGATCATGTTCAGCTCGACGTGCTCGGGGTTGTGCGGGTCGGTCTGGCCCTCGTAGTACGTCGAGAGCGCGGCGACGGCCGACGACAGCACCGACATCGGGTGCGCGGTGTGCGGAAGCGCCGAGAAGAAGCGCTTCAGGTCTTCATGCAGCAGCGTGTGCCGACGGATCTTCTCGTCGAACTCGGCGAGCTCGGCGGCGGAGGGCAGCTCGCCGTAGATGAGGAGCCAGGCGACCTCGAGGTAGCTCGTCGATCCGGCGAGCTGCTCGATCGGATACCCGCGGTAGCGCAGGATGCCCTTGTCTCCGTCGATGAACGTGATCGCGGACTTGGTCGACGCGGTGTTGACGAAGCCGTAGTCGAGCCCCGTGTAGCCGGTCTGCCGCGTCAGCGTCGAGAAGTCGATGCTGTCGTTGCCTGCCGTGCCTCGCAGGAGTGGGAACTCAGCGGTCGTATCGCCGATCGTCAGCTTCGCTGTCGCCTGCTGCTCTGCCGCTGCGCTCACGCGGGCCTCCTCATGGATCTTCATCAAGTCGGATGTGGCGATGTCACGGCGCTGTGCACCAGGTCTGTTCGAGATCATCGATACACGACCGAATCGCCTTTACAGCCTAGTAGGCACACAGGCCTACTGTGACAACCGACAAAAGAACCATCAGTCTGAGGCCAGAACCTACACGGCTTGTTCACGCAGGCGACGGGCGCCCTCGGCGATCCGTTCGGAAGGAGCCGTCAGCGCCAGCCGCACGTGCTGACTCGAGGACGCACCGTAGAACGGGCCAGGACCCGCGAGGATGCCGAGATCGGCCAGCCTCTCGATGCTCGTCCAGGCATCCTGCCCCTCGGTCGCCCACAGGTAGAGACCGGCTTCCGAGCCATCGATCCGGAAACCGGCGGCTTCGAGCGCCGGTCGCAGCATGTCGCGCCGCGCACGGTAGAGCTCCTTCTGGGCCGCGACGTGCGTGTCGTCGCCTAGGGCCACCGCCATCGCGTGCTGCACCGGCTCCGGCGGCATCAGCCCCAGGTGCTTGCGCGCGGTGAGCAGCTCGCCGACGATGCGCGCGCACCCTGCCACGAAGGCCGCACGATATCCGGCGAGATTCGACTGCTTGCTGAGCGAATAGACACTGAGCAGATTCGACCGGCTGCCACCGGTCACACGCGGATCGAGGACCGAAGGGATCGGCTCGGTCGCCCACTGACCGTCCCACCCGAGCTCGGCGTAGCACTCGTCACTCGCGAGCACGGCTCCCAGCTCACGCGCCCGCAGCACCGCGACAGACAGTTCCTCCGCGGTCCAGGTGCGGCCGTCTGGGTTGCCCGGCGTGTTGATCCAGATGAGCTTGGTGCCCTCTGGCCAGTCGGCCGGATCGTCGGAAGGCAACGGTGTGGCTCCGACGACGCGGGCGCCCACCTCGTAGGTCGGGTACGCGATCCGGGGATGCACGACGATGTCACCGTCGCCGAGACCCAGCAGAGTCGGCAGCAGCGCCACGAGCTCCTTCGAGCCGATGGTGGGCAGGACGTTGTCGACGGTGAGGTCGGCCACTCCCCTGCGGCGGGCATACCACGCGACGATCGCCTCGCGCAGAGCGGGCGTGCCGACGGTCTGCGGGTACGCGTGCGCGTCCGTCGCGTCCGACAGCGCTCGGCGGATCAACTCGGGCGTCGGGTCGACGGGCGATCCCACGGACAGATCGACGATCCCCCGCGGATGCCGGGCGGCACGCTCTCGGTACGGGACGACCGCATCCCACGGATAGTCGGCGAGGTCGCGGACGCTCACGGACTACTCGCCCTGTGGCGGGAGCGCGGCGATGATCGGGTGGTCGTGCGCGATGACGCCGACCTTGGCCGCACCACCCGGAGAGCCGACCTCGTCGAAGAACTCGACGTTGGCCTTGTAGTAGTCCTGCCACTCGTCGGGAAGATCGTCTTCGTAATAGATGGCCTCGACGGGGCAGACGGGCTCGCACGCACCGCAGTCGACGCATTCGTCGGGGTGGATGTACAGCGAGCGTTCGCCCTCGTAGATACAGTCAACGGGGCACTCGTCGATGCAGGCGCGGTCCTTGACATCGACGCACGGAAGGGCGATCACATACGTCACTCCCCCAGTCTACGACTCGCCGCTGCTCCGATCTCCCAGGAAGGGGGCACGCCGGGCACCAGCGTCGTGAGCATCGGGCTCCCCGGACGGCAGTGAGGGCACGGGCTCCTGCGCCACGGTGCGTGCGGGAAGCCGAGAGAAGGACGGCCATGCCACGGTGAGAAGTACGAGCCCTGCGACGAGATAGGTCCAGATGCGGCCGCTGAAGGTGTCTTCGACCACCACCGACCCGCCAGGGCCGACGCCCGAGATGAGAATCAGCATGCCGAGCATGCCGAGCCCTGCGGCGAGAGTCGCACCTCGGTGGTGGGTGAGTGCGCGGATTGCGACGAGGATCGCGCCGCACGCGATCGCTCCCACCAGGAGTCCCACGGGCACGGGTCCCCACATCAGGCTGTGGCCGATCGTCCCTGCGACGCCGAAGACGCCGCCGACGAGAGCAGCGGCGATCCATGAGAGCACCCGGGAGATCCATCCGTTACGCACGAGTCGATCCTACGCGCGCCGATGATCCGCTCGGCTCAGGCAGCGAGACCGAGAAGCCGCAAGAGGGCGGCGACGGCCGCAGCAGCGAACACCACGACGAGGAACGACTGACGCAGCCACAGGAGCCCGGCCGCGACGAGCAGAGCCGGAACCCGCGCATCGACGACCACAGCCTGTCCGGCTCCGAGAGTCTGCACCGCCACGAGTGCGGCGAGGAGCCCCACGGTCAGCAGGTCAGAGATGCGCGCCGGTCGCGGCGCCTCGAGCACTCTCGGAGGCACGAGGTAGCCTGCGGCCTTGAGCGCCAGGCAGATGACCGCGGCGAGCAGGATCGCACTCCAGACACTCACCGGCCCACCTCCCCACTGGTGGCCGTCGAGTCGACTCTGCCCAGCCAGTTGAACCAGCCGACGACGACAGCGACGACCGCGGCCACCAGCACGGGCAGCCCTGGCATGAGGAACGGCGTGAACGCCGCCGCGACGACTGCTGCCGCCACGCCGACCGCGATCGCCTGGCGTTCCTTGAGACGCGGCCAGAGCAGGGCGAGGAAGGCTGCAGCGGCGGCAGCATCCAGCCCCCAGGCCTTCGGGTCTCCGAGCACGTCGCCGACGAGTGCGCCGATCAGCGTCGTGATGTTCCACCCGACGAAGATCCCGACTCCGGTGACCCAGAAGCCGACCTGCCTCAGGCGGGGATCGCTCTGCGAGATGGCCACGGCGGTCGACTCGTCGATCGTGAAGTGCGCCGCCGCGACGCGGCGTGCGGGCGTGGTGCCGACGATCGGAGACATCCGCATGCCGTACGCGACGTTGCGCAGGCCGAGCAGCGTCGCCGAGGCGATCGCCGAGGGAAGCGCCGACACTCCCCCGGCGGCGAAAACGCCGACGAAGGCGAACTGCGACCCGCCGGTGAACATCAGCAGGCTGAGCACGCACGACTGCCAGACATCGAGACCGGATGCCACGGCGAGCGCACCGAACGAGACGCCGTAGGCGCTGGTCGCGAGGACGACCCCCAGCGCCTCGCGCCAGACTTCGCGCTCGGCACTCATCGCACGACCGTTCGCTGCAGTGAACACATGGTCATCATTCTGAACAACAGAATTCGGATAGTCAAGCGAACGATCGTTTGACATACTGAACACATGGAGGATCTCCGAACCCGCATCGCCCGCACTCTGCGCAGAGAGCGTGAGAGAGCCGCCCTGTCCGTGTCCGAACTCGCACGGCAGGCGGGGATCTCGAAGGCGACCGTCTCCCAGCTCGAATCGGGCTCGGGCAATCCCAGCGTCGAGACGCTGTGGGCTCTGGGCGTCGCGCTCGGTGTGCCCTTCGCCGTGCTCGTCGACCAGCAGACCAACGCTCCGACTCTCATCCGCGCCGATGACCTCACCGGCGTGCCGTCGTCAGCGGCGGCGTACAGCGCCACCCTGCTCTCCGCGAGCCCACCGGGCGCCCGCCGGGACCTCTACGTGATCCAGGCGGAACCCGGTGATCCGCGCCACTCCGACCCACATCATCCCGGAACCACAGAGCACGTGGTCCTCATCTCGGGTCAGGCTCTGATCGGGCCTACGGACGCCCCCGTGCGGCTGAACCCCGGCGACTATCTCTCGTACGCGGGCGACGCGCCACACGTCTTCGAGGCGCTCGCCGCCGGAACCACCGCGGTTCTCATCTCCGAGCTCCGATGAGCATCACTCGCGGCCAGGCCCAGGGCCCGAGACCGGCGACGGGTCGGGGATCTCGTCGGGCTTGTACTTCGGCAGCCTCGATGCGGGCAGGATCGCGACCGCACTGAGACCGGCGAGCAGCAGGAGCCCGAGTCGCAGCGTGCCCAGGCGTGACTCCTCGTTGACGATCACCGCCGCGTCGATCTGCTCGGGGCTCGCATCCGTCTGCTCCAGGGCTGTGCGGAGGTCGTCGTTGCTGACGAAGTTCAGGTTGTCCATGTCGACCTGCGCGACGAGAGAAGGCGGCAGCTCAGGGTGCTCGACGACCGCACGGCCGATGCTCAATCCGAGGAGCGAGACGAGCAGCGCGCCGGCCAGAGCGGTGCCGACCGCGGAGGCGAGGTTCTGCGTGGTTCCTCGGAGCGAACCGACGTCCCCCGCGAGCTCGGCGGGCGCCGAGGTGACGAGCACGTTGAACACGAGGGTCACGAGCGCCCCCTGGCCGATGCCGAAGACGACCAACCCGAGGATCGTCGGGAGTGTCTCCCAGTTGTTGTTCACGACGAAGGAGAGCCAGACGAGCGCGACCGTGGTCAAGATGAATCCGAAGACGCCGATCACCCGCGGCGGGTATCGCTTGTAGAACCGGACGACGAGCGTGGCGGTGATGAAGACCGTCAGGTTGAACGGCATCATCGCGAGCGACGTGTCGAAGGGCGTCCTCCCCTGCACGATCTGGATGTACAGCGGGATGGTGAAGTTCACGCATGCCTCGAGCGCCACGACGATGAACATCGCGTAGACGGCCGCTCGCTCCTTCGAGGAGTCCAGGATGCTGAGGTCGATCAACGGCACCTTGCCCTCGGCCATGCGCTTCCGCGTCCAGACGAAGAAGCACTGTCCGAGCACGATACCCACGACGACGAAGGCAGGAGCAGGCGACAGCCCGAGGATGCTGAACGGGGCGGCCTCCGTCGCGGCGACGGCACCCCACCCGTTGAGGTTGTTGAAGCCGAGGGTGAGGAGGACGATCGCCCCACCGATGAGCAGTGACGCGACCAGGTCGATGCGGATCGACGCGTCGCCGCGATCACCCCGGAGAGTGAAGCTGAACGCGAACACGACCACCGCGATGCCGAACACGATGAAGAACATCGGACGCCAGCCGACGAGCGTTCCCAGGGTGCCGCCGATCAGGAAGGCCGTCACGCCCGATATCGCCCTGGCCGAGCCGATCGCACCGATCGCCGTGGCCTGTTGCGGTCCGCGATAGTTCTCAGCGATCAGCGCCACGATCGAGGGGACGATGATCGCCGCCGCCGCGCCGGCGACCGCCTGCCCCGCGATGGCCCAGCCCACGCTGGGAGACACGATCATCAGCACGGCGGATGCGGCGAAGAGACCGATCACGATCCGGAAGATGAGCACCCATCCGATGCGCTGGCCGAGCTTCGCGCCGGTCATCACCAACGCGGCGACGGCGAGCCCGTACATCACGATCGTCGTGCTGGCGACGGTCGGCGGCACTCCGAACTCGCTGACCATGCCGCCGAGCGAGATCGGCAGGGCGGCCACATTGAACGACATCAGCACCTGGGCGAGGAAGAGACTGACGAGCGGCATCCAGGAGGTCTTCGTGGGCGCCGGGGCGGTGTGTGTCATGGCGGGATCCTCCGAACGGTCGATGGGAGTCAGTCCGTCGACCGAGTGGTCGTCGAGGGTGCGGAGGCGAACAGGTTCAGGCCGAGAGCGCGCGAGAGGTGGCCGATCGCGAGCTGGGACCGCACCGAGTTTCCCGCCGCGTCGAGACGAGGTGAGAATCCGGCGACGGCGCCCTTGCCCGGTGCGACGGCCACGATGCCTCCGGCGACTCCCGACTTGGCGGGCAGGCCGATCTCGAACAGCCACTCCCCTGAGGCCTCGTACAGGCCGGTCGACGCCACCACGGCGAGGGTGTCGCGGCAGACGTCCGCCGAGACGACGCGCTCGCCCGTGATCGGATTCACGCCGCCGTCGGCGAGCGTCGCGCCCATCACCGCGAGGTCATGAGCGGTGACGCTGAGAGCGCACTGACGCGTGTAGACGTCGACCACCTCATCAGGGTCACCGGTGAGTCGTCCGTAGCTCCGGAGCAGCCACCCCATCGCACGGTTCCGCTCGTTGGTCTCCGCCTCGGATGCATAGACGACCCCGTCGAGGCTCAGCGGGCGCCCGGCGAACGCCGAGAGCCCCTCTCGGACGCGTTCCCACTGCTCGACGGCCGTCTGTCCCGGCATGAGCGCCGTGGTGGCGATCGCACCGGCGTTGACCATCGGATTCATCGGGTGCCCGGCATTGAGCTCGAGCGCCATCAGCGAGTTGAAGGCGAGCCCCGTGTTGTTGACGCCCACGATCTCGCGCACCCGCTCATGGCCGTGCTCCTGAATGGCCAGCGCGTAGACGAACATCTTCGAGATCGACTGGATCGAGAACGGATGCAACGCATCTCCGGCATCATGAAGACCGCCGTCGACCTCGATGACCGCGAGACCGAACAGCTCGGGATCGGCCTCCGCGAGCACGGGGATGTAGTCGGCGACGGCGCCTCTGCGGTCATCCGTATAGCGACCGTGGGCTTCGCGCACGAGCTCATCGACGCGGTCCCATCCGGGCATCCCGCCTGTCGACACCTGCTGGGGGATGTCTGCCAGTGCCGCGACGTCCATGTGCTCTCCTCCGGGTTCACGACCCCCCAGCCGTCACCGCTCACCGTAGTGGCAATGCGTCGCACTGCCTAGAGCACCCAGTGCCAGTTTCAGGGTGCGCCGTGGAACGCCGAGACCCACCGCCGCACGCATGCGGGGGCGGGTCTCGATCGCGAGAGTTCAGCCGTGCGGCGACTCAGTACCAGTTCACGGACTGCGAGTGCCCCCACGCGCTGCATGGGGTGCCGTACACCGACGAGATGTACCCCAGACCCCAGCGGATCTGCGTGGCCGCATTCGTCTGCCAGTCGGATCCGGCAGACGCCATCTTGCTTCCGGGCAGAGCCTGCGGAATGCCCGTCGCGCCGCCCGAGGCGTTGTACGCCTGGTAGTTCCACCCAGACTCCTTGGTCCACAGCGATTCCAGGCAGGAGAACTGGTCGTCGCCCCATCCGTACTGGCTCGCCGCGATGTCGCGCGCTGCGGCCTTCGCACCATCGACGGTGTTCGTCTGCGCGAGTGCGGCGGCTTCGGCCGCAGCCTGCTCTGCAGCGGCATCCGCAGCCGCCTTCGCCTGCTGGGCCGCCACGTACGACTCCTGCAGGGCGGCGGTCTCAGCGATGATCTCGTCCGTTCCGGTGACCGCATACGCCGTGAGGCTCGAGAGCTCCCTGTTCGAGAACTCGTCGCGGTCGGCGAGCTGACCGACCCACGCGGTGACGTCGGCGGTGTCAACCGAAGAGGGCGCGCTGCCGAGGTCGAGACCCGATGCCGCCACCTCGGCGTTCAGCGCCTCAGCCGCGGCGACGGCATCCTCAGCTGCGAGCATGGTGAGCGCCGAGTCGTCGGCGCTCTTCGCCAGTGTCTCCGGCTCACCGGTGACGAAGGACGCGACGCCGGCGACCGCATCGGGCATCTCGGCCCCGGCGGCGGGAGCCGAGACGAGGCCGACGGTCAGGGCGAGACCGAGCACTCCTCCGGTGATCGTTCCGAGGATCAGCGTCGGCCGGCGTGCTGTGATCGCGTTGCGAGCTGATGCCGCCGCGTGGGCGCGCCGAAGCGCGCGGGTGTTCTGAAGCATGGGTTCGACTTTCGGGTCGTCGTACGCCCGTCACAGGACACTCATCGGGAGGTTTGCCCCAGGCGCAAGGTAACGATTCTGCAACGACACACCTGGACGTTTCGTGAGAAAGGGGCCCTGTACTGCCGTTTCCGGCGGTACAGGGCCCCTCTTCTTAGACGATTCTCAGGCGTTGGCGTCCTGGCGCTTCAGGCGAGCGGTCTCGCGCGCACGGGTGTTCGCGTCGAGGTTCACCTTGCGGATGCGGACGACCTCGGGCGTGACCTCGACGCATTCGTCGTCACGTGCGAACTCGAGGCTCTCCTCGAGCGTGAGCTGGCGCGGAGGGGTCATCGACTCGAAGGTGTCGGAGCTCGCCGCACGCATGTTGGTGAGCTTCTTCTCCTTCGTGATGTTGACGTCCATGTCGTCGGCGCGGGAGTTCTCGCCGATGACCATGCCCTCGTAGACCTCCTGCGTGGGCTGCACGAAGAACGACATGCGCTCCTGCAGAGCGATCATCGCGAACGGAGTCACGACACCCGTGCGGTCTGCCACGATCGAGCCGTTCTGACGGGTCGTGATGGAACCTGCCCACGGCTCGTAGCCGTGCGAGATCGCGTTGGCGATTCCGGTGCCGCGGGTCGTCGTGAGGAACTCGCTGCGGAAGCCGATGAGGCCACGCGACGGGACGATGAACTCCATGCGCACCCAGCCGGTGCCGTGGTTCGTCATGTTCTCCATGCGACCCTTGCGGTTCGCGAGCAGCTGCGTGATGGCGCCGAGGTGCTCCTCAGGCGTGTCGATCGTGAGGTGCTCGAACGGCTCGTAGGTCTTGCCGTCGACCTTCTTCGTGACCACCTGCGGCTTGCCGACGGTGAGCTCGAAGCCCTCGCGGCGCATGTTCTCGACCAGGATGGCGAGAGCCAGCTCTCCGCGGCCCTGAACCTCCCAGGCGTCGGGGCGTCCGATGTCGACCACCTTGAGCGAGACGTTGCCGATCAGCTCCTTGTCGAGACGGTCCTTGACCATTCGAGCGGTGAGCTTGTGACCCTTGACCTTGCCCATGAGCGGCGAGGTGTTCGTGCCGATCGTCATGGAGATGGCGGGGTCGTCGACCGTGATCGCGGGAAGCGGGCGGACGTCCTCGGGGTCGGCGATGGTCTCACCGATCGTGATGTTCTCGAAGCCGGCGATGGCGACGATATCTCCGGGGCCGGCGGACTCGGCGGGGTAGCGCTCGAGCGCGCGCGTCTTGAGCAGCTCGGTGATGCGTGCGTTCTGGTGCGTGCCGTCCGCACGCACCCAGGCCACGGTCTGGCCCTTCTTGAGCGTGCCGTTGAAGACGCGCAGCAGGGCGAGGCGGCCGAGGAAGGGGCTCGAGTCGAGGTTCGTGACCCAGGCCTGGAGGGGCGCCTCGTCGTCGTACGCCGGAGCGGGGACGTGCTCGAGGATCGCCTCGAAGAGCGGCTCGAGGTCGTCGTTGTCGGGCAGCGAGCCGTCGGCGGGACGGTTCTGCGATGCCGCGCCGGCGCGACCCGAGGCGTAGACCACCGGCACGTCGAGCAGGGCGTCGACGTCGAGGTCGGGCACGTCGTCGACGAGGTCGGACGCGAGGCCGAGCAGCAGGTCGTGAGCTTCTTCCTCGACCTCGGCGATGCGAGCGTCGGGGCGGTCGGTCTTGTTGACCAGGAGGATGACGGGCAGCTTGGACTCGAGCGCCTTGCGCAGCACGAAGCGCGTCTGCGGGAGCGGGCCCTCGCTGGCGTCGACGAGCAGCACGACGCCGTCGACCATCGACAGGCCGCGCTCGACCTCACCGCCGAAGTCGGCGTGACCGGGGGTGTCGATCACGTTGATCGTGATCTCCTTGCCCTGGGCGTGCTTGCCCTTGTACGTGATCGCCGTGTTCTTGGCGAGGATCGTGATGCCCTTCTCACGCTCGAGGTCGTTCGAGTCCATCGCGCGCTCATCGACGTGGGCGTGTTCACCGAAGGACCCCGTCTGACGCAGCATGGCGTCGACGAGGGTGGTCTTGCCGTGGTCGACGTGCGCGACGATTGCGACGTTGCGGAGGTCAGAGCGAAGGGCGTGCGCCATGCAGATGTCCTAAAGAGTGTGGGGTTTTGCCGAGAAGCCGACGTTCCAGACTATCGTATGCGGGCGAGTCGTTCCTGAGCGCTCGAAGTAGCATCATGATCGTGACTGTCACCGACCTCTCCCCCGCTCCCTCGCGCAGTCGCCTGTGGTGGGAGATCGCGATCGTCCTCGCACTCGGTCTCGGCCAGTCAGCGGTCTACGCGATCGTGCAGCTGGCCTACCGCCTGACCGACGAGACGCCGCTCGCCGACCAGACCGCGACCCTCAACCCGTCCCGGAGCGACCGCGAGATCTTCGACCTGATCTACCAGATCCTGTCGATCGGGTTCTCCCTCGTCCCCGTGCTGCTCGTCTGCTTCCTGCTGTGGCAGTCATCCAGACCGCATCTGGGCAGGCTGGGTCTCGACGGCACCCGGGTCGCACCGGATGTCGGGCGCGGGATCCTCCTGGTCGCAGCCATCGGCATCCCGGGTCTCGGTCTGTATCTCGCCGGGCGCGCGCTCGGGCTCTTCGTCGCGGTCAACCCCGCAGGGCTCGACACTCACTGGTGGACGATCCCGGTGCTTCTGCTCGCGGCAGCTCGCGCATCGCTGCAGGAGGAGTTCGTCGTGCTCGGCTACCTCTTCGCCCGACTCAGGCAGCTGGGCTGGGGGCCGTGGGCGATCATCCTCACCACGTCCGTGCTGCGCGCGAGCTACCACCTCTACCAGGGGCCCGGAGCCTTCATCGGAAACCTCGCGATGGGGCTGCTCTTCGGATGGCTGTTCCAGCGCAGCGGACGGCTCATGCCGTTCCTCGTCGCGCACTTCCTGATCGACGCGACGGTGTTCGTCGGCTATCCCTGGGCGGCGGCGACGTGGCCGGTGCTGTTCGGCCTTCCCGGCTGACGACGCTCGGCGCGATCAGGCGTTCGCGATGACGATCGACGCCACGGCCCAGAGCACGATGACGCCGAGCGCGATGAGCGCCTGAGAGTCCCAGGTGCGACGGGTCGGAGCGTCCGCGGTCGCGGGAGCCGCCTGCCAGCGGTCACGGATCTCGGTGAGCTCGCGGACTCCGGCGGGCGCCTTGGCCTCGTCGTCCTCGCGCACCGGGCGCCGAATCGGACGCGCTCTCGCCGGCCCCCCATAACTGGAGACATCCGAGCCGTCCTCGAGCGAGAAGATGAGCTGCCAGCGCAGGTCGATGTCGCGGACGCGGCTCCAGCCGAACGACGTCCGGCGCAGCATGTTCTGCACCATGGCACCATCGCCGTCGACGCGTACGACAGAGACGAAGGCGATCTCGTAGACGACCCAGAGTCCCAGCAGCACCCACGGGGCGAGCAGGAGCATCTGCCCCCACCCTGCACGCACGACGGCGTCGCCGAGCAGGAAGATCGCCAGCAGCGAGCAGAGGACGAGGGAGACAGGCCCGGAGGCCGCACGGAATGTCCGTGCGGCCTCCGGTCGAGATTCGGTGCTCACTCTCAGCGACCGCCGAGAGGGATCGATGCCCCGGGGATCGCCTTGAGCAGACGGTCGGTGTACTCCTGCTGCGGGTTTGCGAAGATCGCGTCGACAGTGCCCTGCTCGACGATCTTGCCCTTCTCCATGACGCACACGAGGTCGCTCGACACGCGGACGACGGCGAGGTCGTGCGTGATGAACAGGTACGTCAGACCGAGCTCGGACTGCAGCTCGGCGAGCAGCTGCAGCACCTGATCCTGCACGAGCACGTCGAGCGCCGAGACGGCCTCGTCGAGCACGATGATGTCGGGCTTGAGCGCGAGCGCACGGGCGATCGCCACGCGCTGGCGCTGTCCGCCCGAGAGCTCGTTCGGGTACCGGCTCGCGAGGACGCGCGGCAACGAGACCTGGTCGAGCAGCTCCTCGACGCGTTCACGCTGCGAGGCGCGATCGCCCACACCGTGGATCTGCAGTGGCTCGGCGATCGTGTTGCCGATGTTGCGCAGCGGATCGAGCGAGCCGTACGGGTCCTGGAACACCGGCTGCATGCGGCGACGGAGCCCGAACGCCTGAGCGTTCGAGAGGTTCGACACATCCTGGCCGTCGATCTCGATGGTGCCGCTCGTGGGCTCCTCGAGCTTCAGCACCATCTTCGCGACGGTCGACTTTCCCGAGCCCGACTCACCCACCAGCGCGAGAGTCTTGCCCTTGGGAATCTCGAACGACACGTTGTCGACGGCGCGGAACGCCTCGCTGCGGAAGCCTCCCTGACGGATCCGGTAGTCCTTCGTGAGCCCCGCGACGCGTACCGTCGGCGGGATGGCGGCGAGGCTATCGCGGGTCTCGAGTTCCTTGTCCTCCACCACAGCCTGGATGCGCTGCGAGGCCACGCTGGGCGCCGCGGCGACCAGACGCTTCGTGTACGGATGCTGCGGATTCTCGAGGATCTCGCGGCTCGGACCGGCCTCGACGATGTTGCCGCCGTTCATCACGATGATCTTGTTCGCACGCTCGGCCGCGAGGCCGAGGTCGTGCGTGATCAGGAGCATCGAGGTGCCCTTGTCGCGCGTGAGCGATGCCATGTGATCGAGGATCACACGCTGCACCGTGACGTCGAGAGCCGAGGTCGGCTCGTCGGCGATGAGCAGCTTCGGGTCGGCTGCGAGGCCCATTCCGATCAGCGCACGCTGACGCATGCCCCCAGAGAACTGGTGCGGGAACTGGTGCAGACGCTTCTCGGCGTCGGACAGACCAGCCTGCTGCAGCACCTCGATCGTGCGCGCCTTGGCACCACCGCGATCCTGTGCGAGGCCGTTCGCACGGATCGCCTCCTTGACCTGGAAGCCGATGCTCCACACCGGGTTGAGGTTCGACATCGGGTCCTGCGGCACGAAGCCGATGTCCCGGCCGCGAACCGCCTCGATCTCACGACGGTTGAGTGTCGTGAGCTCGCGCCCTTCGAGGGTGATGGACCCGCCCGTGATCTGCCCGGTTCCGGGAAGAAGGTTCACGATGGCCGTGGCCGTCGTGGACTTGCCGGATCCCGACTCGCCCACGATCGCGACGGTCTCGCCCGGCATGATGTCGAAGCTGACTCCGTGGAGTACTTCGCGCAGCCCCTCCTGGGTGCGGAAGGCGACGGTGAGGTCGCGGACGCTCAGCAGGGGGACCTGTTCGGTGACGCGCTCGCTCATCGGCGTGCCCTCGCCTTCGGGTCGAGGGCGTCTCTGATGAGCTCGCCCAGGGTGACGAACGCCAGCACCGCGAGGGTGAGGGCGATCGACGGATAGATGAGTGCCATCGGAGCCACGCGCAGCGAGGCCTGGGCCTTGCCGATGTCCAGCCCCCACGACATCACGTCGCTGCCGAGACCGACGCCTAGGAACGACAGAGTCGCCTCGGCGACGATCGCCCCCGCGAGCCCGAGGGTCGACACGACGAGCAGCGGCGCGATCGCGTTCGGGACGACGTGGTTCAGGAGGATCTTGAACTTCGACTGTCCGAGCGCCTGCGACGCCATCACGAAGTCGGCTTGACGTACGCGGAGCACCTCGGCTCGCACGACTCGGGCGGTGGACGCCCAGGCGAACCCGCCGATCGCGAACGCGAGCGTCCACACCGACCGGGAGTCGCGGAACACGGTCATGACGACGACAGCCGCGAGGATGTACGGGATCGCGAAGAAGATGTCGCCGACGCGCGAGAGGATCGAGTCGAGCCATCCGCCGTAGAAGCCGGCCAGGGCGCCCATGATCAGGCCGAGCGTCGATGCGATCACCGTGGCGATCAGACCGACGGCGAGCGAGGTCTGCGCACCCCAGACGATTCGCGCGTAGATGTCGCACCCCTGGAAGGTGAATCCAAGCGGGTGCCCCTCCGTCGGACCGCCGTTGCTGTTCGACAGCGAGCAGTCGTTGTTGGGCGGCGTCGCGGTGAACAGCGTGGGCCAGAGCGCCATCACGAGGAAGAACAGCGCGAGCACGACCGAGAACCAGAACAGCGGGCGGCGACGCAGGTCGACCCAGGCGTCTCGCCACAGATTGCTGGGCTTGTCGGAGATGCGGACGGCGTCGACCGAGATCGACTCCGTCTCGATCGGGGCGACGTAGTGCTTCTGAGAGGTGGGATCAGGCATAGCGAATCCTCGGGTCGAGCAGACCGTAAAGAAGGTCGATGAGAAGGTTCACCAACACGTACAGGATGACGAACACGGTCACGAACGAGACGACCGTGGGGCCCTCGCCGCGCTGGATCGCCTGGAACAGCGTGTTTCCCACACCGGGGACGTTGAAGATGCCCTCGGTGACGGTCGCGCCGACGAGCAGCACGCCGAAGTTCGTCGCCGAGTTGGTGATCACCGGAATCAGCGAGTTGCGCAGCACGTGCACGGGAAGCACCCGGTTGCGCGAGAGACCCTTGCTGTAGGCGGTGCGCACCCAGTCCTGGTTGAGGGTCTCGATCACCGAGCTGCGCATCAGACGCATGCTCACGGCATACAGGCTGAACCCGAGCACGAGGGCCGGCAGCCAGAGGCCGCCCCAGTCGTTGTCGGCACCCACTGTCGGTTTGAACCAGCCGAGCTGGATCGCCAGGAAGTACTGCGCGAGGAAGGCGACGACGAAGATCGGGATCGCGATGGCGACGAGCGCCACGACGAGCGACACATTGTCGAACAGTTTGCCCTTGCGCAGTGCCGAGATCGTACCGATGATGATCGCCAGCACGAACTCGATGGCGATCGCCATGACGGCGAGACGACCTGTGACCGGCAGGGTCGCGGCGAGGACCGCCGACACGGGTCGACCGGAGAAGGTGTTGCCCAGATCACCCTGGAACACCCCGGTGATGTAGTACCAGTACTGCACGATGAACGGGTCGTTCAGGTGATACTGCTCGCGCAGCTGCTCGAGGACCGCCGCGTTCGGGGTCTTGTCGCCGAACAGGGCGAGGATCGGGTCGCCTGGCATGGCGAACACGAGGAAGTAGATGAGCAGGGTGGCTCCGAAGAAGACCGGGATCACCTGCAGAAGACGTCTCAGAATGTAGCCGAGCATCCGCTTGTCCCTTCTTAGAGGGGTGAGAAAAACGAGGCGAACACAAGCCTGTGAGGCGGTGACGAAGAATCGTCACCGCCTCACAGGTGAAGTGCCGTCTGGCTTTACTCGCCGGCCTTCGTGATTTCGTAGTACAGCGGAACCGAGTTCCAGCCGAACGTCACGTTGTCGACGCTCTCACCGAAGCCACCGGTCACGTTCGAGTACCACAGCGGGATCGCGGGCAGGTCCTGGAAGAGAACCTCCTGCGCCTTGGTGAAGTCCTCGATCTGCGCGTCGGCGTCGGGGTTGCTGATGCCGGCCTTGATGAGGTCGTCGAACTCGGGGTTCGAGTAGTCACCGTCGTTGGAACCGGCGCCGGTCGCGTAGAGCGGTCCGAGGAAGTTGTACAGACCCGGGTAGTCGGCCTGCCATCCCGAACGCGCTGCCGTGGTGATGGACCGGTCGTTGACCTTCGAGCGCAGGTCCTGGAAGGTCGGGTACGGGTCGCCCGACGCCTCGATGCCGAGCGTGTTCTTGATCTGGTTCGACACCGCGTCGACCCAGGCATCGTGCCCGCCGTCGGAGTTGTACGCGATCTTGAACTCGCCGTCCCACGGCGAGATCGCGTCGGCCTCGGCCCACAGCTTCTTCGCCTCTTCGGGGTTGAACTCGAGGACCTCGCTGCCGGGGACCGAGTCGGACCAGCCTGCGATGACCGGCGACGTGAAGTCGGCTGCCGGAGTGCGGGTGCCCGAGAAGATCGTCTCGGTGATCTCTTCGCGGTTGATCGCCATCGACAGCGCCTGACGACGCAGCTGGCCCTCTTCGCCGCTGAAGTGCGGGAGGAACTGGCCGATGGTGAACGACTGGAACACCGCAGACGGCTGGTTCACTGCGCGGTCTTCGAGCTCGTCGGCGAACACCTGGAGCGAACCGGTCGGGATCGCGTCGATCACATCGACGTCACCGCCCAGCAGGTCGGCGTACGCGGACTCCTGGGTGGCGTAGAACTTGATGGTCAGACCGCCGTTGGCTGCCTTGCGGCCGCCCTCATAGTCGTCGTTGCGGACGAGGTCGATCTGCACGTCGTGCTGCCATGCGTCTTCGCCGTCGATCATGTACGGGCCGTTGCCGATCGGGTTCTGACCGTAGGCTTCCATGTCCTCGAAGGCGACATCGGGCAGCGGGTAGAACGCCGAGTAGCCGAGACGCAGAGCGAAGTCGGAGGCCGGCTTGTTCAGTGCGATCGTGAACGTGTAGTCATCGACCTGCTCGAGACCCGTGAGCTCCGAGTCCTCGTCGTAGCTGAAGCCCTCGATGTCCTCGAAGAAGTAGCTCGAAAGGTGTGCGTTCGAGAGCTTGGCGCCCTCGTTCCACGCCTTGATGAAGTTGTCGGCGGTGACCTCTTCACCGTCGGTGAAGGTCATGCCCTCCTTGAGCTTCACGGTGAGGTTCTGCGGGTCCTCGGTCGTGATCTCTTCGGCCATGTCGTTGACCGGCTGGCCATCGGCGTCGTAGTAGATCAGACCGGCGAAGATCTCGTCGAGGATCTTTCCGCCACCCACCTCGTTGGTGTTGGTGGGGATCAGCGGGTTCTCGGGCTCCGAGCCGTTCGTGGTGATGATGGCATCGGCGTTGACATCGCTGCCTGCGTCGCCGCCGTCGTTGCCTCCACCGCTCGCGCAGCCCGCGAGCGCCAGGGCGCCGATCGCGAACAGCGCGGTGCCCGCAAGGGCGATCTTGTTGCGCTTCACTTTGTGTCCTCCTGTGGACGGGTATTCATCAGACTGCGCGCTCATCGTCGAACGCGTAGGGATAGTTGACTGTAACCCGCGATCCAGGGGACATCGCACTCGGCTAATGAACCGTTACTGAGTGGTGACCATCCGTAATATCGCGGAAACATGCGGAAGTGCACGGAAATGAGAAGCGACGCCGCGTCCTTTCGGACACGACGCCGCTTGCTCATGGCACTCCGCTCAGGCGAATGCCTCGATCGGCGGGCAGGCGCACACGAGGTTGCGGTCGCCGTAGGCCTGATCGATGCGCCGCACCGGCGGCCAGTACTTGCCCGCGACCAGGGCGTGCACCGGGTAGGCGGCATCCTCTCGCGTGTAGGCGTGGTTCCACTCCCCCGCGATCAGCGAGACCGCGGTGTGCGGAGCATGGACAAGTGGGTTGTCGTCTGCGGGCCAGCGGCCCGCAGCGACGGCATCCGCTTCAGCCTTGATCATGATCATCGCCTCGATGAACCGCTCGATCTCGCCGAGATCCTCGGACTCCGTGGGCTCGACCATGAGCGTCCCCGCGACGGGGAACGACATCGTCGGGGCGTGGAAGCCATAGTCGATGAGTCGCTTGGCCACGTCGTCGACGGTGATGCCCGTCGCTTCTTTGAGGGGCCGCAGGTCGAGGATGCACTCGTGCGCGACGCGGCCGTCCTCACCCGCATACAGCACCGGGTAGTGCCCGCCGAGGCGCGCGGCGATGTAGTTCGCCGACAGCACGGCAGCTGCGGTCGCATGGCGGAGGCCATCGGCCCCCATCATGCGCACGTACGACCAGGAGATCGGCAGAATTCCGGCCGATCCGTACGGCGCCGCGGACACTGCGCCGCCCTCGAAGACGTATCCGCCCGCGTGCTCTGCCCGCTGCGCGAGCGGGTGAGACGGCAGGTACGGAGCGAGGTGCGCCTTCGCCGCGACCGGACCCACGCCGGGGCCGCCGCCACCGTGCGGAATCGCGAACGTCTTGTGCAGGTTGAGGTGGGAGACGTCGCCACCGAGATCGCCGAAGCGGGCGTATCCGAGCAGCGCGTTGAGGTTCGCACCGTCGACGTACACCTGTCCGCCGGCGTCGTGCACGGCGGTGGTGATCTCCACCACATCCTGCTCGTAGACGCCGTGCGTCGACGGGTAGGTGATCATCAGCGCGGACAGCTCCTCGGCGTGCGCCGCGATCTTCGCCCGCAGGTCGTCGAGGTCGACGTTGCCCAGCTCATCGCAGGCGACGACGACGACCTTCATGCCCGCGAGCACCGCGGAGGCCGCGTTCGTGCCGTGCGCAGAAGACGGGATCAGGCACACGGTGCGCTGCGCGTCGCCGTTCGCGAGGTGATAGCCGCGGATCGCGAGCAGCCCGGCGAGCTCACCCTGCGAACCCGCATTCGGCTGCAGGGAGACGGCGTCGTATCCGGTGACCTCAGCGAGCCAGGCCTCGAGCTGCGTGATCATGTCGAGATACCCCTCGACATCGGAGGCCGGCGCGAACGGGTGGATGCCCGCGAACTCGGGCCACGTGATCGATGCCATCTCGGTTGCCGCGTTGAGCTTCATGGTGCACGACCCGAGCGGGATCATGCCACGGTCGAGCGCGTAGTCGCGGTCGGCCAGGCTCTTGAGATAGCGCATCATCGCCGTCTCGCTGCGGTGCGCGTGGAAGACGGGGTGCGTGAGGTAGTCGTCCTGACGCAGCAGGTCGCCGGGAAGGCCGCCCTGCGATCCGGAGCCGAAGAACCCGAACGCCCGTTCCCGGGCACCGCCGAACACCTGAGCCACCTGGTGGAGCTCGGCGACCGTCGTGGTCTCGTCGACCGAGATTCCGATCGTGTCGGCGTCGGCGGCGTGCAGCAGGATGCCGAAACCGTGGTGCGCCTGCTCCGCGTACTCCGCCGCACGCCCCGGAACCCGCGCCTGGATGGTGTCGAAGAACGAGTCGTGGACGATGCCAACGCCTGCGTCGGCGAGCCAGTCGCGCAGCATCGCTGTCTTCGCCGCGACCTCCCGAGCGATGACCTTCAGTCCGTCGGGTCCGTGATACACCGCATACATCGAGGCCATCACAGCGAGCAGCACCTGAGCGGTGCAGATGTTGCTGGTCGCCTTCTCGCGGCGGATGTGCTGCTCGCGGGTCTGCAGAGACAGTCGGTAGGCCGGCTTGCCGTCTGCATCCACGGAGACGCCGACGAGGCGCCCCGGCAGCTGTCGTTCGAGTCCTGCACGCACCGCCATGTAGCCCGCGTGCGGGCCACCGAAGCCGATCGGCACGCCGAAGCGCTGGGTCGTTCCGACCGCGACATCGGCGCCGAGCGAACCGGGCGACGCGATGAGCGTGAGGGCGAGCAGGTCGGCAGCGACGACGGCGAGCCCGCCGGCGAGGTGCGCAGCATCGATCACGGCACTCGGGTTCCAGACCCGCCCTGAGGCGCCGGGGTACTGGACGAACACACCGAACAGCTCGGAGGGAAGCTCCTCACCGGCGGCGAAATCGACCGACACCAGCTCGATGCCCACGGCCTCTGCACGGGTCTCGAGCAGCGCCTTCGTCTGCGGGAACGCATCTGCGTCGACGGCGAACACGTTCGACGCCTTCTTCGACGCACGGCGAGCCAGCAGCATCCCCTCGACGACAGCCGTCGATTCATCGAGCATCGACGCATTGGCCGTGGTGAGACCCGTCAGTTCGGCGACCATCGTCTGGAAGTTGATGAGCGCCTCGAGGCGACCCTGCGAGATCTCCGGCTGGTACGGCGTGTAGGCGGTGTACCACGACGGGTTCTCGAGCACGTTGCGCTGGATCACCTGAGGCGTGACCGTGCCGTAGTAGCCCAGGCCGATCATCGGACGGTTCACCGTGTTGCGGGACGCGAGCGACCGCAGCTCGGCGAGCGCCTCGGTCTCGCTCGCTGCGCGCGGGATGACCGAGTCGGTGGAGGCGGGCGTGAAGATGGAGGCGGGCACAGCCTGACGCATCAGCGCTTCGACAGGGCTCCAGTCCTCGAGCTCCGACTCGACGCCCAGGGCATCGAGCATCTGACGCTGGGCGGCGGCGGTGGTTCCGATGTGACGATCGGCGAAAGAGACCACAGGTCGATCAGCCCTCCGTGAGAGCGACGTACGCGTCGCGGTCCATCAGGCCGTCGAGCGCACCTGCGCCCACGGAGACCTTGATGAGCCAGCCTCCGGCGAACGGCTCGGCGTTCACGAGCGAGGGGTCGTCGACCACGGCGTCGTTGATCTCGACGACCGTGCCCGTGACGGGGGCGTAGAGCTCGCCGACCGACTTGGTCGACTCGATCTCACCCACGACCGAACCGGCCGAGATCTCGGTGCCGACGGCCGGGAGCTCGACGAAAACGACGTCGCCGAGCTTGTCAGCCGCGTAGTCGGTGATGCCGATGGTCACGACGGCCTCCTCAGAGGAGATCCATTCGTGCTCGTCGGTATAGCTGAGTGCGTTGAGATCGGTCATTTGGTCCTCCGGTAGAAAGGCAGGGCGGTCACGGTCGCGGGGATCCTGGTTCCCCGCACATCAAGGAATACTGCGGTTCCCGCCGCAGCGGAAGAAGGGGCGACGTAGGCCATCGCGATCGGATGGCCGAGTGTCGGGCTCAGGGCGCCACTCGTGATCTCTCCGAGGACGACACCGTCTGCGTCGACCACGGAGTAGCCCGCGCGTCCGGCGCGCTTCCCCTCGGCGACGAGACCGACGAGCACGGGAGCATCGGATGCGGCATCCGCCGCCCCCTTGCCGACGAAGTCGTCTTTGTCGGAGACGACGACCCGTCCGAGGCCCGCCTGCGACGGCTTCGTCTCGCGCGAGAGCTCGTGCCCGTAGAGGGGCATGCCCGCTTCGAGTCGCAGGGTGTCGCGCGCCGCGAGGCCCGCGGGGACGAGCCCGTGCTTCTGGCCGGCGTCGACGAGCGCGTCCCACAGGGCCGGAGCATCTGCGACTCGCACGAGCAGTTCGAAACCGTCTTCGCCGGTGTATCCGGTGCGGGCGAGGAGCAGCGGCGCACCCAGGAACATCGCGTCGGCCCATGCGTAGTACTTCTGTTCATCCCACGGGGTGCCGAGGTCGGTGATGCCCGTCGTAGACGAGACGATCGCCTCAGAAGCCGGGCCCTGCACAGCGAGCAGAGCGTATTCGTCGGAGACGTCCTCGACGTCGACTCCTCTGTCTCCGATGAATCCGGCGAAGCTGCGCTCCTCCCCCTCGGCACGTGCGGGCATCTCCCGCTCGATCCGCGACGGGAACGAACGCACTCGCGAGGCGAACGCCGAGTCGACGAATCCGCGGTTGCCTGCGTTCGCGATCACGAGGAATCGGTCCTCCGCGAGCCGATAGACGATGACGTCGTCGATGATCCCGCCGTCCTCGGCGAGCATCAGCGAGTACTTCGCCTTGCCCACCGCCATCGCCGAGAGCCGGCCTGCGAGCGAGTAGTCGAGGAAGTCCCCGGCGAAGTCGCCGGTGACGAGGAACTCCGCCATATGGGAGATGTCGAAGATGCCCGCGGCCTGCCGCACGGCATGGTGCTCGGCGAGGTCTGAGGTGTATCGCACCGGCATCTGCCATCCGCCGAAGTCGGTGAACGATGCGCCGAGTGCTTCGTGGCGATCACGCAGAGGGGTGTAGCGAGGGTCGGACATGGAGTTCTCCCGGGCTGGGTCGGGCGGAGCAGCGACGCTACTCCTGGGAACTCCCCCTCTGTCATGGGCCTGAGAGCTTCACCCAGAGACTGGGCTTTCACCGTCGGCGGATCACGTGCGAGCGGTGAGGGAGACTCGCGGAGTGCCGGTCGCCAGGGTTTCGGCTCGGGCGCCTGTGGCGTCCTCGCTCAACCCGATTTCTCGCTTCGCTGGAAATCGCTTTTCAGAGTGGCCGGAACCGCGCGGTACGCGTACCTGAGAGATTGGCGGGGAGGCTTGCTCCTTCGGTGCCCGGCTGCGTTCGCCGGGGCTCTCCCGCGTGGGTCATTCGGCCTGTCTTCAGTTGTGGCCTCAGTCTAGCGGGTCGACGTCATCGGCACAGGCTGCAGAAAGCCGGCGCTCCCCCGGCGGCCGTCGGGCGGACGACCACAGGGGAGCGCCTGAGGAGGATGCTGTCAGCGTGCCGCGAGTTCGGCTCTGACTTCGTCGCGCAGTCGTCCGAGGTTCTCGGGCTCGGGCGCGGCGCCCAGAAGCGTCTTCGTGTACTCATGCTGAGGGTTGAGGATGACGTCGTCGGCGGGGCCGCGCTCGACGACATCGCCCTTGTAGAGCACCATGATCTCGTCGCTGAAGTGGCGGGCCGTGGCGAGGTCGTGCGTGATGTAGAGCACCCCGAGGTTCTCCTCGCGCTGCAGATCGGCGAGCAGATTCAGCACCCCGAGGCGGATCGAGACGTCGAGCATCGAGACCGGCTCATCCGCGACGATGAACCGCGCGCCCGGCGCCAGCGCCCGCGCTATCGCCACGCGCTGCCGCTGACCACCCGACAGCTCATGCGGGCGGCGTTCGGCGAAGCTCTCGCCGGGTGACAGCCGCACGCGCTCGAGCAGCTCGATGGCGCGTGCACGCACCTGGGCGCCCAAGAGCTTCGGGTGGTGGAGCCTGATCGGGCGCTCGAGGTGATGGATGATCGTGTGGAACGGATTCAGCGAGGCGAACGGATCCTGGAAGACCATCTGCACCTGCGAGCGGTAGTCCTCGACTGCTCGGCCGCGCATCCCCGCATCCTTGCCGTCGAGCAGGATCTGGCCGCTCGTCGGAGTCTCGAGCTTCATCAGCATCCGAGCGATCGTCGACTTGCCCGATCCCGATTCGCCGACGAGGGCGACCGTCTTGCCCGCTTCGATGGTGAAGGACACGTCCTTGACCGCGTGCAGAACCGACGTCTTGAGCCCTGATCGCAGGGTGAAGTCCTTCACGAGGTGTCGGGCCTCGAGGGTGGGAGCGCTCATCGGATCTCCTCCTGGCTGGGCTGGTTGCCGGTGCGGACGAAGTCGCCACGCTCGCCGGTCAGGCTCGGGAAGCTCGACAGCAGCTTCTTGGTGTACTCGTGCTTCGGGGTGCGGTAGATCTCCTCCGCCGTGCCCTCTTCGACGATCTGCCCCTGCAGCATCACGGCGATGCGGTCGCTGATCTCGATCAGCATCGGGAGGTCGTGGGTGATGAAGATCACCGCGAAGCCGAGCCGCTCGCGCAGCCGCATGATCTCGCGGATGATGCCGCGCTGCACGACCACGTCGAGAGCCGTGGTCGGCTCGTCCATGATCATCACCTGCGGGTCCAGCGCGAGCGCCATGGCGATCATCATGCGCTGACGCATGCCGCCGGAGAGCTCATGCGGAAAGCTCGTGAGCCTCGACGGATCGACTCCGACGAGAGTCAGCAGCTCTTCGGCACGCGTCTGTTTGTCCTTCTTGGACATGCCTGGTCGATGGGTGTCGAAGATGTCGAAGATCTGCGCACGGACGCTAATCACCGGGTTGAGCGAGTTCATCGCCCCCTGGAACACCATCGAGATCTTGTCCCAGCGGAACGCGCGCAGCCCTTCTCCGTCGAGAGCCACCACGTCGATGTCGTGGCCGTCACGGTCGTGGAGCACGATCTCGCCGCTCGTCATGAGAGCCGGAGCCTTGAGCAGCCGGTTCATGCCGTACGCGAGCGTCGTCTTGCCACAGCCGGACTCACCCGCGAGACCAAGGATCTCGCCACGATTGAGGGTGAGGGAGACGTTTCGGACCGCCTTCACGGGCGGATCCACCTCGTACTCGATCGACACGTTGCGTGCGGTCAGCACGGCATCCGGAGCGCTCATACGGCGACCCCCTTCGTCTTGGCGGCCTTGCGCACGCGCCGAGCGGCGTCGGGCGCATTGCGGAGCTTCGGGTTGATGACCTCGTCGATCGCGAAGTTGATGAGCGAGAGCCCCGCGCCGAGCATGGCGATCATGATTCCCGGTGGGACGAACCACCACCACGCGCCTCGCCCGAGCGCCTGGCCCGACTGCGCATCGTTGAGGATCGTCCCCCAGGTGATGGAGGAGTTCGGGCCGAGGCCGAGGTACGACAGACCTGCCTCGCCGAGGATCGCGAAGATGATGGCGAACAGGAACTGCGCGGTGAGCAGCGGCAGCAGGTTCGGCATGATCTCGACCAGGATGACGCGGAAGGATCGCTCCCCCGCGACTTTGGACGCGTAGACGTAGTCGCGGGTGCGCAGCGATCGGGTCTGCAATCGGAGCACGTAGGCCGCACCGGCCCAGGAGGTGATGCCGAGCACGAACGCGACGAGCTGCCAGCTGCGCTGCGGGACGAAGGACGAGATCACCATGACCAGCGGCAGGCCGGGGATCACGATCATCACGTTCGTCAGCAGCGCGAGGGTGTCCTCGCGCCAGCCGCCGAGGTAGCCGGCGAGGACTCCGAAGACTAGCGACAGGATGATGGCGATGCCTCCCGCGACCACACCGACCAGCAGGGAGCCCTGGGCGCCGATGGCGAGCTGGGCGAACATGTCGTTGCCGAGCTTGGTCGTGCCCAGCCAGTGCTCCGGCGAGGGCGGGAGCAGCGCCGGGTTGTCGGTGCTCCGGGGATCCTGCGAGAACATCGGCGCGATGATGGCGAACAGCACGATCGCGATGACGATGCTCGCGCCGATGATGAACTTCGTCGACGAGGTGGGAAGGACGCGGCGGCGCTTGCGGGCCCGCTGAGTCGCCAGCGAGATGGTGCTCGCGGGCTGGGTCATGGGCTGATCCTTCGTGGTCAGCACTGTGTTCTCGGTGTCAGACATTCTGGCGAGCCCTCGGGTCGATGAAGCCATAGACGAGGTCCATGATGAAGTTGGCGGCGAGCACCGTGATCGTGATGACGAGGAAGAGTCCCTGCATCAGCGCGTAGTCGTTGTTCGTGACGGCCTGGAACATCAGTTTTCCGATGCCCGGATAGGTGAAGACCTGCTCCATCACGATGGAGCCGGCGACCACGAATCCCAGAGTGATCGAGAAGCCGGCGATCGACGGGATCGCGGCGTTGCGAGCGGCGTACGTCGTCATGATGCGACGCGGACGGAGCCCCTTGGCCTCAGCCGTGAGCACGTAGTCCTCGGCCATGGTCTGCACCATCATGTTGCGCATCCCGAACATCCAGCCTCCCACCGAGGAGATGACGATGGTCACCGCGGGAAGGAGCGCGTGCGAGAGTGCATCGATGAAGAACGCCCAGGTCGGCTCAGGACCGTCCGGGAAGTCGAACACGTCATAGCCGCCGAAGATCGGGAACCAGCCCAAGCCCACTGCGAAGACTGATACGAGAAGCAGCGCCATCCAGAAATAAGGAATGGACTGCAGCACGGTCGTCGCAGGGATGAGGTGGTCGACCCAGGTACCGCGCTTCCACCCCGCCCAGGCGCCGAGGGCTACGCCGAGGATGAACGAGATCACGGTCACCGTGCCGACGAGGATCAGCGTCCACGGCAGCGCCTGACCGATCAGCTCGCTCACCGGCGCCGGGAACTTGGTGACGGAGATGCCGAGGTCGCCCTGGAACATCCGCCCCCAATACGCGATGTACTGATCCCAGAGGGAGGAGTCATCACCACCGAGCAGCAGCTTGATGTTGCGGATCGTGGTCTCGGAGACCTCGCCACCCGCACGCTGCATCTTGGCGATCATGATGTCCGCCGGGTTCCCCGGCATGAGCCGGGGAAGCAGGAAGTTGAGTGAGATCGCGGCCCACAGCGTGAACGCGTAGAACCCGATTCTTCGTGCAAAGAACTTCATATCACTGACCGTGCTTCCTGCTCCCCCGAGCTCATTCGCTTAGTTCGCCGGCTCGAGCTGCGTCAGGATGTAGCCTGCCGCGATCGCGCCCCAGGACGGCGGGAAGGCGTAGAGGTCCTCCTCCGTCGGCCATCCCGTGAAGTCCTTCGTGTTGTAGAAGGTCTGCGTCGCGTTGATCACGAGCGGGATGTACGGCAGGTCACGGACGATCTCGGTCTGGATCGTGCCGTACAGCTCCTTCTTCTCTGCCTCGTCGTTCGTGCTGATCGCGGCCTGGACCGCCTCGTCGACGACGGGATTGCTGTAGCGGCTGAAGTTCCAGCGCCCGGCAGGAACCTCGGAGCCCACGGCTGCGGTGGACCCGACAGTCGTGCCGCCGAACCAGTCGCGGTAGATCTGGAACGGGTCGGCCACGGACGTGCCGATGACACCGCCGACGATCAACTGGAAGTCGCCGCCCTGGCGGGCGTCCGAGAACTCCTGCCACTGCACCGTGGATGCCGTCACCTTGATGCCGGCCGCTTCGGCCTGCTCGGCGATCAGCTTCGCGGCGTCGTTGTAGTCGGTCCACCCGTCGACCGAGATCAGGCTGAGCTCGAGCGGCACGCCGTCCTTCGCGTAATAGTCGCCGTCCTTCGCGTAACCTGCGGCCTCGAGGATCTCGCCCGCCTCCCCTGCGTCCGCCTCCTGGGGGCTGACCTCGTTGGCGGAATCCGCGACCCACTTCTCATCACGCGGGAGCAGAGCGAAGGTGGGTGAGATGTCGCCGGTCAGACCGACGAACGCCTTGTCCTTGATCGCCGCACGGTCGATGGCGGCGTTGAGCGCCTGGCGAACCGCGACATCGGTCTGCGGACCGGTGCAGCCGAGCTCGGCGTTCGAGCAGGTGTAGAGCACTGTCGGGTCCTGCGGGGTGTTGATCCAGTCGATCGCGCCGTTGCCCGTGACGTCGTCGGGGTTCGGGATGAACATGCCCGTCCAGTCGAGCTTGCCCGCCGCGAGCAGATCCTGAGCGGTCTGGTTGTTGTCGACCGCGATGTACTGGACCTTCTTGACTCCGAGATCGTCGGCGTCGCGGAAGTTCTCGTTGGCGACGAGCGTGTATGACTCGCTCGTCGTCTTGTCGACGACGTACGCGCCCGAACCCACCGGGTCCTCGTTGGCGAAGTTCGCGAAGTCCGTGACCTCCGACCACACGTGCTCCGGGAGGATGTAGGTCGAGCCGAGACGCTGGAACTCGGTCGTGTACTGCGCGGTCGCATAAGTGAGCACGACCGTGGTGTCGTCGGTCGCCTCAGCGGAGACCAGGCCGTTGCCCTCGGGGTTGTTGGCCTCGTACGTGAAGGAGAACGCGACGTCGGCCGCAGTGAGCGGCTCTCCGTCGCTCCACGTGAGGTCGGGCTTGATGGTGATCGTGATCGCCGTGCCGTCCTCGTTGTACTCGAACGAGTCTCCGATCAGGCCGACCGGTTCGGCATCCGCCGTCTTGTTGAAGAAGAACAGCGGCTCGTAGATCGGTCCGAGCGCGCCGTGAAGCACGGTCGGGGCGAACGGGTTGTAGTTCGCGGTGATGGGGGTCTGGCTGCCGGCCCACACGCGGAGAGCCCGGTCGCTGTCGCCACCGCTCCCCTCGTCGCCACCGCCTGCGCCACAGGCCGTCAAACCCAGGGCGAGGACGGATGCCCCCGCCACAGCGGTGAGCGCGATCTTGCGCCTTCCGTTACGGATCATTCTGTATTTCCTCTCGGTGCTGCACTGCAGGAGGGATCTCCGGATGGAGCCGAGCCCCGGGCGGGACTCGCGACAGATCCCCCGAAAGGGATTTGTTAGGACAGTAACCTAACAAATAGCCAACAGGGCAACAAGACTCCGGAACGCTGGTATATAACGTTTCGGCCTCCGTTGGATCACGGCGTCACATGCGCGCACTAATGGTCGAAATGACACTAAGATCGATCTCGGAGGTTAAGGTACTCATGACTCAAACCAGGGGCATCGATGTCGCCGTGTCGACCGTGATCCTCACGTTGCGTCGCACCGATGACGGCGCTGCGGTGCTCGCGTTGCCGCTGGTGCTGCGCACCCGAGAGCCCTTCGCCGATCAGTGGGCTCTGCCCGGCGGATGGTTGACTCCGGCCGAATCGCCGGTCGACGCCGCCGCCCGCACGCTCGCCGAGACCACGGGGCTCACGCCCAGCTACCTCGAGCAGCTCTATGCCTTCGGAGCCGTCGACCGCTCCCCGACTCGCGTGGTGTCGATCGTCTACTGGGCGCTGCTGCGTCAGGACGAGGTCGACGCGCAGAGCGCCGCGCATCGTGCGTCCGGTCGTGCTCCCGAGAACGTGCGCTGGTTCGATCTCGGCGACCTGCCGCAGCTCGCCTTCGACCACCGGAAGATCGTCGACTATGCGCTCTGGCGGCTGCGGAGCAAGGTCGGCTACAGCCGCGTCGCACACGGGTTCCTCCCTGCGGAGTTCACCCTCGCCGACCTCCGCGAGGCATACGAGGCGATCCTCGGCAAGCACCTGGATCCGGCCAACTTCCGCCGTCAGGTCGAGTCCGCCGGCAACCTCCTCCCCACCGACCGGTTCCGCACCGGCAGTCACCGCCCCGCCCGCCTGTACCGCTACAACACCGATGTCGAGCTGGCCGATCGCGGCCCTCTCGGCCCTGAGGAGACGAGCACCCGATGAGCATCACCTTCGTTCCGACGCCGGTCGTCCAGCCGATCGACGCCTCCGTCGACCACGCGATCCAGTCGATCGTGTCGGGCGCCTCGACCGACGCGACGTGCGCGACCGACCTCGCCGCCGGTCCCTGGGATTTCGATGCCCGCCCCGGCTACGGCCCTGGTTCGTCGATGGGTGACGTCATCCCGACCGGGGCACCGCGTCAGGGAGAGCTCCCTGCCGAGTACCGCGAGGCCAGCGAGGACGACCTCGACGAGCGCATCCGTGCCGCGAAGGCGACACTCGGCGACCGTGCCGTCGTCCTCGGGCACTTCTACCAGCGCGAAGAGGTGGTGCGACACGCCGACTACGTGGGCGACTCGTTCCAGCTCGCGACCGCAGCGAAGGAGCGCCCCGATGCCGAGGCCATCGTGTTCTGCGGCGTGCACTTCATGGCCGAGACGGCCGACCTGCTCTCCGGACCCGATCAGGCGGTGATCCTGCCGAACCTCGCAGCCGGGTGCTCGATGGCCGATATGGCAGACATCGATCAGGTCGAGGACTGCTGGGAGCAGCTCGCTGACGTGCTCGGCGATCTCGACGCGCAGGACGAGGACGGTCGAGTGCCGGTCATCCCCGTGACGTACATGAACTCCTCCGCCGCGATCAAGGGCTTCGTCGGCCGACACGGCGGGATCGTCTGCACCTCGTCGAACGCGCAGACCGTGCTCGAGTGGGCCTTCGAGCGCGGACGGCGAGTGCTGTTCTTCCCCGACCAGCACCTCGGACGCAACACTGCGAAGGCGATGGGCGTGCCTCTCGAGCAGATGCCGATGTGGAACCCCCGCAAGGCGCTCGGCGGCTCTTCCGCGTCCGCACTCGTCGACTCCCGGGTGATCCTGTGGCATGGGTTCTGCTCGGTGCACCGTCGGTTCACAGTCGACCAGATCGAGCAGGCGCGGGCCGAGCACCCCGGCGTGCGGGTGATCGTGCACCCGGAGTGCCCCATGGCCGTCGTCGACGCGGCTGACGAGGCGGGTTCGACCGACTACATCCGCCGAGCGATCGCTGCGG
This sequence comes from Microbacterium sp. NPDC087589, assembly GCF_044743635.1. NCBI lineage: Bacteria > Bacillati > Actinomycetota > Actinomycetes > Micrococcales > Microbacteriaceae > Microbacterium > Microbacterium sp. NPDC087589. Next base: position 1,081,872 of record NZ_JBIUWV010000001.1, read on the forward strand.
CGACCACACCGACGACCTTCGCGATCGGCACCGAGATCAACCTCGTCCGGCGCCTCGCCGCGCAGTTCCCACAGCACGAGATCTTCTGCCTCGACCCGGTGGTGTGCCCGTGCTCGACGATGTACCGCATCCACCCCGGATACCTCGCGTGGGTGCTGGAAGAGCTCGTCGCCGGCCGCACTCCGAACCGCATCACGGTGACGGCCGAGGTGGCCGACCCCGCCCGCATCGCTCTCGAGCGGATGCTGGCGGCGAAGCCGCCCGTGGTGGCGAGCGCACGATGAACGTCATCGTCGTCGGCTCGGGGATCGCCGGACTGACCGCAGCACTGCATGCGCGGGAGTCGGGGCACTCGGTCACCGTCGTGACGAAGGGCGCGATCGGCGACGGCTGCACGGGGTACGCGCAGGGTGGCGTCGCCGGGATCTACGGCGCAGGCGACTCGGCGGCGCAGCACGCGGCTGACACGATCGATGCGGGGGCAGGGCTCTCGGATGCGGCCGCCGTCGAGGTTCTCGTGCGAGACGGCGCGGCACGGATCGCCGAGCTGATCGCCCGAGGCGTCGCATTCGACCGGTCGCCGGACGGCGAGATCCTGCTCGGACGCGAGGCTGCTCACCGTCACGCCCGCATCGTGCATGCCGGCGGCGATGCCACCGGAGCGGCGATCGCCGAGGCGCTGGTGGCCGCTGTCCGCAGCGCCGAGATCACCGTCGTCGAAGGCGCCTTCCTCGCCGACGTGATCGTCGACGACGGCATCGCGCGTGGCATCCGCGTCGTAGTCGACGGCGTGACTTCCGACCTCTCAGCCGATGCGGTGATCCTCGCGACGGGCGGCGCCGGTCACCTCTACGCGCACACCACGAACCCCCTGGGCGCCACAGGAGACGGCATCGCCGCCGCACTGCGCATCGGCGCGGCGGTCGCGGACCTCGAGTTCGTGCAGTTCCATCCGACGATCCTGGCCGAGGGCCCCGCGTTCCTCGTCTCCGAAGCCGTGCGCGGCGAAGGTGCGACCCTGATCGACGCGGCCGGTCGGCGATTCGTCTTCGACACCCACCCCGACGGCGAACTCGCCCCGCGCGACGTCGTCGCCCGGGCGATCGCCCGACAGGCCGCCCGGCAAGGCTCCCCCGTGCATCTCGACGCGACGATGATCGGCGGACCCCGGCTCGCAGATCGGTTCCCGACCATCGATCGGGTCACGCGGGAACGGGGTTTCGACTGGGCGTCCGAGCCGATTCCCGTGACACCGGCCGCGCACTACCTCATGGGCGGCGTCGTCACCGACCTCGACGGCCGCACGTCCATCCATGGCCTGTTCGCGGTGGGCGAGGTCGCGCGCACGGGCGTGCACGGAGCGAATCGCCTCGCCTCGAACTCCCTGCTCGAAGGCGCCGTCTTCGGCGCTCGTGCAGCGGCTGCACTCGACACGCCCTGGCAGCATCCACCGGTGGTGGCGCATGGCGATCCTGCGAACGGCGCGACACACGATGAGCGCCCGGACTCGGACCATGCGGACGTCCGCGGCACAGCGTTCAGTCGCGCAGCACTTCAGCGCTTGATGTGGGACCACGTGGGCCTGCTGCGCTCGGAAGACGGTCTCCGGCATGCCGTTGCCACGGTGCGTCGCTGGCTCGTCGCCTCTCCCGATCCGACGACCGTGGCCGAGCGCGAGGACGCGAACCTGCTCCTGCTCGCCGAGGCGACGGCATCCGCAGCTCTCGCCCGCACCGAGTCGATCGGTGCGCACTTCCGCGACCCCGTCACCGCACCTCTCCTGGAGACCGTCTGATGCTCACCCCCGCCCACATCACTCGCGTCGTCGGCGCGGCCCTCGAGGAGGATGCCCCCTGGGGCGACCTCACCACCACGACCCTGCTTCCCTCGGATGCCACCGCCACCGCCGACCTGGTGGCTCGCGAAGCGGGGATCTTCAGCGGAGGCGAGGTGTTCTCGGCAGCGTTCCGCCTCACCGATCCCACCATCTCGATCGACGTGCATGTGGGTGACGGTGACGCCTTCGCGGCAGGCGACGTGCTCGCCTCGGTGTCGGGATCCGCCCGAGGGATCCTCACGGCCGAGCGCATCGCGCTGAATTTCACGCAGCGGATGAGCGGCATCGCGACCGTCACCGCCGCCTACGTGCGCGCGGTCGACGGAACGTCGGCGCGCATCGCGGACACGCGGAAGACGACCCCAGGACTCCGCGCCTTCGAGCGGCATGCCGTGCTCTCGGGGGGCGGGCACAACCACCGCCATTCGCTGTCCGACGTGGTGATGGCCAAGGACAACCATCTCGCGGTGCTGAAGCGCTCGGGCGTCGACCTCGCCACCGCCCTGCGCGACGCATTCTCGCGCCTGCCCCACACCACCCATGTGGTCGTCGAGGTCGACCGGCTCGAACAGATCCCGGCAGTGCTCGACGGCGGTGCGCACACCGTGCTGCTCGACAACTTCTCGCTCGACGAGCTGCGCGCGGGAGTGGCATCGATCGGCGCGCGCGCACAGGTCGAGGCCTCGGGCGGGGTGAGCCTCGACACGGTCGCTGATATCGCGGCGACCGGGGTCGATGTGATCTCGGTCGGTGCGTTGACGCACTCGGCGAGGGCGCTCGACCTCGGCCTGGACGTGCGGATCGACTGACGCGGATGCTGTATCTCGACCACGCCGCGACTGCCCCGGTCCGCCCGGAGGTGCTCGATGCGATGCGCCCCTTCCTCACCGGAGTCTTCGGCAACCCGTCGAGCCATCACACCTACGGTGAGGCTGCGGCGAGCGCGCTCGATGAGGCACGTTCACGGGTCGCTCGGATCCTCGGCATGCGCTCCGGCGATGTGATCTTCACCTCGGGCGGAACAGAGTCGAACAACCTCGCGGTGAAGGGGATCGTGCTCGCTGCCCTCGCCCGCGGCCGCCGGCACCTGGTCGTCTCGCCGATCGAGCACGAGTCGATCCTCGAGTCCGCCGACCACCTGCGCCGCTTCCACGGCGTCGAGGTCACGGCGGCTCCGGTCGACGCGCTCGGCAGGATCTCCGCTGCCGCCCTGAGTCATACGCTGCGCGAGGACACCGCGCTGTTCGCGATCGGGCACGCCAACAACGAGATCGGCACGATCCAGGACGTGCCCGCACTCGCGGCAGCGGCTCGCAGCGCAGGCGTACCGCTGCATCTCGACGCCGTGCAGTCCGCGGGATGGCTGCCGCTCACCGACCTCGGCGTCGATGCGATAGCGGTGGCCGGGCACAAGCTCGGGACGCCCAAGGGCATCGGAGCGCTCGCCGTGCGGGGGCGCGTCGCGCTCGAACCCCTCATGCACGGTGGCGGCCAGGAACGGGGCCGCCGCTCAGGCACCGAGAACGTCGCGGGCGCGGTGGCCCTCGCCACAGCGCTGGAGCTCGCCGACGCCGAGCGCGATGAAGTGAACACTCGGCTCAGGGCGTCGACCGGACGATTCATCGCGTCGGTGCAGGCGCTTGTGCCGCAGGCATCGCTCACCGGCGACCCGGTGGCGCGGCTCCCCGGCACAGCCAGCTTCACGTTCGCCGGCGTCAGCGGCGAGGCGGTTCTGCTCGAACTCGAGCGACGGGGAGTCGTGTCGTCGAGCGGCTCCGCGTGTGCTGCCGGGAGCGACGAGCCTTCGCACGTGCTCCTCGCGTGCGGGGTGTCCCCCGCGATCGCACAGACTTCCGTGCGCTTCACCTTCGGACGTGAGGCGCTGCCCCCGGATCTGCCTGAGCGGCTCGCCGCGCTGGTGGCAGAATCGGTGCGCGCAGTCGCCCAACCCTGAACGGCGAGAGCAGCGCGCGCCGCCATAGACTCGGCTGGTGACCGCCTCTGCCCCGATCGTGACCCTGATCGTCCCCGGCCGCGACATCGGCGCCTTCGCTCCGGCCGCGCTCGAGTCGCTGCATTCGCAGACCGAGACCCGCTGGCGCGCCCTTCTCATCGACGACGGCTCGGTCGACGACACCGGAGAGATCTTCGCCGCAGCGGCCTCGTCGGATCCGCGGTTCCGCAGCCTGCGGCATGAGGCCTCCCGAGGGCTCGGCGCCGCACGGAATGTGGGCCTCGACCTGGTCGACACCCCGTTCGTCGGGTTCCTCGACGGTGATGACGAGCTCACCTCGACGGCACTCGAGCGCCTCCTCGGCACCGTGACCGAGACCGGCAGTGATTTCGTCGCCGGTGCCTACGTGCGATCGCGCTTCGACGGCGAGCGCTACACGCCTGGGCGGGTGCAGCCGTGGGTGTCGGCGGCGACGTCGCCGGCACGCCTGGGCACCACAATCATGGAGCACCCCCGCGCGAGCGCCAATATCGTCGCGTGGTCGAAGATCAGTCGCACCGATTTCTGGAGCGGCCACACGTTTCCTGAAGGCGTTGCCTATGAGGACCAGGTGGTCGCGCAGCTGATGTACACCCGTGCCCGCAGCTTCGATGTGATTCCCGACACCGTCGTGAACTGGCGTCTGCGGGCTGACGGCACCTCGATCACGCAGGGCCGGGCGCAGCTCCCGGTGCTGCGCGACTACCTCGAGGCGCTGCGTGGCGGGATCCGAGTGCTGCACGAGGCGGGCGCTCGTGCCGCCGTCACGGCCAGGCTCGAGCTGATCCTCACCATGGATGTTCCTCCTCTGCTCGAGATCGCTCGCACGCACGCGGACCCCGCGTATTCGGCGGAGATCGACGCATTCGTCGCCGAGATCGAAGCACTCCCCGAGCACTCCGACGCCCGCCCCGACCCCGCCCTCACCGCCGCCCTGGCGTGGTGAGCCTCGCCACCAGGAGACCCATGAACCAGTACCTCGCCGACCTCTTCTCGCTCGAAGGCCGCACGGCGGTCGTCACCGGCGGAAGCTCGGGCATCGGACGAGGCATCGCGACCGCACTCGCGAGAGCAGGTGCCTCGACGGTGGTCGTCGCGCGCGGCGAAGCCCGGATCACCGAGACCGTCGCCGAGCTCACTCGCACCGGATGCCTCGCGGCCGGCGTCGTCGGCGATCTGAGCTCTCGGGAGGGGATCCGCGCCCTCGCCGAAGCTGCCGCCGAGCCGTTCGGCGAACCCGACATCCTCGTGAACTCCGCAGGGATCAACATCCGCCCGCCGTTCGCCGAGATCACCGAGGACGACTGGGATGCGACGATGACCGTCAATGCGCTCGCCCCGTTCCTGCTCGGGCAGCGCTATGCCACGGGCATGGCCGAGCGCGGCTTCGGGCGCCTGATCCACATCAGCTCGCAGCAGGCGCATCGTGCCTTCGTCGGCAGCGGCGTCTACGGCGCGTCGAAGGGAGCCGTGGAGTCGCTGATGCGCTCGGAGGCCGAGGCGTGGGGTGGCACCGGCATCACGAGCAACACCCTCGTTCCGGGGTTCGTGCTCACCCCGCTCAACGCGAGGTTGCAGGAGGATCCGGAGCAGATCGCTGCACTCGCCGCCCGGACGATGATCGGTCGAAACGGACTTCCCGAGGACTTCGCAGCGGCAGCCGTGTTCCTCGCCGGCGTCGGCTCGAGCTACGTCACGGGACAGTCGCTCTTCGTCGACGGCGGCCTGTCGGTGCACTGAGGCGTCTCACCCCTCGGCCGGGTACACCCGCTCGTCCGCGCGAGACACATCGAGCAACGGAACCGGCGCGGTGAGCGCATCGACCGCATCCTCTCCGGCCGAGTCCTCCGGCGCCCGGTCGGCTCGGCGTTCGACGAGTGCGGCACGCATGCCTCCCGAGACCGCCGTCTCGATGACCATCTCCGTGTCGAGCACGCGCGATGCGGCGACCTGCTGCGCGGCGAGCTCGGCGTAGAGACCTCCCAGGGCGAGGAGTTCGGCATGCGTGCCCGACTCCACGATCAGCCCGGCCTCGACGACGTGGATGATGTCCGCACCCATGATCGTCGAGAGCCGGTGTGCGATCGTGAGGGTCGTGCGCCCCTTCGCCGCTTCGTCCAACGCCTCCTGCACCACGCGCTCCGACACGGTGTCGAGGGCGGAGGTCGCCTCGTCGAGCAGAAGCACGGGTGGATCCTTCAGCAGCACGCGGGCGATCGCGATGCGCTGCTTCTCGCCCCCCGATAGGCGGTAGCCCCGCTCTCCGACCACTGTGTCGTAACCGTCTTCGAACCCGGCGATGATGTGGTGGATGTTCGCGGCGGTGCAGGCAGCGATCATCTCCTCGTCCGTCGCCTCCGGGCGGGCGTACAGCAGGTTCTCGCGGATCGTGGCGTGGAACAGGTAGGTCTCCTGAGACACGATGCCTACCTGATCGATGATCGACTCCTGAGTGAGGGTCTTCACATCCGCACCGGCGAAGAGCACGGCGCCGCCATGCGCCTCGTACAGCCGCGGAGCAAGGTACAGCACCGTCGTCTTGCCGGCGCCCGACGGACCGACGAACGCGACATGCTGCCCCGGTTCGGCGACGAACGACACGCCCTGCAGCGTGGGGCGAGCCTCGGGCGCCGCATCCGGGTACCGGAAGACCACATCCGCGAACTCGATCCGCCCGCGCGGCCCAGGGGCTTCGGCGACTGCGATCGCATCCGGAGCGTCCTGGATCTCGGGCACGAGGTCGAGGTACTCGAAGATGCGCGCGAACAGAGCGGATGAGGTCTGCAGGTCGAGCGACACCCGCATCAGGCCCATGAGCGGCTGCAGCAGACGCGCCTGGACGGTCGTGAACGCCACGACCGTGCCGGCGGTGATCGCGCCGGTGCCGCCGGCGATGAGATATCCCGAGACGAGGTAGATGACGGCGGGGACGCTCGCCATCAGCACCTGGACGACGGCGAAGAAGCCCTGGCCGCTCATCGCCCGCCGCACCTGCAGGACCACCTGGTTGCGGTTCTCGGCCTGGTAACGCTGGGATTCGGTGCGCTGGCGATTGAACGCCTTCGAGAGCAGCATCCCCGAGACGCTCAGCGTCTCCTGCGTGATCGAGGTGAGCTCCGAGAGGGACTCCTGCGTCTCTCCTGCGATGCGTGCACGCACCTGACCCACGCGGCGCTGCACGATGATCAGGAACGGCATCAGCACGACGGCGATCAGGGTGAGGCGCCAGTCGATGAGGATCATCGCGACAAGCGACGCGATGACCGTCACGACATTGCCCAGGATGCTGGTGACGGTGTTCGTCAGCACCCCCGAGACTCCGCCGACGTCGTTCTGCAGGCGGGACTGGATCACCCCCGTCTTCGTTCGCGTGAAGAACCCGAGCTCCATCGCCTGCAGGTGCTCGAAGAGCCGCACGCGCAGGTCGCCGGTGACGTTGTTGCCCACCGTCGACGTCAACCACGTCTGAGCGACGCCCAGGACGGCGGAGAGAAGGAACAGGGCTACCATCCCGCCGACGAGCCAGCCGAGGAGCTGCAGCTGTGGTCCCCCGCCGTCGACCGGGAAGAGCGCATCGTCGAAGATGCGCTGGACGATCAGCGGAGGGATCACCGCGATCGCGGCTCCGATGACGACCAGCACGCCGGTCCAGAAGATGCGCCAGCGGTAAGGACGGAAGAGGGCGATCACCCTGGCGCCCAGACCGCTGATCCGCGGCGCCTCGGCATTGAGTCGACGCTGTGCGCTCTCGTCCACGCCGCGGAATCCGCCGCGTCCGCCACCCATGCTCATCTCGCCAGCGTAGTCAGCACCGGCGACATCGGGATCGGATCACCGCCGTGATCATCCGCCGAGAGCGGATTCGCACGGATCCGGAATGGAATGTCCGAAGCTGTGGTTACGCTGAATGGTCCCCGCGCACTCGCGCGACTTCCCCTTTCTTCTTTCGTGCCCAGGAGGCCGTATGTCTGCCGTCGACACCGGTTCGATCACCACGCCCCCGGCTGCGGCGAGCGGCGAGATCGCCCGCAGTGACATGCGCGTGATCTGGCTGCTCCTCGTCGCCGCGTTCGTCGCGATCCTCAACGAGACCACGATGGGGATCGCGATCCCGCATCTGAACGCCGATCTGGGCATCCCGCCCGAGCTCGGCCAGTGGCTGACGAGCGCGTTCATGCTGACCATGGCCGTCGTGATCCCGACGACCGGGTTCATCCTGCAGCGCTTCACCACCCGCCAGGTCTTCATCGCCGCGATGACCTCGTTCTCGCTCGGCACCCTGGTCGCCCTCGTGGCTCCCGGTTTCGAGGTCCTGCTGCTCGGTCGCGTGATCCAGGCGGCCGGCACCGGCATCATGATGCCGCTGCTCATGACGACGATCATGAACGTCGTGCCGCCGCAGTCGCGCGGTCGCATGATGGGTCGCGTGGGCCTCGTCATCTCGCTCGCCCCCGCCATCGGGCCGACGCTCGCCGGCGCGGTGCTCGAGACGCTCCACTGGCGCGCGCTGTTCGCGATCATCCTGCCCATCGCCCTCATCTCGCTCTTCATCGGGGTCAGGTGGATGACGAACCTCGGCGAGACACGCAAGGTCCCCCTCGACGTGCTCTCCATCCCGCTCGCGGCACTCGGCTTCGGCGGCATCGTGTTCGGTCTCAGCCAGTTCGGCGGCGAGGGCGGTTCCGGTGAGGCTGCCGGCGTGACCGCACTCGTCGTGGGTGCCGTCGCTCTCGCGTTGTTCGTGTGGCGTCAGCTGGTGCTGCAGCGGATCGACGACGCGCTGCTGGATCTGCGGGTCTTCCGCTCCACCAACTTCACGTTCGCCGTCATCATCATGGCGATCCTCGCGCTGTCGATGTTCGGCACTCTGACGCTGCTCCCGCAGTACCTGCAGAACGTCGCAGGACTCAACGCCCTCGAGGCAGGTCTCATCCTGCTTCCGGGTTCTGTGCTGATGGGTCTGCTCGGCCCCGTCATGGGTCGTGTCTACGACGCTCGTGGAACACGCCCGCTGCTGATCCCCGGAACGATGCTCGTGTCGGCAGCGCTGTTCTACTACTCGACCGTCGGCGAGCACACCGTGTGGTGGGTGCTGATCATCGTGCAGGCCGCGATGTCGGTCGGGCTCGCGATGTCCTTCACTCCGCTGTTCTCGGCGTCGCTCGGGTCGCTGCCGCGTTCGCTGTACTCGCACGGCTCGGCGGTGCTGAACACCCTCCAGCAGGTCGGCGGGGCAGCCGGTGTCGCGGTGCTCACCGTGACCTACTCGGCGATCCTGCACGCCGGAGAGGCCGAGGGGCTCGACACAGCCACCGCCGGAGCGCCGGGGGCCCGGATGGCGTTCCTCATCGCCGCGATCATCTCGCTCGCCGCCGTCGCGCTCAGCGCGTTCGTCCGCAAGCCTGCGGACGATGTGGCCGACGCCATGCACGGCGGCCACTGACCGTCACCGCTGCGGCGGCGTCTGATCGCTACTGCGTCTTCGGCGCGGGGAAGTGGCAGACGCCGCCGCTGCAGTATCCGGCAGCGTCGTCATCGAGCAGGTTCGGAGTTCCGGTCAGCGGCTGAAGCACGGTCGGTGCGTCCTGCTCGGCGGAGTCCTGTGTCTTGGCCATCATTCGATCGTACGCCTGTGGCGACGGGATGGCGCGAAAAGCGCTGGCCTGACGACAGCGGCTCAGCCAGAGTTCTGCTCTACGGTTGACGAGTGCTCAAACGACTCATCGCCCGCCTCTTCTGGGCCGTCAGCCGCTGGACCCTCACCGCCGAGGCGACTCCTACGCGACCCACCATTTTGATCGGTGCGCCGCATACATCGAACTGGGACTTCGTCCTCATGCTGGCGATCGCATGGCGGCTCGACATCGAGGTGCATTGGCTAGGCAAGAACAGCCTGTTCCGGGGCTGGCGAGGGCCGATCATGCGCAGCATCGGCGGCATCGCGGTCGACCGAGCCGACCCGGCACGAGTCGTCAACGATGTCGTCGCGCAGGTGCACTCCGGAAGCGTCTTCGGTCTCGTGATCACGCCCGATGGCACTCGTGGGGGCAACGAGTACTGGAAGTCAGGCTTCTACCGGATCGCACGAGAGACCGGGATGCCGGTGACACTCGGATTCGTCGACCGCACCACGATGGCCACAGGCCTCGGCCCCACCCTCGAGCTGACGGGTGACGTCGCGGCCGATATGGACAGGATCCGCGCCTTCTACGCCGACAAGGCGGGCCTACGCCCGGAACGCCGGACGACACCCCGCCTGCGCGAGGAGCAGCCGACTCAGGACAGCTGACGCCTCACCGCACGCCGAAGCGTCAGCTCATCCCCGGACGGTGGTGTGATCGAGCCGATGCGCAAGCGGCTGGACAGGATCCGAGGCCTCCCGCGAGACTGACCGCATGGAATCGGATGACCGCCCCGCACAATCCCCGGAGGTCGACGACGTCCGCGACGGACGAGATGAGACGCGCAACGAACGAGCAGACCGCAACTGGGAGGAGCTGCTCCAAGAACTGCGCGTGATGCAGACCGGCACCCAGATCCTCACGGGATTCCTGCTCGCTGTGGCTTTCACCCCTCGGTTCGAGGATCTGGACGGGTTCCAGCGGGACGTGTACGTGGTGCTCGTAGTTCTCGCCGCGTTCGCCACGCTTCTGGCACTGGCACCGGTGACAATGCACCGGGCCCTGTTCGGTCGTCGCCGCAAGCCCGAACTCGTGCGGGTGGCCGCTCGCATCGTGAAGATCGATCTCGTGGCGATCGCCGCGCTCACGATCGGCGTCACGACCCTCATCATCGACTTCACCGTGAGTCGAACCGCGGGGCTCATCGCGCTCGTCTCCTCGTTGGTGGGCGTGCTCCTCCTCTGGCTGGTCCTCCCCCGCCTCGTGCGGCGCGAGGCCGAGCGAGGCGGGGCGGACGACGTGGCCTGAAGCGAAGCGCCCCTCCGAGGTCAGCGACCGGCCGGCGTGCGGTTCTCAGCGCTGACCATCCATGCGAACTGCTCGAGGCTCTCGAGCACCGCGTGCAGGATGTCGGCGGATGTGGGGTCCTCTTCGTCGACCTCATCGTGCACATCGCGGATCGTTCCCACGACGGCGTCCAGACGCGCAGTCACGAGATCGATCGTGTCGGTCGTCGAGACCTCGCCCATCGGGAACGCCGGAAGCGACGTCGACTCCGCGATCGTGTCGGTGCGCCCGTCTGGCACGGCGTGCAGCGCACGCATGCGCTCTGCGACCGTGTCGCTGAACGTGCGCGCCGCCTCGATGATCTCATCGAGCTGTCGGTGCGTGTCCCGGAAGTTGCGGCCGACGACGTTCCAGTGCGCCTGCTTGCCCTGCAGCGAGAGTTCGATCAGGTCGACGAGCACCAGCTGAAGATTGGCGGCGAGCGTCGCTGACGCCGTGAATCCCTTCTCGGCGTTCTGCCGTCTGGTGGTCTTCGCTCCGCGCTTGGATGCGTTGCCGGTCTTGGACGCGGTCTTCTCAGCCATGGAGTCCTCCTGGGGTTGGGAACTGCGAGGCTAACCGCGGCCGCCGCCCGGATCGAGGGGGTTGACAGTCTCCCCTGTCGCATCGGATCGTGGCGCAGTGACGAATTCAGAAAGACCCCGGACCGACATCGACGAGAGCGCACCAGACGTGGTGATCGGGCCCGTCTCAGAAGCGGATGCGGGCGAGGTGCTCACCCTTCAGCGAGCGGCGTTCGTCTCGGAGGCGCAGATCTACGGAAGCGCCGACATGCCTCCGCTGACTCAGACCCTGCCTGAGGTGGAGGCCGAGCTGCGGTCGAGCAAGGGACTGACAGCCCGTCAGAACGGCCGGCTGGTGGGGGTGATCCGATTCGTCGAAGACGACGGGGTGCTGCTGATCGGCAGGATCGCGATAGCTCCCGACACGCAGGGCGAAGGCATCGGACGCAGGCTGCTCTCCGCCGCGGAGCGATCGTCGACGGCCCACGAGGCCGAACTCTTCACGGGCAGCCTGAGCGAGGCGAACATCCGTCTCTACAAGGCATGCGGTTATGAGGAGGCGGAGCGGGTGCCACAGGGTGACGGAACCGAGCAGGTGTTCCTGAGAAAACCTCTGCATCAGGTGGGAGAGTCCTCCGAACCGGGCGCGTCGGGTTGAATCGCCCCCGGCGTGTGAGGAATCGTAGCCCGGACACGTCGCAGCCGCGGCGTGACAGCAACCGGAAGGAGAGTCTCGTGCTCACCCTCACCGATAACGCCACCGCAATCGTGAACACCCTCGTCAGCCGTCAGACAGACGCCACCGACGCAGGCCTTCGAATCCACTCCACGCCCGCTGCCGGACCGGACGGAGGCGCACGCCTCGCAGTCCTCGTGGCTGGTGACCCCGAGCCCGATGACCGGGTGGTCGAGGTCGCGGGTACCCGACTCTTCCTCGACGAGACCGCTGCCGCCGCGCTCGACGACAAGGTGCTCGACGCCGGCGTCGACGACGAAGGCTCGGTATCCTTCGCGGTTCTTCCGCAGGTCGCCTGAACGAGAATCACCGGATGCCGCGGCTCATCGAGCCGCGGCATCCGTGCGTCTGGGGCACGCGCCCGTCTGCCTCGCGTAGGTTAGACGGAGACCCGCGATCGTCGCGGATCGTGAAGGAACGTTCCCCCGCATGAAGCTGGCATTGCTCCGTCGCTACGTCGTCGCCGCCGAGACGCTGCACTTCCCCCGAGCCGCCCAGCAGCTGGGCATCCCCCTGGCATCGCTCTACACCTCTCTCGACAAACTCGAGGACGAGGTGGGGCACACCCTGATCAACCGCGAAGGAACACCGCGACTGACGAGCGTCGGAGAGTTGTTCCTCGTCGAAGCCCAGGCGACGGTGGCCGCTGCTCCCCCTCCTGCGCCGAAGACGGCGGGCCCTGCCGGCGGCAAGGCGAAGGCGTCCAAGGGCAAAGGCCGGGCGCCCGTCGTGAAGGGGCAGCCGAAGCCCTACAAGAAGCGTCAGGGGCGCTGAGCCTCAGAGCTCGCTCACCCGGCCGTTCTCGACGCTCCATCGGCGGTTCGTCTGCACCGCCTCCAGCATCCGCCGGTCATGCGTCACCAGCAGCAGCGTGCCGGTGTACGACTCGAGCGCCTGCTCGAGCTGCTCGATCGCCGGCAGATCGAGGTGGTTCGTGGGTTCGTCGAGCACCAGCAGGTTGACTCCGCGCGACTGCAGCAGCGCCAGCGCCGCCCGGGTGCGCTCGCCCGGAGACAGAGCGCCGACGGGGCGAGTGACGTGGTCGGCTCTCAGGCCGAACTTGGCCAGCAGGGTGCGCACCTCCGCCGAAGACAGTTCGGGAACGAGAGCCTCGAACGCGTCCGCAAGCGCCGCGTCGCCGGTGAGCAGCGAGCGGGCCTGATCGATCTCGCCGATCTGCACGCTGCTTCCGAGACTCGCAGTCCCGTCGACCGGCTTCTGCCGCCCGAGGAGAGCACGGAGCAGCGTCGACTTGCCAGCGCCGTTCGGACCGGTGATCCCGACGCGGTCACCGGCGTCGATCTGGAGCGAGAGCGGCCCCATGACGAATGTCCCCTGCTGGAACACCGCTCCGCTCAGTGTCGAGACCACGCTGCTCGATCGAGGCGCCGATCCGATCGTGAACTCCAGCTGCCACTCCTTGCGGGGCTCGTCCACCTCGTCGAGGCGCGCGATCCGGCTCTCCATCTGACGCACCTTCTGCGCCTGCTTCTCGCTCGACTCGGCTGACGCCTTGCGCTTGATCTTGTCGTTGTCCGGCGACTTCTTCATGGCGTTGCGCACACCCTGGCTCGACCACTCTCGCTGCGTGCGGGCACGAGAGACGAGGTCGGCCTTCTTGTCGGCGAACTCGTCGTACTTCTCGCGCAGGTGCCGCCGCACGACGGCTCGTTCTTCGATGTAGGCGTCGTATCCGCCGCCGTACAAGCGATTCGATCCCTGAGCGAGATCGAGCTCGAGCACGCGAGTCACACTGCGCGCCAGGAACTCGCGGTCGTGGCTCACGAGCACGACACCGCCGCGGAGTCCGCGGACGAACGACTCGAGTCGATCGAGTCCGTCGAGGTCGAGATCGTTGGTCGGCTCGTCGAGGAACACGATGTCGAAGCGCGACAGCAGCAGCGCCGCGAGGCCGACTCGAGCAGCCTGACCCCCGGACAGGCCGGTCATGAGCGCCTCGGCCGCGACGCCGCTCCCGCTCCGAAGCCCGAGGTCGGCGAGCACCGCAGGGATGCGTTCTTCGAGATCAGCCGCGCCGCTTGCGAGCCACCGGTCGAGTGCCTGGGAGTAGGTGTCGGCCGGGTCTGTGCCCGCAGGTGCGAGCGTCGGGTCTCCGAGCGCGGCCGCCGCTGCATCCATCTCGCGCGTGGCTGTCGCGCACCCGGTGCGGCGCGCGATGTATTCCGCGACCGTCTCACCGTCTATTCGCTCGTGCTCCTGAGGCAGCCAGCCGACGAACGCGTCAGTCGGTGCGAGCGAGATCGACCCTCCCATCGGCGCGTCCACGCCGGCAAGAAGTCGGAGCAGGGTCGACTTGCCCGCTCCGTTCGCACCGACCACGCCGATCACATCGCCGGGAGCGACCGTCAGATCGAGTCCCTCGAAGAGGATGCGGTGGCCGTAGCCGCCCGCCAGATTCTGGGCGACGAGAGTGGCGGTCATCAGACCATCATCTCAGGCGGGAAAGCCTCGCCCCGCCGCCGTCAGGCGGTGGCCCGGAGGAAGAGCGAGCACCAGAGGAGGAGGAAGGTCAGCTGGCCGAGCGTGCGGAGGATGCCGATCGCTATCGCCCGGCGGGCGAGAGTCAGTCCCAGTCCAGGTATTCCTCGATGATCACGCCGGTCTCGATCGGGTGATGCATCGGGAACAGGTGGTCGCCGGCGATCGTCTTGATGCTCGACCGGTCGGGGATCGTCGCCTGCAGCGCCTCCGCATTCGCCGCAGGGGTGTCCGTGTCTTCGGTTCCCTGCACGATGAGCACGGGGATCGCCGGTGCGACCGCGATGTCGACATTCTCGACGCCGAGCAGCAGCAGACCGTTGGCCCGGTCGCTGTGCGCCGCCACCAGCGCACGTGCGATCGTGCCGCCGAACCCGTGACCGCCGACCCAGGTGTCTTCGATGCCGACGTGATCGATCACCGCGACGACGTCGGCGACGCGATCGTCGAGCGTCGCCTCGGAGTCAGACCGGTGCCCGATCCGCAGCACGTGGAAGCCCGCCTCCTCCGCGAGGTAGTGCGCGGCGACTCCCAGCACATCGGCAGCGAGCCCCTGCTCCTGAATCAGAACCAGCTTGACCGGGCCGTCTCCCTCGTCCACGAAGGGGATGGCGCGGCCCTCTGGCTCGAAGATCTGGGTATCGGTCATGCGCGCGCGGCTCCTCGTTCGGCAGTCAGGGATCGAGGTCAAGCGTAGTCGAGCGCGTGTGCGGAGATCGGACTCGTGCGCCCTGTCGCGCGCTCAGGAGCGTAGAGTCAGGCCAGGAGCTGACTCTGGTTCCCCGAAGATGGGAACCCGTTGTCCGACACGACACGCTCGTCCACCGTCCGCACCTCCACCTCCGGACAGGAACTTCTGACCTTGGGCGTGCTGGCCAACTCGTCGATGGAGAATGAGCGACGGCTCCCCATCCATCCCCACCACCTCGACCGCATCGATGCGGACATCCGTGCTCGCATGATCGTCGAGCGCGGCTACGGCACCGACTTCCAGCTCGAGCCCGGGTTCATCGAATCCCGCGTCGGACGCGTCGCCGATCGTGCACAGGTGCTCGCCTCCGCCGACGTCCTGCTGCTGCCGAAGCCGCAGCTCGCGGATGTCGCCGAGATCGCCGAGGGTCGGATCCTCTGGGGCTGGCCGCACTGCGTGCAGGATGTGACGCTCACGCAGACCGCGATCGACAGCCGCCTGACGCTGATCGCCTTCGAGGCCATGAACCACTGGACCGCGCAGGGCGACATGAGTCTGCACGTCTTCCACAAGAACAACGAACTGGCCGGCTACTGCTCGGTGATCCATGCCATGAGCCTCGTCGGTTCGACCGGCGACTACGGACCCCGACTGCGCGCGGTCGTCATCGGCTTCGGCGCGACGGCACGAGGCGCGGTCACCGCACTCAACGCACACGGAGTGCATGACATCGAAGTCCTCACTCAGCGCGGGGCGGCGGCCGTGGGCTCCCCCATCCACAACTCCCATCTCACTCAGCTGAATACCGACGACGGGCCCACGCACCTCAGCACGGTCGACACCGACGACGGGCCCGTGCTCCTCCCCGATTTCCTGGCGACATACGACATCGTCGTCAACTGCACGCTGCAGGACGTCGCGGCGCCATTGACCTATCTGCGCACAGAGGACCTCGACCGATTCGCATCAGGCAGTCTGATCATCGATGTCTCCTGCGACGAGGGCATGGGCTTCGAATGGGCGACTCCGACGACGTTCGACGACCCGATGTTCACGGTGGGACAGGGCGTGAACTACTACGCGGTCGATCACAGCCCGTCGTACCTGTGGAACTCCGCCACGTGGGACATCAGCGAGGCTCTGCTGCCCTTCCTCCGCACGGTGCTCTCCGGTCCCGAGACATGGGCCGAGAACTCGACGCTCACGCGCGCGATCGAGATCCGGGGCGGACTGATCCAGAACCCCAGCATCTTGAGCTTCCAGGGTCGTGCAGCGGAATACCCGCACGCACTCGTCGCGTAGCGACAGTCCGAGGTAGCCGCTAGATCTGTCTTTTCAGCCCGACGTGCGCAGTCTGATATCCCAGTCGGGCATAGAAAGCGCGAGTCCGATCCCGTGCCTCGTCGGTGGTCACCTGCGCCAGTCGCGCGCCCCGCGCACGACCGAATTCGTGCGCCCACTCGAGCATCGCCGTGCCCAAGCCCCGTGACCGCTCCCCTGGCGCCACTCGCAGTCCCTCGATCTGCAATCGGGTCGAACCACCGCGGGAAAGACCCGGGATGACGGTCAGCTGCATCGTGGCGACCATGCGGTCGGCACTGTCGCGGACGACCCCCAGATAGTTGGAACTGTCGCGAGCGACCGCGCTGAAGGCCGCCTCGTATCGCTCGAGCTCGACGCTCTCACGGTCCGATCCGAACTGATCGTCGAACAGCAGCGCGGCGATGGCCTCGATATCGTCCCGGCTCGCACGCTCGAGCCGGAAGGTCTGGCCCGCGACCTGCAGCCGTCCGCGAACAGACGACCGCGCGTCCGCCTGCAGCCTGGCGACGAGCAGATCAAGCCACCCGCCGACGTTCGTGCGCGCCTCGACGGTGTCGGGATAACGGCAACGCAGATGCAGACCCGACTCATCCAGAATGAACCACAGCATGACGCCATCGGTGTCGGTCGCCGCGCTGACGTACTGGGCGTCGAGTCCGACGGAGTCGATGCGCACGGGCAGCCTGCGCAGGTCCAGCCACGAGATCGCGAACATTCCGGGCGCCACAGGCATGCCACCCCACGGAGCGAGCACGTCCGCGAGCGGC
Organism: Microbacterium sp. NPDC087589; assembly: GCF_044743635.1. Classification (NCBI taxonomy): domain Bacteria; kingdom Bacillati; phylum Actinomycetota; class Actinomycetes; order Micrococcales; family Microbacteriaceae; genus Microbacterium; species Microbacterium sp. NPDC087589. Next base: position 1,099,189 of record NZ_JBIUWV010000001.1, read on the forward strand.
CACGCACCGAGTTGCACCGCCTCCTTCACGGCTGCCGCAGCCGCGTGCGGTTCGGCGAGGTCCGACTCGAGGACGGAGTTGGTGATGAACCACCCGACCGAGTCATGCCAGTGATCCTCGAAACGGCTGTGCACAGGGAACACGGCTCGTAGCGGAGCACCGGCCAACTCTCGAGTCACCGCCGTCATCGCGACCACTGCGCGTGCGAGTGTCGAGACGCCGTCGTCGCGTGCCTGCGCAGCGAACGCCGCCGCGTCGTCGACGTCGAACACATCGCGCACTTCCACGCGTTCGCGATGCGGCTCGGGCAGGCCCAGCGGCAACGGGAACTGCGGCATCACACCGCCGCTGTCCTCGATGATGCCCTCCCATCGCCGACGCACACGGTCTGGCGCAGCATCCCGATCCAGCAGTGCTTGTGTGTGCTCGACGAACGCCGGTGCCGGCCCCGACATCGGCTTCGCGCCTGCCCTCCCCGTGTCGAGCGCAGACAGCAGGTCGCGCGCGATCACCAGCATCGACCACATGTCGACGTGCGCGTGGTCCGCTGCGATCACGACCGTGAGCCCCGCCGCAGTCTCCAACACGCACAGTCGGTGCGAAGGACGTCGGTAGGGCGAACACGCCGCGTCGAGAACGTCCCGCAGCGCGTCGTTGATGGCCTGCCCAGGGGCCACCTGATGCTCGACCCAGCTTCCGGGGCCGATCTCGATCTCGTGAAGCATCGGATCGCCGTCAGCACCGGGCGCGAACGCCGATCGCAGCGTGCCATGGCGCTCGGTCACCGCGAGCCAGGCATCGGCGATCGACTCTCGCCGAGTCGGTGCGGGCAGGCGGAACGACAGCGCCATCCAGGAGCCGGATCGATCGCCGGCCCCGACGTGGAGCCGCTGATCGAACGACACGGGGAGGCGTCGTCCGAGGGCAGACGCGCTGACGTCGTAACCCCAGAGCCGTCCGAACGGGAGGCGGAGGTGCGTGACGTTGGTCAGTCGCATGGGCAGTACCTTATCGTCCCCAGATAACCTGACAATCACACGACTGCCCGAGCCGACGCGGTCAGTCACCGATCGAGGAGCCCGATGCCCACTTTCGAGGTAGCCGGAGCCGAGCTGGCTGTCGCCCTGAGCGATGAAGGTGGTCACCCGGTCGTTCAGCTGCACGGCCTCACCTCGAGCCGGGCCCGAGATCGAGTGCTCAATCTCGACCTCGGTCGAGGGCTCAGCGGAACTCGACTGCTGCGGTACGACGCACGCGGTCATGGCCGGTCGACCGGGCGGAAGGTCCCCGAGGACTATCGCTGGCCGAACCTCGCCGAAGATCTTCTGCGCTTGCTCGACCAGTGGTTCCCGGGCGAACGCGTCCACGGAGTCGGCCCCTCCATGGGTGCCGCGACTCTCTTGCACGCGGCGTCGCGCGAGCCCGACCGCTTCACCGGGCTCACACTCATGGTGCCGCCCACCGCGTGGGAGACCCGACCCGATCAAGCCGCGATCTACCGAACGGCGGCAGCGCTCATCGAGTCTGACGGGGTGGAAGCGTTCCACGCCGCGACGCGGGGATCGGCACCGCCCCCCGCCACCGTCGGAGCCCCGGAGACCTGGCCCGACGTCGCCGACGCGCTCCTGCCGTCGCTGCTTCGCGGCGCGGCAATCAGCGACCTGCCTGCCCCTGAGTCCGTCGCGCACATCGACGTGCCGATGACGATCCTGGCGTGGGTGGACGACCCTGGCCACCCACTGTCGACCGCGGATTCTCTCGCCGCACTGCTCCCGAACGCGACTCTGACGGTCGCGCGCACGCCGATGGATGTCGAAGCCTGGCCCGAGGTCTTGCGTCAGGACGTCGACCGTCGCGGCTAGACCGGCTGTTCGCGCCGAGTGATATCTTCATGCGGTGAGGCCAGAGTTCCGAGATACCGCAAACGCGGCTTTCGTCGTGACCATCGTCGTGGACATGCCGATCACCAAGCTCCACGCGCTGGACGTCATCGCTTTCGCGTCGGACAGTGCCATCGGAGACGCACGCACCGCGTCCCCTCGGGTACCGCTATCCCCCGACGCCTGGGCAGAGGTGCAGATTCCACGCTTCGCCGATCCGCCGCCGATCGCGGTCGACGTCTGCTCTGACGCAAGCTTCGACGTCGCCCGCGCCGCCGCCGACCGCCTCACGGAGGCATTGGCGCACGTCGGCTGGCCCGTGCGTGCTCGACGGAGCGACGAGATCTGATTCGCGACCCGACTCCCTCGCCATGGGGCATATCGGTGCGTCCCGCGACCGACGGTCTGCCCCACGCGCGTTGCCGTGTGTCGAGACGCGAGGACTACCATGGCCCGATGCGGATGCTCCTCACATCGAACGGGGTCTCGAATGCCCTCATCCGAGATACGCTCGTCGACCTTGTCGGCAAGCCAATCGCAGACTCCCGCGTCGTGGTGGTGCTCGACGCGATCCTCGGATTCCCCGGCGACAGCTCGGCGCTCGTCGGACATCTCGAGAGACTGCGCGCGTTGGGGTGGGCGGAGTTCGACATCGCCTCACTCTTCGCTGGGCCACGCTCGCTGGTCGAATCGCGGCTGCGCTCGGCGGACGTGATCCTCGGCTACGGCGGTAGCAATCTCTGGCTGGCGCACGCGTGGGCAGCGACCGGTCTCGCGCCCGTGCTCGCGGAACTGCTCCAAGAGAAGGTGTACGTGGGATGGAGCGCGGGCTCGATGATCTTCCCTCGCCTGTTGAGCCGCTGGCCGGAGGCGTTCGATGATCAGGAGGAGTTCGACATGTTCGAACTCGAAGCGGTCGCGCCCGCCGCACCGCTGTTCGACTGGTTCTTCATGGGGCATCTCGGCGCGGACTGGATGCCGGAGGACGCCGAAGCGCTGGCCGCACGCGGAGCAGCACGAACGCAGTCGCCGGTCTGGTTCGTCGATGACGAATCCGCACTCCTCGTGCGTGATCCGACAGCTGACCCGGTCATCATCTCCGAAGGCCACTGGCGCCGCTTCGGACCTGACGGCGAGCTGCTCGAGTCACGCTGACCGTCTCGTCTGGCGTCACCCCGAGAAATTGGAGCCCTGGGCCCACTCATCCGAGCTAGTTGTTGAAGCGGAACTCCACGACGTCGCCGTCCTGCATGACGTAGTCCTTGCCCTCGAGGCGAGCCTTGCCCTTGGAGCGGGCTTCGACGACGGAGCCTGTCTCGACGAGGTCGTCGAACGACACGATCTCCGCCTTGATGAAGCCCTTCTCGAAGTCGGTGTGGATGACGCCTGCGGCCTGCGGCGCCTTGGATCCCTTGGGGATCGTCCACGCGCGCGCCTCTTTCGGCCCGGCGGTGAGGTAGGTCTGCAGACCGAGGGTGTCGAAACCGATGCGGGCGAGCTGGTCGAGACCGGACTCGTCCTGACCCGTCGACGCGAGCAGCTCTGCGGCGTCCTCGGGGTCGAGGTCGATCAGCTCCGACTCGATCTTGGCGTCGAGGAAGATCGCCTTCGCAGGAGCGACCAGCGCAGCGAGCTCCGCCTTGCGGGCATCGTTCGTGAGCACCCCCTCGTCGACGTTGAAGACGAAGATGACGGGCTTGGCCGTGAGGAGCCCGAGCTCGCGGATAGGCGTCAGATCGATGCCGGCGACCGAGAGCAGTACGCCGCGCTCGAGAGCATCCTTGGCCGCGTTGGCGGTCTCGAGGACGACGGGCTCGATCTTCTTGCCGCGCACCTCCTTCTCATACCGCGCGATCGCCTTGTCGACGGTCTCGAGGTCGGCGAGCATGAGCTCGGCGTTGATGGTCTCCATGTCGGACGCCGGGTTGACGGCACCGTCGACGTGCACGACGTCGTCGTCGGCGAAACCACGCACGACCTGGGCGATCGCATCGGCCTCGCGGATGTTCGCGAGGAACTTGTTGCCGAGCCCCTCGCCCTCACTCGCGCCGCGCACGATTCCGGCGATGTCGACGAACGACACCGCAGCGGGCAGGATGCGCTCGCTGCCGAAGATCTCGGCGAGCTTGTCGAGACGGGGGTCTGGGAGATTCACCACCCCGACGTTCGGCTCGATCGTCGCGAACGGATAGTTCGCCGCGAGCACGTCGTTCTTGGTCAGAGCGTTGAAGAGGGTGGACTTGCCGACATTGGGCAGGCCGACGATTCCGATAGTGAGAGCCACAGAGGTCGAGTCTACCTGCCGTGGATGCGCGGTCCCTGCGGGACGCTGATTTCACGCGCGCACGGCGCGGAACGCATGCGTCACGTAGGGGAGGTCGATCGTCGTCTCGCCCTCGAGCCCCAGCTCGTCGAACAAGTCGTCCATCTGCCGCGTGATCTCCGCGCGCTCATCGGCGGGGGCGGTGATCAGGTAGCTGCGTGAGAGCGCCATCTGGTGCAGCTTCGCCCTGCTCATCGGGCGGGTCCACTCCCACTGCTGCTTCTCGACGTGCGTGAACGGCGACTCGATGCGCGGCCCGACGGAACCAGGGCCGTTGACCATGTTCTCGGCCGCGCTGCTGTGCATGATGTCGGTCAGGCGACGCACCCACTCGGCGCGCTCGTCGCGGATGTTCCAGATCAGCCCGAGCACACCCCCGGGGCGTACGACCCGTCCGAGCTCGGCAGACGCGGCTGACGGCTGCACCCAGTGCCACGCCTGACCGAGCACGACGGCGTCGACACTCGCGTCAGGCAGTGGCATCCGCTCGGCGGTCCCCTGGAACGTGGGAACGCCGGGAACGCTGAGCCGCAGGGTCTCGAGCATCGCGGCGTCCGGGTCGACCGCGACGACCTCGGCATCCGGCGCCTGAGCGAGCACGCGAGTGAGCTTGCCCGTGCCCGCGCCGACATCGGCGATGCGACGAGAGCCGTGCGGCATCGGCTCGAGCATCCAGGCGACCGCGTCGAAGGGGTACTCGGGTCTTCCGGCCTCGTAGTTCGCGGCTTCGGCGCCGAAGGATATCGCTCGGTCGGTACTCATCTCGCCAGCCTACGGCGAGTCATCCTGGGGCGTCTCGGATGCCGGGAGAGAGTGGGCATGTGCCACTCGACTTCACCGCCATCGACTTCGAGACGGCGAATTCCAGCCCCGCCTCAGCCTGCTCCGTCGGCCTCGTGCGGGTGCGCGACGGCCGGATCGTCGCGACGGCCGGATGGCTGATCCGCCCGCCGGCAGGACACGACGAGTTCCAGGAGTGGAACACGAAGATCCACGGCATCCGTGCGCACGACGTGCTGGACGCGGCCACCTGGTCGGATCAGTTCGACCGCCTCTGCGCCTTCGCGGGCGCCGACGTACTCGTGGCGCACAACGCCGGCTTCGACCTCAACGTGCTCCGCCGGGCGTCGGAGGCCACCGGTGGCGACTGCCCGCCGTATCGCTCGCTGTGCAGCCTGCAGGTGGCACGCAAGACCTATGAGCTCGAGTCGTACCGGCTGCCGAAGGCCGCCGAGGCTGCCGGTTTCACCGGTTTCTCGCACCACGACGCGCTCGCTGACGCGCTCGCCTGCGCGCACATCATCATCGATGCCGCCCGCAGGAGAGGCGCGTCCGACGTCTTCTCCCTGGCCGATGCGCTCAAGCTTCGTGTCACCGACCCGGTCGTCGTCGCTCCGGAGCGTGCGGTCGCCTGAGTCGCACCGGACGAATGTCCGTGGCCGAGCGCATCATGGAGCACATGGATGCTCTCACGCTCGTTCTCCTCCTGGCCGCTCTCGTGGCCGGCGCCGCAGTGGGGTGGTTTCTCCGCGGTTCGCGCGATGCGGCGGATATCGCTCGCGCCGAGGCAGAGCTAGCGGCCGCCCGAGACGATCGCGACCGACAGTACGACCTGTATAGGGATTCCGTCGAGCACGCACGAATCGAGCAGCGCGCCGAGGCGCAGCGCGTGCAGCAGCAGAACGCTGTGCTCACGGCTCTCGCCCCCGTTCGCGAGAGCCTGCAGCAGATGCAGCAGAAGGTCTCGGCCATCGAGCAGGAACGGCATGCACAGTTCGGATCCCTCGCGGAGCAGCTCAGGCGCGCGCAGGAGTCCGACGAGGCGCTGCGCTCGACGACCGAGTCGCTCGCCGGAGCGCTGCGGTCGACCGCCACGCGCGGAGTCTGGGGCGAAACCCAGCTGCGCCGTGTCGTCGAGGCCGCAGGGCTGATCCGTCACGTCGACTTCGACCTGCAGTCGACCATCTCGTCGGATCGCGGTCAGGGCCGCCCCGACATGGTCATCCGTCTCGCCGGCGGCACGTCGATCGCAGTCGACGCGAAGGTTCCGCTCGACGCCTATCTCGAGGCGTCGGCGCTGCCGATCGGAGACGCCCACGAGACTCAGCGGCGCCTTCACATGCAGAAGCATGTGAAGGCCGTGCGCTCACACATCGACGCACTCGCCAAGAAGGCCTACTGGTCGGGTCTCGACGCGAGCCCTGAGTTCGTCATCTGCTTCCTGCCGAGTGAGTCGCTCCTCGCAGCGGCCATCGACGAAGACCCGACCCTGCTGGACTACGCCTTCAGCAAGCGGGTGGCGCTCGCATCGCCCGTGAACCTGTGGGCGGTGCTCAAGACCGTCGCCTACAGCTGGACTCAGCAGGAGGTGTCGACCGAAGCACGAGCACTCCTGAACCTGGGAACCCAGCTGTACGATCGGCTCGGGGTGCTCGCCGGTCATGCCGATGATCTGCGCCGTGCGCTCGAGCGCACGGTCGACAGCTACAACAGGTTCGCCGGCTCCCTCGAGAGCCGGGTGCTCGTGACGGCTCGGCAGTTCCCCGGGATCAGCGCGACGACGCTGGACTCGGCTCCACCCGCGGTCACGGCACAGACCCGACGCTTCACTGCTTCCGAGCTCATGATCGACTCGGAGACGGAACTCGACTCGGACACGGAACTCGAGGCGGGGAAGGAATTCGACTCGAACGTCCGCGTCCGCCACGCCGGCGGCGAGGCATCCGAGGAGCCGGACTCTTCGATCCAGGCCGACGTCGGGGACGTCCGCTCTCGTCTCGGCAACGGAGAGTCGGCGCAGACGCGGTCAGCCTTCGGGACGATCGAATCCGAAGACACCCGGAACTGAGGTCAGGCGACGCCCGGCACGCCGCTGAGCAGAAGGATGACGAGGCCGCTGGTCACGACGAATGCGCCGATCATCCACCAGGAGCTGACCTCATGCCCCTCATCGAGGCGCTTTCGGAACAGCACGTCGGCGCGGCGAGCGGGGTCGGTGACAGCGGTCGTGACCACAGGCGGCGCCGGAGTCCCAGTCGCAAGTGGCACCCCGGCCTCATCGACGTTGATCCGCATGATTCGACCGGTGGGCGTCGTCACGATCTTGGTCGGCGCGGCCTTGGAGCCGTTCGTCTGCTGCGTTGTCATCGGTCTGCCCTCCTGTGCCTGCGGTGCCTGGCGGCTCCGTCGACGGCGACAAATCCAGTGTCAATTGTGACACGGACGCGCGAGAAACCTCGGCTCGACGCTGTGCACCGCGGTACCGGGTCGGTAACGATGACCGGCTCCGCGCAGTCTCAGAAGTCAGATCTCAGAGATCAGAGCCACTTCGAGACGAGGTGCTCGGAGGCGATCCTCCGCAGAGTTCCCGATGCACCGCGCAGCACGACGCTCTCGGTGTAGATGTACCCGGCCTCTCGCCGGACGCCGGCCACGAGCTGGCCATCCGTGACGCCGGTCGCGACGAAGATCGTGTTGTCTCCGCGCACGAGGTCGTCGGCCTCGTAGACCTTGTCCATGTCGAGGCCCGCATCGATGCCGCGCTGGCGCTCGTCGTCGTCGCGAGGCCAGAGCCTCCCCTGGATGTGCCCGCCGAGCGCCTTGATCGCACACGCCGTCACGATTCCCTCCGGGCTGCCGCCGACCCCCACGCACATGTCGGTGCGGGCGGCGTGACGGGCCGCGTTGATGCCACCGGCGACGTCGCCGTCGCTCATCAGTCGCGTTCCCGCGCCGGCATCCCGGATCTCCTGGATCAGCTGCTCGTGACGCGGGCGGTTCAGCACCGACACGACGATCTCATCCACCGGCTTTCCGAGAGCTCCCGCGAGCTTGCGGATGTTCTCACCGATCGGAAGGCGGATGTCGACCACTCCGACACCGGCGGGACCCGTCACGAGCTTGTCCATGTAGAAGACGCTCGACGCGTCGAGCATCGACCCGCGGTCGGACACCGCGATGACGGAGAGAGCGTTCTGGCGCCCCGCCGCAGTCAGAGACGTGCCATCGATCGGGTCGACCGCGATGTCACACTCCGGGCCGCTGCCGGTGCCGACCTCCTCGCCGTTGAAGAGCATCGGTGCGTTGTCCTTCTCGCCCTCGCCGATCACGACACGGCCCTGGAAGGCCACGGTTCCGAGAAACGCACGCATGGCATCGACGGCTGCACCATCCGCCGCTTCCTTCGCTCCGCGACCGATGAAGGGAACAGCACGGATGGCGGCTGCCTCAGTGGCCCGCACCAGCTCCATCGCGAGGTTTCGATCGGGACGAAGGGGGCTCAGATCCGCTGTAAGACTAACCATGCGGTCAGCCTAACGATCAGGCGCGCCTGAAGCGCCTGTTTTCCGCCCGACACTGACGAAGGAAGTTCAATTCTTAACGTGGGCGCAGGAGGAGGTGGTCGCACGGTCGGCTCCGACAGCATCCGGCAGTCAGCCCCGATAGAGTGACTGCTGTCCCGGCTTCCCAAATCGCAGGAGTTCTCATGCCCGTCGCCACCCCGGATCAGTACGCCGAAATGCTCGACCGCGCGAAGGCCGGCGGCTTCGCCTACCCGGCTTTCAACGTCTCGAGCTCGCAGACGATCAACTCGGTCCTCCAGGGCCTGACCGAGGCAGGTTCCGACGGAATCATCCAGGTCACGACCGGTGGAGCGGACTACTTCGCCGGCCACACCGTCAAGGCACGCGCGACCGGAGCGCTCGCCTTCGCCCGCTTCGCGACCGAGGTCGCGAAGAACTACCCGATCACCGTTGCGCTGCACACCGACCACTGCCCGAAGGACGCCCTCGCCGGCTTCGTCGAGCCGCTGATCTCCGCCTCCGAAGACGAGGTCAAGGCAGGGCGCAACCCGATCTTCCAGTCGCACATGTGGGATGGCTCGGCTGTGCCGCTCGCGGAGAACATCGAGATCGCCAAGGATCTCCTCCCCCGCATGAAGAACATCAACGCGATCCTCGAGGTCGAGATCGGCGTCGTCGGCGGCGAAGAAGACGGTGTCGCTCACGAGGGATCCAACGACGCGCTCTACACGACCTTCGCAGACGTCGACCAGGCCGTGCAGGCGCTCGGCCTCGGCGAGCAGGGTCGCTACATCGCCGCTCTCACGTTCGGCAACGTCCACGGTGTGTACAAGCCGGGCGGAGTGAAGCTGCGCCCCGAGCTCCTCGGCGAGATCCAGCAGCAGGTCGCGGCGAAGTACAACACCGGCGCGAAGCCTCTCGACCTGGTCTTCCACGGCGGTTCGGGCTCGACGGACGACGAGATCGCCCTCGCCGTGGCCAACGGGGTCATCAAGATGAACATCGACACCGACACGCAGTACGCGTACACCCGTGCGATCGCCGACTACATGTTCAAGAATTACGACGGCGTCCTGAAGGTCGACGGCGAGGTCGGCAACAAGAAGCAGTACGACCCGCGCGCCTGGGGCAAGATCGCCGAGACGGCCATGGCAGCTCGCGTCGTCGAGTCCACCCGTCAGCTCGGCTCCTACGGACAGTCCCAGAGCTGACGTCCGCCTGACAGCAGGATGCCCCCGGCCGATCGGCCGGGGGCATCTGTCGTTCAGACGGTCACTGCCCGGCTGTCTTCGCGACGAAGTCGATGAAGGCCGGATCGTTCATGAGCGGGATCGCCGCGCAGACGGACGCCACGAGCAGGGTGACGGCCGCACCGACGAGCGGCACCCACCAGGAGAGCTTGCCGCTGCGCAGACGACGGATCGAGAAATACGCGGTGAGCGACCAGCCGACTGCGAGGACGATCGCGGCGATCGTGCCCCAGGTCCTGCCCTCGGCGTAGTTGGTGAACTCCCCATCCACACCGAGCACGCTCATCATCTGATTCATCGCAGTGGAGAAGTCGAGGTACGACAGGCCCGTCATGACGACGTTCACCAGACCGTACGCGAGCAGGGCGATCGTCACGAAACGGTCGACCGGACGCGGACGCGCGGCGGCCGGACCGGCCCCTGCACCGTCGGCCGGAATGGCCTGGTCCGACGGCGCGCCCGCCTCGACGACCGGAACCTCGCCCAGCGGAGGCAGCCCTGCTGCCCTTCGCTGCTCGTCGAGGGTCGCGATTTCGCCGTACTGGGGCCGCTGGTCCGTCATCCCAGCATGCTAGTCCGATCGGCTAGGAGATCCTCACAGGCTGCGAGAGCCGAACATGATGGCGGCCCCGGAGGAGTGGGGACTCCTCGGGGCCGCGGACTCGGAACGCTGGGGACGTTCGTCATCCAAGTGGGTCGAGGAACGCTGGGGACGTTCCACCACCAGTAGCGCCGATTGCACAGACGACTACACCTCACATGTTAGGGAAAGCGCGTGCCCGAGCACCAGTGGCACTTCTTCAGATAGTGAAGAGCAGCGACCAGGTGCGGCGGCGAACGTCAGAGCGAGGTCGCGAGACGGGACGTGCCGCCGCTCAGCGCATCCGCGCCCAACTGCAGCGATAGCCGCCGCGCCACGGCCATGAGCTTCTCGACGAGGCCGTACTCGAGACGCCGATGGCCCACCGGAAGCGAGACCGCGAGTGACGCTCTGATGTTCGGAGCGACCACCGGCACGGCGACACAGGCATTGCCGATCGCGTACTCCTCACAATCCACCGCGAATCCGCGGGATTGCTCGAGCGCCGTCAGCAGAGCCCGCGGGTCCCTGATCGTGCGGGGCGTGAGCTGCTCCAGCGGGTGACGCGAGAGATAGTCCATCCGTTCCTCACGGCTCAGATCCGCGAGGATCTGCTTGCCCAGCGCAGTCGCATGAGCGCTCGAGTCGAGACTGACCGACAGATCGATCCGCGGGCTGCGAGCAGCATCCACGATGTCGACGAGGTGCAGCTCGCCATCCTCGTATCGCGAGAGGTAGGCGGTCGCGCCCACCTCCGTCGTGGCCCAGCGCAGCGCCGCGCGGACGTGGGCGAAGAATACGCCGCCCGCATCGGATTGCTTCCGGAAGGCGGGAAAGTTCTCGCCGAGCACCAGACCGTCGGGTTCGCTCACGAGGTACCCCTCGTGCACCAGCGTCCGTACGAGGTTGTACGTCGTACCCGGAGTCAGACCGGTTCGTGCCGCGAGAGTCTTGACCGGCACCGGCCGTGACGAGTTCGCGACCATGTCGACCAGTCGGAGAGCACGCTGCACTGAGCCGATCAGCGTCGGCGCCGCCTCCGTGGCGGCCACCGTCAGGCGTTCCCGCTGGAGGAACGGCCTCCCAGCGCACGCGCATCGCGCTGGCCTGCGGAATCCTGGCGAAGCTCCTTGGGCAGCGAGAACATCAGGTCCTCCTCCGCCGTCTTGACCTCTTCGACGTCGCGGTACCCCGCTCCGTCGAGCGCATCGAGGACCTCGCGGACGAGTACCTCGGGCACCGATGCTCCGCTGGTGACGCCGACCGTGGCTACGCCGTCGAGCCACTCCTGCTTGACCTCTTCGGCATAGTCCACGCGGTAGGCGGCCTTCGCGCCGTACTCGAGTGCGACCTCGACCAGACGCACCGAGTTCGACGAGTTCGACGAACCGACGACGATCACGAGATCGGAGTTCGCCGCCACCTTCTTGATGGCGACCTGACGGTTCTGCGTCGCGTAGCAGATGTCATCGGACGGTGGATTGTGCATCTCGGGGAACCGAGCCCGCAGCCGGTTCACCGTCTCCATGGTCTCGTCGACCGAGAGCGTGGTCTGCGAGAGCCAGACGACCTTCGACGGATCCTTCACCTGCACGGTGTCGGCCTCGTCCGGCGAGTTCACGATGGTCACGTGCTCGGGGGCTTCTCCGGCTGTGCCCTCGACCTCTTCGTGGCCCTCATGCCCGATGAGCAGGATCTCGAAGTCGTCGCGGGCGAACCGCACGGCCTCGCGGTGCACCTTCGTGACCAGCGGGCAGGTCGCGTCGATCGCGTGCAGCCCGCGGTCCGATGCCGCCTCGACGACGGCCGGCGAGACACCGTGCGCGCTGAAGACCACGTGAGCGCCCTCGGGCACCTCATCGACCTCTTCGACGAAGATCGCGCCCTTGTCTTCGAGCTCGGACACCACATGGATGTTGTGCACGATCTGCTTGCGCACGTAGACGGGAGCGCCGTAGCGCTCGAGTGCCTTCTCGACAGCGACCACAGCACGGTCGACGCCGGCGCAGTATCCGCGCGGAGCGGCGAGCAGAACGCGCTTGTTCCCGAGTACCGGGTTATCCTGAAGCCGCCCGGCCGCCCCACGTACTCGTGGAACGCGCGGAAGGGGCAGATGAACGGCAGTCGAGGTCACTCTTGAATTCTACCGTCGACAACCTGAGCAGGAGCGGGAAGGTGCACTGAGCGGATGACGGTCTTCGAAGCTTCGACGAGATCCGGCGAGACTCCACCGGCGGATGCGGTCGCTCCGCGCGACTCATCGTCCGATGCTCCGACGTCGGTCGCACGCCTGAACGGCACGATCCGCGACTTCGTGGCCCGCTGGAACACCGTGTGGGTCGAGGGCGAGATCACCTCCTGGAACGTGCGCGGCGGCAACATCTTCGCGCGCCTCAAGGACACCCGCTCCGACGCGCAGATCTCGATTCGGATCTGGTCGAGCGTGCGCCCGCGGATCCCCGGGGACCTGGCCGTGGGCGACCATGTCGTGGCCGCGGTCAAGGCCGACTACTTCGTGAAGGCCGGCGACTTCAGCTTCGCCGTCTCCGCGATGAAGCACGTCGGTCTCGGCGATCAGCTCGAGAAGCTCGAGAAGCTCAGACTGCAGCTGCGCCAGGAGGGCCTGTTCGATCCCTCGCGCAAGAAGCGACTGCCCTTCCTCCCGCACGTGATCGGTCTGATCACCGGTGAGAGGTCCGATGCCGAGAAGGACGTGCACCGCAACGCGGAGCTGCGCTGGCCCCAGGTGCGCTTCCGCACCGAGTACGCGGCCGTGCAGGGCGACCGGTGCGTGCCGGAGACTCTCGCAGCGCTGGCGCGTCTCGACGCCGACCCGGATGTCGACGTGATCGTCATCGCACGAGGCGGCGGCGACCCGCAGACGCTTCTCGGATTCAGCGATGAGCGTCTCGTGAGGGCCGTGGCGGCAGCATCCACTCCGATCGTCAGCGCGATCGGGCACGAGAACGATCACCCGCTGCTTGACGACGTCGCCGATCTGCGCGCCTCGACTCCGACGGATGCCGCGAAGCGCGTCGTCCCCGACGTCAGCGAGCAGAGGGCGTTGATCGCACAGCTGCGTTCGAGAGCGACGACCAGACTCACGCAGCGCCTCTCGCACGACATCGCGCAACTCGAGCAGCTGCGCTCGCGTCCCTCGCTGCGGTCCCCCGACCCGATCATCGACTCGCGTTCTCAGGATGTGTGGCTGCTGCTGTCTCGCGGACGCGACACGATCACCCGTCAGCACGATGCGGCCGGCCGAGCGACCAGCGAGCTGCGAGCCTCACTGCGGGCGCTCTCGCCCGCAGCCACACTGTCGCGCGGTTACGCCATCGCTCACCTCGACGGCGGAAAGATCCTTCGCGACGCAGCGGATGCTCCGGCGGGCAGCAGGCTGACGATCACCGTCGACCGCGGCTCTGTCGCGGCGCGTTCGGAGGGCGAGATCGAGGAAGCACCGGTGCCACGCTCCGGCTGAGCGGCCCCTGCGCACGGCGTAGGATGGAGGCGTGAGTGCGCTGAACGACACCCCCGTGGACACGCTGTCATTCGAGGCCGCTCGCGACGAGCTGGTGAAGGTCGTCTCGGAGCTCGAACAGGGCGCTCCGACCCTCGAGCAGTCGCTCGCTCTCTGGGAACGCGGCGAGGCGCTCGCCGCTCGCTGCGAGGAGTGGCTCCTCGGCGCGAAGCGTCGCCTCGAGGCTGCGCGCGCCACATCGACCGGCAGCGCCGACGGAGACGAATCGTGAACAAGCCGGCTCCCATCGTCGCTGAGCTCGGGCGTCCGGAAACGCCGGAGGAGACAGCGGCGCGCAAGGCCGCCTCGAGCAAGGCGTACCGCTCGAGCCAGACCGTTCGCAGCCTGGTGGCCGCGTTGATCGTCACACTGGCCATCGTCACGGTGATCGTGCTGGCCGTTCCCCGCGGGGAACCGGCGAACACGCGGGAGATCGACGTGGTCGGCATCGCCACCGACGTGGAATCCACCATGGATCGCCCCGTGATCGTGCCCGACCTGGCGGACTTCTGGCGGGTCAACACCGCCGAGCTCACGAGCGGTGCCACCGTGGTCTGGGACGTCACCCTGGCACCGTCAGCCGAAGACGAGCGCGGCTTCATCAAGCTCGCACAGGCCTTCGACGCCGACTCCTCGTGGGCCCCTCAGCGGCTCAACGGCACCGCGCCCACCGACACGACGTCGATCGGCGGCCTCGAGTGGGATGTCTACGCCCTCGGCGATGCCGGCGCGAAGCAGAATCTCACCTACGCCATCGGCACCCAGGCGGGTGACGACTACCTGCTCCTCTACGGTTCGCGGTCCGCAGACTCCACCGCGGAACTCGCCGAGTCTCTCGTCCCCCAGATCCGCGAACTCTCGGAGTGAACATGACCCACGCGCTCACGCCCGCTGCTGCCTGGAAGCAGATGCAGGACGGCAACCAGCGATTCGTCGACGATGAGCCTCAGCACCCGAACCAGGACGTGGCTCGCCGCCGGCACCTCGCTGAGGCACAGCATCCGGTCGCCACTCTGTTCGGCTGCTCTGACTCGCGCCTCGCTGCGGAGATCATCTTCGACCTCGGACTCGGCGACCTGTTCGTCGTCCGCAACGCCGGTCAGGTGATCGGCGAGTCGATCGTCGCGAGCCTCGAATACGCGGTCGCCGTGCTGAACGTGCCTCTGATCGTCGTCCTCGCGCACGACTCGTGCGGAGCCGTGCGCGCCGCCATCGACGGAACGGCCATCGACGCCGCTCCCCTGCCGCCGCACATCTGGAAGCTCATCGCCCCGATCGTCCCCGCGGCCCGCAAGGTGCTGGCTGAGCGCGGTGGCACCACAGTCGCCGAGATCGACGCAGATCTCGTCGGCGCAGAGCACCTGCGCAACACCGTCCGCGACCTGCTGCAGTCGTCGGAGGTGATCTCCAGCGCCGTCTCCGAGGGCCGTCTGGGCATCGTGGGAGCCAACTACCGTCTGGCCGAGGGCACCGCGGTGCCCGTCATCACGGTCGGAATCGACACCGACGGAATCGACACCGAGGGGCACGGCCCCGCAACCAAGGAGGGTTCGGAATGACCGACACACACCAGCGCAGCGGCGATGCAGCGGAGTACCGCATCGAGCACGACACCATGGGTGAGGTGCGGGTTCCCGTGAACGCTCTCTATGGCGCCCAGACGCAGCGCGCCGTAGAGAACTTCCCGATCTCGGGCAAGGGCCTCGAATCGACGCAGATCGCTGCGCTCGCGCGTATCAAGAAGGCTGCCGCGCTCGCGAACAAGGAGCTGGGAACCCTCGACGGAGCCATCGCCGACGCGATCGCCCAGGCCGCCGACCAGGTCGCCGCAGGTGCTCACGACGGCGAGTTCCCCGTCGACACGTACCAGACCGGCTCCGGCACGTCGTCGAACATGAACATGAACGAGGTGCTCGCCACTCTCGCGACCCGCATCCTCGGCGCGAACGTGCACCCGAACGACCACGTGAACGCCTCACAGTCGTCGAACGACGTGTTCCCGACCTCCGTGCACATCGCCGTCACGCAGGCGCTCATCGACACGCTCATCCCCGCGCTCGACCACCTCGCCGTCGCCTTCGAGGCGAAGGCCGAGCTGTGGAAGGACGCGGTGAAGTCCGGTCGCACGCACCTCATGGACGCCACCCCTGTCACCCTCGGCCAGGAGTTCGGCGGCTACGCCCGTCAGATGCGCCTCGGCATCGAGCGCGTGCAGTCCGCGCTCCCCCGCGTCGCCGAGGTCCCGCTGGGCGGCACTGCCACCGGCACCGGCATCAACACGCCGCTCGGGTTCCCGCAGAAGGTGATCGAGCTGCTCGCCGCCGAGACCGAGCTGCCGATCACCGAGGCGAAGGACCACTTCGAGGCGCAGGCCAACCGCGACGGACTCGTCGAGGCGTCGGGTGCGCTGCGCACGATCGCGGTCTCGCTGACCAAGATCAACAACGATCTGCGGTGGATGGGCTCGGGCCCCAACACGGGTCTCGGCGAGCTGCACATCCCCGACCTCCAGCCCGGGTCGTCGATCATGCCCGGCAAGGTCAACCCGGTCGTTCCCGAGGCTGTGCTCATGGTGTGCGCCCGTGTCATCGGCAACGACGCGACCGTCGCGTGGGCGGGCGCCTCCGGCTCCTTCGAACTGAACGTCGCCATCCCGGTCATGGGCACCGCAGTACTCGAGTCGATCCGTCTGCTGGCGAACGCGTCGCGCGTGCTCGCCGACAAGACCGTCGACGGGCTGCAGGCCAACCTCGACCGCGCCGCGGCATTCGCCGGTATGAGCCCGTCGATCGTCACCCCGCTCAACAAGCTCATCGGCTACGAGGCCGCGGCGAAGATCGCCAAGCACTCGGTCGCGAAGGGCATCACGGTGCGTGACGCGGTCATCGACCTCGGATACGTGGAGCGCGGCGACCTCACGCTGGAGCAGCTGGACGAGAAGCTCGATCTGCTGTCGATGACCCACCCCGGTTGATCGCGAGCCGGTCCGACCACTTCGGGGGCCGACACACCGGATGCCGAGCGCAGGAGGCTTTCCCGCTCGGCAGCTGGTGTGTCGGCCCCCGATGTGTGTGACAGAGCACTGTTCCTGCAACTGGTCGCACGCCAGCGGTTTCTGCACCGATGCCGGAAGGACGCCCACGCGTGACGTCATGGCGCAGAGAGAACTGCCACGATGCGGGGATGCTCGATCCACGACTCACCCTCGATCGCCTTGGCGGGCTCGCTCGCGGAACGCGCCTCCAGCACCACGGTCTCGACCGCCCCGCCCTCACGAGAGCTGTGCGGGCAGGGCACATCGACCGCATCCGGCCGGGACTGTTCGCCTCGCCGACAATCCCTGAATCGCTCCGACGAGCCGCTGCGCACGGCGGCGCCCTCACCTGCAGCGCGGCGCTGCGCCATCACGGCGTGTGGGTCCTCGCAGACGCGGACCGCGTGCACGTCTGGATCGGCCGGCGCGGCCGGACCTATGAGCACGACGGATGCCGATGCCGAAGCCACTTCTTCCGGGGCACTGTGCCACTCGGAGTCGTCGATGTCGAGACGGCTCTCATCCACCTGTTCCGCTGCGAAGGCGAGGAGTCGTTCTTCGCCTCATTCGAGTCCGCTCTGCAGCGTCGCGCCCTGACACGCGCGGCGCGCCTCCGGATCCGGGCGGCTCTCCCGGCATCCGCCCGGTGGCTCTTCGAGCTCGCACAAGACGGTTCGGAGAGCGGACTCGAATCGATCCTCCGCCTGAGACTTCACCTGCTCGACATCGTCCTCACTGCTCAGGTGACCATCGACGGCGTCGGTCGCGTCGACTTCGTCCTGGGCGGGCGGCTCATTCTCGAAGTCGACGGGCGCGAGAACCACGCCGGTCATGATCGTCGCCACAAGGATCTCGTCCGGGATGCCAGAGCCTCCGCGCAGGGGTACGAGACCTTGCGCTTCGACTACGCACAGGTCATCCATGACTGGCCCTCCGTGCAGGCTGCCGTCATGGCGGCTATCCGCCGCACGGAGGATCTCAGCTGACAGTATGACCGTTCTTTGGCGCCGATGCTCATTCCGGGGGCCGACACACCAGATGTCGACTGCATCGGTTCAAGAAGGGCGACGTATGGCGTGTCGGCCCCCGAGATGAACCGCAGACGGAAGCGAATCGACGACGCATCCTCGGAGCCACGACAGCGGATGCCGTGAGACCACGGCATCCGCTGTCGAGGAGTCAGCTCAGCTGAGCTCGCCTCCCTCCAGAAGCTCTGTCACGAGGGCGGCGATGGCGGAGCGCTCGGAACGCATCAGGGTCACGTGGGCGAAGAGGTCGTGCCCCTTGAGGGTCTCGATGACGCTGGCGATGCCGTCATGGCGGCCGACACGGAGGTTGTCACGCTGACCGACGTCGTGGGTGAGGATCACTCGAGAGTTCTGCCCCATTCGGCTGAGCACCGTCAGCAGCACGTTGCGCTCGAGCGACTGCGCCTCGTCGACGATCACGAACGCGTCGTGCAACGAGCGACCGCGGATGTGCGTGAGCGGAAGCACCTCGAGGATGCCCCGTTCGACGATCTCCTCCATGACGTTGCCGGAGACCACCGAGCCGAGTGTGTCGAAGACAGCCTGTCCCCACGGCCCCATCTTCTCGCCCTGGTCGCCGGGCAGATAGCCGAGCTCCTGGCCGCCCACGGCGAACAGCGGTCGGAACACGATGATCTTCTTCTGCTGCTGCCGCTCGAGGACCGCCTCGAGACCGGCGCAGAGCGCCAGCGCCGATTTTCCGGTGCCCGCACGTCCGCCGAGCGAGACGATGCCGATGTCGGGGTCGGTGAGCAGGTCGATCGCGATCCGCTGTTCGGCGGATCGGCCGTGCATGCCGAAGATGTCGCGATCGCCGCGCACGAGCTTGTACTCGCCGTCGCCGGTCACCCTGCCGAGAGCTGACCCGCGCTCGGAATGGATGATGAGTCCGGTGTTGACCGCCAGGCCCCTGGCGTCTTCACTGATGCCGACCTCGCTCTCGTAGAGATCGCTGATGTCATCGCCCGACAGGTCGAGCGTGGTGATGCCGGTCCACCCCGAGTCGATGGCCTGCTCGGCGAGGTACTCCTCGGCACGAAGGCCGAGGGACGCCGCCTTGACCCGCATCGGAAGGTCCTTCGAGACGATCGTGACGTCCTGTCCGTCCTGCGCGAGGTTCATCGCGACCGAGAGGATGCGGGTGTCGTTGTCGCTCAGCCGGATCCCGGCGGGGAGAACCGAGGCGTCGGTGTTGGCCAGCTCGACGCGGAGTGTGCCGCCGTCGCCGACCTCGACGGGAAAGTCCAGCCGCCCGTGTTCGACACGCAGGTCGTCGAGGTGACGCAGCGCCTGACGCGCGAAGTAGCCGATCTCGGGGTCGTGGCGCTTGCCCTCGAGTTCGGTGATGACCACGACCGGAAGGACCACCGAATGCTCGGCGAACCGGAAGAAGGCCTGAGGATCACTCAGCAGGACGGACGTGTCGAGCACGTAGGTCCGGAGATCCTGATCAGGATCAGCGGACGCTGCTCGCATCGTCGTCTTACGGGTGGACTGCTGCGCGGTGCCTGTGGACTGCTGCGCTGTACGTGAGGTCACGACCCACTCCCGACCCGGGGAATCCCGGTGTGTTCGAACGAGTCGACCAGGGGGTCACGAGTCGTCAACCTGAGGCCGACCCGACGGGCGCTTTGCCCGATGCCTAGAAGCTACGACCACGCGCCGACATTCGCTCGCCTCGACACGCCAAGAGCTCGTTACGCGTTGATTAACGAATCGTGTCCGACGGCGTCGTCCGAGATGTCAGCGACCGAAGCGCCGATCGCGATCCGCGAAGTCACGGATCGCTCGGAGGAAGTCGACCTGGCGCAGATCGGGCCCGAGCGCCTCGACGAAGTAGAACTCGCTGTGTGCACTCTGCCACAGCAGGAAGTCACTCAGCCGCTGCTCTCCGCTCGTGCGGATGACGAGATCGGGATCCGGCTGTCCACCGGTGTAGAGATGCTCGCCGATCATCTCGGGCGTCAGATGCGCGGCGAGGTCTTCGATGGTTCCCCCGGACGCCTGGTGCGCCGTGACGATGCTGCGCACGGCGTCGACGATCTCGTTGCGACCGCCGTAGCCGACCGCGAGGTTGACATGCAGCCCCGTGTGGTCACGCGTGCGCTCCTGCGCGTCGTCGAGCACTCTCGCGAGTTCGGCGGGAAGGATGTCGGAGCGGCCGACGTGCTTCACGCGCCAGTTGACCTCGCGCGACAGCGCCTCGGCAAGCTCGGCGATGATCTCGATCAGGTCGGCCAGCTCGGCCGAGTCGCGCTTGAGCAGGTTGTCACTCGACAGAAGATAGAGCGACACCACACGGATGCCGAGCTCGTCGCACCATCCGAGGAACTCCCGCATCTTGGCGGCACCCGCCCTGTGCCCCTCTGCAGGAGTCTCGTAGCCGAGCTGTCTGGCCCATCGTCGATTGCCATCGATCATCATGGCTACGTGATGCGGAACCGACTCCGGGTCGAGGTGTCGGCGAAGCCTGCTGGTGTAGAGCCGGTACAGCGGCCCCCGCCCCTGAACATCGCGTGACATCACCTCCCTACGCTATCGTGCCGGCGCCGGAGTGACAGGGGCTGACGCTCAGGTTATGTACGCTCGCCTGCATGGTCGCCCGCATAGAGTGAGGGCGTGAGCACACCCGACTCCTCGGTACCCGATGTCCCTCAGCTGCCCCTCATGGAGGATGCGGCGCACGACGCCGCCGTCGAGATCAAGCCCACCTGGCGGGGCTGGTTGCACGCGGCCACCTTCCCGATCGCGATCGTCGCCGGTGTGGTGCTGATCGCCGTCGCTCAGGGCGGGGCCGCGAAGTGGGCCGCCGCAGTGTTCATGGCGTCATCGCTGCTGCTGTTCGGCAACTCGGCGCTGTATCACCGGATCGACTGGAGTCCGAAGGTCAAGATCGTCCTCAAGCGGATCGACCACGCGAACATCCTTCTCCTGATCGCCGGCACGTACACCCCACTCGCCGTGCTCGCGCTCCCGCCCGGCAAGGGCGCGCTGCTCCTCGTCTTCGTCTGGTCGGGTGCGCTGGTCGGCATCCTGTTCCGGGTGTTCTGGATCAACGCACCTCGGTGGCTGTATGTCGCGCTCTACCTGCTGCTCGGATGGGCGGCGGTGATGTACCTCGCCGATCTCTTCGTCGCGAACGCGACCATGATGGCGCTCGTGATCATCGGCGGCCTGCTCTACACGGGCGGCGCGATCGTCTACGCACTGAAGAAGCCGAACCCGTGGCCCGGCCATTTCGGCTTCCACGAGATCTTCCACCTGTGCACGGTGCTCGCTTTCCTGTGCCACTGGGTCGCGTGCCTGCTCATCGCGCTGGAACCGCTGTCCCCGTCGCTCGGGGCCTGAGCAGCTCCGGGCCGGTCAGCGTTTCTCGGGGTCGTCGTCGCCCTCGCGGACGATCGGCAGATCGGCATCCGTCTCGGTCGCCTCGTCAGCCGCGAGCGCGGCCTCTTCGGCATCGAGCTCTTCCCTGACCTCTTCGCGGTAGCGGACCCGACGAATCCGACGATTCATGTCGAGGATCAGCAGGACCACCGCGATCAGGATGATCACCACAGCAGCGAAGCCTACGAAACCGGGCGTGACCAGTTCCGGTGCCACCGTCATCGAGGGCGTCGGCATCGGGGTCTCGGTCAGAGCGAGCATGGAGTCTGCCTTTCATGCGCAGGTCGCATAACCTGGAGTTACCAGCCTAACGACCGGAAGACCCACCCCGTGACGACCGCAGAACAGCTCGATGCCCGCTATGGCCGCACCCGCACCCGACGGGCGCCGTGGATCGTCGTCATCACCCTCGCCGCACTTCTCGTCGGCGCATTCGGCTGGATGATCGTGACGTCGCAGATGAACGCGGTCGACTCCGACGACCTCGGCTTCGACCTGGTCGACGAGCACAGCGTCACCGTGCGCTTTCAGATCACCGGAGTGCAGGGCAAGGACGTGGCGTGCGTCGTCGAGGCGCTCGACGAGGAGTTCGGAGTGGTCGGATGGAAGGTCGTCGAGATCCCTGCCGGAGACACGCATTCGCAGGCGCTCTCGGCGACGGTTCCCACCGTCTCAGCCGCGACGACAGGTTTGGTGAACAGCTGCTGGGTCGCCTAGACTCGTGCCAGACAGATGACGCCCTGGCACCGTGCCGGGGCGTCTTGGCATATCCCCCGCGGAACGTCGCCGGGTACCTACCGAAGGAGCTTCGTCATGTCTACTGACGCTCAGGTTCCCTTCCTCACGCAGGAAGCGTATGACCGGCTCGTCGCCGAGCTCGAGCACCTCTCCACCACCGGTCGCGAAGAGATCGCCAAGCGCATCGAAGCGGCACGCGAAGAGGGCGACCTCAAGGAGAACGGCGGATACCACGCCGCCAAGGACGAGCAGGGCAAGCAGGAGGCGCGGATCCGCACCCTCGAGAACCTTCTCAAGACGGCCAAGGTCGGTGAGGCGCCCGCGAGCCGCGGCGTCGTCGAACCCGGCACCGTCGTCACCGCGATCGTCGCCGGCGGCGAAGAGGTCTTCCTGCTCGGCAGCCGCGAGATCGCCGTGGGCAGCGACCTCGACGTGTACAGCGAGGCCAGCCCCCTCGGACAGGCGATCCTCGGCCTCAAGGTCGGCGAGAAGTCGTCGTACGAGGCTCCGAACGGCCGCGCGATCTCGGTCGAGATCGTGAAGGTCGAGACCTACACGGGCTGACACCGGTCAGCATCGGGCTCACGCCCTGACACGCAGATGCCCCGTTCCGAGCGGACGGGGCATCTGTGCGTGTCAGTCCGGCACGACGATCGGCTGGAAACCGGCGTGGCGGAGCGTGTCGAGGGTGTGCTCGGAGTGCTCGGCACCGCGGGTCTCGACGCTGAGCTCGAGGAACACCTCGCTGATCTGCAGGCCGTGTCCGTGCCGCGTATGCATGGCCTCGATCACGTTGGCGCCGGCCTCCGCGATCAGCTCGGACACCCGCGCCAGTTGACCGGGACGGTCGGGCAACGGGATGCGGATGGTCAGATACCGGCCGGATGCCGCCAGACCGTGGGAGACCACGCGCTGCAGCAGCAGTGGGTCGATGTTGCCACCGGAGACCACGGCCATGGTCTTGCCGCTGGCCTTCACCTTGCCAGCGAGGATCGCGGCGACTCCGACGGCACCCGCCGGCTCCGCGATCACCTTGGACTGCTCGAGCAGCACGAGGATGGCGCGTGCGAGGTCGTCGTCCGTCACCGTGACGACCTCGTCGACGAGGTCCTTGATGATCTCGAACGGGATGGCGCCAGGGCGTGCGACCAGGATGCCGTCGGCGATCGTGGGTTTCGTCTCGATGTCGACCGGGTATCCCGCTTCGAGTGAGGGAAGCATCGCCGCGGCGTTCTCGGCCTGGACGCCGATGATGCGGACTGTGCGGCCCAGCTCGGCAGCCTTGGCCTTCACCGCGGCGGCGACACCGGCGATCAGGCCTCCCCCGCCGATCCCGAGCACGATCGTGTCGACGTCCGGAGCATCCTCGAGCAGCTCGAGTCCGAGCGTGCCCTGGCCGATGACGACATCGCGGTGATCGAACGGATGGATGATCACCGCTCCCGTGCGCTCGGCGAACTCGGCGGCGAGCCGCAGCGACGTGGCGACGGTCTCTCCCTCGAGCACGACCTCGGCGCCGTAGCTCCTGGTCGCCAGCAGCTTGGGCACCGGAATGCCGATCGGCACGAAGATGGTCGCCGGGATTCCGAGGGTCTGTGCCGCGAGGGCGACGCCCTGCGCGTGATTTCCGGCGGACGCCGCGACCACGCCGCGCGCGCGTTCTTCGGCACTCAGCTGGGAGAGGCGATATGCGGATCCGCGGATCTTGAAGGACCCCGTGCGCTGAAGGTTCTCCATCTTGAGCACGACCGGCGCTCCGAGGACATCCGACAGAGCGCGCGAGGGCAGCGTCGGCGTTCGCGTGATCACCTCGGCCAGACTCTGAGCGGCATTCTCGAACTCGGTCAGGCTGGGGACTGCGCTCATCGGTTCCTCCGTGTGCGCTCGCGCGGCACTGTGCTCCAGATTAGGTCTGCGTCGGGTTGATCGCCGGTGCGCCAGGCACCGGTGCTGACTGTCACGGCGGCGACGTTGACGAAGGCCGCGAGAGGCACCGCGAACAGCGCCCCGGGAATACCGCCGACCATCGACCCCCCGGCGACCACCAGGACGACGGCGAGCGGATGCACCTTGACGGCCGAGCCCATCAGGATCGGCTGCAGGATGTGGCCCTCGAGCTGCTGCACTCCCAGCACGACGGCCAGCATCGCGAGCGCGATCCAGGGGCCGTTGTAGACCAGGGCGAGCAGCACGGCGATCGCGCCGGTCACGACGGCACCGACGATCGGGATGAACGAGCCGAGGAACACGAGGACTGCGACGGGGATGGCCAGCGGAACACCGAGCAGCGCGGCTCCGAGGCCGATGCCGACGGCGTCGATCGCGGCGACGAGCAACTGGGTGCGCGCGTAATTGACGATCGTCGCGAAGCCGTTGCTCGCTGCGGCGTCGGCGGCGGGGCGTGCTGCACGGGGGAAGAGGCGCAGCGTCCACTTCCAGATGCCGCGCCCGTCGGCCAGCAGGCAGATGAGGATGAACAGAGAGAGCACCGCTCCGGTCACGACATGCGCGGCGGTCGTGCCGACCGCGAGGGCGCCGTTCAGCAGAGCCTGCGTCTGCTCGTTGATGATCTCGAGCCCCTGGTCGATGTACCCCTGGATCTGCGACTCGCTGAGGTGCAGCGGGCCGTCGAGCAGGAACGTGCGGAACTCGTCTATCGCTTGGGAACTGCGCTCCTGCACGTCGGGGAGCTGCGCACGGATCTGCCAGATCACGAGCCACAGCAGCAGCGACACGATCGACAGCGTGCCGAGGATCGAGAGAGTGACGGCCAGCCAGCGGGGGAAGCGGTGGCGCAGCATCCACTGGAAACCCGGCCAGAGCAGCGCCGTGATCAGGATGCCGACCATCAGCGGGATGACGAGAAGCTTGAGCTCGATGACGAGCCAGATGAAGCCGGCGACGACGGCCGCGAGCAACAGCAGCCGCCACGCGTATGCCGCCGCGATGCGCAGCCCGACGGGCACTGTCGCATCGGCGTCGATGGTGGGATTCCGGTCTGGGGACACAGGGCGCGGTCGGAAGAGATCTCTCAGCCGCGGTCGCTGCTCTTCGCTCATCGCCCAAGTCTAAGGCGCTGTCACCACAGGTCCTGACGGGCGTGGGCCCGTATGTCGGAGACCGGCGATACCCTGACGTGGTGACCGACACCCTCAGCGCTGCCCAGGCCCGTCGCATCGCACTCGCCGCTCAGGGTTTCTCACGTGCGCGCCCCGTGTCGGTGTCGGCGCGGCACATCCACCGGGCGATGGACCGCCTCGGCGTGCTGCAGATCGACTCGGTCAACGTGTTCGCGCGTTCTCACTACATGCCGCTGTTCTCGCGTCTGGGTGCCTACGAGCCGGCGCTCTTCGATCGCGTCTTCCACTCGCGCACGACCCACTACGTCGAATACATGGCTCACGAGGCGACGTTCATCCCCATCGAGGACTGGCCGCTCTGGCGATTCCGCATGGATCATTTCCGCGCCAGATGGGCGGCTGCCGACTCCTGGATGAGCACCAACACGCGCACTCTCCGTTGGGTGCAGGATGAACTCCGCGCCAGGGGTCCGCTGCGACCGGCGGACCTCCGAGACGATGCTCCTCGCGAGCGAGGCACCTGGTGGGATTGGGACGACGTGAAGCTCGCCCTCGAGCATCTCTGGCGCACGGGCGACGTGGCGATCAGCGGCCGGAAGGGCTTCGAGCGCACCTACGCGCTCGCCGAGCAGGTGATCCCCGACGCCATACTGTCGCAGCAGGTGCCCCGGGAGGAGGCGATCCGCGAGCTCACCCGGCGAGCGGCGCGATCGTCGGGAGTCGCGACCCAATCGGACCTCGCGGACTACCACCGCATCCGCGATCGCGCGGCGGTGACGCAGGCGATCGCGGATCTGGTCGACGTGGGCGAGATCGTCCCGGTCTCCGTGCGCGGCTGGGACCGCGGTGGTCGCCCGCTGCCCAGTTGGCGACATCGCGATGCGGTGCTGCCACGCAGGATCGACGCCGCCGCACTTCTGACGCCGTTCGATCCGGTGGTCTGGTTCCGTGACAGGGCGCTGCGCGCCTTCGAGCTCGACTACCGGATCGAGATCTACGTTCCTGCCGAGAAGCGACGATACGGGTACTACTCGCTTCCTGTCCTCGTCGGTGACCGCATCGTGGCGCGCGTCGATCTGAAGGCCGACCGCGCGACGTCGACGCTTCAGGTGCAATCGGCCTGGTGGGAGCCTCAGTCCCAACCTGACGCGGATGCCGAGAAGATCGCCGCTGAGCTCGCGCTCGCGGCGGCGTGGCAGGGGCTCGAGCACATCTCCGTCTCGCGGTGGGGCACCGCAGCCGAAGATCTGCATGCAGCGTTGTCCGGCCGCGCAGACGCATCGGTGCGTCGCCACGTGCACGCCAGGGAGGCGATCGAGTGAATCGCCGCCTCGCATGGACTATCGGCGGCGGTATCGCCGCGCTTCTGGCCGTGGGGGCGGCCGTGTTGCTGTGGCAGGCGTCGAGCGGCATCCCGTCGCCACAGGCCACCGCGACGGTCATGAGCTCCACGACGCCCGACCCCGACATCGATCTGCAGGTCCTGGCGCAGCAGTCGCTCGACGAGCACCTCGAGGACTGCACGTCCGCCGGAGTTGCCGAGGGTGCCGTCCCCGACGAGTGCGGGATCAGGATCCCGTGGGGCACCGAGTTCGCCTCGGTCGATGACGTCCGCTTCCGGATCGAACAGCTGCCGGTGTTGACGCTGACGGAGGACGGATTCATCGCCGAGGGCGGCATCCTCGTCGCGACCGTGTCGGGCACCGGGCAAGACCGTGGCCCGAGAACCGAGACCTATCGCACGGAATCATGGACGCTTCGCGGCGACGTGACCGTCGAGGATGGCGACGTCGATCTCGACGTGTGGTGAGCACTGCTCCGGGTCAGCATCCGCAGACGCAGAAGGCCCGATGCGCCTGTGCGCATCGGGCCTTCCTGCAGATCAGAACTGCACGCGTGGAGGTTCTGAGATCGCGCCGCTGTCGGCGACCTCGAAGAACTCGCGCTCGGTGAATCCGAGCCCCTTCGCGAAGAGATTGTTCGGGAAGACCTTGATCTTGGTGTTCAGCTCTCGGACCCCGCCGTTGTAGAAGCGGCGCGCGGCCTGGATCTTGTCTTCGGTGTCGACGAGGGCCTGCTGCACCTGCAGGAAGTTCTGACTCGCCTGCAGCTGCGGATACGCCTCTGCGACCGCGAAGAGGCTGCGGAGCGCCTGCTGGAGGTGTCCCTCTGCAATCCCCGCCTCGCCGGGGCTGCCGGCCGAGAGCGTCTCCGCTCGGGCGCGAGTGACGTTCTCGAAGACCGCCTTCTCGTGCGAGGCGTAGCCCTTCACCGTCTCGATGAGGTTGGGTATGAGATCGGCCCTGCGCTTCAGTTGAACTGTGATGCCGCTCCACGCCTCGTCGACGCGGACGTTCAGCTGCACCAGCGAGTTGTAGGTCGCCCAGAGGTAGATTCCGATGAGCAGAATCACACCGACGACGATCAGTACCGGCACGAGCCATTCCATCAGAGGCCCACCCTTCCTCGTGTTTGTCTCATCCTATCGGCGCTGCCTGCGCGTCGACTGGGTGCGCGCGGTCAAGCGCAGAACCGGATCATGCGCCGAGAACCCGATCGAGGTACCGATTGGTGAACCGACGATCGGGGTCGAGCCTGTCGCGCAGCGCGGTGAAGTCGGCGAAACGGGGATAGCGCTCCTGCAGCTGCTCCGCCGTCTGCGTGTGCAGCTTGCCCCAGTGCGGGCGTCCCCCGTGCTCGAGCATGATCCGCTCCACGGCCTCGAAGTACGCGGAGGGGTCGGCGCGCCAGTAGCGGTGGACTGCGATGTACCCGCTCGCCCTGCCATACGCAGTCGACAGCCATCTGTCGTCCTCCGCCGCGAAGCGCACCTCGATCGGGAACTCGATGCGCCACCCGCGCCGCTCGATGAGGTCTCGAACAGCGCGGAATGCCGGCACGACGCTCTCGGCGGGCACCGCGTACTCCATCTCGCGGAACCTCACGGTGCGGGTCTGGGTCAGAACTCGGTGTGACAACTCGGTGTACCGTCGGTCACCCGTGAGCTTCACCGCGAGCCTGTTGAAGGGCGGCGTGATGGCAGGCACCGTCTGTGCGGTCGCACACACCGCCCGATACACGCCGTTCGAGAGCAACGTCTCGTCGATCCAACGTCCCAACACAGGAAGCGGCTGTCGCCTCGTCGACTCGGGCACCCTCGTCTGTCTCTTGGTGAGAGCGATGTCGGTGTGCGGGAACCAGTAGAACTCGAAGTGATCTGTTGCCGCGACCCGGTCGTGCAGGGTCTCGAGCACCTCGTCGAGCGGCGCAGGCTCATCGACCGCCTCCATGAGGTAGATCGGCACGCACTGCAGCGTCACCTCTACCAGGATGCCGAGCGCGCCGAGGCCCAGCGCGACCGCAGGAAGCAGATCGGCGTTCTGCCCCTCGTCCACCCGGAGGAACTCCCCTGCGGCGGTCACCAGGGTCGCACCGACGACCTGAGTCGCGAGACCGCCGAAGCCTGCTCCGGTGCCGTGCGTCCCCGTCGAGACCGCACCCGAGATCGACTGCCGGTCGATGTCGCCGAGGTTCTCCATCGCGAGGCCGAACGGTGCGAGGAGCGCAGGGATGCGATGCAGGCGTGTTCCCGCGAGCAGCGTAGCTCTCCCGGTAGTCGCGTCGGCGGATATCAGACCCTGCATGTCATCGAGTTCCAAGAGCACCCCGGGCGCCACGGCGATGCCCGTGAAGCTGTGCCCCGCACCGACAGCCTTCACGGTGAGTCCCTGCGAGGTCGCGGCACGGACGGCGCGCTGCACCCCTTCGGGGGTGCGCGGGCGCTCGACGCGAAGCGGTGTGACCTGCGCAGACCTCGCCCAGTTCTGCCAGGTGCCCCCGATCCGGGTCACAGGAACGCCTTCCCCTCGCCGCGATACGTCGGAAGCTCGTCGACGATCTCATCGCCTGAGACGAGCTGGTAGCTGTCGATGCGCTCGGCCGGCTCGCCGCTCTTCGCGTGGCGGAACCAGACGCGGTCGCCCACTCCGAGCCGCTCGGCCTCCCGACCCTGCAGCGGCGTCTGCACCTCGCCTGCGGCCTCACGAGACAGCGTGCGCAGCCCCTGGGGCCAGACGGGCAGCGGCTGTCGTGACGCGACGGCTGGGCCCGAGGCTATCCACCCGCCACCGAGCACCGTCGCGATGTCCGCGGCGGGCCGCCGCACCACGTCGAAGGCGAAGGCTGACGCCGGTGCCGGGCGGAACGCTCGATATCCGTCGAAGAGATGCCCGCCGAGCAGTCCGCTGCCCGCGCTCGCCTCGGTCAGCGATTCGTCGCTGCCGGTGAACTCGAGCGAGCCGGTTCCACCGCCGTTGAGGAACTCGAGCGAGGCGACCTCCGACAATGCGCTGACGATCGCCGCCCGACGCTCGCGCAACTCGGATCGCGAACGCGCCTGCATGAGACGGATCACCGGCGCGTCCGCTCCGGCATTGTCTCCCTGGCCCGCGATCTGAGCCTCGTACATCTGCAGCCCGACGAGCCGGAAGCCGGGGCGGCGCACGATGCTGCGTGCGAACGCGGCGACCTCACCCGCGGTGAACAGAGCGGACCTCCGCACTCCGATGTGGCCGAGCGCGACCGATCGCAACGACGCATCTGCGTCGATCGCGATCCGGATCTCCGGCCGGCTCCCGGCGGGCGCCACGCTGTCGATGATGTCGAGGTGCGCCGGATCGTCGACCATCAGGGTGATCCGTCGCGCCGCCTCCTCGGATTCGAAGAGCTGCGCGAGTCCCGCGCGGTCGACCGTCGGATAGCCGAGGACGATGTCGTCGTGCGTCTCGGCGAGCCACAGCGCCTCGGCCAGCGTGAAGGCGAGGATCCCTCTGAACCCGGGTATCTGCAGCACCGCGTCGAGCACCGAGCGAATCCGCACGGACTTCGACGCGACACGGATGGGCAGCCCTCCCGCACGGACCAGCAGATCGAGGGCGTTGTAGCGCAGCGCTTCCCGATCGATGACCGCCACGGGAGCGGGCAGATGGCCGGTCGCCGCAGACAGGCGCGGCCAGTATCGTGACGGGTCGCGCCACTCGGGAGACACGGAGTTCCGTCCCTCATCGGGGCTCAGATCGGCGGTGAGGTCGAGCACTCCCCCACCCTATGGGGTGGACGGACTCGGTTTCATCGTTTCGGAGATCGAGTTGCACGGCCGGTCGTGACTCGAATCTGGAAATCTCGATAGATCGGCGGCCGCCGTCGTAACGAACAGCATGGATCGCCGTCTTTATCACTGAGACCGACATCCGTGGCGGTCTCATCGGCCGTGCGCGGTCGGTTGCCGGGGGGTGGCGATGCTGTCTCAGCAGCATCACAGGGGGACGGGCGCTGGGACGCCCGTCCCCCTTCGCTCGGACGAGCGGTGGAAGCATGTCGCTGCCTTCCGCCGTCACCGAGGACTCCCCGTGTACTCTGAGCCAGTCACGGCATGGAGCCCCCGTAGCCCAATGGCAGAGGCAGGCGACTTAAAATCGCTTCAGTCTGGGTTCGAGTCCCAGCGGGGGCACTTCGTGCTCTGCTCAGTCCTCGACGCGTCGATCCTCGGCGTCGCGTGTGTGCACACTCCGCACGCCGGACGCTCTCGCCTCACGGATGCGTCGGAGGATCAGCACGGCGAGCGCGATGGCAAGCGCCGAATACACGACGTAGTCGAGGTACCCGAGCAGGTGCTCGAGCTGCTCGTGCTGGGTTCCGAGTAGAGCACCGACCCCGATGAGCAGCGTGTTCCACATGCCGCTGCCCACGATCGTGTATGCGCTGAATCGGACCAGATTCATGCGAGTCGCACCCGCAGGAATCGAGATGAGGCTCCGCACCCCGGGAACCATCCGCCCGACGAGCACCGTCCACGCGCCGCTCCGCCGGAACCAGTGCACTCCGCGATCGAGGTCGGCGTGGCTGACCAGCTTGGTGGCGGAGAGGAGCCGCACCGCTCGTTCGACGCCGATGGCGGCCCCGAGCCAATAGAGCAGGAGCGCACCGATCCACGACGCGAGGGTGCTCCAAAGGATCAGCCATCCGAGCGCGAGGTCGCCGCTCTGACTGAGGTACCCCGCGAACGGCAGGATCACCTCGCTGGGGATGGGCGGAACGAGCACCTCGAGGAACACCAGCACACCCACACCGATGTCGCCGAGCTGAGTGAGGACGTCTGCTGCGAATCCGGTGAGGCCGGAGAACCCGTGATCCGTCGCTGAGGAGTAGGTCGCGGTCATGCTGGCGGCGCTCATCGGCCGAACAGATCGCCGAGTCCCGGGATCCCGAGATCTCCGAGCCGTTGACCCCACTCGCTCGCGGTATCCCCGAGACCCGAGACAGTCTCACCGGCCGACCCGAGGACTCCTTCCGCAGCTCCCGCAAGCTCCTCGCCACCGAGGCCGCTCGTGATCGCCTCGACATCGACGCCCTGCGCGAGGGCATCGAAGTCGACGCCGAGTCCGGCCGCCTGCTCGAGGAGCGGAGCAGCGACGGCACTGCCGACCGCCCCCACCGCGACGATCCCCAGCGCGCCCACCGCAGCTCCGCCGACCGCACCGGCGGCGCCGAACCCGCGCACTCTCGAGAGGACGCCGCGCATGCGCCCCGGACTCGCCGCCTCGGAACGACCGGCCGCGCGGGCGAGATCGTCGGGAGACGACGATCTCGGACGCTCACCCGGAGCGAGCTCCGTGTTCATGCGCTCCTGCACTCGCGACCGCTGAGCCGGAGTCAGGCGCGCGAACGCCTCTCGGTGGATCTGCTCGACTCGGTGCGGATCAGCGGTCTCGAGAAGGTAGTCGTACCGCGCGATCGCCGCCCGATCGGCATCCGACACCGCACCGTGCGCGCCGGCTGCAGGGGGCGAGTAGGGATCCCGACCCGCAGGGCGCGCGGGCGGAGGCGCGTATCGATCGGTGCCGGTCTGAGGCCCGGCCGATGAAGGGGGCGTCGCGCCGCGCGAACCGCTGCGATCTGTGCGGGATCCGGTCTCGTCGAGATCGAGAGCGCGAGCGGCCATCCCGAGCAGTCGGTTGAGTTTTCCCATGGTGACGAGTCCTTCGTGGATGTGGACGGCCACAGGTCTCGACAGCGATGCGGTGAGGGGTCCATGGTCGTCCGCGGATACGGACGCCAGGTCTCCTCCACCCTCACGGGCCGGCGGGCCGGGACACGACCTCGTATCCGTAATGACGACACCACCGCAGACGGGAGTACTCCCCTTGCCCTGCCGACGGTAGCAAACGCGCCTATGAGACCGATGCGAGACACGCCCCTCCCCGAATACGCCGAACGCCCCGACTCCGAGAGGAGTCGAGGCGTTCGAGGAGGCTGTTGCTACTTGGCAGCAGCCGTCTCAGCGGTCTTCTTCGCGGCAGGCTTCTTGGCTGCCGTCTTCTGACCGGCGGGCTTCTCGTCGGCGGCCTTGTCGGACTCGGTCGCCTGAGCGGCCGGAGCCGTGACGGCGGGAGCCGGAGCGTCGGCGGCCGGGCGCGGGCGAGCGGCGAACTCCTCGAAGACGTAGCGCGGGTTCTGCACCGTCTCGAGGTTCACCAGGTCACGACCGAGCCACAGGTTGTTCCACCAGCCCCAGACCACGCGGAACTTGCGCTCCCACGTGGGCATGGCGAGACCGTGGTAACCGCGGTGCGCGACCCAGGCGACGAAGCCCTTGAGCGCGATCTTGCCCGACTGGAAGACACCGTTGTAGAGGCCGAGGCCCGCGACGGCGCCGAGGTTCTTGTGGAAGTACTCCTTCGGGTCCTCACCGCGCAGCACGGCGACGATGTTCTTCGCGAGGAGCTTCGCCTGACGCACCGCGTGCTGGGCGTTCGGCACGCAGAAGCCGCCGACGCCACCACCGGACAGGTCCGGAACCGCGGAGACGTCTCCGGCAGCCCAAGCGTCGGGAACGAACGCGTCGGGCGTGCCGACACGAAGGTCGGCACGGGTCTGGATGCGGCCGCGCTCTTCGATCGGGAGGTCGCCACCGCGCACGACGGTCGGGTTCGCCATGACGCCAGCGGTCCAGACGATGAGGTCGGTCGGGATGACCTCGCCGGTCGAGAGCTCGACGTTGCCGTCGACCGCGCTGGTGAGCTGCGTGTCGAGGTGCACGTTGGCACCGCGCTTCGCCAGGTCCTTGAGGACCCACTCGCTCGTCTGCAGCGACACCTCGGGCATGATGCGCCCCATCGCCTCGATGAGGTGGAAGTGCGTGTCGTCGAACGTCAGCTGCGGGTACTTGCCCACGAGCGACGAGGCCAGCGAGCGCAGCTCGGCGAAGACCTCGATGCCGGCGAAACCGCCGCCGACGACGACGACGGAGAGCAGCCGGTCGCGCTCAGGGCCCGCAGGCAGCGACGCGGCCTTGTCGAAGTTCGACATCAGGCGGTCACGGATCGCGACGGCCTCTTCGATCGTCTTCAGGCCGATCGCGTTGTCCGCGATGCCCGGGATCGGGAACGTGCGGGAGACCGCCCCTGCCGTCACGACGATCTGGTCGTACGAGAACTCGTACGGCTCGCCCACAGGAGGGGTGATCGTCGCGACCTTCTCAGCATGGTTGATGCCGGTCACCTTGGCGGTGAGCACATTCGTCCGCTTCAGGTGGCGACGGTGTGCGACCACCGAGTGCCGGGCTTCGATCGACCCGGCAGCCACCTCGGGAAGGAACGGCTGGTACGTCATGTACGGCAGCGGGTCGACCATGGTGACGTCTGCTTCACCCTTGCGAAGGTGCTTCTCCAGCTTCCACGCCGTGTAGAAGCCTGCATAGCCTCCGCCGACGATCAGAATCTTGGGCACAGTGCTGTTCTGAGGCACAGGGGGACAACTCCTCGGGAGTCAGGGGTTTGGCGTGCGAGCGCGCGCCGATCGGATGCGCCGGGCAGCTGCGGTGACGCCAAGCGCTACCAGGATACCAGGGACTGTGAGCGCGATGAGCGGCAGGGTACCGTAGCGCAGCGTTTCAGCGCTGGGAAGCAGCGGTGAACCGGGTTCCGTCGGCGCGTCCGCATCCGGCAGGGGCGGCACCTCGACCGGCGCGGCGGTGGGTTCGGGCTGCGGAAGGCTCTCTGCTCGTCGGAACAGTCGGACCCACTCAGCGAGGTCACCCATGGGATTCTCGGAGACCTTCGGAACGTCAGCACTGATCGCCGCATCGGCATCCACCAGACCGTAGCCGTAGAGAGGATCGGGGAGGTCTGCCATGCCCGGAACCTTGATCGCGGTCTTGATGATCCGATTGATGACGTTCGCCGCATCGAGATCCGGGTGCGCAGAGCGGACGAGGGCGGCGATGCCCGCGACGATGGGCGCCGCACCGCTCGTGCCACTCCAGGGCACGACCGTGCCGTCTGCCGAGACACCCCGAAGCCCCTCACTGGGCGCCGCGATACCGATGGTGATCCCCTGGGTCGATGCCTCGATGCTCGCCGTGCCAGTCTGGTCGACTCCGCCGACGGTCAACACGCCAGGGATCGTCGCGGGAGCGCCGATGATGTCGGTGCCACTCCCCCGGTTGCCCGCTGCGACCACCACCACGACGTCGTGCTCGAAGGCATAGAGGAACGCGTCGTCCCAGCTCCTGTCCCAGTCCAGCGTGTTCGTGGTGAACGAGAGATTGATGATGTCGGCTCCGTGATCGACCGCCCATCGCATGGCCTCCGCGACCTGCTCGGTGAACGGCACGGCGGCTGCGGCGCCGAAGCCCACGGAGATCGACAGCAGATCGGCCTCGGGAGCGACTCCGATCATCCCCTTGCCGTCGGCGGAGCCTCGTCCTGCGGCGAGCGACGCGACCCATGATCCGTGATTGCCGTCGATGGCACCCACCGGGGTGCGCCCGTCGGGGGTTCCCGTGCCTGACACGTCGGTGCCGTCGACCACCGCGCCATCGAAGACCCCGGGAACCTTGGCGATCCCGGTGTCGATGATGGCGATCGTCGCTCCGTCGCCGCGTGTGGTCTGCCACGCATCACGGATGCCGGCACCGTCGAGCCAGTACTCGGCGGCGCGATCCGGGTCTGCGGGGTCGTCAGGCACGGGCCCTGGCTGCGGGGTCGCTGCCGCGCCCAGGAGCAGGACGGATGCCACGATCGTCGCCATAGCGACGCCGTTGCGCAGCATCCGAGGCCGCCTCATGCGGTCGATGCCTCGGCGTCACGCAGGGCCGCACCGGGGTCATCGCACCGGCACTTCTCCGGCGACCAGCTCGAGCGCTCGAGAGCCGCGTCGCCGATCGGGTTGACCCCGGGACCTGCCGCGAGAGCGTGACCGGCCAGAGCATGCAGGCACTTGACGCGCGAGGGCATGCCGCCGGCGGAGATCCCCTCGATCTCGCTGACCTCGCCGAACTGCGCCCGGTCGGCCAGGTAGGCCTCGTGCGCCGCGAGATAGGCCGCTGAGACCCCCTCGTCCTCGGCGAGCAGCGCGGTGAGCTCGGGCATGACGTGCGTGGCCTCGAGGGTCGACATCGCTGCGGTCGCGGCCGGATGCGTCAGATAGTAGAACGTGGGGAACGGCGTTCCGTCCGGGAGCCTGGGGGTCGTGGCGACGACCGTGGGGTTGCCGCACATGCAGCGGGCGGCGATGCCCACGACGCCGCGGGCGGTCCTGCCCAACTGTGCCGACACCACGGCGAGCTCGGCGGTCGTGGGGGAAGGGAACGGGGGCGTGGTCACCCGTCCAGCGTACGGGAGCCGACCGGGAGGATGCTCGGAGCACACTCCGCGACCGGCGGCGCTGAGGTCAGCGGCTGACTGCCGCCGTGTCGCTCAGCCCCGCGGACGTGAGGGTGCGCAGCAGCTGCGGCATCCAGTCGGAGGGCGTCTCTTCGAGGGTGTCGCTGACCGGCCCCTGCTGCTGCGGAAGCGCCGCGGGGTCGAGGTCGTTGTCGATCAGGTACACGACCTCACCGGGCTTGACGTAGTACAGACGCTCCCGCGCTTGGGTCGTGATGTAGGCCGGGTCGTTCCAGCGCTCACGCTCTTTCTCGAGCGCGGCGATCTGGTCTTCGGAGACCTGGATCGACTGCTCCAGAGCCGAGATCTTCTGCCTCTGGTCGATGAAGGTGCCGAGCGTCGGCACCAGCACCCAGGCCCCGAGCACGACGAGCGACAGCATGATGACAGAGAATGCGGAGAGGCGGATGCCCGACGCCCACTCGCGCACGTCGACCCGACGCTCCTGGGAGCCCCGATCCGCCGCGGCGCGCGGCGGGCGAGCGGAAGACCGCTGAGTCGACTTCGCCGTCGGCGCCGTGCGGGACGCCCCCGAAGACGCCGAAGGAGGAGCCGGTCGTCGTGCCACGGCTCCTCCTCCGTACGTGCCGCTCAGGCGGCGAATGTCTGTTTCAGCTGTGCTCAGCCCTGGTAGCGCGGGAACGCGGAGCGGCCGGCGAAGACAGCGCCGTCGCCCAGCTCCTCCTCGATGCGCAGAAGCTGATTGTACTTCGCGACGCGCTCGCTGCGAGCAGGCGCACCCGCCTTGATCTGACCCGCGTTCGTCGCGACCACGAGGTCGGCGATCGTGGTGTCCTCGGTCTCACCCGAGCGGTGCGACAGCATGGCGGTGTAGCCCGAGCGCTGTGCGAGGCTGACCGCGTCGAACGTCTCGGTGAGCGTTCCGATCTGGTTGACCTTGACGAGCAGCGAGTTGGCGACGCCGCGCTTGATGCCGTCGGCGAGACGGGTCGGGTTCGTGACGAACAGGTCGTCGCCGACGAGCTGAACCTTGGAGCCGAGCGCGTCGGTGAGGAGCTTCCAGTTGTCCCAGTCGTCCTCGGCCAGCGCGTCCTCGATCGTGACGATCGGGAAGTCGTTGACGAGTCCCTCGTAGTACTCGATCAGCTCGGGGCCGGTCCAGTCCTTGTTGTCGAGGCGGTAGACGCCGTCCTTGAAGAACTCCGTGGCTGCGACGTCGAGACCCAGCGCGATGTCGGTGCCCGGCGTGAAACCGGCCTTCTCGATCGCCTTGACCAGGAAGTCGAGGCCCTCACGGTTGCTGGGCAGGTCGGGGGCGAAGCCGCCCTCGTCGCCCAGGCCCGTCGCGTAGCCGGCCGCCTTGAGCTCGCCGCGCAGCACGTGGTAGGTCTCGACACCCCAGCGCAGCGCCTCGGAGTACGTCTCCGCGCCGATCGGGGCGAGGAAGAACTCCTGCATGTCGATGCCGTTGTCGGCGTGCTCGCCGCCGTTGATGACGTTGAAGAGCGGAACGGGCAGGAGGTGCGCGTTCGGGCCGCCCAGGTAGCGGAACAGCGGCAGGTCGGCGGAGTCGGCCGCGGCCTTCGCAACCGCGAGGCTCACGCCGAGGATGGCGTTGGCGCCCGTGCGCTGCTTGTTCTCGGTGCCGTCGGTCTCGATCAGGATCGCGTCGACGATGCGCTGCTCGCTCGCCTCGACGCCCTCGAGCGCCGGCCCGAGCTCATCGATGATGGCGTCGACCGCCTTGAGGACGCCCTTTCCGCCGTAGCGGCTCTTGTCGCCGTCGCGGAGCTCGTACGCCTCGAATGCGCCGGTGGATGCACCGGACGGGACGGCCGCCCGCTGGACCACACCGTCGTCGAGGAGCACCTCCACCTCAACGGTCGGGTTACCGCGCGAGTCGAGAATCTCGCGTGCGCCTACAGCCTCGATCAGTGCCACTGATGTGCTCCTTGCTCAGAGAAAAGGTTGTGTGGAGCGTCGTCGATCCGCGCCCAGTCTAGCCCGCCCGCGCGTGAGGCCCAGGGCCGACCTCGGGCGCTCACACCACGACGG
Source organism: Microbacterium sp. NPDC087589 (assembly GCF_044743635.1). Taxonomy (NCBI): domain Bacteria; kingdom Bacillati; phylum Actinomycetota; class Actinomycetes; order Micrococcales; family Microbacteriaceae; genus Microbacterium; species Microbacterium sp. NPDC087589. The sequence continues at coordinate 1,137,053 of NZ_JBIUWV010000001.1, forward strand.
CGAGGGCGAAGCCGTCCCAGCCCTTGGCGCCGACCGTCTGCAGAGCGGTCGCGTCGAAGCGCGCGTCGTCGCTCAGCATCCTCAACGCGTCTCTGGTGCCGACCACCTTGGGATCTGTCGAGTCCCCTCGGACGATCTCGCCCTCGCGTCCGATGTTGTCGAGCACGATCACGGTTCCCGGATGCCCCAGCTTCGCCGCCCAGTCGAGGTAGACGGTGTTGGACTCCTTGTCTGCGTCGATGAATACCAGGTCGAAGCCGCCGACCAGCGTCGGGAGCACGTCGGCGCCCCTGCCGATCCGGATGTCGACGCGGTCGCCGACCCCGGCGGCATCGATGCTCGCGCGGGCGACCGCAGCGTTGTCGGCTTCGGCCTCGACCGTGACGACACTGCCTTCCGGTCCCACCGCCCGCGCCAACCAGATCGTGGAGTACCCACCCAGCGTGCCGATCTCGAGCACGCGGCGAGCGCCGCTGATGCGCGCGAGGAGGTTGAGGAGCTTTCCTCCCACGGGTGCGACTTCGATCTCGGGAAGGCCGGCATCTCGTTGGGCCGACAGCGCCGCCTCGAGGTGCGGGTCGTGACCGACCAGCAGGTCTGCGAGGTAGGCATCGGCGTTCGACCAGGCGGCGGGAGTGGAATCCATGCCCTCAGCCAACCGTGACGCTTCGAGAGCGTCAAGGGCTTGCCGACGCTACCCGGCGCGCGGCGGGGACAGCAGCCGACCCGGAGCACCCGCGAGCTCGGGCTGTAGACGGAACTGACCGGTGAGGGCCAGAACGGCGATCACTACCGCGGTCACGATCCACGCGGCGACGCCCAAGGGTCCGGCGAGCGCGAGGTCGGGCTGCGATGCGGAGAAGAGCAGGACGACTCCGCCTGCCGCGTTCAGCGATCCGTGGGCGAGGACGGCGGGCCAGATCGAGGCTGAGCGCAGGCGCAGCCAGCCGAGCAGGATCCCCCACGCGACACAGCCACCGATCATGAAGAGCACGCCGGTGATATCCGTGCGCCCGAAGTTGTAGCCCAGCAGAATGACGGGGCTGTGCCAGAACCCCCAGATCACTCCGCTGATGATCAGCGTCGGCCAGGTGCCGAGGGGCCGCAGCGCAGGCACGAGCCATCCGCGCCACCCCAGCTCCTCACCGAACGCGAGCACGCTGTTGAGGAGCGCCCCCAACGGGATGATCGCGATCTGCGAGAGCACGAGGATCTCGACGGGCGGCATCGGAGTGCCTTCCGGAAGCATCCTCGCGAGTTCTTCCGAGAAACCCGCGAACGTCAGGTCGAGTCCGATGAAGCCGAGGCCCGCGGCGACCAGGATGCTGAGACCGACGAGAAGCGGCGGCACGAGCCAGCCGAGGGCCATGAACCAGATGACCCGCTTGGCCGGCCGCAGGGGCCACAGACCCAGGAAGCGCAGCCGCTCGCCGCTCGCCGGGACGCGCATCGTGAACGTGACGATCAGCGCGGCGAGCGCGGGCGTCAGCATCATCACAGGCAGGAGGACTCCCGTGGTCGGTTCTGCGAGACCGTCGCCCAGCCACAGCGGCAGGGCGACGAGCCAGGCCGCCCCGCAGGCGATGACCGTGAAGACGACGATGGCGGCGATGCGTACGCGAGTCATGAGGGTTCTCCTTGTATCTGTCGTGCGGGGGACGCGGTCATCGGCGGCCGGCGGCAGCGAGGACGGATGCGGCGGTCGTGGCGTCATCGACCGTGACGACGAACACCCGGCCGTCCGTGCGGGTGACCTCGAGGGCTTCACCGGCGCGGAGCACGAAGCCGCGACGGCCGTCCGTGCCGACACGGTAGCCCCAGCCGCCGAACTCGGCGAACGGGTCGATGCGGACCGCACGTGTGCTCGCGATCTCCGCTGCGGGGATCTCCAGTCGCGGCCAGCCCGCCGCAGAGCGCACACGCAGGCCCGCACTGCTCGCCCGGACGCGGAAGGTCAGACTGGTCGAGACCAGGATGACGAGAAGCAGCGTGACTGCAGCGGTGATCCAGCCCGCGGCGATTCCCTGAGCGAGGAGCAGCGCACTCATCGCCGTCGTGATGAGCACCCCGATGCCGAGCACGACCTGACCGGTCTTCGCGATCGTGACGGTCCTCATCCACACCGCGCGCTCGTGGTCGGCGAGCGGCAACGGCTGCGCAGTGGTGCCGGACGCCTCCGCAGGGCGCTCCACGGCCGGCTGCAGGAACCAGCCGGCCACCGCGAGGCCGACGCCGACCAGGAGGAAGAGCGGGCTCCAGGGCGCGATGTCGGTCGCATCCGAAGCGTCCGGCAGCCCGCGCTGCACACCGACGATGGCGACGGTGAGCGCGGACATCATGCCCGCGGTGCCGAGACTCACGGCGCCGAGCAGACGAGCCGTCGTCGACCACCGGGGCTGCGGGGTCGATGCGTCCGCACCCCTCTGAGGAGGTCTATGAGAGAAGAGGGCGATCGAGGCGAACAGCACGACGATCCCTCCGCCGAGCCCTGCGAGCATGACCGGCGGCATCCACTTCGGTCCATATCCGTCGACTCCCCCGCCGCCCCAGTGCGTCGCCACCGGGTCGGGAAGCTCGGGCAGCCATGCGAGCATGACTGCATTCGCGACCGCGATGAGGGCCAGCGGGACGATCACCCCCACCCACCAGAAGGCGGTGCGGGCTCTGCGGATCTCGGGGGTCATGCGTCGGTCTCCTTGATGAGGGCGGCCAGGGTCGTGGGCGAGAGTCCGAGCGACGCGGCGCGAGCGACGAGCGCGGCGATGTCCTGAGAGAGCTCAGCCAGCGGCGCGGCCGTCGCGGACACCACCGCTCCCCTGCCGCGTCGTAGATCGATCAGACCCTCGTCGCGCAGCTGCTGGTAGGCGCGGAGCACGGTGTGCAGGTTGATCTCGAGCGCCTCCGCCAGCTCACGCGCGGCAGGAAGACGATCGCCGGGCACGAGGCGTCCGGTCAGGACGTCGGCTCGGACGGATGCCGCCACCTGATCGAAGAGCGGCCGCGCACTGTCGGCATCGATTCGAATCAGCATCGGACCCTCAATTTCTACTAGTTCTATGTGAACTATAACAACTTTGTGAACCCGTCGGAGCGTCACCGGACGTTCACCCTCACATGACACGATGAGAGGATGCCCCTCGCACGCCGCCTGAGACTCGGCGACGCCGTCGCCATCGGACTCGGCTCCATGATCGGCGCGGGCGTGTTCTCGGTGTGGGCTCCGGCGATCGGTGTGGCCGGCAGCGGCATCCTGATCGCCCTGGCGATCGCCGCGGTCGTCGCGTACTGCAACGCCACCGCCTCGGCGCAGCTCGCCGCGGCGCACCCCGTCGCCGGCGGCACCTACGCGTACGCCAGAGCCGAGATCGGTCCGTGGTGGGGCTTCGTCGCCGGCTGGAGCTTCGTGATCGGCAAGATCGCGAGCTGTGCCGCGATGGCCATGACCTTCGCCGCCTACGCCGCGCCCGAGGGCTGGCAGATGCCGGTGGCCGTGGCGGCGGTCGTCGCACTCGCCGCCGTGAACTGTTTCGGAGTGACCCGCACGGCTCTCGTCACTCGGATTCTCGTGGTGTTCTCGCTGCTCGGGCTCGCCCTCGTCGTCGCGACCGGACTCGGCGGATCGCCCTCAGTCGACCCCGCTCCCCTCCCTGACGCCAGCGCCTACGGCGTGCTTCAGGGTGCCGGACTGCTCTTCTTCGCATTCGCAGGGTACGCACGCATCGCGACCATGGGCGAAGAGGTCGTCGACCCCGCCCGGACGATACCCCGGGCCATCGCCCTCGCGCTGGGCGGAGCGGTCGTCGTCTACACGGTCGTCGCGATCACGGTCATCCTCGTGCTCGGTGGCGATGCGGCGACGACCACGACACCGCTGGCCGATGTCGCCGCTGCCACCGGGTGGCAGGCGCTCACCCCGATCATCCGCGTCGCTGCGGCGGCGGCCTCACTGGGCGCTCTGCTCGCGCTGCTCACGGGCATCGGTCGCACGGCGCTGGCCATGGCCCGGGAGCAGGACCTGCCCCGGTTCCTCGCGAAGATCGACGAGCGCTGGCAGGTGCCGCGTCGTGCTGAGATCGCGATCGCACTGATCGTCGTCGGGATCGTGGTCGTCGCCGATCTGCGCGACGCGATCGGGTTCTCGTCGTTCGGCGTGCTGTTGTACTACCTCATCGCGAACGCCGCCGCGTTCCGACAGCAGGAATCGGCACGGCGCTATCCCCGCGCGTTGCAGGTCATCGGAGCGCTGGGCTGCCTGCTGCTCGTGAACACGCTGCCGGTCGTGGCCTCGGCGATCGGAACCGTGGTCGTGCTCATCGGAGTGCTCTATCGGATGACCCGCCTCAGACTGTCGCGGTGAACCGGTCTGCAGATCGGCGAGAGCACGCGTCGCGTCGCCGAGTGGGCCGCGTCGTTCACCGCGGCTCCGACTGACGACGCGAGCTGAGCGCCGTCTCCGCCGCGACGCACACGGCGGGAAGCAGCGCCTCGGCCGTGCGTCGATAGCCGAGCGGGCTCGGATGGAAGCGATCCAGGCTGAACATGGCATCCGGGTCGTCGAAGAACATCGGCCCCACGGCTCGGCGGAGATCGATCGGGGTCGCCCCGGCCGACCGCGCGGTCTCGGCCTGGGCTTCGGCCAGCCGTCGAGACACGCTCGAGATCAGCCTCCGCAGCGGCTGCGGCACGGGGCGGAGCGCGCCGAGGTCAGGGCATGTGCCGACGACGACCTCAGTGCCCTTAGCGCGCAGGTGCAGGATCGTGTCGCGCAGGTGCTGCGTGGAGACGGCGATCGGGAGCCGGTGCGTGACGTCGTTGCCGCCGACGACGATCACAGCCACGTGCGGCGCGTATCCGTCGGGCAGAGCCGCCAGCTGATCGACGAGGTCGGGCGACTCCGATCCGACGACTGCGGCGGTGCGCAGACCGACGGGCCGTAGCATACGACGCGCCATGCCCTTCGCGAGTCGGCCGCCGAGCGTCTCCTTGCGGCGCTCGGCGCCGAGACCTGCCGCCACCGAGTCACCGAGCACGAGGAGCTGCACAGGATCGCCGTCGAGCGCACGACGCCAGATGCGGTCTGCATCGATCGACTGCTCCCCGAGCGGCTTGCCGATGCGCCGACGTGCGATCGCCGCCTGACGCACGAGTACGAACCGGATGCCGACGGCGGCCGACACCGACGCGGCACCGACTGCGGCGACGGCGACGGCGACGAGATGCTGTCGACTCATGCCCTGATTCGATCCGACTGCCGTGAACGCCGAGTGAACGGCATCCGCCCTGTCCGGCTGCAGGACGCGGGCACGTATGCAGGACGGAACGAGCGGTCTGCCCCCGCATCCCGTGCGGTCGTCCTGCATACGGACTTCCAGAGCCCGTTTGACGGAGCCAGAGTCCGTCTGCCGGAGCCGGCGTCCTGCAGACGGCGCCGGATGCGCGGGCAGAACTCAGGAGAGCGGCTTGAGCTCCAGCTCGGCAGCGCCCGCTGACACGGTCGCGAACTCGGTGTAGCCGTCGGCGGCCGAGCGCTCGAGCAGGGCCTTGACGTTCTTCGTGCGCCGCTCGAGCCGCACCCTCGCACCGGATGCCATGAGTTCGGCCTTGTGGCCGACGAGCTCGGCCACCGGCACGTCGGTGTCATGGATGAGCACGACGGCACGCTCGCCGGCATCCGCACCCGACGTCACGAGGTCGACGAGCCTCTCGAAGCCGAGGGAGAAACCCACAGCCGGGACCTGCTGACCGAGGAACCGGCCGATCATGCCGTCGTAGCGTCCTCCGCCGCCGAGCGAGTACGACACCGACGGGTGCGCGAGCTCGAAGATCGTGCCGGTGTAGTAGCCCATGCCGCGCACGAGGAACGGATCGAAGACCAGCGGGATGTCGCCGGTCGAGGTTGCTGAGCCTGTCGGAGCACGCCCCGCGGCGACGGCCTCGCCGATGCCGACGAGGTGCCCGACGATCTCGTCCGGCACGTTGTCGGGGAGCGCCTTGCGGATCTGCCGCTCGCCGAACGGGTTGTACTCCATGGTCTGCGGACGAAGGAGGAACGCCTCGAATGCGTCGACGGCCGCTGCGGCCGAGCCGCGCTCGCGCAGTTCGGCCCCGACGCCGTCCGGCCCGATCTTGTCGAGCTTGTCGATCGTGATCAGCACGCCCGGCCGCTCGTCGACGGTGAAGCCGAAGCTGTCGAGCATCCAGTCGAGCGCCCGACGGTCGTTGATGCGGACGGTGGCTCCTTCGAGGCCCAGCGCATCGACCGCGTCGAGCGAGGCGACCATGAGCTCGGCCTCGGCGCGCGAGGAGTCGTCGGCGATGATGTCGATGTCGCACTGCACGAACTGGCGGTAGCGGCCCTTCTGGGGGCGCTCGGCGCGCCAGACCGGCCCGATCTGGATGGAACGGAACACGCCAGGAAGCTGCCCGCGATTGCTCGCGTAGAAGCGTGCGAGCGGAACTGTGAGGTCGTAGCGCAGGCCCAGGTCGGCCAACGCGCTCTGGTCACCGGCGGCATCGCGGATCGCCTCCGCGTCGAGGCCGCGTCGCAGCACGTTGTAGGCGAGCTTCTCGTTGTCGCCGCCGATGCCGGCATGCAGTCGCGAGTACTCCTCGAGCGCGGGGGTCTCGATCTCGTCGAAGCCATGCGAGCGGTAGCGCTCACGGATGACGGCGAGCACGCGCTCGCGGCGGGCCTTGTCGGCGGGGAGGATGTCGCGCATGCCGCGCGGCGGGTTCACAGTAGCCACTCGTCCATCTTTCCAGGTCGGCAGGGCGGGCCGTGGCCTCAAGACCCCGATTCCACCTCGCGGACTTCCGTCTCGAGCGCTCTGAGCCGCTCTCGCAGCGCTCGTTCGGCATCCCAGCCCTCGGCGCGGGCGACTGCGACGAGGCCGAGCAGCGCGTCGCCCAGCTCCGCCTCCGAGGTCGGCCCCGCAGCAGCCGTCGCCGCGTCCGTCACGGCGTCGACGACGCCGGCCCCCGCGGCTCGACCGACCATCTTCTGCGCCAGCGCCAGCGCAGGCATCCCGCGCGGGATCCCGTCGAGGACGCTGCGTCTCGTGCGCTTCTCCGCCGCCTTCGCGGCGTTCCAATGCACGAGAACCTCTTCGGGCGTCGTCGCGACCTCACCCGCGAAGACGTGCGGATGCCGCCGCATCATCTTCTCGGTCAGCGTGGCCGAGACATCGTCGATGTCGAACGGGTCGTCCGGGTCCTGGGCGGCGATCGCGGCGTGGAACAGCACCTGCCAGAGCAGGTCGCCGAGTTCTTCGCGCAGGTCGCCGCGCGTGCCGTTCTCGACGGCATCGATCACCTCGTGGGACTCCTCGATGAGATACGGCACGAGATCGCGGTGCGTGATCTGCTGAGACCAGACGCAGCGCTCTCGCACCTCGCGAATCGTCTCGGCCGCCGCACGCAGCGGATCGAGCGCCGGTCGGTCGGCCGGTGAAGCTTCTGCGGGCACGGTTTCCTCCTCGCCGACGGTCACACTGTCACGACACCCGAACGCCGATACGACCGCGCACGGAGCGACACGATCACACCCGACAGAATGAGCGCCAGGAGCGAGCCGACGAGCACACCCAGAATCGCCTGATCGCGGATGCCCGCGTCGGCCGCGAAGGCCAGATTCGCCAGCAGCAGCGAGACGGTGAAGCCGATGCCGCCCAGCGCACCGGCTGCGAGCACGTCACCGAACGGCAGCGCAGGCGCCGCGCCGCGGGGGCGGATGCGCATGGCGATCCATCCGAACAGCGAGATGCCGATGATCTTGCCCACCGGGAGGGCGACCACGATGCCCCAGAAGGCGGGCGAGAGCTCGGTGAGCCCGAGATCGGGGATCACCACGAACGCGGCGACGAACGCGAACACGGGCAGGATCCCGCCGTTGACCGTCGGTTCGAGCGCGTGGCGGGTGCGAGCAGCGGGTACCGGCGACATCACGAGACCCAGCAGCACGCCCGCGATCGTGGCATGGATGCCGGAGGAGGCCACGAGACCCCAGGCGACGATGCCGACCACGATCATCGCGACGGCGATCGCCGCGTGACCCTTCTCGTGCAGCAGCCTGCTGAGGAGCCAGAAGACCGCGACCGCGACGACCGCGAGACCCAATAGCAACCACTGCACGTCGCGAGCGAACAGCACCGCGATGAAGATGATGCCGATGATGTCGTCGAGGATCGCCAGAGCCAGCAGGAACACTCGCACATTCGACGGCAGACCGCGCCCGAACACGGCGAGCACTCCGAGCGCGAAGGCGATGTCCGTCGCCGTCGGAATGGGCCAGCCGGTGACGGTGGCCGAGTCGCCGGCGATGAAGAGGTAGACCGCGATGGGCACCAGCACACCGCCCGCGGCGGCTATCGCCGGCTGCATGGCCTTTCTCGGCGAGTCGAGCTCGCCGTGCGTCAGCTCGTGGCGCAGCTCGATCGCGACGACGAGGAAGAACACTGCGAGCAGACCATCGGAGACCCAGTGTTCGATCGAGAGATCGAGGGCCGTGCCGGGAACGGCGAGATGGTAGTCCAGCACGGCGGCGAGCACGTCATGCGTCGGAAGATTCGCCAGCAGCAGACCGAGTCCGGCCGCGACGAGAAGGAGCATGGCGGGAAACTGCTGCCCGCGGAGGGGGTTCGCTGAGATGCGCATCGCGTCCATGATAATTCGCCGGGCACCTCGGACGTCTCACATCGTCATGCGTTCAGACCACTGCCCCGACCCGGGATACTCTCGAACGGTGACCCCCGAACACGCCTTCCCCGAGCCCACTGACACCTCGGCCATCCGCATCATCGGCCGCTTCGAAGCGGGCCGCGGCATTCCGGATGCCATGCGCACCGATGTGCGAATGCTCGGCGCCCTTCTCGGCCAGGTTCTGCGCGAAGCAGGTGGAGACGACCTCTTCGAGGACGTCGAACGCTTGCGCCTCGCGACGATCCAGGCCTACGACGAGGAGACGTCCAACGCCTTCGAGCGCGCCGCAGCGATCGCCGAGTCGTTCAGCATCGCACGCGCTGACGAAGTGGCCAGGGCGTTCACCTGCTACTTCCACCTCGTCAATCTCGCCGAGGAGCACCAGCGAGTGCGGGTCCTGCGCGAACGCGCCGGCCAGCCGGGACGCGAGGATGCCGCAGACACCGTCGCCACCGCATACGCGCGTCTGAAGACCGAGGTCGGCGATGACGAGGCTCGTCGTCGCCTCGAGGGCCTGCGCTTCCACCCGGTGTTCACCGCCCACCCGACCGAGGCGCGCCGTCGAGCGGTGTCGACGAGCATTCGTCGCCTCTCCGAGCTGCTCACCCAGCACGACGCCGCGAGCGAAGGCGGAGCCGAGGAGCACCGCGCCCGACGTCGGATGCTGGAGGAGATCGACACTCTCTGGCGCACGGCTCCCCTGCGCGCCGAGAAGCCGTCGCCGACCGACGAGGTGCGCACGGTCATGGGCGTGTTCGACGAGACTCTGTTCACCACGGTGCCTCACGTGTACCGCCGTATCGACGACGCACTGCGCGGCGACGACTCCGGCTCGAGCGCACCTGTCGTCCCCGCCTTCGTGCGGATCGGCTCCTGGGTCGGCGGCGACCGCGACGGCAACCCGTTCGTGACGGCATCCGTGACGCGAGAGGCATCGCAGATCGCCTCCGATCATGTGCTCCGCGGTCTCGAGCGCGCACTCGAGCGCATCGGCCGCACGCTCACGCTCAGCGCCGAGGACACTCCCCCGAGTGACGCCGTCTCGGCGCTGTGGGAGTCGTTCACCGCCGCCGAGCCGCGGGTCGCCCACGAGCTGGCCGCCCGCTCTCCCGGCGAGCCCCACCGACGGGTGCTGCTGGCACTGGCCCATCGCGTCGCCGCCACCAGGAACGGCGACGAGCAACGTTACGCACGCCCGGAGGAGCTGCTCGAAGACCTCCGCACGGTGCAGTCGTCGTTGTCGGATGCAGGCGCGAAGCGCCACGCCTTCGGCGGTGTGCAGCACCTGATCTGGCAGGTGGAGACGTACGGCTTCCACCTCACCGAACTCGAAGTGCGTCAGCACTCGCAGGTGCACGCCAAGGCCCTCGCGGAGCTCGAGAGCGGCGAGCCGATCAGCGCGCAGACCGAAGAGGTGCTCGAGGTCTTCCGCGTGATCGCCGAGATCCAGCGCGATCGGGGCCTCCGAGCCGCCGGTCGCTACGTGGTGTCGTTCACGCAGGCGGCCTCCGACCTCGCGAACGTGCACCGGCTCGCGAGGCACGCGCTCGGCGACGACGCACCCGTGCTCGACGTCGTCCCTCTGTTCGAGACCTTCGCCGACCTGCAGGCAGCGCCCGGCATCCTCGCCGAGGCCGTGACCTTCCCGGAGTTCCAGGCGCGCCTCGCAGCGACGGGCAACCGGCTCGAGGTCATGCTCGGGTACTCGGACTCGTCGAAGGACGTCGGCCCGGTCGCCGCCAACCTCGCGCTGTACGAGGCACAGGAGAAGATCGCTCAGTGGGCGCAGGACTCGGAGATCGAGCTGACACTGTTCCACGGCCGCGGCGGCGCCCTCGGCCGTGGCGGCGGACCGGCGAACTCGGCGATCCTCGCGCAGCCGCCGCACTCGGTCGACGGTCGCTTCAAGCTCACCGAGCAGGGTGAGGTCATCTTCGCCCGCTACGGCGAGCCGGCCATCGCGATGCGCCACATCGACCAGGTCGCCGCGGCCACCCTGCTCGCGTCTTCGCCGTCGGTCGAGAAGCACACGAGCGACGCGGCGGCGCGTTTCGCCGACATCGCAGCCGTCATGGACACCTCGTCGCGCGAGCGGTTCTTCTCGCTCGTGAAAGCAGAGGGCTTCGCACCCTGGTTCGCCACGGTGACTCCCCTCGAGGAGATCGGTCTGCTGGCCCTGGGCTCGCGTCCTGCCAGGCGCGGACTGTCGGTCGAGTCGCTCGAAGATCTGCGTGCGATCCCGTGGGTGTTCGCCTGGACCCAGGCGCGCATCAACCTCGCGGGCTGGTTCGGCCTCGGCACGGCCCTCGCGGCAGTCGGCGACGAGGACCGACTCGTCGCGGCCTACCGCGACTGGCCGCTGCTGCGCACCATGATCGACAACGTAGCGATGAGCCTCGCGAAGACCGATGAGCGCATCGCCCGCCAGTACCTCGCACTCGGCGACCGCGACGATCTCGCACAGCTCGTGCTGGATGAGCTCGCGCTCACCCGCGAATGGGTCATCCGCCTCACCGGCGGCGTCGGACTGCTCGAGAACAAGCCGATCCTGCAGCGCGCGGTGCAGTTGCGCACGCCGTACGTCGACGCGCTGTCGCTGCTGCAGCTGCGTGCCCTGCGCGCTCTGCGCGACCCTGACGAGGCGACCGGATCCGGCGCCGACGACGAGCAGAAGCGCCTGCTGCTGCTCTCGGTCAGCGGCGTCGCGGCCGGCCTGCAGAACACCGGGTGATCGACGCTCATCGCGCCTGAGCGAGTGCATTCCGGTGTGAGAGTGCTCACGTCGGCGTGCCCGCTAGAGTGAAAACTCCGCCCGATCCGGCGCACCCTCACGCGACACGATCGCACGCAGCACCATCCCCCGATCAGAAAGCTCTTTCGCGTGACCTCTTCGCCATCAGCCGACTTCCACCCGCTCGCAGACTCCGTGCAGCCCGTGTTCGACACGGTGCTCGCCCGCAGCCCGCACGAGCCCGAGTTCCAGCAGGCCGTGCACGAGGTGCTGAACTCGATCGCGCCGGTGCTCGCGCGCAACCCCCAGTTCGTCGACGGCGGCATCCTCGACCGTCTGGTCGAGCCCGAGCGTCAGATCCTGTTCCGGGTGCCGTGGGTCGATGACGCCGGTCGCCTGCAGGTCAATCGCGGTTACCGCGTCCAGTTCTCCTCTGTTCTCGGCCCGTACAAGGGCGGTCTGCGCTTCCACCCCTCGGTCAACCTGTCGATCATCAAGTTCCTCGGGTTCGAGCAGATCTTCAAGAACGCGCTCACCGGACAGGGCATCGGCGGCGGCAAGGGCGGCTCCGACTTCGACCCGCACGGTCGGTCGGATGCCGAGATCATGCGCTTCTGCCAGTCGTTCATGAGCGAGCTCTACCGCCACCTGGGCGAGCACACCGACGTCCCCGCCGGAGACATCGGTGTCGGCGGCCGCGAGATCGGCTATCTCTTCGGCCAGTACCGCAAGATCACCAACCGCCACGAGTCGGGCATGTTCACGGGCAAGGGCACCGGCTGGGGCGGCGCCGAGGTGCGCACCGAGGCCACCGGATACGGGGCCGTGTTCTTCGCACAGGAGATGCTCGGCGTGCACAACGACTCGCTCGACGGCAAGCGCGTCGGAGTCTCGGGGTCGGGCAACGTCGCGATCTACGCGATCCAGAAGGCCTCGCAGCTCGGCGCGACCGCTGTGACCGCATCCGACTCGTCGGGCTACGTCGTCGACGACGCAGGCATCGACGTCGACCTGCTGCGTCAGATCAAAGAGGTCGAGCGCGCCCGCATCGTCGAGTACGCGAACCGGCGCCCCGGCGCGCGCTTCGTCGAGGGCGGCAGCGTCTGGGAGGTGCCCGTCGACATCGCCGTGCCCTCCGCCACGCAGAACGAGCTCGACCTCGATGCCGCCGAGGCCCTGATCGCGAACGGCGTGCGCGCCGTCTCCGAGGGAGCGAACATGCCCTGCCTGCCTGCCGCCGTCGATGCCTTCCAGAGCGCCGGCGTGCTCTTCGCCCCCGGCAAGGCGGCGAACGCCGGTGGCGTGGCGACCTCCGCACTCGAGATGAGCCAGAACGCCTCACGTCAGCGGTGGAGCTTCGACGCGAGCGAGAACAAGCTGCGCGAGATCATGGCCGACATCCACAGCGCCGCTTTCGACGCGGCGGAGCGCTACGACGTCGCGGGTGACTACGTCGCAGGTGCGAACATCGCCGGCTTCGAGCGCGTCGCCGGCGCGATGCTCGCACAGGGCGTGATCTGACCGGCTCGCGCCGCGTGCACGGATGAAGAGCCGCCCCCTCGCGGGTGGCGGCTCTTCTGCATCCCGTGTCAGCTCTCGTCGACCGGGACCTTGACGACCTTGTTGAACCCGGTCACCGCCTGATTCTCGTCGAACGCGACGACCTTCTTCCGGAAGCCCCTGGTGATGACGGCGAGATAGATCAGGCCGAGGGCCGTCCAGGTCAGGCCGCCCACGAGGGCGTCCGGGTGCAGGTTGACCCACAGCAGCCCGGTGAGCAGCATGCCGATTCCCGGCATCACGATGTACGAGAAGATGTCGCGCGGTGTGTGGCGCCGACCCTTGCGGATCGCGAACCATGCGATCACCGAGATGTTGACGAAGGTGAAGGCGATCAGCGCGCCGTAGTTGATCCACGCCGCGATCAGCTCGAGCGTGAACGGGATCGCCAGCAGCGAGATCGCGCCCACCAGCACGATGTTGAACGTCGGCGTGTGCGTGCGCGGGTTGATGTATCCGAATGCCTTCTGCGGCAGCACGTTGTTGCGACCCATCACCAGCAGCATGCGCGACACCGACGCGTGGGAGGCGAGACCCGATGCCAGGGTGGCGCAGAACCCTGCGGCCGTCAACACGGCCATGAGCACGTTGCCGCCGACGAGGTTTCCGATGATCGGCAGCGTCGAGTCCTCGACGTACTGCATGTCGCCGCCCGGGGCGAACTCGTTCCAGTCGGGGAAGCGCAGCTGCGTGACGTACCCCGCGATGAGGAAGATCGCACCACCGAGCAGCACCGTGAGCAGGATCGCCTTCGGCATCGTCTTCGGGTCCTTCGCCTCTTCGGCGTACATGGTGACAGCGTCGAATCCGATGAACGAGAAGCAGACGATCGTGGCGCCCATGAGCACCGCGCTGATGGTCGCCCCGTCGTGGATGAACGGGGCTGCCGAGGCGATCGTGGCCGCTCCTTCGCCGCGCATCAGCTGGGCGACGACCATGACGACGAACACGACCATCACGACGATCGAGAACACCAGCAGGATCATGTTCATGTTCGAGGTGCCGCGCATGGTCATGTAGATGATGCTCGTGACGAGGAGGCAGTAGAGCACCACCCAGATCCAGCCGGGGATGTCGGGGAACAGCGCCTCGAGGTAGCTGCGGATGATGAGGCAGTTGACCATGGGAAGCAGCACGTAGTCGATGAGCGAGGTCCAGCCCACCATGAATCCGAGGTTGGGATGGATCGATTCGCGCACGTAGGTGTAGGCGGAGCCGGCGCTCGGGATGGCCCGGGAGATCTTGCCGTAGCTGACGGCGGTGAACACCATCACCACCAGAGCGACGAGGTAGGCGGCAGGGACGACGTTGTCGGTGTCGCGGGCCACCATGCCGAACGTGTCGAACACGACGGTCGGCGTCATGTAGCCGAGACCGAGACCGACGATCGCCCAGAGACCGAGATTGCGTCGAAGTGTTCCGCCGCCCTGCGCGAGCGGTTTCGTCTTGAGGGGCGTGTCCATGAGTACTCCTTCGGGAACAGTGCATGGGCCGGACTTCGGGCTGTCCGACGCTGTCGCTCAGTATGGACCCGAGTTATTCCTCAGCGGAAGAGCAGATCTGATTCGAAATACGCATTTAACATGCCGAGAACCGACTCGATTCGAAGATCCTCCTCCGATCACCAGCCTTCACCCATAACGCGGTCGAGCATGGCGACGACGTGGTCGGCACTCTCGATCGTCAGGCAGAGCGGAGGTTTGATCTTCAGCACGTTCGAGCGCTCCGAGGTCGTGAGCACGATCACGCCGAGCTCCCGCATCCGCTCGCAGATCGCGGCGGCCTCGGCATCCGCCGGCTCCATCGTCTCGCGATCGCGCACCAGTTCGACGCCGAGATAGAGCCCCTCGCCGTGTACCGGACCGATCAGCCGATGCCGATGCGCCAGCGCACGAAGAGCGCCCGCCAGATGCCGGCCGACCTCGAGTGCGTTGCGCTGCAGGTCGTCCTCGACCATCGCATCGAGGACGGCGAGGCCGACGCTGCTGCTGAGCGTGCTGCCACCGGCCGAGGAGAAGAACTGCCCCTGGGTGGTGAGCGCGTCGGCTATCCGCTTCGATGTGATCACACCTCCGATGGGGAAGCCGTTGCCCATCGGCTTGGCGATCGTGACGATGTCGGGCATCACTCCGGACTGCTCGAATCCCCAGAAGCTCGACCCCATGCGACCGAAGCCCACCTGCACCTCGTCGGCGATGCAGAGACCACCACGCGCGCGCACGAGCTCGTAGGCGCCCGCCAGATAGCCGTCGGGCAAGAGCACTCCCCCGGCGTTTCCGAGCACGGACTCGCACAGGAACGCGGCGGGGTCTCCGCCGTCTGCGGCGAGACCGTCGAGGTCTGCGGCGAGGTCTGCGAGGTAGCGGCCAGCCGTGTCGCGGCCGCGATAGGTGCCGCGGAACGGGTTGGGCACGTCGGCGACGTGCACCCAGTCGGGACGCGTCGCGAGAGCATGCGGGTTGTCGTAGGCGCTGGTCGTGACCGCATCGCTCGCCATCGTCCACCCGTGGTAGGCCTCACGCAGCGCCACCACCGTGCGTCGCCCGGTGGCTGCCTGAGCCAGTCGGATGCCGAGATCGACCGCCTCCGAGCCGCTGTTCACGAGCAGCACGGTGTCGAGACCGCTCCCCTCGGGCATCAGCGCGATCAGCCTCTCGCTGTACTCGGCGAGACCGCGGAACAGGAACCTCGAGTTGGTGGCGAGCGTCTTCAGCTGGCGATTCGCCGCAGCCGCCACCGTGGGGTGACCGTGTCCGAGTCCCGCGACGTTGTTCACCATGTCGACGTAGCTGCGACCGGTCGTGTCGACCAGATGATGCCGCCAGCCGCGTTCGATCTGCGGCGGATGCTCGTAATAGCGCTCCTGCGCGGTCGCGAAGATGCGCTCCCTGCGCCTGAGCTCTTGGTCGGCGTGGTCGTGCTGCGCGTGGGAGGGAAGCCCGAGCAGCCCGGCGGGGTCTGCCGTGAAGCGGGACCACGCCGCGACGCGATCAGGTGTGACGAGATGCGCGACGGGTTCATCGGGCCGCGCAGCCGGAGTCGGCGGCGCATCGTCTCGCCTGAGGCCGACGACGATCGTCCTGTTCTCGAACGAAGCCGCGAGCCTGCCGATGCTCTCGCCCCGCTCGATGCGTCCGCTGCGATTGGGCTCGAGGTCGGCACCCCGGAGCTCGAGCACCCACCCGGTGTCGAGCGCGATGCGCACTCCGCCGTCGGTGATCTTCAGCTCGCCCTCTGCCGGCGCGATCATTCGCGACGAGGGTCCGGGTGCGACGTGCACCTCGGTCTCGACCGGCCAGGTGGCAGCGGCGCTCGCCGTGTCGACCGTCGTACGAGTGAGCCGGAACACACCGTAGGGCACGACGGCAGCTCGAGCGCCCCTCGCATGCGCCTCGGCGACGAGGAGCGCCTCCGCGTCGGGATGCGCCCACCGCCCCGCATCCAGCCCCTCGGCCTCGACACCCGGGTCGACCACGACGACGCGGCCGTCGAGCTCCGGAAGCAGAGTCGACAGCTCGGCGTGCGCATCGTCAGAGTCGTCGGGCACGGTGTTCTCGGGCGCGGTGCTCTCGGGCGCGGTGTTCTCGGGCGCGACGTCCTCGGACGCGGTGCTCTCGGGCACGACGTCCTCGGGCGCGGGCTCCACCGGGCGGGAGGCAGTGCCCGCGGGCACCTCGAACTCCGGCGATGCGAACCCGAGCCGAGCGAGCACCAGCTCGGTCGCCTCGGCGAGCGGAACGGCAGTCGCGGCATCGAAGATGGCCTGCTCGCCCGCGATCCGCTCGCGGGCGTAGTCGTTGTCGCCGTCGATCTCGAGCTGTCTCCAGCCGCTCGCGACGAGCAGAGCGGCACGCAGCACGACCAGCGGCCACACCGCGAGCGCCTCATCACGGATGAGCGGTGCGTCGGCATGGAACGCGGCCACGGTCTCGAGCACCCGAAGCGGGCGCTCGGGCTCGTGGTGCAGCATCGACGAGACGCATACCGCCAGTTCGGCGACCCGCCAGCCGAGCCCCAGGTCTCCCAGGTCGAGCACGGTGTGCGGGTGCAATCGGGAATCGGCACCTCGCATCCCGGTCACGTTGTCGTCGGTGAGATCGCCGTGGATCGGCTGCACCGGCAGCGCAGCGGCGACGATCGACAGCGCCTGCTGTGCATCCTCCGTGGCCGCGCGCACTCGGGAGCGCAGCTCGGCCTCTGTCACCGACGCGGCGAGCGCGCTGATCTGCTCATACGCGACGCGCATGTCCCACATCTGGTCGCGCTCGAGCCCCGGATGCGCGAGACCAGCAAGCGCATTCACGGATGCCGCTGCCAGAGTGCCGAACTCGGCGAGCACGACGGGGGCGAGGTAGCCCGCGTCGACCATCGACTCCCCCTCGGCGAACTCACTGCGTCGCACCGCGAATCCCCGCCAGCGCTGGGTGAGCTCGCCGTCGCGTCCTGCAAGCACGGCAGGAACCCGCACGCCGGCACGGCGGTACGCGTCGAGAGCCTCGTGCTGCGCGGCTCGCACGTCGTCGCCGAAGACGGGGTTGTCGACGCGCAGCACGCTGCGCGATCCGTCCGGCTCGACCAGCACGAAGTTGCGGTCCTGATTGCTGCCGAGTTCGCTCGCCGCCGCCTCGACTCCGTAGCATTCGCGGGCGATCAGCGCGGCGTCGTCCGTGCTGACGTCGGGTCGGACGAGCCCTGAGCCGTCACTCACCCTCGACCCGCCGCGCGGCCGTCGGTGTCGACACGCACGTCGTCGGCGTGCCGGGCCAGCGAGCTGCCGTAGCGCTCGGTCAGCTGCACCATGAGGTCGGGTGTGTCGCGATCCACGCCGAAGACGTGCCCCGGGAAGTCGAGTTCGGGTTGTGCGGCAGAGATCTCCGCCTCCCTGTCTGGAGAGAGGAGCTGCACGGGATCTCCGACCGCGACCCAGCCGATCGGCACGACCGTCCCGGCCGGCAGCACCGCCCGTCGGTGCACGATGGCGTTCACACGGACCTCGCATCGATCACCCACCAGCGCTCCGTTGAAGATCCGTGCGCCGGACGCGAAGAAGACCTCTTCTCCGACGGTCGCCCCGGCGATGCTCGCGAGCGTTCCCACGAGCGTGTGCGAACCGATGTGCACGGCATTCGCGGCCGTGGCCCTGATGAGCGCGTTCTCCATCACGATGACGTGCGCGCCGATCGTGATCGGTCCTCCCTCGGCGGTGATGACGGCGCCGTGCAGCACCTGGCAGTCAGGGCCGATGGTCACGTCTCCGGAGATCACGGCGGTGGGAGCGACGACAGCGGTGTCATGGATCCGGGGCCGAGCCCCGAGGTGCTCGTACAACATGACGCCAGCGTAGCGCTGACCTGACGGTGCCGAGAAGGCTGACCGAGCCCCTGCTACGCTGGCGCCCATGCAATGCAGATGACTCGATCCCTCCCCGCCTCCGGCCGCCATCGGGCCCGCCTGCGGCTTCATCGATCGAAAGGCTCATCGCCATGCGCTCCCACGACCTTCCCCTGTTCGGACGCACCGCTCTGGTGACCGGCGTCTCCCGCAGACGCGGCATCGGATTCGCGACCGCGACGACGCTCGCCTCTCTCGGCGCGAACGTGTTCTTCCACCACTTCCGCCCCCATGATCTCGACCATCCGTGGGGCGGGGACGACCTCGACGCGGTTCGCGCAGGCATCCGCGGCTCCCTCGCATCCGGCGCCGTGATGGGCGACGCCGAGGCGGATCTCCGCGACCCCGACAGCATCGAACCGCTGCTCGATGCGGCTTCATCGCTTTCGGGACGACTCGACATCGTCGTCTGCAACCAGGCGATGAGCGGCGGCGACGGCACGATCTTCGACATGACAGCCGACCGACTCGACGCGCACTGGCAGGCCAACACGCGCGCCTCGCTGCTGCTCACAGCCGGGCTGGCGAATCGAGTACGCCATGAACTCGGCGGTGCCGGCACTCCGGTCGGCCGTCCGGGCGACAGCATCCCGTCGCTCGGCCCCTTCGAGAAGCCGACGGCTCACGTCGTCTGGATGACGTCGGGTCAGGGGCACGGAGCGATGCGCGGTGAGATCTCGTATGCGACGAGCAAGGCCGCGCTCGCGGGAATCACGCGCTCGACGGCCGCGGAGCTGCTCGATGTCGGGATCGTGCTGAACACGGTCAATCCGGGCCCGGTGAACACGGGCTACCTCGATGCAGACACCACGGATCGCGATCTGTCCGGCGTCGAGGACTGGATCGCGGGCACCCCGTTCGGTCGCGTCGGCAGGCCCGACGACCCGGCTCGGCTGATCGGCTGGCTGTGCACGGACGCCGGCTCCTGGGTGGTCGGTCAGGTGCTGACCACCGACGGCGGATTCTCGCTGTAGCCGGCTCCCGTCACTCCACCGTGACCGGCTCGGGGAAGATCGCCGTGAACAGCTGGCCGACCCAGTCGAGCAGCTCGGCCGCCTGCAGCGGTTCGAGTCCGACTCCCACGGCGGCGGGCACCGTCGGCATCGGCACGACGAGCGCCTCGCCCCCGCCGACCAGCTTCGCCTTGGGGTACAGCCGCTGCAGGCGCACCTTGATCGAATCCTCGAGTCGGGCCGGCGCGATGCGCAGGTTCGACCCCATGACCACGACGTCGGAAAGCCCGGCTCTGGCCGCGCGACGACGAAGGCGGGAGACGGCGATCAGGCCTGTGACCTCGTCGGGAGGGGTGCCGTAGCGGTCGGTGAGCTCGTCGATGACGAGATCGATCGCGTCGTCCTTCGCCGTCGCCGTCGACGCCGCGGACAGCTTCTGGTACGCCTCGAGACGAAGTCGCTCACTGTCGATGTAGTACTCGGGGATGCGCGCGTCCAAGGGCAGCTCGAGGCGCAGCTCCTGACCCGACTCGACGTCTTCGCCGCGGAACGTGGCGACGGCCTCGCCGATCATCCGGAGGTAGAGGTCGAATCCGACGCCGGCGATGTGGCCGGCCTGCTCGCCGCCGAGCAGGTTGCCGGCACCGCGCAGTTCGAGGTCTTTCAGCGCGACCTGCATTCCGGATCCGAGGTCGTTGTTCACCGCGATCGTCTGCAGCCGGTCGGCCGCCGTCTCGCTGAGCGGCTTCATCTCGTCGTAGAGGAAGTACGCATAGGCGCGCTCGCGGCCGCGACCGACACGTCCGCGCAGCTGATGCAGCTGGCTCAGGCCGTACTTGTCGGCTCGGTCGATGATGATCGTGTTGGCGTTCGCGATGTCGAGACCGGTCTCGATGATCGTGGTCGAGACGAGCACATCGAACTTGCGCTCCCAGAAGTCGTCGACGACCTGCTCGAGTGCGTGCTCGCCCATCTGACCGTGCGCCACGGCGATGCGCGCCTCGGGCACGAGCTCGGCGAGCTGGGCCGCGACACGCTGGATCGACTGCACGCGGTTGTGCACGAAGAACACCTGGCCCTCGCGCAGGATCTCTCGGCGGATCGCCGCCGCCATCTGCTTGTCGCTGCGGGGGCCGACGAACGAGAGGATCGGATGCCGGTCCTCCGGCGGAGTCGCCAGGGTCGACATCTCACGGATGCCGGTGACGGCCATCTCGAGTGTTCGAGGGATCGGAGTGGCGCTCATCGCGAGGATGTCGACGTTCGTCTTCATCTTCTTGAGAGTGTCCTTGTGCTCGACGCCGAAGCGCTGCTCCTCGTCGATGATCATCAGGCCGAGGTCTTTGAACATGACCTGGTCGGTGAGGATGCGGTGCGTGCCGATCACCATGTCGACCGTGCCGTCGAGCAGGCCCTCGAGGGTGAGTCGGGCCTCCTTGTCGGTCTGGAAGCGCGACAGCGGACGCACCTTGACGGGGAATCCGGCGAAGCGCTCGGTGAACGTCTCGAGGTGCTGCTTGACGAGCAGCGTGGTCGGCACGAGCATCGCGACCTGCTTGCCGTCCTGGATCGCCTTGAACGCCGCGCGCACGGCCACCTCGGTCTTGCCGAAGCCGACATCGCCCGAGAGCAGCCTGTCCATCGGGATCGGTCGCTCCATGTCGGCCTTGATCTCGTCGATGGTCTGCAGCTGATCGAGGGTCTCGGCGAACGGGAACGCCTCTTCGAGCTCGCGCTGCCACGGCGTGTCGGGTCCGAACGCGTGGCCCTTCGCGCTCATCCGCGCCGAATACAGCTTGACCAGCTCGACGGCGATGTCGCGCACGGCCTTGCGAGCCTTGCCCTTCGCCTGCGACCAGTCGCTGCCGCCCATCTTCGAGAGGGTCGGCCCCTCACCGCCGACGTACTTCGAGAGCAGATCGAGCTGATCGGTGGGCACATAGAGCTTGTCGCCGGGATAACCCCGCTTCGACGGCGCGTACTCGAGCACGAGATAGTCACGCACCGACTTCGTC
This sequence comes from Microbacterium sp. NPDC087589, assembly GCF_044743635.1. NCBI lineage: Bacteria > Bacillati > Actinomycetota > Actinomycetes > Micrococcales > Microbacteriaceae > Microbacterium > Microbacterium sp. NPDC087589. The sequence goes on from NZ_JBIUWV010000001.1 coordinate 1,158,400, forward strand.
GCGTTGCGTCCGCCGGTCGAGACCTCGCGCTGCGTCATCTCGACGAAACGGCCGATGCCGTGCGTGTTGTGCACGACGAAGTCGCCCTGCTTGAGCTGCAGCGGATCGACGACGTTCTTGCGGCGCGACGCGAGCTTCTTGACGACCCGCTGGTCGCCGCCGATCGTCCGCCCGTAGAACTCGTTGTCGGTGAGGACCGCGAGCTTGGCCTCGGGGATCTGGAATCCGGACTCCACCGAGCCGGTGACGAGAGTCGCGACACCGGCGTCAGGGGCGTCGGTCAGCTCGGACACGATGCGAGCGGCGACTTCCCGGTCGGAGAGCACGTCGCGGGCACGGTCGACCAGGCCCGCTCCGGCGGCGATCACGACGACACGCCAGCCGTCTGCGACCTTCGCCTCGACGAACGAGATCGCACCGTCGACGTTGCCGTGGAACGACGGGATGACCGAGGCGTCGACGGTCTCGGCGTCTTCGCCGCCCATCGAGAACGGGCTCAGTCGCCACCAGACGCCGCCGCGATCGCGCACGACCTCGCGCAGCCGGGCGATGGTGAGGAAGTCGCCGGCACCGAGATCGATGGGAGCCGACGCACCCGAGGTCGCCGCGCTCCAGGCCGCATCGAGGAACTCGCGGTTCGTCTCGCCCAGCGTGATCGCACGGGCACTCGACCGCTCGGGGTCGACGACGGCGGTCGCGCTGCCCTCCGGCAGGTACTCCGCGAGCGACTTGAGCGGACCGGAGACAGCCGGAAGAAGAGATTCCATGCCCTCGACCGGGATGCCCTCGGCCATCTTCTCGAGCATGCCGGCGATCGCCGGAAACCCACCGATCAGCGCTCGCGCGCGATCGCGTACGTCAGGTGTCAGCAGCAGCTCGCGGCTCGGCGGCAGATCGACGCCGTCGACATCGCCCGGAAGCGAGCGCTGATCGGCGACGGAGAACGAGCGGATCTGGTCGATCTCGTCGCCGAAGAACTCGACGCGGAACGGATGCTCGGAGATCGCGGGGAAGACGTCGAGGATGCCGCCGCGGACGGCGAACTCGCCTCGGCGCGACACCATGTCGACGCGCGAATAGGCCCGTTCGACGAGCTGCTCGACGACGTGGTCGAGTTCGTGACCGCGGCTTGCGGTGCGCAGCTCGAGCGGTGCGATCTCGCCGAGGTTGCCGGCGATCGGCTGGAGGGCGGCGCGCACCGAGGCGACGACGACGAGGGGGTGATCACCCGACCACTCCGCGATGCGACGCAGGGTCTGCAGTCTCTGACCCACCGTGTCGGCGCTGGGGCTGAGGCGCTCGTGCGGCAGCGTCTCCCACGCGGGGAAGATCACGACCTCGGCATCGGGGATGTACGCGGCGAGCGCGGCCGCGAGACTCTCGGCTCGTCGGCCCGTCGGGACGACGGTCAGGAGCGCGGCCGGGTGCCCCGCTGCTCGGCGCTTCTCGAGCAGACCGGCGAGTGCCGGAGCGTCGAGGCCGTCGACGAGGCCGAGATCGGCGTCGGTCTGCGCCCACGTCAGAGCGTCACGAAAAAGAGATGCCTCTTCCAAGGCGCGCAGAATCCCCGGCACAGTCACCGCACAAGCCTAGTCGCGACCACCGACACCGGCATCGCCGCCGGCATCGGGATCGTCGTGGACACGCGCTGCGCGAGCCGTAGGATGCCGGGATGGAACCGGTCACTCTCACCACCGAGCGTCTCGTCCTGCACGTGCCGGACGAGTCCGACATCGACGCGATCACCGCGGCCTGTCAGGATCCGGAGATCCCTCGGTGGACCACCGTGCCGAGCCCGTACAGCCGCGCGGACGCTGCTGAGTATGTGCGCCTGATCGGTGAGTGGTGGGCAGACGGCAGCCAGGCGATCTGGTGCGCCTACCGCGACGGCGAGCTGGTCGCCTCGATCGGGCTGCATCACATCATCGAGCACCCGACGGGCGGAGACGCGGAGATCGGCTACTGGGTCACCGCGACGGCCCGCGGCAACGGCTACCTCGTCGAGGCCGCTCGCGCCGTCGTGGGCTGGGGGTTCGACGAGCTCGGCCTGGCCCGCCTCGGCTGGCGCGCGGTCGCCGGCAACATCCCCTCGGCGAGGGCTGCCCGTGCGCTGGGATTCCGTTACGAGGGATACGCCCGGCAGGCGCTCACCAACGATCGCGGCCGCGACGACGGATGGTTCGGCGGGCTTCTCGCGACCGACGATCGCGCTCCGGTGGACTGGCCCGTCCTCTAGCCGAGTGACAACACGCGGAGTGCGCTCTGCCTGCGAAGGAAGAGCCCCGTTCGGAGCGCCTCCGAGCGCTCTGAATGGAAGCGCGAATCGAGTCCGTCCAGAACCTTGTTGAGTTCCCCGACCATGCGATCAGCCGCATCGATGGCGTACGCGACCAGCGTGCCGCGAGGCAACCTGAGGGTGCTCTCCAACTGTCCCCAGTGCGTCGATGTGAAGTCGGCTATCCGCCGCGCTCCTCCGATCGAGAATGCGAGTTCGACCTCGTGAGCGAACGCGGGATCTCTGCCTCGTAGTCTCGCCGGGTCGATATAGGGCAGGTAGCTGTTGAGATCGTAGAGCGGCGCCAGTTCCGTGCGCCCGGGGAGGAGCCGCATCGAATAGTTCTTCGCGTGCCCGTCGTTGTGCGCAATGAGCCACGCGAACACCAGGCTCGCGCCAAAGACCCGCAGCGACGCCGTCAGCGAAGTCGGGTCGGCATTCCGCTTCAGCACCCCGGAGATGTCCTCGATCCCCGGTCCGCCGTCGACCTCGTACTTGCGCAGCGTGGAGACCCCCATCGCCTGCGCGAAGTCCTCCTGATGGATGCGCGTCACACCGTCAGCGCTCCGGATGCGGTCGAAGCGCTCGACCACGAGGATCCGCTCTCCGTCGAACTCCTGCATCTCGGTGTTGGCCACGGGAAGGTCGAGTGCCCTGGCGAGCTCCATGATGATGTGCTCGGTCACGTCCGACTCCGGGTATCTCTCGATTCCCGGCTTGAAGATGTGGGTCGACGGGGCGGCGTCGAACGGCTCATGCCATCCGTCGCGGTCGAAGGCGAGTGCGAACTTGCCCTGAGCGCCACCCAACGAGAACCGATGATCCGTCGAGCCCGCTGTCCAGGCAGAGGAATCAGCCCGAACACTGCGGATTCTCTCCGCGATCTCGGACCGTGAAAGTGGTTCGAGGCGATGACGTCGATTCGGCGCGCTCCCCGAGGGAAGGAAGACGGCTGCTCCGGCGACGTCCTCACCGAACGCCCTGAGAAGTCCGAATACCTCGATGTCCGGTAGGCCGGCGTCTCGCGCCCACCGCTCGAGCACCTCCGGCCGGTCTGGCAGGAACCCCTCGAGAACCCGCAGCACATCGTCGCCGGTATGCGGCGTGCTGGCCAAGGGCAGACGCGTCGAGAGCGGCACCGCATCGGGATCCGACAGATATTCCGGGTCGTATCGGATCCTGTAGTCCCGCCGCCCTCGCCGCTCGATGGTCGCGGCGCGCGTTCCATAGATGTGAACGTCGAGACTAGACATCTGAGTCACCCTCCGTCTTCGAGCCGTCGAGACCGGGCTGTTCGGGCACTCGCCTCAACAGCGCGGCGCTGGCTTCACGCAGCGCCGCGGCGAGGGCTTCGGGCGCGACCGCGCGCTGTGGGACGGGGTCAACGGAGCTGCGCAGCTCTTCCCTCGTGTCAGTATCCCGAGCAACGGAGGACTGGGCGACATCGGCGATACGCGTCCAGGCGCGGTCCATGCCCGACACATCGATTCTGGGGACGGCGATCGCGAGGGGGCGCGCGGGCGTCTCCACCGACTCGCTGCCCCGCACGCTCGTGTCGATATCGAGACCGAGCTCGGTGAGGATGCGAAGCACTGTGCTCAGCGCCGGATCTCCGACGCCGTTCTCGAAACGCGCGATGAGCTGCCGGGATACGCCCAAGCGGTCTGCCAGGCGTTGCTGGGTGTAACCGAGATCGACACGTCGCTGCTTTGCGACGCGCGCGAAATCTACGGGGCGGACGGTCCTCATGACACCTCCGAAGGTTGCGCGGATATAACATCGCATGAATGTCATGCAAGCATAACATCTGCGGCGTGTTACACAGCTGCAACATTGGGTGGTCTAGCCGCGTGTCCGACGTCGGTGGCAGGATGAGCGCATGCCTGAGATGCCGGAAGTCCAAGGCCTGACCGCATTCCTCGCCGGACGCACGGTGGGGCGCACGATCATCCGCACGAGCGTGGGCGCGATTGCGGCCCTGAAGACCTACGACCCGCCCAACACCGCTCTGCACGGATCAGAGATCACCGCGGCCTCGCGCCACGGCAAGTTCATCGTGCTCTCGTGCGGCGACGAGCTGCACCTCGTTTTTCATCTCGCCAAGGCGGGCTGGCTGCGATGGTATGAGACTCTGCCGACGACCCTCATCAAGCCCGGCAAGTCGCCCATCGCCGTGCGGGTGGGCCTCGACGACGAGAGTGGATTCGACCTGACAGAGGCGGGGACGAAGAAGTCGCTCGCCGTCTATGTCGTGCGCGACCCGCAGGAGGTGCCCGGCATCGCTCGCCTCGGGCCGGACCCACTCGAGGCGACATTCACCCGTGACGTGTTCGCCGGGCTGCTCGACGGACGCCGCACCCAGATCAAGGGGCTGCTGCGAGACCAGAGCGTGATCGCCGGGATCGGGAACGCCTACTCCGACGAGATCCTGCATGCGGCGCGCATGTCGCCCTACGCGATCGCCGACAAGCTCGACGATGACGAGATCGACCGCCTGTTCGCGGCGATGCAGACGACGCTGACGGATGCCGTGGCCGAGGCCTCGGGAAAACCTCCGGCCGACCTGAAAGACGCGAAGCGCCGAGGGATGCAGGTGCACGCCCGCCGCGGCGAGGCCTGCCCGGTGTGCGGAGACACCGTGCGCAGCGTCTTCTTCGCCGACCGCTCGATGGAGTATTGCCCCACCTGCCAGACCGGAGGCAAACCGCTCGCCGATCGTCGCCTGTCACGACTGCTCAAGTAGCACTTCGACGCGGAATGAAACGCAGTCAGATGTGTTGAGTACACTCAGAGCATCAACGTGCTCCGGGGTCGGTGAGAATCCGAACCGGCGGTGACAGTCCGCGAGCGTCTCGGTTCTCCGAGATGCCGATCCGGTGGAATTCCGGAACCGACGGTGGTGCGAGGCGCAGCCTCGCTAGTCCGGAAGGGAGGCAGCACGGTGCGCCGCCGCGCGCGCGTTCTGCCGACGTCTCCCCTCGAGGAGAATCCCCGGAGCCTCAGAGAGGACCACGGATGGCAGTGAACGAGGCGGAACGGCGGGCGATGACCCGTGCGCTCGAGCTCGCGACGCTCGGCCCTCGAGGCGTGAACCCGCAGGTCGGCGCCGTCATCCTCTCCCCCGAGGGCGAGATCATCGCCGAAGGCTGGCACCGCGGGGCCGGCACGCCGCATGCCGAGGTCGATGCGCTCGCGAAGCTCGCGCCCGGCGCCGCCGACGGTGCGACCGCCGTCGTGACCTTGGAACCCTGCAACCACACCGGACGAACCGGCCCGTGCGCCGTCGCGCTCATCGACGCGGGCGTCTCGCGCGTCGTGTACGCCCTCGACGACCCGGGCGAGGTCTCGGGCGGCGGCGGCGATCGCCTCCGCGCCGCGGGCGTGAGCGTCGATTCGGGCGAGCAGGCCGGTATCGCGCACGAGATCATCGACGGCTGGCTCACCGCTCAGCGCCTGGGGCGCCCGCACGTCACCGTGAAATGGGCACAGTCCCTCGACGGCCGCGCGGCGGCATGCGATGGCAGCAGCCAGTGGATCACCGGGCCGGAGGCCAGGGCCGACGTCCATCGACGTCGAGCCGCTGCGGACGCGATCGTCGTCGGCACCGGCACCGTGCTCTCCGACGACCCGTCGCTGACAGCGCGCGACGGCGATGCGCTCCACGAGCACCAGCCGATCCCCGTCGTGATCGGCTCTCGCCCGACCCCCGACGACGCGGCGGTCCGTCGGCACCCGAAGACGCCGCTCTTCTACGACACTCACGATCTGCACGCCGTGCTCGCCGAGCTGCACTCGCGCGGCATCCAGAGCGTGTTCGTCGAAGGGGGCCCGACGCTCGCGAGCGCTGTCATCGCAGCCGGACTCGCCGACAGCGTGCTCGCCTACATAGCGCCCGTGCTGCTCGGCGGCGACCGGCTCGCCCTCACCGACATCGGCGTCGGCACCATGCACGCCGCCCGACGCCTGACGATCGAGCAGTGGTTGCTCCTGGGCGCCGACCTGCTCGCCGTCGCACACCCCGTGCTCACCACGGAAGAAGGAGCCGCCTGATGTTCACCGGAATCATCGAGGAGATCGGTGAGATCACCGCGATCGCGCCCGCCGGAGACGGATGGCGCCTGACTGTTCGGGCGCCCAGAGCTGTCTCCGACGCCGTGCACGGCGAATCCATCGCGGTCTCGGGCGTCTGCCTCACGGTCGTCGAGTCGACGGCCGACACCTTCGACGCCGATGTGATGAAGCAGACCCTCGATGTCGCCGCCCTCGGCGGAGCGACCGTCGGCACCCGGGTGAACATCGAGAAGGCGATGCCGGTCGGTGCCCGACTCGGCGGTCACATCGTGCAGGGGCACGTCGACGGTGTCGGCACGGTGCTCGAGGTTCGCCCCGGTGAGCAGTGGAGCGTGCTGCGCATCTCGCTGCCGGGCGACCTCGCGCCGCTCGTGGTCGACAAGGGTTCCATCTCGGTCGACGGCACCTCGCTCACGGTGAGCGCCGTCAGCCCCGTCGAAATCGATGCGCACTGGTTCGAGATCTCGCTCATTCCCGAGACCCTCGCCGCCACCACCCTCGGCTCGCGTGCGGTCGGCGACCGCGTGAACCTCGAGACCGACATCCTCGCCCGCCACGTCGAACGTCTGCTGGCGTTCAGGGCAGCACCGGAAGGAGGCTCGCGATGAGCCTTTCCACCATCACCGAGGCCCTCGAGGCCCTCCGCGCCGGGCGACCGGTTCTCGTCGCAGACGATGAGAACCGCGAGAACGAGGGCGATGTCATCCTCTCGGCCGAGCTCGCCACACCCGAATGGGTCGCCTGGACGGTGCGCTGGTCATCCGGCTTCATCTGCGCGCCGATGCCCGCCGACCTCGCCGACAACCTCAACCTGCAGCCGATGGTCGCGGCGTCCGAGGACGCACGCTCGACCGCCTACACGGTGAGCGTCGACGCGGCCGAGGGCGTGACCACCGGCATCAGCGCGCACGACCGCGCGCATACCCTGAACGTCCTCGCGAGCCCCGAGTCGACGGCGACGAGCATCATCCGTCCCGGACATGTGCTCCCCCTCCGCGCAGTGGACGGCGGCGTGCGCGAGCGCAGCGGCCACACCGAGGCCGCGGTCGATCTGATGAAACTCGCCGGTCTCCGCCCGGTGGGCGCGATCGCCGAAGTCGTCGCCGAGGACGGCAGCATGATGCGGCTTCCCGGGCTCATCGAACTGGGCGCACGAGACGGGGTGCCGGTCATCACGATCGAGCAGCTCATCGGCCACCTCAACGAGGTCGACCCCACCGGCTGGTCCCCCGAACGCGCCAGCCGGCGCGTGAGCCTGCGCGCGGATGCCACCGTGCCCACCACGCACGGGACGTTCCGCTTCCTGGCCTACAAGGACAGGGTGACCGGCACCGACCACATCGCCGTCGTATCGGGTGAGCTCAGTGAGACGGCTCTCGTGCGCGTGCACTCGGAATGCCTGACCGGCGAGGCCTTCGGCTCGCTCAAGTGCGAGTGCGGCCCCCAGCTCGATGCCGCGCTCGACTCGATCGAACAGGACGGCGGCGTCGTCATCTACATGCGCGGGCACGAGGGACGCGGTATCGGCCTGATCAACAAGCTCCGCGCGTACAGCCTGCAGGAGGAGGGCCTCGACACCGTCGACGCCAACCTCGCCCTGGGCCTCCCCGCCGACGCCCGCGACTACGCGGCTGCGGCCGGGATCCTCGCCGACCTCGGAGTGTCGAAGGTGCGCCTGCTGACGAACAACACCGACAAGGTGAACCAGCTGCGCGGCCTCGGACTCGACGTCGTCGAGCAGGTGCCGCTGATCGTCGGCGTCGGACCGAACAACCACCAGTACCTCGAGACGAAGCGTGACCGGATGGGTCACATCATCGGAGAGGCGGAGCTCGCAGAGGCTCTCGCCGACGGACGGAAGGACGACGCATGAGCGGCGCAGGAGCACCCAAGACCGAGAAGATCGACGGACGCGGACTGAAGGTCGTGATCGTCGCAGGCACGTGGCACGACGTCATCACCGACGGACTGATCGCCGGTGCGCAGCGCGTCCTCGACGAGGCAGACGCCGCATACCGGCTCGTGCGCGTGCCCGGCTCGTTCGAACTCGCGCTCGCCGCTCAGGCCGCGTTCGCGGGCGGGGCGGATGCCGTGGTCGCGCTCGGCGTGATCATCCGCGGAGGAACCCCGCACTTCGAGTACGTGTCAGCCGCGACCACCGACGGGCTGACCCGCGTCTCGCTCGATGCCGGCAAGCCTGTGGGCTTCGGAGTGCTCACTCTCGACGACGAGAAGCAGGGCCTCGACCGTGCCGGTCTCGAGGGCTCGAAGGAGGACAAGGGCGCGGAGGCCGCGGATGCCGCGCTGCGCACCGCTCTCCTCGTGCGCGCGCTGCGCGGCTGAGAGGTCAGCCTGCCCTTGCTGGCGCGCGCACCCCGTGTGCTCCTAGCGTGAGGGCATGGAGACTCTGCGCCACGTCGTTCTGTTCGTCCACCTGATCGGCTTCGCCGTGCTGTTCGGCGCCTGGGCGGTGCAGGCCTTCGGCGGCAAGCGTGAGTTCACCCGTCTGATGAGCATCGGCATGACGATCGCCGCGATCGCCGGCCTCGCACTCGCGGCACCGTGGGGACTCCCCGAGGGCGTCGAGATGAACTACGCCAAGATCGGCACGAAGCTCGTCGTGCTCCTCGTGATCGGCGCACTCCTCGGCATCGGCACCGCGAAGCAGCGCAAGTCCGGGTCGGTCCCCGTCGCCATGTTCTGGCTCGTCGGCATCCTGACGGCGCTCAACGCAGGCATCGCAGCGATCTGGCGGTGATCCGCGGGCCACACGGTCACGGGCGCAGCGGCACTCGCACGTCTGCTCCGGCCTCCTCGGTCAGCCGCTCCCCCATCTGCGTGAACGTCGGCTGGGCGATGAACCCACCGGCGAACAGCGCCTGTCCCTGAGCGAATCCCTGGGCCCGACGGATGTCGTCCTCCCCGACGAAGCCGAACACCTCGGCCAGCTCGGCGATGTCCCGCGGGGCGTTCACGCGCATCAGACCGAGGTTGTCGCACTGCGACAGCACGTTGGGGTGGATCTTGGTCGGGCGCTGCGTCGACAGGAAGAGCCACAGCCCGAACTTGCGTCCCTCCGCCGCGATCTGCACGAGCCTCTCGGTGAGAGCTCTCTCGACGGTGGTGCGCGGCTCGGGCGAGCAGAGATTGTGCGCCTCGTCGATCACGATCAGAAGCGGTCGACGGCTCTCACGCTGCGTCCACAGCGATTCGAGCACTGCGAGGGCCGCGACCTTCGGTTCGGCTGGATGATCGAATCCGCCGAGATCCAGAACGGTCGCCCGCGGCCGCTCATCGATCACGTCGACGACGGAGCCCGCGCCTCGCGACCACAGATCCCACTCGAGCACCTGCAGGTTCTCCATCCGATTCGCGAGCCGGATGTACGCGGGGTCACCGGACGCCCGGAAGTCACGGAGCATCTCGTCGGTATCGAAGTCCGTGGTGCTCACCGACCAGTGCAGCAGCGCGTTGTACTCCTCGGCATCCGCGATCGGGTCGATCTGCAGCACCGCGGCCTTCGCGGCAGGAGATAGATCGACATACCGCGCGTGGACCTTGTCACCCTCACCGTGTCCCGACCGGAACACGCGGATGTCGGTCTGCGCGATGGTGGCCGCATGCTCGGTCGAAGCCCCCGCCCTCGTCTCCGCCAGCCTCACGAAGTCGGCGTTCGGATCGAGGATGAGCATCGGCAGCTCGGTGCGCAGCAGGAGCTGCTCGAGCACCACGCCGAGCGCGTATGTCTTGCCGCTGCCGCTCTGCCCGCACCAGAAGGTGTGCCGGTTGAAACGGCGTGCGTCCAGGTGCACGGGCTCTGCAGCGTCGGCGGTCAGGGATCCGATGGTCAGCTCCGTCATGCGGTCACCCTAGCGACGGGTGGCGCGTCCGACGAGCCGAGATCACCCGATGCGGATGATCTCGGCCTGGCCCGCACGAAGGAGCCGCATCCTCATCCTGTTCGGATGATCCCCCCTGGATACCCCGGCCGACCCCTGTGATACTTGCGTCCGACTCGGGTCACCGAGATCTCAGAACGGACAACCGCATGGACACGAGTCGTCGATCGGCGGATGCGAGCACGTTCCAGGAACGGCGCGACGCGGGCCGCAGACGGAGCGGGTACTGGCTGGTCCTCGCGCTCGTGGGTGCCTCGTATGCCTTCAGCGCCGCTCAGGCGACGACTGATCCCAGCCCATGGGCCCTGACCGTGCAGCTGCTGACCGTCGCCGTCGTGCTCTGGGTGACCGAGGTACGCCCGCGGGTGCAGCACATCGCATGGGCGATTCTCGCACTCGCCGCCGTCGCGACCGTCGTGGTCGCGGCGCTGGGCACCGGGGGCAGGGGCCTCGACATCCTGCTGTCTGCGGCATCCGCGATCGCCTTCCTCATCGCGCCCGTCGCGATCATCCGACATCAGGTGCGGCGGCGCGGCCTGGACATCGAGGCTCTGCTCGCCGCGATCACCGCGTATGTCCTGGTCGGGATGTTCTTCACGCTCGTCTACAACCTGGTCGCGCTGCTCACGGTCGCGCCGATCTTCGGCGCAGAGGTCGTCGATTCGCTGTCCACCCAGCTCTTCTTCTCCTTCACGACTCTCACGACCACCGGCTACGGCAACATCGTGCCGGTCTCGTCCGGGGTGCAGACGATCGCCGTCGCCGAGGCGATCACCGGGCAGCTGTTCCTGATCACCGCGGTCGCGCGCATCATGCGGGGCGCTCGCAGCCCGTCCGTCGGGGCGGACGCCCCGCGCGAGGAGTCGTCATGAAGAAGTGGGGCGTCGTCATCGTCCTCGGGGCCGCGCAGTTCGTGATGGTGCTCGACGGCACGGTCATGAACGTGTCGATCTCTACCGTCGTGAGTGATCTCGACACCTCCGTGACGGCGATGCAGGCGGCGATCACGTTCTACACCCTGACCATGGCGGCGTTCATGCTCCTCGGGGCCAAGCTCGGCGATGTGTGGGGACGGCGCCGCGCCTTCGTGATCGGGTCGTGCGTCTATGCCGCAGGCTCCCTCATCACCGCTCTGAGCCCGTCCGTCGGGTTCCTCTTCTTGGGCTGGTCGATCATCGAGGGGCTGGGCGCGGTGCTCGTGATCCCCGCGATCGCCGCCCTCGTCGCCGACAACTACCGCGGCGCTGAGCGCGTCACGGCCTTCGCCATCATCGGCGCCGTGTCCGGTGCGGCGGTCGCGGCGGGTCCGTTGATCGGCGGGGCGGTGACCACCTACTCCAGCTGGCGCTTCGTCTTCGTCGCCGAAGTCGTGATCATGGTGGGGGTCGTCGTGTGCGCTCGCATCATCACCGATTCCACCCCGCGACAGCGCATCCGCATCGACATCGGCAGTGTCCTGCTGTCGTCGGCCGGTCTCGTCCTGATCGTCTTCGGCATGCTGCAGAGCAAGACGTGGGGGTGGGTGATTCCTCTCCACACGCCCGAGATCGCGGGCGTCCCGGTCGCGCCCCTCGGCGTCTCTCTGACGACCTGGTGCATCGCGCTCGGAGCCGCTCTGATCGCGCTCTTCATCAGCTGGCAGCGATGGCTGATCCGCCGTGGCCTCTCTCCTCTGATGCAGCCGGATCTGTTCTCCATCACGACGCTGCGCAGCGGGCTCTCGGTGCTCGGCGCCCAGTATGCCGTGACGGCGGGGCTGTTCTTCATGGTTCCGGTCTACCTGCAGATGACGCTCGGATTCGACGCCCTCGAGACGGGCCTCACGATCTTCCCTCTCTCGGTCTCCCTGATCCTCTTCTCGATCGTCGGCACCGCGCTGTCGCGCAGGTGGTCCCCTCGCCGCATCGTGAGAGTCGGGCAGTCGACCCTCGTGCTCAGCGCCGTTCTGCTGCTCGGTTCGGTGACCGAGGACCTGCGCGGCGGCCTGTTCGCGGCCGGCATGTTCCTCGCCGGCAGCGCCCTGGGGCTCCTGGCCTCGCAGCTCGGCAACGTCAACATGTCGAGCGTGAACGAGAAGGACACGAGCGAAGCAGGCGGACTGCAGGGCGTCTTCCAGAATCTCGGCTCATCGCTCGGAACGGCCCTGATCGGATCGCTGCTGATCGGCGCACTGTCGACGTCGTTCGCGTCGGGAGTCGCCGTGAGCGGTCTGCCGAGCGACGTGCGCGAGACGGTGAGCGTCGCGACGGACCGCGGCGTCACCGTCGTGCCCGCGGCGGACGTCGTCGGAATCGGTGAGACAGCCGGCCTCGGCGAAGCGGACGCGAGCGAGCTCGCCGACATCTATCGCGAGTCGCAGCTCTCGTCGCTTCGCGTATCATTCGTCGGGCTGATCCTGATCAGCCTGCTGTCGATCCTGTTCTCGCGCGGCATCCCGGCACACGTGTCGATCCGGCGAAGAGACGACGCCGACGCGGTCGAGAAGCCCTGACCGCTCTACACACGCCTGACGGACTCAGCTCCGAGGGGATGCCGTGCTGTCGCGCACGACGAGCTCGGTGCCGACCAGCGGAGTCTGCGTGCGCTCTCCGCCGTCGAGCTCGGCGAGCAGTGCGTCGACTGCCAGTGCGCCGACCCGCTCGGGATGCTGCTGCACGGTGGTCAGCGGCGGCCACAGCTGCGCGGCATCCGGCAGGCCGTCGAAGCCGACGACGCTGACGTCGGCCGGAATGTCGCGTCCGGCTTCACGGAACGCACGCACGACACCGATAGCCATCTGGTCATTCGCGGCGAAGACCGCGGTGACCCGGTCGTCGTCGCGCAGCCGGACGCCCGCACGGTAACCGGATTCGGCCGACCAGTCGCCCTGCAGCGGCTCCGGAGCCGCGAGACCGCGGGCCTCGAGCGTCTCGCGCCACGACTCACGACGGCGCTCGGCGGAGTACGACTTCGCCGGACCTGCGATATGCCAGACGGTCTTGTGACCGAGGTCGAGCAGATGCTCGGTCGCGAGCCGAGCGCCCTGCGCCTGGTCGGTGTCGACGAACGGATGCGTGTCTCCGCGGTTGGAGTCGACCAGCACCACGGGCAGCCCTTCGGGGATCTCGACCTCGGCCTCATCGAGCTGGTGCGCCTCGATCACGATGATGATGCCGTCGACCGCGTGCTCCTCGAGGCGACGGAAGGCGCCTGCCACGGTGTCACGAGCACTGGACTCCACGGGGATCAAGGTCAGCGCGTACCCCATCTGCGAGGCGCGCACGGCGATCGCGTCGAGAGTGCGCTGGTTGCCGTAGGAGCTGAAGGAGAACATGATCACGCCGATCGCGCGGAATCGTCCTGACCGCAGTGCGCGGGCGGCACTGTTGGGCCGATAGCCGAGCCGCTGCATGGCATCCTCGACGCGCTCCCTCGTGGCGGCGCCGACGTAGCCGCGCGCGTTCACGACCCTCGAGACGGTCTGCCCGGAGACTCCGGCCTCTCGCGCCACGTCCTCCATGGAGGGGTCACGCCGCCGCTGCGGCGGCTCTGCCGACTGTTCCGAGGTCACGAGCACTCATCCATTCATGTGTTGACGTTGACACACTAGCAGCGCATCGAATATGTTGACGTTGACACACGGCGCAGTGAGCGCCCGATCTCTAAGAAGGTTCTCGTCAATGACGACTCAAGACTCCGCAGCCCTGGCGGACCACGGCATCCGCCGGCGTGAAAAGCGCGACTGGAAGGGATGGGCCTTCGTCGGCCCGTTCATGGTCGTGTTCGCCCTGGTGTTCCTCACACCGCTCGCCTACGCGCTGTACCTCAGCTTCTTCCAGGAGAAGCTGATCGGCGGCACCGCGTTCGTCGGGTTCGACAACTACGTGCGCGCTCTCACCGACCCCCAGTTCTGGGAGGCGTTCGGACGCGTCGTGCTGTTCCTCGTGGTGCAGGTGCCGATCATGCTGATCCTGGCCCTCGCAGCGGCCCTGGCACTCGACAGCGCACGACTGCGCGGAGCGTCCTTCTTCCGCATCCTGATCTTCCTGCCCTACGCCGTGCCCGCCGTCGTCGCGGTGCTCATGTGGGGCTACATCTACGGCGACCAGTTCGGTCTGACGTCCAACTTCAACGACCTGCTCGGCAGCGACCTCATCACCCCGTTCGCGCGGGAGTGGATCCTGGTCTCGATCGGCAACATCGTGACGTGGCAGTTCGTCGGCTACAACATGCTGATCTTCTACTCCTCGCTGAAGACGATCCCGACAGACATGTACGAGGCGGCTTCTCTCGACGGAGCGGGCGCGTGGCGCACGATCTTCTCCATCAAGATCCCCTCGGTGCGCGGCGCGCTCGTGATCGCGACGATCTTCTCGATCATCGGCAGCTTCCAGCTCTTCAACGAACCCAACATCCTGCGCCCCCTGGCACCGAACGTGATCACGACGTACTTCACACCCAACATGTACGCGTACAACCTCTCGTTCGCCGGACAGCAGTTCAACTACGCCGCGACGATCGCCATCATCATGGGCGTCATCACCGCAGTGATCGCCTACGTCGTGCAACTGCGCGGCTCGAAGTCGGAGGTGCGCTGACATGGCACTCCCCCTCGCCCGCCCCTCGCAGAAGCGCCACGATCTGCTGAATCCGCGCAAGTCGAAGATCCTCCTGATCGTCATGGTGATGTACGCGCTGTACACACTGGTGCCGCTCGTCTGGCTGCTGTTCAGCTCGACGAAGACCCAGTCGGGTCTGTTCAGCTCGTTCGGGCTGTGGTTCTCCGACGACTTCGCGTTCATCGACAACCTCGTCGCGACCTTCTCGTATCAGGACGGCATCTTCCTGCGCTGGCTCGGCAACACCCTGCTGTACGTGGTGGTCGGAGCCGGTGGCGCGACGCTGCTCGCCACCATGGCCGGCTACGGTCTCGCGAAGTACCGCTTCCCCGGCCGCCGCGCGGTGTTCGCCGTCGTACTCGGCGCGGTCGCCGTGCCCGGCACCGCGCTCGCCGTGCCGACCTTCCTGCTCTTCAGCGAGCTGGGCCTCACCAACACCCCGTGGGCCGTCATCATCCCCTCGCTCATCAGCCCGTTCGGCCTGTACCTGATCTGGGTCTTCGCCTCGGATTCGGTGCCGACCGAGCTGCTGGAGGCCGCGCGCATCGACGGCGCCGGCGAGTTCCGCACCTTCTTCACGATCTCGATGCGACTGCTCGCACCCGGAATCGTGACGGTCACCCTGTTCACCGTGGTCGCGACCTGGAACAACTACTTCCTGCCGCTCATCATGCTGTCGGACCCCGCCTGGTACCCGCTCACCGTCGGCCTCAACCAGTGGAGCTCGCAGGCGATCGGCGCGGGGTCGCAGCCGATCTACAACCTCGTGATCATGGGCTCGCTTCTCACCATCATCCCGATCGTCATCGCCTTCCTGCTGCTGCAGAGGTTCTGGCAGTCAGGTCTCACCGCCGGAAGCGTCAAGCAGTAGCTCTCGGCATCCCTCCGCACCGCACACGTCGGTCCGATGCTGGACCGCACCCCCGAAAGGACACAGCAATGAAGCACCTTCCCTCACCCGCCGCACGGCGCACCCTCGCGGTGCTCGCGGCCGGAACCGTGGCAGCGCTGGCGCTGGCCGGTTGCAGCACCGGCGACACCGGATCAGGCGGCGGCGCTGCCGGCGACGGCTCGTTCGACTCCGTCGAGGCCGCTCTCGAGAAGGGCGGCGAGATCACGTACTGGTCGTGGACGCCGTCTGCCGAAGCCCAGGTCGAGGCGTTCGAGAAGGAGTACCCGAACGTCACGGTGAACGTGGTGAACGCGGGCACCAACAACGAGGAGTACACCAAGCTGCAGAACGCCATCAAGGCCGGCTCGGGCGCCCCCGACGTCGTGCAGATCGAGTACTACGCCTTCCCCCAGTTCGCGCTCACCGACGCGTTCGTCGATCTCTCGCAGTACGGCTTCGCCGACTTCGAAGACGACTACACCGCCTCGACGTGGAACTCCGTCACCGACGGCGACGCGATCTACGGACTGCCGCAGGACTCCGGCCCCATGGCGCTGTTCTACAACAAGGCCGTGTTCGACGCCGCAGGCGTCGCCGTGCCCACCACGTGGGACGAGTACTACGAGGCGGCAAAGGCGATCCACGCCGCGAACCCCGACGCGTACATCACGAACGACACCGGCGACGCCGGCTTCGCGACCTCGATGATCTGGCAGGCCGGCGGCAAGCCGTTCGAGACGTCCGGCACCGATGTCACGATCGACCTGCAGGACGAGGGTTCTGCGAAGTGGACCGAGAACTGGAACCGCCTCGTCGAGGAGGATCTGCTCGCCCCCTACGGCAGCTGGAGCGACGAGTGGTTCCGCGCCCTCGGCGATGGCAGCCTCGCGACCCTCGTGATCGGCGCGTGGATGCCCGGCAACCTGATCACCGGCGCTCCCGACGGAGCCGGTGACTGGCGCGTCGCGCCGATGCCGACCTACGACGGCTCCCCGGCGACAGCCGAGAACGGCGGTGGCGGTCAGGCCGTCACCACGCAGAGCAAGAACCCGGAGCTCGCAGCCGGCTTCCTGTGGTGGCTGAACAACTCGGAGGACAGCATCTCGACCTTCCTCGAGTCGGGCGGCTTCCCGTCGACCACCGCCGAGCTCTCGAGCGAGGAGTTCCTCGCCGACGCGCCCGAGTACTTCGGCGGCCAGAAGATCAACGAGGTCCTCGCCGCTGCGGCCGACGAGGTCGTCGAAGGCTGGAGCTACCTGCCCTACCAGGTCTACGGCAACAGCATCTTCGGCGACACCGTGGGCCAGTCATACCAGAACGGCACCGATCTGAACGAGGGCCTCGTGACCTGGCAGGACGCACTGGTCGAGTACGGCAACTCGCAGGGCTTCGCCGTCAACAAGTAATCGCACGTCCGGGCCGGACGGAGATTCGATCTCCGTCCGGCCCTCCCATCGAAAGCACCTCATCGTGACCTCCTTCTCCATCGGCGACACCGACTTCCTCCGCGCCGGGCTCCCCCACCAGGTGATCGCCGGCGCCATCCACTACTTCCGGGTGCACCCCGACCAGTGGCAGGACCGCATCCGCAAGGCCCGCCTGATGGGGCTCAACACGATCGAGACGTATGTGGCCTGGAACGCGCACGAACCGCGCCGAGGCGAGTGGGATGCCACGGGATGGAACGATCTCGGACGCTTCCTCGACCTGATCCAGGCCGAGGGCATGGACGCGATCGTCCGTCCAGGACCCTACATCTGCGCCGAATGGCACAACGGCGGTCTGCCGAACTGGCTCACCGCCGGTGAGCGCGAACTGCGCTCCTCCGAACCCACCTACCTGGCCGATGTGAGCGAGTACCTCCGTCGGGTCTACGAGATCGTCGCTCCGCGGCAGATCGACCGCGGCGGCTCGGTCGTGCTCGTGCAGATCGAGAACGAGTATGGCGCCTACGGCTCCGACAAGGCCTACCTCGAGGCCCTCGTCGCGCTCACACGCGAGGCAGGCATCACGGTGCCGCTCACGACGGTCGACCAGCCCACCGATCGGATGCTGTCAGACGGCAGCCTGCCCGAACTGCACAAGACCGGTTCGTTCGGCTCGCGCAGCGCCGAGCGCCTCGCGACTCTGCGCAGCCATCAGCCCACGGGCCCGCTCATGTGCTCGGAGTTCTGGGACGGCTGGTTCGACTGGTGGGGCGGCGTGCATCACACGACCGACGTCTCAGCGGCCGCCGCCGACCTCGATGAACTGCTCGCTGCCGGTGCGTCGGTCAACATCTACATGTTCCACGGCGGCACGAACTTCGGCCTCACGAACGGTGCCAACCACAAGGGCCGTTATCTGCCGATCGTCACGTCGTACGACTATGACGCGCCCCTCGACGAGGCAGGGAACCCGACCGCGAAGTACTTCGCGTTCCGTGACGTCATCGCGAAGTACGCGCCCGTGCCCGAGGAGCTTCCGCTCGCTGCAGAGCCAGCGCCGGTCTTCTCCGTGCCTCTGAGTCCGGCGGGCGCATGGACGGATGCTGCAGCGAGCGCTCCCGCGTCATCAGAGCCCCTCACGTTCGACGAGCTGGAGCACCTGAGCGCCCTGGTCCGCTACGACGTCTCCCTGCCCGAGGGTCAGGGCGGCCAGCTGCTGCTCGACGAGGTGCGCGACATCGCCTGGGTCAGTGTCGACGGCCAGCCCATCGGCACGCTCTCACGCACACGGCACGACCGCGTGCTGCAGATTCCGGCGGGCCGGACCCTCAGCATTCTCGTGGAAGAACAGGGGCGTGTGAACTACGATCACCGGCTCGGCGAGCAGAAGGGGCTGATCGGCGCGCCAGTGCTGAACGGCGTGCCGCTGACGGGCTGGCAGTCGTCGCCGCTCGACGTCGCGGCCGTGGCTGCGGAGATCGGGTCCCGCGCCGCGGAGTCGTCGGTCGTGGGGACGACCGGTCCGTCTGCATGGGTCGCGGACTTTGACCTCGACTCCCCCGCAGACCTGTTCCTCGATACCGCAGCCTGGAGCAAGGGCTTCGCGTTCGTCAACGGCTTCTTCCTCGGTCGATACTGGCGAAACGGCCCGCAGCGCACCCTCTTCGTGCCCGCACCCGCCACGAACGCGGGAGAGAACCGGCTCGTCGTCCTCGAGCTCGAGCACCTGCTCGACGCGAGGGCCGGCTTCGTCTCGGCGCTCGCGCTCGGCGACACGGAGGAATAGAGCTCGGCGGCAGACGTGCGCCGAGTACCGTGAGTCTGTGCCGCGTCGAAGGTTCTCCACTCCCTCACCTGCCGCTCGCGCGCGCTATGCCCAGCGACGCCAGGGCCGCGTCGCGCGAGCGGACAACGACCTCACCACCGCGCAGTGGGCTTCGCTGCGAGAGGCCTGGGGCGGATGCGCGTATTGCGGAGCGGGCGACATCGCCCTGCAACGCGATTGCGTGATGCCGATCTCGCGAGGCGGGCGGTACACCGTCGAGAACGTGGTTCCTGCGTGTGGGTCGTGCAACGCGAGCAAGCGCAACGACGAGGTCACATCGTGGCTCCGTCGCAAGCGGCTCGACGAACGCGCCTTCCTCACCCGATACGACGCGATCCTCCGCGACCTGCGCCAGGCGGAGTGAGAGGCGCTCATACGACGGGAACCAGCGCGGCATCGATATGCCGGGCGTCGATCGTGACCGACATCATCGTGCACACCGGCTGGCGACGCCGATCGGTCGGCGAGCCCGGGTTCAGCAGACGCATCCCCGACGGTGCGGCGGTGTCCCACGGAATGTGCGAGTGGCCGAAGACGAGCAGATCCACGCCGGGGAAGGCCTCATCCATCCGCTCCTCGCGCTTCTGCCTCTGGCCGGTCTCGTGCACCACCGCGACCTCGACCTGCTCGACCGTGAACCGGGCGATCTCGGGCAGGCGCTCTCGCAGATCGGCACCGTCGTTGTTGCCGTAGACGCCGTGCAGCACCCGCGAGCGGGACTCGAGCAGATCCAGCGTCGCGAGGTCGACCCAGTCGCCCGCGTGGACGACGATGTCGGCGTCGTCGATCGCCCGCAGCACCGCGTCGGGAAGACGCTTCGCCCTCTTCGGCAGGTGGGTGTCTGCGATGAGCAGCAGTGTCGTCGTCACAGTTCTCCCCGTCTCGGGTGGGCTTCGGCCTCCGCTTCCGACTCTACGCACGCGTGGGCGACGGACGTCACGCGCACCCAGCAAACGTTCAGGAAGGCGTAGGATCTCTCGGTGCCTTGGTATACCGGGCCCTGGATCTGAAGGAGCAGCATGAGTACGACCACAGCGCCCGCGAATCCGCGCTCGCGCGTCATCACGGCGAGCCTCGTCGGCACCACGATCGAGTTCTACGACTTCTACGCCTACGCGACAGCGGCCGTGCTCGTCTTCCCGGTGCTGTTCTTCCCCACGGGAAACGACACCACCTCTCTGCTCTCGTCGTTCGCCGTGTTCGGTGCCGCGATGATCGCGCGCCCGATCGGCGCGGTCGTCTTCGGCCACTTCGGCGACAAGTTCGGGCGCAAGGCGACGCTCGTCGCCTCCCTGCTCACGATGGGCATCGCGACGTTCATCATCGGGCTGCTCCCCACGTTCCAGCAGATCGGCTGGTGGGCGGCACTGCTGCTCCTGATCCTGCGCCTGGCTCAAGGCTTCGCGCTCGGTGGTGAGTGGTCGGGCGCCGCGCTGGTGGCCACCGAGAACGCGCCCCGGGGCAAGCGCGCCTGGTACGGCACGTTCCCGCAGCTGGGCGCGCCTCTCGGGTTCATCATCGCCAACTTCCTCTTCCTCGCCATCAACTGGCTGCTGCCGCACTCCGAGAACCCGGCTCTGAAGTCCGAGGCCTTCCTGTCGTGGGGCTGGCGCATCCCGTTCCTGTTCTCGGCCGTCATGGTGATCATCGGCCTGTGGGTCCGGCTCAAGCTCGTCGAGTCCGACACCTTCAAGAAGGCCGAGAAGAAGGGCGCGATCCGCAAGCTGCCCCTCGCGACCGTGTTCCGCCACCACTGGAAGCAGCTGATCCTCGGCACGTTCATCATGCTGGCGACCTATGTGCTCTTCTACCTGATGACGAACTTCACCCTCGCGTACGGCACGAAGCCGGCCACGCTCGAGACGGCATCCGCCGCCGCGCAGGCCGCGGCGGAGGCGACGGGCAAGACCTTCGACGCCTCAGCCTTCGCCGCACAGTTCTATCCGGGCCTCGGCTTCGGCTACACCGACTTCGTGCTCATGCAGATCGTCGGCGTGGTGTTCTTCGGAATCTTCACGCTGCTCTCCGGCCCGATCGCGGATTCGATCGGACGCCGCAAGTTGCTGCTGTGGGTCACGGGACTCATCATCGTGTTCGGCCTCACCTTCAACGCCTTCCTGCTCCCTGCGATGGACCCGAAGTTCACGGGCGCACTCGCGCAGGCATTCCTCGTGTTCGGGTTCATGCTCATGGGCGCGACATTCGGCCCGATGGGAGCCCTGCTTCCCGAGCTGTTCCCGACGAACGTCCGGTACACGGGTTCCGCGATCTCGTACAACGTGTCGTCGATCCTCGGCGCGGCCGTGGCACCACTGATCGCACTGTGGCTCTGGGAGCTCGGCGACGGCGCCCCCTGGCTCGTGGGTCTCTATCTCTCGGCAATGGGAGTGCTGACCTTCATCGCGCTCCTGCTCTCGAAGGAGACGAAGGACAACGACTACGAATCCGACCTCGGAGTCGCGGCGGCCGTCGAACTCTGACGCGTCTTCTCAGGCGAAGGGCGGCACCTCCTCCGGAGGCGCCGCCCTTCGTCCTATGTGCTCAGTACGAGGCGTGGATCGTGCGCGACGAACCGTCGAGCACCATCGTCCCCCCGTAGGGGACGATCCACTGCGGCCGCGTGTGACCGAACGGCACCCCGACACAGACCACGGCGTCGGGGTTGTAGCGGGAGACCGTGTCGATCACGACATCCCGCTGCGCCGCCCGAAGATCGTCGGCCTCGTCGAGCGACGGCAGGAACTCGAAATCGCTCACCGGCGGACGCGCGACGACCACGCCCGCGACGGCGTCGAGGAGTCCCCGCTCGCCGAGCCCGCGCAGCCACCGTCCGACCCAGCTCGCGGACGGTCGCTCCTCGCTGGTCTCGAGCAACAGGATGCCGCCGCGCAGGTCGTATGCCGTGGGCAGCCGGTCGGCGAGCGCCAGTGCATCGATGCTCTCGAGACATCCGCCCCAGGTGCGTCCCTCGACCCGCGATACCGGCCCGGACCAGGTCCATTCCTCGGTCGGGGTGCGGACGCCGTACTCAGTGAGCGCGAGGGGGTCTGCCCACCGCCGCCCCATGTCTTCCGACTCGCCAGGCTCGGTGATCTCGACCGTGCCGCCGTCGAGCAACGCGGCGCGCAGCGAGCGCAGGTGCACATCGTCGACCGCCGGCCCCGGCCCGAGGTGCACCGCCGTGGATCCGCCGTAGTAGCCGCGGATGCCGAGGCCCCAGAGCCAGTTGAGGATGTTGGTGTTGTCGCTGTAGCCCAGGAACGGTTTGGGATCGGCCTGAGCGAGTGCGGCGTCGAGATGCGGCACCACCAGGATCTGGTCGTCGCCGCCGATCGTCGCGAGGATCGCGCGGATGCCGGGGTCGGCGAAGGCCGCATTGACGTCGGCAGCCCGGGCTTCAGGACTCGCGTCGAGCTGCCGAGTGGTCGGATACTCGACCGGGATCAGTCCGGTCAGCTGCTCGAGTCGCCGGAGCGCCTGATCGTGGATCTCCGGGGCGACCGCGGGAGCGGCGAACGCGGGCGACAGGATGGCGACGCGGTCGCCGGGAACAGGTTTCGATGCAGACAGCATCGGCCCAGTCTCGCATCGCGGGCACCGCAGTGCGCGTGGATAATGCATACAGCCCATCCACAGAATCCGTCGTCTCACGAAGTACGGTCGAACTACCCCTTTCAGAACGAGGTTCCCCATGTCCAGCACGGCGACATCACGCCGACGCGGACGCGGCGCGCAGCACGACGGTCCGCGCGCCACCTTCCGCCAGCTCCTCCCCTTCCTCTTCGAGCACAAGCGCACACTCATCGTCGTCGCGGTGCTCAGCGTGTTCGGGGCGGCCACGTCACTCGCCCAACCACTGCTGGTCGGGCAGCTCATCGAAGCCGTGCAGTCCGATCAGGGGCTCGGCATCCTGGTCTGGATCCTCGTCGGTCTCGTGATCGTGTCGTCGATCATCTCCGGCTACCAGCACTACCTGCTGCAGCGCACCGGCACCGCGGTCGTGTACTCGAGCCGACGCAAGCTGATCTCGCGCATCCTGCATCTGCCGATCAGCGAGTTCGACGCCCGCCGCACCGGCGACCTGGTCTCACGTGTCGGCACCGACACCACGCTGCTCTACGCCGTGCTCACGCAGGGACTGGCGGATGCCGTCGGCAGCGCGATCCTCTTCCTCGGTGCGCTCATCGCGATGCTCGTGATCGACCCCGTGCTGCTGCTGCTCATCGTCGTCGTGATCGGCGCCTCGGTCGTCGTCGTCACCGCGCTCAGCGGACGCATCCGCACCGCGTCCACCGCCCAGCAGGAGAAGGTCGGCGAGCTCGCCTCCGGTGTCGAGCGCGCCGTCGGGTCGATCCGCACCGTGCGCGCCTCCGGGGCGACCGAACGCGAGACCGAGACGGTGTCGGCGCTCGCCTCCGAGGCCTACGGCATCGGCGTGCGCATCGCCAAGATCTCGTCGCTCGTGGTTCCGATCGCCGGGGTCGCGCTGCAGGTCTCGCTGCTCGTCGTGCTCGGAGTCGGCGGTCTCAGGGTCGCCGCGGGCACGATCACGATCGCGTCGCTGATCACGTTCATCCTGTTCCTGTTCATGCTCGTGATGCCGCTCGCGACCACGTTCGGAGCGATCACCTCTGTGAACCAGGCGCTCGGCGCACTCGGTCGCATCCAGGAAGTGCTGAACCTTCCCATCGAGACGCAGCACGATGACGAGATCGCCGCGTCCTTTCCGCGCGATGCCGCCGACCCTCTCGCCCCCGCGATCGAGTTCCGCGACGTGCGCTTCCGCTACCCCGAGAATGTGGTCGCCGCGCGGCTGGCCGCCGCGAAGGAGGCGCAGACGCTGCTCGCCGACGCGCACCTCGAACCGACCGACGACTCGGCCGCGCCGGCCGAGCGCGAGGTTCTCCGCGGAGTCTCGTTCCGCGTGCCCCGCGGTGCACGCGTCGCGCTCGTCGGCCCCAGCGGTGCCGGCAAGAGCACGATCCTCTCCCTCGTCGAGCGCTTCTACGACCCGACGGGAGGATCGATCCGTCTCTACGGCAATGACTCGCGCACCTACCCCCGCGACGAGCTGCGCGCGCAGTTCGGCTACGTCGAGCAGGACGCGCCCACGCTCGCCGGCACCCTCGGCGACAACCTGCGTCTCGCCTCGCCGCACGCCTCGGACGAGGCCTGCGAGCAGGTGTTGCGCGCCGTGAACCTGGGCGACGTGCTCGAGCGCGATCCGCTGGGCCTCGAGGCACCCGTCGGCGAGGACGGCGTGATGCTGTCGGGCGGAGAGCGTCAGCGACTGGCGATCGCCCGCGCGCTGCTCACCGATGCGCCGATCCTGCTGCTCGACGAGTCGACGTCGTCTTTGGACGGCGTGAACGAGCAGCGCATGCGCGAAGCGATCGACGCGGTGTCGACCGATCGCACGCTCATCGTCATCGCCCATCGGCTGTCGACCGTCGTCGACAGCGACCTCATCGTGGTGCTGCAGGACGGCACCGTCGTCGGTCAGGGCACTCATGCCGAGCTGATCGAATCGACGCCGCTCTACCGCGATCTGGCGCGGCACCAGCTGCTCGCCTGACCAGGGTCGTCAGCCGCACGGACATGCGCGAAGGCGGGATGTCAGAGACCACTCAGCCATGGGTTCGTCTCAGCCATCCCGCCTTCGCGGTCTGGGGGTAGGGGGATCTGGGGGCATGGAGCGCCGGCTCCCCCGAACCGGCGCCCGGTCTGTCAGGCCTTGTCGAGGCGGTAGCGCAGCGACGCGAGTTCGGCGCGCAACGCGGCGGGCACCTTGTCTCCGAACGTGTCGTAGAACTCCTCGGTGAGGTCGGCCTCGGTCTTCCAGGCTTCGGCGTCGACCGAGAACAGCTCCTCGAGGTCGGCCTCCGGCAGATCGATGCCGTCGAGGTTGAGATCCTCGATCAGCGGCAGACGACCGATCGGGCTGTCGACGGTGGACACCTCACCGGAGACGCGACGGATGATCCAGTCGACGACACGCGAGTTGTCGCCGAATCCAGGCCACAGGAAGCGCCCGTCCGAGCCGCGCCGGAACCAGTTGACCTGGAAGATCCGCGGCGCGCGGTCGAACCGCAGACCTCGTCCGACCTTGAGCCAGTGGCCGAAGTAGTCGGCCATGTTGTAGCCGCAGAAGGGAAGCATCGCGAACGGGTCGCGGCGCAGCTCGCCGACCGTGCCTTCGGCTGCAGCCGTGCGCTCGGACGAGATGTTGGATCCGAGGAACACGCCATGCGTCCAGTCCGTGGCCTCGACCACGAGCGGCACATTGGTCGCACGGCGTCCGCCGAAGAGGATGACGTCGAGAGGCACCGCCTCTTCCCAGTCCTCCGAGATCTGCGGGCACTGGGCGGCCGAGACCGTGAAGCGCGAGTTGGGGTGCGCGGCAGGGCGCCCGGAATCGGGGGTCCATGCGTTCCCCTCCCAGTCGGTGAGATGAGCCGGAGCCTGATCGGTCAGACCCTCCCACCACACGTCCCCATCGGGGCGGAGCGCGACATTCGTGAAGATCGTGTTTCCCCAGAGCGTCTCGACGGCGGTGACGTTGGTCGACTCGCCGGTGCCGGGTGCGACGCCGAAGAACCCTGCCTCGGGGTTGATCGCCCAGAGACGACCGTCATCGCCCGGGCGGATCCACGCGATGTCGTCACCGAGGGTCTCGACGCGCCACCCCGGAATGGTCGGGCGCAGCATCGCGAGGTTCGTCTTGCCGCACGCCGACGGGAACGCCGCAGCCACGTGGTAGGCCTTGCCCGCCGGATCGATCACGCGGATGAGCAGCATGTGCTCGGCCAGCCAGCCCTCGTCGCGGGCGATGACCGAGGCGATGCGCAACGCGAAGCACTTCTTCGCGAGGATCGCGTTGCCGCCGTACCCGGACCCGAACGAGTAGACCTCGAGCGTCTCGGGAAAGTGCACGATGTACTTGCCATCGTTGCAGGGCCACTCGACATCGGGTTCTCCGTCCGCGAGCGGTGCGCCGACCGAGTGCACGGTCTTGACCCAGGGAGCTCCCTCGGCGATCTGGCGGGTGACCGCATCGCCGACGCGCGTCATGATGCCGATGGACGCCACGGCGTAGGCGCTGTCGGTGACCTGGACGCCGATGTGCGAGAGCGGCCCGCCGACCGGCCCCATCGAGAAGGGCACGACGAACATCGTGCGGCCGCGCATCGAGCCCTCGAAGATCTCAGTCATCTTCTCGCGCATCCGCGCGGGAGGCGCCCAGTTGTTGGTCGGGCCGGCATCCGCTTCGTTCTCCGACGAGATGAAGGTGCGTCCCTCGGTGCGCGCGACATCACTGGGGTGCGAGCGGGCGAGGTACGAGCCGGGACGCCACTCGGGGTTGAGCTTGATCAGCTTGCCCTCGTCGACGAGCCCGCGCAGCAGCCAGTCGTTCTCCGCACGCGAGCCGTCGACCCAGTGGATCGACGCCGGCTGCGTGAGAGCAGCGATCTCATCGACCCACGCCGCGAGTTCTGCCATCGCAGGGGTGTCATACGTCGGAGCCGTCCCGAAGGTGCGCACAGATGCGACGGATGATGCTCGGGGGGTGAAGACTTCGGCGATCGCCATGACTACTCCTTTGAAGTGAGGGGCGTTTCCTCCATCTTCTTCCGGTTCACGCTCGACTTTCCGCCATTTCGTTCGATAAGAATCGCTATTCTTTAGCTAAGATCAAGGAATGGCTCCTTCCGGCATCCACCTCGTAACTCTCGGTCATCGCATCAGGCACCACCGCCTCGAAAAGGGGTTCACGCTCGATGAGCTCGGAGCGCTCGTCGGAGTCGCGGGTTCGCAGCTGAGCCTGATCGAGAACGGCAAGCGCGAGCCGAAACTCTCCTTGCTGCAGGCCATCGCGCTGGCGACGGGCACCGAGGTCACCGACCTCATCTCCGGCGAGCCGCCGAACCGACGTGCCGCCCTCGAGATCGAACTCGAACGCGCACAGGAGAGCCCGGTGTTCCGGCAGCTCGGCATCACCCCGGTGCGTGTCACGAAGGGGATGAGCGACGAGACCATCGAGTCGCTGCTCGGCCTGCACCGCGAACTGCAGCGGCGGGAACGAGAGGCGATCGCGACCCCCGAAGAGGCCAGGCGGGCGAACACCGAGCTGCGCCTGCGGATGCGCGCGCAGAACAACTACCTCGTCGACATCGAGAAGCTCGCCGAGAAGCAGCTGCGGTCGGCCGGACACGTGCAGGGAGCGCTCACGCACCGCACGGTGAGCATCATGGCCGAGAAGCTCGGTTTCGAGCTGATCTACGTCAACGACCTGCCGCACTCGACCCGCTCGGTCACCGACCTCGAGAACGGGCGTATCTACCTGCCGCCTGCGTCGATCCCCGGAGGACACGGCCTGCGATCCATGGCGCTCCAGGCCATGGCGCACCGCCTGCTCGGGCACACTCCTCCGACCGACTACGCCGACTTCCTGCAGCAGCGGCTCGAGATCAACTACTTCGCCGCCTCGTGTCTGATGCCGGAGACGGCCTCGGTCGCCTTCCTGCAGCAGGCGAAGAAGGACCGCAACCTCGCTGTCGAGGACTTCCGCGACGCTTTCGGAGTGACGCACGAGGCCGCCGGGATGCGCATGACGAACCTGCTCACGCAGCACGTGGGGATGGCGCTGCACTTCCTCCGCGTCGATGCGACCGGTGCGATCACGCGGGTCTACGAGAACGACGACCTGCCTCTGCCCATGGATGTCACGGGGTCCGTCGAGGGCCAGCGGGTGTGTCGCAAGTTCCAGGCGCGCGCCGCCTTCACCCAGCAGAACCGCACGAACGAGCACCACCAGTACACCGACACACCCTCGGGCACGTTCTGGTGCTCGACACAGACCGGCGTCTCGACCGACGGCGAGTTCTCGATCACGGTGGGCGTGCCCTTCGATGACGCCCGGTGGTGGCGTGGACGCGAGACCGCCGACCGCGCCGTCTCGACCTGCCCGGACGAGGCATGCTGCCGTCGGCCCTCGGCCGACCTCACCGATCGGTGGAGCGGAAAGGCCTGGCCGAGCGCCCGGGTGCACACGCACATGTTCTCGCCGCTGCCCCGTGGCGCATTCCCCGGCGTCGACGACAACGAGGTCTACAACTTCCTCGGGCGTCACGCGAGCGAGTGATCCGACGCCCGATCGGCGGCTCAGCCGTCGATGAAACGCGAGAAGCGCGCGAGAGCGCTGGCCACAGCGTGCTCGTCGACCGGGCGCGATCCGGTCGCCGGATCGAAGAGCTCTGCCGGTGAGCCGAGCGCGGCGCTCGCGTGGGTCCAGCATCCGATCACCCGACCGTCGGCGATGATCGTCGCCCGCACCATGCCGTTCTTGCCGGGGCCGACCAGCGCGAGATGCTCTGGCGCGCAGACGACCGTGCGGTCGGCATACGAGATGTAGTACTCGTCGAAGGCGCCGAGCGCGAGCACGGCCGCGGCGGATGATGAGCGCCGCGGTCGCGCGTTCGAGACGAACACGCCGTCATCGATCTCGGTCACCCTTCCCGCCGCGCGATCGCGAGCCTCACGCGACTGCCCGAGCGTGAGACCCGACCACCAGGCGAAGTCGGCGACCTCGGCCGGCCCGTGCCCGTCGATGTATCGCACGAAGAGCTCTGCGAGCGGATCCTCGGGCGTCGCGTGCTCGCGGATGTGCTGTTCGACGAGCACGAAGCGCTGTTCGCGGCTCACGCCATCTCGACTGACGACCGGCCCCTGACAGATCAGGCCGTCTAGCGTGAGTTCGCTCAGCAGGTGGATGCCCCGCTGCCCGCTCGGGTCGATGCCGACACCCGTGAAGACGTCGAACATCTCGGCGCGCGTGAGGCCTCCGTCCCTCAGCCGCGGCACCACTGCCGCCACGGCTGCGTCGACCATCGCCCCGTCGATGCCGAGATCGCGCCGCCTGCCCGCCGCCTGCTGGCGCTGTCGGTCACCGGTCACCGACAGCACCCACCGCAGATCGCGAGCCGGGATGATGTGCAGGGTTCCGCGCATGGTCCACGCCCGCACCAGGTCTCCCCTGTCGAAGGCGCGGTCGACCAGGCGCAGCGTCGGCTCGGTGCGTGTGCGCGCAGCGAGCGCCCAGCGTCCGGCCACGAAGTCCTGGCTCTGCACCGCGAGCATGTGCGACGCGGCATCGGCCACCGTGCGCGCCGGGGCCGTGAGCCGATGCGAGCGCAGCCGCTCTGACAGCAGGGATGCGGACTTCATGCCCTCATCATGCCCGGTGCGACCGACAGTGCACTCAACCCATTCACTCGTGCAGAGTGACCTCTCGGCGCTCCGGGAGCACGATCGGGTGCGAGCCGGCCATGACTTCGAGCACGCGGATCACCTGGCACGAGTAGCCGTACTCGTTGTCGTACCAGACGTACAGCACGACATCGCGGTCGTTCGCGATGGTCGCGAGGCCATCGACGATGCCGGCGCGGTGCGAGCCGACGAAGTCCGTCGACACGACCTCCGGGCTCTCGACGTAGTCGATCTGCTGGCGCAGCTTCGAGTGCAGCGAGACGCGCCGCAGATAGTCGTTGAGTTCGTCCTTGACCGCCGGCCGTTCGAGGCTGAGGTGCAGCACGGCCAGCGACACGTCGGGGGTCGGAACGCGGATGGCTGAGCCGGTGAGCTTGCCCTCGAGCTCGGGCAGCGCCCGGGCCACGGCCTTCGCCGCGCCCGTCTCGGTGATCACCATGTTCAGCACCGCCGAGCGGCCTCGGCGGTCGCCGCTGTGGAAATTGTCGATCAGGTTCTGGTCGTTGGTGAACGAGTGCACCGTCTCGACGTGACCGCGCGCGATGCCGTAGGCCTCGTCGACCGCCTTGAGCACCGGCGTGATCGCATTCGTGGTGCACGACGCTGCCGTGATGATGCGGTCGTCCGGCTCGATCGTGCTGTCGTTGATGCCGTGCACGATGTTCTTCAGCGCACCCTTGCCCGGGGCGGTGAGCAGCACGCGTGCGACGCCCGTGGATTCGAGGTGGCGGCTGAGCCCCGCCTCATCGCGCCAGCGCCCGGTGTTGTCGACGACGATCGCGTCGTGGATGCCGTAGGCCGTGTAGTCGATCGCCGAGGGGTCGTCGGAGTAGATGACCTGGATGCGGGTGCCGTTCGCGATGATCTGCTCCGCCTCTTCGTCGACCGTGACGGAACCGGCGAAGCGGCCGTGCACCGAGTCGCGCAGCAGCAGCGATGCGCGCTTGACGAGGTCGTTCTCCGAGCCTCGACGCACGACGATCGCCCGAAGACGCAGACCGCTGCCACCGCCGTTGTGAGCGATGAGGATGCGGGCGAGCAGCCGCCCGATGCGTCCGAAGCCGTAGAGCACGACGTCGGTGGGTGCTGCCGCGACCGCACCCACCGCCGGTGCGAGGGCTTCGGCCAGATAGACGTCGAGAGGCAGGTCACTGTCGGCGTGACCTGCGACGAGGCGCGCCAGGTCGAGCGACGATGCACCCGGGGCGAGGTCATGAACGCCCTCGAGCACCGCGAGGGTCTCATCCACCGCGAGCCGTTCGTGCCCGAGCTGCGCCACCCTGTCGTGCACCTCGACGATGCCGGTGGCAGACAGACCGAGCAGTCGGTGTCCGTGGAGGGAGGTGACCACGTCTCGTTCGCGCTTGAGTGCGCCGATGAGCGGGATCATCCGCTCGGCCAGCTCCTCTCTCGCCGTCCAGTCGTCATGGGGTGCGGCGGTTACGTTCATCTGCGTCCTTGCATGTGTGAGCGCGCCGAGGTCGCCGGCGCGCGAGATTGCCGGGTGAGCTTCGGGGGATGCCTCCAGGGTACGCGCCGCGCTGCGGGGTTCTGAAATCACGGCTTCCCGGCTGCCGTGCTGATCGAATTCGGTGGTGCGCACTGACGCTCGGCCGGTTTCGCGCCGAGGACTCCCCGGCACTGGACCCGCTGCGTCGATTCCGCAACTTCAGAAGCCGAAGCACATCACGCTGAGTCCGGCCGCCATCGCCCACGACTCGAGCGCGAGCAGGCGGGCGGTCCTCGAGCGTGGACTCCGCACGCGCATCCACTCGCTGACGAGCGTCCAGAGCACGACACCGACGACACCGACCACCACGAGCACCGAGAGGAGCCCATCGAGCCCGTGCCCGCCATGGGCGGCAGCGCCGACCGCTCGCGTCTCGCCCGTCGACATGCTCTCGAATGCACAGATCGCCATCACGAGAGACACCAGCGCCCGATGACAACATGACGCCGCAGACGGAGTGCCCCGCACACCGACGGTGCCGAGCATCGCCGAGAGCAGCAGCAAGCCGCCGAGCACCAGACCGCTCAGCGCGTCGCCCTCGGCGACCGCCATCACGACCATCGCCGCAGCCATGATCAGCGACGTCTGCCTCCCCTGCCAGGGCACCGCCCGCCAGGCCGCGACGCAGGCCGATGCCGAGACGGCGGCGGCGAACGCCATCAGCCACGATGCTGCGGGGAGGAGTGGATCCACGACTCGGATTATATTGATCAGTCGCTCAAAATAGCTAGACCCGCATGCGATACGGCAGGATGGGCGGGTGCCCCGTGTCGTCGATCACGATGAGCGCCGCCGGCAGATCGCCGAGGCGCTGCTCACCGTGGCCGCCCGCGACGGGCACGAGGCGGTGTCGTCTCGCGCGGTGGCGAAAGAGCTCGGCGTCGCGACAGGATCGCTCTGGCACTACTTCGACGGATTCGACGACGTGATCCGCGCGGCAGCGGCCGAGATCACCCGACGCACGCACGAGCGCATCCGATCGGTGACCACGGGGCTGCGTGGACTGAACAGACTCGACGCCCTGATGCGCGAGGTCCTTCCCGTCGAGGCGGAGACACGCACCGAGGCGTACGTGGTCGTCGGATTCTGGGGACGCCTCGCGACACTCGCCTCCTCCCCCGACGCCGGGTCACCCACGCTGGCAACCTGGCAGGATGGCATCAGCGAGGCCATCGATGAGGCGGTCGCCGACGGCGAGCTGTCAGCCGCGACACCGAAGCAGGCAATGATGTCACTACTCCGATCGATCACATACGGGCAGCAGGTCCTGGAGGTTACCGAGCCTCGGGGCGCCGAAGCCCACCTCGCAGTGCTCGACAGCATCCTCTCGCCCTGGCGAGCCTGAACCCCGCGCTCCGAACCCCGCACTCTGCACCCTGCACCCTGCACCCTGCACCCGCACTCTGCACTCTGCACCCGCATCCACTCCGCTCCTCTCGCAGAGAGGATCCCGGGTGCACTCTTGTGCGCCCCGCCGCACCGTCGTACCATCGACCCAATCCGTTTATTGAGCGATCGCTCGAAATAGTGAGGTACGCCGATGTCCCACCCCCAGCCCGTCGCCATCGACCGCATCCCCGCACCGCATCCGCTCGACCCGCTCACCGGCACCGAGATCGCCGCAGCCCGCGCGGTGCTCGAGTCCGCCGGGCTGCTCGGCGACACCGTCAGAGTCCCGATGCTCCTGCCGGACGAACCCTCCAGGCAGGAGCTCGCCATGTGGACGCCCGGCTCCCCCATCGACCGTCGGGTCGACGCGACCCTGCTCGACACCGCGACAGGCGTGGCCACCGAGGTCGTCGTCTCGATCACCCGCGGTGAGGTCGTGCGCAACGAGCGGGTTCCCAACGATGCGCCCCCATACGGCCAGCCCCAGTACCTGTTCGAGGAGTACGAGCGCGCCGCGGCGATCGCGAAGGCCTCGCCCGAGTGGCAGGCGGCGATGACCCGCCGCGGACTCGCAGACCACATGGAGCTCGCCTTCTGCGGCCCGCTCGCTCCGGGCTACACCGGCCGGGCCGACGAGGTGGGACGCCGCGTCATCCGCTCCCTCACGTTCCTGAAGTACGACGAGGACGATTCCCCCTGGGCACACCCCGTCGAGGGACTGGTCGTGCACATCGACCTCACGACGAACAGCGTGATCCGCATCGACGACGAGGGCGATGTGCCGGTGCCCGCGGGCCACGGCAACTACTACCCCGAGGTGCAGGGCGAGGCGCGCACGTCGCTCAAGCCCATCGAGATCACCCAGCCCGAGGGGCCGAGCTTCGCGGTCTCCGGATCACTCGTCGAGTGGGAGAACTGGTCGATGCGGGTCAGCTTCAACGCGCGCGAGGGGCTCGTGCTGCACGACGTCGCGTTCGACGGACGCTCGGTGCTCAGCAGAGCCAGCGTGCCCGAGATGGTCGTGCCCTATGGCGACACCGCGCCTGGCCGCTTCTGGATCAGCTACTTCGACGCCGGAGAGTACCTGCTCGGCAAGAACGCGAACCACCTCGAGCTCGGCTGCGACTGCCTGGGCGTGATCCGCTACCTCGACGGCTACGTCGCCGATGACCACGGCCACCCCGTGCGCATCCCCAACGTCGTCTGCATGCACGAAGAGGACTACGGCATCCTCTGGAAGCACACCGACCTCGCCGGACGCTCGGACGTGCGCCGCTCGCGCCGCTTCGTGGTGTCGTACTTCTCGACGATCGGCAACTACGACTACGGCTTCTACTGGCATTTCTACCTCGACGGCTCGATCGAGGTCGTGGCCAAAGCGACCGGAATCGTGTTCGCCGGCGCAGGCGAACCCGGCGTGCGTCAGAAGCACGCCACCGAGCTCGCCCCGGGGGTGTTCGCCCCGGTGCACCAGCACCTGTTCTGCGCCCGGCTCGATGTCGCGATCGACGGCGACGAGAACCGCCTGTTCGAGATCGACGCGCAGCGCATACCGATGGGGCCGGACAACCCGTTCGGCAACGCGTTCACCTGGTCGGAGACGCAGCTGCTCTCCGAGGGCGAGGCGCAGCGCGACGCTGACACGTCTGTCGCGCGCGCCTGGGAGGTGCAGAGCACGACGCGCACGAACCGCGTCGGGCGCCCGACCGCATACCACCTGATCCCCCAGCCCACCGCACTGCTGATGGCCGACCCCGCGTCATCGGTCGCCGCACGCGCGACCTTCGCCACGAAGCACCTGTGGGCGACCCAGCATGAGCGGGGTCAGATCTGGCCCGCCGGTCGATACCCGAACGCGCATCAGGGCGGATCGGGCCTGCCGGAGTACTCGGCCGGCGACCGGTCGCTCGACGGCGAGGACATCGTGCTGTGGCATACGTTCGGCCTCACGCACTTCCCTCGCCCTGAGGATTGGCCGATCATGCCGGTCGACTACGCCGGGTTCTGGTTCAAGCCGAACGGCTTCCTCGATCAGAACCCCGCGATGGACGTGCCGGAATCGTCGCAGGCGCACGTCTCATCGGACGCCGGATGCTGCGGAGGCGGTGACGGCTGCACCTGCGCCCACTGAGTGTCGGCGTCGGTGTCGGAGGTGAGTGGGTCATCGTCATCGGGCAGCCCCTGACGGAAGCACGCGGCGAACGTACCCCTCAAGAGAGTCGGGCGATCGCGACGCGCAGGATTCCGTCGGCACCGTCGAGCGCGCGAGCCGCGGCATCTGCAGATGCCCCCGTGGAGATCATCAGGATCGCGAGCTTCACAGAGCCGCCGGCCTCATCCAGCGTGGTAGATGCTTCGTCGACCCCGGAGCCGG
Source organism: Microbacterium sp. NPDC087589 (assembly GCF_044743635.1). NCBI lineage: Bacteria > Bacillati > Actinomycetota > Actinomycetes > Micrococcales > Microbacteriaceae > Microbacterium > Microbacterium sp. NPDC087589. The sequence goes on from NZ_JBIUWV010000001.1 coordinate 1,192,926, forward strand.
TGAGCTCGGTGACCGTGCGGATCGAGCGCGCATGCAGCTTCTCGTTCGTGGCCAGCAGGTCGACCATGACGCCGTGGTGCGTCTTGCCGAGCTTGATCATCGACAGGGTGGTGAGCATGTTCACGACGAGCTTCTGCGCCGTCCCCGACTTCAGCCGCGTCGATCCCGAGATGAACTCGGGCCCGGTGACGACCTCGATCGCGATCTCGGCGACGGCACCGATCTCGGATGCCGGGTTCGAGGCGATCGCGACGGTGAGCGCCCCGACTCCCCGCGCGAATTCGAGGCCACCGACGACGTACGGCGTGCGACCTGACGCCGAGATGCCGACGACCGTGTCGCGCTCGGTGAGCCCGAGCTCCTGCAGCGACATCGCCGCGGCCCGGTCGTCGTCCTCGGCGTTCTCGACCGCGGCGCGGATCGCCGTCTCGCCCCCGGCGATCAGTCCCACGACCATCGAGGGGTCCGTGCCGAAGGTCGGCGGGCATTCGCTGGCGTCGAGCACTCCGACCCGGCCCGCGGTGCCCGCCCCGAGGTAGATGAGGCGCCCGCCGGCGCGAAAGCGCTCGGTGATGCCGTCTACCGCTGCCGCGATCTCTGTGCTGCGCTCCCCGACGGCGGTCGGGACGCGGTGATCCTCCGCATTCATGCGCCGAACGAGCTCGGCGGTCTCGAGCAGGTCGAGATCGCCCCGCTGCGTCGTCGACGCCTCCGTGCCGAGCGTCGAGAGGACGTCGAGGAGGGCGGTCAGTCTGGCGTGTTCATTCGGCACGATGCACGAACCTTTCATGGGGAAGATCAGTGCGCTCCCCCAACAGGAGCGCTCCGTCGAGGGCGTCACCGGCAGAGACGGCGACAGCGTGTCCTGCGGCGCGCAGCGCCTGGTCGAGGACCGAGCGGAACCAGACGTGCTCAGTGAGCCCGCCGTGGAGCGCGACATCGCGGCTGGACGAAGACGCCGCGACAGCCGACGCCACGAGAAGACGGGTGCCCTCGGCGACGATCTCCGCCGAGACCGCGTCGCCGCTCTCTGCCGCATCGAGCACCAGCGGCGCCAGGGTCGCGAGGCGCCGGGGCAGCGGACCACCGGTCGAAAGCCAGGCGGGAATCGCGGCGGTGGCACCGATCGTCGGGGCCACCGCATCTGTGAGCGCCGTCGTGGGCGCGAGACCGACCGAGGCGCGCAGGACGGCACGCAGCGCCTCGCGCCCGAACCAGGATCCGCTGCCGAAGTCGCCCAGCTCGGGGCCCCATCCGTCGACGAGGGTGGCGATCTCGCCGTCGACGCCGAGGGCCGCTGCTCCGGTTCCGGCGATCAGGAGCACTCCTGCCCCGCCGTCGAGGGCTCCCGCATGGGCGGACACGACGTCAGAGGTCACCGCGACCGGCGCCTGGAATGCTTCGGCGAGGCCGCGCGCCAGCTCGAACGCGGCCTCGGGCGCCGCCCAGGCACCCGCAGCGCCGACCGACACGGCCGAGATCGACCCGTCGAGCCGTTCCCTCAGCGGAAGGATCGCGGCGAGCGCTGCGGCGACGCCGTCTGCCGCCGCCAGACCGGGCGCTCCGATGCCGTCGTACACGGGTCGACGGTGCGCGCCGTGATCGCCTGTGCCCCGCGGACCGGAGCTCACCGCGCGGCATCGCGATTTGCCGAGGTCGACGGCGACGAGGACGCGCGGAGAATGCATGGAAATAGTCTACGCATCAGCATTCATGCGTGAAAGAATTGTTCACACAACCGAAACCCGCCCCACGCCAGGAGAGCCATGAGCATCCAGACGACGATCGCCACAGCGGCCGAGAAGCTGCCGCCGTCGCTGGCGCGCATCGCTCGGACGATCGCAGACGACCCGACCATCGTCGTCGACAGCACGATCACAGAGATCGCGGCGAGATGCGACACCTCGGTGGCCTCGGTCGTCCGCTTCTGCCGTGCCATCGGCGTGAACGGCTACGCGGCACTGAGGATGGCACTCGCCACCGAACTCGGCCGTGAATCGGTGCAGTTCCCTGCAGCGTCCGGTTTCGGTTCTGAGATCTCCGCCGCCGACACGCTGCGTGAGGCGACGGCGAAGGTCGCTGCGCTCGAGCTGCTCGCGATCGAGGAGACCATCGCGAATCTCGACTACGACGGCCTCGCTGCTGCGGTCGACGCGATCGACGACGCCGATCGCGTCCTGCTCTTCGGAGTCGGCGCGAGCGGACAGGCGGCAGCCGACCTCGGCCGCAAACTGCTCCGCATCGGACACGCGGCGATCGTGCTCACCGACGCGCACGAGGCGAGCGCCGCCGCGTCGCTCGGAGCCAGGAAGACGGTCGCGATCGGCTTCTCGCACTCGGGAACGACACGTGAGACCGTGCACTTCCTGCAGACCGCGCGGGCTGCGGCGGGCATCACGATCGGTGTCACGGGAGGATCATCGTCACCCGTCGCCGAGAGCTGCGACCACGCGCTGCTCACCCGCGCCCGTGAGCCGCGCCTCCGCGCCGGGGCGATGGTGAGCCGGATCGCACAGCTCGCTCTCGTCGACTGCCTGTTCGTCGGCGTCGCTCAGCGGCGGCATGCGCACACCATCCACGCCCTCCAGCGCACCGCCGACGCCACACAGCCGCTGCGCTGAAGATCGGAGCTCAGGCCGGCACCGGCTCGTGCCGACCCTCGGGATCGATCGACCCGGCCGTCCGCAGGAACACGATGATCCAACTGAAGATCAGCACCGCAGCGATCAGCTCGACCGCCGTGAGGTTGTAGTAGCCGACGGCGAAGAACACGCCGAGCAGGACGATCACGAGCACGTAGACCCAACCGAGCGCGACGAACACTCGCGGTATCGTGCGCACGAACCAGGGCAGGCCGACGACGATCACGGCGAACGCGACGGTCATGCCGGTCGCCACCGTGTTGTGCACGAGGAAGAACTCATCGACCGGGAAGATCCCGACGCACGCGAGGAAGATGCCGATCAGAATGAGCCCGCCTCGCACCACGCGCCGTCCGCGACGATCGATCGGATCATCCACCGGCAGCCCCGCGGTGGCATAGCGCGCGATCGTCGTGACCATGACGCCGGCGATGATCAGTGTGACGTTGAAGGCGGCCGAAGCACTGTTGCTGCTCATGCCGAGCGCCGAGAGGTTGTCCTGCCACCAGTACACATCGCTGGAGGCGAGCATCGCGGCGAAGGCGCCGACCACCAGGAACACCGCGAGCACGAGCGACAGCACTGTCGGTGTGAGCGCGACGGCGCTGAGGAACGCCACATAGGCGGTGAGCGCGAACGCCACAGCCACGAGGATCGCCCCGGGGAAGGCGAAGACCGGGGCGCCCGTGAAGCTGCGCTCGAGGAGTTCGGCGATGCCGAGCCACCCCAGGTACGCGATCGCCGCGTGTGCAAAGGCGATGGCTGCCAGGTCGTACCACCGGAGCCGGTCGCCCGGAACGCTGAATCCATCGCGGGTGCCGTCGGGCGCGACCGTGGCGGGCTTGACGACGAGGCGGCCGAGCGCGAAGGCCAGCACAGCGGTGATCGCGCCGCCGTAGGCCGCGAACGCACCGATCGAGCCGGTGCCGCTGATCGCCATCTCCTGGCCCCAGAAGACCGGCCACCCGATCGCGAACCCGAGCACGAAGAACACCGCCCCGACGATGAGCGCGGTGGCCTCGAACACCGCATCCGCTGTGTCCGGTCCGCGCAGCTGACGCAGGACCTGCCTGACCTTCTCGCCGAGATATCGCATCACTGGCCTCCGCCCACATCATAGAAGCCTCGCCCTCCGGACCGTGGCGGTGATAGCATCACGGCACGGATCGTATACAACGTCGTCGTTCCACCACCCGAGGTGATCATTCATGAACGGTGCCCCCGCCGCCCCCGCCGAATCGGTGTCGACTCTCGTCGCGCGCAACATCAGCGATTTCCGGGCCGCCGTCTCCGAGTCCTTCGTGCCACTGCAGGTGTCGACGGCCGGGCCCGACCACTTCCGCGGGATCATCCGTGGGGCGTCGGTCGACGAGGTGCATGTGAACGAGGTGCGTGCCACCTCCCACGTCGTGGAGCGGACGCCCGAGCTCATCGCGCGCAGCGACCGGTCGTATTTCAAGCTCAGCCTCATGCTCGCCGGCACCGGGATGCTGATCCAGGACGACCGGGAAGCCGTGCTCCAGGCCGGTGATCTCGCGGTCTACGACACCGACCGACCGTACTCCCTGGTATTCGATGACGACTTCCGCACGATGGTCGTGATGTTCCCGAAGCACCTGATCAGCCTCCCGTCCGACATGATCGGGCAGCTCACCGCTGTGCGCATCTCCGGTCAGGGCGGCCTCGGCGGGGTGGTCGTGCCCTATCTCACCCAGCTCGCCGGCAACCTCGATCAGCTCGCCGGAACGACGGGTGCCCGGCTGGCGCACAGTGCCCTCGATCTCGTCACCACGGTGTTCACTCGCGAGCTCGGCCTCGATGAGGTGTCGACTGATCCTCACCGCGCTCTCGTCCAGCGCATCCGCTCGCACATCGACCGCAACCTCGCCTCGACTGATCTCGGGCCTGCGACCATCGCCTCGGCGCACTTCATCTCGACCCGCCACCTGCACGGGCTGTTCCAAGAGCAGGGCGTGACCGTCTCGACCTGGATCCGCACGCGCCGCCTCGAGCAGTGCCGTCGCGATCTGCTCGACCCGATGCTCGCCGAGCGGCCTGTCGCGGCGATCGCCGCCCGCTGGGGCTTCGTCGATGCGGCGCATTTCAGCCGCGCATTCAAATCCGCATTCGGAATCTCCCCGAGCGAGTACCGCGCGGCGCACTGAGCACGCGCACGAGCACGCACACTGAGCACGCGCTGAGCACGCGCCCGCGAACCGTCTCCGTCGGGTCCGCCTGATGCGTCCTTGCTCTGCAGGGCACGCCGGTTGACTGTCGGCGCGCGATGGTGCCGCTTCTCTTGAGTGGATGCCGTGCGCCGCCGGAGCATGGGGCAAGCGCACCGCGATGACGCGATGCCCGGAGCGACGATGCTCCGCTGGATGCGACGTCAGGACCCCCATGATCGCCCCTGTCACGACCGATTCCGCCCTCGACGAATGGCGCACGTACGACGAGTTCGCCGCGGGCATCGACACCTTTCGACTGCCGAACGCGTCACTGTCGGGCACCGCGCTGACGCTCACGCTCGATGACGGCTCGACGCTCTCGGTGACGTTCGACGCGATCGCCGTCACGTGGTCGGGGTTCGGCAACTCGGGCACCGACCCCTACGACGCCGTGACCGTGCGCGACGATGTGGTGTTCGTGAACATCCCGCTCGAGAGCCGGGAGCGGGAGGCGATCACGGTCGTCTACTCGACCACGACGCACCGGGCGACCGTCGTGCGGTCGCGGATCGCGGCCGAGGCCATCGAGGGCACCCCGCAGGTCGGCCAGGACTTCTGGGCGGCGACCACCGACGGCGGCGCCGCGACGGGCGAGGTGCCGGGGCCGAGCCGCGACCTCATCGGCAAGCGCAACATCTACCGGTACAGCCCCCATCACCTCTACGAGCACGTGTACATCTCGAGCCAGCGCTATGCATGGCAGTGCCTGGAGGGTGTGCAGCGCGGTCACGGCGACATGGACCTGTCGACCGTCTGGAAGTTCGCCGACGGGCTCTACCTCTTCTGCTTCCGCGAGTTCCGCATCGCGGTCGCGAGCGTCTGGCTGCACGACCTCGGCTACCAGCTGATGACGACCGGCATCTTCCTCGGCCTCAACGGCGACGGCGACGCCGAGCACTCGCGCGGCGGTGGCCACATCTACCCGCTCGGCTCTGTCGACTACCCCGACGCTCAGCCCGTCTGACCCGGCGCCGAGACCCGGGCAGGACATCACCATGAACAACGCAGACATCATCGCCGAGCACTACGCGGCCAGCGATCGCGGCGACCTCGTCGGCATGCTGGCACCGCTCGCCGACGACGTGAGCTGGACGGAGGCCGCCGGGTTCCCGTACGCCGGCACGTACCTGGGGCCGGATGCTGTGGCAGCCGGTGTCTTCCAGCGCATCCAGGACGAGTGGGACGACTACACGGTCGCGATCGACGAGGTCATCGACGGCGGAGACGTCGTCGTGGGCGTCGGCACCTACTCGGGTACGTACCGAGCGACCGGCCGATTCTTCGCCGCCCGCGTCGCGCACGTCTGGCGCCTGAGCGACCACAGGGTCGTCGCGTTCGAGCAGTTCACCGATACCGAACTGGTCAACCGCGCACTGCGCGGTTGACCACAGCAGTCCCACGCACACGAGAGGCAGGAATCACATGAACAAGCGAGTATCCGGCACTGCGGCGCTCATCGCCGTGGCAGCCCTCACCCTGGCCGGCTGCGCCGGCGGAGACGGCAGCGGAGGCGGCGAAGGCGCCCCCATCGTCGTCGGCTCCGTGAACACGATCAGCGGTCCGGCGACGTTCCCCGAGGCATCTCTCGCGGCGGCCGCCGTGTTCGACGCGTTCAACGAGGCCGGCGGTCTCGACGGACGCAGCATCGAATACAAGACCCTCGACGACAAGGGCGACCCGGCGACCGCGACGGCATCCGCCCGCGAGCTGGTCGGCAGCGACGGTGCCGTCGCACTGGTCGGCTCCGCCAGCCTGATCGAGTGCGAGATCAACGCGAAGTACTACGAGCAGGAGGAGATCCTGTCGCTTCCCGGCATCGGAGTCGACACCGGCTGCTTCGCCAGCGACAACATCTCACCCGCGAACGTCGGCCCGTTCAACGACATGACCCTCACCCTGCAGTACGGATCGGAGGTGCTCGGTCTCGACGACATCTGCATCCTGCTCGAGATCGCGGGATCCACGCGCCCGACCTACCAGGCCGCGATCGACAAGTGGACCGAGATCACCGGCAAGGAACCGAAGTACGTCGACGACACCGTGCCCTACGGCGCTTCGGACTACACGCCCTACATCGTGAAGGCTCGCGAACAGGGGTGCAAGGCGCTCGCGATCAACCCCGTCGAACCCGACGCGATCGGACAGGTCAAGGCCGCGAACGCCCAGGGGTGGGATGACGTGACCTGGCTCTACCTGACCAGCGTCTACAGCGAGAACTTCGCCGAAGCGATCGACGATGCGGGTGCCGGGATCTACGTCCCGGCCGAGTTCTACCCGTTCACGGACGACAACGAGATCAATGCCGACTGGCGGGAGCTGATGGAGGCCAACGACATCCCCCTCACCTCGTTCAGTCAGGGCGGATACCTCGCGGCGACCTACTTCATCGAGGTGCTCGAGGGCATGGACGGCGACATCACGCGTGAGACCGTCACCGAGGCGCTGCGCGGAATGGACCCGATCGAGAACCCGATGGTCGGAACCCCCTACGCCTTCGGCACGCAGAACACCGCCGGCTGGCCGATCATCCTCGAATCCGGCACGAACGCCTGGGAGAAGGTCGCAGACGACTGGCTCCGCATCGGCGAGTAGCCGCACCTCGCCTGCCGCCGAGCGCATTCTCGGCGGCAGGTTCTCCTCCCTCACACCAGAAAGGACGCCTCATGCTGCAAGGCGCCATCGCCGGTCTCGCCGCCGGCGGTCTCTACGCGGTCCTCGGAGTGTGCCTGACCCTGATGTCCCGCCTCGTGCGGGTCGTCAACTTCGCGCAGGCCGCGACCGGGATGTTCGGCGCCTTCAGCGCCGTATGGTTCGTCAGCGAGCTGGGGCTGCCGATCTGGCTCGGGTCCGTGCTCGGCGTGCTCGTCGGCGGACTCCTCTCAGCCGCGATCGGATGGATCGCCGCGACCTGGCTCTCCGAGGCCTCCACCACCACCCGATCGGCGATGACCGTCGGGCCTCTGCTCCTGCTGATCTCGATGTCGTTCATCCTGTTCGGCAACAAGCCGCAGCCGTTCACGCCGATCATCGCCGGCCCCGCATTCTCCCTCGGCGGAGTCGTGATCAGTCAGGTGACGATCGCCACAGTCGTCATGGCGATCGTGACGGCGGTCGCGGTGCGGATCGTCCTGCGCCGAACGCGAGTCGGCACGCAGCTGCGCGCGCTGTCGGAGCGGCCGACGACCGCCGAGCTCCTCGGCATCCGATCGCGTCCGCTGTCGATCGCCGTGTGGTTCGTCACCGGCGTGATCAGCGCGATCGCGATCATGATCATCGCGCCGTCGCAGTCGAACGACGCGACCAGCCTCGCGATGCTCATCGTCCCCGCCGCGGCCGCTGCGCTGCTCGGCGGCTTCCGCCGACTCGACCTCGCCGTCGTCGGCGGAGTCGTGCTCGGTGTGCTCGGCGGTCTCGTCGCGCAGATCGACGAGGTCGCGCTCGTGCGTAACTTCCTCCCGTTCCTGTTCATCGTCGTCCTGCTCCTGTGGACGCAGCGCAAGGAGGTGTGGGATGCCGCTCGCTGACCGTCCCTGGTTCCGTCTGTCCTGGCCTCTCGCCGTCGCCGCCGTCGCGGTGGGGGTGGGTGCCATCCTGAGTGCGGCGCTCCCGGGCTACTTCGTCTTCCTCGCGATCAGCGCGGTCGTCGCGGCGATCGCCATCCTGGGCCTCGGCATCGTCACCGGGTCTGCCGGCATGATCGCGCTGTGCCAGCTCACGTTCGCTGCGGTGGGCGCCTGGATCGTGTCGCTGCTGAACGTCATGCAGGCGCCGGGCGGCTTCGTCGTCTGGCTCGTGATGGGTGGCATCGCCGCCGGCCTCGTCGGCATCCTCGTCGGGCTGCCGGCGCTGCGACTGCGCGGTGTCAACCTCGCCGTCGTCACGCTCGGTTTCGCCGCTGCCGCAGACGTGACCCTCGTGCAGATCCAGTTCCCCGGGTCCGCCGACGGCACGGCGGTCGAGCGCCCCACCATGTTCTCGAACGACCGCGAGTTCTTCTTCCTCTCGGTCGTGGTGCTCGCCGTCTGCGCACTGAGCGTGTTCTTCTTGCAGCGCGGGCGGTGGGGATCGAGCTGGAAGGCCGTCGCCTTCTCGGAACGCGGCACCGCAGCCGCAGGCCAGAGCGTGCAGAGCGCGAAGCTCACCGCGTTCGCCGTCTCGGCCGCACTCGGAGGCATCGCGGGAGGGCTGCTCGCCGGGCAGGTGCAGCTGCCGTTCGCGTCGAGCTTCACCCCGCTGCAGTCACTCGCCCTCTACGTGCTCGCCGTCATGTCGGGAGCGCACCTGATCGACATGGCGATCCTCGGCGGCATCCTCTGGGTACTCGTCCCCGAGTTGCTGAAGCGATGGGGTGTGCCGCAGGACTGGGCCTTCGTCGTCTTCGGTGTGCTCGGCGTGCAGGCGATCACCAGCGGAACGAACCTCGGGCAGGGAATCCGCCACCTCATCTGGAAGCGCGCGGATCGCAAGACGGCGTCCGCGACGTTGACTGCGCTGCCTCCGGATGCCGAGGCGGGTGACGCGGCCATCACGACGACGACTACCGCGACGTTCGACGAGCGCTCAGTGGACGGTATACCCGTGCTCACGGTCGAGGGACTCACGGTGCAGTTCGGTGCGCTCAAGGCGCTGGATGACGTGTCGTTCCAGGTGCCCGCGGCGTCGATCATGGGACTCATCGGTCCGAACGGAGCAGGCAAGTCGACCTTCGTCGATGCCATCAGCGGCTTCCTGCCCAAGCATGGCGGTCGGGTGCTGCTCGGAGATCGAGACCTCGCTGGTCTCTCGCCGACACGACGCGCACGACTCGGGCTGCGCCGCACCTTCCAGCAAGACAGGGTGCCGCCTGCGCTCACGGTGGGCGCATACGTCCGGTTCGTCGCACGACGGCGACTGGCGGCATCCGACATCGACGAGGTGCTGGAGTTCTTCGGATGCCCGCCGGCGGGTGCCCGTCTCTCGAGTGTCGATGTCGGCACCAGACGGTTGGTAGAGGTGGCGGCGAACGTGATCTCCCGACCGCGGCTGTTGATCCTCGACGAACCGGCGGCCGGCCTGTCGCACGACGAGCACCTCGCTCTCGCCGCGCGGCTGCGGGAGCTGCCCGCTCGCTACGGCGTGGCGCTGATCATCATCGAGCACGACCTGGATCTGGTGCGCTCGGTGTGCCCGACGCTCACCGTGCTCGACTTCGGCAGGGTGCTGGCCAGCGGGCCGCAGGCCGAGGTGCTCACGAACCCGGAGGTCGTGAAGGCGTACATGGGAGAGACGGAGCTGCTGAAGTGAGCGAACTCGTGCTGCAAGGGGTGACGGTCAGCCGCGGAGCGGGGCCGGTGATCTCGGATGTGTCGCTGACGGTGCGAGCCGGCGAGGTGCTGGCCCTGGTAGGCCCCAACGGGGCCGGCAAGACGAGCCTGATCGAATCCGTGTCGGGTGTGACCCCGCACACCGCGGGGTCACTCATGCTCGACGGCGAGCCGATCGACAAGCTGTCCCGGGTGTCGAGGGCCCGCCGTGGCATCGTGCACATCGAGCAGGGGCGGGCCGTGTTCCCGTCGCTGACCGTGCGCGAGAACATCTCGCTCACAGCGCGCACGCCTGCGGAACTGGATGCTGCGCTCGCGCAGTTCCCCGAGCTCGAGAAGCGCATCGACTCGCCCACCGCTCTGCTGTCGGGTGGCGAACAGCAGATGGTCGTGCTCGCCCGTGCTTTCGCCGCGAAGCCACGGATCCTGTTGATCGACGAGATGTCGCTCGGTCTCGCGCCGGTGGTCTTCATGCGGCTCATGCCGATCGTGAAGTCGATCGCCGAGTCCGGGGTCGGAGTGCTCCTCGTCGAGCAGTTCACGCAGCTCGCCCTCGGACTCGCTCGCGAGGCTGTCGTGGTCGCCGGGGGCCGCGTGTCGTTCCAGGGCACCGCCGAGGCGTTGAAGGAGGATTCGCAGCTGCTGCATCGCGCCTACCTCGGTGGATGAGGAGGTCAGCCGTCTCGGACTTCGAATGCTGCGCAGTAGCCTGAAGGGATGACCGAGACCATCAGCGCCCGCGCCGTCCTGCTCGACATGGACGGCACTCTCGTCGACTCGACCGCCGTCGTGGAGCGCCTGTGGCTGGCGTGGGCAGCGCCGCACGGAATCGACCCCGCGAGGGTGCTGAGCGTCGTGCACGGCCGACAGGGACATCAGAGCATGGCGATCATGCTTCCCGAGCGGGATCACGAGATCAACATTCGAGAGAACGCCGAGATGCTGGCGAACGAGAGCAAGGACGTCGACGGCGTCATCGCGATCGAGGGCGCCGACGTGCTGCTCGAGGCGTTGCTCCCCTACCCGCATGCGATCGTGACATCCGCTGACGTCACGTTGATGAACGCCCGCATGGGACAGGCAGGTCTCACGGTGCCCGCTCTCACGGTGACGGCCGAGAGCGTGTCGGCGTCGAAGCCCGACCCGGAAGGCTTCCTGCTGGGCGCGAAGCTTCTCGGTGTCGATCCCGCCGACTGCGTCGTGTTCGAGGACTCGGGTGCCGGAATCCAAGCCGCGCATGCCGCCGGGATGCGCGTGATCGGGGTCGGCTCGCACGCGACCTCGCACGAACCGACCTTCCATGTCGACGACCTCACCCAGGTCGCCGTGGTTCCGACTGTGGACGGGTTCGAACTCACCGTTCGGTGACGCGGTGACGCGGTGACGCGGTGACGCGGTGACGCGGTGACGCGGTGACGCGGTGACGGGCGATCCCACGTGTGTCATCCGGTGCGGGCGAGGCGCGCGGGAAGTTTCACTCGCTCCGCGCTGAGTCGTGGGGTGCGCCATCGCTGGTCGGGATCCCATCATGCCGGTCCGCGGACTTGCGGGAGGCCGTCGTTCATGCGGATCTCCCACCCGGAGGTGCCGAGGGAGCGGTGGTGCCACCAGCACAACGGAACACCGTTGTCTGTATGGGTGGGCCCGCCGCGGGAGTGTTCGGTGACGTGGTGGATCTCGCACCAGGAGGCGGGGACGTGGCATCCGGGGATCAGGCATTCTTTGTCGCGGGCGAT